>NZ_JAGSPN010000002.1 GCF_018139685.1 Cognatundibacterium luofuense
ACGCCAGCCGGGTCATCGCCGGCTGGATCGGGTTCTACAACAACCAGCGTCCACATCAGGCGCTGGGGATGAAAACACCCGCTGAGGCATTTGCTTTAGCAGCCTAAGTTGAGCAGGAATCGCTGGGTCATTACACACGGACGTTGAGACAAGTCTGTGGCTGACTCCTGCTGTCTCCGGTTACGCACCGGTGCAATTAAAATCCGGTCATATCCCCTGTATTAGCAGCAAAACTGCCATACCCCACATGGTAATAACGATCAGTGCATCGATGACTTGCCATGCGCGCGGATGCTGAAATACCGGTGCAAGCCGTGCTGCACCAAAGCCGATGATCATGAACCAGCTCAGACTGGCGAGACAGGCACCCGCGATAAACCACCAGCGTAACAGTGGTGCCTGTTGTGCACCGATACTGCCGATCAATAGCACGGTATCCAGATAGACATGCGGATTCAGAAATGTGAAGGCGGCTGCTTGTGCAAGTACAGCGGCCATTCCTGCTCCTGCCACATGGCTGGCTGCAGTTAATTGCTGTGGTCGCCGTACCCGCTGTAATGCCTGCCAGCCGTAAACCAGTAAGAAGGCAGCACCGCCCAGTGCCAGAATCTGATTCAGTAAAGGGCTGGCTTTCAGCGTTTGCGATAAGCCCAGCACGCCGCTGCTGATCAGTACCGCATCGGTACCGGCGCAGAACATTACTACCGGCCAAACATGCTCGCCACGCAAACCCTGACGCAATACAAATGCGTTCTGCGCGCCGATAGCAACGATCAGACTCAGACAGACCATGAAACCCTGTACAAACACACTCAGCATGACGACCCCCTGCTCACTCAAATTTGGAAAACACAGAGCTTGCCTCAGCATTAAAATGAAGCCAAACTATCTTTTCTTAATCAAAGTTAGCAATGCTTAATTATGTTTGACTATGATGCGCTGGCAGCGTTATCTGCCGTGATTCGTGAAGGCAGTTTTGAACGTGCTGCCCGCGCCCTGCATGTAACGCCGTCAGCCATATCACAGCGAATCAAACTGCTGGAGGAACGTACCGGCTGCGCACTTGTGATTCGCGGGCAGCCATGCGAAGCCACTGCCACCGGGCGACAGTTGTGTTTGCATGCGGATCGTGTGCGCTTGCTGGAGCAGGAATGCAGGCAAACATTACCGGGTTTGTTTCCGGATAGCCCTCAGCGAGCGCCGCTCAGTGTCGCGGTCAATGCTGACAGTCTGGCCAGCTGGTTTGCTGATGCGATGGCAGCCTTCGCGGCGGAAGCACCGGTGCTGGTGCAGGTTGCCGTGGATGATCAGGATCACACCGGAAGCTGGCTGAAAAACGGTGAAGTGATGGCGGCAGTCACCAGCACTGCACAACCGGCAACCGGCTGCAATGCCTTTGCGCTGGGTGCGATGCGTTACCGTGCGACAGCCAGTCCGGCTTATATGCAACGCTATTTCCCCGATGGTGTTGATGCCGCAAGCCTGAAGAAGGCACCCAGCCTGCTGTTCAATCAAAAAGATACGCTGCAGGCACGCTGGGTTTTGCAAGTATGCGGAGAAGATATTCCTTTGCAGCGCCACAGCCTGCCATCCAGCCATGCGTTTGTGAATGCCACACGGGCAGGCATGGGCTGGGGGATGAATCCGGATTTGCTGGTCGCATCCTATCTGGCAGATGGCAGCCTGGTGGAACTGATTCCGGACACGCCACTGGATGTGCCACTGTACTGGCAAAGCGCCCGCGCTTCTTCCGGCTTGCTGAATGATTTCAGTCAGCATATTTTGCGGGCAGCCAGAGCGGCGCTGATTCCGCTCTGAGCCGCTGACGCGGAAGTACTCAGCTTTGCTCCCTTAGTCGTGACCGAAACCGGTGACAACGACCTTACCGATAGTTTGCTGACTTTCCAGCATTTCATGCGCCTGCCGCAGCGTCGCTGCATTAAAAGGCTGCAAGACAGTGCTGAGTGTCGTACGCAGGCGTCCCGCATCCACCATCGCGGCGACTTCGGCCAGCAAAACACCCTGCTGCGCGATATCGTCGGTGCTGAACATCGAACGGGTGAACATGCTTTCCCAGTGCAGCGAGATACTTTTGCGTTTCAGCGGCATCACATCCAGCACATCGGCATCATCAATCACTGCCAGTTGTCCTTGCGGCGTCAGGCATTCCACATATTGGGCGATGTATTCAATGGTATGCGTCAGACTGGCGATCATATCCACGCTGCTCAACCCCAGCGCCTGCAATTGCGGCAGCAGTGGCTGATGATGGTTAATCACATGATCAGCACCCAGTTCGCGGCACCAGGCAGCAGAGGATTCACGCGATGCGGTGGCGATTACCGTCACATCCGTCAACTGTTTCGCCAGTTGTATCATCATCGATCCGACACCACCGGCACCACCAGTAATCAGCAATGTACGCTGACGCGGCTTGCGTGGTTCAGCGCCTTTGCGTTGCACCTGCAGACGATCGAACAGGATTTCCCACGCGGTGATGGTAGTCAACGGCATGGCGGCCGCCTGTTCATCGCTGAGGCTTTGCGGTGCGGCTGCAATCAGACGCGCATCTACCACCTGATACTGCGCATTGCTGCCCTGACGTGCCAGCGCACCGGCGTAATACACGCGCTGCCCCGGCTGAAATCCGCTGACTGCGCTGCCGGTTGTGACGATTTCCCCGACCGCATCCCAGCCCGGAATCCGCACTTCGCCCGCAGCAGGTGCTGCCAGTCTGCGGATTTTGGTATCAACCGGATTGACGGCAATCGCGCTGATTTTGACCAGCACATCGTGCGCTTCCGGCACCGGCAGCGGTAAGTCCAGATCGATCAGGGCTTCAGGGTGGCTGACTGGTAAAGACTGACGAAATCCAACGGCTTTCATGATTTTCCTTTCGTGAACAAAATGTATGCGATGATTGTAGGCTTCAAAATAATTTTGATTAAGCCAGATAATTCTGAAAGACTTTCAAATGAAAATTGAAAATATCAGCGATTTACGGGTTTTGCTGGCGACTGCACGTCAGGGTTCGCTGAGTGCTGCAGCACGTGAACTCGAAATCACGCCAGCCGCCGCCAGCGCCATGCTGAAACGGCTGGAACAGCAACTCGGCGCGCGCCTGTTTGTGCGCTCTACCCGCGCATTGCGCTTGACCAGCGAAGGCGAGCTGCTGCTGAATTACGCCAGACGGGCGCTGGAATTGCTGGAAGAAGGTATTACGCAGGTCGGCGTTGGCACCACCCATCTGAGCGGTCATATCCGCGTCGCCGCGCCATCGGATTTGTCGCGCCACTGGCTGATGCCGTGGTTTGATCAGTTCATGGAAATGCATCCGCAAGTCAGTATTGCACTGACAGTCAGCGATAAATTGCAGGATTTACACCGCGATGCGCTGGATCTGGCGATACGCTACGGCGAGCTGGCGGATTCCGGTCTGGTCGCCCGCTTGCTGGCGGAAACGCAGCGCATTGCCTGCGCCAGCCCGGCCTATTTTGCCCGTCACGGCTACCCTGCTGACCCGGACGATTTGCAGCGGCATGAATGCATCAGCCTGCATATCGCCGGTCAGCGCGACACTTTATGGTGGTTTTCACGGACAACATCCGGCGCAAAACCGGAAATACGCGAAGTCCGGATACAGCCGCGCCGCAGTGTGGACGATGGCGCGCTGGCGCATGACTGGGCGCTGGGCGGCAAAGGCATTACCTACAAATCGGCGCTGGATATTCACAACGATCTACAACACGGTCGCTTATTACCAGCACTGCCGGACTGGCAAGGCAAGCCCTACCCTTTGCATGCGCTGTATCCGGCCAACCGTTTTTTACCGGCGCGCGTCAGGGCGCTGACCGATTTTCTGGCGCAGCAATTTGCGGGATTAGGTTAAACCCGCGCCATCCACTGCACCTGCCTTTGTGCAAATATCGTCATGAGGTGATTTGCAAGAGCCGGACTTTCTGCCGACGACCGCCAGATAGCTATGCAGGAATCCGCATTTAAGGCAATTTTGCCCCGTTTCCGACAGTTCTCAGCGGCATTCAACATGCAGATCACCAGCCTGCCAGCACAATCACACACCACATGGCCAGCACCGCCGCAAAATTCAGGGTGAATACGATGCCGCGTAAGCGCACATTGCTCGTCAGTATCTGCACGCCGCTGTGTAAGACTCTGCCTGTCACAAATAACCATGCCAGCACAGGCAGTGCGGCACTGCTCAGCGCCAGCAATTCGCTGAGCAGACAAGCCACGTAGAACAGCATCGGCCATTCAAACTGGTTTTTCAGATTGGCGCTGATACGTGGTTCCAGCGCCGCAAACGGATTCGATCCGTCCGTATTTCGTCCGACACCCCATACCGCCGGTGCGCGGGCGATGGTCAGCAACACATACAGGCTGGCGAGCAACAGTACATGGACGAACATCGGTAACAATAATTCATGCAACATACTCTTCTTTCCTGAGAGAGCGATCTGTCGAAGAAAATAACATTTCCGTCAGATATTTACTTACACGCAATTTACATAGAATTGACACCGCATTGACACCGAATTGACACATGACCTGAGGTTTTCCCCGAATCTTTTTACATGCAGACGACAAACAAAAAGCGGTGACAGAAAACTGTACACCGCTTTTTACTTTGTCTGTATCGCAGAGGCAGAAACTTCCTGCCGCCATGCGCAGCCGGATATTACTTCAGCACTGCAGCAATCGCGTTCGCTGCTGCTTCCACGTTACCGCTGTTCAGACCAGCGATACACATACGGCCGGAGCGAACCAGATACAGGCCGAACTCTTCACGCAGGCGATCGCACTGTTCTGCGCTGAGGCCGGTGTAGCTGAACATGCCGCGCTGTGTCAGGAAGTAAGAAAAATCGCGGCCCGGTACTTTGGCGCTCAGTACGTCGTGCAGTTTGCGGCGCATTAACTGAATGCGTTCACGCATTTCTTTGACTTCAGCTTCCCACATCGGACGCAGAGTTGCATCGCTCAGCACTTGCGCCACCAGCTGACCACCGTGGATAGGCGGGTTGGAGTAATTGCGGCGGATCGTCGCTTTCATCTGACCCAGCACATTCACCGCTTGCGCTGCATCGGGACACACCACGCTCAGCGCGCCGCAACGTTCACCGTACAGGCTCATGCTCTTGGAGAACGAGTTCGCCACGAAGAAGCTCAGGCCCTGCTCTGCGAACAGACGGATAGCAAATGCATCTTCGTCGATACCGTCGCCGTAACCCTGATAAGCCAGATCCATGAAAGGAATCAGTTCGCGCTCTTTGATTACAGGAACCAGCGCCTGCCATTGTTCTTTACTCAGATCCACACCGGTCGGGTTGTGGCAGCAAGCGTGCAGCAATACGATGCTGTGTTTATCCGCTGCTTTCAGCGCTTCCAGCATCGCCTCAAATTTCAGGCCGCCGGTGGTGCTGTCGTAGTAAGGATAGGTTTTGACCGTCATGCCGCAGCCTTCAAATACGGCGCGGTGATTATCCCAGGTCGGATCGCTGACCAGCATCACGGATTGCGGGAAATAACGCTTGATGAAATCGCCGCCGATTTTCAGGCCGCCGCTGGAACCCACGGTTTGCATGGTCACGACACGGCCTTCTTTGACCGCTGCACTGTCTGCACCGAACAGCAAATGCTGTACCGCGCTGCGGAAATTCGCTGCGCCTTCCATTGGCAGGTAAGGACGCGCACCGGCATCGTTCACCACTTTGTGCTCTGCGGCACGCACCGATGGCAGCATCGGAATCTTGCCGTTATCGTCAAAGTAAATACCGATCGAAACGTTGATTTTGCCCGGACGGGTATCTTTGCCGAATGCTTCGTTCAGAGACAAAATTGGATCGCCTGGGTAGGCTTCGACGTGCTGAAACATAGATGGACTCCAGAGTAAAAAATCATCGCCCTGCTACTGCAGACAGGTTTTTGCAGCGCAGACAGAAAGCGCCATTTTGACATACTCCGCCTGTAAAACAGGATACACATGGTGTTTTTACGGGGGCTTTTCTGTGCGGATTCTTGCTTTACTGCAGTGTTTTCCTGAAAAATGAAAACAGCTCGTCAACAGCACTGCTTGTCAGGAAAAATTTGTTTCGTTTTTCCGATGAAAAACACCGATACAGCGCCATGCGTATCGGGCCGGACTGAGCATGACCGTGCAGTCGCCTTCCGACGCAGATGGAGGCAGGTAAATAAGCTGGTCTGCCAAATGCACCCACGCCCCATCCCGTCCGCCAGAACGGAGACTGAACAGCGTTACCAACTCCTGCAACACCCCCCCATCCCATCACTGATCACAGCTGATCGTCTGAAGGTGAACCGAAGGCGGGCTGATTGCGCTCTGAAATTGCTCCAAAACCCGTCTGAATGCGGATTCTGGCATAGAAAAAGCACCTGCTCACCGGCTTGTCGTTGAAAACAGTGGTTCACTGCGACTTCATTTTTTAGCGCATGACGATTTCTGAATAGCTCAAAACTATCCCGAAAAACAATTAACTGAAAATTGGTTTTCAAGGAGCAGATTGCGCTTGCAAGTAAATGTACTTTTTACAAATCTGGCACAAAGCTTGCTGCAGATCAAACACGCGCCACTTTTAACAGACGCGGCTTTCATAACAATTGATCAGGGAGGCAATTTTGAAAAATCTATCTCGCGCCATGCTGGCACATGCACTGGCTGCCGCTTATCCGGTGGTGTTTGTGATCGGCACTTTTGGTGTGCACTTACAAGCCAGTGCGCAATCCGCGTCCGGCAATACCGGAAATACCGGACTTTCTCAGACAGCGCAAAACTATCAGCAAATGTGTAATGCGGCGGGTGGTTATTTTCAGACTGGTACGGTCAATTCCGCTACCAATAACGATTATCCGAACGTGACTAACTACACCTCCGGCAAGAAGCGCCAGGGCATCCCGTTGTCGCATACGCATATTGAAATCACATCCGCGATTGACGGCAATATTTACGATGTCGCGATCGATAACGTATTCGCCCCGGATTACGACCCGAGCAGCTACGTTGTGCCACCATCTTATGTCAACGGTATTCAGGCCGGTGGCAATCTGTATCTGTGCAGCGGCAATCCGGGCAAAGTACCTTACGCCGAAAATGAAGGGCTGGCAAAGCAAGGCTTCGACTGGGTTCACACCAATTGCAGCACCAGCGGTTACAGCAGCTCTTACAAAAACGGCTTTATCTACAACGATCAGGGCGTGAATCTGACCAACAGCCAGACGTATTGCTATCTGTGGCCATCCAGCTGATTACAGCCAGACCCGTTCCGCCACGGCGCTGCAACAACATTGTCACGTATCGCCGTCCCGACCAATTCACCACTTCATTTCAGAACAGGAATTCCTGATGAAACAGCGTACAAAAGTCATTATTGATACCGATGTCGATTTCGACGATTACATGGCCATCGTGTATCTGATGCAAAACCCCGACATCGACGTTATCGCCATTTCCGTTACCGGTTGCGGCGCAGTGCATTTATCCAAAGGCGTGGAGAACGTCGCGAACCTGCTGACTCTGTTCGGCAATCACGCACTGAAACTGCCGGTCTTGCGCGGCGCTTCTGCACCACTGAGCTTCAGCAATGTGTTTCCGGCAGATGTGCGGAATGGCGCCGATCTGCATTACGCCGCAGCATTTCCCGGCGTGAATCCGTCTCCGGCGATTTACGAGGCGCAAAGCTGGCTGCATGACTTCTTCATGCATAACGATGAACCGGTAACGGTATTGTCGATTGGTGGCGGCACCAACTTCGGCACATTGTTCCGCAGCGCGCAGCAAAACCCTGCGCTGAAAGCGAAACTGCAGAGCGGCATACAGCAAATCGTGATGATGGGTGGCAATATCCTTCCGCGCGACATTTCACCGGGTGCGATGGGCAATATCATTCCAACGCTCGGTGATAACGTGATTTACCGTAACGAAGTCGCCGAATGGAATATTTTCATTGATCCGCTGGGCGCACAGCTGATGTTTGAATCCGGTGTGCCATTACGTCTGATTGCACTGAACGCGACCAATGAAGTGCCGCTGGATCAGGAATTTGTCAGCAAACTCAATGCGATTAATACCCCGCAGGCTAAATTCCTCAGCGCCGTGCTGGCCTATCCTGAAAACGCCGCTGGCATCGGCACCTATCTGTCTTTCTGGGACCCGTTAGCAGCCTGCACGATTCCCTTGCCCGCACTGGTCACTACCGAAGCATTCAAACTGTATGTATGTCAGGAACTGAACGAAGAAGACGATCAGAGCGCCAGCCTGATTGTAGACAGCAAACACGGCAGCCGTATTGAAGTCGCTATTGCCGCCAATGCAGATGCGGTTCATGCCGAATTTCTGCGCGTACTGAGTCTGCCAATGCCAGACACCCGGCATTGCACCGGGAATTAACAACATCATTTCAATCACACGAGGGAGACAACATGTTTAAACGCTCTGTACATACCGCCATTCAGGCCGGTGTTATCGCGCTGATGGGGATGTCCGCATCCGCATTTGCCGCAGGTGCAGCCAAACCGGCAAACACCTGCAGCGGCACCTATCCAAGCTACTGGCAGGACATCGCACCGAAATTCGCGGAAATGTGGAAAGGCCAGATCATTTCGAATGCGCCAACCGGTGCGTATTCCGGCCCGGTATTTAAATTATCGGATGATTATCCGCGTCAGCCAGTGGATGACAAAGCGAATCAGCCTTGGCGCTCTGCCAAATTTGATCCGCTGTTCGATCCTGCCACACCGCAGGATGTGAAAGCCAAACTGGCCAAAGAATATGGCTGGCTGGTGTATAACTACATTCTGGCCGGCAATATCAATCAACCCGGTCAGTCCGATTTTGATGTCTGCGAAAATCCGGTACGTCCTTGGTATCACATTGCTTTCCAGACGTATGATCCTTTGAGCGGCCGCGAATTTATTCATGGTCTGACCCGCGAAGCACCGGTCACCTTCTCGATCAAATCCGGCACCGGCACAGCAGCCACTACGATGTGGGCAGTTGCTGTCTACAACGCCACTGCAGCTTATACGCTGGGCACAGTCTGGCAAAAAGACGGCACAGCAAAAGTCCCGACCTCGAATATCCGCTTTCAGGAAGGCGCTGTGATCGGCAAACCGCTGTTCAATACTGCAACGCTGGATCAGTTGCCGGTGCTGGCGAATATGCCGCGCTGGAATGCGAATATTTCTGATCCGACGTTCTGTAATGCGCCACAAGGTGCCACGATGGCAGAACAATCCGCCGCCTGTCCGCGCAATTACGCTGCATGGAACGATGTACGCTTGCTGCAGTTTGATATTTCGATTGCGGACAGCCGCGCCAAAGGTACTGGCTGGGTGTACGGCACTTTCGTCGCCGATGGTCAGCGTAAAGCCAAAGTCAAAGATGAATGGCAGCGCGTCAGCCTGCTGGGCATGATGTGGGGCAACGACACGCCGCCACCAGGCCAGCTGGCTTACAACTATCCGCCTAACCCGCGTAAAAACGGTTTTAAAGAAGAAGTGATTTTCTGGGATGTGGTGGACGAACTGAATTCCTACGGCGGTACTGGTATGGTGCAGCGCATGGGCCATCTGGGTTCCAATCACCGTCTGAATGGCCCGGCAGATAATGCCAACAGTTCCTGCATGTCTTGCCACGGCACGGCGTCGGTACCGGACTCCACATTCACGACACCACCACTGCTGGCAAAATTTGCACCAGCCAGCATGAATATGACATATCAATCGGTTGCGCCGGTGAATGGTTTGAAAGCGGTTGGTCTGGATCGCAGCGGCTCACCGGCAACCGTGAAAAACGATGTCAGCTTCAGCGAAATGGATGCTATTTATTTCGCGAATGTGATGGCGGGTACGTCATTCAACATGACCACGCCTTCAGGCAAAAATGTGATGGGAGAAGGCGTACCGAGTTATCCGAATCCTGCACAAAAACAATGGATTTCTCTGGATTATTCGCTGCAATTGTCGATGTCGCTGACCCAGTGGATGCAGTGGAAGGCTGCTGAAGCAGCGCAGACGCCACCGGAAAAACGTCAGTTCGTCAAAGCACTGCGCCGCACACAGTAATCGCTTTCTCAGCGCTTTACTGAAAAAACGCCGGACTGGTTCCGGCGTTTTTCTTTCTGCGCTCAGGCTTGCCGGCGCTGAAGGGAAACCGGATGCGGCAAGGCCTGTCACTGAGTTCTTATCCCGACCGGTATCGCCGTCGGATCGGATCTTATCTGATCTGCCCCGATGCCTGAAAATGCCTCCACAATGTCCCGAATCGCCTGAAATGCGGACTTTCGCACAGAAAAAACACCCTGTTTGCTTGTCGTCCGCGAAAACAGTGGCGCTCCGGACTGCCTGTTTTCCGGCAAATGATGATTTTTGCACAATCGGGCAAGCGCAAACACATGTAAAAACAAAAAAGCTGCCCGGAAACCGGACAGCTTTTTATCTCATCAGCGGCGACACGCAACATGGCTGCATGCCGCGTCGCTGCGTCTGCCTTGCGATTGAAAGCGATTTACAGCACCGTTTACGGCACCTTAGCCGCATCACTCATGGTTGTGATTGTGCGAATAGTCAATCGCATCCACTGGTGCATTCGCGCCCTGCTTACCCTCAAAGAAGAATGGTTTGCGTGGTTTGGCACCTTTGCCTTGCGGATTCATGGTCGCAGTATCGTACAGACGACCATTGATCATCACATAGCTTAAGCGATCCGACTGGCGGATATCTGCCACCGGATTACCATCCACCACCATCAGATCGGCCAGTTTGCCTGCTTCCAGCGAACCGACATCTTTATCCATTCCCAGATATTTCGCGCCGTTCAGCGTCGCGCTGCGGATGGCTTCCAATGGTGTCATACCGCCCATTACCAGTGTCCACATTTCCCAGTGCGCCGCCAGACCTTCACGCTGACCGTGTGCGCCCAGATTCACCGGCACACCGGCACGCTGCAGTTCGGTTGCGACTTTGGCGGCTTTGATCACGTTGAAATCTTCTTCCGGCGCGGTTTCGCGACGCACGCTACGCGGTTGCAGTACAGTGCGCGGCACGTATTTCGACAGAATCGGATGTTCCCAGACATTGGTGCGCGCATACCAGTAATGTTCACCATCCAGACCGCCGTAAGCCACACCCAGCGTCGGCGTGTAACCGACCGCAGTTTGCGACCACAATTGGCGTACATCATCATAAATATTCGCCACCGGCAACGCATGCTCGACACCGGTATGTCCATCAACCACCATGGTCATATTGTGCTGGAACAGCGAACCACCTTCCGGCACCACCATCATGCCGGTCTGACGCGCCGCTTCCAGAATTTGCTGGCGCTGCTCACGACGCGGCTGGTTATAGCTTTTTACCGAGATCGCACCGGCGGCTTTCATGCGTTTCAGATGCGTCAGCGCGTCATCGTAATTATTGACCACGGCGCTGAAATTACTCTTCGCACCATACAAAATCGTACCAGTCGAGAAAATACGCGGTGCCACCACCAGACCCGCTTTCTGCATTTCACTGTGGGTGAAAATCGTCCCGGTATCGTTCGATGGATCGTGAATCGTGGTCACACCAAAAGCCAGCGACGCATAATCAATCCAGCTTTGTTGCGGAATAATGCCGTCTTCACCCATGCCACCGTGCCAGTGCACATCCACGATGCCCGGCAATATGGTTTTACCGCTGACATCAATCCGCTCAGCACCAGCCGGAATCGTAACCTCTGCCGCCTTACCAATCGCTTTGATGCGGTTGTTTTCGATCACGATACGACCCTGCTCGATGACTTCATCACCGCGCATCGTCACGATACGTGCACCATCCAGTACTTTGATGCCGGTAGGTTTATCGGCCTGCATGCGCAAACCGATTTCCAGACCACGTTCAGGATTCGGCGCTGCTTTCACATCCGTTGCCGCACCGGCCTGCCACGGGAAAGCGTCTTTCAGCTCACGGGTGAACAATTCATTCCCCAGCGCAAAATGCAGCTTGCGGCCATCGCCGGACCAGTGCAGATACTGACCGGCATTCACGTCTAATTGTTTTACCGGTAGTGCATCCATGTTTTTACCAATGGTAACTGGCTTACCGGCTTGCGGTAACGGCGTTACATAGGCATGGAAACGTTCACCGAAAGCCAGCCACTGACCATCCGGCGACAAGGAAAATTCACCGGCAAATTCACTCTTCGCGACCGGCGCTTCCTGATGCGTCTGCAAATCCAGACGCACTAAGGATGTGGTCCAGTCAACTTCGCCACTGTATTTAGTACGGCTGACATACAGCACATCGGAGCGGTCAGTCCATTGCGGGTTATTACCGTCTTCCGTGACCAGTTTCGCTTCGCCGCTGCCATCCGCCGCTGCCACATACACACCGGTTTCCATACCGTGCCACGGCGTTGTCAGGTAGCCGCCTTTGGATTTTACGAAGCTGACCGATTTGCCATCCGGCGAAAATGCCGGTTGCAGATATTTACCTGACGTTTTGCTGATCACCGTTTCTTTGCCACCGGCAACATCCAGCACGCGCACGCTACCAAGTTGCTGATCATCCCAGGTCGTGAAAACCAGTTTTTTACCATCGCGCGAGAAACGCGGGAAATATTCGAAATGGTCGGACTGACGGGTCAGGCGGCGTGGCGTGCCATCCGGCAAATCACGCACATACAATTGCCCCATTGCGGAATACACCACTTTATCGCCTGCCGGTGACACGTTCACCCAGCGCAACTGGTGCACATCAAACTGATCCGGCGCGACTTCATGTGCAAAATGTAAAGCAGGACGGACTTCGCGGCTGTCTTTCACATGGAAGGCAATCTCTTTTGCACCGCCTTTGAAAGAATCGACCCGCCAGATGCGACCCTTGGCCCAGACCACAATTTCTTTGCTGCCTGGAGCCCATGCGAATGCCGGATACACACCGTGAATTGCCCATGATTCCTGCATGTCACGCTCCAGCTCCGGCCAAGCGGCACGCTCTTCGCCAGTCTGCAAATCCTTCAGAAATAAGGTGGACTGATTGCGGATGCGGCGCACGAATGCCAGATAACGACCATCCGGCGAAGGGACAGGCCGTACCGCACCGCCCGGACCACCAGCGATGGATTTGACTTTACCGTCACGTAAATCTTTGCGGAAAATCTGATAAATCTGGTTATTCGAATCTTTGTTGTATTCAAACGCCGTGCCGCCGGTCGTATCCTGCGAGTAATACACGTAGCGGCCATCCGGTGAAAATGCCGGTTCGCCCAGATCTTTTTGCCAGTTCGGTTTTTCATTCAGTTGTATACCTGCACCGCCATTCACGTGATACATCCAGATTTCACCGGAACCCAGCGAACGGGTACCGCTGTAATGTTTACGCGCCGCAATGTACTGACCATTCGGATGCCAGACCGGATTATTCAGTAAACGGAAATCTTCTTTGGTAATCGCACGCGCATCGCTGCCATCGGCATTCATGACCCAGATATTGTCACCACCACCTGCATCCGACATAAAGGCGATTTTTTTACCGTCCGGCGAAAATTTCGGCTGCATTTCCCACACCACCGAATGTGTCAGCGCTTTCGCTTCCCCGCCCTCCGCTGGCATCAGGTAAATATCACCGAGCAGATCAAAGGTAATCCATTTGCCATCCGGACTGATATCCACGCTCATCCAGGTACCGGTACGGGTATCGATACCAACCGATTTTGCCTCGCCGGGCGGCTGATTCACATTCCATTTTGGTTTTTCGGCAGGCTTATTGTCTGCAGCAAGCGCTGGCAAGGCAAACAAACTGGCAACGGCCAGTGATATCAGGCTGGTTTTGAACATTCTGCTTTTTCTCCGTTGATTTTTTCTTTATGTCGACCGGCGGCAATGACCGGTAGTTTTACGCATTGACTGATGCGGTTTGCTGGTGCGGCAGGTGCACATGCTCAGCGCAGACGCCTGTTACCGGTAACACCCGGTTTCCGCGTTTTATTCGGATGCGGCGTTCAGACGGAAACCGGCTGGCAAAGTTCCTGAAAATTATTTTCCATATTATTGCGCTATGCACCAATTTCACTTCTGCAAATAGTTTCGCGACACAACGAGATTGCGCAATGTGCAGTTTTTCATTATTTCAAATCGTTTTTTTCACGAAGCTACCACCATCAAATTGCACCATTTTCGTGCAATTCAAAAATGATGAAAATATGGTCAAAAGAGGTGCAAATATTATTTTTGTGCAGTTTTATACTTCTGAGCGACTTAATTACCAAAGCTTATATGGGTATTCGTGAAACTTATTTTGCATGAAAACCTTTTTTCACGTTGTCGCAAAAAACGAACAAAAAAACGACAATTTTTTATCAAATATTCATCGTTTTCAATAAATTTCGTCAGTTTTTAGAAACAAAACGTTACTATTAATTTTGGGGCGGAAATTTTTTCTCAGCGAGGGGGATCTCGCGGGGGAGAAGAAGTAGCAAATCAGTTCCACCATCGTCTGAAAAGACGAAAAAAAGATGCAGGCAAGCCCTGTTAAATCCCGGCAAAACGCACGGGTTTTCTTATAACTGGAGAGTTAAAGAATGAAATTAACTAAAATTACTCTGGCGCTGGCAGCTATCGGTATGACTACCGTTGCTTTCGCTCAAGAGAAAACTGAGACCACGGAGAAGATTCAGAAAGTTGAAGTGACTGGTACAAGTATTAAACGTACCAACACTGAAACAGCTTCCCCTGTTCAGGTGATCAAAGCCGAAGACATCAAACGTTCCGGCGCATCCAACATGACCGAACTGTTGCAGACTATCCCTGCAATCACTTCCGGTGGTCAGAATGACTTCACTTCCGGTAACGGTTTTGCTGCAGGTACTGCAACTGCATCCCTGCGTGGTATGGGTTCTGCATCGACACTGACCCTGATCAACGGCCGTCGTATGGCAGCAACTGCGACTGCAGATCCTAACTCTGGTCAGTCCACGCTGTATAACATCAACAACATCCCGATGTCCGCGATTGAGCGTATCGAAGTTGTAAAAGACGGCGCATCCGCTGTTTACGGCTCCGACGCGATTGCCGGTGTTGTTAACATCATTCTGAAAAAAGAATACACAGGCTTTGAAGCAACTGCGACCGAAACCGGCGCAACACAAGGCGGCTTCAAAAACCACAATATCTCCCTGTTCGGTGGCTGGGGCGATGTTGAAACAAACGGTTTCAACGTGATGGTTGGTCTGGATGCGTCTAAGCGTCCTGGTACCAAGTACACAAAAACCGGTGGTCTGGACATGAATGCAGTCAATCTGGGCAGCTTCGCTGGCGGTTCCCAAACCGACCCTGATTCCGCAATCACATACACACCAAACTTCTACCCTGAATCGGCAAAAGGCAGCGGCGCGTTCCTGACAACGTCTCCTCTGACCCCGACTAAGTGCCCTGCAAACCAGATCAGCACTACATGGTTCGCAACTGGTAAGCCAACTTGCGTGATGGATCTGAGCCAGTTCGGTTACCACACAACACCATCTAAATCTGCAAACCTGTTTACACGTGTCTCGTTTAACGTTAACAAAGACATCCAAGGTTTCGTAGAAGCAAGCTACTCTCGTCTGGAAAATGATTTCCCAGGTGGTGGCGGTTTCGCAACACTGTCCAGCAGCCTGTCTACATGGTTTGACCCAGCCGGTAACCGTCGTTCGTTCCGCTTCATCATGCCAGCGAACCACCCTGACAATCCACTGTTCCAGGCGGATCCGAACAACCAGCTGCGCGTCGTTACCGGTGCACGTCTGGCTGATATCGCTGCAGGTACATACGTTACTCAGGATACTTACCGTATCGTTGGTGGCTTGAGCGGCACACACTTTGGCTGGGACTGGCAGTCTGGTGTTCTGCTGAATCAATCCAAGCGTGATCAGCGCGAAACCGGCATGATCAATTCCGTGACTGCTCAGGCCGCGCTGGAACAATACCGTTTTGGCGGCAGCAACAGTGCTGCTCTGCTGTCACAAATCAGCCCAGAAGCACTGTCTACAGGTAAGACAAAAGTTAACTCCGTTGACTTCAAAGCTTCCCGTGAATACGGTGCATTGCCAGGTGGCGCAGTTGGTATCGCTGCTGGTGCTGAATTCCGTAAAGAATCCATCGATATGACTCCGGACGCCAACCTGGCAGCTGGTAATTTCGTTGGTCGTGGCGGTTCTTCCGCTACTGGTTCCCGTAACGTTTCCTCTCTGTTCACAGAGCTGAATCTGCCAGTATGGAAAACAATCAATATCGAAGCAGCGGTACGTTATGACCGTTACAGCGATTACGGTTCTTCCACAACACCAAAACTGGGCTTCAAATACACACCAATTCCGGAACTGAGCATCCGTGGTACTGTTGCTGAAGGCTTCCGTGCACCAGGCCTGACACAGATTTCCAAATCTAACGTGTCCAGCTTCCAGTCCATTTCCACATGGCGCGACAACGTTCGTTGCCCAGGTGGTAAAGCGATTGCAGGCGCGACTGGCTACGAAAGTGCGAATGAGTGTAATGCCGCTTCCAGCGCTGCTACACGTACTATCGCCTCCTTCATCGTTGCGAATCCGGATCTGAAACCAGAAACTTCCCGCAGCAAAACGCTGGGACTGGTATTTGCTCCGACAAACAGCCTGAGCGCAACACTGGATATCTATGAAATCAGCCGTAAAAACGAAGTTGACCGTCTGAGCTCTAACGACATCCTGCGTAAGCTGTACCAAGAAGGTAATGGTTTCTACAACGACGTCGTATTCCGTAGCCCTGATCCTGCTACTCAGCTGAAAGATGCTGCTGGCAACCCAATCCCAGGCACCGGTACTATCGTCGGCGTAAAACGTAAATACCTGAATCTGGGTGAAACCATCGTTAAGGGTGTAGATCTGGACATTACCTACAAAGCCAATCTGGGCGCAATGGGTAAAGTAACGACCTCCCTGTTTGCTGGTTACAACGACAGCTACAAGTTCCAGCGTGAAGTAGGTAACCCATACGTTGACGAAGCAGGCACTGAAGTTGCACCACGCCTGAAATCCCGCGTAAACGTCAGCTGGGAAAAAGGTGATTACACTGTATTTGGCGCGATGAACTACACCAGCGACTACAGTCTGGCAAGCTTCAACACCACAACCGGTGTTCGTACAGAGTGCCCTGCATCTGTATCCGTTGCTCCGTACACCATCACCAACCCAGCTTGCCGCGTTGCTGCAAACTACACGTTTGATATCGGCACCAGCTACAAAGGCTTCAAAAACCTGACGCTGCGCGCAACTATCCGTAATATGTTTGATCGTGCAGCACCATACGATCCATACTACACATACTACAACACCGTTCTGGCTAACCCAAATGGTCGTATGTTCTCTGTTTCTGCAAACTACAAATTCTTCTGATTTGGCAGTTTAAAGACAGTGAGTTAAAAAGCCCGGTCTCTGACCGGGCTTTTTTTATTTTTCTCACCACATATCAGGCTTACATTCATTAAATAAATTTTTATACCGACAAAATATCACTGAATTTTATGGAATCGGCGCATAACACCGGAACTTACATTTCCGTTTTGCGATCAGAGAATGCAACTCAGGTACTGCTCTTGGTCTTGCAGCGCAACTTTCCTTATTTCAATAATGATATTCAGAAAAAAAACTCCGCTCTTTTCTGCTGTAGCATCGGCTATTTTTGCAACGCTGACTACCAGTGCTCATGCGCAATCACAGAACTTTCAGGCTGTACGTATTCCTGATACCGCCTCGAAAATCATACTCGATGGGAAACTCAATGATCCCGTATGGCAGTCTGCACCGGTGTCTGATACTTTTTATCAGACTCAGCCCGTGGATAAACAAAAAGCTCATTTAAAAACAGAAGTCCGGGTTTTATACGATGACAAGTATTTGTATGTAGGTGTACGGGCATTTGATCAAAGCCCTGCAGATATTCGTGCTCCGTTTGCCCGCCGCGACAAAATTAGTATCGATCAGGATTTTATTGCGCTGTATATTGATCCCAGTGGCGCACATAAAGCATCGCAAGTATTTTATGCGAATGCTCGTGGTGCAATCATGGATGGCATATACAGCGACATGACTGGTGACGATACGGCGCCGGATTATCAGTATGATGTTGCCACTTCAATCGACAATGAGGGCTGGACGGCAGAATTCAGAATTCCTTTCTCTGAGATCGCATATAACAAAGATGCCACGCAGCCTTGGAGCTTGCTTGTCCTGAGAAATATGACCCGTGACCAGCGTTATCGTATGTACAGTGGTGGCGTGACACGTGCAGCCAGTTGCAATCTGTGTTTTTCAGATCCTGTCACGGGGCTGCGTGATTTGCCATCAGCAAGTAACTGGCATCTGACGCCACAGCTGGTTGTCCGGCGTGCTGAAGATCGCAACGGCGATCAGGTAACACGCTCAGCATCCAGTCGTGATCTGAGTCTGGATCTCAAATTTCGTCCCGACTCGTCTACCACCATAGACGGTACACTTAAGCCAGACTTTTCCCAAATAGAACTCGATGCCCCGCAGTTATCCGGCAATACAAAATTCAGTATTTTTTCGCCGGAAAAACGCCCGTTTTTCCTCGAAGGTGCGGATATTTTCAAAACCCCTCTGAATGTCATCAGTACACGCAGCATTGCCAACCCTGATGCTGGTTTGCGCTACACAAAACGCGACGAACAGAAAGATATCAGCATCCTCGTCAGCCGTGATGCGGCGGGTGGACTTGTTCTGCTGCCAAACAGTTATTTCACTGGACTTGCTACATCCTCCACGCGGTCTGTTGCGACCGATGCACGTTTCAATTTCCGCTTCGGCAATATGTCCGCTGGCGCAATCCTGACCGACCGTAATTATGGTGAAGGCCGTGGTTATAACCGGGTATTCGGGCCGGATCTGGTCTGGCAGGCAGACGAAAATGAGTTATTCCGCATCCAGTTGCTTGGCAGCCAGACAACGGCACAAGCCGGCATGGACGGTAACCTGCAATCCGGCGAAACAACGAGTGGCTACGCAGCATTTGCTGACTGGTATCGCGGGAATGACGAATGGTCATATTCAGCAACATATAAAAATTTCAGCAAAAATTTCCGGGCGGACAATGGCTTTTTTGCGCAAACCGGGTTTCGCAGCGTTAATGGTGAAATAGTAAAAAAATGGGGGAAGCAATCCCCTTTACATGAACTGAATACTTATTTACAAGCCGAATATAAACTGGACTCTGATGGCAATCTGATGTCTCAAAGTGTGACACCAGGTATACGGATCGCAAGTCACTATGACAGCAGTGCGTACTTCGCTGTCAGCCCATCCGTGCGTTCACGGATACAACGTTTTGGTGAGGCATACGACACTAATAAATTTCTGACTGGTTTTGCAATCAGCCCTGGCCGTCATCTGGCACGACTGACCGTTGATATGACTTTCGGCGATACGATCGATGTTGATGCCAGCCGTACAGGTCGCGGGGGAACGCTGACTGCCAGTGCAAAGATACGTGCGCACGACAGATTAGAGCTGGAACCAAGTTACGCTGTTAACTGGATTGATCATCCGGGCAATTCCGCCATTACACAAAAAGGCCGCGCGTTTACTGAAACAGCGATTCAGTTAAATACGATTGCGCACTTCAGCAGCAAAGATAATTTGCGCTGGATTTATCAGGGTCGGCATACATCCCGTAATCCGGCGCTGTATAACTTCAGCGTGACAGCAGACAGCCAGCGACAAGTAAATTCCGTGGTGTACACCCATACGCGAGCCCTCGGAAAAGTGTTTTATCTGGGCTGGACACAGTCCACTGCTGAAGCAACAATCAGTGCGCCACGTACAAAACAACAGGAAATTTTTGCAAAATTCTCCTGGCGCATCTGAGTCACTCCGCAATACTGAAATACCAAAAAAAACGGCTTCCTCGCGGAAGCCGTTTTTACAGCGACTTGAATAAATCAACCAGCAAACGTATAGCTGGTTTTCATTGTCGTAAAAAATTCGACTGCCGCCGAACCCTGTTCACGCGCACCGTAACTGGAGCCTTTTGTGCCACCGAACGGAACATGATAATCCACACCTGCTGTCGGCACATTCACCATCACCATACCGGCACGTGCGTGACGCTTAAAGTGTGTTGCATGTTTCAGCGAAGTTGTGCAGATACCTGCAGTCAGACCAAATTCGGTGTCATTTGCCAGTTGCAGCGCATGTTCATAATTCTTCGCTGGAATGACAGAAGCAACCGGACCAAAAATTTCTTCGCGCGCATGCACCATATCCGGATGACAATCAGTAAACAATGCCGGACTCAGGAAGTAGCCTTCCGTCTCGCGTTTCAGCAGATCGCCACCGAATGCCAGCGTCGCGCCTTCATTTTTTGCGATATCAATATAGCGCAGATCCTGCTCCAGCTGAGACTGATCGGCAACCGGGCCAATGTCGATACCTGCGTACAGTGCATGCCCGACTTTAATTTGTGCCAGCTTATCTTTCATTGCAGCGACAAAAGCGTGATAGATGCCCTCTTCCACGATCAGACGTGAAGATGCAGTACAACGCTGACCTGTCGAATAGAATGCGCCCTGAATCGCAGCATTCACCGCAACGTTCAGGTCAGAATCTGCCAGAACAACCAGCGGGTTCTTTCCGCCCATTTCCAGCTGTACTTTGGCGCGGCGCGCTGCACATCCGGCCAGCACACGGGTACCCGTACCAACCGAACCGGTAAAGCTGATTGCATCCACGCGACGGTCATTTACCATCGCTTCACCAACCACGCGACCCGGGCCAGACACCAGATTAAACACGCCAGCTGGCAAACCAGAACGACTAATGATTTCCGCCATTTCCCAGGAACAACCAGGAACCAGATCAGCGGGTTTCAGCAGTACGGTATTACCATAGGCCAGCGCTGGTGCCACTTTCCATGCAGGGATCGCGATCGGGAAATTCCACGGTGCGATGATACCGACGGTTCCAACCGGTTCACGAGTCACATCCACATCAAGACCGGGACGTACCGATGCCAGTTTATCGCCACGGATACGCAAAGCTTCCTGTGCAAAAAATTTAAAAATCGCTGCTGCACGACCAACTTCACCAATCGCTTCCGGCAAGGTTTTACCTTCTTCGCGTGCCAGTAAAGTACCCAGCTCGTTTTTACGCTCGTTAATTTCTGTCCCGATTTTGTCCAGAATATCTGCACGTTGCTGCACATTTGAATAACGCCAGGATTCCGCAGCATTGCTAGCGGCTGCAATCGCCATTTCTACTTCTGCAGTACCGGCGCTGGCGTATTCACCCACCACATCGCTTAAATCAGACGGGCTGCGTGTCGTCGTAACTTTTGCGCCTTCTAACCATTCACCATTGATAAAAAGTTTTTTCATTACTTGGCTTCCTTAAGAGAAGAAGCAGCAATTGCTGCAAGAGTTGATGTTCTGCATGGAAATACAGGTTGTCTTAACTCGGGCGCATCCCAGCCAAACATGATCTGGCAGGCTGCACCGCAAATCCGGCCCTGACAAGCGCCCATTCCGGCACGGGTAATCAGTTTTGCCGAACGCCAGCTAGCGTGCTGACGCAGCTCAGCGACCGGGACATCCTCGCAACGGCAAACCAGCGTTGAATCTGATGCGAGACGCCTGACCTCATCATTCACCGCAAATGTGTCGCGCAATAAGCCCATAAAATGCTGAGCTTCCTCACGCCTGACTTCATCACCATGACTGATTGACTGATCACTGACAGCGAGTCCTGCGATATGTCCTTCGGCGATCGCCTTTTCCACTCCGCCAAAACCGGTGATTTCGCCAGCGACATAAATGTGAGGCACGGAAGTACACTGACGCTCATCATGAATGACAGCGCCACCACCTGTGCTGCATCCGAGCAGACGTGCAATTTCGGTATTCGGCGTGATTCCGAAACCACAAGCGAGCAAATCCGCCTGAACTGTCATCAACTGGTCACCACGCCGGAAATGCACCTCAGCCAGTTGCCCGTCTCCGGCCGCTTTTTCGATAATGATGTTGCTGAGGTAGGGAATTTTTTTAAGTGACCAGTACAGTGAAATTGCCTGCAGCGCTTTACTGCGATGATGCAATATCAACTGCCCCATAAAACGCATCAATTTAAAGATTGGCTGAATTTCAGCAACAAGCAAGACTTCAGCCCCTGCTTTTTGAGCAGTCTCTGCCACCGCGAGTAACAGCGGTCCGGTACCAGCAATGACAATCCGTTTCCCACGGACATCCGCACCCGCTTTAATTAATGCCTGCAAACCACCTGCCCCGGTGACACCGGGCAATGTCCAGCCATCAAAAGGCAACAAAAGCTCACGGCCACCGTTGCACAAAATTAGTCGCTCAAAGCGGATACTGACAACTTTTTCCGGCAATTCAAAAATGGCTTCATGCGGATGACTGAATGCAACCAGTCGCGCAGAGTTCAGCCATTGCACATTCAATGCGTTTTGACAGCGATCCCAGAATAATGCGGCACGCGCATCCCTGACTTTCCCGGGACCCCCTCGCCAGATTTGACCACCCGGTAAGGGATTATCATCAGCGATCAGTATTTGTTTACCCGAATTTAATGCGGCACTGGCGGCAGCAAGTCCTGCTGGTCCGGCACCGATAATCAGAATTCCGGTGTGTAACTCCTGCATCTTCATACGACTGCTTTCTTATCTGTCTGTATGACCATACCCGGCTCACAAATCGTCTGACATGCAAGACTATGCGGATGACCATTAATCTGCACTCTGCACTCCTGACAAATGCCCATACCGCAGACCGCAAATCGTGCAGAACCGGAAACCGAGAGACGTGTCAGCAACTGATTTTCCTTCATCAGAATCGCGGCCACACTCACGCCACGCTCAGCTTCGACCTGTGCACCATTTATCCAGAGTCTGATCCTGTTTTTTTCAGGCATACTGCAGTTTCTCCTTATCAAAGAAACGAGACGGATCGTAAGGACGCATATCAAGCGCAGGTGACTTACCGCACATTTGTGCAGCCAGCAATTGTGCTGTAGCGAACGCAGTTGTAACGCCAAGACCTTCATGCCCGGCGGCAATCCAGATTCCGGGTTGAACCGGATGCTGCCCAATGACCGGATGCCCATCCGGGGAAGCAGGACGCATACCGGCCCACGCTCTGACGATACGCATATCTGCGAGGCATGGCAGTAATTCCGTCGCTGAGCGCAGAACCCCACCGAGAGCACGCGGGTCAAGCGTTGTATCTGTCTGACCATCTTGCCTGCAAGAACCAATCAGCCATTGACCAGTCGGTCTGGGCTGCACGTTAGCGGCTACCGTCAATGCATCTGCAGTCACTGTCGCCTGACCATAATTCATGCTAACGACCTGATGCTGTAAGCGTCCGGGATAACGATCAGTAATCGCCAGATGCCCCTTACGCGGGAAAATTCTGAAATCGGGCAATAGCCTGCTGACGCCGGTACCGGCAGCAATCACAATTTGCGCAGCCTGAATCACACTGCCATCACTGAGAAGTACACCGTCATCATGTAAGACCATGACTGGCAAACCAAACCGGCACTGTCCACCGGCCTTTTGCAACAACCCCGCCAGATAATGCGCCACTGCTGGCGGATAAATGACGGCGTCGCCAGATACCCTTACGCCGCCAGCCAATCCGCTTCTGAGGCAAGGCTCAAGGCGACGTAACTGATCACTGTTAACGAGTCCGGCGCGCCAGTGATGATGATTCAGACGTTCGGCGCGACGTTCTGCTTCAGCAAGCTGCTCTTCGTTCTCAGCAACCCATAAAGTACCGCACTGACTATAGTCACCAACACCGGGATGCTCACGAACAAAATCCTGCCACAGGCTCAGGGCATACAAGCATAAATTCAGTTCATCTTCCGACTCATCCAGTGCTACCAGATGTCCCATACCGGCAGCGGTGACGCCACTGCCAGGAGACTTTTCATCGATCAGGGTCACCTGATAACCCTGTTGCTGCAAAGTGAAAGCGCAGGCTGATCCTACGATGCCTGCGCCTATCACCAGCACATCGGCTTTGTTGCCCATGTGTTGATCACCTATCTCTGATTATGCAAAGCTTGGCAGCTTAGGACGGTTAGCCAGTGCAGCTTTTACAACTGCTTCTGCGCGGGTACGTGGCTCGCCTTCCAGTGGCATACGTGGCAGACGCACGCGCTCGTTGGAATCGATCACCATCGCTTCAACCAGTTTGATGTTCTGAACCAGATAAGAGGAAACGTCCAGATCCAGCAAAGGACGGAACCAGCGGTAAATCTCCAGTGCTTCAGCATAACGACCTGCCTGAACCAGACGGTAAATTGCGACGGTTTCATGCGGGAATGCGACCACCAGACCAGCAACCCAGCCGATCGCGCCAGCTGTCAGTGCTTCGAATGCCAGATTATCGACACCGGTGAATACATCGTAACGACGACCCAGACGATTGATGATTTCTGTTGTACGACGGATATCATCAGAAGACTCTTTCACTGCGACGAAGCGTTTATCGTCCGCCAGCTCTTCCAGCATATCGGTTGTCACGTCAACGCGGTAAGCGATACGGTTGGAGTAAATCATGACCGGCAGATCTGCCGCAGCAGCGATTGCACGCAGATTGGCAACCGTTTCTTTCGGGTTGGTGTGGTAGATGGTACTTGGTACAACCATCAAGCCATCTGCGCCGGCTTTCGCGCCTTTTTCTGCCAGTGCACAAGCTTCACGGGTAGAAGCTTCAGCAACAGTCAGCAGTGCAGGTTTTGCGCCGGTAACTTGCTTAGTTACTTTCAATACTTCGATACGCTCATCATGCGACAGGAACGGGCCTTCACCGAGGGAGCCGCAAGCGATCAGGCCATCGCAACCAGCGTCCATCAGGAACTTGAAGCAACGTTCCATTTCGTTGTAGTCGAGCTTGTCGTCGGCCGTGAATTTAGTCGTTACCGCAGGAATAACACCTTGCCACATGATTTACCTTACTTTCTCCGGCTGGTCCGGTATCTGTTAAAAAGTCAAGAATTCACCGCAACAGTTGTGAGTGTACCGGTGACTCCGGCACACTGCTTCCCGCTCGTGTCCGGGAAACTGATGCGTAACATTGCACAGTTTAAGCAGCCACACGTAACACGTCTTGATAGTTGTAACCGGACAAAAAGCAGAATTCTGCACAGTAAAATACTGCTGTTTTCTGACGATCAACAGATGTTTTTACTGCACGACGGCATTTCCACAAGGAAATTTTCGACAAATTTCACCTTAAGAATCGATAGAACGTGGCTATATTTCCGTATTTTTGAGGAAAAACACCACCAAACTTAGAATTTACTTTGATCTATCAGGATAGAAAGCAAATTTCTTTTATTCTCGCCATTCTGATAAACCGACTTCCATCACATCGAAATAAGATGAAATCAGCATAGTGATTGTCGTTTTTTTATCATTCGATCTAAAAACCAGTGGCGAAATCCGTCACATCAGAACGGCGCGGCGGTGTGATCAGAAATTGCAGTTAACTGCACAAGCCGGTTAAAACCGCACACCACAGCTTACTCATGCATTTTCGGATAACCGGTAATCTCCTGAATCGATTTGTACAGAGGTTGCAGACGACTGTACATTTTGCAATAGACCTGTTTGTACAGAGCCTCATACATCTGATGGTGATGAGGAATAGGCTCGAATGTGCGGCCAGTGCGCGTCATGGCTACGATAGCACTGTGAAAATCACTGTAACAACCGACACCGACCGCCGCATTGATTGCTGCACCTAGTCCGGAGGTTTCATAGACATGCGGACGCGATGTCGGCAAGCCAAAAATATCGGCAGTTAATTGCATTGCCGCGTCACTCTGCGACCCGCCGCCTGAAATACGTAAGCTGGTGACAGGAACGCCACTGCGCTTTTCTATGCGCTCCTTCCCTTCCCGCAAGGCGTAAGCAAGGCCTTCGAGAATAGCGCGGTACATGTGTGCACGGTTATGGACATCACCGAAACCTATCATCGCACCCTTGGCTTCCGGTCCCGGGATTTTGATACCGGGCGTCCAGTAAGGTTGCAGCATTAAGCCCATTGCGCCGGGCGGTACCGAGTTCACCAGCTCGTCAAACAAACTTTCAGGAGAAACGCCAAGCTGCTCCGCTGCCAGTCGCTCATTCAGCCCGAACTGCTCCTTAAACCAGTTGACCATCCAGTAGCCACGGAATATCTGCACTTCAGTACTGTAAGCACCCGGAATAGCAGCCGGATACGGCGGAATAAACGGTGTCACTTCCACATACTTGCGGCTGGTAGTATTGATCGTTGCCGTTGTGCCATAACTGAGGCAACCGATATGCGGCGCTTCGCACCCAGCACCAATCACTTCACACGCTTTATCTGCTGCGGCGGCAATGACCGGTGTTCCTTCAAGAATACCGGTCTGCGCGGCGGCACTAGCGGTAATGTTTCCCAGCAGACTGCCCGGCGCTACCAGTTCCGGCAACATTTCCTCCCTGACCGCCAGCGCCTGCCATTTCCAGTCCCATTTCGGGGCCCAGCGCAATCCTTTGTAATCAAACGGGATGTATCCGACCTGCGAACCTGAAGAGTCACGGAAAAGGTCAGTAAGCTTGTAATTCAGATAGCCGGATAACAACAGAAAATGGGCAGTCTTGTCCCAGATCTCCGGTTGCATATGCTTAATCCAGTTCAGCTCCGCTTCACCGCGAAAAAAACGGATGGTGTCGGCAACACCTGCTACTTTGAATGCTGCCAGCCACAAAGGATTTACCGGCGGATAGTGTTCGGTACGGCGCTGATCAAGCCATGTGATCGCAGGGCGCAAAGGCTGTCCGTGTGCATCGAGGTTCACCACCGTGCCGCGCTGCGTCGTAACAGATACCGCAGCAACATGCGCCGGCCCTGCTGAGGATTGTGCCCACAAACGCTGACATGCAGTACACACTGCCTGCCAGTAGCCATCCGCATCATGCTCCGCCCAACCGGGTTGTGCAGAAAAATACGCTTCCAGATGCACCTGCGATTTGGCAACGATATTCCCGTGCACATCAAACAAAATTGCACGGACGCTCTGCGTTCCGTTATCGATGGCGAGTAAATACTTTGCCGACATAAGTCCCCACGTTTCTTTATTTTTTATTGTTATTGTTTATTTCAGATGAACCCGGTCATCTGAAGATACTTATTTGCCTAGAACTCATTTCATAAATACCCGCGAGATGCGTTTGCCTCATAGCGCGAGCTGGCAAGGCGGACAAGGCAGTGAATAGCGGTGCTATTCACAACGCGTCCAACGCTGTCCAGCATGCGCTATGAGGCAAACCCTCCGGGAACGGAGGTGCCGGGCGCATTGCTTTGTTGCGTCGCTTGCACAGGCACCAGCCTGTGCTGCGCAACGGCGCCGCGCACTGCCTCCCGGCACCTCGCGTTCGCACTCGTGGCTATTGATGAAATGAGTTCTAGTTAGCTGAATAATCATTCACTGGAAACGTTTTTTTACGTCTTCCCGCACATGTTATGCATCGGGCAAACATGCCGCTGGCAATTGATACACCTCTTGCCAGATCATCAGATAGCGCTGTTCCTCCTGCTCCCAGTGCTGATCATCCCAGCCCAGTGCAGTCTGACACAGGCTGCGCAGCGCTGACAAGTGATCACGCCCGCCTTGCGGCAGGATCAGGCCATAACGTGTGCGGCGCAATAGCAAATCATCCAGATGGCGCACGCTTTCATGCCTTGCACACCAGAGCATTTCTGCCCACAGAATCTGCGTACCAGGTACATACAGCGTCGCCGTCAAGGACGTCAGCGTCAGGATTTCCTGTGCTGCATCACCGTAATAGCCGCATAGTCTTTGCCACAAATCCGGCGCGATGCCTGCGTTTGGCGGCATGAGCGTCGCCACCTGAGTAAATAATGTTTCTTCAGCCTGAGCGTTTCGCGCTACAGGCAGGATTGCCGACACACTGTTCAGTGCTTCTCTGGCGATCAGCCGGAAAGTCGTCAGTTTGCCGCCGGTGACGGTCAGCAAACCGTTTTCCTGCCACAGCACATGATCACGCGAGACTTGCGAAGGATCAGCATGCCCGTCATCCACCACTGGCCGGACGCCTGCATAACATGACAATACATCCGCTGTCGTCAGCGCCAGCGAGGGAAACTGCCAATGCAATGCACACATCAGATAGTCCACTTCCTGCTGACTGATACGCGGCTCCTGATCAGCCGGTGCGGCATGATCTAAATCCGTGGTTCCAACCAGCGTTACGCCTTCCCACGGATACAAAAAGACTGGTCGCCCGTCGTCCGGATGCATCAGGCTGACGGCTTGTGCGACAGGCAAACGCCATGCAGGAAACAGTAAATGACTGCCGCGTAAAGGCCGCAGCTTTTGTGCATCGGGATGCACTTTCCGTAACTGATCCGACCATGCACCACATGCATTAATCACGATTTTTGCTCTGACTTCGACAGTTTTCCCACCATCGGCACTGCAAAGCGCTGCACCGCACACCTGATCACCGTCGTATATCAGATGCTGCACTTTCAGATAATTACGGCACACCGCACCCAGCTTGCGCGCTTCCTGCAGCACACGCAGTACCAGACGCACATCATCTGTCTTTGCATCCAGATAGCACATGCCACCATCCAGGCCTTCTGCGCGAATATGCGGCGCCAGCCACTGATATTCCGCCTGATCGTACTGATGGCGCGCATGACTGCCCGCCATCTTGTCGTAGATCGCCAGTCCGAGCGCAAACAACCAGCGCGATGGCCCTTTGCCACGATAATGACTGAAAGCAAAACTCTGTGGCTGCACCAGCCCCGGTGCTTCAGTCATCAGGCGCTGGCGCTCGCGGACTGAATCGCGAGTCAGTTTCCACTGCCCCTCCTTCAGATAACGCAAGCCACCGTGCACCAGCTTGGATGAACGGCTGGAGCTGCCCCACGCAAAATCCTTCTGTTCCGCCAGCAATACACGATAACCTGCACGCGCCGCTTCCAGTGCAATTCCCGCGCCGGTGATACCACCACCTGCAATCAGAATATCCACCTCTGTGGGTAAGGAATTATCCTTACTAGCAGAACAAAAACGCTGGCTTTGCCAGTCATGTTCAAGGATTGCTGGCATTGATCAGACTCCTTTGCCGGCAACACATTTGCCGGGATTCATCATGTCCTGCGGATCAAAATGGCGGTATATGCTGCGTATTGCATCCAGCCCCGCCTCACCTTTTTCTGTATGCAGATAAGGAGCATGGTCCAGACCAACGCCATGCTGGTGGCTGATCGTGCCGCCGAATGCCGTAATCGATTCAGACGCAGCCCTTTTCAAACGTTGCCAACGGCGTAAATCGGTCTGATAGTCACCACTCAGACGATAGACAAAGGTTGTGTACACGCTCGCACCCTGCGTATATACATGGGACAGATGGGTGTAGGTATGAACCGTTTCCCCGTCTTCTGCCAGCGCTGCACGGGCAGCCTGTTCTACGGCTTGCATCATTGGTGTAATCCCCGGCCAGTCAGTTGCTGTTTCCACCGTATCAATTGCGTATCCCATGTCCCATAAGGTATTACGCAGATACACATTGCGGAAACGCCCGTGCTGCCACTTCTTTCCTAACAAAGTACCCAACCCGACACCGCCGTGCAGCCGCCAGACCGCTTTTGCCTGCTGCAAAGCCTGCCGCACCTGCAATGCGCTGCCGCTGGCACCGATAATCGCCATACATTTCTGTTCCGCACAGCCGCGCCAGCGCAGATATCGCTCCAGCCATGCCACTTGCTGAACATGCCCTGCCAGCTTCAGGCTGGTCGCAGTTTCAGTGGCATTCGATAAACGCAGCATTGATAAAGGCATTTGCTGTTGCGCCATCTGACGTAAAGCCTGCCGCCCGCTTTCCCAATCGGAAAAGCACACTGCAATAAAGCTTTCTTTTTCAGGCAAACGCTGAACACGCACCGTTACATCGGTCAGCACACCGATTCTGCCCTCCGAACCCAGCACAAGTTCACGGAGGTCGGTACCGGCCGCAGAAGCCGGAAAAGCGCGGATGTCCAGCGTACCGGTCGGTGTTTCCAGATGTCCGCCGGCAAACATTGCTTCAATACGACCGTAACCCAGCGATTGCTGACCAGATGAACGTGTGACTACCCAGCCGCCCAGACTGGAATATTCAAACGATTGCGGAAAATGTCCCAGCATAAAACCATGAGCACGTAGCTGAGCCTCCAGATCGGGGCCGAGCACGCCGGCACCGAAAGTCGCCAGTTGCGCTTCCTTGTCCAGCGATTGCAATTGCATCATGCGCTGCATCACCAGTGTGATCACAGGTCGTGACGAAGCCTGCACATTGACATGCCCGGCAACACTGGTCCCGCCACCGTAAGGAATCACCACGCAGCCGAGCTGCGCCGCCCGCTGCAACACCGCACGGACCTCTTCCCTGCTTTCCGGAAAAGCCACCGCATCCGGTGTTTGTGCGATCTGTCCGTAGCGTAATTGCAGCCAGTCGGGCAGGCTCTGACCCAGACTGTAGCGGATACGCTGTGCAGGATTCGTCGTCCATAGTTTTGTGTCGCCCAGTCTTGATGCCGACAACCGGGCAACAGCTGTGTTGAAATCCGCATTTGGGCCAGTTTTAGCCTCTCCGAGCACTTCGCGCAGGAATTGTTTTGCCTCCGGCACCAGTGCCAGCTGAATCTGCTCATCTCCCCAACCATTCCATCGGCGCATGTTGTCCGTCCTTTTTTCCGTTTTCTGACAAGTTGCCGTAAGATTAGCGGGGTTCGTCAGGTGCGTATTGCGCACAGACGTCAGGATTTTTGCGAAAACATGCCAAACACTGCTTCCCGCCCTGCCAACGGATTATCAACCACACACATGGTCAGCCTTGCGTATCTGCAACCGCTGCAGGATGTGCTGCATGCCCGCAACAGTTCGCTGGAAAAGCTGATGCAGCATGCCGGTTTGCGCTATCACGCAGGAGCCGACGTCATCCCCGCCAGCCACTATCTGCAATTACTCGATGCCGGAGCGGCGCTGTTTGATGACACTTTTTTTGGTCTGCACTGCGGTGAAAAGACACGGCTTGGCGCTTATAACGTGTACGGACTGATACTGATGAGCTGTCAGGATCTCGGCGAAGCGCTGCACCAGACTATGCGCTATGAAGAGCTGGCACATGATCTGGGACGATCTGAATTGCTGACCGACGGCGACTACGCCGAATACCGCTGGCACAGCCATTTTCCGCAAGCCAGTCGCCATCTGGCGGAAAGCGTGTTCGCCGGTATCCGGGTCTTTGCCGACTGGTTTGCCGGTCAGCCTTTACCTCCGGGCGAATTGCGCTTTCAGCATGCGGCGCCACCGGATTGCAGCGAATATCTGCGGGTGTTTGGCGCTGTACCTGCATTCAGCGCAGATTGTCATGCGGTGCGTTTTCCCTCCGCCTTACTCAGTTTGCCGGTACCCAACGCAGATCAGTCGCTGGCAAGTATGCTGCGTCAGCATGCAGAAACACTGCTGCAAAAAAAACGGCAGCAAGCCATGCCGGAAATCGTGCGGCTATTGCGGCAATTATTTGAACATCAGTTGAAGAGTGGCGAGGTAAAGCTTGCCGACGCTGCTGCCCATCTGCAAATGAGCGTACGTACACTGCAAAGAAAACTATCTGATGCCGGCACTGGTTATCAGCAAGTACTGGATCAGACCAGACATGAGCTTGCTTGCCTGTATCTGGCCAACCCGCAACTCAGCCTGACGGATATCGCATTCCTGCTCGGCTATCAGGAACAGAGCAGCTTTCAGCATGCGTTCCGCACCTGGAGCGGCGTGACCCCGGGCCAGTACCGGCAACGACTGCATAAGCCAGCATGATGCTAATCGCTGCTCGCAACAGCAAAAAACGCACATTCTTGTAATTTTCTGTAAGTAATAGAAAGTAAATATTTAAATTAATAAAATTTAATCTCTGCCTTTCTACAATGCGGCCTTTTTTCTGACAGGCCACCCGCATGTTGATCCGACGCATAACAGCGCCGAGTGCTGACAAAATTAAGTCTGCCATTACCCGCCTCGATACACCTCTGCTGATTCAGAACAATCCGGAATTTGCCAGTTTCTGTGAAGTGTGGAATTTAGAATCCATGCCATCAGAAACGGAAGATCAGCTGGTTCGCATAGTGACAGCTAACCGCGAACGGGAAGCGACCCGTTTCCGTGAAGTCAGTCTGCATCATTTTCTGAACAGTCTGCACTTACGTCAGGAACAGGATTTTCGCTACCTGAAAGAATTTCCGCTCGCCGCTTTGCACCGGCGCTTACCTGAATATCTTGCGCAACACCGGTTTATTCCGAAATCCGGCATTGCAGGCAGTGCTTGGATAGGCAGCGGTCAGACAACCACTGGCACCCATTTCGATTTATTCGATAATTTACTGTTTCAGGCCGATGGTAAAAAAGCGGTCTGGCTCGCGCCTCCGTATGCGATTTCCCGCCGGCAGTATGCACGCAAATACGACCGCTTTGCCCGCCTGGCAACGCCGGAACTGGCCGGGCTTTCAGATGCTGTCCGCATCGAAGTTCAACGCGGTGATTTGCTGTTTATCCCGCGCCGCTGGTGGCATCAGGTGCAAAACCTGACTCCTTCTTTCACCATCAGCGGTTTTCACTACAGCCACACTGAAGTGCTGACGCGGGCAATTCCTGAATATCTGCGCCACGGCGCACATTGTATTAACCCTTTCCGACGAGAGTGTACCTGCCATGTCTGATTTAACCGTACGTTTGCTGAGCAATGCAGATCTGGATGCCCTGCTGGCACTGGAACATAAAAAATGGGAGCCGTCGCAGTGCGCAACCCGCGAGATGTTATCAACCCGGCTGCAGCATCTGGATAAAACCAGCTGGGGTGCGTTTCGACCGGACGGCGAGCTGGTCGGCAGTTTATTTGTCATGCGCAAATGCCGCCAGCGGCTGGCTGCAAGTACAAACTGGTATGAAACAACCCATGGCGGAATTGGCTTTCCGCAGGATGATGCGCCCTACTGGTTTGGCATCAGTCTGACTTGTGACGATATTCACGCGCAATCCGCTTTATTCGCCTTTGCGATGCAACGCGCGCTGGAACAAGGTATACGTTCAGTTTTTCTCGGCTCACCGGTTCCGGGTTTCGCGAAAGCACGTCAGCAAGAACCTGAACTGAGTCTGCTAACTTATGTCAGCCGGACCCGCAGTGATAAGCGCGGCGGGTCTGCTGTTCCGGCCGATCCTCAGCTCTACTATTATCATCAGCGCGGCTTTAACCAGATACTGGCAGCGCATGAAAACTATTTCGAGCATGCCGCTGCATTAAACTGCGCTGCACTGCTTGAATATGTGCTGATACCTGAACCAATTGCTGCATGATTACAGCACCGACCGGAATGCAAAACTCCGGTCAGTGCTGACTATCCGGCGCGTGCAAGGGCAGAATCAGAGTGAAGGTTGTGCCTTTGTCCGGCTCACTTTCCAGATGAATACGCCCACCGAGTATCTCCGTGACGAGGTTGTACACAATATTCATCCCCAGACCAGAGCCACCCTGACCAAATTTCGTTGTAAAGAAAGGATCAAACACCTTACTCAGGTGATCTGCTGCGATGCCATGTCCGTCGTCACTGAACCGGATTTCGACAGAGTTTTCTGCATTCAGCGTCGTCGACAATCGCATCAGGCCTTTAGCTCGCCCTTCGAATCCGTGACGTATCGCATTCGCAATAAAATTACTGATAATCTGCCCCAGCGCGCCCGGATAACTGTTCATACTGATACCCTCCGCCAGCTGCGTTTCCAGCTTATAAGGGGTTTTTAAATACATCGACGAATTCGTCAGCAGAATCTCCTGCAGTGTCTCTTTCAAATCGAACTGACGCCGCATATCGCTGGACTGGTCAACCGCAACGTGTTTGAAACTGCGTATCAGTTCGGAAGCACGTCCAAGAGACCGCATCAGTACATCTGCACCAAAACTCAGGTTATCCAGTAACTGATTCAGCATGGATCGTTTTAACTGCCCGCTTTCCATCTCACGACGGAAGCGCCGTATTTCATCCTGCAGCGTACTGGTTACCGTCACGCTATTGCCGATCGGTGTATTCAGCTCATGCGCAATTCCGGCGACCAGCGCCCCCAGCGATGCCAGTTTTTCTTGCCGGATCACCTCTTCCTGCATCATACGTACCGATTGCAATGCCTGTGCCAGTTCTGCATTCGATTGCTCAAGATTGCGCGTTCTCTTTGCAACCCGCTCTTCCAGCTCGGCATTCAGTTCGAGCAATTTCTGCTCCGCGGCCAGCTCACGGGTCACATCCAGTGGCGTGACGATATAACGTGTTTCATCTCCGACAAAAATCTTCCTCGCGGATAACAGGCAGGTCCGGACAGCACCGTCCGAACGGACCAGTTCGGCCTGAAACTGGTCAATCTGCTGATCTTCAGCTAGTTGCCAGACAAATTGGGTCAATTGCTCAGGATGTTTCCAGAATCTGACCTGCCAGTCTGCCTGCTGATCTTTCAGCACCGATTTACTGTAGCCGAATAAATCCACCCAGGCCTGGTTGACAGTTTCTATTTGCCGGTGCTGCAAATCAACCAGAGACAAAGCCAGCGGAGATCGTTCAAAAATTTCGGAAAATTTATATTCAGCCTGACGCAGCACCAGTTCTGAACGACGCAGTTTTGAAAGCTGCCGACTCAGCAAGCCCATCATCACCATCAGCGCAGCCAGCACCAGAGCGGTGTACATCAGTTTATGCTGTACCCGTTTTTCCCAGCCGGCCAGCATGCTTTCAAAGTCGCGACCGTAGACTACCGTCACCGGATAATTTTTAATTTTTCTGAATACATACAAACGCCGGAATTCATCGTCCAGCCAGCTGTCATCTTCAATCTCGCCTTCATTTCCCATTGCGGCAAGCCGTGTAGTCGCATCCTCTGCGGCGATATCACGCCCCGCATAACGTGCCTCAAACGGTGAACGGATGATAATAAATCCCGCATCGGCAATCAGCGCCAGCATGACATTATTTTCAACAGCGATGCCGTTATATAAATCACCAAAATAAGAAAGACGAATATTGGCACTCAGAATGCCAGTCTGCCTGCCCTCAGCGTCATAAACATAACGGGACAGGGGCACAACCAGTTGGCTGTCATACGGACTCTGATACGGATGACCGAACACAATCCGGGTATAACCGGGATTCAGTAATAAAAACTGAATATCATCACGGTCAGCCACATTCACACTGTGCGCAGGAAAATCAGGCGACTCAACCCAGCTTTCGCCGTTTGGATGAATGAACTGCAGCGACTTCATAAAACGGGAATCCTGAAGTGCGTTCAGACGCAATAAACGCTGAATCCGGTTTTCATCACTGCTGACATCTGCAATTTGCTCCGCAACCGCATCCAGCTTACGGGCACCGTCTTCGAGCGTCTGTGTCACATGCTCTTCAAGAATCCGTATTGCCACATGACCATTCGATTTTTCTGCTTCAATGGTTTGTTTACGGTCGTCGGTAAGACTCCAGTATGTCTGTACGATAATGGCGAAAGCCATGCCAACACCCAGCAACAATAAGCTGAGTTTATGCGAGACAGCACCATTATCCTGTTTTGGCGTCATCGCAATCTACCTTCCTTCCACGCTTGCAGTAAGCGTTCGTAGGGGATTGTTTCTCCGGGAGGTTTTTCATTGGGCAAGGCTTGCCATGGCGCACCTTTACTTGTCAGATAGCGGTCGCCGTGTTGCTTAGCATTCAGTTTCGGCGCGCAATGCATCATGCCCTGATGCTGCAACTTTCCAAGCACATCATCCATTTGTTGCGCCAGTTGCTCCATTGCTTTAGCTGGCGACAATTTTCCATCAACTGCCAAGCCGATATTTCTCCACCAGAGTTCAGCCATTTTCGGATAATCCGGCACATTGGTTCCGGTCGGCGTCCAGGCAATGCGGGCGGGGCTGCGGTAAAACTCGATCAGTCCGCCAAACTGGTCCGCATGTTCTGTAAAGTAAGGATGCCGGATATCGGATTCGCGGATAAAAGTCAGACCGGTAATCGATTTCTTTAGTGAAACCGTGCGGGATGTAACAAACTGGGCGTACAACCAGGCAGCAGCCTTACGCCAGCGTGGTGTGGATTTCAAAAAGGTCCAGCTTCCTACATCCTGATAACCATTCTGCATTCCCGGTTTCCAGTATGCGCCGTGAGGCGAAGGTGCCATTCTCCAGAGCGGCTTACCCGCAGCATCGGTCACCGGCAAACCCGGTTTATTCAGCGCGGCGGTAAACCCTGTGTACCAGAAAATCTGCTGTGCGATCTGGCCCTGTCCAGGCACCGGGCCAGCCTGAGTAAAGTTTAATCCTTTTGCCTCCGGTGGCGCAAAACGGTTCAGCCAGTCAAGATAATGACTCAATGCGTAAATAGCTGCCGGTGAATCCGTTGCTCCGCCACGCTCGACTGATGCACCGACCGGCGTACACTGATCACCGGCGACGCGAATCCCCCACTCATCGACAGGCAGCCCATTCGGCAAACCTTTGTCCGCCACGCCTGCCATCGATAACCATGCATCCGTAAACCGCCACCCAAGCGAGGGATCACGTGCGCCGTAATCCATGTGTCCGTATACCCGTTTCCCGTTCAGCTCACGAACATGCACCGAAAAAAACTCAGCAATATCCTCGTAAGCCGACCAGTTCAGCGGTACACCAAGCGGATAACCATAGCGGTCACGGAATTGTTTTTGCAAATCTTCCCGTGCAAACCAGTCAGCGCGAAACCAGTACAAATTCGCGAATTGCTGATCCGGTAACTGATAAATCTTTCCGTCAGGGCCAGTGGTGAATTTCAGCCCGATAAAATCCTTCAAATCCAGCGTCGGACTGGTGAAATCGCGCCCCTCGTCCTTCATGTAATCGGTCAGTGACTCAACCAGTCCGTAGCGATAATGTGTTCCGATCAGATCGGAGTCAGTTATCCAGCCATCATAAGCGCTGTCGGGACCGTCCATCGCTTGCCGAAAACGGCTGACCAGCGTCCCTTCCGGAACAATTTCATGCACAACCCGAATACCGGTGATTTCAGTAAATGCTTTAGCCAGAACATTCGCTTCATAATGATGGGTGGCCAGATCTTCAGAAATAACGCGGACTTCACGAATCCCGTTCAGACGCAGACGGTCTGCAGCGAGAACAAACCAGCGCAATTCAGCACGCTGCTGTTCGGAGGTCAGAGAAGATGGCTGAAATTCTTTTTGAATCCAGCGGTCAGCATCCGACTGTCCGGCCATTACGGAAACACAGGTCAGTGATGCGGCAATCACAACAGGCACAGTCCATCGATTTAACCTCATGAATTTCACTCCAACGCAGCCAAAGCGCAGTTGAACATCACTGCAGAACACCGGTTCGGTTTTCCGGCGTTACTTTTGCATAAAATAACGGATGCCTGCCTGTGCGAAAAACGATGCATTCAGGTAAGAAGTACGCTAAGCCATTATAGGTATGACGCTTTAACAACTGCAAGCGAGTGCTGGCAGTCAGGCTGTCAGAATGCGGAATTTTTGGGAAAGCACAAAATAAAAACGGAGCCTCGCAGGCTCCGTCCGGAATTCGGGACCGGCGACCACCGCTAAGCAGCAAGCACACCGGACTGCCGTCATACATATCGGTTGTATGTACAGCAGCTGTTGCAAACTATATCACACACCATCACAAAACCGCACAGTCCGAAGCGCACCAGTATCGTACTTACAACAATTCAAAATCACACCACTGTAAAAACAAAACCGGCCAGACGCTTGCGCAGTCTGACCGGTACCACCGTCATACATATCGGTTGTATGTACAGCAGATGAGTGAACTTTATCAGATCAATACTACAAAATCATGACATAAAACAAAGTTTATGCTTCATGTTAATCAGTACGGATACGCTGGCGTTTTACCGTCAATATCCACCCACATGCCAGTTTGTACCTGATTGCCCTTACCCGGCGCCAGCGCATACAGCCACAGTGGTGCAACCGGCAACTTCAGATCAGAAACGGAATCCAGCGAACGCTGATCAAGCGGAATACCCCAGGCTGCAAAATACTGGCGCATGTCCTGCCCGATAATTTGAGAGCTCAGCACATACAACAGATCATGGTTTGTAATCGTATTGTTCGCATATCGGCCCATCGCATATTTCGATGCATTTGCTGTCGTCCAGTCTTTCGCCACCAGTCGGTCAGCTTTCGTCAGCAAGGTCAGATATTCCAGCGAAGTATCGACAGTCGGTTTATCCATGCCCAGACGGAAGCGTGTATAAAGGAAACCAAGCTGAAAATGCACTGCGCGCATTGCATTCTGATTATCACTGTTCCACAAACGGTTGCTCATCTCGGCGATCAGATCGTTACCGGTCTTGCCGGTTGCACGGCTGGCGCTCAGGTAGCCATACAAGCCTTTGTAATCAATGCGGTCACCGCTGACATCTTCGCCGGAAACCGCATAGTTGCGCATCGCAGATGCTGTCGACAAAATATTGTTATCGCACTCGACTACGCAACCTGCCGTACCCGGTGGAACGATATGGTGCACGCGCTGAACAGTATTATGACCCAGTTCATGCCACCAGCCCCAGCCAGCCGCAATACCAGCGAAACCATCCGACGGATTGCCTGAACACAGGAAGCCGCACGTAGCGATCCAGCCGACAAAATGCTGAACACCCGGTGCGCGATGCATATCACCGTCACAAGTCCATCCCAGCTTGTCGCATACTGCTTTGACATTGGCAGACATCGCCATATTGCTGTAACCATTTGCGATATGGTTAGAGTCAAAAATGCGTGCGCGCAGATTGTCCTGAATATAGTCACGCGGATCTTTAGTACCAATCACACTCAGCGCATAAGCATTGGTTTGATGTACTTCACCACCGACGAATTTTGAAGTCTGCCAGCCAAATACTTTAGATTTAATCACTGCAGAGGCAGCATCAATCTCTGCCTGCGACATGTCTTTCGTAAAATCAAAATGACCATACTTCGCACCACCTTTAATTTGCAACTTAACGACTTTACCCCCGGCGAGGCCGCTGTAATTCAGGTAAAGCGGACCACCAAACGGTGTCACAAATACGTTATCTGTCGCTGCAGATAAAGGAATGTTCGGGGAAATCGGTTTACGCGGACGACCATATTTTTTGCCATCAGAAACCGGATCACCCCAGGTACGTGCAAACCCTGACTGCACCCCCAGAGAACCACTCGCTGCATCAACAACACGAATCGTAACGGGTTTACCGGGTACTGCAGCCCGTCCGATTGCAGTGATCCCGCTACCCTGTGCGATGGTGACATCAATGCTTTCGAAATCTCCGCTGACAGGCATTGTGGTCGCTTCTTTTGGCATAAAATCGCCATAACCGTTCGGTGCAATTGTTGTCTTTCCGCGGTTGAACACCACCCAGGAGTCACTGGCAAAAGTACGCAAGAAATCTGGCGCTGTCGATTTTTGTTCAGGTGGCAACTGGCCGTATTTCGTCACCGACGGACGCCACAAATCTGCCCACAGCACCAGCAGTTTATGCAAATCCATTGTGGTGCCACTGAACAGATTCACGCCACGACCCTGAATACCGTTAACTTCATTCATTACCAGCGTTACCGGATCCAGCGGAGAGCTGTCTGCAGCGAAGTCCCACAATAATTGATCGCTCTGCAGTTTCTGGATCGTGCCAATCAAACCGGCCATCTTATCTGCCCGACCGATCGTGTCTGCTGCAGTTCTCGTATTGGAAATTTTCAGATCATCAGCGGAAGCAAAATAATTGCCCGGATAACCGCCAATATCGATCCCCATTGCATTCGCTACTTTTCTGCCACCACCGGATTCAATCCAGCTCGGCGCAAAATAGACGACAGACTTACCGGCATTCAAGTAAGTCTGGATCTGAGTACTCAGACCGGCAACATCTTTTGTTCCGCCACCGAATACCATCAAATCCGTATTCTGCCAGCAGGTGTTTGCCAGATCTGTCAGATCACAGGAAACTTCCTGCGCTTGCCAACCGGATTTTTTAAAAAAATTATTTACATTAGCAGCACCGTAGCCCGCTACCGTAAATTTAACGGTTGCCGGCATTGCCGCATCCGGGTTTCCGGTTACCAGCCATGTCATCACGCGCTGAAATAAAGGCAAATGCTGTTGCTGACTGGTTGTTCCCGCCATCCATGACAGTACATCAGCACCATAAGCAAGACCACGGCCCTTACCGACGACCGAAAAAGCCGCCATGCCGTTATTGCCATCTGCGTTCAGAAATCCCACAGCAGACGTCGAGTTCTGCGGATAAACGGCGATACTGTTTCCGGTATATGTCAGTGACTGATCCAGATCAGCACCATTTTTTCGCAAAATGCTGCCCAGCAACGTAACTTGCTGCTGCTGAACGTTACCTGCAATCACCAACGCTTTTTGCAGCAAGCTAGGCTGAGCGGCGGCAGGCTCTAGTCCGGATGCATCACCGGTCTGCATCGCAGCTGCAATCTTTTCATCCAGAGTCGGCACTTTAGGCGGAGTAACAACACCAGTATTGCTGTCTCCACTTGATCCGGAACCAGAACCTCCTCCGCCACCACAGGCCGCCAGCAGCAAAGCCGCAGCGAGCAAGCTTAATTGTTTTTTTAACATTTGCATACCAATCTGTTATCAGGTCATGAAGTTGGCTGACGTCACACCAGAAAATCAATCCGGGCGCCACAGCAAGCCGGGGGAGCCTGAATCTCTAACTAAAAAGCAAATTTTCTGTTTCGTGAACAGATGTGCAATACCCGGAACAACGGATTCCGGTTTCTGACGTCAGCCTGAAAAAGTTTACGTGTGGCAACCGGTTTTTACTATTGCACTTTGGTGCAATCCGACACATTTCTCAATATTGATACAGCACAGACTGGCAGCGATGACGCGTTGAACTTGGTAAAATATTCAATTCGCCTGAATTACCGGAATCAATCGTATGTCACCGACCAGTACTGCTCAAACCAGTGAGTTCCTCTTTTCCGCAACCGGGCATACCGCAGCGATTCTGCAACACGCATTCCTGCATGATAATCAACAACCCGCATTAATCATTTCTGATTACAGATGTGAACTCGCCACAATCCTGACCGGCGCATACCAGCAAAATCTGCCGCAGGCGGCGGTCTTGCATTTTGATCAGTTAGCACCGCAACAAGTGCTCGATCACATTCTTGCCCTGCCTGCAGGTGCACTGGTTGTATTAATTCAATCCACCCATTTCCGGCTTGAAGCCTATCGTTTACGGGTTGAATTATTTAAGCGCGGCTTGAAAATCATTGAACATCCCCATCTGGAGCGCATGCTGCCGGACGAAATAAGCGCATATATTGACTCCCTCGCTTATGACCCGGATTACTATCGCAACACGGGTAAAGGTCTTAAACAACTCATTGATCGTGCAAATCAGGGAATCATCGTCAGCGGTGACGGTGCTCAACTGGTGTTCAGTGATGGCTTTGAACCTGCAAGACTGAATGTTGGCGATTACAGCGGCATGCAAAATACCGGCGGACAATTCCCAATTGGCGAAGTGTTTACCGAGGCGTGTGACCTGGAAAAAGTCAGCGGATGCGTCCGTATCTTTGTTTTCGGCGATACAAGCTTCCGTATCAATGAACCGGAAACGCCGATTACGCTAATTGTTGAAGCGGGCAAGGTAGTTACCACCGAAAACAGTACACCGGAATTTGATACTGTTCTGGAAAATATTCGTCGTGATGAAGGCGGAATCGTCTGGGTAAGAGAACTTGGCTTTGGACTAAACCGTGCTTTTACAGCAAGCCGACGGGTCAGGGACATCGGGACCTATGAACGTATGTGCGGCATTCACTTATCGCTGGGTGCGAAACACGGCAGCTATGGCAAACCGCATATCAAACGTGGTGAAGGCCGCTACCACATTGATGTTTTTGCTATTACTGAGCAAGTATGGCTGGATCAGCATAATGTCTTTCAGGATGGCAAATGGCAGTTGCCATCAGAAGCCAGCCTGAGCGAACTCGCAGTGCCCGCTGAGCGCTGACTGCAGGCGATTCTGCCAGTCCGGCTGCGCCAGCGTTTCCGATAACTGACGCAACATGCGCAGCACATCCAGTTGTCGTGTCAGCACAGGTGCAAATCCAAACTGGGATAAATGCGCCAGATCAAAATCGACCTGCACACCGCTGAGCATCAGCGCTTGCAACATCAGATGTCCGTCTGCATGCAAAACTGCCAGCGCAGGTGCACCGTTTTCCTGTTCGGGGAACGCGATATCAAATGCGCCATCCGGGAACCAGTCATGTAAACGCTGCGCCAGCGCGTGACGACTCAGATGATGCGGCTCCTGCGGACAATACACCAGCACATATTCGTGCGGTGCAATCAGGATCTGATCAGATTCTTCAGGCAAAACTGATGCCTGCTCTGGTCGCTGCGATAACAAATAACTGACAACGGCTGCATCCAGCGTACTCATCCGGCTTCCTTCCCGATTCGGGTTTGATCTGAACTTCAATGTCTTAAAACACTTGCATGCATCATCACGCCATATCGGAACAGCGCACATTGTCGCCATCCGTCCCGAGTTGCCACGTGGCATCTGGTGCATTGTTCGATTGTAGGAAACTTACGCTGTGCTTCATATTGCACTTTGGTGCAGTCTGACGCATATCCGCAGAAATTTTATTGAAGGGATCTTTATTACGGACGACAAGACAATAAGTCGTTTTATGAAAGTATCAGTCTGCAAACAATTGCAGATCATGACCTACCACGGGGAGCAAGAGAGAATAGCTTACACAACGGACTGGGCGTCACGCAGTGACTGAAGCAGATTCAGTAATTCTGATTTTTCAACTGGCCGGCGTATAACCGGTAAAGCCAATCCGGGAACTGTGCGAGGCAGGCGTGGCGCCACGCGCTCATCTGCCATCAGAATCAGAGGAAAGCGCTGGCGCAATGCACTCAGCCGCTCACTAAGATCTGTTTGCGTCAGCATGCGTTCACTGACCTCCAGAATAACGCAGCCCGGCGTGTTGCTTTCTGTGTTTGCGAAATCAGTCATTGCGTCGTAACACTGCACTGTGTACGCATAAGCACCAAGCACCAGACTCAATACAGCCCGCTCGAAATCGTTGCCGGAAATAATATGGGTTACAAACACAAGAGTGCCTCAGAGAAACGCAAAAAACTGCCGATAAACCATTCAACACGTAAACAAATCGTGCAGACAGATTTTCGCCGTGATAATGCTCGAAACCCCGAGTATACGTAACTGTGTGGCTCTTGCCTATCGTACTTTGGTGCAAAACTGCAAATGATTGAAAATAATCGTATCTTTTTTATCGCTTAAAACTGACATTAATGAAATAATTTTTTCTATTTTTGTGCTTGCGTCGAATTCAAAACCCCCAATTGCGTTGCCTGAAGAACAAGTTCTGCAAGCGTATCCGCCTGCATTTTCTCCATCACACTGCTGCGATGGGCTTTGATCGTGCGCTCAGATGTACCAAGTTCAAATGCGATTTGCTTATTCAGCTTGCCGCGCACAACCTGATGGAAAACTTCCAGCTCGCGCTCGGTCAGTTGCCCCAACCGGTAACGCAAATCATCCAGCCTCACCCGCTCTGAACGGGCTTTTGCACTGCGCTGATGCGCTGCATCAACTGCACGCAATAAGTCTTCTTTTCTTACAGGCTTACTCAGAAAATCATCAGCTCCAGCTTTAATAGCACGTACGCTCATTGAGATATCGCCATAAGCAGTCAGAAAAATGACAGGTACGGGACTTTGTCTGCGGTTCAGTGCTTCCTGTACTTCCAGACCACTCAGGCCAGGCATGTTCACATCCAGCAAAAGACAACTGACCACATCTTCCGGCTGCATCTGAAAGAAATGCGCTCCGGATTCGAACGTCTGCACACGATAACCACAGGCCTGCAACAAAATACTCAGTCCTGACCGTACCGAAGCATCGTCGTCAACCACATACACAAGGGGTAAGCTTTGCTCACTCATGATGACCGCGCAGTAAAGGAAGTTTGAAACGCATAATGCCGCCGCCGAGACGGTTTTCTGCCCAGATATGGCCGCCGTGGGCCTGCACAATCGATGCACTGATCCACAAGCCCAGACCAACCCCTTCGGGCTTGGTTGTGAAAAATGATTCAAAGACGCGCTCGACACCCTGATCGAAACCCGTACCTGAATCGACGACCGAAATCCTGACCTGATCGCTGGCATACAGACTGGTTTCCAGCGTAATAACCCGCTCTTTCCCTTTTTTACGGTCAATCGCATCCATACTGTTCAGTATCAGATTCACCAGTACCTGCTGCAACTGTACGATATTGATAGAAACCAGCATACCGTCCTGCCCCAGATTTTCACGGATCTGAATGCGGCGCACTTTCGCTTCAATCGATAAGAAGTTCAGAACCTTTCTTACCAGCCAGTTAATATCCACCGGCGTGAGTTCTGTATCGGACTTTGTCAGCAAGCCCTTCATATTGCGTATCAGCTCGTCCGCACGCAGATTATCGCGGCGGATATTCTGCAGAGTTTCATGCAGCAGATCATAGGCCGGCGGTTCACGCTTTAAGAAAATCATCGCCGCTTCCACGTTCGACAAAATCGCCGCCAGTGGTTGCATCAGTTCGTGTCCGATCGCTTCGTTATAAATCGAAGCAGTCATTTTGCGATTCATTTGCGTAATCTGGCTCAATACCTGACGCGAAGCATCCACTGCGCTGGAATGCAAACGACGCTCAATCACCAGTGTGATCACTGCAATCAGTAACAACAAAAAAGTAGCGAAAGCAGCGATCAGATACCAGCGATACGCTTCCCAGATCGTTGGTGTGTAAAAGCGGCGCTGCGTACCGGCAGGCAAACGCGAATCAGGTATCTGCCAGCGTTCAGCCTGATGATTGTCCAGCAGCGGAATGAAACCGGAACTGATCAGATCATGCGAACCTTCTTTCCCCGCTTTCGCTTTCAGCGCAAGTGCAGCAGTTTCCTTTGCCAGTTCTGCAAAATCAAAACTCAGGGCCACCAGTGGCCCCTTACCTAACTGCCCCGGCTCATCAACAATCACCGGATGCTGTGCCTGCGCCAGTACCGCTTGCAATACATCTGCACCGTACTGACGCGCACTGGCGCGGTCGGCTGTCTGCATTCCCTGGAAAATCACGCTGCCAGCGGGCAGTTTACGAACTTCCTCAAGTACTTCCGTCAGCGGCAAATGCCTTAAATCGCGGATACTCAGCTCATCCGACATTTGCATCGCCTGCTGGCGAAAAAAAGTACGATTCATTTCACCGGGTGGTACATTTCCGGTCAGCACCAGTTGGCGAGTGCCCGGCAGCATGGTTTTGACGACATGCACTACGTTTGAAAAGTTTGCCCGCAATACTTTGCCGTTAAAATGCGGCGGCAAATTCATCTGGATAACATCCACATCGCTGGCCAGCGAGAATACGACGGGCGTCCCCGGCCACATCCACTTTTCGTATTGCAAACTGAAACGCAAGGCCTGCTGACCGGTGACGATAATGACATCCGGCGGCATATTTTTATATTTGTCGCGAAACCATCTGGCCAGATTCAGGCGATAAGTCTCATAAGGAAACTCCTGCAAATCCAGCGATTCGTGATACAGCGTAACATTTCCCGACTCTTCCAGCGACTGCTGCAATTGCCCGTAAAATTCCTGCAAACCCTGATCGCGCCGCGATTCAGGTGTCAGCAGCAATATCCGCTTACCTTCCGTTGCATAAGCATCCGGAATCACGCCGGCAATACTGCCCGTGATCAGCAACAAGCAAATCAGGATGCGAAAAAAAGAGGAAGCAAATCGTTGTGACATGCGTAATCACTTCACAGAGCGCAGAAACGGCTATTGAAAGAGGGAAACACCATCGCAGGATGCAGACAGCAACAAGCAGCACGTGCAGAAAACAGCATCTGCCACAACCGGCACACAGCATCAGATAATTGCGCGAAGGCAATGAGAGCGGAATTATCTTCGAAATTGTTCTGATCAGCAAAATAATTTACTGATTAACGGTCAGCATTTCCATATTTTCAATTGCAAAGCTGATTACAAATCCGCACAAAGCAAGGCAATCCTGTGCATCAGGAAGAAGTCTTCAGATTTCCGGCGCGCCATAAGCGGAAATTCACCCCCGTTCGCTGCTAGAATAACGCTCTTGTTCTATCTCTATGATTGCCACTCCTATGACCAGAAAGTTGTTTGTCACTACCGCTCTACCTTATGCCAACGCGCCCTTCCATCTGGGCCACATCATGGAATACATCCAGGCAGATATCTGGGTGAGAAACCAACGAATGTCTGGCAGTGAAGTGCATTTCGTAGGGGCAGATGATGCGCACGGTGCGCCTATCATGATCGCCGCTGAAAAAGCCGGTCTGACACCACAGGAATTCGTCGGCCGCATCGCTGCCGGCCGTCAGCAATATCTGGATGGATTTCATATCCGCTTTGATAACTGGCATTCAACCGATGGCCCGGAAAACCATGCGCTGTCGCAAGACATTTACCGCAAACTGAAAGCTGCCGGTTTCATCATCAGCAAAACCATTGAACAGTTTTTTGATCCGGTCAAAAACATGTTCCTGCCGGACCGCTACATCAAGGGCGAATGTCCGAAATGCGGCGCGAAAGATCAGTACGGTGATTCATGTGAAGTGTGCAGCGCTGTGTATGCACCAACCGAAGTAAAGAACCCGTACTCTGTACTGACAGGTGCCACGCCGGTTCTGAAATCATCTGAACATTTCTTCTTCCAGTTATCCAATCCGCAATGCGTTGAGTTTCTGCGCAGCTGGGCATTGTCTGATAACCGTCTGCAATCTGAAGTCGCGAATAAATGCCGCGAATGGCTGGAAGGCGAAGGCGGTCTGGGCGACTGGGATATCAGCCGCGATGCGCCTTACTTCGGTATCGAAATCCCGGATGCACCGGGCAAGTATTTCTACGTCTGGCTGGATGCGCCGGTCGGCTATCTGGCTTCGCTGAAAAATTATTTCGCGAAAACCGGTCGCGACTTCGATGCATTCATGGCGGATCCGCAAACCGAACAGATTCACTTCATCGGTAAAGATATTACGTATTTCCATACACTGTTCTGGCCGGCGATGCTGAAATTCTCCGGTTACAAAACACCGGATTCCGTTTACGCCCACGGTTTCGTCACCGTCTCCGGCGAAAAAATGTCGAAATCCCGTGGCACCGGTATTTCGCCGCTGCGCTATCTGGAAATCGGCATGAATCCTGAATGGCTGCGTTATTACTTTGCTGCCAAGCTGAATGCAAAAGTGGAAGATCTGGATCTGAATCCTGACGATTTCGTCGCCCGCGTTAATGCAGACCTGATTGGTAAATACATCAACATCGCCAGCCGCGCATCCGGCTTTATCACCAAACGTTTTGACGGCGTAATCAATACGGCATGGGCAACTGACAGTGATGAATTCCTGAGCCATATCCGTGCTGCCGCTGGCGAAATCCGCGCGTTTTATGAAAACCGCGAATACGGTAAAGCCCTGCGCGCCACCATGGAACAGGCAGACTACATCAACGCTTATGTAGATGCCAACAAACCGTGGGAACTGGCAAAAAATGCTGATAACAATGCGCGCCTGCAGGAAGTGTGCAGCCGCTTGCTGGAAGCCTTCCGTATCCTGACGATTTATCTGAAACCGGTACTGCCTGCGCTGGCAGCCAAAGTGGAAGCACAACTGAATATCGGCGAACTGAGCTGGGCAGATGTGAACACCCCGATGGCAGATCAGCACAAAGTCAATGCCTACGAGCATCTGATGCAGCGCGTTGATATCAAAGTATTTGACGACCTGTTCGACCCGCCAGCGCCGGCAGCAACTGCTGCTGCAGAACCGGCAGCGGCCAGCATTGAACCGATTGCCGAAGAAATCAAAATTGATGACTTCGCCAAAGTCGATCTGCGTATCGCCAAAATCGTCAATTGTGAACACGTTGAAGGTTCCGACAAACTGCTGCGTCTGACACTGGATGTTGGCGAAGGCCGCACCCGCAATGTGTTCTCCGGCATCAAATCCGCGTACCAGCCGGAACAACTGATCGGCAAATTCACCGTGATGGTGGCCAATCTGGCGCCGCGCAAAATGAAGTTCGGTATGTCGGAAGGTATGGTACTGGCCGCATCCGCTGCGGATGAAAAAGCCAATCCGGGTCTGTACATTCTGGAACCATGGGCTGGCGCCGAGCCAGGCATGCGCGTCCGTTAAGCGTATGCCCGACCTTACGATACGCGAAGCGGGTCAGACCGAAGCGGCACTGATTGCCGAACTGACCCGCCAGTGCTGGGCCAACAAAGTTGCGTCCAGCTCCAGCGGCCACCGTGAAAACACGGAACAAGTCGCAGCAGAACTCGCGCATGGCGGCGGATTCATCATGTACCTCGATGATGTTCCCGCCGGGTCCGTACGCTGGCTGCCAGTGGATATGGATGCCAGTATCTGGGAAATGCGGCGCATGGGTGTCCTGCCCGCTTTCCGTGGTCAGGGCTACTCTGAGCACTTACTGGAAGCAGTGATTCTGGCCGCGCAGACTGCCGGCATTGAAGAACTGCGACTGGGTGTGCGCATTGATCAGCCGCGCCTGTTGGATCTCTATGCCGCTTACGAATTTGAACTGGCACCTGAGCTGGACTATGCTCATGCCAACCCCGCCGAACCCAAACCTTATGTGATGCGCCGCTTTTTGCGCTGAACCCGCCTTCTCCGGAAATCTTTCATGAACACGATACCAGAACGTATATCCGCACTGCGTCAGGCGATGCAAGCGCAGCAGGTGCATGCCTGCCTGATTCCTTCTGCCGATCCGCATTTATCCGAATACCTGCCGGAACGCTGGCAAGGCCGTGAATATTTTTCAGGCTTCACCGGCTCCGTCGGCACCCTGATCGTTACCGCAGACTTTGCCGGTCTGTGGGTGGACAGCCGCTACTGGAGTCAGGCCGAAACCGAACTGGCTGGCACCGGCATCACGATGATGAAAACCAATTCCGCTGCTGCCACCAGCTATATCGAATGGCTGGCACAACATCTGACCACAGGTCAGGTGCTGAGTGTGGATGGCATGGTGCTCGGTCTGACAACTGCCCGCATGCTGGAACGTCAGGCGGCGCAATCCGGCTTTATCCTGAAAACCGATACCGATGTGACCGGCCTGATCTGGCACGACCGCGCCAGTCTGCCGACTGCAGCGGTTTACAGCCACATGGCACCGTTCGCGGTTGTCAGTCGCGCGGAAAAGCTGGCGCAAGTCCGTGGCCGCATGCAGGAACTCGGCGCACAGCATCACCTGATTTCTACGGTGGACGATATTGCATGGCTGCTCAATCTGCGCGGCGGCGATGTCAGCTACAACCCTGTATTCATTTCGCACCTGTTGCTGAATGCAGAACAAGGCACGCTGTTTATCGCCGAAGGCAAAGTACCTGGCCCGATTGCCGCTGAACTGGCTGCCGACGGTATACAGATCGCCGCTTACAACAACACCATCGCTGCATTGTCTGCCCTGCCTGCGGACAGCAGTGTGCTGATCGATCCGCGCCGTGTCACATATGGCTTGCGCTCTGCGATTCCGGCCAGCGCCAAAGTCATTGAAGCAATCAATCCTTCCGTGTTTTTTAAATCCCGTAAAACTGCCGGTGAAGCGCAGTTTATCCGTGAAGCGATGGAACAGGATGGCGCTGCGCTGTGTGAATTTTTCAGCTGGCTGGATAAAGCACTCGGACAGGAACGTATCACCGAAATCACGATTGATGAACAAATCTGTGCGGCGCGTGCCCGTCAGCCACACTTCATCAGCCCGAGCTTCGGCACCATCGCCGGTTTCAATGCCAACGGCGCAATGCCACATTACCGCGCCACACCGGCATCCCATGCTGTGATTGAAGGCGACGGCCTGCTGCTGATCGATTCCGGCGGCCAGTATCTGAACGGCACTACCGACATCACCCGCGTGGTGGCGATCGGTGAAGTCAGTCAGGCACAAAAGCGCGATTTCACGCTGGTGCTGAAAGGCATGATCAACCTGTCCCGCGCCCACTTCCCGACTGGCACGCTGTCACCGGCGCTGGATACGCTGGCTCGCATCCCGCTGTGGCAGGAAGGCATTAATTTCGGCCACGGCACCGGTCACGGCGTCGGTTATTTCCTGAATGTGCATGAAGGTCCGCAATCGATCAGCCCGACCATCGCCGAACCACACATGGCATTACTGCCGGGCATGGTCACCTCAAATGAACCAGGCATTTACCGTCCGGGACAATGGGGTGTGCGTATCGAAAACCTGATTCTGACCACCGATGCCGGCGACGAAGGCTTCGGCAGTTTCCTGAAATTCGAAACCCTGACCCTGTGCCCGATCGACACCCGCTGTCTGGATACCAGCCTGATGCGCGACGATGAAATCGCGTGGCTGAACGATTATCACGACACCGTCCGCGCCCGCCTGTCTCCGCGTGTCAGCGGCAACGCCCTCGAATGGCTGCACCGTGCGACGCAACCGGTCTGAGTCGTCATCAGAAAACAGCAAGTGGCGTTTGAGTTTTACACTAAACCGCTGATGGTAAAAATGAGGAGCACTGCTCCTCATTTTGCTTTCTGGCGGCAAGATGTGGCTGACATCAAATCACTGCAAAAAAGCATTGTTCGGGTTACCTCTGTTGCTTGCAACTCGACAATCGCCGCCGCAGGCTATGCATTTTGTATAAGTACAGATACGATACCAGCCGGAATTTGTATTTTTCTATCTCTCACTGATAGTACGTACAACAAAGGACGCATCACCGATGAAGTCTGCTCTGAACACTGCCGCTGGCGCTATGGCCGGCACTGCCATTTATAGCTGGCTGACCAGCACCCCTGCTGCGCTAGATCTGCAGCGAACGCTGTGGATTGGCGTAATCACATTTTTTCTGCTGAGACTGTTTCAACTGCTGAGGCGCTGACGCTTCGCGAGGCGTAGCGATCGACGCCGCGCCGCCTGCCACAAGCCAACACCAGACCGGACGCGCAAAGCATGCCATTTTTGCACTACTTTGGTGCAAAATGCGGACTTCAACACAGCTTTTTTAGCCTGTCGCCTTGTCGTCGGCGACAGCTCTGGCTTTCCGGGGCATGGCTTTTTCAGCGGATGCGGGTTTCTGCATAGTGTCAGGTGTTGCTGACGGGTGGTTGCCACTGGCGCAGGTACTGAAATAAGGCGGTGGCGGCTTTGGTGCGGCTTTTTTGCGGGTGCCAGATCAGATAGAGCTGGCGATACAGGGTGCCGGTAGGTAGTTGCAGTTCGGCCAGCGTGCCATTGTTCAGCATATCGGTGACAGCGATGCGCGACAGGTAGGCGACGCCGAGTCCGGCGGCGACGGCTTGCTTGATGGCTTCGGACTGCCCCAGTTCTGCCATACGCGGATGTTCGCCGAGCAAGGGGCGGATTTGCTGTTCCCAGACTTCGCGGGTGCCGGAGCCCGGTTCGCGCAGCAGCCATTGCGCCTGCTTCAGCGCTGCCAGCCGCTGACCGGGACTCATGTTCAGCAACGCGTCCTCTCTGGCGCACACCAGCACCAGTTCTTCCCGCAGCCAGGGTTCGCAGGCCAGTTCCGTCTGATGGCATTCTCCTTCGATCAGCCCGACATCCGCACGCAAACTCTGCACCAGCGCAATCACATCAGCAGTATTACGGATCAGCAATTCCGGCAGACCGGTGGTCAGCGACGGCGGCAGTTCGCGTCTGGCTTGCGCCAGCAGTGGCGGACAATAGTAATTGCCGATGGTGGTACTGGCCGCAAAACGCACCCGTTGCCAGTTGCTGCCGGTGCTGAAATCCTGTTGCAGCGTCTGCGCCTGATCGAGCAAGGCTTGCGCCTGCATTCGCAGCGCCTCGCCTTCCGCATTCAGTGCCAGACGCTTGCCGATGCGTTCAAACACGCGGGTATCGAGCTGGTTTTCCAGTTCGTGCAAACCGGCACTGACAGCCGACTGCGATAAGCCCAGCTGTTCCCCCGCTGCCGCAGTGCTGCCGCAGTCTGCAATCGCCATAAAAATTTCTAACTGCCGGAGCGTGATACGCATGTTATTAACCAGTTTTTTAGCTTAATTTGATTAGTTTAATCCGTTTTACAGCTTGATTGTACGGGTTTAGCATGCGGGCATTGTTTTGACTGAGGTTTCATCATGTTGTCGCGCATCTCTGCCCGCCTGCAAGCTTTTTTACCCGGTACGGCACTGGCCTTGCTGGTGGCTTTATTGTCTTTATGGCTGGTGGTGACATGGATTCCGGTCAGCGCCGGTCTGACGCCACTGCATCTGAGCCTGATTGCGGGTTGCTTACTGGCACACAGTCTGCCGGCCAGCTGGCAATCACATTGTGCTGCCGGACTGGGCTGGTCGCGCCAGACGCTGTTGCGACTTGGGATTGCACTGTACGGCTTGCAAGTCAGCTGGTCCGATTTAGCCGCACTTGGGCCGGCAACGCTGCGCGATTCGATACTGGTGGTGTTTTCCACGATAGGTCTGGCGGCCTGGGCTGGCCCGCGCTTACTGGGGCTGAACCGGCGTGAATCCTTGCTGATCGGTGTTGGCAATGGTATTTGCGGCGCGGCAGCGATTATGGCGGCATCAGACACTCTGCGCGCACGTCAGCAGGAAACGCAGGGAGCGGTTGCCGGTGTGATGCTGTTCGGTACGCTGAGTATGCTGCTGTATCCGTATCTGGCCAGCCTGCTGCATTTGTCTCTGCATGGCACGGCAAGAGCGCTGGGCGGCACGATACAGGAAGTCGCGCAGGTACTGGTTGCAGCGCGTCAGTTTGATGCCGACGCTCTGCCCGCCGCGATCGGCAGCAAAATGTTCCGCGTGATTTTACTGACACCGGTGATTTTATTGCTGAACCGTCAGACACCAGTCAGCGATGCAGACGGCGTGCGTGCGCAAAGCCGTCCGGCTGCTGTGCCGTGGTTTATTCTCGCGTTTATTGCGGTGATTACCGTGCATCCGTTGTTGCAACTGAGCACAAATGCCCATGCAAATCTGATCCGGGCTGATCAGCTGATGCTGACCATGGCGATGTTCGCACTGGGCATGCAAATGCAGATTCCGGCGCTGATCAAAGGCAGTCGCCGTACGCTGGGACTGGGAGCAATGTTATGGGGCTGGCTGACATTGTGCGCAGCACTGATTGCCACCAACTGAAACCGGGGAAACTGCGCTGGCAGCGATGTTCAGCGCAGATGCGGTTTATGTGCGCTTTCTGCCATCACCAGCTTACGCAAACGGTTCGCCTGCGGTTCCGGCAAATCAACAATTTCAAATCCCATTTCCAGTATGTGACCGCGCACAACGCGGTTACGCAAGCGTGCTGTCACCTGAAAATTCTGACTGTCTTTGATCATCAGATCGGCGACGCACTCCTGATCCATCAGCGCCAGAAAACGCGCTTCTTCGCTGACATCGGCAGATAAACGGAATCCGCGCTCGCTGAAATCTCTCAACTGGCAGCGGTATTCGCGCAATTGTTCGTCCAGAATGCGCACCTGAGAATGGGTATCGGCCAGATAAATACGCAAATAACGGCGGAACTCTGAGCTGAGTAACTGATCCGGCAATGGAAAGCGCCAGAAATACGCCAGCGCATCCTGCCAGTTGCTTTCGGTTTTTACGGTCGCCAGGTAATTTTTAACGCCGTCAGAAAAGGCCATGTTCAGGGTTTCGCGGTCGCGCGCCAGTTCAAACACAGGATCGGTGGAACTGATTGTCACCAGCGCATCACTGACCTGATAGCCATGAAAAACTGCATGAACAACATGCTGCTCTTCTTCACCGAGCAAGCGCACACCGGCATGTTTTTCGCAGGCAGCAAGAAAGATGGCGTGAATGCGCTCTGCATCCGCAATCACCGGCGAGTTAACCGGCCGGCCTGTGTTCTGTTGCCCTTGCGTCAAGAGTGGATCCCGGGTCAGAACCGAATAAATACGCCGCCACCAGCCTGCCATAAAACTACTATCCTGCTTATCAAACTAATCTATCCTGCCGCAATCTTTTTTTGCTGTACGGCACCCCAAACGCCGCCATTTGCAGCGCTGCGACACATTATCCTGTTCGGTCTGAGTCCGCAACGGCACCAGCGCAACTTTTGCACAGATGTCGCAATAAACCACACTCCGGCAATGCTTTTTCGCGTTTGCACAAAGCCTGCTGCAGTGCGACTTGATACCCTCGCACGAAACCATTATAACGAGAGCACATCAGCCTGCTTCCAAGTACGCATCGTGATGCAGGTTGCATTCACCTTCAAAATCAAGTCCCCTGAATGAGGTTACGCATGCCAGCCTTCAATTATGCTGCCGCCCTGCAGGCAGCCGATCCTGAAATTATCGACATCATGGCTGCACCGTTTCTGGCGGCACTGCCTCAGTATTTGCAAGACATTGAAACTGCAGCTTCCGAACAGCGCCACAGCGATCTGCGCCGTCATGCGCATACGCTGAAAGGTCTCGCAGGAAATTTCGGCGCAGAGCCTATCGTCAGCCTCAGCCATACCATCGAGGAACTCGGTAAGCAGGAGCAATCTGCTGAAGCACAACCGCTGCTGACAACGCTGAAAAACGAATTACGCGAATTTATTACCGTGCTCAGCGCCAGCGCCTGATTCGGGCAAATAAACGTTCAGGACATAAAAAGAAGCGGCGTTCCGTATCAACCGGAACGCCGCTTCTTTTTTCAGAACTCCGCCGGGTTTACTTCGCCTCTTCCGGCACTTACTGCTGACTGTGCGCTGCAGACAAAGGAAACTGCACGCTGAACTGGCTGCCAACATCCGGTGTGGAATCAATCACCAGTTGCGCATGATGACGCAGCAACACATGCTTCACAATCGCGAGACCCAGACCGGTTCCCTGCGTTTCGCGTGAACGGCTTTTATCGACGCGATAGAAACGCTCCGTTAAGCGGGAAATATGTTCCGGGCTGATACCGATACCATTGTCTTCCACGGAAAAGCGCGGACCTTTATCGGTTTGCTCCCAGCGCAACTGTATCGTGCCGCCTTCTGGCGTGTAGCGAATTGCATTCGTAACCAGATTCGTCATCGCACTGCGGATTTCATCGGTACTGCCTTTCAGATCAGGCCCTTCCACCAGCAGCGTAATTTCGTGTCGCCCGTTCGACAACGCTTTTGCCTCCTGCAGAATCTGCTCCAGTAAGGCGCGCATATTAATCACTTCTGTGCGCACCAGATGATCGACCGATTCCAGCCGCGTCAGTGTCAGCATGTCTTCAACCAGACGCTGCATACGGTTGCCCTGCTCTGTCATCAGACGGATATGTGCTGCGCGTGTGTCTTTGTCCATTTCCACGCCGGATGCTGCAATTTCCAGAAAACCGTTAATCACGGTCAGCGGGGTGCGCAGCTCGTGCGAAGCATTCGCAATAAAATCGCGGCGCAGCATGTCGATACGTTCTGACTCCGTAACATCATGCGTTACCAGAATCTGACGACGGTTTTCAAACGGAATGATATGCACGATCAGTTTGTGATCGCGGAACGATAAGGTCAGCGGCGTATCGTAACGGCCCAGAATAATGTAATCCATGAATTCCGGACTGCGCACCAGATTCGTCACGCGCATCCCTTTATCCTGATGCAGACTGAGCCCCAGATGACGCTCCGCCGCCGGATTACACCATTCCAGAAACAGCACGTCATCCATAATGACGACGCCGTCCGGCAGCAAAGTCATGGCCTGACGGAAACGCGCCAGCCACTCTGCCAGCTCAGCCTGATTTTTTTCATCGCCGCGACGCAGTTTGTACAAGCGCGAAAACACTTCCATCCAGGCACCGCTGCCATCCGGCAAGCGGGAACTGCTGGGGTGATCGAGCCACACCGCAAGACGCTGAAGGTAATACAACTGATGTAAAAACAAGCCGAGTACACCGGCAAAGCCGAGCAGTAATCCTGTGGTAACACCCCAGAAGTAGCACGCAAGCCAGGTGCCTGCCACGATCAGCAGGATGCGGACGGAATTGGAAATCCAGAAAATGGTACTTGGTGACATGTACGAAGGAAGGGATGAGTTTGCAAACCGGGTTGCCGGTAAACACGCAGGGCAGAGATACTCTGCCCTGTTATTCAAAAATGACTTACAACGACAAAGCGCTTAAGGCTTTTCAGACAACATGTAGCCGACGCTGCGTACTGTGCGGATCAGATTCTCTGCGCTTTTCAGCACTTTACGTAAACGCAGCACGTGGACGTCGACGGTGCGCTCTTCAATCACAACATGGTCGCCCCAGACCTTATCCAGCAACTGGCTGCGGGAAAACACCCGTTCCGGATGCGCCATAAAAAACTTCAGCAGCTTATATTCTGCATGACCAATTTCAACTTTCTGGTCGTGAATACGCACTGTGCAACTGACCGGATCTAACACCACAGGCCCCGCTGTCAGCGCGGTTTGCGAATGTTCCGGCGCTTTGCGACGCAATAAGGCTTTTACACGCGCTGTCAGTTCACGCGGAGAAAACGGTTTTGTGACATAGTCATCCGCGCCGTGATCCAGACCGGCGATTTTGTCTTCTTCCATGCTTTTTGCTGTCAGCATGATGACCGGGATTTCATTGAACTGACGGTCAGAACGAATTTTTGACAGCAATCGCAATCCGCTCTGATCCGGCAGCATCCAGTCCAGCAAAATCAGTTGCGGCGTGCGACGCTGGATAAAATCCCAGGCTTCGCCGGTGCTGCCAACGGCTACCGTACTCCAGCCGGCAGCCTTCAGGGTAAAACTGACCAGCTCAACAATGGCTGGTTCATCTTCAACTATTAAAATCGTGGTATCGGCCATATCAGAGTCGTTCCATCTTATTGTTGTTCCTGGCGGGCAGCCACGTAATCTGAGTGGCGAATATCCTTACCTTCAACAATATAAATGGTGTGTTCCGCAATATTTTTCGCATGATCGCCGATGCGCTCTATCGCTTTTGCCACCCACAGCGTGTTCAGCGAAGAAGAGATTGTCGACGGGTCTTCCATCATGTACGTGATGAGATTCCGCATAATCGAGCGAAAATCGTTGTCAATAATAGCATCTTGTGCAATTAACTTAACAGCCTTTTCCTGATCCAGACGGGCAAATGCATCCAGCGAAGCATGCAGCATGTCTGCTACGCTGCTGGCCAGCACGCGCACGGTTTCATATTCACTGAAAATCGGCAGACCACGACGGCCATGCGCGGATTCTTTTGCGATACGTGCGATCTTGGTAGATTCATCACCGATGCGTTCCAGATCCGTGATGACTTTGCCGGTTGCCATTACAGTACGCAAATCATTCGCAGCAGGCTGACGTTTGACGATCAGGTGGCTGCACATGTCATCCAGCGCCACTTCCAGACGGTTCACTTCCAGATCGGACTGAATGACCGCTTCTGCCTGCTCCGCATTACCACTGCGGAAACACGCCATTGCGTCATGAAAATGACTTTCTACCAGACCGCCCATCAGCAGGACCTTGGAGCGGATTGCTTCCAGATCCATGTCATATTGTTTTGAAGAATGTTCTCCAGTCACAGCTTTCTCCTCTTTTTTCCGGGAATCAGCCGAAACGGCCGGTAATGTAATCCTGTGTTTCTTTTTTCACAGGGTTCATAAAAATCTGATCGGTTTCACCGAACTCAACCAGTTCACCCAGATACATATAAGCGGTGTAATCAGAGCAACGTGCAGCTTGCTGCATGTTATGCGTCACAATCGCGATTGTGTACTCTTCTTTCAGCTCATTAATCAGTTCTTCGATTTTGACGGTGGAAATCGGATCCAGCGCGGAAGTCGGTTCGTCCAGCAGCAGAACATCCGGTTTTACCGCAACGCCGCGTGCGATACACAAACGCTGTTGCTGACCGCCGGACAGACTAAGACCGCTTTTATTCAGCTTGTCTTTCACTTCGGTCCAGATCGCGGCTTTTTTCAGCGCCCATTCAACGCGCTCATCCATTTCACCTTTGGACAGGTTTTCATACAAACGCACACCGAAAGCGATGTTGTCATATACAGACATCGGGAATGGTGTCGGCTTCTGGAACACCATACCGACTTTGGCGCGCAACAGATTGATATCCTGATCGCTGTCCAGAATATTTTTTCCGTTATAAACAATTTTGCCTTCGGCACGCTGCCCCGGATACAGGTCATACATACGGTTCAGCGTACGCAACAGCGTGGATTTACCGCAACCGGACGGGCCGATAAATGCAGTAACTTTTTTATCAAAAATATTCAGATTAATATCGCGCAGACTGCGGGTTGCACCGTAAAAAAAGTTCAGTCCGTTAATTTCAATCGCTTTTTTCAGATCGTTGGCGTGAGTAGTCATATCGGTGCTCAATTAATGCTGTGTTTTTTGGTTAAACAGGGTGCGGGACAGAATGTTCAATCCGAGTACGCTGAAAGTAATCAGCAGTGCACCACCCCAGGCGAGATCACGCCAGTTATCGTAAGGACTCATTGCAAACTGATAAATCACGACCGGCAGATTAGCCATCGGTTTATTCATGTTAGCGCTGAAGAACTGGTTATTCAGTGCGGTGAACAGCAACGGTGCGGTTTCACCGGAAATACGCGCTACTGCCAGCAGAATGCCCGTCACAACACCGGCTTTGACTGCACGCAGACGCACCATCAGGGCAACTTTCCAGCGCGGTGCACCGAGCGCAAACGCCGCTTCACGCAGACTGGCAGGCACCAGACCGAGCATGTTATCGGTGGTACGCACTACAACCGGAATTGCAATCAGGGAAATCGCGATACTGCCTGCCCAACCGGAAAAATGCTTCACGTTGGCAACATAAACCGCATATACAAACAGGCCAATCACAATCGATGGTGCAGACAGCATGATGTCCGTCACAAAGCGCGTCAGACCACCGAACCAGCTTTTATCGCCGTATTCCGCCAGATAAATACCGGCCAGAATACCCACCGGTGTGGAGATCAGCGTGGCGCTGCCAACCATCATCAGTGACCCGACAATCGCGTTTGCCAGACCGCCGCCATCACTGCCCGGTGCAGGTGTTGATTCGGTGAACATGGTCCAGTGAATCGCGCTAACGCCTTTGCCGATCAGGATAAACAAAATCCACAGCAATGCGCCGATACCGAAAGCCATTGCCACAGAAGAGAAGAAGATACCGATTTTGTGACGCAGCAAGCGGCCGCGGTACACGGGATTATTGGCGGTTAAAGTGATGTTTTCCATTATTTCGCTCCTTCACTCTTGCTCAGACCCAGTAGCAGCAATTTGGCTGCGGACAGTACGATGAAGGTAATCACAAACAGGATCAGACCCAGTTCAAACAGAGAGGCAACATGCAATGGTGATTCCGCTTCCGCAAATTCGTTCGCCAGTGTCGATGCAATACTGTTACCGGCGGCAAACAGCGACCAGGACAATTTGTGTGCGTTACCGATCACGAAAGTCACGGCCATGGTTTCACCGAGCGCACGTCCCAGACCCAGCATCACACCACCTACCACACCGATTTTGGTGTACGGCAATACAATCTTGCGTACCACTTCCCATTTGGTACAGCCGAGGCCGTAAGCAGATTCTTTCAGTACCGGTGGGACGACTTCAAACACATCGCGCATGACGGAAGAGATGAAAGGAATAATCATCACCGCGAGAATGATGCCCGCAGTCAGGATACCCAGACCGATCATCGGACCGGAAAACAATGCACCGATGACAGGCAGTTTGCCGAGTGTTTTCGCAAGAAACGGTTGTACATATTCAGAAAACAGCGGCGCAAACACAAACAAACCCCACATGCCGTAAATGATACTCGGCACGCCCGCCAGCAATTCAATGGCTGTACCAAGCGGACGTTTGAGCCATGCAGGGCAAATTTCTGTGAGGAACAATGCGATACCGAAGCTGACCGGAAAAGCGATCAGCAGTGCGATCAGCGAAGTTGCCAGTGTACCGACAATCGCAATCATGCCACCGAACTGATCATTCACCGGATCCCATTCGATGGTAGTAATAAAGGCAAAACCGTATTCCTTCAGCGCAGGCATTGCACGCAGGAACAGAGAAATAATAATTCCGAGCAAAACAATCAGCACCAGTGCGGCGAAGCTCAGGGTAATTTTGTGAAACAGAAAATCCTGCCAGCGCTGACGACGCATAATCTGATGCATACGCTCATCGCTGACCGACGCATTAACCGGCGTCTGAACGGACTCTTTCGGGTGTGTAACCGAAGGTGAACTCATGTTGACCTGAGAAGATGATGTGGGCATAAGGTTTTTTGCTGACTGACAGAACCGGCGATACCGGCTTCCTGCAGGAAAAACCGGGGGAATATTCCCCCGGCACAGGGATTACCAGAGCGCTTTACCTGAAGCGTCTTTGATTTTTGCTTTCCAGCTGTCTTCGATCAGTTTGACAACCGGTGCTGGCATTGGAACGTATTCCAGATCAGCTGCCATCTGGCCGCCGTTTTTAAATGCCCAGTCAAAGAATTTCAGCACTTCTTTACCTTTTTCTGCTTCAGCCTGAGATTTGTGCATCAGGATGAAAGAAGCGCCTGTCACAGGCCATGTTGCTTTGCCTGGCTGATTTGTCAGTACCAGGTACATGCCAGGTGCTTTTGCCCAGTCAGCATTCGCAGCAGCAGCTTTGAAGTTTTCATCATCTGGGGAAACAAACTGACCATCCAGATTTTTCATCTGGGTGTAAGTCATTTTGTTACGTTTTACGTATGCGTACTCAACGTAACCGATAGAGTTTTTGATACGCTGAACGTTAGCTGCAACGCCTTCGTTACCTTTACCGCCCAGACCTACCGGCCATTTCACAGCAGTAGATGCACCAACGGAGGATTTGAATTCTGCGCTGACTTTGCTCAGGTAATCTGTCCACAGGAAAGTTGTACCGGAACCGTCAGAACGGTGAACAACGGTGATCTCTTCTGCTGGCAGCTTAACGCCAGGGTTGATAGAAGCGATCTCAGCAGCATTCCATTTAGTGATTTTGCCGCCGAAGATACCAGCCAGCACTTCACCAGTCATTTTCAGCTGGCCTGGTGCAATACCGTCAACATTCACAACCGGCACAACACCACCGATCACAGCCGGGAATTGTGTCAGACCTTCCGCATCCAGCTCTTCAGCTTTCAGAGGCATGTCAGATGCACCAAAATCAACAGTCTTTGCTTTGATTTGTTTGATACCACCGCCGGAACCGATGGACTGATAGTTCAGACCATTGCCAGTCGATTTTTTGTATGCTTCCGCCCATTTAGCGTAGATCGGGTACGGGAAAGTTGCGCCAGCACCGGTGATATCCGCCGCTTGTGCAACAGAGTAAGTAGCAGCTACACCAACTGCAGCGATCAGGGATTTGACGACACGATTCATTTGCATGTTCACCTCAGGGTTAAATAACAAGTGTTGTTAATGCGAGGCGAACTTTAATGACGAAATATGACCGGATTATGACAAGATGAAATCCGTATGAAATATTTCACTGGTGTGAAATATTTTCTGTCATAAAATTGTCATACAGGCCATTTAGAATATGGCAAACAGCAATGAAAAAGCCTATGACTCAAAGACTTACACCCGAATCAGCCTCCCCTGTAACAAATACGGTTGCTGATCAGCCAGCCGGACAACCCTCACCGGCTCCCGAGGCTTCTGTGACAGACGATACGGAATCCGGCATCCCGATAGCAGCGAATGTACGCGCCCCCCGCGGTGCTGGAACGGAAGGAAGCCGTAATGTGATTTTCCTGGACCGGGAAATTTCGCAAATCGCGTTTAACCGGCGCGTGCTTGCACAGGCAGAAGACAGACAAGTGCCGTTACTGGAACGATTAAAGTATCTTTGCATCGTTGGCAGTAATCTGGATGAATTCTTTGAAGTCCGCATTGCCAGCCTGCTGGCACAGAACACGGTGGACGGTGAATTATCTCAGGACCCCGCATTCCGGCAGCAGTTACGGAAAATTTCGGAGAACTGTCATCAGCTGGCACAACGTCAGTACGAATTACTGAACACAGAAATTCTTCCGCAACTGGCGAAAAAAGGCGTCCGCATTCTGCGTCACAATGACCGCAATGAAGCGCAGCGCGCCTGGGTCAAAGCGTATTTTGAACGTGAAGTAAAACCGCTGCTGACCCCGATTGGTCTTGATCCCGCCCATCCTTTCCCGCAAGTCGTCAATAAAAGTCTCAATTTCATCGTTTCTCTGGCAGGTAAAGATGCGTTCGGTCGCGGTACTGCAATTGCGATTGTGAAAGCGCCACGGGTTTTACCGCGCATTATTAAATTGCCGGAAGAGATTTCCGGCAACTGCATGGCTTTCTGTCTGCTGTCTTCTGTGATTCACTCCCATATCGAAGATTTGTTTAATGGCCGTGAGGTCATCAACTATTCCCAGTTCCGCGTTACCCGTGACAGTGATTTGTGGGTGGACGAAGAGGAAGTGAAGAATTTGCGACAAGCCTTGCAGGGTGAATTGCAAACACGTCAGTTCGGCGAAGCGGTTCGTCTGGAAGTGGCGAAAAATTGCCCTAAAGAGTTGTCCGACTTCCTGCTCGCGCAGTTCAATTTACCGCCGGACCGTTTATATGCGGTCGATGGCCCGGTCAATATGGTGCGTCTGGGCGAGTTGCTGGATTATGTACGCCAGCCAAGCTTGCGCTTCCCGCCATTTACGGCGCGCTTTGTGACCAAAGCCAATGGTCTGGATATGTTCAGCAATCTGCGTAAGCATGACATTCTGCTGCATCATCCTTTCCAGGCATTTCAGACGGTAATTGACTTCATCCGCTCCGCATCGCTGGACCCAAATGTGGTTGCCATCAAACAAACGGTATACCGCACCGGCATGAATTCCGACCTGATGGAGTCGCTGATTACGGCGGCCCGTCACGGTAAAGAAGTGACTGTGGTGGTTGAACTGAAGGCGCGCTTTGATGAAGAGGCGAATATCAACTGGGCAGACCGCTTGCAGCAAGCCGGTGCACAAGTGGTATATGGCGTGGTTGGCTTAAAAACCCATGCCAAGATGGCGCTGGTCATTCGCCGCGAAGATGGTGGCGTACTGCGTCACTACGCCCATCTGGGAACCGGTAACTACCATCCGTCCACCACACGCTTTTATACCGACTTCGGTTTGCTGACCGCACATCAGGGTATTGCCACCGAAGTCAATGAAGTGTTTATCCATCTGACCGGACTGAATAAACCGAAAAAGCTGGAACATTTATGGCTGGCACCATTCGGCCTGCAACCACAAATCATCAAAGCAATCCGCAATGAAGCGCGTATTGCCCGTGAAGGCCGCCCTGCCCGCATCATCGCCAAAATGAATGCACTGCTGGATGAATCCGTGATTCGCGCACTGTATGCGGCCTCTGCCGATGGCGTGAAGATTGATCTGATTGTGCGCGGCGCTTGTGCTTTGCGTCCGGGCGTGCCGGGCTTATCGGAAAATATCCGCGTTCGCTCGATTATCGGCCGCTTCCTTGAACACAGCCGGATTTACTATTTCCGCAATGATCTGGCGCATGACGTTTATCTGGGCAGCGCCGACTGGATGAACCGCAACCTGTTCCGCCGTATTGAAGTCGCATTCCCGGTGCTGGACAAAGCCCTCAAAAAGCGGGTGATCAGCGAAGGTTTAGACCCGTACCTGAAAGACAATACCAATTCCTGGGTACTGGACAGCGAAGGCAATTACGAACGTCGTAAACCGCGTGGCAAGCAACCGTCTTTCTGCGCACAAAATTATCTGATGCAGCAATTAGGTTCCCTCTCTCATACGGACGATGACTAATGGACTTAATCCTCTGGAGACATGCAGAAGCAGAATTCGCCACCGGCGACATGCAGGACAGTGACCGCAAGCTGACTGCAAAAGGCTTAAAGCAAGCCGCGAAAATGGCATTCTGGCTGGACAGCGTACTGCCGGACACTTGCCGGATTCTGGTCAGCCCGGCGGTACGTACACGCAGCACAGCCGATGCGCTGCTGGAGTACGGGCGCAAGTACAAGGTAATGCCTGAACTGGGGGTGGATGCCACGGTACGCGAAGCCCTGCTCGCCGCTAACTGGCCTTACAGCCGCGAACCAGTCATGATCGTCGGCCATCAGCCGTATCTGGGTGCGATTGTCGGGGAATTACTGGGACATCCGCTGCATGATTATTCGGTACGTAAATCAAATGTCTGGTGGATTTCTCAGAAACAAAAAGAAACTACGGACGCTGAAACCTATCTGAAAGCCATCATGGCACCGGATCTGGTGTTGAAATCCTGATCACCTCTTTGCCCCGGCAAGCAATCTGCCGCGGCTTTCAGTAACTCACACAGTTTGCAATGCAGGCACCGGTTTCGTTCAGCGATACCGGTGCTTATTGCTGCTCGCACGATATTTTGGCTGCGGCCTTGCCTGCAAATCCATCCGGCGCGGAATGCATTTACCGGCGTGACAGGTGCTGCGGAGCGGAGCCAATCGCAAGGTTCGTCAGCGAAGGTTTGGAAACTGCCGGAAATGGCAAAAAATGCCCTGAATGCGGACTTTGGCATAGCGATCTGGCGGTCGTCGGCAGAAAGTCCGGGCCTCGCTAAAGTGTAAATGACGATACTTGCACAACTACACGCAAAGTCCATCCATCACAACGCCTGCCAGCGCGCTGCCGCAGGCAGCCCGGCAGACGCAAGCCAGCCAGCCATTGTCAGGCAATCATGCCTTCACTGACCGGCGCCGGTGCACCGCTTTCAGGATCTTTCGGTAATTGCTGATAGACGACGTCGTGCCAGGTCACAATACTCAGCTCACCGGCAGCATCTTCGACCAGTGCGGACAAGCTTTCGACCCAGTCGCCATCATTGCAGTACAAAATGCCGTTGATATCGCGGATTTCCGGCTTATGAATGTGGCCGCAAATCACACCGTGCAAGCCTTTACGACGTGCTTCTTCGGCTAAAGCATCTTCAAATCGGGTGATGTAGCTGACCGCATTTTTGACTTTCAGCTTCAGATATTGTGACAAGGACCAGTAAGGCAAACCGGCGCGGGCGCGCCAGATGTTGTAGATCTGATTGAATTTCAGAATCATGGTGTACAGGCTGTCTCCCAGATAGGCCAGCCATTTGGCGCAGGCAATTACACCATCAAAGCGGTCGCCGTGCAGCACCAGCAAGCGGCGACCGTCGGCCGTGGTATGCACCAGCTCATCCCGAATCTGAATACCACCGAAATTCAGATCAATAAACTGACGCACCGATTCATCATGGTTACCGGGAACAAAAATCACATTTGTCCCCTTTTTCGCTTTCTTCAACACCGTCTGAATGATGTTGTTATGGGTCTGATCCCAGTACCAGCGGCGTTTCAGTTGCCAGCCATCAATGATGTCGCCGACCAGATACAGGGTTTCGGATTCGGTGGCTTTTAAAAATTCCAGCAAGCGCGCCGCCTGACAACCGGTGGTACCGAGATGCAGGTCAGAAATCCAGATCGTGCGGTACTTCAGCACATCTTTTTTACTGACCTTGTGCAGTTTTTTCCCGAGGAAGCGGTCGGCCTTCATCAGCATTTACTCACCGGTTCCGTAATGACGGGCGTAACGGGCATCAAGATTTGCCAGTGGCAGCATGACAAACAGATCGGCGCTGTGGAAATCAGGATCCCAGGCCGGTTCGCCGCAAATCCATGCACCGGCACGCAGATAGCCTTTCAGCAGCGGCGGAATCCGCGCATCGCTGGCTTGCGCATCAATGCCCTCCAGCGGGAAAGGCAGCAAGGGGCTGACGCGATATTCCAGCGGACACATTTCTTTCTCAGTCAGGCTGCGGTAAATCGCCGCCGCATTCGCACCGCCATCAGTCAGGCTGATACTGGCGCAACCAATCAGATGCGAGCACCGTTCACGGCGCATGTAAGCCGCGATACCCGCCCACAGCATCATAATCACTGCACCGCTGCGGTAATCCGGATGGATACAGGCACGGCCTGCTTCTGCAATACCGGAACGCAGATTAGCGAGGCGCGATAAATCGAATTCTGTTTCGGAATAATAACGACCGATGGTACGTGCGGCATTCGGGCCCAGGATACGGTAAGTACCCACCACTTTCAGTGTTTTGCTGTCGCGCACCAGCAAGTGATCGCAGTGATCATCGAACTCATCCTGATCCAGCCCCTCGGCATTCGCCAGTGCCGACAAACCCATACTTTCAATAAATACTTTGTAACGCAGGCGCTGCACTTCCCGGATTTCTTCCGGTGTGGTTGCCAGACTGAGGCTCAGTTTGGAAAAACTCGGATTTGCATCGGCCGGGATCGTAAGTAATCGCATGAATTGTCCTTTTGCTCATAAATGTGCTTGACTGACAGGCACAGATTAATGAGGGATTACTTCAGGACGATGACGTTTTGATTGCAGTTTAATGACAGGCAAAAAATACAACAAGTGCTCAGAAAACAGGCGACCGGTCAGGGGGAAACGTGATGTATACGAGAGCAGAAAGTGCTGGCGGGACAATACAAACAGAAATGCAGCAGCGCAGGCACACCAGGGTGTCCGCGCTGCTCAGCAGAAGAAGTAATACAGTAAAGCGCTGTTTAATCGCGGTCTTTTTTCGGGCGGCCAGCTTTCAGCACCGGCAACTCGGCGATCAGTTTTTTCAGCGCAGGTGTTTCTGTCTGGCTCAGTAACAATAAACCGATGCGCAGCAACTGGCTTTTCTTCACTTCGACACCGGCTTTCAGACATGCTTTTTTGGTGGCACCAAGAATCGCATATTCATCTTCAGGCATCGTAAAACTGTCACGCACCAGTTTAGTTTTAGCCGGCTTTGGCGCTGACTTGGCGACTTTCAGTTTCACCGGTGCCTTCACCGGCGCTTTGACGGCCTCCGTTTTCTTTTGATCGTCTTTCACAGCCGCAGACCTTTGTCTGCTGGCAGCACCTGCTGCTGCCGTATTCCGTTTCGTCGCTACTGCCATAAGATCCTCAGTCAAAATAAACAAATCATCAATTGATATAAACCATTCCGGCACCCGGTAACAGCATAACCGCATGGCATGACAAGCTTGTTACCAAAGAGTATCAAATTCATCAGAAAAAAGCTTCAGCGCCGCACTCTAACCAGCGGATATATCAACTCACCCTGTCCAGCCGCCAGATTTCCGAATTTGCTTCAGCATCAGCGCTGTCATAATCACGCCTTTTCAGCAGCGTCAGCAAAAGCAGCGCAAGAAAGCCGGTTTATGTTAACAAAGTTGTTCAGTTTTATAGGATTCAGTGCAGCACTGAGTTTCAGCAGTGCTGTGTTTGCGCAGGATATTCAGGGTGCAGGTTCTTCTGCAGCCGCACCACTGTATCAGTTGTGGGCTGATGCATTCGGCAAAGCAAAAGGCAGCAAAATTGCTTATCAGGCCAGCGGTTCGTCTTCCGGCATACGGCAGATAAAAGAAGCCAAAACCGATTTCGGTGCCAGCGATGTTGCCTTACCGGCGACTGAACTGAAACGCCACGCTTTACTGCAATTTCCGTCAGCCATTTCCGGCGTGGCAGTGGTCTATCATTTGCCCGGCGTAAAGTCACAGGAACTGCGCCTGACCGGTGACTTGCTGGCACAGATTTTCTCCGGAAAAATCACACAATGGAATGATACCCGCCTGCAAACTGCCAATCCGCAATTGCGTTTACCGGCGAAAGCTATTGAAGTGCTGGTACGCGAAGACGGGTCCGGCACGACCTATAACTTCAGTGACTATCTGAGCAAAATCAGCCCTGCGTGGAAAGCAGAAACCGGGCGCGATTTTGTGCTTCGCTGGCAGACACATTTCCGCGCCACCAAAGGCAGCAGCGGAATCGCTGCCATGCTGAAGAAAACGCCCTACAGTATCAGCTATATCGATTACAACTATGTGCTGCAGGAAAGACTGGATGCAGCCCAGTTGCAGAATCAGGATGGCAAGTTTGTCAGTCCCGGCGGCGAAAGCTTTGCCGCTGCATTAAATAACAGCCGCTGGAAATCAGAAGGCGGATTTGATGAAACGCTGACCAATCAGCCAGGGGCGAAAAGCTGGCCGATCACAATGGGCACCTTTATCATCCTGCCGCAAGTAACTGCAAGTCCGGCGCAAACCCGCACTGCACTGCAGTTTTTTACGTGGGCGTTTATGAACGGCGACCGTCTGGTCAGCGCGGCAGATTTTGTGCGTTTGCCGGATGCGATACAGGCGCGCATTTTCCGCGAACTGAACAGCGTGACCACACGCGATGGCAAACCGCTTAATTTCTATCAGTAATTTGCGGACATACAGCGCATCGCAAAGCATCACAGCAATAAAAAAGCGCAGACCATGCAATCTGCGCTTTTTTTCCGCCTGCCGGTGAAATCAGACGAGCATCACTCCGCCGGTGCCTGCATCCATTGCTGTGGCGTGCAGCGATCCCAGTTCATGCCTGCAGCGTAAAACAATGCAGCGCGGGTTTTCGATAAATAGTTAAACGATGGCTGCTGAACCAGGCGGACTTGTCCTGCGCTCACAAAAAACTCCACGGTGTATTTCGGGTACGCCATCACCAGTCCGCCGGGAACAAACGAAACATCTTCTGGCCGAATAATTTCTGCCAGCTGTAACTCTTTTGCGCCGGTAGTTACTGCTTTCAGGCGCTGCGCATTTTTCTGATAAGCCTCGCGCTCTGCCATATTGTCCCGGGCAGAGCTGAGCTTACGGATAATATTCAACGGATTGGTTCCCATGCTGACCAGCGACTCCAGATCTGACAGCGAAGGATTGCGTGCCACTTCAACAATACTGCGCCAGGTCGGCTTTTCCGGCAGCGTAATGCTCAGTTCCGTCACAGGTTCTGCGCGCGTAACCAGTGATTTCAGCCACGCATCTGCATCATCGCCCCAGTGACGGCGGGTCGCTGTGGCATATCCACGGCAACTGTAAAACGCCGCAGCGTCGCGACGGCTGAGTTTGCCGCTGAGTTTGCCATCTTCAAAAATCAGTGCGCCCGGCTCACCTTCCGTGAGCGCGAGGTAATGCCAGACCTTGCCCTGACTGTCTTTGACCTCAAAACGCTCCATAACGGCTTCAGGCGCGAAATCTGTAACAACCTTCCGCGCATCCTGCGTTGCGCTCACCTGTACCGTCTGCGCCTTCGCCAGTGCATTCTGAGCGCACAGCAACGGCAATAACAAGGCACCGTACCGGACTGCCGGTCTGATCTGATGGCATTTCATACTTCAGCTCCGTAACAAAAATGCATTCAACATAACAAAATGATATGCCAACCGCCAGCAAAATCTGATCAGATGGTCATGAAACCGACAAAACGTTTTACATGATTTAACATAATTTCCGGCAATTGCACTCTACGCGAGCCCTTACGGCATAAGGCTTTCCCACGAAGTCGCAAAAATTTTATACAATTACGCCCTTTCCGATTTCTGCAATTTACCAGACAAAGCTTGTCAGGCAAGGCTAAGACTAGGATAATCTCGCCCTCGCGCAAAAATCTTGCGCGGATAACCGAGTAAGATGATTCCGCTTTTTTGTCAGCGTAGCCCGCTAATTTTCAGCGGGCTTTTTCGTCCGTGTCTGCCGTTGATCTGCAACTTTGATCGTCTGCAGCATCTCGCTATTGCCAAGCTCACTTGACTAGCCCTTTGTTGCCGTACTGAATTTGTTACATGAAAAACAGCTTAACTGACTCATCGACTGCCAATGCAAAAACAGGTTCCACGCTTACCCTTGGTAAAAAGACCTTACAGCTGAACCGTGGCGCAGCACCTGCCGTTGCTGCAACACCTGCCCCTGCGGAAGACGCTGCACCTGAAACGGTTGCAGGCGCTGACGCATCCGGCGCTGTGCCTGTCATTACCCGCCGCAAGGTGCGCATCCAGACTATGGCAACCGCCGCCGTTGCTGCGCCGAAAGCCTGGACTGCCGAAGAAATTGAAGCCATGGCACAACTGCCGGAAAGCGAACTCGCTTCCGCTGGCCTGCAGATTCCTGCTGAGCCGGTTGCACCTGAATTGACCGCAGAAACTGCGGCACCGGAAACGGATGCCGCTGCTGCAGTCATGGCTGCTATTGTGACGCCGGCAGAACCTGAACCGGTTAAACCGGAAGTGAAAGCCGAAATTCGTGCCGATCTGCGCGCGGAACTGCACACACTGAACGGCAATGATTTGCAAAAACCGCGTGCTGCAGTGATTCGTAAAACACTGGCAACACCTGCTAAAAAATTACTGCTGGCAGATCAGCAACAAGATAACCGCAATGTTGCGGGCAGCACTGTGAAGAAAGAAGCACGCATCAGTAATTCGCGCTTTGCAGAACCTTCGCCAGTCAAAACACTGAAACCTGTGAGCGCCACGCCGACACGCACTATAGTGCGTGCAGCTGCACCGGTAAGCACTCCTGCACCTGCAGCGCCTGTCGCCCGCTTTGAACAGCCTGCCATCATTGCACCTGTCAGCGCTCCTGCGCCAGCCGCACCGGCAATGTCTGCGGCAACTGTTACGCCGGTTGCACCTGCAGTCAGTCTGCGCGCAGAAACACCGGTAACACGTCCGGTTGTTGCCGAAGCACCGGCAAAACCTGTCGTGGCAAGCTTCAGCGAAGTCGATGCCGCAGCACTGCTGACACCAGTGAAAGATGTGAAACGCGGCCGTAAAGCCGTGGATGCGGATAACGAAGGCGATGAAATCGCGATGCTGAATGCCGCGGAATCTGCTGAAATCAAACTGGCAGCCCGTGCACGCACCCGCAAAAAAGATACCCCGGAAGCGGAAGCCGCCCGTCTGGAACACTATCGCAAGCAATTAGCGAAACTGATCCGTCTGGGCAAAGACCGTACTTACCTGACCCACGCTGAAATCAATGACCATCTGCCGGAAGAAGTCGCGGATGCGGAAATGATTCAGGAAGTGATCAGCACCCTGAACGATATGGGTATTGCTGTGTACGATCAGGCGCCGGACGCAGCAATGATGCTGCTGACCGATACCGTGGTCAGCAATGTCAGCGACGATGAAGCAGAAACGGTTGCCGCGTCTGCGCTGGCCACTGTGGATTCTGATTTCGGTCGTACCACTGACCCTGTCCGTATGTATATGCGTGAAATGGGTGGCGTGGAATTGCTGACACGCAGCGGTGAAATTGAAATCGCTAAGCGTATCGAAGAAGGTCTGAAAGACATGGTGCAGGCAATTTCTGCCTGCCCGGTCACGATTTCTGAAATTCTGGCAATTGCCGACCGCATCGAAAAAGATGAAATCCTCGCGGACGACGTTGTCGATGGCTTTATCGCTGCCGAAGAAAACGAAAACACCAGCCTGATGCTGAACGACGGCGATGATCTGGATGACGATGTTGGCGAAGATGACAATGTTTCCGACAGCGTCGGCGGCATCAGCGACGAACAACTGGCGCAACTGAAAGCGACAGCAATGCAAAAACTGCGTTTCGTTGCCAGCAACTTTGAAAAACTCAAAGAAGCGCGTGCCATGGACGGTTATCAGTCTGCCGCTTACCAGCAAGCCCAGCGTGCGATTACGGCAGAACTGCAAACCATTCGTTTCACAACCAAAACAGCAGAAAAACTGTGCGATACCCTGCGTAAGCAAATGAAAGAGTTGCGTACAGCAGAGAAGCAACTGATGGATCTGGTGGTGAACCGTTGCGCAATGCCGCGTGAATACTTCATCAGCATGATCAAAGTACACGCGACCAATCCTGACTGGTTTGAACAGGAAATGGCTTCCGGCAAGCCTTACGCCGCTGCGCTGTCCCGTCATATCCATGCGGTACGCGAACAACAGCGCCGTCTGATTGATCTGGAGAACCGCGTTGAACTGCCACTGAGCGATTTGCGCGATATTAACCGTCAGATGATTGCCGGTGAAAAACGTTCTGCAGAAGCCAAACAGGCGATGACTGAGGCCAATCTGCGTCTGGTGATTTCGATTGCGAAGAAATACGTCAACCGTGGTCTGCAATTCCTGGATCTGATTCAGGAAGGCAATATCGGCTTGCTGAAAGCGGTCGATAAATTTGAATACCGTCGCGGCTACAAATTCTCGACCTATGCAACATGGTGGATTCGTCAGGCAATCGCCCGCGCGATTGCGGATCAGGCACGCACGATCCGCGTTCCGGTACATATGATCGAAACCATCAATAAGATGAACCGTGTTCGCCGCCAGTTGCTGCAATCCACTGGTCTGGAACCGGAACCGGTTGCTATCGCAGAGAAAATGGGCTTACCGGAATCCAAAGTCCGTGAAATTCTGAAAATTTCTAAAGAACCGGTATCGCTGGATGTCCCAATCGGTGACGATGGTGATTCCGCACTGAGCGACTTTATCGAAGACGGCAATACGATGTCGCCTATGCACGCAGCAATGCAGGCATCGGTCAATGCGAAACTGAAAGAAGCACTGGATGGCCTGAGTCCGCGCGAAGCGAAAGTCTTGCGTATGCGTTTCGGTCTGGAAACCTCCACCGAATTCACGCTGGAAGAAGTCGGCAAACAGTTTGAAGTAACGCGTGAACGTATTCGTCAGATCGAAGCGAAAGCGATGAAGAAACTGCGTACACCAGGCAAAGCAGAACAATTGCGCAGCCTGATGGAAAACGAATAATTCCGAGCTGATCGCAGTAGTACAAAACAGAACGCCCGCCAATATCGCGGGCGTTTTGTTTTGAGTGTCAGCAAACTTATGCATTGCAAACACTGCGGGAAATCATCGCCCTGCGCATGCTCCGGCGGGCGACACAGCAAAAAAATAAAGCACTCCCTGAATGCTGTGACTGTGCAAAAATCCGCATGTGCGATTTCCGGAGCGCCAGCGTTTCTGCCGACGACCGCCAGATCGCTATGCTGAAACCCGCATTTACACTGAAAAATGGCCTTTGACGGCACTTTTGGATGCAACAACGGGCTTTGCCCGTCAGACTCAGCTTAAAACGGTCTTCAGCCCGAAAGCCAGAAAAACAAAAGCCGCTCAGCGAGCGGCTTGAACAGCAACAACCGGTAATCAACTCAGGCGCCGATCAGAAAATCCATCGCAAACGCGACCTGATCCAGCCGCTCCTGCATACCACCTGCCAGCAGCAAATGCGGGATTTCACGCTCTTCCAGTTCCTGTTGCAGTTTGTCGTGAATGCGCTGACGTACAGCAGGCGATTCGCGCTGCAAACCGTCATCAACCCATGCGAAATCCGGTGATGTCAGCAAGGTGAAATCATAGGTGTGCGATGCAGCCAGCTCAAACAATGGCAGATCGGCTTTGCCGAAATAATGTTCGCTGTATAAACGAATCATCAGCGGCGAAGTATCACAAAACAGGAACTGATTTGCCTGCGGCAATAACTCTGCCTCGCGCTGCACCTGCATACGGGCAATCTCAATCTGCTCATGTTCTTTTGGTGTGCGCTGATGCTGCGCGACAAAGTCACGCAGATATTCCGGCACCCACACCGTGTTGTAATGCTGCGCAAGTGCCTTTGCCAGTGAGGTTTTCCCACTGCACTCCGCACCGACGATCACGATTTTCTGAACCGGTTTACTTAATTCTGTAAGTCCTGCTTCCAACGTTTCCACCCCTGTACTGCCATCAACACAAAAATACCGTATAACACCGCGGTCAGCTGCAAACCTTTATACAGATACAAACCTACGTACAACACGTCCACTGCAATCCAGATCAGCCAGTTTTCTATCCGCTTTTTTGCGAGCAGATACTGCCCAACCAGACTGCCTGCCGTCAGAAATGCATCGCTGTATGGCACATCGCTGTCGGTGTACATGCGCAACGCGGCGGCAATCGCCACAAACGATAAGCCCCAGCTGGCAAACACGGCAACCTGCCCGCGCTGCGTCAGTGCAGTTACCGGCAATGCGCGCTGCTCGATACCGCGTAACCACCAGATCCAGCCTTGCACGGACACTGCGACAAATACGATCTGCAAAGCCATATCGCCATACAGCGCAGACTGATAAAACACCACGCCGTACATCAGCGAGGATGCGATCGAAAACAGCCATGCCCAGTGCAACTGGCGGACATTCAGCCAGACCGTCACCACCGACAACAGAAAAGAAATCAGTTCCAGCCAGCTGGTGCTGAACGGACCGATGACCAGTGCATCGTTCATGCTGTACCCTGTAAAAAGTCAGTCCGGCATTATCGGCGATGATGGCGGTACTGTCATGAAAAACTTTGAAAAATTGCCCCCGGACAGACAAGCTGTACGGGGGCAAGCTATTACGGCATTCTGATGCGCACCATCATCGTACACATCGAATTTCAGATCAGGTTTTCAGCAATCTGAAATCAGAACTTATGTTCAAACATCGCGCGGAACGTCACGGTCGTTGGTGTGTAGTTCGTTTGCACAATCGAACCGGCAGTATTGTAGTAGGTCGATTGCGACAGATTATCCTGATGCAGCCAGTTCGATACCGAAGCACGCAGGCTGGTTTTCGGATCAAATTTCCACAATGCATATACATCCACAACGCGCTTCGGTGTTGCATAAGCAGTACGGTCTGCAGCGATACGCACTTCGCCCGCACCCTGATATCCATAATTACCACCGACCGTCAGCGGCGTACCGTCGATTTTGTAATCAACACCAACGTTTGCGCTGACCGGCGTTTGTGAAGCAAGACGATTATTCGGACCAGGTACAGAACTCAGATTCGAGAAATTAAACGAAGCATTGGCGCGGAGATCAATAGATGGCGCATTTTCCATCAGTGCACGCAATGGCATCTTCGCATCCAGCTCTATGCCTTTGGTGGTTGCGTTACCGGCATTTGCAGGCATCGATACCCAGCGACCATCGATCAGATTCAGCTGCGTAATCACCACATCGGTGATCTTGCGCATATACACGCTGGCACTCAGCACACCGCCCTGTGGCATGTAATGTTCGTAAGCCAGATCCAGACCCCATGCCAGCTCCGGCTTCAGATTCGGATTACCGGTGGAGTCCGGATTGGTTTGTTTATTGTCTGTCGACAGGAAACGACGCGGTATCAGCGAATTGGTATCCGGTGCTTTGTAAGTACGGGTCAGGCCAAAGCGCAACTGATCATTTTTACTGTCAGGCAGTTTGTACAGTGTTTGCAGAATCGGGCTGAATACGCTGGAACGGTTTTTCACATCCGCGTAAGTATTACCGGAGCTCTTGGTTTCCAGACCTTCCCAGCGCAGACCGGCATATACCGACCATTGCTTGGTAACATTCCATTCGTCCTGCGCAAACAAAGCCAGACGTGACACCGTTGCATCAAAATCTTCGTTCAGATTAATCGGCGTTAACTTGTTCCCGGTGACCGGATCTGCCGAGACAACATCAGCCTGCGTACGTGTTTCATTGCGCTTGGAATACTCTGCATCCCAACCGATAACAACGGAATGATCTTCAATGAAAGGTGCGCTGTATTTACCGCTGGTTGTCCAGCCTTTCGCCGTTCCGGTCGATGAAGTACTACGATTCAGAATCGATGCGCCATTGTTCCCGAAGCCTGCCAGATCCACATCGGATTCGCGTTTATTCAGGTTAACACCAAACTTCACATCCAGCTTGGCACTGTCTGCCATGCGGTGTATCCAGTTCAGATTGCTGCGCAGCATCGCAAATTCAGAAGTAACGCGCTGCATATCGGACAGATACTGCGGCTGTGGGCCGCTTGGTGCGGAAGTCACTTCTGAGTTGTAACCTCTGAAGCGGTTCGCATTGATAAAACTCTGACTGGTGATGATGTCACCGTTCGGCAAATTCCAGTTAACACGTGGCGACATACCGAGTCCGTCAAACGTGCCCCAGTTGTTTGAATCTGTGCGCTGATTACCTGTTTGTTTACCGGTCGTATCGAAATATTGTGTTGTGGAATAAGAAGGACGCTCAAATTTTCCGTGATTCAGATTACCGGAGACAGAATACGACATTGCACCGGCTTTATCAGATATCTGGAAATTCACATTGGCACCGTACTTACCACCATCTGACTGGCCACCGGCTTTGATTTCACGCTGCGCAGTCTGAATTGCGCGCTTCAGAACGATATTAATCGCACCGGCAACCGCCTGTGTACTCAGTTCTGCGGTTGCAGCGCGGATGACTTCAATGCGTTCAATCAGATCCGGTGAAATCGAATCCAGCGAAAAACCCGGCGGGCTTGGCTCGCCATTCAGCAGAATCTGCGTATAACCAGCACCGAGTCCGCGCATACGGATTTCACCGCCGCGTCCCTGCACACCACCAATTGTGACGCCCGGCAAACGTTTCAGCACATCACCGACAGTCGTGTCGCCGAAACGAACGATTTCTTCCTGCGTGACAACGATTTTGGTTGCAGTGTCCTGACGACGCTCGTCGTAACCCTTTGCACCCTGCACTTCAACTTTTTGCACGGCTCCTGTATCCGGCACTGCTTTCTTTACGTCAGCGGCTTTTTTCGGTGCTTCCTTTACCGGTGTTTCAGGTGCTTGCTGTGCATGTGCAAATACCGGCAGTGTCATCATCACTGCCAATGTCAGCATACGCTTAGAAGTATTTGGCATCTTGGCTTTTTGGTTTTTCATCTTAGTCAGATTGAGTCATTACTGCGCTTATGATGCTGCATTGCACGAGAAAGTTCCCCGCATTTGAACATCGTTAATCTTTGATACTTTTCAGCGCCTGCAGTAACACTGCGATACATTGCCAATGCGCAATTGCTTCACACCGGAACCCGTAGTAATGAAGTATTTCAGCCACAAAGCGATGTCAGCAGCGCTTGATTAAGGGATGCAGTTCACATATCATGGATTAGTAAAAGGACTTTATCCAAGCACCAGGGAGCACACTGATGATGTCACAACACAGTAAAACGCCCGGCTTGATAAGTAAGCGCTGCACGCAATCCACGGGCAATCTGACATTTGGCAGCGACTATTTTCTGACAGCACATCCTTCGCTGATTTTGCAGGATGGCATCTCGTCTGCATGCGAAACGGACGACGATCTGATCAGCTTTGCTGATGAAGAAGCGGACGACTCCATCCACAAAAATGAACTCACGCCCTGGAAAATCCTGATCACGGATGACGATAAAAACGTCCACGAAACCACACTGCTGGCACTCAGCGGTGTACGCATACACGGACGTCCGCTGCAATTCCTGCATGCTTACTCTGCGGGCGAAGCAAGACAGTTACTGCAAAGCATTCCTGATGTCGCCCTGATTTTGCTGGACGTTGTCATGGAAACGGTGGATGCAGGCTTACGTCTGGTGGAAGTGATTCGCGGTGAAATGAATCAGCATGACATCAAAATTGTGTTACGCACCGGCCAGCCGGGTTATGCACCGGAAGATCAGGTCAGTCACCAGTTTTCGATTGACGGTTACACCACCAAATCCAAACTCACGCGCTCATTACTGATTTCCGTACTCAGCGACATTCTTGGTGATGCACACAAAGCCAATAGTTTCGCCAGCTGAATCTGTTTATCTGTAACAACATCCGCGATACAAAATAAAACAGCCCCGTTGTGACCGGGGCTGTTTTATTTTCAGCGCGGAAAAGTACCGCTTTATTCCGCATCGGGTTGCGCCGAAGGCTGCGCCTGCTGGAATGCAGGTAATGCCATACAGCGCTCATACACCGCCATCAGCAAAGGCGTGGCCGACAAATCACACTGAAAACGCTGCGCATTAAAAATTTGCGGAATCAGCACGCATTCCGCCAGTCCCGGCTGTTCACCGAAGCAAAATGGCGTTTGCACCGGGCGTTGCTGCAGGCGCTGCTCCAGCACTTGTAAACCACTTTCACACCAGTGTTTATACCAGGCATTTTTCTGTTCATCGCTGGCACCCAGCGTTTGCGATAAGTATTTCAGGATACGCAGATTATTGACCGGATGAATTTCACAGGCGATCGACAATGCAAATGCGCGTACCGCTGCGCGGCTGGCGGCATCCTGCGGCAGCAAAGGATGCTCAGGATGGGTTTCTTCCAGATATTCAATGATCGCCAGTGACTGACTCAGAATGACTTCGCTGTCCGCACTGTCATCGACCAGCGCAGGCACCAGTCCTTCCGGATTGATGTGACGATAGGCTTCCGATAACTGCTCCCCGCCGTTGCGCAGCAAATGGATACCGGCATGCTCGTAAGAAATACCTTTGAGATTCAGTGCAATACGCACACGATACGAGGCAGAACTGCGGAAATAGCTGTACAAGCGCATAAGAATGTCTCCGGAAAAGGATAAGTTATGCCCGAATTGTAACAATCAGAATAGACGCCTGCACATACCGCAAGAATACGGTACTGCTGCAGCCGACTTCTGCCTGCAGGCATGCAACAGGTATTTTTGAATCAGCTTCTATATAATGAGGCACGATTTTGCCCTGCCACACAGCATCTGCACATACGCCGCAAACCGCTGCGCAGGGCCACAAAAAGGATACACAATGACAATAACATGCCTGCACCCTGCTTATCTTATTCCGGTTGAACCTGCCAGTCAGGTACTGACCGGCCATGCGCTGGTGATGAATGACAGCCTGATCGAAGCCATTCTGCCATCTGAAGAAGCGCGACTGCGCTATCCGGATGCAATCCATCAGGATTTGCCGAATCACGCGCTGACACCGGGCTTCATCAATCTGCACGGGCACTCAGCGATGAGCCTGCTGCGCGGACTGGCCGATGATCTGGCGCTGATGGACTGGCTGAATCACCATATCTGGCCCGCCGAAAAAGCCCATGTTTCCGACGAATTTGTATTCGACGGCACCAGCTTTGCGATGGCGGAAATGCTGCGCGGCGGCACGACCACAATCAATGACATGTATTTCCATCACACAGCGGTGGCGCGCGCAGGTATCGCTTCCGGCATGAATACCGTGGTTGGCTGCAGCATTCTGGAATTTCCTACAGGCTATGCGCAGGATGCCGCTGGTTATCTGCAGTTAGCAGAAGATGCGATCAATGAATACCGTGGACAGGCTGGCATCGGCTTCACACTCGCACCGCATGCGCCCTACACCGTTGCCGATGATACTTTCCGCAAAGTCGCTGCGATGGCGGCGGACAAAGGCGTGCGTATTCACTGCCATATTCACGAAACCAATGACGAAGTTCAGGGCAGCATCAGCCAGTACGGCAAACGTCCGCTGGCACGTCTGGCGGAACTCGGCTTGCTAAGCGAGCAACTGATCGCCGCCCACATGGTACACACCACAGACGAAGACATCGCACTGCTGGCAAAACACGGCGTGCATATTGCCCATAATCCGGCTTCCAATCTGAAACTGGCGTCTGGTTTCGCCCGCGTGCATGCAATGCAGCAAGCCGGTATCAATATCGGTATCGGTACCGATGGCGCGGCCAGCAATAACAAGCTGGATATGATGGCCGATACCCGCCTCGCAGCGATTCTGGCGAAAGCACAGTCCAGCGATCCGACCGCAGTGAATGCGCATACTGCGCTGCGCATGGCGACACTGGATGGCGCAAAAGCACTTGGCTTGGCAGACCGTACCGGCAGCCTGACTGTTGGCAAGCAAGCCGATGTGATCGCGATTGATTTATCGGCAATTGAAACCCAGCCGGTATTTGATCCGGTATCGCATGTGATTTACGCTGCCGGACGCGAGCAAGTCAGCCACGCCTGGGTACGCGGCAAAGCCTTACTGGTCAACCGCGAACTGCAAACGCTGGACCAGCAGGCGCTGCTGGCCAAAGCACGCTGGTGGCAGCAACGCATACACCCACAATGAACCAATGAACTTTTGATCCGCTGAGCCGTCTGACTGCACGTCGGGCGGCTTTTTCTGCCGGACAGGCCACAGCGGCCATCCCTCCTGATTCACGGCGCACCGACGCGCCCGGCCGGTTTCCGGTTCGTACTTTCTGTTGATTGACGATGATGATGCATAAGTTATTGCCAGCGGCGCTGGCTTGTCTGTTTGCAGTACCGGCGGCAATGGCCGCTGAAAACATGGTGACAGTGGCGGAAAAATCGCAGTTCACCAAAACCGGCCGTTACACAGAAGTTGATACCCTGTGTAAAAACTTCCAGAAAAATTACCCGAAATGGGTGCGCTGTCAGGAGATCGGCCGCTCGCCGGAAGGCCGCCCGATACTGGTGCTGATCGCCAGCAAAACCGGCGCACTGACGCCCTTATCGGTAAAAGAAAAACAGATTCCGGTCACCTTAATTCAGGGCGGCATTCACGCCGGAGAGATTGACGGCAAAGATGCCGGCTTTCTGGTGTTGCGTGAATTATTTGAAAACCCGTCCAGCGATGTACTGGACAAACAAGTCGTGATGTTCGTCCCTGTGTTCAACGTCGACGGGCATGAACGCTTCGGCAAATGGAACCGTCCCAACCAGCGCGGCCCGGAAGAAATGGGCTGGCGCACCAGTGCACAGAATGCGAATCTGAACCGCGATTACGCCAAGGCCGAAACACCGGAAATGCAAGCCATGCTGCGTCTGGTGAACCAGTGGGACCCGCTGGTGACTATCGATTTGCACGTGACTGACGGCGCCAAATTCGAGCACGATATCTCGGTACAGATTGAACCGAAGCATGCCGGCGATGAAAAGCTGCGCACCGCCGGACAAATGCTGCAACAAGCCGTTTTGCAGGACCTGAGCAAAGCCGGTTCCCTGCCGCAACCGTTTTATATGTCGTTTAATCAGGAAGACGATCCGATGTCCGGTTTCACGGATGAAGTACCGGGCGCACGCTTTTCCAACGGTTATTTCATGCTGCGTAACCGCTTTGGCATTCTGGTCGAAACCCATTCGTGGAAAGACTACGCCACCCGCGTCCGCATTACCCGCAACACCCTGCATGCAGTCCTGAATCAGGTCGCCCAGCAAGGCATGCAATGGAAAAAAATGGCCGAAGAAGCGGATATGCAGGCGATGCGCATGGCGGGCAAAGATGTTCCGGTCAGCTACCGCACCACCGATGCTTACAAAACCGTGGAATTCCGTGGCTATGCTTACACCCGCACCCAGTCGGATATTTCCGGCGCGCTGATGACACGCTACGATGAAAGCAAACCGCAAATCTGGCGCGTGAAACTGCGCGATCAGAACGTACCGGACAAACTCGCCCGTCTGCCCGAAGGTGGCTATGTTGTACCAGCGGCGTGGGCGAAAATGGTGGTCGAAAAACTGCGCGCACACGGCATCCAGTTTCAAGCCCTGACCAGCGGCTGGAAAGATGTTGGCGTTGAACGTTTCCAGACCGAAAAAGCCAGTTTCCGTCCTGTTTCATATGAAGGCCGTCAACCGCTGGAAGTCAAAGGTCAGTGGGTTGCCGATCAGAAACTGCAGTTCGCCCGCGGCAGCATCTTCATCCCCTCTGCCCAACCGAAATCAGCGTTGGTAGCAACGCTGTTTGATCCGGCTTCCGCCGACTCTCTGCTGAGCTGGGGCTTCTTCAATCAGGCTTTCGAACGCAAGGAATATATGGAAGCCTATGTCGCCGAAGACGTCGCCCGCGAACAACTGGCAGCCGATCCGGAATTACGCAAGCAATTCGAACAAAAACTGCGCAGCGATCCGGCATTCGCCAAAGACCCTGCAGCACGCCTCGAATTCTTCGCCCGCCGCCACAGCTCCTGGGATACGGCTTACCAGCAATATCCGGTCTACAAAACGGCGCTGATTCCGAAAAACTGACATGTGAACACGGGCGACGGATCACATGCCCGTACCCTTGCCCCTACCCGAAAAATCAAAACCGGCCTTTGTCAGGGCCGGTTTTGATTTTTATCCACTCTGAATTATCCGCCGTCCGGCACAACAATCAGCCACACATTATGCAGAACTCCGCATCACCCTGTTTCGGAGAGCCAGACTTTCTGCCGACGACCGCCGGATCGCTGTGCTGAACACCGCATTTGGGGCATTTTCAGGACTTTACGGGGTTGTATCAGGCAAACACACGTAGCAGTTCACGAAGCAGGCTGCCCGATGGGTACGGAGATTGTTCTGGATTGAATGAAGTTGTTAGTCCACTTGCCACCAGCGGAAGTAAATACTGTAATTAACAACTCTAAATCAACCTATACCGGCCTGAATCAGACAAAAGACTCTCTCAAATACCCAGTACGGCTCAGGCGGCAGAACGCTCAGACTGTGCGTTCTGCTGATGACTGACGACTGACTTATTTCGCGGGATATGTGGCGATATAAAGCTGACGGCTACCCATAGAAAACAGTACACGGTGATGCATTAAAAAATCTTTGCCCAGTAAAATTTCGATTATCTGGTTATCACTAACAGGAAGCTGATTGACCGTTATCTCTTGATTTTTGAAAATCAGTTCACCAATTTTTACTTCATCCAGCGTCGTCCTCCAGGACTTCTCTTTTCCTGTGCCTGCACCAACGGCCGAATCTCCTTGTGTCAGCCTACCGGAAGAAGGGTCTATCCCGATACGCTTTGCGGCAACCGTACTTAACGTAGAGCGTTCGGCCGCTGTATCGACAATGGCGACAAATTTTTCGCCATTAATCGTGATGATAAAACTTGGTCGATCATCGTCTTTGTCAACTGGAAAAAATGGGACAGCCGTCATCGCCCATTCTGGCGCCGGATAGGTTGTGCAATTCTGTGCACGGTAAAATTTAATTTCTTTTCGCTGTAAGTTGACTTCTAAGTCTGATTGCAATAAATAGTCTGCGCCTGCAATTGCATCAAAATAGGGTTTGAAGCCCATGCCATTCAATACATACAGGTAAGGCTTATCGACGCGGATATTACCTATTGCCAGACTGTTGAGCTTGGTCACTGAACTGCTGACTGCCCCACCAATACCCTTTGCGGTACCGCTGGGTTTTCCAACACGAAGATTAAGTTTTTCTGCCGCTTCCGGCATGATGTACGTCAGGCTTGAACCAGTGTCCAATAATAATGTTGCCGGCTTTTGATTGATTTCGCCCTCAATGACTGGCAGGGAATTTCCATCTCTAAATGAGACCGGCAAGCTTGATAAAACCTGATATTCACACGCAGCCTCCTGCGCAAATACCTGAGTTGCAGCCAACGATTCGAGGCTAAGCACGCAGATCGCTAAAAGCGAATTCTTGATTTTTTTCTTCATATTTGGGGTATATACAGGCGGTTGAATTAAAAAATACGGCGGTGTGGAATATAGCCTTTTTATCAAAATTATTAAAATTAAAATTACTCGAAATACTATGGAACCACAAAAATGTGGCTTCTTAGAAAAAAGGGGACTGCTCTGATGAACATCATGAATTTCATGGGAGGGGGAAGCTCAGCTGACTGATAAGCCGCACATCCGCTTGCCAGTAAAAATAAAACCGGTTTTCTCAGGGCCGGTTTTGTTTTTTATCCGCGGGAAATTCGTCCGCTATCCGGCATAACAATCAGCCACACATTATGCAGAACTCCGCATCACCCTGTTTCGGAGAAGCAGACTTTCCGCCGACGACCGCCGGATCGCTGTGCTGAACACCGCATTTGAGGCATTTTTGGGGCTTCACGCTGTGGTTGAAGCACGGTGCAGGATATCATCAGCAATGTCGGCGCCGACTCTTGCAACCACACCGCAATTTTGTATCGTGCAATTTTTCCGGAGCACTGGCAAACGGGAATGTGAACGTTGTAACATGCAAACCGGTTAATCAAATGGGAACTGTGTACATGGAGACCAGTACTTCTCGTATTCAAATGACGCGGAATACCTGGACCACAAATAATCAGTTCCCCCTCACAGAAACATCTGAATGAAACGCATACTTCTGAGTGAAATGACCAACGTGAATGGGCTCCTTTACTATCAAGGAAACTTATTCTCAGGCGTGTCGTATGAAAGGTTTGACGATGAGACCGTCCGCGCGTGGTTAGTTCATGATGGGCGGCTGGACAAGCCCTATTTATCGCCTTATTTCGATGACCGCAGTGATCTTCTTCACGTTGATTTGTCTGCCGGTATGTCAGATTACGAAATACCGTGTTTCGACGGAAAACCTTACAGCGGGATTGCCTACTCATTTGAGAAGGATTACTGCGAAAGGGAAGCCCTGTTGATCGAGGGGGATGTAATTTCAGACACCTGGTGGAGTAACGATGGCATATTGTTGCGTTACGAACAATATACCCCTGATTATAGCGAAATATATGAATGGTACAGAGATGGGGCTTTGAAACGCTGCAGTATCTGGAGGAGAGATTCTTTTAATGGTGCTTTGACGTATTCACAAGATGGGCATCTTAAAGGGATTGGTAGCCGACGTGGTTTTTTCGGCGAATTTAGTCGTATCGCCAGCAAATCACCAGCATTTCCCGTGCGCAACGTATCAGACCTTTTTACGCTGCAATGTGCTGAAGAAGTGTGGCTAGTTGGTGAAGATATCGATGACTTTTTTGTCGGAAATATGTGTGAGGCAGGCATGCTCATGCAGACAAAAAAAATATGTATCGTTGATACATCCATTACCGATAGCGGAATAACGCTTCTTGCAAAATGCCCGTTGCTCAGGAATTTTGATATTCAAGAGAAGGATGTGCATAGGCTGCAACTGTTGAAAGCAGCGCTTGCCGGAATGGAATCAATTCAAGCTAAATTCAGCTAGATCATTTCAAAAAATATGATTCAGTGTAACCAGAAAGTACAAGCCTGCAATGAGGTGGCAGTTCAATGATATTAGCCGTAGACGTTGGATATTCAGAAAATGGCGCTAAGGCAGTTGGGGCTATTTTCCATGACTGGGAAAGCGAAACCATCCACAAGAAATTCGTGGTGGACATACCAGAAGTGGAAGAGTATGTTCCGGGACAATTTTTTCGACGCGAATTGCCTTGTATTGAAAAAGTGCTGGAGTCAGTAGATGAACCTATCGACTGTATCGTGATTGATGGTCACGTCAGCTTGGGCGAATCACAGGCGCCGGGACTTGGCGCAAAGTTGTGGGAAAAATTAAATGGCGCTATACCCGTGATTGGCGTAGCAAAGTCAGCCTATTTAGGAAACCCTGAAGAAGCAAAACTATTTCGAGGACAAAGTACGCGCCCATTATTCATTTCTGCCAAGGGCATGACATTAGAAGAGGCTAAGCAGCGTATCCAGCAAATGCGCGGGAAATACCGTTTGCCGGATATTTTAAAATTGGTTGATCAGATTAGTCACGGGTACTAAAACCCATTTTATCAATATCCCCCGTGTCGACTTCTCATGCCGCGTGTTCACATTCACAGATGACGCGAAGAGAAGAACTGACTGATAAGTCGCCCTACATCTTCCTGAAAAACAAAACCGGCCCTCATCAAAGCCGGTTTTGTTTTTTTATCCGCGGGAAATTTTCCCGCTATCCTGCACAGCAATCAGCCACAGATTATGCAGAACTCCGCATCACCCTGTTTCGGAGAAGCAGACTTTCCGCCGACGACCGCCGGATCGCTGTGCTGAACACCGCATTTGGGGCATTTTCGGGGCTTTGCGGGGTTGTTTGAGGCTGGCGTGCGGAGCATCGCGGCAGCACGGGCAGCCGGATGCCGTCCGTGGCTGCGCTGCCCTGCCCGCTTCGTTCAGATTTCAATGGAAGAACAGATAAGCCACGCCAATCGCGGCGATCACGCCTGCCAGATCTGCCAGCAAGCCCATAGGAATCGCGTAGCGGGTTTTGCGGATGCCGACCGAGCCGAAATACAGGGCGACGATGTAGAAGGTGGTGTCGGCAGAGCCCTGGAAAATGCAGGCCAGACGTCCGGCAAATGAATCCACGCCGAAGGTTTTCATGGTGTCGACCATCATGGCGCGTGCGCCGCTGCCGGATAAGGGTTTCATCAGCGCGGTTGGCAAGGCATTCACGAAGTCTGTGTTCCAGCCGAATGCGGCGAACAGGGCTTCAAAGCCTTTCACAATCAGGCCGAGTACACCGGAATTGCGCAGTAAGCCAATCGCCACCAGCATGCCGACCAGATACGGGATGATCGTCAGCGAGGTTTGTATGCCGCCTTTTGCGCCCTCGATGAAGGTGTCATAAACATTCACGCCTTTACGCATGGCAGCGATGATAAAGCCGGTAATGATCAGTAACAGCAGGAAGTTGGCGCTGACTTTGGAAAAGGTTTCCAGTTCGGCGCGCGTCATCCATTCACTCATACCCCAGACCATTGCTGCGATTGCCGCGCTGATACCGCCGAGCCAACCGAGCAAAACACGGTCCCACAGATTGATGCGCTGGCGTATCGCCACGGCCAGCATGCCGGTGACCGTGGCCACATAGGTTGCAATCAGACATGGGATGAAGATATCCGACGGATTCTGCGCGCCCAGCACCGCACGCTGCGCCATAATCGCGAGCGGAATCAGGGTCAGGCCGGAGGTATGCAGCACCAGAAACATGATCTGCGCGTCACTGGCGGTTTCTTTGTCTGTATTCAGGCTTTGCAGGCTTTCCATGGCTTTCAGACCGAATGGCGTCGCTGCATTATCCAGACCGAGTAAATTGGCAGAAAAGTTCATCACCATATGGCCATTGGCCGGATGATCTGCCGGAACACCGGGGAAAATCCGCGAAAAAAACGGCGCAATTTTACGCGCCAGCCACGCCACCACGCCGGCCTTTTCACCAACCTGCATCAGGCCCAGCCACAGCGTCATGACGCCTGCCAGCGGCAAGGCGATGTCCATCACCGCAATGCGGGCGGATTCAAAAGTGCCGTCCATCATGCGCTTAAAGACTTCGGTGTCGCCCAGAAACAAAAACTGCAATACCGCTGCCGCAAAACTGACCAGAAAGAAGCCTATCCAGATGTAATTCAGAATCATTGCGTTTACTGAAATCAAAACCGCCAATGTATAACGAAACTGTGCTGCGGGAACAGCCTTTTTGACTGCTGTGATCCGGCCATACATTCTGTCAGCCGGATGCGGACCTGCGCCGTTAAGGGCATATCCCGATTTTATTTACGGAGTTCATGATGCGATTCGCACTCCTGACTGCCGCGCTGCTGGCCAGCGCACTGCACACTGGCACGGCTTCCGCCCAGCAATGGGATAACTGGAGTTACTCCGGTTATAACCCGCCACCGCAAATCACCTATGAGTATGTGTATTACCCGGCGCAGCAAGTCTATTACTCGCCGCGTTTCCGCACCTGGTACTGGCCGGAACGGTCGCGCTGGGTGGAAAGCGCGTATTTGCCGTCGTATATCCGTGTTGATTACCGTTCCGGCGGTTACAACATCCGTTTATCCAGCCGCACACCATACACGCAGCATGTGTATGTAGAGCAACAATATGGTCACTTGTGGCGTCGCGTGCCGGAATGGCGGCAGGAGTACCGTGAAGAGCGCTGGGAAGACAGACATCACCGTCCGCACCACCATCACCACGGGCATCACGGCCACCGCGACTGAGCTGATCGGCAAAAATCCGGTACGAAATGCGCCTACGCAAGCCTGCACAGTCAGAGTATGATGACAAGAACATCAACTCAGCGCATACGAAAGGCAAGCGATGAATGCACGCTCGTATATCGTTCTGTCCAAAGCCAAGCCCGGCCAGCAACTGGCCGAGGCGGTCACGGATCAGCACGGGATGGTGTTATTACCAGCCGGTGCCACCCTGACAGTGAATCACCTGCAGCATTTGCAGGATCACGGCGTCAGCATCCTGAGTATTCAGACGCCAGCCAAAGCAGTCACTGCTGATCCGCAACAACTGACGCACCGGCTGAATCATTTATTCAGTACTGCCGGCAATTCAGAGGCAGCGATGCAGTTGCGTCTCGCTATTCAGCATTACCGGAGTCAGTCATGAACAGCGCAGCGACGTTTGATCCTGTTCCGGCCCTGTCAGAATTGCAAACGCTGCCGGTCATGCCCGGCGTATTACGTTTGCTGCACGAAGCTGGCAAACGCGATACGGCAGAGCCTGCAGAGCTCAGTCGCCTGATTGCACTGGACCCCGGACTGACCGCTAAACTACTGCGTTTAACCAATGCATCACACTTTGGCGCGAACTCCAAAGTCGTGACAACGGATCAGGCTGCGGCACTGCTGGGCAGCAAGCAATTGCTGCAAATGGCGGCAGTCACCAGCCACCACAATCCCGCCTCACAATTACCTGCGGAAGCACTGACCCTGCTCTGGCGACGCAGTATCGCAACAGCATTTTGCGCCAAAGCCATCGCACGTACACGCAATATGAAGCACGGTTACGCTTACACAGCTGGCTTGCTGCACCGTTGCGGCGATCTGGTTTTATTGCTGCATCCGGGTCTGCAACGCACAATGCCGGAAGGTGATATTCCGCTGACCGTGATTGACGCGGGCGCCGCACTCGCGCATCAGTGGCAATTCGCGGATACCATCACCGACGCCATTTCTCATTTCAGCACGCCACCGGAAGACCCGCATCAGTTACTGGCGGCAGTTGTTCATCTTGCAGATGCTTTCGTGACTGCACTTGATCTTTGTGGGGACGCTACAGCCACACTGCCCTTGCTGAGCACTCACGCATGGGATACCCTAGCGCTGACAGAGGCAGAATGCCTGCAGGTTTTCCGCGAGACAGAAATGCACGCGCTGGCGACCTTCGATTTACTTCAGATCTGATTCTTTATGCTGCTGGACAAAACGGTTTTAGAACGCGTCAATACGTTTAAACATCTTGAATACCCGCTGGAAGCCATACAACTGTTCAGAAATATTTCAGATAACAATCTGGGCGTCATCCGCCACCTGATTCAGGAGTGCGAAATTGTCCGTGCCCGTGCCGGGCAAACGGTACTGGATGCCAGCAGCGCTGGTTCCCGTCTTTATATTGTGCTCAGTGGCGCGCTTGGTGTCACCATGCTCAACGAAGATGGTAATCATCTGGAAAATACCATCACCCAGTACTTACCCGGTGAATGTGTCGGAGAAATTTCCGTACTGGATGAAGAAATTCATTCCGCAACGGTATCCGCGATTCAAGACAGCATGCTGCTGGTGATTGAGTCCGGCATTGTGTGGCAACTGATCGACGAATCAAACGGCGTAGCAAGAAATTTGCTGCAATTGCTGTCTTTCCGGATTCGAGCTGCCAATGCGCAAATCCGCAGCCGTAAAAAAGTCGGCGAGTTTTACCGCCAGTTATCGATGGTCGATGGTTTAACCGGCCTCCATAACCGCGCATGGCTGAACCAGCAATTACCATCATTAATTCAGGCTGCACTGGGCAGCAATCAGCCGCTGAGCATTGTGATGGTCGATCTGGATCATTTCAAACGCTTTAACGATACCTACGGCCATCTGCGTGGCGACGATGCATTACAAGCGGCGGCAAAGGTGCTGAACTCGGGATTGCGCCCGACAGATTTTGCAGCCCGCTACGGTGGTGAGGAAATGCTGGTGATTTTGCCGGATACCGATTTACCCGCAGCCAGCATCGTTGCAGAACGCCTTTGTCAGCGCCTGCGCAGCGCACCGGTTTTTACTGATTCAGATAAACCTTTGCCGCATATCACAGGCTCCTTCGGCGTCGCAACATTGCAGGAGGGCGAAGATTTTCAGAAATTACTCGATCGCGCCGACAGTGCCCTGTACTTCGCAAAGCAATCCGGTCGAAATCAGGTTGCCTGTGCGCCTGTATTGAACAGGACAAATTAAACATTACCGACATTCGTTACAGAAAGCTGCGACAGGCGGATCAAAACAACATTATTGTCTGAATGTTTGCATGGCAAATAAAAAAGGGAGCTTACGCTCCCTTTTTACTTCAGATGACTGGCATCAGAATGCGTAACCAACACCTACCGTGACAACGATCGGTTTGAAGTCGATTGTTGTTGTGCGGTCGATACTACCTGTTGTTGCACGCAGATCCGTTTTTACTTTCGCAGCTGCAACGGAAGCACACAAACGCCATTTTTCAGTCAGCTTGTAGTTCACACCGATCTGTGCTGCCAGACCCCAGGAACTGGTCAGGTTGATCTTAGTAGGTCCACCTGTTGCCAGATCGTTGGCTGGTGTCGAGTTCGCATCAAAGAACTGTGTGTAGTTCACGCCGGCGCCGACGAACGGACGCAGGTTATCCGACGGAGAACCAAAGTTATAGTTCGCGAATACAGTCGGAGCACGCTGTTTCACCTTCGCCAGTACACCGTACGGAGCCAGTTTGCCACGGCCAAATACTTCGTGCTCTGGTGGAATACCGGCAACAAAGTCGATATCCCAGTGGTCAGTCAGACGCTTTGTCACACCGAACAACAGAGTTTTCGCGTTACCCACTGTGATACCAGCTGGTTGCGGTGTCAGGAATTCAGGGCCATTGCTCTTGAAATCAGGAGATTCAGGATGCAAAGCGATGCCGATCACACCTGCACGGACAGTAATACCCAGATCTTCCGCGAAGCTGCTGCCTGCTGCTAATGTCAGGGCGACTGCTGCTGCAATTTTCAATACTTTCATTGTCGGCCTCCTGATTAGTTAGATTGCGCCAGAACTTGCTGGAAGAAACCACGTGCTGCCGCATTGCAGAACGGTGGAACCAGAGTGCCATGGTATGCACTGGCAACAGCGGTTGCCGGATTCTGACCCGCAGCTTGTGCCGCTGCAATCACTTTCGCTTTAGAAGTCGCAAAGCCAACTTTTGCTGCTGCAAACGGATCCGTTGCGCCGGTTACTGCAGAATCAACGTCAAGAACAGGCAATGCAGCTGCAGGGAAGCCTTTACCCTGGAAGAATGCCTGAGTCAGCTGAGTATTCACCCAGAACACTGTCGGATCAGCGTTACCGCCGCACAGCATGACAGGGTTTGCAGGTACAAAATTACGCAGATCGTTTTTCAGTGCTGCTTTACGGAACGGATGTGCCGGTGTGCAGTTCAGCGGATCCAGAGGATTTGCGCCACATTTGTTCGTTTGCAGATCAGCCAGATAAGCATTGCGGAACGATGTTTTGATCAGGTTGCCGTCACCGAAGAATGCTGCAAATTGTGCAGATGTCGGGCCAGGCAGCGAATCTTTTGCGAATGTCGCTGTTTGCGGCAGTTTGCCGGAAGTGAACAAATCGCTCAGTGTGTACTGACCAGGAATCAGAGATTCGATACCGGTTGCGTATTTATCTTCATAAATATCGCTCGGAGTGTTGTACAGACCACCGTAAGATTTTTGCCAGCCGGTTGTGATCATAGGCAGGAACGCTGTACCACCCAGATTCGGGCTGCCTGCGAAAATTGCATCACCCATTGTGCTGATTGCATAAGGGCCGGACATACCAGCAGTTGCAGTCACTTTGAACTCAGAAGAGTAAGTGGATTGCATTGCTTTTTGCGTTGCCAGTGCAACGTGACCACCCTGAGAGTAACCAGCGATCATCAGTTTGCCGGAATCCTGCGCACCGATCACAGGGAATGCTTTACGTGCAGCACGCATGGCATCAACCATGTCGTTCGCTTGCTGTTCAGCGTTCAGGTAAGGATGGTAAGACAGGGAGGAAACATCGTAACCGGCGTAGTTTGGCGCAACCACGATGAAACCCTGCGCTGCATAGATCGCAGCTGCGAGCGTTGCTTCAGCGTAGCCGGACACGTTCGCCATGTTGAATGCTTTTTCAACAGTGGTGCCATGCGCGTACAGAACGACCGGACGCGGACCGGTACATGCCGGATCAGAGCCCGACGGAATGTACATTGCCGCAGTTGCCGTCGCTGGCTCATTGGCGCCACCGACGGTTGCATATTTCATGTAGTAGATAGACAGTGCGCATTTCGGCGTACCTGTCACCTGTGTGATGCCAGGAGAACCGGCTTCCAGTTTCGCAGCGAATGCGGCTGGTTCCAGTTTAGGCAGTGCTTCGCCGTTTGCTTGCGGAATCGGCACCTGAATTGGCGGGCTTGCGAGCAAAGTACCGCGAGCCATGGAATCAGTTACTGTCGGACCAGGTGTCCCGCTGCCACCACAAGCTGCCAGAACAGCAGTTGCGAGCAGGGATAACGCGACGTGGTGTTGACGCATTGTTGTCTCCTCTAAGAATTATGTAGTCAAGTTTGCAGAAGCAGCCGTCTTTAAATGGAACGAGCGTTCAAAAAACTCAGGTTTAGTATCTCACCGGCACATTTACTATGGTAGTAAAAAGCACAAATCTAGAGGAAATCCTCTTAATTAAAAAACCTTAAGTCTAAAGCGGAAATAAGCCGCATAAGGGCGCGAATTATAGGCGCTGCCGATCAATTTTAAAAGACGATTTCAGCATAACTTTGATTATGCTGATTTTGCAATCTGACACAATTGAATTCGCGTTTGTGGGATTTTTGCGACGTCGAAAAAAGCACCTCGCTTTACACCGACAGAGCCATGTGAAGCCTGTCCGGAAGATGAATCAGTGAGTCGTCTGACAGTTGTTGTTTTCAGCCTGCTCTGCCGAAAATAAACCCAGCGCCAGCCATTGCTGCACTCTCTGCAAAAGCAGATCCGCAGATCCAGGCTGCTCATCCAGCAATAACATCAACACCTCACCAAGTGCTGCGCCATGATGCAGTACTGACAACGCATGAAATTCCGCTTCAGTAATAATGCTAACTAACGGCTTCCATTCCGGTCTGCTGATCAGCACATGCTGTGGTTCTTCGCGCCAGCGCAAGCCATCGAATTGATCAGTCTGATGTGCGAGCCAGATGTCAGCAGCATTTCCCGGCAATCGCAGCAAATGCACACTGGCAGCGAGCTGCATTCGGGCAGACATCAATTGCGCCACATCACCTCCACACTGCTGTACCAGCAACGGTAAAGTCAGCAATGGAATATCCGGTGCGTAATACTGACGATGAATGTACCACTCCAGCGCCGCAACTTCGGCAAGATAAGGAAAATCTGCGGCAACTGGACTTTGTCGCAGATATTGCGGAAATACGTCGCCGTACAGATGCAAATCACCACTGCATGATGGTATCTGCGACGCAAAATCATCTGCCAGTGAATGAAAACAAAGCTCGCCGGTTAACTGCCGGATAACCGGATAAGCCTGCGCGAGCACTTGCCTGCGCAAGGCCCGCTGGCTGTCGCGATATAAAGCCAGACCTTCCGAATACGACGGTACGAGAATAGCGTGCAAGTCAGGCGATTCGCTGCCACATATTGCCTTCAGCAAATCAGCCTGCCATCCGAGATCCGGCATTTCATCCTGCTTCATGCCTGACTCCCGCAAGCTGCCCGAATTTCCCTGATATATTGCAGTTCTTGGAGGAGATCCAGCAACGGCGGAATATCCGCGTCACGCTCGATCATCGCTGGCACAGCAGCAGCGCCGTGCTGACAGGCAAAACGGAATAAATCCCACACAGGGTCCGCCACAGGCCTGTCATGGGTATCAAACAATAATGTAGTTTTGTGCCGATGTCCGGCCAGATGAATTTCAGTGATTTGCTGTGCAGGCAAAGTCAGATAATGCAACAACTCCGACTTTGCATCGGTGCCGTGATTCCATTGACTCACATACAAATTATTGATGTCGAGCAGAACACCGCAGCCCGTACGTCGCGCCAGCTCGACCAGAAATTCCGCCTCTGTCATGTCCGCATCCTGAAACCGTATATAGGAAGACACGTTTTCAAGTGCGATGCTCCGCCCGAGAAACTCCTGCACCTGCTGCACACGGGCAGCCATCCAATCCAGCAAATTGCGCTGCATTGGCAAAGGCAGCAGTTCATTGGCATATACCCCGCCAGCCGCATTCCAGCATAAATGTTCTGAAACTGCGGCAGGCTCAGTACGTTCAATCAAGGCTTTCAGCCGCGACAAATGCACCGTTGAAAGCGGGGACGCTGAGCCTATACCCAAACCAACGCCGTGTAAGCTCAGCGGATAATCTGTACGCAGCCGCAACAGTACATGCAGATCAAAACCGCCATCGCCGAAATAATTTTCAGAATGCACTTCCAGCCAGTCCACTGGCTGTTTAGCGTTCAGAAAATCCGGATAATGCGCATGACGTAAGCCAAGTCCGACGCCTTGCAGAGGCGAAGCAGCCATCTTTTCCGCTGAAACGACGCTATTCACACCGGTTTATTTACTCATTTCCATTACTTTAGCCCCCTTATCTTTCGGGTCCGTCTTACCGCCAAGTTTTTCGCAAGTACCGGCTGGTACTTTTTTCCATTCATTCGGATCATTATCCTTAGTCGCCTGCCCTGCACAGCCATGAGAACCATCTTTGCTGGCGCAATCATTCTGCCCGGCCTTTGCAACACCGTAGCAACGCTCGGACTTGGATTTCGCCGGTGCATCTGCAGCTTCTGCCGCACCCGCAGTGATCAGACCTGCCAGTACGGCTGCAATCATTGCCTGCTGATTCATTTATCACTCCTTTAAACTGAAAAAAATTTCCGCAAATTGCAGTAAACAATGTTGCGCATCATACCTATCCTGCTCAAACCCTGCATCATTTTGCGATATCTGAACTCAGTTGCGATATGCGCTTACCGGTCGGCCGATAAGGTGTAAAGTAAGAGAAGGCAGATAACGCCCCTGCAAACCATCACAGCATTGCCGGCCGGTTTGTCCGGATGCGACCCGTTCTGGTGTATGCTTCACCCTTTTTTGCTCAGAAAGTCCATTATGGAAAAGATTACCGTCCCGCTGCGCGGTGAGTTCATTGAACTGAACCAGCTGTTAAAAATCGCGGGAGTTTGCGATAGTGGTGGCGCCGGAAAAATGATCGTGGCGAGTGGCGATGTGACGGTTGATGGCCAGCAGGAATTGCGTAAAACCGCCAAAATCCGTGCCGGCCAGGTAGTACAGATCGGTGATATCCGGATTACGGTCACCGAATAAGCATTGATTGCTTAAGCAGGCGTTTGCTCAGCAGCAGGCGCCGGCGTTGCATTCCACGCGATCATAAAGCGCGCCAGCATATTATCCATTGTGTCCACATGGTGCTCAAACCAGTGTGGCAACTCTTCTGCCAGTTTTTGTCCCAGATCTGTTTCGCCGGCCAGATAGCGGCTGCGGACTTCGCGCATAATTTCCAGTACAGAATCGTGCTCTTGTTTGTGGCAGCCAACTGGCGGGAAATTCGTTTCTTCCATCCAGCGATTTTCCTGCTCGAAATGTTCAATCGAGTGCGCAATCAGCGCGTCGAGCCGCTCGATAAAGGTGTCCGGCGTTCCTTTGCCAAGTGCCGCGCACAAGGTAACGAATTCCACATGCGTTTCATCCATCGGGCCATAACTCAGCTTCAAGCGGTCTGACCAACCCCATTCTGTGTTTTCCATACATATTCCTGAAAATTCAATGCAGCGGCATTATCCGCCATCAGCAGTATTTTCGCTTGCGTCAGATCATGTGCATTCTGCGAACGAGCATAAAAAAATGCGGCAAATGCCGCATTTTTAAGTGACTGCAAAACCGTTTTTCAGGCGGTCGTGTTGATATTGCGACCCAAATGGGAAGGCAGATTACTGGTTGCCTGATTATTCGGTATCGCCTCAATCAGTGCAGTGGCGCTTTCGGTCTGAATTTCATTGGCTTTTTTGAGAACAGCAATGCTGACCGCCTGTGCGTTGCCAACATCCGCCAATGTTGTAGACAATTTCGCAATTCCGGTGACGTCCATGACATTACTCCTGATCTGTACGTCTCAGTTAACGTCACGATTCACCACCTTCTGAAGGGCTGTGCTCAAAATAAAAGCAGATTTCTGTGCTGCAAAGCATCAAATTTCCGTGGCGAAATGCCACCGTCACTGGTAGGTCATATTTGATCGGCAAACTTCGGGGCTTGTTTCAATTCCCGGTTTCCACGCATCATGTTGAAGATACTCTCCACCACTGTATTCCGTTTTTTCCTCCTGATTCTGGCTGTATTGCTTCCCGCGCACGTCAGCGCACAGGACAATCTGATTATCGTCGGTCAGGCAATCGATTTATCCGGACCGAATGCTGCAGTAGGCCGCGATTATGTGGCCGGTATCACGACCTTCTTCGACAGCATCAACAGCCATGGTGGCATTCACGGCAAGCGGGTTCGTTATCTGGTGCGCGATGATCAGGGCAATCCGGCCAACTCTGCAAAGCTGGCAGCGGAACTGATAGAGCGTGATAAAGCCGACTTTCTGATCGGCGGCATTGGCGCATCAACGGTCGATGCCGTCGTTGCGACACCTGCATTTCAGCAAAGTAAGATCAGCCTGTTTGCCCCTTTGTCAGGCGTACAGAAACAATATGGCGGCCGTGTTGTGTACTGGCGCCCCAGTGCAGAACAGGAAATGCAGTACATTTTTTCTTACTTCGACAAACTCGGCATTCGTCAGGTTGGTATCGCGCTGCAGGAAAACAGTGTGAATCACGACATGTACCAGTATGTTGTCAGCGAAATTCAGCGACGCAAAATGACGCTCAGCGGTGTCGTTAAAATTACCGGCAATCCCGACGAACTGCATCGCGAATCGGCGAAACTGGCCGCCGGCAATCCGAATATTGTGATCACCGTCGCCGATACCGTGGCGACCGGCTTATTTCTGAAATCCTTCCGCCGTTCCGCGCCCAAAGTGTTTGTCGCCGGCTTGTCGCTGACCAATCTGGATACAGTTGCAGAACTGGCGGGACGCGGCTCACTCGAATGGACGGTGTTTTCCCAGGTCGTGCCAAATCCGCTGGGAAAAAAGTCGGTCGTGCAGATTGATCACAGCAATATGATGAAGAAATTCCGTGACGAAGAACTGTCTTCTCTGACCTTCGAAGGTTTTCTGGTTGCAAAAACCCTGAGCCGTGCCATGCAAAATGGCCGCGGCGGGCGCGACATGTTCGCCGGCGTTACGGCGCAACGCAATCAGATCGATCTGGGCGGATTTCTGATGACACCGGATGAACAGCAAAACCGGATTTCGGGATTTGTCGATATCGCCCTGTTCCGCAAAGGCGGCGGCTTATTATTCTGAGAAACAACAACCTGAAATCGCAAAATTATTGCTTTGCATCATTATTCCGATTAGGCTTACGCGCGTTGAAACATGCACAGGCAATCGTATATGAACAAACTCATCCGCTCCGTTTTGCTGGCCGCCGCCAGTCTGTTACTCAGTCATACCGCAAGCGCGCAAGTGTACGCTGGCATTGGTGCAGGCAAAACTTCCTGGTCCTTAAATTGCACCGACACTTGCAACGCGAGCAAGCCAGATCTGCATCTGACACTGGGCTACGATCTGGGCCAGGACTGGAGCGTGGAAGGACGTTTCAGTAAGTTATCTGACGTCACCGAAACCACCAGACAATGGCGTTTCCGCAGCTACCAGACCGAAGTCGCCGGTCTGCGCCGTTTCATGGTGCAAAACAATCTGGTGACATTCGGCAAATTCGGCGTGACTTACACCCGCTTCAGCCCGCAGGAAACCAATGGCGCTACCGTAGAGAAAAGCAACCGCTTCAGCCCGATGGTTGGCGTTGGTCTGGCCTATAAAATCACCAATCTGGTCGCAGTACGCGGCGAAATCGAAACTCGCCAGATTCGCTTTATGGAACAAAACAGTAAAATCACCAGCGTCTCGTTCGGCATTCAGAAAGCCTTCTGAGCGCAACCTTTGCGACCTGAACACAGATGCAGCAGATCCATTTGCTGCACAAAAAAAACACCGCTCCTCCATCCGGACAGCGGTGTTTTTATTTACGGTTCACACAGATTTTCGCTGGCCTGGACCAGGTCAGTTGCAGAACCGCCTGTTTTTACTCAAAAATGCCCGAAATGCGGCGTTCAGCACAGCGATCCGGCGGTCGTCGGCAGAAAGTCCGGCTCTCCGGAAATGGCAGATGACGATATTTGCACAAATACAACCGTTTTGAGACTGAGAGAGCCATAAAAAAACGCTGCTCACACGCTTCCGTGAGCAGCGTTTTGACGGCATCGCCTGAACGGGTTTAACCGCTGTTGCGCAAGCCGGCGGCGATGCCGTTGATGGTCAGGTGGATACCGCGGCGGACGCGTTCGTCTGCGTCGCCTTCGCGGAAGCGTTGCAGCAATTCGATCTGTACATGGTTCAGCGGGGACATGTACGGGAAGCGGTTGCGAATCGAGCGTGCCAGCAGCGGATTGGCTTCCAGCAATTCATTCTGACCCGAGATTTGTTTCAGCACCGCAATGGTCAGGCTGTGTTCGTCCTGCATGCGCGGGAAAATGCGGTCACGCAGCGCCGGATCGCGCACCAGTTGCGCATAACGGCTGGCGATACCGATATCGCTTTTCGCCAGCACCATTTCCATATTCGACAGCACCGTCGCGAAGAAAGACCAGTTTTTGAACATGGCTTGCAAAGTTGCGAGGCCGGTATCCGGATGTTTTTCCAGATAACGCTGTACTGCCGTGCCGAAGCCAAACCAGCCCGGCAGCATCAGCCGGCATTGTGACCAGCTGAATACCCACGGAATAGCGCGCAAATCTTCAATCGCGGTGGTCTTTTTACGCGAAGCCGGACGGCTGCCGATATTCAGACCGGCGATTTCAGAAATCACGGTCGATTCCCAGAAATACTGTTCAAAGCCATCGGTTTCATAGACCAGATCGCGGTAAGCGCGGAATGCATCAGCAGATAATTCTTCCATGGCCGCCAGATACGCGGCTTCCGGTGCCGGTTCCTGATGCGCGAGCAAACTGGCTTCCACCGTCGCAGCAGCCAGCACTTCCAGATTGCGGCGACCAACTTCCGGATTGCCGTATTTGGCAGTAATCACTTCACCCTGCTCGGTCAAGCGAATTTGGCCCTGCACCGCACCGGCCGGCTGCGCCAGAATCGCCTGATAGCTAGGACCGCCGCCACGGCCAACCGAACCGCCGCGACCGTGGAACAGGCGCAGGCGGACGCCGTGTTTTTCAAATACTTTGATCAGTTCCAGCTCTGCTTTGTACAACTCCCAGCCGGAAGTCAGGAAACCGCCGTCTTTATTACTGTCGGAATAACCGAGCATGACTTCCTGCGCCTGCGCGCGGCTTGGCAGGAAACGTGCGTATTCAGGCAGGCTGAATAAACGGTCCATCGCGGTGGCGCTGTGCTGTAAATCGCCGATGGTTTCGAAAAGCGGGATGATGTTCACATCCAGGCGACCTTCCTGCGGATGCAGCAAGCCGGACTCTTTCAGCAACAGCGCCAGCTCAAGCATGTCGGAAACGCCGTCCGTTTTAGAGATGATGCAGTTCGGCACTGCCTGACGACCATAACGCTGATGCGCGAGCGCCGCACCACGGTAAATGGCGAGTTCGGAGCGAGTTTCGTCGGAATATGTCAGATAAGGTGATACCAGCGGACGCGCCGATGCGATTTCGCGGCACAGTAAGGCAATCCGCCCTTCTTCATCCAGACTCAGGTAATCCACCGATGCATCTGCGGCGCGCAGCAGTTCAGCCACGACGCGCTCATGCACATCCGAGTTCTGACGCAAATCCAGTGGTGCAAGATAAAAGCCGAAAACGCGCACTGCACGGCGCAAATGACGCAGGCGGCCACGGGTAATTTTGGCGGAACCGTTTTCCACCAGCGACTGGTGAATGATATCCAGATCAGCTGCCAGTGCTTCGGCGCTGTCATACGGTGCTGCCGGGCCGCTAGGCGGAATCACTGCATGCGCACCAAGTAAACCGGTGTAGGTTGCCGCCAGACGCGCATAAATGCCGCTGATCGCCAGACGATAAGGTTCATCCGAACGGTGCGGCGAATGATCCGGCGAACTTTCTGCCAGTGCGCGCAAATCATCCGACACATTCACCAGCAGGGTTGCCATCGACAATTGCGAACCCAGTGTATGCAATTCTTCCAGATAGAAACGGAAAACGCGGTTGGCCTGCATTGCCAGCGTTTTTTCCAGCACGTCGGCCGTCACAAACGGATTGCCGTCACGGTCGCCGCCGATCCAGCTGCCCATTTTCATGAAGCTTGGCAATTCTTTTTGGGCAAAGGCCGGATCGCGGGCGCGCAGCACATCTTCCAGACCGGCATACAGTGATGGCAATTCGCGCAGGAAGGTGTAGTCGTAAAAACTCAGACCATTTTCCACTTCATCCAGCACCGATAATTTGGAGGTACGCAGCATCCGGGTTTGCCACAGCGTCAGCACCGCGCGTCCCAACGCTTCATCATTCGCTTCCTGCTCTTCCGGGGTTAACTGCATACGGTCGCGCTCATCGAGCAAGCGTGCAATCACCATCTGGCAATTCAGAATACTTTTACGCTGGACTTCGGTCGGATGCGCAGTCAGTACCGGCACCACGCTGGCAGTATCAAAAAACTGGCCGATTTCCTCGCTGCTGCGGCCGGATGCATATAGTGCATCAATCGTGTAAGCCAGCGTGCCCGGACGCGCCGCAGAACCGGCGATCTGGTGCGCACGGGTGCGGCGGATGTGGTGCTGATCTTCCGCGATATTCACCAGATGCGAAAAATAACTGAATGCGCGGATCAGCTGTGTCATCGCATCATTGCTGAGGCCATCCAGTGTGGCTTCCAGCGTGGTGCGTGCCGACACATCCGCATCCCGGCTGAAACGCACCGATAACTGACGTACGGTTTCGATGCTGTCAAACACCTCATCACCATGCTGATTGCGGACTGTATCACCCAGAATACGACCGAGGCGGCGGATATCATCACGCAGGCTCTGATCTTTATCGTCTTGAAGTTCTTTCATTTTAAGGGCCGGAGTTAAGTGAGCATTCATGGCAAAGTGTAAAGGAGGACAATCAACGCACAGATGAAAATTATCGACGCGTGTGTGCACCGCAACAAACCAATTCGGGTGTCATTGACACCACAAATCCGTTTGCTGCAGAAATCAGCTTAAAAAAGGAATTTGACGTGAGACTTACATTCAGGCGACGCGCCGCAGTTTCTGACTGCGCGCCACCGCTTGCAATAAGCCACGGGTGGAACTGTCTTCCGGCTCGCGCACCGCTGCAGGATCAAGGCTGATCAGTTGCTGCGCCAGCGATTTACCGAGTTCCACGCCCCACTGATCGAAGGCATTGATATCCCAGATCACCGATTGCACAAACACTTTGTGCTCATACAAGGCAATCAGCGCACCCAGCGAACGCGGTGTCAGCGCATCTAACATCAGCGTGGAGGTCGGACGGTTACCTTCAAACACACGGTGCGCCAGCACATGATCCGGCTGGTCGCCGAGCTCCTGACGCACTTCTTCCAGCGTTTTACCCCACGCCATCGCTTTGGACTGCGCAAAACAGTTCGCCAGCAAAGCCTGATTATGGCTGGCCAGACCGGCATCATCATCTGCAACCACAATAAAATCAGTAGGAATAATCGTTGCGCCCTGATGCAGCAACTGAAAGTAAGCATGCTGACCATTAGTACCGGCTTCGCCGAACAGAATCGCAGAAGTCGAATAATCCACACGCTGACCTTCGCGGGTCACGGATTTACCGTTGCTTTCCATTTCCAGCTGCTGCAGATACGCCGGTAAGCGCGTCATACGCTGGTGATACGGTGCAATCGACAAAGCCTGCAAACCGAGGAAGTTGATATTCCAGACACCGATCAGCGCCATCAGCACTGGCAGATTCTGCTCCAGCGGCGCATGTGCAAAATGCAAATCCATTTCATGCGCACCGGCCAGCATTTCTTCAAAACGATCCGGGCCAATGTACAGTGCAATCGACAAACCGATCGCACTCCACATCGAATAACGGCCACCTGCCCAGTTCCAGAACGGGAATACATTTTCTGCCGCAATACCAAAGGCTTCTGCAGCTTTGACATTGGTGCTCAGCGCCACAAAATGCTGACGAATCTGATCAGTTGGGCAGCCATGCGCCAGCATCCATTCACGGGCGGTTTTCGCATTAGTCAGTGTTTCCATCGTGGTGAAGGTTTTCGATGCCACCACGAATAAAGTCGTTTCAGGATCTGCATTTGCCAGCGCGTCCGCCACATGACGGCCATCCACATTCGAGACAAAATGCAGCGATAAATTCTTTTGCGACCACGGCGCCAGTGCGATACACGCCATTTGCGGCCCCAGATCGGAACCGCCGATACCGATATTGACAATCGTACGTATCGGTTTACCGGTATATCCGAGCCAGCGCCCTTCCCTTACCGCATTCGCAAATTCACGCATTTGCGTCAGTACCGCATGCACATCTGCCGCGATATTCTGACCATTCAGCATGAAGGATTCTTCTTTCGGCAAACGCAATACCGTATGCAGTACGGCCCGGTTTTCAGTGTGATTGACTGCTTCACCGCGCAGCATGGCATCACGGCGCTGCTCGACTTGCTGTTGTCTTGCCAGCGCCAGCAAATTCAGTTTCGCCGTCGTGTCCATGCGCTGTTTGGAATAGTCGAGCAGAATGCCACAGGCCGAGGCGGAAAAATGGTTAAAGCGTTGCGGATCCGCTTTAAACAAATCTTTCAGGCTGGGCATATGGGTAGCACGTTGTTGCAACAGGCACCAGAGCGGCGTACGGGAAACAGAATGAGCCATGATAGTCAGTACAATCCGGGAAGAAAAAACAGGTTCAACACAAAAAAAAGGCAACGCCCTGAAGGGAGTTGCCTGAATTCAGAGATCAGCTTTGCCGGCCTGCAGCCGCTGCAGCGGCAGCCAGCTGGCCGATTTGCGCCCAGTCGCCAGCGTTGATCAGCGGTGCAGGACACATCCAGGAACCGCCGACACACAATACGTTAGGCTGCGCCAGCATTTGCGGCGTGCTTTCCAGCGTCACACCACCGGTCAGGCAGAATTTCACATCCGGGAACGGACCGCCGAGTGCTTTCGCCATTTTGACGCCACCTACCAGATCGGCCGGAAACAGCTTCACAACTTTGAAACCGTGCTCCACCGCCAGCATCAGATCACTGGCACTGCCGACACCCGGAAAATATGGCAAAGCACTGTCACGCGCTGCTGCAGCCAGCACAGGCGTAATGCCGGGACTGATACCGAACGCTGCACCGGTAGCCAGCACCGCATCCAGTTGCGCCGGTGTCAGAATGGTTCCTGCACCAACGGTGACTTGCGGGCAGGCTTTCACGACTTCTTTCAGCACCGTCATCGCATTCGGTGTCCGCAGTGTGATTTCCACGGCTGGCAAACCATTTGCCGCCAGCGCATTCACACAATGAATCGCCTGATCGACATCATCGGTTACCAGAATCGGCAATACTTTTACGTCTGCGAGTTGCGCGGTAATTTCATTGAGTTGCTTGCTCATCATGTCTCCTGTTCTGTCTTCCCCGCACGGTGATCCGCTGCACACAGGGGGAGCTGTGCGCAGCGGCTACCGGCATCAGACAGCGGTATCGATAAATAAAGTGCTTGCACCCTGCTCCGGACTGGTCACTACCAGACGCTGGGCAGCAAACAAATCACGGCCAAAGCCTGTTGTTGTATCCGGTTTTGCGGAGCGCACTGCGCGGCTGTTCCATTCGGCTTCATCTACTAATGCACGCAATTCACCGGTATGCACATTCAGTTCAATCAGATCGCCGTCACGCACTTTACCGAGCGGGCCGCCTTGCGCCACTTCCGGGCTGACATGCAGCGCTGCCGGTACTTTGCCGGAAGCTCCGGACATACGGCCATCGGTGACCAGCGCAACTTTATGTCCGGCAGACATCAGGCTGCCGAGCACCGGTGTGAACTGATGCAGCTCCGGCATACCGTTAGCACGTGGTCCCTGATAAATTACAACTGCCACAAAATCACGATTCAGTTCACCCGCCTTATACGCGTTAACAAGTGCATCCTGTGATTCAAACACCACTGCCGGCGCGCGGATTATCCATGCATCCTCCGGCACGGCAGAGGCTTTCACAATCGCACGACCAAGATTACCCTGCAGCAAACGCAATCCACCTGTCGGTGCAAATGGTTCCGCAACCGGACGCAGTACGCTGGTGTCGCCGGACACTTCCGGCAGCGCATCCCATTGCACGCGACCATCTTCACCCAGCGACGGTGTTACTGCATGACCATGCAAGCCTTGTTTGCCGAATACAGTCATCACATCACCGTGCATCAGACCGGCGTTCACCAGTTCACGAATCACGAATGAAGGGCCACCGGCATCCTGGAAGGCATTCACGTCTGCAGTGCCATTCGGATAAACGCGCGCCAGCAGCGGCACCACGGAAGACAGTTCATCAAAGTCCTGCCAGTCGATCAGAATGCCGGCCGCACGTGCGACAGCAATCCAGTGAATGGTGTGATTAGTCGAACCACCGGTTGCCAGCAGCGAGATCAGTGCATTCACGATGGCTTTTTCATTTACCAGCTCACCGATAGGCGTGTAATCACCGGCGATTTCTGTCAGCTGCACAATGCGCTCGGTCGCGGCTTCAGTCAGTGCATTACGCAACGGGCTGGACGGATGCACGAAAGCGGAACCCGGCAAATGCAGGCCCATTGCTTCCAGCAGCATCTGATTACTGTTCGCAGTACCGTAGAACGTACATGTACCGGCGCTGTGGTAAGCCGCGCTTTCTGCTGCCAGCAATTCTTCTTTGGTCGCTTTGCCCTGCGCATAACGTTCACGCACTGCCGCTTTTTCTTTATTCGACAAACCGGAACCCATAGGACCGGCAGGTACAAAGATCACCGGCAAGTGGCCGAAAGCCAGTGCACCAATCAGTAAGCCCGGTACGATTTTGTCGCAGATACCAAGGCACAAGGCAGCATCAAAAGCGTCATGCGATAAGGCAACCGCCGTTGCCTGCGCAATTACATCGCGCGAGAACAAGGACAACTCCATGCCCGGACGACCTTGCGTCACGCCGTCACACATTGCCGGCACTGCACCGGCAACCTGCGCCGTGGCACCGGCTTTTAATGCAGCCTGACGAATCAGTTCCGGATAGCCTTCATAAGGCTGATGCGCAGACAACATATCGTTGTAAGCCGTCACGATACCGATATTCGGTTTCTGCGCCTGCGCCAGCCAGATTTTCGATTTACTGTCCATCGCGGCATTTGCATGTGCCTGATTAGCGCATGACAAACTGCTGCGACGCGGGCCGCGGCCTTTGAACTGACGGAGTTGTTCGAGATAGGCAGAGCGCAGCGATCGGCTGCGCTCTGTAATACGTTGCGTGACCTGTTGGATCACTGGGTGGAGACCGGAAGTTGTGGTAGTTGTCATTTAACTCACCTATGCTGTTGGCAGCGGTTACTGCCCGGAAGATCAAAATGTTCACGCAAACCGGTTGAGCTGCTGCACCTGATCGGTTTGCGTAAAAATTCTGATGATCAGCTGACAGAACGATAGCACAAATTCAGAAATTTACGTAACAAACTTTCAGAATTGTCGATTTAACCGATAAATTTACAGAAATAAAACCACAAAAACGTAAAGAAACTACATTTTTGATTTTTTTCTGGCATAATTCAAACACTGAAAAAGCACCGGAACGCCATGCCGGCAAGCCGGTTGAACAGCACAGCCAACTCTCTGTGGAGACAATATGACCACCTTTGTTCTTTTCGGCGGCACCGGCGATCTGGCCCGGCGCAAGATTATTCCGGCGCTGTACAGTGCCTTTGTGAACGACAGGCTGGATGCCTCGTTCCGCTTCATCGGTGCTGCGCGGGAAGGATTGCAAAGTGCGGAATACCGTCAGCGTGTAGCGGACGCTATTGCCCAGTTTGGCGGCAAAGTTTCCGGTGGTACGCCTGAAAAACTAGCCGCCTTTCTGGACGTGACTTACTATCAGAAAGTCGATGCCCGCATCCCCGAAGATTTCGATGGTTTGCGCGCTCAGATTCCCGCCAGCGAAGACAACCCTACTCTGTTCTATCTGGCAACAGCACCGAACATCTTTATTCCCGTTGTCGAGCAATTACATGCGCATGGACTGACTTCCGGTAACGCACGTGTGGTGGTTGAAAAACCGCTGGGCCGCGATGGTCAGTCAGCGCTGGCAATCAATCAGGCTTTGCGCCAGTATCTGCAGGAAAATCAGATTTACCGTATTGATCACTATCTCGGTAAAGAAATGGTGCAAAACCTGCTGGCGCTGCGTTTTGCGAACTCTTTTCTCGAACCGCTGTGGAACCGTAAGTGGATTCAGGATGTTCAGATTTCGATTTCTGAACAAGTCGGCGTTGAGTCCCGGGGCGAGTTTTACGACCAGACCGGCGCCATGCGCGACATGATTCAGAACCATTTACTGCAACTGGTATCGATTGTGGCAATGGAACCGCCGGTGAATGCTGATCCGGATTCTATCCGCGATGAAAAAGTCAAAGCCTTGCGTGCTTTACACAAATTCACACCGGAAGAGGTGTCCAAAAAGACAGTGCGTGGTCAGTACCGTGCAGGTGCGGTTGATGGAAAAGCCGTGCCGGGCTACCAGACTGAACCGGGTGTTCCGTCCGCGTCGCGCGCAGAGACTTTTGTCGCTATCCGCGCTGAAATTGATAACTGGCGCTGGGCTGGCGTACCGTTCTATCTGCGTACCGGCAAACGCATGGCGACCCGCAGTGCGGAAATTACCATCAACTTCAAACCGATTCCGTATTCGATTTTCGGCAATGGACAAGGCCCGATGCGCTCTAACCGTCTGGTGATTTCCTTGCAGCCGGAAGAAAGCGTGAAGCTGTTCATGAAAGCTAAAGAACCGGGCGAAGGCATCCGCTTATCGGAAGTCGCACTGGATCTGGATTTTGCTGAAGTGTCCACCTCACGCCGCGTGGAATCGTATGAACGTCTGTTATTGGACGCGATGCGCGGCGATCTGACCCTGTTCGTCCGCGACGATGAACTGATGGCGGCATGGAACTGGGTTGATCCTATTCTGCAGGCATGGCAGAACGACAGCGAAGGTTTGAAATCGTATATCGCAGGCAGCTGGGGGCCGGTTGCCGCCAGCTATCTGCTGGCACAGCACGGTGCAGCCTGGGGAGAAGAATATGTTGAAGGCTAATCCGGCGGTGCAGCCCGACTTGCAGTGGCACACATTCGACAACTTTGACGCACTAAGTACAGCACTCAGCGAGCAATGGCTGAGCCTGATTCAGCAGGCATGCAGCGGCAGCAGTTTTGCACTGGCTGGTGGTTCCACGCCATCGCCGGTGTATCGCAAACTGGATGCCTTGCTGGCGCAAAATAAAACGCCTGCACTGTGCAAACTGGTAGCGACCGATGAGCGCTGGGTCACCGATGCTGATGCGCAAAGCAATGAGGGTTTATTCCGTCGCTGCTTTGAACAAAGCATGGATAAAGGGCAAACAACGCTGGTTTCACTGAAAGATGCTGCCAGCACACCGGAAATTGCAACCTCCGCCATCCATCAGCGTTTGCAACAGCAATTGCCACAGGCATTTGATGCTGTACTGATCGGCATGGGAGCCGATGGCCATGTCGCCTCCCTGTTTCCCGGCGCACCGGTGCAGCATGACGATCTCGATTGTCTGGCAGCGCTGCATCCGCAAACCCGTCAGTGCCGCATGTCTTTGTCGCTGCCGCGTCTGGTGAATACCCGTCGCCTCTGGCTGGTGATCAGCGGCGCTGAAAAACGTCAGGTTCTGGAAAACGCAGCCGATTTACCGGTCGCTGGGCTGGTACGTGCCGCTGGCTGTACCGTTGATGTGTTCTGGTGTCCATGACACTGCAACCTGCTGTCAGCCATCCCTGACAGCAGGTTTCTTTCCCTGTCCGGGGCGGTTACAATTCCGCTTCCCTCTACCGGTTTCACGATCAATCTGCGCATAAGAAAAAGACGATGGCAACCTCGCTGACCGATACCCGCTCTTCCCCGCCGAATGAAAAAGGCTTGCTGGCCCGCATCCGCATTGCCAGTACGGCACTGAGCCGCGCTGAACGGCAGGTGGCAGAATTTCTGCTGCAAAAGCCGCATGATGCGCTGGAAATGTCGATCCGCGTTCTCGCACAGGCCTGCGATGTCAGCGAACCAACCGTGGCCCGTTTTTCCCAAAGTCTGGGTTTTGATGGTTTCAAATCGTTCAAGCTGGCATTCGCGAAGAGCCTGGCAACCGGCATTCCGTATCTGCATCTGGATGTGAATCAGGCCGATCAGGTACGTGATGTATTACCGAAAGTGTTTGACCGCACCATCGCTGCACTGATGGAAGCGCGCAATAACGCGAATATTCCGAATTTCGAAGCGGCTGTGAATCTGCTGGCGCGTGCACGCCGGATTGAATGTTACGGCCTCGGCTATTCCGGCGCACTGGCCACCGATGCGCAACTGAAATTTTTCCGTTTCGGCATTCCGACTACAGTATTTTGCGATGCCCACTTGCAGGCGCAGTCTGCCTCGTTACTGAACAGTGATTGTGTCGTGGTGGCGTTTTCCCGCACCGGCCGCACCCGCGATCTGATCCACAGTGTGCAGATCGCCAAAAATGCCGGTGCGCGTGTACTGGTGCTGTGTGCCAGCGGCGGCCCGCTGGCGGATCTGGCGGATGTGCATCTGAGTGTGGACGTGGAGGAAGATCCGGATGTATACACACCGATGACATCCCGCCTCGCCCATCTGACCTATATCGATGCACTGGCGGTTGCCGTGACATTACTGCGCGGACCGGCAGCAATTGATATGCTGGAAAAAGTGAAATCCAGCATCAGCGCCAAACGCGTACAGCAAGAATAAACCGCAAGACGGAATCACCAGCCCGACATTCAGCCCGCATCACATCTGAAACGCCGAAAACATTGTCGTACAGCATGTTTTCGGCGTTTTTCGTTTTCTGACCTCGCTTATTCGTCGTACAAAACCGACAAACAAACACCCTTTTCCGCCGCGCAATCGCATCGCCCGTGGTTTTCAGTAATACTGTTTTCCGGAGGTGTTTATGGTTCAACTGACAAGCGAACAAATTGCGCAAGACATTCAGGACTTACCCAGTCTGCCCGGTCTGGTGATGGATATTCTGAACAACATCGATCAGGACGATGTGGATGTGCGCGAACTGGCAGAAAAAGTGTCACGCGATCTGGCGCTGACCGCAAAGACCCTGCGTTTTGCCAATTCTGCGTATTACACCACCATGGTGAAAGTCACCACCATTGATCAGGCGATCAGCCTGCTGGGTTTAAATCAGGTCAGACAAATCATTATCAGTGCCGCGCTGACCGGCTGCTTTCCCGAAAATAATTGCCCCGGCTTCAGCCATCTGCAATTCTGGCGACATTCCAATCTGGTGGCGATTGTTGCCCGCTTGCTGGCAAAGCACCTGAAATTCAATCCCGTCGTCGCTGGCACTGCAGGCATATTGCACGACATCGGCACGCTGGTGCTGGTCAGCAGTCACAGTGATGCCTACGCCGAAGTATTGCGGCATCAGGAAGAAAAACAATTACAGCAATTGTTTGCAGAGCGTCACATACTCGGCACCGATCATGCGGCAGTCGGCGAAGCGCTGGCGCGCGCGTGGATGTTCTCCGAAGAAATGACCCATGCAATTGCCTACCACCATCAGCCGGAACGGCCCGGTGCCGGCTTTCTTGCCACCATCATTCACGTGGCGAACGGTATCACCCACGCGATTACCGAAAGTGCCAGCACGGAAATTCGCGATGCCGACATTTCCGCACTATCATGGCAAAGTCTGGGCATCAGCGAAGCGGATTTGCAGGCACTGACCAATGAAGCCGCTGATCTGTTTGTCCGCATGGAAAGTGAAATTGACCTATAAACCGGAAGGAATGAACATGCGCCGCGCCCTGCTAATGAGTTTATTTTGCAGCACACTGTCCGCTGCTTCTGCGAATGCGCAGGAAGCCCAGCTTGCCAATCCCGATTTCAAACCGGAACTGGCAAAACAGCTCGGTGCCGACAAAATCGGCATGCGCCATTATGTGATGGTGATTCTGAAAACCGGCCCGAACAAAATCCCTGCTGGTAAAGAGCGCGACGCGATGTTCGCCGGTCACTTTGCGAATATGAAGCGGCTGGCGAACGAAGGGAAATTAATGGTGGCGGGTCCGGCAGATGGCGTGGATGGCTGGCGCGGCATGTTCTTTTTCGCGGTCGATAATATCGACGCTGCCCGCGAACTGACTGCGACCGACCCCGTCATTCAGCAAGGCGAAATGATCGCCGAATACCACAAAGTGTATTTATCGGCGGCGCTGATGCAAGTGCCGCGGATACACAAACAAATTTCCGCTAAAAACTGAAACCCATTACAGGCGTTTGCTTTGGCATCTGCGCATGCTTCGGAATGCCTGAAAACGCCCGAAATGCGGACTTCAGCACAGCGATCCGGCGGTCGCCGGCAGAAAGTCCGGGGCTCAGCAATTGCCTGATGCAGATAGCTGCACAGAAATTTTTTGATCGGCTGGAAAGTGTCCACGAAACTTACGGCGATTCAAGTCGTTTTTGACGCTTCACTCCTGATTCGGAAACTTCAGATGAATATCGTACTGCTTTGAAGATGCAAATCAATGCATATCTCTGACATTATGAGCAAATCTAATTAAAATAAAACATATTAACGCCCACAGTCAGAAGATAAGCAACAATGCTACACACACCCAAAAATAAACCTTCTTTTTTTGAAAGTTTTTTATGCCTCAGCCAGAGTGTTCCATGACATATTGCGCCAAGAAGTAAAAAAAACATGAACAATGTGAGTTTATTGGGCATAAAACTATCACCTACAATTTAATAAAATCATAATTTGACCGCTGGACGCTGCCGCACTTGCCACCACACTAGCGACCATCCCTGGATATCCAGCTATCGCCCTACTAAGAATAGAACTTAAATTAACAGCTTTTGAAGCTGCGCCACATCCAGATGCCAGCGCACTCTGCTTTCCAGCCACGCCGCGTGTACATCGCAGCTCCGCGCGCCTCACCTTCCACCTCAATCAGCGTATCGTGCATACGGATTGCAATCAGTGTAATTTCTTCGGCGGAGGCGGGATTCTGGGGGCGAAGATGCATACAGAGTCAGCTGTCCTGAAGATGAAAAAAACGTTGTTTGACGCATTCATTGCGAAGAATTAGCAGATAGCCAACGACTGCCAGACTCATCGTTGCAATCAGTATTTCTGACGGCAACTGAAAAGTCGTTTTGAAAATGGACAGAACGCAACTCGCCAGCATTCCTAGCGACGTACCGGTTTCCAGAAGCTTTTCTGCCGCAGAGTAGCGCCGTTCCAAACGACATGCGCACGCCGGGCACTCATACTCAACACGACTTCGAAAGCTGCGCGGATTCATCACCAGCATTTTCGGACCAAAAAAGGGAAAACGTACGTCACAGCAAGGACAAGTTTCTCTGTACATGACGCATCCAATAAAAAAGTTTAATAACCAAATGACCAAACGGCATAAAACAAAGGTATGTCACGCACTATCTGAGTAATCACAAGCGCGAAATCGTGATGTCCAGACCGACAAGATTATGTCCGTTCGTGTTCGCTAAAATAAAACCGGATATCGAACTCGCGGCACTCATCTTCATCCGGCGCCTGCCACATCTGACTCGCGATTTCAAAAACCGTCTCTGTCACTTGCATCGCATAAGTCGGTCCCCACTCACGATTGCGCTGCTGCACGCGCTGCCAGCGTACTTCCTGCGATGCTTCCAGCACATGCATTGTCAAAGGAAAACCCGCTGCGATGATCTGACGGCAAAACGCTTGTCGCTGTTCCGCCTGAATTAAGCCCATTTCCAGAATCACGTCTTGACCGCTGGCGAGGATCTGCTGCGCATGCCACCACAAGGTTTGCAATAAACGCTCTTTACGTGCCAGATACCAGTTCACCACATCCGTTTGCGGACGATCCGGGCTGAACAAGGCCACAAACCATTGATCCAGCGCCAGATGGACTGCCTGCTTTTCGTTTGCCAGTTGTGCCGAAAACCTTGACTTACCGGCTCCGACAGGACCTTCGATCAGATATACCATTGGCATGATGTATTCCTCTGAAGAATTTTTATCATGCCATGATATCAACAAACATTCAGTTTGTCGGTAATTGCATCAGCCAGTAAGCACCATCATCGCAATCACCGCTTTCCATCACAGAAAAACCTTGTGCCATATAAAAATTCACTGCGGGCTGATTGAGTTGCAGGCATTTTAACTGCCAGGGTTCTTGCTGCCATTGCGGTAATTGCTGCAGTAAAGCTGCACCGATACCGAGTCGCTGATGTGTGGCAGCGACGTAAAGATGGTGGATGAAGCGTGATTCTGATTGCACAGAAATGAATCCGGCAAGCTGTCCCCGTGCATCTTCGGCCAGCAGGATATCTTCATCGCTGGTTTGCGCATCCAGATCCTGCAACTGAAAACGACGGATGTCGGTCCAGTGAAATGCAGCAATCCGGGATTCTAAAAATAACTGCCTCAAGGCGGGCCAGTCGTGTGCTTGCGGCAGGCGGATACGGAACTGTGTCAAATCGTCCCCTCGGAAGTTGAAGACAACACGGGTTTTAGCACGTGTTTTGTCATGCTGAAAAACAAAATGCGGAGCCTAACTCCGCATTTACTCCGCATTTTTATATTTGATTTATTCGTCCGCCTCGGCGCTGAACAAATGACCGAGCTTTTCGGCTTTGGTACTCAGGTAACGTTCATTGTGCGGGTTGCGGCCTGCGATGATCGGGACTTGTTCGCTGACGGTCACATTCAAACCTTGCATCGCCGCCAGTTTGCGCGGGTTATTCGTCATCAGACGCAAAGCAGTGATGCCGAGATGGCGCACCATAGGCTCAACCAGTCCGTAATGACGCAGGTCGGCGGCGAAGCCGAGTTTCTGATTGGCTTCCACGGTATCTGCACCCTGATCCTGCAAGTGATATGCACGGACTTTGTTCAGCAAGCCAATGCCGCGCCCTTCCTGACGCAGATAGAACAAAGCACCGCGTCCGGCTTCTGCGATCCGCTGCAGCGCGGTTTCCAGTTGCGGGCCGCAATCGCAGCGGGCGCTGAACAAGGCATCGCCAGTCAGACATTCAGAGTGGATACGGGACAATACCGGTTCGCCGTCCGCCACATTTCCCAGCGTCAGTACCACGTGTTCTTTACCGGTCGATGCTTCAAAAAACGCATGCATTTGAAATTCAGCCCAGCGGGTAGGCAGGCGGCAGGATTCGACAAAGACCAGATCCTGCGCACTGTTTGCGGCAGACGCCACGGTTTCAGACATAGACAAACTCACAATATTTTTCAGATAGCGGCTGCAGATTCCCGTTGTAGCGCCAATGCAGACAAGTCACAGCGGAAAGCAGCAAAACAGCAAGTATAAACGAGAGGCGATTTTTCAACCGGAAACCACTGTTTTTTCGAGGAAACTGACCAGTCAGCCAGCGCAGTATCCAATTTTCTCTGACAGCTTTACTGCCGAACCGGCGCATCCACACCGATTCCGGCAAGCGATGCGCTTATGCAGAATGCCGCATTTGCGCCAAAATGCCCCTGCCCGCTGCGCCACTGTTTTCGCCGACATCCGCAAAAAATCGTGAAAAACCTGTGCTGAACACCGCATTTCAGCATTTTTCAGGCATTCACCGTCCTGCAGACAGCCGAAACTACGCTGGCGGCAGGTTCAGGGCTGCAAAACTTTCAGCGCCGCACTGGCTTGCAATTGAAAGAATGCAGACAACACCGTCATCGGCTGCCGACATTGCAACGTCAGCGTCTGTCCCTGCTCCAGTCCCAGCCGCACTTCCTGACGTTCACGGCAGGCGTTCACCATCGCTTGCAGTGTGCGCTGATCGCCGCTGTACGGCAAACCTTCAATCTGTGTGACGCTGACTTCCGCGCGCAAACGCTGACATTGCGGCAAACCGCTGAGGACAATTTTGTCTTTCTGCGGATAGACATCACGCATGCCGCTGCAATCTTCGCGCATCAGTTGTCCGATTGCGCTGATCAGCATTTCCTGCTGTTGATCCGCCGTCGGCGCGGCGCTGACGGCCAGAGGTGAAGCCCTGAGCCAGTGCTGCCAGACAGCGGAGATGGTTTGCTCAGAGCGCAACAATTGCGGTAACCAGCGTAGCTGGCAATCGGCTTTGCCATCGCACTCCAGCATCGCTGCAAAATCTGCGCTGCCGGATTGCTGCAACTGGCGGTAATAATGATCTAAGCGCTTAAGCGCTGGTGTAATTTCGGTACTGCCCGCGATGGCATACACGTAAGCAGGCAAGCCGCACACATAGCCAATGCGCCCGTTATCCACTTCCGCGCGGGATAAACTGCGCAGCGAACGCTGGCCGGCGCTGATCAGGCATTTCGCCAGCGCATTGTCCACATCAGCCGCCGCTTGCTGCGGACTGAGCCAGCCCGTTTTAATGCTGGTCATCCAGCGTAAAAATTCTGCGCCGCCTTCGTGGATCAAACGCTCTTCTGCATAACTGGCGCTGCCCGCCGGATAGATCTGAAACCGGTGACTGAATTCATGCGCGACAAACTGCGAAATCGTGCGCTGACCACCGTCGTCCATCGTCAGCGGCCAGTTAAAAAATGCCAGTTGTAAAATTTCCTGCGCATTCCCGTTGAAGTAAGTCGGCCCGCCGTCACGGATGGACGCCGCTGCAATCATTGGCATGCGGAATGGCACTGAAGGCAGCTGTTCACGCAAATACTGCACGGTGTGATCTGCCACGTCCCTTATCAGCGCAACCGTGGTTTGCGGCACATCCGGATCAGCGTAAAACGGCGTGCCTTCGAAGCGGACAGCTGCATCCGGCAGCATTAAGGCAGGCTGACTGTCACGCTCTTTAACATCGGTATCCAGCACCAGTTGCGCAGGCACGGCCTGACCGCCGGTGGCCACAGCAGGCGCATTCAGCACGTAACGCGAGTCACCGCAGGCATGATCGACCGCATAATTCGAGGTATGCAGCAACACAGCTTGTCCCAGCGGCAAAGCGGGCTGGTAATGGTGATACACCTTTTTTGTGACCGGCACCGCAAAACGCGCAACACAATTTGCAGCATTTGCCGCCTGCTTCCACACAATCTGATCGCCTTCCAGCCGTGCGCAATCGTTCAGCGCCTGCCAGCCATCCCGCAAGCCTTCGCCATCACGGTTCTCTTTGCTCAGTCGTAAGCGCTGGCAAACTTGCTGCGGCGCGTAACTGACTTCCAGTTGCTGCGCATCGCGGTAAATAATCTGTATCGTCAGCGGCGCACCGGACACCGTCTGTGCAGCGACCTGTCCCGCCAGCAGCGCCAGCCCCGCCAGCCAGCCTTTCTTCCATCCCATGCCCAACGCCATCTCAGCCTCCTGTTTCCTGCCGCGCACAACACGCCGCATACCGGTCAGGAAAGCAGTTTCCGGTAAAACAAGATTGCCTTACAAGCAAATTCCGGCTGTAAGTCCGCTTCTGCCCGCTCTTGTGGGACGCACGCGACAAGCACGGGCATTGTGCAGAACACCGCATTTACGCCAAAACACCCCTGCCCGCTTAGCCACTGTTTTCGCGGACGTCCGCTAAAAACGGCAAAAAAGCTGTGCTGAACACCGCATTTCAGGCATTTTCAGGCAATTTCTGTCTGCAGACGACTTCGGGGGGGGGGGCAGGTTCGGTAACGCTTCGTTTATGCTCAGCGATTTTCAACGCAAAAAAAGGGGAGCCTAAGCTCCCCGGACACTGGAACAACAGAGCAAAACAAAATCTTAACGGCGGCGTAACTGGCTGATGTCACGTACCGCGCCACGGTCAGCGGAGGTTGCCAGCGCGGCGTAGGCTTGCAGCGCTTGCGAGACATAACGTTTACGGTTTTCCGGCTGCCATGCAGCATCGCCACGGGCTTCCATCGCGGCACGACGCGCTGCCAGCTCTTCATCGCTGATACGTAACTGAATGGTACGGGCCGGAATATCGATGTCGATCATATCGCCTTCCTGCACCAGACCAATCGCACCACCTTCCGCTGCTTCCGGCGAGGCATGACCAATCACCAGACCAGAGGAGCCACCGGAAAAGCGGCCATCGGTGAACAAGGCACAGGCTTTACCGAGTCCTTTGGATTTGATGTAGGAAGTCGGATACAACATTTCCTGCATACCCGGGCCACCTTTCGGGCCTTCGTAGCGAATGATGACGACATCGCCTTCATGCACGGTATCGCCGAGAATGCCGGCGACTGCGTCGTCCTGACTTTCAAATACGCGGGCTTTGCCACTGAATTTCAGAATACTTTCATCCACACCGGCGGTTTTCACGATGCAGCCTTTTTCGGCCAGATTGCCGTACAGCACGGCGAGGCCGCCATCCTGCGAATACGCATGGGCACGGTCACGGATACATCCGTTTTCGCGGTCGGTATCGGCGTTATCAAAACGCTTGTCCTGCGAGAACGCTTCCTGCGTCGGCACGCCACCCGGTGCAGCGCGGTAAAAGTGTTTAATCGCTTCGTCACTGGTCACGGTGATATCGTATTTCGCAATCGCATCTGCCATGGTGGCGCTGTGTACGGTAGGACGGCTGGTGTCGATCAGTCCTGCGCGTGCGAGTTCACCAAGAATCGACATAATGCCACCGGCACGGTGTACATCTTCGATATGGTATTTGTCGGTCATCGGCGCCACTTTGCACAGGCACGGCACTTTGCGTGAAATGCGGTCGATGTCGGCCATCGTGAAATCGACACCGGCTTCATGTGCTGCTGCCAGCAAATGCAGCACGGTATTGGTAGAACCGCCCATCGCAACGTCCAGCGCCATCGCGTTTTCAAAGGTGGTTTTGGTCGCAATCGAACGCGGCAGGACGCTGGCATCGTCCTGTTCATAGTAACGACGCGCCAGATCGACCACCAAGCGGCCTGCCTGCAAAAATAATTCGCGGCGGTCTGCATGGGTCGCCAGTGTCGTGCCATTGCCCGGCAGTGACAAACCCAGTGCTTCGGTCAGACAATTCATCGAATTCGCAGTGAACATGCCGGAGCAGGAACCGCAAGTCGGGCAGGCAGAACGTTCAATCCGGCTCACTTCTTCATCGCTGACGGTGGTATCACCCGCTTTGATCATGGCGTCCACCAGATCCAGCTTTTTCACAATGCTGACCGCCTGTGTTGCGGGCTGATTGGCCGGATGGAAGACATCAATCACTTTACCGGCTTCCATCGGGCCACCGGAGACAAACACCGCCGGAATATTCAGACGCATGGCCGCCATCAGCATACCGGGCGTGATTTTGTCGCAGTTGGAAATACAGACCATCGCATCAGCGCAATGGGCATTGACCATGTATTCCACGGAATCAGCAATCAGTTCACGTGAAGGCAGCGAGTACAGCATGCCGCCGTGCCCCATCGCAATACCGTCATCCACGGCAATCGTGTTGAATTCTTTGGCCACGCCACCCACCGCTTCAATTTCACGCGCAACCATCTGCCCCAGATCTTTCAGATGCACATGACCCGGCACGAACTGGGTGAAGGAATTCACAACAGCGATAATCGGTTTATTGAAGTCCGCATCGGTCATACCGGTAGCACGCCACAAAGCGCGCGCACCAGCCATATTGCGACCATGCGTAGTTGTACGGGAACGGTATTGGGGCATGCCTGACCTCTTTCTTAATTCAATTCAGCGCAGAAGAATCCGCGTTTTCTGTATAAGAATGAGCATGCACCAGCTTATTTATCTGGTCAAATACCAAAATTGAATGCGATTTATTCTTTTTTTGGATAAATCAAAGGGCGGAACCGGAGCGTAATGTCGCTTATGAAGACTGCCTGACACCTGCAGAGACTGTATCAGGCAGCTTCGCCCACTGAGGCTTTCCGCTTGTATCGCGCAGCAGGATCGCTGACAGATTTTCTTGCACGGTAATTCCGGTAAAGAACCGTGATCATCCAGGGTACGTAAACCACAAACAGCATCGTTTTATGGGTAAACCAGAATACACATATCCACAAAATCATCAGCGCCATTTCCCACTTTGGAATGTCAGCGCGGTAGCGGTCTGTCAGAAAAGTTCCGCAATGCGGGCAACTCTCACATAAATGCGAAGGTTTGTACCACTTTGCATGTGGTGGCCAGTTCGCCATTACTGGCTTATCAAAGCCTCCGTGACATTGCGGGCAATGGTACTGACCATCGGGAATTGCAGGTTGCAAGTGCTGATCACAGGCACGGCAAACGGATGTTTCCGAATCCAGCGGCTGACCACAGCTTTCGCACACTGCCATCGTTGTATTCATCGGTCTGCGTCCTCTGCTGGCTGCTGATGTTCATGTTGATGTTCGAACGGAAGTACTTTTTCGTAACGTACCAGTGATTTCGCGAGTAAAAACGGAAGCACGACTGCTGCACTAAATAACACAATCAGAGTCCCCCTATTCAATTCCGGTAAAAAATTGCTGAGTTCCGGCCATGCGATCAGTAATAGCATGACGAAAGAGAAGCCCAGCAAAATACCGGTCACCAGCACCAAACGCACCAGCCAGAGCCGCCCGGGACGAATCTCCCCCTGACACCACGGACATTTCGGCAATGACAAGTGTGGCGGCTGCCAGCCTGAAGCAGGCTTCAGCACGACTCTTCGCACGTCCGCAATCAATAACGAACGGGAACAATGCGGACAACGTGGCATCGGTAACTTTCAGAAAAGGCGTTGCTGATGGCAACCGGGTAATGAGTTGGCAGAGAGATACCTGAACGGCCTGATTTTACCCATCTGGCTGTGCCATAACCAACACAAAAAATGTAAGTGAATCTGACAAAAAGCGCACTCCTTTACTCAGTTACCGGATTCCGATGAACGAGATTTCATGTGCAGATTACTGCAATACAAAACACCACTTAACAATACAAACCGACACAAAAAAAGCATTTCACGCCATAAATCCGGCATTTCATCGCAAACCGGATTTCAGCCTGAATGCGCGCCGATATAGTTCGCTCCGTTGAAGACGCAAAACATTTTATTCACCGCTGCACAGTCAGCAGTCAATACGGAGACTAACAATGCAATACCCGATGAGTTCAGTTCTGACCCTGTTGTTATCCAATGTTCTGGTTGTCAGCGCACATGCGCAGCAAGCGCCGACGCCACAGTCTGCACCGGCGGTGAAGGCTGAGGGCAAACAAGAGCCGCAAAAGGTGGAAGTACAGGCACGTGGCGAAGTGCAGGCAGCGCGTCAGGAAGCTGCAGCACGGACCATCATTTCCAATGCAGATCTGGTGAAATTCGGCGATACCAACATTTTTGATGCAATGCGTAAAGTACCGGGCGTGCAGGTTAACAACAATAAAATTCAGCTGGCAGGTTTAAATGCAAATTACACCCAGGTACTGATTGACGGCGAACCTCCGCGTGGCGTGAACGTAGAAGATATTCCGATGCAAATGATAGACCGCATCGAAATCTACCGTACCGCCAATGCACAGTTCAGCACTCAGGCGGTAGGCGGTACTGTGAATATCATCTTAAAACGTTCTGCAGCTACCAGTCAGCCTATGCGTTCTGTCAAGCTGACAGCGGGCTATAACCAGCGCGAACAAGGTACAGTTGAATTTAATGATTCGGGCAAAAACGGAAATCTGTCACACAATGTCGCAGTAACCGCATCACTGAACAATGTTGGCAGCAGCATTCCGCGTACAACACTGACCGAGCAATCCATTGCTGACAATAACGGCAAAGTTTTGCAGCAATACAATTCCAGCATGGACAAACGTATGTCAGACCGCGATATACGCATTGTTCCGCGCTTCACATACAAGACAGCAAATAATATCAATCTGATTTCTACCACCATGTTTGCCCACGCAAATGGTGAAGCAGATTCCGGCAAGGTTTATCAGTTTTTGCAGGGCCCAGTGCTTGATATCGCCAGTATCAAGTATCACGACACCAATAACCGCACCAGCCTGAACAGTACGCTGCGTGCGATGGCCAGCCTGGACAACGATATCAAGCTGGATATTTCCGGTGGCTTCCACGCCAATCGTATGAATAACGGGCAAACTTCCAGCAACTTTGCACCGGACGGCAAACTCAGTTTTGACCGGAACTACGACACCAGAGTACGGGTGCTCGGCGGACATACCAGTGGTAAAGTCAGCTTTCCGACGAATGCGGAACACGATATCGTGGTCGGATGGACGGGGTCACGCACTGTTGTCAATATCGATCGAGATCAGACCGATATTCCTGCAAATGGCGCCGCTGTTTTCCTGCCGCAGAATGCACGCAATGAATTAACAAAAGCCGCGATTTACGCGCAGGATGAATGGAAATTCCAGAAAAATTCCTCGCTGTATCTGGGTCTGCGCTGGGAAACACTGGGCATTGCCAGTGAAGGTTCTGCGCAGGAAAAATCGGACTACAACACCAGCGTTCTGAGCCCTATCGTACAAACTATGTGGCAGTTAAATCCGGAAAACACGGACCGGATCCGCGTTGGTCTGGCAAGAACTTATCAGGCACCAAACGATTTTTATCTGGTGTCACCAAAAATTTACTCTGTCAATAATTCGATTCAGAATCCGAATTTTGTTGGCAACCCTACCCTGCGTCCGGAATTGGCCTGGGGTCTGGATACAGCGTTTGAACATAATGGCAAAGACGGCCTGAACTATTCTGCCCGCGCCAAGATTCAGCAGATCAATGACCTGCATCGCGAAACCCTGTATTTCGACAATAACGCCTGGTGGAAAAAATTCGTGAATGCCGGCAGCGCACGTGGCGCCAGCCTGGAATTATCGACACAATTTCCGTTAAAACGCTTCATGACAGATGCGCCGGATCTGGACGTGAGCATGACCTACATTCACTTCTGGTCTGATGTAAAAGGCTTCCCTGAACCATACAATCAGTTGAATCCGTACACCTATCAGTTCACCCTGAACGTCAATTACCGGATGAAAGCATTACCTGTGACGATGGGAATGAATGCACGCCTGCAGGATGCACACTGGCAGCAAATCAGTCTGACTGACCGGGAATACGTAAAGTCACCTGCCACACTAGATCTGTATGCAATGTGGAAAATTGATAAGCTGAGTTCTTTGCGTCTGGCAGTGAACAATATCACCAACAGTAACATGACCGACCAGACAACGATCAGTAATGTACCTGGCTTCATCAGCAGTACACGAACACAAAATGAACGCGCTCGTCAGATCAACCTGAGCTATGAACATAAGTTCTGATCAGGGAAAATAAAAAAACCGGAAGCAAACAAAGTTTGTTTCCGGCTTTTTACGAAACACTGGCAACCATCACTATTCAGTTGTCTTCAGCAACAGGTATTTCGCCTGTTCGGCGCCGACATAACGGGCATATATTTTTTCAAGAGTGCCGTCCTCATGCATATTACGGATTTCACGCCGCATCAATTCCATCACAGGTAAGGGAACGCGGTTACGCGACAAAACCAGTCCGTGCCGGACTTCATCAAATGGCGCCCAGTCAAGCACTATAAAGCTGTTCGCCAGTTCTTTCCGACGCAAAGGTTCCAGGCTAGTCGGCAACGCAAGAAATGCATCAACACGTTTCGCCATAAACAACCTGACGACACTGTCAAAATCAGCAGCTTCCTCAACACGGTTTTGCTCACGTAATTTGGCAAGCCACGTGTCATATAAGGCTCCGTGCCGAAAACTTTTAACTACAGCAACCCGCAAATTTGGTTCCGAAAGAAATCCTTCAGGACTATGCGCGCGCGCAGGTGCAGACGAAGACAAAAGCAGAAAATTACGCGTTGTAAAATAGGGGATGAACCGCGCAAACTTTTCGCGCTCCGGCGTCGCAATTCCTGAGACCGTTACATCCAGCGTCTGCTGACTCATCTGGTGCCAGATTCTCACTCTTGATTCCAGTACGGTCTGAAACTGACAACCACTGCGCTTACTCAGCTCATCAATAACGTCTTTATCAATGCCGGCATATCCACCTTGCGGCGCTTTAAAATACAAAGCACCCAGCTCATAGAACGCCAGCTGAAAATTACCGCATTCTGCCTGCGCCGTATGCACAGTCATTGCAAACGTTATAGCGGCAAGTACACATAATCTGTGTAGTTTCTGCAAACCCTGGCGAGCTGCCTGAAGTAAACCGTTCGATGATTGAAATAACAGCATATCTCCGCCAAACACTCTGATTTACGGATCACCGGAAAAACCGTAAAAATGATTTATTGCTTTCAGCATAAACAACAGCAGGAAGCATGTATCAGCAAGGCGGGATGTTTAACAAAAATTAACCACAGATGTGACAATCCGGCTACGCAGAGAAGTCATGGCTGATGTAACGGAAACCGCGATTCCAGTAACAGCAATAATTGCCTCAACCCGGAATCTAATTGCCTGCAGGCATCGGCATCCAGCCCCTGTAAGATGCGGTGCTGATTCTCAACATGAGCTGCCACAACCTTTTCTATCATCGAAAATCCGCTGGTACTGAGCTGAACAAGCATAGAACGTGCATCTGCCGGATTAGGCACGCGCTCAATCAGCCCTCGGTTTTCCAGTTGCTGCAACTGTCGGGTCATTGTTCCTGAGCTGAGCATCAGAGACGAGAATAAAGCTGTTGGCGACAACCGGTATGGCTGCCCCGAACGGCGCAAGGTGGCGAGCACATCAAACTCCCAGTGGCTGAGCTCATAGTCGGCAAAAACAATCGTCAGCTGTTTCTGAACCAGTGCGCCGGTACGTGCGAGCCTGCCCAGCACACCCATCGCACTGACGTCCAGATCCGGTCTTTCGCAGTGCCACTGATCAAGAATACGGTCAACGGCATCATCTGGCAGATTACTTTTTTCGGTATCAGACATAGTCACTCCAATAACTGAAACGCGGAAGGTTACGGCATCACTAAACCGGAAAATACATCACAATTTTTCTCAGTTTCATATTTTCAGTGCAGTTTATCTTGAATTCAAGATAAATACACCCTATCATGCGATTTATCTTGAATGCGAGATAAATACATGCAACAGAACTCTCACTATCTGCGCGACACTTTACTGACCGCAATTGCCCCAATGCTTTGGGGAACCACCTATATCCTGACCACACAGGTATTACCGCCGGACCGTCCGTTCACAGCGGCTGTCATCCGGGTGTTACCTGCCGGACTGATTCTGCTGGCGTGGGCTCGATCAATGCCTCCACGCGGGTGGTGGCTGAAGCTGGGAATACTGGCCGCTCTGAATATCGGAATTTTTCAGGCTCTGCTGTTCATCGCAGCATATCGTCTGCCCGGTGGTCTGGCGGCGATTTTCGGCGCACTACAACCATTAATCACCATGGCACTGGCAAGTCTGGCGAACCGCCGCTCTCCGGGCTGGCGAATGATCTCTGTTGCGCTGCTGGGTTTACCAGGCATGGCAATGCTGTTGTGGGCTCCGGGAATGCAATGGGACCTTACCGGTGTCATTGCTGCTTTTGCGGGTGTTTGCTGTGTGTCGGCAGGTGCGTTTCTGGTGCGCCGCTGGCAACCACCGATGTCCGTGATTGCACTGACTGGCTGGCAATGCGCACTCGGTGGTCTGATGCTTTTACCGCTCGCGTTGCTGCTGGAACCTGCGCTGCCGGCACTGAGTCTGCAGCAAATCGCAGGTTACAGTTACCTCTCCGGTTTTGGCGCATTACTGGCCTATGTTCTGTGGATACGCGGCATACAAAAGCTGCCGCTGGCTGCGTCTTCTTCACTGGCATTGCTCAGTCCGGTGGTTGCCACGATTCTCGGCTGGGTCATTCTTGACCAGAAACTGGCTGCACCAGCACTGACAGGCATGGCAATTGTTTTACTCAGTGTTTATCTGGTACAGCGCGAAGCAGCAAAATCCATAGTACCGTCAAACCGTTAACTCTGATCAGCGCTCAAGTCTGATGCACATCCCGGCCACACAGCATATCGTTGATGCGGCCGGATTTTTCGGGATCAAATCCGACTTTTTCAACCCACTGCTCCGTATTATTCCAGGTGCCAAACAGCATGTCCCATAGCGGCAAGCCATAATTCTGGGCATGATGCCCCCAAGCATGATGTACTCTGTGCATCTCCGGACGCTGGATAAAGTAGCCGAGCCAGTGCGGCGAGCGGGTATCAGAGTGCAGATATAAATCAAACAGACCCGTCATAATCAGCGCCCAGGTCGCTGCGATTGGCGTTGCACCGAATAACAGATAACTGCTGAAGCAAGACATCATTGTTGCAGCGGCTGTTTCCAGCGGGTGGGCAAAAAAAGCGGTAAGTGACTCAATTCTCAGAGCGGAATGGTGTAACTGGTGGACATGCCTCCACAGAAAATCAGATGCATGTGTTGCTCGATGCCACCAGTAGAAAATAAAGCTGGTACTTAAGAAACATAAAAATCCGAGCAGCACGTCCGGAATCTCACCACCTAACGGAATCAAAGCAAAGCCCCGCCACGCAGACAGCAACCAGCCGACAAGAAGCGATGCAACCCCAGATACAGCAGCAAGACTGAATGAAAGAATCTGCCAGCGTTTATCGCAAGCATTACCAGACGCTGGTGCAATGACTTCACGGGTAAACAATGTGATCAATGCCAGTAAAATCACGGGATATGCGAGCCATTCCATATATTCTCTTCAGGAAATTTCTTATTCAGCTATTTTGCCGTGGGTTAAGCACGGTGACAATAAAAATGCCGGGCATCAAGCCCGGCATCTTCCCGACATTTTTTAGCACACGGACGAGATTTAAATCAGACTTATCAACGGGATTTCTCGATTTGCCTTTGCAAAACAGGCTGCAATGCAGTTCCACTCTGTTCCTGAGATACACGACGCATTCTTGGCTGCATCTGAATCACTGAATTCTGTTGCGTAGTCAGTTCAAACGCGTTGACCAGATCTCGTAATACACTCACTTCTTCTTCCAGTTTTTCAGCAGAATATGTCGCTGCGGAAACAATCTGCATGTTTTGCTGTGTCATTTCATCGATTTCGATTACTGACTGATTCACCGTGCTTATCCCCAGACTTTGCTCCTGGGTTGAGACTGTGAACTCCTGCATCAGAGCAGCGACTTTTTTGACACCACTGACGAGTTCATCCATGCTCTGCCCCGCCTCATCAACCAGCTCAGCACCTTGCTCAACCTGCTCCACCGAATGCTGAATCAGCTCTTTAATTTCTTTCGCTGCGCTGGCGCTGCGCTGTGCAAGAGCTCTTACCTCGCTTGCAACAACAGAAAAACCGCGCCCCTGATCTCCCGCACGGGCAGCTTCAACTGCAGCGTTTAGCGCAAGAATATTGGTCTGAAATGCAATACCATCGATAACAGAAATAATATCGGCAATGCGTGACGAACTATGACGGATTGCTCCCATCGTTTGCACGACTTTTTGTACAGCACGACCACTGGTATCTGCCAGACCAGCGGAGCGAATTGCTACCTCACTGGCTTCACGCGAATTAGCCGCATTGTGCTGAACCGCCACCGTAATTTGCTCCATCGAACTGGCCGTTTGTTCAAGTGAACCTTTTTGCGACTCCGTATGCTGAGCAAGTTCACCGCTGCATTCACTGACATCGCTGCCGATTGCATGTACATGACCACTGCTCTGTTTAATCTGTCCGATCAGCAATTTCATGTTGGTTTGCAGAACACGCAATGATTGCGCAAGTTCACTGATTTCATGCCGACCATGCACTGCAATAGGCTGAGACAAATCACCGGCACTCATTGCCTGTATATGATGCCGCAACTGTCCGACCTGTCCCGCAATCAAACGATGGACACTGACGGTAAAAATGCCGCTGGTGATTAAACCCAGTCCGATCGTCAGCATTTGCAGGCCACTTTGCCATGCCTGTACCTGCCATCCGAATAGCAACAAAAAGAAGGCTGAAAAAACAGCGTAAATACGCAAAACACTGTGTATTGGCAGAGAAAATTTATCACGGATTTTTTGTAAGGTGCTGTGACTATGCACTCTGCCATCCCGAATAAACAATCCCGGGCTGCCGGACTTTATCGCTGCATAAGCTGCATCAGCGGCTGCGACCTGTACCGGATCCGGTTTAACCCGCACAGAGGTATATCCCACGATTTTTCCGTTTTTCGTCAACGGAGCAGCAGTGGCTTCTACCCAGTAAAAATCACCATTTTTACAACGATTTTTTACCAGCCCATGCCACGAATGTCCGCCCTGAATAGTTCGCCATAAATCTGCGAAGGCTTCGCGGGGCATATCAGGATGCCGGACAATATTCTGCGGCGAGCCTATCAGCTCTTGCAGGGAGAAGCCACTGATACGAACGAAATCGTCGTTGGCATAGGTAATATTGCCGGAAAGATCTGTTTTTGAAACGATGGTTTCATCATCGCTGAGTACATACTCGCGCTGATTTTGTCCTACCTGGCTACGCATACAAAATCCTCTCGTGAAAGATTAAAGTAGCGCTGGCTCGCCGTGACAACCTGATACAGTACAGGCGGGCGCAAATGCACACCATTCCTGAACAAACCAATCACTCAGCTACTCTTTTTGGCTGAAAAATTCCAGCACGACCAGCACAAACCCGTATGATCTCAGTGAATACCGAACCTTTAGAAAACCCGGAAAAGGCTGGGCAAAACAGGTAAAAAATCAGAAGATACAAACGGGCGGAGAGTTCACAAGATACGTTGTTGCGGACACTTGTTATTGTGTTATATCAACCGGAAAAACCAAAAGAAACCAGATGAAACATTACGTTACTTTGCAATGACAACCTGTGCAAAATAACGATTCAATTGAATTCTCTGATGCAAAATCAGGTCAGCATCACAGTCGAAATGATAAGAAAACAGTAGTTCCTTTTTAAGAACGTCTAAATAAAACGCAATCAGACAAAAAGGTCAGTTAAATGAAAAAGTGTAATTCACATCAAGGGCTGATTCACTGCCAGCACGCCCTATCACCGTAACTCTGCGTGTCAGTTGCCAGCTCAGTTTTAATGCACCACTTGCATCGCCGAGGCCCCGTTCGATAGATAACACCAGGCCCGGCATCAGGCGCTTCCCTACGGTAACGACCTGATCGGATGGCGATGAGCTGCTACTGCTGATACCTGTCGCACCGGCAATAGTCTGCCCGGGAAGGCGGGATCCGGCCGCAGTTTTTGCTGATCCTATCGAAAATTCGTCGAATCCCAGTCCTTGCACAACATCACGAGGAATATTCCTGCTGCCATCACCACCAAAAATGGCACTTGCTGCGGATAACAGCAACGATGCATCACCGGACGACAATTGATCGGATCCGCGACCCAGCACCAGCCATGCCAGTTTATCGCTGTCCGGCATTGCCGTATCAGAATACAAGCGAACCTGCGGATTAGAGACCGTTCCGATAACTTCAACACCAACCTGAGAAGCAAGCCCTGGTCTGATAGCAAGAATATTCAGCCCCGGATTGAGCGGCGGCCCCTGGAAATTAAGAATGCCACGCTCAATTTCCAGTTGCTGCCCGTATCCCTCGTATAAGCCATTGCGGGTACTGATACTGCCATTCGCCTGCAGAGGGCTGCCATCCGCTGAACGAAGACGCAAGCTGCCGGCCAGCCCCGTATCCAGTCCACGACCAACGAAAACAAATTTCGGACCCATATCAAACGTCATATCCAGCCGGGTACGAATGACTTTCTTTGCATTCGGATCAGGCTCTCCAGACACTTTCTGAGCGCGTTTATTCTGAACAATCACATCCGATGAAAGAGACGGAGGGGGCATTTTAGGCAGTCGGAAAAATGCACCATCGGCAGTCAGTTTTCCTTGCAGGGACCAGATATTTGCCGATTCTTTCACACCTGCTTCACCACTGACCACCAGCCAGCGATCCTTTCGCTGCAACAAAGGAAATTGCTGCCAGCTTGCCTGAATACTGCCGGTTTCTTTACCCAGATCAATATCTCCGGAAGCCCTGAATTCCCCCTTTTTGCCGAGTAAATCCAGCCCTTTAAACTGCGAGTGCTGCGGAACCATGTTGACTGCACTCGCAAAATTCAGCTGATTCAGTCGCAAATGCATGCCGTTAATATCTGCATCCAGCTCGCCGTTTGGCAGCAACAGCCCCTCAGAAGCAAACGCCAGCTCGAGCTTACTGCCTCGCACATGTGCCTTCCAGTCGGGTTGACTCAGTTTTCCTGCCAGAGCGACATCCGCGCGTAACTGCCCCTTCATCACCAGACCCGGATACACCAGCGGCCCCATCCACTCGAGATCAAGAATTTCTGCACTACCGTTACCTGCCAAAGCCTGCTCACCTGCGAGAGTCCAGATACCTTCGCGCTTATGCAACGCTGACTCGGCATGCAGCTGCATTAAACCAAGCCTGCTGCCTTCGGCTCTGATGTCTGCAATCAGTTTTTCTCTGTCGGTGCCACTTATCAGACCAGCGGTCCGGATATTCAATTGCAAATCTTTTAAACCTGCAGGGATACTTGCACCTGTACCGTCGGGGTCCTGAAAACGTAATTCGCCGGATTGTCGCTTCAGTGCCACTTGCACGTTCGCAGTATCATCCAGACGGAGATTCCAGGAAGCCTGCAAACGCAAATCGCCACTGAGTGTTGTTTGCTGACGGAACCGCTGCAAAATATCAATAAGACGGATATCCTGCATAGAACCGTTTGATGTCAGACCGGATTTACCGATCTCCAGCGTTTCTGCGTGAATTTGTGCAAGTGATGTTTGCAAGCGGATAGCACCAGCTCGCAATCCTTTTTCAGACAGTTCAAGCTTGACCGGTGCCTGTAAATTTGCGGATGGCTGACCACTTAACTGAAGGTTGCTTAACTCCCCCTGCCAACGCCACAAGTCTTTCTCTGACTGCATTGCACCGCGTACTTGCATATTGAGACGCTGACGCGGATTCAGCGTTAACTGCAATGCCGACTGGTGTGAAGTTAATTGTCCCTGCAAAGTCCAGTCCAGTTGATCAATTTGCTGAACATCCTGCCCGACACCATCCTGCAAATGTGCGAGCAAAGGAATATCACCTTGAATCTGGCGCAGCTTAAGTGTGCTTTGCACAGGAGCATTTTTTAAATCGGGTGCTTTCGCATTAAAGGCGACCGTTTCCGCACGATAGCGTTTACCTGCATATTCAACATTCAATTGATCTGCCTGCAAATCAGCAAGCAACCCCGGTTGACGCAATTGTCCGCTGAGCTGAATCTGCCCTTTCACTTTTCCGGCAAGATTCAGCCCCCATATTTGCAGTAAGGGATTCAATTCCTGTAAAGCCGGCCAGTCTGCATTCAAATTCAGCTGGTCACCTGCCTGCCCCCAGCGCCCTTGCGCTGACAACTTATTACTTCCGACTTCAATAGTTGAGGGACGCACAAGCCACTGTGACACACCTTGCAGTTCAGCATCAACGCTACCTTTCAATGTCTGACCTGCATAATGACCGCCAAGCTGTCTGACAATGGCATGTAACGACCATTTTGGCTTCAACCGGCCATCCAGCGCGATATCAGCATTCACGTCTCCGTTTGGAAATTTACCCCACTTCGCCGGATTGATATTCTTAATTTGTGTATTCAGTTGAAACTGTTGCTGCGAAAATTGATAGCTGCCGTCTGCCGTCAGGCGTGCATCGGCAAACTGCAAATCCAGCTGTTCCAGCGAAATCACTTTTTTAACGATGTCTGCAGTTGCCTTCAGTTGCAAATGACCATTGCTGTCATTCAGCTCACCACGTGAAAAGATCTGCTTGCCATCCGTAGTTTTGATGATTAGGTCACCATTGATAGCTGTTTGATAAAGTTTTCCGGAAAAATCTTTCAGATTAATTTTTCGTAGCTGAACTTTTGCATCAGCACGAATCGCTTTTCCCCAGCCCAAATCACCACTCAACTGTATTGCCGATTTTCCGGGCAAGCCGATTTCAAGCTGCTCCATGAGCATACGCTCTGGCAAAACTTGCAGATTGGCAGATACAGAATCTACCGGAACACGGTTTTTATCCAGATTACCGGAAAGCAGATTACGAATATTGATGCTGGCACGCAATGAAGTTGTGCTGTGTTTATCCGAGCGCTGTGTTTGCTGAAGTAAAACATCTGCCCGCAGATCCAGATCTGCTTCGGGTAAACTTGCATGCCATGCGGCGGGATTTAAATGCTGGAAAGCGATCGTTGCCGGCCCCAGCGCAGGTTGTGAAAACGGAAAAACATCCAGTTCCGCGTGGCCGGTCAGTCCTGCTTGTAAAGAGTTTTCTTTCAGTAATGGACGCGCATCAAGTGATGCATGGAAAGACCGCAAATTACCTACAACCTGCAAATCCAGCGTTACCGGTGGCACATCCGGATGCGGGTGTGATTCCAGGCTCGCCACACCATTAAGGTCAAATGGCGCCGCTCCGTTCAGACTAAGACGGGCATTCGCCTTTCCATAGTCGGAGTCCGCACTGGCATTTGCCATATAGCGCTGTCCATCCCACGCGAACTGGCCGGTAAGTGCACGGAGTTCAATATCTTTTTGCCGCTGCTTTCCCTTGATCGTTTCAACCAGCAAAGTTCCGATAGCAAGCTGCTCTGCTTTTAAACGCAATGGAAGACCAAGATGATCAGGAAATACCGATTGCGTATCGCTGTGTGCTGTCGCAACCCTTACGCTGCTGGCTGTCAGCTCCTTAAAATCCGCACTTCCGCTGAACAACTGACTGCCCTGCCATTGCAAGTGCACACCTTGCAATTCAAGTTCAAACTCTTCGGATTTCCACAGCAGGCTCTGTAAGCGCAGGTCACGTGCCAGCTCACCGCTGATTCCATTCACACTCAGTTGCGGTAAGGTTTTTTCCAGCAAAGAAAATGCCACCCGTGTGCCGCTTGCAGTCAGGGTGATCCACATGATCGCAGCAAATAATGCCAGAAAAAACCCGCACAGCCAGTATGCCCAGCGATAGCGGGCTGGTGCTTTTTGTGCAGGTGACTGATCGTTGTTTGTAGGAGTGCTTGTCATGCAAACTCAGTTCAGAATGCAATTGCAATAGAGAAATCAATACGTGCGCGTTTTGTTTTCAGCGCATATCCCAGATCCAGGGCAACAGGTCCTGCGGGTGTCCGGTAACGTAAGCCGGTACCAACACTCTTTTTCAGACTCAGTTTACGCCAGACAGAAGTTGCATCCCCCACATCTGCAAACGCGGCGATGCCCCAACTGCCATTCAACCAGTGCAGTGCTTCTGCACTGGCTACAGCCATTACACGTCCGCCGGTCACCGCACCTTGCACAGGAATACCAATACTCTGATATGCATACCCGCGCACTGTACTGGCGCCACCGGTACGGAACAAATATTCTTCGGGAATCCCTTCTTCATCCGGTGCCACGACCTGCCCCGCTTCAACACGGAAAATCAGCGTGTCCTGTTTATTAACAGGTACCCATTGCTGATATTTTCCGACCAGACGTACAAAACGCTGATCAGACAACAACGCTTTTTCTGAGACCGCGATGTCGGCCTGAATGATCTTACCCTGATGCGGATTGAATGCATCGTCGATATCACGCCATGTCCAGCCCGCACTCCAGACCAGTGCTTTAGAAATTTCTGTCGGTTCGCCTTCAATCGTGCTTTTTTCGCGCAATAAATTCAGCCCGAAACGACGCTCAATATTACCTGTGTGACTGGTACGCCGAACGCCTATCGCTTGCTTAACGGTGAGGACCCCGGAAACATCCTGACGATCTGCCAGCACGCCAAATGAATTCAGCACCTGATCTGAAGGTGGCAAATACACGTCGGCATAGCCAAGCTGGCGCTTTTGCTCGATCCTTACGGCGGAGCGCAGATCCCAGGCACGGTTGAGAATATCGCGGTCACGATAAGCAATCTCGCCACGGAACCCGGTATTCGAGCTGTAACCGGCACCAAAACTCAGATCGCGTGCTTTACGCTCTGTAAGGTTAACTTCAACCGGTACGGCATCAGCTTTATCAGGGTCTGCATCAATCTGTACTGCCACGGCTGCGAAGTACGGTGAATTCTGTAAGGTGCGCTGAAAATCCAGCAACCGGTTACGTGAGTACAGTTCCCCCGGTTTAGGCGGGTCATACCGATCCAGCAACCACAGAGGATAACGCTGCAAGCCTTTGACGTTCAGTGCGCCAAGTTTGAATTCAGGGCCACTGTCAACCGTCACCTCAACCCGTGCTGTTGACGACCCCGCATCCACTTTAACCGCCGTGTCTTGAAGCTTTGCTGCCGCGTAGCGGTCTGAACGAAAGCTTTCAAGCAAGACATTTTTAGCCTCACTCCAGTCACTTTCACGAAATGGCTGACCGACGGCAAGTCCCCAGTCTTCCCGCACCTGTCTTTGCCTCTGCACTGCATCCTGCTGACCGGAACGGACTGCTTCATCAAAAGCACCGGAAAAACGCATGCTCACGTTTTCAATCATGCTACGGTCGCCGCGCTCAACCATCACGCTGATCTGACGCTCACCGGCGTTCGCACGCCCCTGGGGTAGCGCTTCAAATCGTATCTGAGGATTGAAATAACCTTCTGTTGCCAGAATGCCGGATATATCCTGACGAAGCCGCCGGAGTAAGGCAGGCGTCACATTTTGTGGTTCGGCGTTACTGCCGAATTCGGGAATATGTTCTTTCAGCAAAGCAGATTCGGCATCTGCTTTCATGCTGAGGACAAAACGCACAGTACCGAGACGTTCTGCACTGAGCTCACCGGCAGCGGACATTAGCACTGCGGTGTCGGGAGTAGGCAAACTCCCTGTTTCCTGCGCAAAGCAGGATGCGCTGACCACCAGACACAAGGCCGGGACTATTCCCCGGTATTGATATCGTTTGATGGTCAGTACTGTCATCAGCGGGTCGCCAGAGCCACGCGACTGATACCGATCTTTTTCGCTTCCGCGATGACCTGTACAACGTCGTCGTACACGATGCCTTTATCCGCAGAAATCATCACTGCGAGATCTGGTTTAGACTGATGGTATTCCTTAAGCAGATTCATCAGTTGCTCTTTATTTCTGACTTCATCCGTACGTTCTCGCTGTGTCGCATTACCGTTCCGGGTGTTCAGGCTGATAGAAGCAGATGCGTCCTGCTTCAGTGTCACCTCAATGAAACTGTTCGGCGGCTGGGTGGATTGTCCTGCCGTCGGCAAATTGATGACACTGGGATTCGTCATTGGTGATGCCACCATAAAAATAATCAGCAGCACCAGCATCACGTCGATATACGGAACAACATTAATTTCCGCTTTCAGTTTGCGCTTACTGCGCTCACCACGCATGGAACCCATGACTCCTCCGTTCAGCGCGACTGACGCTGAAGAATGTTGGAGAATTCTTCAATGAAAGTTTCGAAACGCATCGCCAGACGATCAATATCGTGCGAGTAGCGGTTATAGGCGAGCACGGCTGGAATCGCAGCAAACAAACCAATCGCCGTCGCAATCAGCGCTTCTGCGATACCCGGCGCTACCGCAGCCAGTGTTGCCTGTTGTACGTTTGCCAGACCGCGGAACGCATTCATAATCCCCCATACTGTCCCGAACAAACCGATATACGGAGAGACAGAACCTACGGAAGCCAGAAACGATAAATGCGCTTCCAGTAAATCCATTTCACGCTGAAACGCTGCACGCATCGCGCGACGCGCACCATCGAGCATTGCCCCCGCATCCAGATTGCCTTTGTTCGCGTTTTTTGTTTTATGGTATTCACTCATACCCGCTTCAAAAATGCGCTCCAGCGAACCGGTCTGATCTTTACTCTGGCGACGTGCTGCGGAAATATCCTGATACAGTTCCACCAGATTGCCGCCGGACCAGAAGCTGCGTTCAAATGCTTCCGTTTGCTGACGCGCTTTTTTAATGGTGAACATTTTGTTGAAAATGTAGCTCCAGCTGGTCAGCGATACACCCAGCAATAACAGCATGACGAGCTGAACCAATACCGATGCGTTTGCAATCAGGGTGATAAACGATAAATCTTGTGTTGCGTTCATATTCAGATTTCTAATCAGTCATTCATTATTTTGCTGCATTGCCTGCAGCACTCCGGCAGGAATCGCGGCAGGTCGCAAATCACTTGCGCCGACACATCCGATTTTTACCGTCGATGTCACCAGCACCTGTTCACCGCGCATAACCTGCTGCGCCAGCAGAATCGAGGCTTTGCCTATTTTCTGCACTTCCACGGTGACTTGCAATTGATCATCCAATACTGCCGGCGCCTGATAATCGACCGTCACCGATTTGACGACAAACAGCAGGCCTGTCTGCTCTTTCAGCGTGTGCTGATGTACACCGGCGGCGCGCAGCCATTCGGTACGGGCACGCTCCATGAATCGCAGATAATTTGCATAAAAAACAATTCCACCCGCATCAGTGTCTTCATAATAGACTCTGACAGGCCACGCAAATAAAGCACTCATACCTGCAATTTAGTTATCAGAAAACGGCACATTATACCGCCGGATATTATTACGTCAGCATTTACCTGCAAAGCGGCAGCCCGAACTGCCTCAGGTACTGCGTTTGATGTTCAGCGGGCCAAATCCCTGACAAGCTGGCATCATTTCGATGTAATTGATATTCACGTGCGCCGGTAATGTGGCGATCCAGTAAGCTGCTTCGGCGATATCGTCCGCAGTCAGTGGTTCCGTGCCTTCGTACACTTTTGCCGCAGCCGCATCATCGCCACGGTAACGTACATTTGAAAACTCGGTACCACCACACAGACCCGGCGCAATATTAGTTGTACGTACACCGGTACCAACCAGATCTGCCTTCAGATTACGGGTGAACTGATCAACAAAGGCTTTTGTTGCGCCATACACATTGCCACCCGGATACGCGACGGAACCGGCTATTGAACCGATATTAATGACCATACCGGATTTACGGGCCACCATCTCAGGCAGGATAGCGCGCGTCATCAGCACCAAACCACGGGCGTTGGTATCGATCATGGTTTCCCATTCCTCTTCTGATGCGGTATATGCAGGCTCCGTACCGAGCGCCAGCCCTGCATTATTGATCAGCACATCAATCTGACGGAATGACGGAGGCAATCCGGCCAGCATTGCCTGAATTGATGATTTATCTGTCACATCCAGCACCACCGGCAACAATTGCGCACCGAGCTCCTGCTGCAGCGCCTGCAAACGATCCGCGCGCCGCGCTGCGGCAATCACCTGATGGCCGTTTTGCACAAAACGACGGGCCATTGCTTCTCCGAATCCTGAACTTGCTCCGGTAATCAGTACGATCATGAATGCTTCCTTTTCAGACTATGAATTCCGCACATTCGCGGTATTGAGGTTTTGTGGCTTATTTTAAATTCATTTCGACAGTAACGCAGGATAAAGCCGACAGAACAAACATTTTTCATCATTGAGATTTTCGAAATCTGCATAGCAAAAACCCGCTCGCTTGCCCATTCAACAGCCATCACGTAAAATCGCCGCACCATTTTGTTTCACGTAACTGGCGCAAGCGCGGACACAGCAAATTGTTCCTGCGATAGATGGAGGAATCCCATCAGGAAGCGTGAGATATACGGAGTTTTCTCCGTGCCGTACGCCTGGGCAGCCCGATGGTAGAGCAAGGATGAGGCTGCCTGTCTGTTTTCACATCACTGACACCTCATTTTTGTCCATTCTTTAACATCGTTTCTAACTTAACAGGAAATCAGGAAAGCTATGTTTGCAAAAAATCACACTCTCGCGAATATCGATCCAGAGCTGTTTGCTGCCATTGAAAAAGAAAATGTGCGTCAGGAAGAGCATATCGAGCTGATCGCGTCGGAAAACTATACTTCTCCGGCTGTCATGCAGGCGCAAGGTTCTCAACTGACCAACAAATATGCGGAAGGCTATCCGGGCAAACGTTACTACGGTGGCTGCGAAAACGTGGACGTCGTGGAACAACTGGCCATCGACCGCCTGAAAGAATTGTTCGGCGCGAACTTCGCCAACGTTCAGCCAAATTCCGGTTCTCAGGCAAATCAGGGCGTATTCTTTGCGCTGCTGAACCCGGGCGACACCATCATGGGTATGAGTCTGGCAGAAGGCGGCCATCTGACCCACGGTATGCCACTGAACATGTCCGGCAAATGGTTCAATGTTGTTTCTTACGGCCTGAACGCACAGGAAGACATCGACTATGACGCGATGGAAAAACTGGCACGTGAAACCAAACCAAAACTGATCATCGCCGGCGCATCTGCATTTGCACTGCGCATCGATTTCGAACGTTTCTCCAAAATCGCGAAAGAAATCGGCGCGTACTTCATGGTGGACATGGCGCATTACGCCGGTCTGATCGCGGCAGGCGTTTATCCTAATCCGGTGCCGTTTGCTGACGTTGTTACCTCCACAACACATAAGAGTCTGCGCGGCCCACGCGGCGGTATCATTCTGTCCAACGACGAAGCGATCGCAAAAAAAATCAATTCCTCGATTTTCCCTGGCTTGCAAGGCGGCCCGCTGATGCACGTCATCGCTGGTAAAGCAGTTGCATTCAAAGAAGCACTGTCTCCGGAATTCAAAGCGTATCAGGAACAAGTTGTAAAAAATGCTGCAGCACTGGCACAAACACTGACAGAACGCGGTCTGCGCATCGTTTCCGGCCGTACTGAATCGCACGTGATGCTGGTCGATCTGCGTCCTAAAGGTCTGACAGGTAAAGAAGCGGAAGCGATTCTGGGTTCTGCACACATGACATGCAACAAAAACGGCATCCCGAACGATCCGCAAAAACCAATGGTGACTTCCGGTATCCGTCTGGGCAGCCCTGCATTCACTACCCGCGGCTTCAAAGAAGCGGAAGCGATCAAAGTTGGTCATCTGATCGCTGACGTTCTGGATAATCCTCACGATGCAGCAACGATCGAGCGCGTGAAAGCAGAAGTCAAAAAACTGACTGAAGCCTTCCCAGTGTACGCAGCCTGATAACTGTGATATAAAACAACGCCACTGCCTTTGCAGTGGCGTTTTTCTTTTTGCGGCCGCACTCAGGTTCACTCACAGGAACGGAACATTTGCATGAAATGCCCTTACTGCCACCATACTGATACTCAGGTCATCGAAACCCGTGTTTCCGAAGACGGCAGTGCCATGCGCCGCCGCCGCCGTTGCAGTGCCTGCGATAAACGCTTCACGACGTATGAACGCACGGAACTGATGATGCCGGTTATCGTCAAGAAAAACGGCAGCCGTACAGAATATGAATCCGGCAAGCTGCGCGCCAGTTTCATGCTGGCCTTACGTAAGCGCCCCGTTTCCGCAGAAGCAATTGACAGTGCGATCATGCATGTCGAAGAAAAATTGCTGTCCAGCGGCGAACGTGAGGTGATGTCCGTGTATCTGGGCGAACTCGTGATGCGCGAACTAAAGAAACTGGACAAAATCGCGTATATCCGTTTTGCCTCTGTCTATAAAAGTTTCAAAGATATTTCTGAATTTGCTGAGGCAATCGAAGAAATCAAGAACTGACGTAACACCCTCACTCTTTTGCAAAAACAACCATCCACATCCGCATGAAACGGGCCGCCTGAAAACTCCCGTTACGTCGTCTGCCACACAACCCGCCCGTGCATCGTCTGATCAGGCCCTGATTCAGCGAAACCATGCAGAAATCGTCATCCGGCATTTCCGGAGAGCCGGACTTTCTGCCGACAAACAGCAAATCGCTGTGCTTAACTCCGCATTTGGGTCTGAAAACACCTGAAACAGCGGTCAACAGCGTTTTTTTCAGACTCAGCCTGAGTTACCCCGTACTGAACTGAAAAAAATACTGAGCAAACCTGCAACACCAGCCTCACTTCCGATGGCAGCCGGATAAGTTGTTAGCAAATTTAAATCTTCTTGTCCGGATTATGCAAAACTGCTAATTTCATTCCGTTTCAAACTTGGCAAGCCAGATCTGACGGATATTGAAAAGACAAAGGAAGCAGCATGGAAACATTTACCTATCGCGGCAAAACACTGGAATTCCGCAGTATTACCGGCACGGTACTGGACACCAGCACCCGTAGCGAAACCCACATTTCCGGCGGTGGCGGCGGCGGTTATATAGGCCCGAATGGTGGCCATATTGATAACATCAGCATCAGATCACACAACACCACCCATCAGGAATTCTGGATAAAAACCGAAGATGGCATGGAAAAATCCGTCAATATCAGCGGCACCTCCATTCCTTTACGCGCTAATCAGCGGATTACTCTCATTTCGGCAGAACAAAAGGGACGTAATGAAGGCTGGTATGCGAGTGTGATCAACCACAATGCCAATCAGTTTTCGTTTATTTGCGATGGCGCTTCACTGAACAACCTGATGAAACTGGAAGTATTCCCCAAACACTTTTTGCTGATCGGATTTGCGCTTTGGGCAGGACTGGCGATCGCGTTTCACGATGGCTGGCTTGCCATATTCTTCGCCACTATTGTAATGGGTATTTTCGCGATCAATAAAAATGCACGTATCAAAAGGCTCATCAGTTCACTCAACGCCCATATCGAAAAAGTCAGCCAGCCGTTTTTACAGCGCAGCTGAGTATTCCCCTTCCTTGATTCGCAGGCCCTGAGATACCGGGCCTGCAACCTCTCCAAACAACTTCCGCCGGACTCAAAAAACAGCGAAATGCGGATCTTCGCATAGTGATCCGGCGCTCGCCGGCAGAAAGTCCGGGCCTCAGCAATCATCAGATGACGATAAAGGCATATTCGGGCGAGCTGAAGACCAGCCACTTCCATCATCCTTAACAATTGGGGCAGGATGCGGCAGGCAAAGCGCCTGAATGCAGACCAGGCTTCGCAAACACAGAGAGGCGCCGGAAGATAGCCGCAGCCAGATAAGCAACCACCTGACTGAATACATTTCCGTGCAACGAAGAATCCGGGAAGCTGAAAAAATCAGTGCAGAAAAACAAAAAAGCCCGTCGAAACGGGCTTTTTTGTTTTGAATCTTGGGGTGGCTGATGGGACTCGAACCCACGACGACAGGAATCACAATCCTGGACTCTACCAACTGAGCTACAGCCACCGCTGTTTTTTCTGACTAACTTTCGTTCGTCAGAGAGCTACGCATTATAGGGTAGTTACCGCGTTTTAGCAAGTTCCCGCCGGCATTTTCTTTATTTTGCAATTACTGCCCCACAAAGAAAAATGCCCGCTACCAGATGGTGCGGGCGGAAACTCACTTTTGTGAGATGAGGAGTGTGCATTGCAACTCATCCCAGACTATACGCTGCGAGCCTTCATTTAAAGTAAAGATTACATTTTATTACTTGCCGCAATATCATGATACTGAAAGCCTGCTGTTCAGGCTTCAGTGTACTGGCTTGGTCAGAGAGCGTACCGGCACCACCACTTCTTTGACTTCGCGCTTTTTCGCTTTATCTTCAAACGTCAGTTGCAGCGTCACTGACTCCCCTTCCGTCAGCGGCTTTTTCAAACCCATCAGCATAATGTGCATGCCACCTGGTTTCAGCGCAACATCCTGTCCCTGCGGCAATGGCAAGCCATCGATTTCACGCATACGCATGACCTGATTTTCCATTTTCATTTCATGGATTTCCGCGCGCTCAGCGGCAGACGTTGTCACCGACACCAGACGGCTGTCCTGAGAACTTTTCAATTGCATGAAAGCACCGGTTGCCGTTTGCTGCGGCACCGTCGCACGCACCCACGGCTGCGACACGACCACTTCAGCCGATGCGCTCATCATCACACAGGCTGCCGCCAGAAAAGCGATTCCGAATTTCATCGATTTCATTGATTTCACTCCCATCTCCGAATAAATCTGCGCTGACATTACGCGCTCGTTCCTGCTAAAACCACTCAGGCATCCGCCGCCATCGATTGCATCACACCCTGCATCTGCGCCAGCGCCACACGCAATAAAGCAGGGTCACCACTGGCCAGTCGCTTGCTGTCCGATAAAGTCTGGCGGAAACTGCGCGCACCCGGCAAGCCTGTCATCAGACCCAGCATATGGCGCACCACAGAATTCAGACGCAAGCCTTTACCGTTATTGCCGTACAGTTCCAGCTGACGCTGTACGTAAGGAATCATTAGCTCGATGATGGCTTCACGGCTCAGCGGTTCTGCACTGTCACCGTAAAAACGGGAATCGAACTCAGCCATCATATACGGATTGTGATATGCCTCACGACCGATCATAACACCATCCACATGCGCGAGATGCTGCTGCACTTCATCGGCAGTTTTGATGCCACCGTTGATAATGATTTCCAGCTCCGGAAAATCCTGCTTTAACTGATACGCAAAATGGTATTTCAGCGGCGGAATTTCGCGGTTTTCTTTCGGTGACAAACCTTTCAGAATCGCATTCCGCGCATGCACGATAAAGGTTTTACATCCCGCATCCGCCACAGTGCCGATGAAATCGCGGACAAAACCGTATTCTTCCACCTGATCAATCCCGATGCGATGCTTGACCGTAATATCCACATCAGTGGCGTCACGCATCGCTTTCACGCAATCTGCCACCAGTACCGGCTCAGACATCAGGCAGGCGCCGAACGCGCCTTTCTGCACACGCTCAGACGGGCAGCCGCAATTCAGATTAATTTCATCGTAACCCCATTCCGCACCGATCACCGCACAACGCGCCAGATCCGCCGGCTCGCTGCCACCCAGTTGCAGCGCAACCGGATGTTCCGCCTCGTTGTAATTCAGATGCCGCTCCACATCTCCGTGCAATAAAGCACCGGTGGTCACCATTTCGGTGTACAGCCAGGTATGACGGGTAATCTGACGATGGAAGTAACGACAATGCCGGTCTGTCCAGTCCAGCATAGGGGCAACGGATAAAGTTCTTGGCGGCAGCGCGCGCTTCGCACCACCCGCCTGTTGTGTATCTTTCACTTCGGGGCTTTCATTCGGTAAAACGGGAATGCCGGCAAAAAACACCGGCAAATCAAGGGCGTAAGTCTAACAGCAAACACGAAAAACCGCGCCCGCCGCGCGAGCCTGTTTTCCGGTTAAACACAGCGCAAACTGCCTGATCAGATGCCTTCTTTCAGCAATTGCAACAAAGCATTCGCATCCAGACGGGCACTGGCATCGCCTCCTTCCAGCAGACTATCGGCCAGATCTCGTTTCTGCGCATGCAGGGCAAGGATTTTTTCTTCGATGGTATTGGACGTTACCAGACGGTAAATCGTGACCGGTTTTTGCTGCCCCATACGGTGCGCGCGGTCTGATGCCTGATCTTCAACCGCCGGATTCCACCACGGATCAAGGTGAATCACATAATCAGCGGCAGTCAGATTTAAGCCGGTACCACCGGCTTTCAGGCTGATCAGGAACACATCACCCTCACCCGACTGGAAAGCATCGACGCGGCGCTTACGCTCCACCGGCGGCGTCGAACCATCGAGATACTGGTACGCGATATCGCGCTGTTCCAGCACTTCGCGCACCAGCGCCAGATGATCAACAAACTGGCTGAAGACCAGCACTTTGTGACGGTTATCCAGAATCTCGGTCAGCGTATCGCTGAAAACCTGCAATTTACTGCCCTGCATTTCCTGCTGACGTAACACCAGCGAAGGATGACAACAGAAACGGCGCAGGCGCGTGATTTCGGTCAGCACTTTCAGCGAGCTGCCATCAGCACCTTCACCGGAACTGGCCAGTTTTTCCAGCGCTTCCTGACGCAAGGCTTCGTACACATGGCGCTCTTCATCACTGAGTTCGACTTGCAGCGTGATTTCCGTACGCGGCGGCAATTCGGTCAGCACCTGTGTTTTGGTACGGCGCAAAATGAACGGCTGAATCAGTTTTTTCAGCAATTGTTTTGCCTGCTGATTGCCTTTTTCCACCGGCAAAGCAAAGCGGTCATTGAACTGTTCTTTGCTACCCAGCAAACCCGGATTTATGAAGCGGAACAGATTCCATAATTCACCGAGATGATTTTCCACCGGCGTGCCGGTAGCGATCATACGGAAATCAGCTTCCAGCGCCATCGCCGCCTGGCTGCGCTTGGTCGCCGCGTTTTTAATTACCTGCGCTTCGTCCAGCACCACGGTATGCCAGTGCTGACGGGCAAATACTTTCGCATCGGTTTGCAGCAAACCATAACTGGTGACCACCACATCAAATGCCGCCGGATCTTCCAGCTTGCGGCGCTGATGATAGGCGCAGATTTTTAAATCCGGCGCAAATTTCTGCGCTTCCGCAATCCAGTTCATCGCAACTGATACCGGTGCAACCACCAGCGCAGGGCCGCCAGCTGCACGATGCAATAACAGCGCCAGTGTCTGCACGGTTTTACCCAGACCCATATCGTCTGCCAGACAGGCACCGACACCCCAGTGTGCGAGTCGCGTCAGCCACTCGAAACCCTGCTGCTGGTATTCGCGCAAAGTGGCCTGCAATCCGGCAGGTACTTCCGGCACAAACGCATCCAGCGTACTCAGGCGTGATAATTGCTCCTGCCACGCGGCATCCACGGTCAGTTGCGCTGCTTCATCCGTGATTTCCGCAACCGCATTCGCAGACAAAGGATGCAGTCTTAACTGACCGCGTCCGTTGACTTCGCCGAGCGCACGCAATTGTTCCAGCTTGCGCTGGAAGCTTGCCGTCAGCGCCAGCCAGTCTTTTTCCCCGATCTTCAGGAAGCGGCCTTTAGCGCTGTCCATCATTTGCAGCAATTCACGCAGCGCAATGACTTTGCCATCATCCAGCACCAGCTCGCCACCGGCGACAAACCATTCACCCTGACGCTTAATACTGAGCCGCATGTTTTGCATAGAACGCGAACCGTTCAGACGATAACGTTCACCTTCCGGCCAGATCAGCGATAGGCCCTGATCTTCAAGCGCGCGCAACTGACTGAGCAATTCCAGACATTGCTCCGGCGTCTGCAATTCCCACTCGGGCATTTCCCCCGTAGCAGGCAATGCCGGACAAGCGGCAATCACTTCTGTCAGTTTTCGTTTTTCCGCGTCCGTATCGCGTGCAGCCTGCACCATACTGCCATCAACTTCACCCATCAGTACCGCTGCCCCGCTGCCCGGCATCAGCCAGCTGCCTTCAGGCAACGGGCGCACCAGCATTTGCAGGCGCAATCCTTCCTGCAAAGGCAGCAAGTGCGCGTACAGCGTGGCGTCAGCGTTAATCGTTTTAACGTTGCTCGCCAGTTCCGGCAAGTCCGAATGAATCACCATGTGCGGCGCAATTGCCGCAATCGCATCCAGCAATTGCTGACGCGCACTGACCGGCACTTGCATACCGCGACCGAGAATGCCGGAAATCTGACGGATTTCAGGGCTGGACTGATATACCACCAGCCGCGTCGGTGTTTCTTTGCGCCAGACCATTTGCTCATTCGGTGCGACGTAAGGATCCAGTTGCAGGGCGATATGTTCCCCGCGCTCCTGCAATTGCAATGCGACTTCACCGCGCGCCAGATCAACACGTACTTCGGGCGCATCCATCCAGTAAATTGCCGGATGACCGGTCATCAGCGGCAGTGCTTTCTGAATATCAAAATCATATTCAGAACCAAAAGCACCGGCAGTGCGACGAATCGCATGCGCGGTAATCTGTCTGTCCTGTTCGGTCAGATACACTGGCGGTTCCTGCAGCAAGCGGCGCAAGGCTACTGCACGCCCTTTGCTCCACGCTGCTTTACCATTGCGCTTTTGCTCACGCGGCTCAGCCCGCAATTGCTGAAATTCCATTTCCAGCATCCAGGCCAGACGGGTCTGTTCTGCAGGCGCTTCTTCTTTCGCCTCTGTCTGCGGACGCAACTGACTCAGTGCTTCCAGCGCACGCTTCCAGGGTTCTTCTTTCTGCAGAATCTGCAGTACCGGCTGCCATCCGGCTTTCTCATGCCAGCCCGCCAGCACCGGTGCCTGTGAAAAGCGTTTTACCAGCAATCCGTCTGCCTCTGCGGCAATCCAGAGATAGCCACGCGCCTGCATCAGGTCGCGCATATCGTTGAGTTTGGTCTGCAAACGCGGATGCGATGGCGCATCGAGCCAGTCGCTGGCATGCGCTTCAAACAGTGCATCCACATCATGGGTGGTACGCACAGCGAACGCCGAATGCGGCAACTGAGTTCCCTGCTGCAAATGATTCAGTAAAGGTTGCAGCGCAAAATACGTGTAGGCATCGCGTTGTTTGACGCCTTCATCAATCTGGCTTTTAGCAAGCTTCAGACTGGCAGCATCATTTTTCGCCAGCAAAGCGACTGCAGCGAATAAGCCACCTGGGCCAGACAGAAAAAATTTCCGTTTCCCTGTTCCTGCGCGCTGCGCTTCGGAATAGGTTTGCGCGAGACTGCAGGCTTGCGCGATTTTGTTTTGCATAACAGAGAGCACCATCTGCAATTCCGGCAAATATGCAGGTTGCACACGCGGCATCAGCTTTTCGAGCGCTGACAGATCGCCGCGCAAAATCGCCTGCCAGCACAGCAGACTGATCAGTTGCGGCCAGTTTGCTCCCAGCTTTTCTGCATGCTCGCAACCGAACTGGTAAGCACGCGCGCAATCTGCCAGCGTCCAGTTCGCATGCTGAAACAAATCAGTCAGCATCATGCCCTGATCCATAACACGCAGTTCAGAAAATAACTGCACACCATCATCGGTAGCAAAGAATTTATCCGCCGGCAGATTGCCCTGTAAATTTTTTACGCTGAACAGCTTTTCACGCCACAGCAGCGCTTCATCAGTACGGCCCGACAGCACGGAGAACTGTACTTCGCGGCCGTAAAACGCGCCATCATATGACTTCCAGTACTGGTACTCACCCAGCCGTTTCAGCATATCGCGTACACCGGCAATCCACGTCCGCAATATGCCCTGCCTGAACATATGCAGAATCACGGTCATGCGCAAACCATCTTCCAGTACCAGACCAATACCGATTTCCTGCTTCAGGATATGTTTGCGCGTCAGTCCGGCACAAACTTCTTTTAACAGGCGTGGCGAGTAGGGATTACCCATTGCATCGGTCTGCGCACGTGCCTGAAATAAATCCGTCAGCTTGGCGGCGGTCATCGCCGTATCGTATAAGGCCACCGCGTAGACTACGGGCAGCTCATCTTCATTTAATTCTGTCAGCCAGTTCATTCTGTTCATTTATCCGGTTTGTCCGTTGGTATTTACTGAAGTTTGCGACTTTGTTCAGCGATGAACGGAATCCGAAAACAGATTCAGCACAACAACGCCCGCTACAATTAATGCAATGCCCGTCAACGCGGCTTTATCCAGTGACTGACCATACAGCCACCATGCCAGCAGCGAAATCAGAATGACCCCCACGCCCGACCAGATGGCATACGCAATACCAACCGGAATGGTGCGCAGAGTCAGCGACAGGAAATAGAACGATGATGCATAGCCGACAGCCAGTATCAGCACCGGCAACGGTTTGGTGAAACCTTCTGAGGCTTTCAGCGCGCTGGTTGCAATCACTTCACTCAGGATTGCAATTCCGAGATACATCCAGTTCATCCACACTCCTTGACGACCAACATTGCAAGTTTCGGGGGAGGACGCATCACTTAAGCGGCCTCCGGACATAACCTGACATTATCCCGCTAATTGCTGTCGGGAATGCCATTTTTTTTCACTGGTGTGCATTTCCGGCGCCGGACGGCGAAGGGACTGCTTGTCGAAACCCATTCTGAATTAACAATCGTTTTCTTGTACGGATTGGCAAGGATTTCTAAGCTGCAACAAAGCACCATCAAGGTGCGCGGAGGAGACTGTCATGAAACCGGCCATGTATCTGCTGATCTGCGGTTTGATCTGTGTGCAAGCTTCGGCACAAGTCCCCGATTCCGGCCGCTGGCAAACGCTGTCCTACACCAGCAACGAAGTTAATGCGCGTCAGGAGCAGGATTACTACGAGCTGATACGTGAGATGGCTGATCAGGGTCAGATCAACCGGAATCCGGCAATGCTGGCAAGGCTGCGCGATATTCTTTCCAGCCTGATTCCATCCGCAGTCAGACTCAATCCCGGTGCAGCGGACTGGGACTGGGAAGTTCATCTGACCAGTTCCCCCGACATTGATGCGATCTGTTTTGCCGGAGGAAAAATACTGGTTAGTGAAATTTTCCTGCAGCAGTTGCAATTGCGTGACGGCGAAATTGCAGCGCTGCTGGCGCATGAAGCGGCGCATGCGCTGGCGAGCCATCAGCATGAAGAATTATCGGAAGCACGCCTGCTCAGGGATGCGCCGGGCAAAGACTTATCTCTGGTCGCTGAGCAATTACGCAGCGATTACAGTCTGCAACTGAAACTCAGCCAGCTTTCATATCAGCATGAAGCAGAAGCAGATCAGTTGGGCATGCAACTGGCGCTGGATGCAGGCTGGAATTCTCTGGATCTGGTGCGTTTCTATGAAAAACTGGCGACACTGCCCGATCGTGCACTGTTGTCGCGCAGCGTACCACTGCCGTCGGCGAGACTGAGCATGGCGCATGGTATGGCGAAATACTGGGCATCATTACCGGCACCGTGGGCCCATAGTTTTGCGGTGCGCTCAATGAAAACCCGCCATCCGGATGCAATTGCCATGCGCTGATTCATTTCCACCATGCTGCATATTCCGCATCCGAAAATATAAGGAACAAAACCATGATGATGAGCAAGTGCACAATCAGCGCCAGCGCAAAACGCAGTAAAAATGATGTCTTTTTACGTTTGTGCCGGCAAATCCGCATGGCCAGCATTGCGCCTGCCCAGCCACCCAGCAGCACTGCAAGCAGCAAGTGCCGCTCCGGCACGCGCCACGCGTTACGCACAGCCTGTCGTTTATCCAGCGCAAACAAGCCGTAAGTCAGCACATTTAACGCCAGCGCATATACAGCCATCATCCAGACTGATTCAGACAACATCCGTTTTCCTCCCTGTAATAGTCCGCCGCGATAGCCCGCCGTTATCGCGGCAACATCTGTTGATACCGGATCTGTACTGCTTTTTTCCGCCAGACTGCTTCTGTTTTTCATAACAGCTGCAGCGCATGATCGCGCCACGAATGACTCCTCGCTTCCGGCCGCCATGCATAATCCCGCCACTCCGCAATACAAAACCATTTCGGTTTACACCAAATTCGAGCCGTTTTATGTGCGCGAATCGCAAGGCAGATTCACGAATCTGCGCTGGCTTTGTGTACTGCTGACACAAATGGTGTTTTTTATCACACCCTGGCTGAGCTGGAATCAGCGGCAAGCTGTATTGCTGGATCTGGCGGCGCGCAAATTTTATCTGTTCGGGCTGATTCTGTATCCGCACGATCTGATTTATCTGGCAATGCTGCTCATCATTTGCGCCTTCGGTTTGTTTCTGGTGACTACCATCGCAGGCCGCGTCTGGTGTGGCTACGGCTGCCCGCAATCTGTGTACACACTGGTCATGATGTGGATAGAAAACCGGACTGAAGGCAACCGCGCCAACCGCATGCGTCTGGCGCGGGAGGGCTGGACCGCCGAACGTATCCTGCGCACCGGCAGCAAACATCTGATCTGGCTCACACTGTCATTTATCAGCGGTTTTGTATTCACCGCATGGTTTGTGCCGGTCAGCGACATGCTGCAAGCGCTGACGCAATTCCGCTTCAGCGCCGGTGTAACGACCAGCATCCTGCTGTATGGCGGCCTGATGTATGCCAACGCCGGACTGATGCGCGACCAATTTTGCCGTTACTTATGTCCGTATGCACGTTTTCAGGGTTCCATGCTGGATCAGGACAGCTTGATCATCAGCTACCACCCGCAACGCGGCGAACCGCGTCAGAAACCCGGTGCAGACCGTCCGGTGAATGCAGACAGTTGTATTGACTGCGGCCTGTGTGTGCAGGTGTGTCCGTCCGGCATTGATATCCGTAAAGGATTACAACATGACTGCACCGGTTGTGCTGCCTGTATTGATGCCTGCGATCATGTGATGGATAAACTGCAGTTGCCGCGCGGCCTGATCAGTTACAGCAGCGCACGCCAGTTACAGGAATCCCGCGCTGGTTCTGCGTCGCCAGACAAACCCCGCTTTCTGCGTCCTCGCATTGCGGTCTACAGCCTGCTGATGCTGATCATGTGTGCGGCAGCTGCTTATTTACTGGCAAACAGACCGGATGTCAGGATGGATATTTTGCCAGACCGCATGCTGACATCACGCGAACCTGCGCCAGGTCAGTTCGAGCAAGTCTACCGCTTGCATTTACTCAATACCCGTGAAGAAACTGGCAATTATGATTTAAGCATTGAAAATGTACCTGCACTGCATCTGCAATCGGATAACGTTATCCGCCTGTCGCCTGCCGGTGCAGGATTCATCAGCGTCACCGTTCGCAACACCAGCCCGTTAACTGCCGGACATTACCGTTTCCGTTTCACGCTGCGTGACAAACAGACACAGCGGACCATCGTCACAGAACCAGCCATGTTCCGGATACCCGCGTAAGGGAAGATGCATGAAACTCTACGAAAAACTGGCCGAAGATATTGCGCAATCGATCCGTGCCGGTACATTGCGGCGCGGTGAAAAACTACCCTCCGTCCGTCAGGCCAGCGAGCTGCGTTCCGTCAGCCCTGCGACGGTATATCAGGCCTACTATCTGCTCGAAGCACGGGGCCTGATACGCGGCAAAGAACGTTCCGGTTATTTCGTCATTGCCGGCAGCCACGAAGCCTTGCCGGAAGCCAGAGTCAGCGCCCGGCTCAGCGGAGAAAAGCAGACACTGGATGTCAGCAGCCTGATTTTCAGCATTCTGGAATCCGGCCACCGCGACATGGTGCCGCTGGGCTTTGCCTTCCCCTGCCCCACCCTGTTCCCGATGGGCAGACTGGCAGCCTGCATGTCTCAAAGTCTGCCGCAACTCGATCCGTGGAATACCATTGACGACCTGACACCCGGCAGCCAGCATTTGCGCCGTCAGATTGCATTGCGCTATCTGACACTGGGAATGCGGGTGCATCCGGACGACATCCTGATTACCAACGGCGCTCTGGAAGCGCTGAACCTCGCGCTGGCATCGGTCACTCAGCCCGGCGATACGGTGGTGATTGAATCGCCGTCTTTTTACGGTGCCTTGCAAGCAATTGAACGCATGGGCTTGCAGGCGCTCGAAGTGCCCAGTCATCCGCGTGACGGCATCGATCTGAATGCGCTGGAAACGGCATTCCGTCGCCACCAGCCAAAAGCCTGCTGGCTGATGAGCAATTTTCAGAACCCGCTCGGCAGCACGATTCCTGCGCAGAACAAACAAGCGATCGTGGCGCTGGCCACGCAATTCGGTGTAACGATTATTGAAGACGATGTGTATGGCGAACTGTACTTCACGGCAGAACGCCCTTTGCCACTGAAAGCATGGGATACCGAAGGCGTCGTCATTCACTGCACGTCCTTTTCCAAAAGTCTGGCACCGGGCTACCGCGTTGGCTGGGCATTAGCGGGTAAGCATACCCATGCCATGATCCGGCAAAAACTCAGCACCAGCCTGTCCACCGCACTGCCAACGCAGGAGGCTCTGGCAACGTTTCTGAGTAAAGGTTATTTCGACCGCCACCTGCAACAATTACGACATCACTTGTCGGTGCAGCAAAGCGCCAGCCTTGAAATGGTGCAACGCTATTTTCCGGAAGGTACGCGCACCAGCAGGCCGTCCGGCGGCTATTTTTTGTGGCTGGAATTACCGGAGCCGGTGGATATGCTGCTGATACAGCGTCAGGCCATGGCAATGGGAATTTCGATCACGCCCGGCCCGATGTTCTCTGCCAGCCGTCAGTTCAGAAACTGCATGCGCTTAAACGCCGGCCACCCGCTGACCCGCCGCCATGAACAGGCGCTGAAAACGCTGGGTCAACTGATGCACACGCAAACCTGCGCCGCCGTTTAGAGTGTCGAAACGCTGGTACTGCCACCCTGTATTCGACACCTGAACGACGTAAGCGAACTGAGCCGGATACACCTCATTGCCAACAGCCCCTTCGATTGCGCCAAAACAGGCAAAAAACAGCTCAAATGCGGAGTTCAGCATACCAATCCGGCTGTCGTCGGCAGAAAGTCCGGGCCTCCGTAAATCACACATGACGATATTTGCACAGTGCTGGCGGCTGAGTGAGTGCATTTGACTTAACGCGACCGAGAGCGACGTCGAACGGACTGGTCGCATGATCGGTGGGATGTGGCCGTTGGAACAGGCTATCGAGGATGTGCAAGGTGCTTATTTAGCGTCGCACTGAATTGCCCAGGTTTGACAAAATTTGCCACGTTTCTCAGCGGCTGGAATGCAGCTAAAGATGAAGCTCATTGTGCCTTACGAATTAACGGAGACGATCACAAGCCGGAGCTAATTAAACAGCGCGGGCCATGGAAGACACTGGAAGTCGTGGGGTTGGCGACGCTGGCATGAATGTGGTGGATCAATCATCATAGGCTGATGGAGTCGATCAGCACCCCCATCTGCAGATAAATAAATATTATTAATAACTTCCGATCATTCCATGTTACCCCGATCAAAAAATTGTCAACAATAATTGGCTTTCTTCCCTATCGGTGGAATGTGACCGATTGACTTCATTCAGCGGTGACGATTGAATCACTGCACCCATGCCAGTATCGCCAGTTCCGCTACTTCCCGCACCGGCTTTCCGTTCACTGGGGGCTACATTCAGCGTAGGTCGCTTTCACCGGTATTCATACACCATCTGCTTACGTCACGCACCCTTCTCATTCGTGATCGCAATGACGCTGCCTTAGTTACCACACGCCCATAAAAAAACCGCTCCGGTTTCCCGGAGCGGCGAGCTCTCTTACATTCTTACTAAATATTATTCAGATTCGCTGATTACGGTGCTGCGTCACGAACCATGATATGGAGTGTTGCGCCTGCTGGCACGATCACACCGGATTTGCTGTAGTTGGTTGCACCTGCAGCAATGGTTTCCTGAGCAAAGTAATGCGATGTAGGAACCATTGTTGCCGGAGATTTTGCCGTGATTTTGAGTGATTTCACAACAGTCGCTACGTCAATCGCGTCAAATACACCATCTACGGTACGTTGCGGGAAGCCCAGACCGGAAGGCAATGCCGATGCTGGTGTGTTACCCCACAGCGAAATACCGAATTTCGCCAGTTCATCACCCATACCCACACCGCCAACACCCTTGATCAGCGTATCCATACATGCATAGCTGGTGACTTTGACGCCATTCACTGTTTTACCATCATTACAGTCAGTCACGATTTTCTTGAACATCGACAAGCCGTATTTACGGTTGATGAATGCACCGAATGCTCCACCGAACGCATAGCTGTCGCTGGACAGATTTGTCCAGTTGACATAGCTGACGCCACCACCAGTACGCAGGTATTGCGGAATGCGAACCTGAGTCATTTCATTGTAGCTGCCACCGAAAATGGTTTTCGCCAGAATGTCTTCACCCATCATCGCTGTGGTTTCTTCCAGCCATGTATCGTGCGCTGTATCCAGAACAAATGCGCGCTGATAGAAGTTAATCATATGCACGGCTTCATGCATCAGCGTGGATTTGTAGTAGTTCAGCGCTTGCGATACCTGTTGACCGTTGACAAAGAACACCAGTGCTTCGTTACTGTCTTTGGTGCTTGGGAATGCTGTTTTCAGGAAGTTGTTACCACCCCAGAAGTAGCCACCCCATTTGGTTGTGGACGGTACGTTCGGTACAACTACGTTGATATCGAGCAGACCGTTAGTATCGCCGATAGTGTTGCTGTAGCTCTTCGTACCATAAGCGTCACCCATGATATCGGTCAGCGCGTCAAAGCCTGCTGTACCTGCGCCACCGTTAGAACAGAAGGTGTTCGCCAGTGCCAGCAAATCAGCTGCGGTTGCACCACCGTTCGGGTCACCCCAGATCACGGCATTACGGCCGGTTTTCAGCTTACAGATTTGCGCCACTTTCAGTGTGTAGCTGACAGGATTTGCGCTGTCGTAAGTATCTACCCAGACCTTAGTGTCGCCCACTGCAACAGCACGCACCGGAGGAACGTTTGCTGCTTTGACGCCAGCGGCACGGATGGTGGCTGGTTTAGCACGCATTTGCTGGATCAGGTCATGATTACGCTGATGCATAGACTGATGTGCTGTATCCATCTGTGCGTGACGGTTCAGTGCTTGCATGTTCAGGGACAATGCACCGGTCGACGCGGCAGGAATTGCCACAGGCACAGCGCCGAATCCCGGCGCAGTCAGCGAGCTGGTATCTGATGTATTGGTGAACACCAGGGTTGCTACCTGACCAGCTTTCACGCCGGAAATCGCAAAATTCAGCGATGCCGGAACAGAGCCTGTATTTTTGTACTGCCATGCACCCACACCGGAACCGGCATAGGTTGTCGCGCTGCTGGCGCTGCAACCTGCACCGGAACAGCTAGGGGCCAGCGCATTCGAAACCGCCTGCATCACAGTAACTTGTGTCGCCGCCGATTTGGTCGATTTGTTTTGAGTATTAGTTGCTGTTACAACCACACTGTAAGTACCTGCTGCCGTGTAGCTTTTTTGCACGGACGCGCCTGTACCTGTCGTGCCATCACCAAAATCCCAGCTGTAAGTCAGTGGCAGTGAATCTTGTGCAGATGCATTGAAAGTGACTGCTGCATTTGGCAGAACAGTGGTGTTATTCGCGCTGATCACCGGTGTGGATGGTGCGCCGGCTGCAGCGGAAACACTGTAATTCAGTGTTGTAGTTGCCTTGGTGCCCAGATCATTGGTGACAGTCAATACCACGGCATATGTGCCTGCAGTTGCGAAAGAATGCGACACGGTGGTACCCGTATCTTTGGAGCCGTCACCAAAATCCCAGCTATAAGTCAGCTTACCGCCGCTAGGATCGCTGGAAGCACCAGTAAATGTGACTGCGTTACCCGCAATCGATGAAGCCACGCTTGGCGTGATAGTTGGTGCTGTCAGTACTGCGTCAACGATAGTAACCGTGCCGGATGCGCTGGCTTTAGTGCCATTCGTATCGGTTGCAGTGACTTTTACTGTGTAAGTACCGGCTTTCGCAAAAGTATGTGCGGAAGTCACGCCGGTGCCGGCGGCAGTGCTATCACCAAAGTCCCAGGAATACGTTAATGCCAGGTTGGCCGACGATGTGCCGGTCGCGCTCAGCGACACGGAGCGGCCTGTGTACATGACCGGCAAACCGGATGTCGAAATACTGACGGACACGGTTGGCAATGGTGCCGGTGCTGTTGTGGAATCTCCTCCTCCGCCACCACCGCAGGCAGTCAGCGCTGCCAGAGACAGGGTAGATACGAAGAGCATCTGTGCTGTGCTTTTTTTCATTGTTTACTCCGATTTCATTAAGAAGCGCAACGATCCTAGCACAGGACACAAAATTACACATTGCAGTTACATATTGAAACAATCACAAAAAATGCGGTTTCAACCGTTATTTTTTTACTAAATTCACTTAACTTTCAAAAAAATCCCTTCATCGCAAATTATTATTTTTGCATATTCTGATTTCTTGGAATTTTCTACGAAATCTTTGTTGCATTTGAAAAATCCCGTAAAAAAAGCCGTCGCAGTGAAAACGACGGCTTTTTACCACACAATTGCTGCAGATAAATCAGGGCGCGGCGTCCCGGATCATGATATGCAGGGTTGCACCGGCAGGCACCAGCAAACCGGACTTGGTGTAACTACCTGCACTGCTCAGCACTTCCTGACGGAAATAATGGGATGTTGGCATAAACAATAGCGGAATCACCGGCGTGACCGGAATGACTTTTGCCATGCTTGCAATGTCAACCGCGGCAAAGTCGCCATCGACTGTACGCAGCGGAAAGCCGAAGCCTTGCGGCAATGCGGAGCCCGGGGTATTGCCGAACACTGAAATACCCATGCGCGCCAGATCATCGCCGATGCCATTCCCACCCGCTGCTTTAATCAGTGCATCCAGACACTGATAACTGGTTTGTGTGCCACCGTCTTTGCAATCGGTTTCGATCTTGCCAAACATACTTTGCCCGTACTTCCGGTTCAGAAAAGCGCCGAAGCTGCCACCCATAGCGTAGTGATTGCCGGATAAATTCGGCCAGTTGATATAACTGACACCGCCACCTGAAGCCAGAAAGGCTGGCAGCCTGCTTTCTGCAATTTTATTAAACGTTCCGCCGGACAAGCGTTTGCTCAGAATATCCTCCCCCATCATCGCGGAGGATTCTTCCAGCCAGGTGTCGTGATCTGTGCCCCGGACAATCGCACGCTGATAAAAATTAATCATGTGCACAGCTTCATGAATCAGGGTCGATTTATAGAAATTCATCGCCTGAGAGACTTGAGTGCCATTCACGAAAAATACCAGTGCTTCATTACTGTTGCTAAAGTTACCTCCGTTTGATTTCAGGTAATTATTCAATCCCCAGAAATATCCTCCCCATCCGGTTCCGACGGGGACTTTCGGCAATACCACATGAATATCCTGCAAACCCTTGGCGTCGGAAATCATCTCCGATCCGGCAGCACTCCCCCAGGCATCGCCCATAATATTGGTCAACGCATCAAAACCTGCTTTTCCAGCACCGCCGTTAGCACAAAAGGTATTGGCCAGTTCGGCTACGTCAGCAGCCGTTGCGCCACCATTCGGATCACTCCAGAAAACAGCATTACGTCCGCTGTTCAATCTGCAAATCTGCGCTGCCTTCAGCGTGTAACTGACTGGATTCTTGATGTCATAACCATCAATCCAGACCCGCGTATCACCGATGGCAACCGCCCGGATCCGGGGTACTGTTGACTGGCTGGCTGCGACTCTGCCGACTGCTTTACGCTGAGCAATTGCGCGTGCCAGCGCCTGATTCCGTTGCAGCATCTCATCATGTTTTAAGTCTTTTTGCATTTGAGAATGCAATGCCTGCGAATGCAGATTTTCACGATGTAATGGCGCCACCGAAGCTGGCAGATTACCAAATCCCGGCGCCAGCAAAGTCGCACTCTCTGAGGCATTTGTGAACAGCACGGTTGCCACCTGCCCCGCCTTCACGCCGCTGATACTGAAATCCATCAGCACCGGTGTTGTACCGGCATTCTGGTATTGCCAGACCCCGACACCGGAGCCGCTGTAAGTAGTTGCTCCCGTAGCAGAGCAGTTACTGCCACCACAAGCTGCGGTCAGTGCATTACTCACCTGCTGCAACACCGAGACACTAAATGGCGCAGACACCGTCTTTGCTCCCTTGGTATTGGTCGCTGTAACCGTGACCTGATAATTTCCGGCATTGCTGTAGGCATGCTGCACGGAAGCACCGTTGCCAGTGGTGTTATCACCGAAATCCCAGCTGTAGGTCAGTGGCAATGCATCCAGTGCGGATGCATTCAGAGTAATCGCCTTACCCGTACTTGCCACATTGGCCGCACTGATGACTGGCACTGTCGGGGCACCAGCATAGGCGTTCACCACATAAGAAAGCGTATTTTTAACGGTGCTACCCAGATCATTGGTGACAGTCAGCACCACGGGATAGGTGCCCTGCGTCGAAAAACTGTGCGTGACTGTGTCACCGCTGGCGGTGCCCTGATCACCAAAATCCCAGCTATACGCCAGCGTGCCGCCGCCCGGATCGGATGAAGCACCTTTAAAGCTGATATCCACACCGGCAAACCCGCTGGAAGGATTCGCCGTAATCGACGGGGTCGTCAGTACCGCATCCACCACGCTCAGTACACCGGAACTACTGGCTTTCACACCATTGCTATCGGTCGCGGTGATTTTGATGGAATAAGTGCCGGATTTGGCGTAAGTATGATTCAGGCTGGCACCGCTACCGGTACTGCCATCACCGAAATCCCACTGATAAGTCAGCGGTAAATCAATAGAAGATTTGCCAACAGCAGAAAAAGAGACCGCCCGACCGGTGTATAACACCACCTGCTTCATGGGGGAAATAGAAATGGCAACTGTGCCGACCGGTTTTTCAGCGGGTGCGGAATTACCGCCACCGCCGCAGGCAGATAAACCGCCTGTCACCAGTACAGAAGCCAGAAGGTACTGCGCAGCATGTCTGTTCATGATCGCTCCGTTTAAAATAAACGAAGCGATATTAACATAGCAACATCAATATAATTTAATAAACCGCACGATTACAATGATGTTTTTCGGACTGTGTGCCGCAACCCTCACGGCACACAAAGAATTACAGCATTTTTGCGATCAGGGCTTTTTCGTATTTTGCTTCCAGCGGAATGCGTACAGTATGACCTGCGCCGCTGATCATGTTCAGCGACTGGTTCTCAGTATTACGCATTTCACCGAGGGTCACGATTTCATTACCGGCCGGAGAAATAATTTCGATGCGGTCGCCGACGCTGAAACGGTTTTTCACTTGCACTTCGGCCCAGCCATCTTCGACTTTAGTCACCTGACCAACGTACTGGCTGCGGTGTGCCTGCGATACGCCTTCCATGTAGTTCTGATGGTCTTGCGTGTGGTGACGCTGATAGAAACCGTCGGTATAACCACGGTTGGCCAGACCATTCAGTTCGCCCAGCAATTCAGGATTGAAAGGACGGCCTGCGACGGCATCGTCAATCGCACGGCGATACACTTGTGCGGTACGTGCCACGTAGTACAGGGATTTGGTACGGCCTTCCACTTTCAGGGAATCCACACCGATTTTCGCCAGACGCTCTACGTGCTCTACCGCGCGCAAGTCTTTGGAATTCATGATGTAAGTGCCGTGCTCATCTTCCAGAATCGGCATCAGGCTGCCCGGTTTGCCGGTCTCTTCGATCAGGTAAGGACGGTCGGCCAGCGGATGACGCTTCATATCGCCCATGGCGGAGAACGACTGATTCGCATCTTCCAGCGCTTTGTTGAAATCGAACTTGATGGTTTCGACAGGAATATTCACCAGATCGCCGGTTTCGTTTTCCGACGCATTGGAAACCTTGTAATCCCAGCGGCAGGAATTGGTGCAGGTGCCCTGATTCGGATCGCGGTGATTGAAGTAACCGGACAACAGGCAGCGGCCGGAATATGCAATACACAGCGCGCCGTGGACGAATACTTCCAGTTCCATATCCGGACATTCCTGACGGATTTCTTCGATTTCATCGAGCGACAGTTCGCGAGACAGAATCACACGGGTCAGACCCATTTTTTTCCAGAATTTCACGTCGGCCCAGTTCACCGCATTCGCCTGCACCGACAAATGCACATTCACTTCCGGCCATTTTTCACGCACCATCATAATCAGACCCGGATCGGCCATGATCAGCGCATCCGGCTTCATTTCGATGACCGGTTCCATATCGCGCAGATAGGTTTTCAGCTTGGAATTGTGCGGGAAAATATTGCTGGCGACGAAGAACAGTTTGCCGCGCGCATGCGCGCCTTCGATACCCTGACGCAGCACATCCAGCGTCGAAAATTCATTATTGCGGGCACGCAGACTATAGCGTGGCTGACCGGCATACACCGCGTCTGCGCCAAAGTCGAAAGCAGCATGCATTTTTTCCAGCGAACCGGCTGGCAGTAAGAGTTCAGGAGATTTCATGATCACAACATTCCGTAACAGAACCGCAGCGCAACCGGCGCCAGCGGAAAATTGGGGTAAATAACCCGCTATTTTACTGCGATTAAGCCCGTTTCTGTTGCCATGTCCGGATTTCATTGCCGATTAAAGCAGCTAACACCAGTGCGCCGCCGGTCAGTGTCGCAGTGGCAGGCACTTCCCCTGCACCCAGCCATGCCCACAATGGCGCCAGCAAGACTTCCAGCAAGGCCAGCAAGGCGACTTCATGCGCTTTCAGGTGTGCAGACGCTTTCACCATCAGCGAGCACGGTAAGCCTAGCTGAAAGAAACCCAGCGCGCCGAGGATCAGCACATCCTGCACCGATGCATGAAACGGCATCGACAAAGGCAGCATCGCCAGCGCCGAGAACGTGCCACCGAGAAATACAGCCGGAATCAGATCCACCGTATGTGAACGGCGTTTCAGCAGAATCATATTCACCGACGACGCCAGCGGAATACCGAGTGCCACCAGCATACCGAGCACACCACGGCTGTCAGTGACCGATAAGTTACCGGCAAACATCCAGCCCATACCACAACCGGCCAGCGCAATCGCAATCCAGGTCGCGAACGGGATTTTTTCTTTCAGCACCAGCCAGGACAGCAGCGCCGTGAATAAAGGCGCCAGACTTTCCATCACCGAGGTATTGGCGACCGTGGTCAGCGTCAGCGCCGTCATAAAGCAACTGTACATGGTGGCCCACATCAGGCCGGATACCACGCCTGTGCTGCCCATTAGTTTCAGACGGCTGACGAAACCGCGCCCGTACTGATGCAGCATCAGCCCGGCGACAAAGATCGCGGCAAACAGACTGCGCCAGAACACGATTTCAAATCCGGCCGCACTTTGCAAATGGCGGCTGGCGACACCTGCGGTACTCCACAGGGTGGCGGCAGCAATCATCAGCAATATGGCTTTACGGCGGGCATTCTGGGCGGCGGGCATGCGTTCTCCTGATTCAATACGGTCTTCAGCGCGGCGTTTGCGCAATTCCGCCAGATGGTTCGTGGCTAACTAAGGCAGCAGCAGACTTTCCGGCTTGCAATTCATAAAAACTGAATATATCAGGCACTTTATCAGGATGACATCGTGGATGTCCGCAGAAACAGTGGATTTCAGCCTTGAAATTTTTTGAATGCAGATTGCATTTGCTGGCTGTTTTGCGGATTTTTTTCATCTAACTGCAGCTGCGACTGATACCACACCAGATATTTCACAGGATCACCTGATCATCAGACACAAAAAACGCGGCAACATCGTGAAGATGTGCCGCGTTGGTGCGCTGCTGTCAGCGGTTTAGCAGTCAGTCATCAGAACAGCAAATACCCGACTGCGCTGCCACTCACGACTTGCAATGCTGTCTGACAACAGGATCAGGACGGATCATTAAACGCATACGACCCACTTCCAGCATATCCCAGCCAGTCACCGCTTTTGCCTGTCCGGCACGCAGGGCTTCGTTCAGCTTATCGCAGTCGTCCGCTTCCACATCCACATGGGCCTGCCGCTTCCAGACGCCGGGCTGTATTTCTGCATACAGATTGCCGCCATAGTTGCGGTTGCGATCCAGTACCAGCACTTCCGGCTTGCCATCGCGATTCATATCCTGCAGCACCGCATCGCAGGCGTGGGTTTTCGCGATCAGGCATTCGGTATCTTTCTGCGTCAGCCAGCCATTATCTTTCTGATCGGGCTGGCGCAAAAATCCCTCCGGCAGCACTGCACCTGTTGGCCAGACTTCATACGGACGCACAACCTGCACCGGCTCTTCTGCATACGATTTATACGTCAGCGCCAGCACAAACGCGGCTTTCTCGCGAATCTGTTTTGACTCAGGCAAGGCAGTTTCCAGCTTCAGTTGTTCCAGCGCTTCACGTCCGTAACGACCGCCTTCAAAGCGCAGATAACGGTAATCAAACTTGTCTGCCGTCACTTTGCCGTCACGCAGACGCGCCACCTGATCCGCCACCGAAATACGCGCCGGGTCCAGCAAAGGCGAAAACAAGGCCAGCACCGCAGCCAGTTGCACATACGCCATCACCACATTGGCACCCGCTATCTTACTCAGCAAACCATCCGCAGCGATTGCCGCACGCACATAGGCCAGACCGTAAGCCAGCGCGATCAGCGCACACACCACGGCGATCAGGCGATCGCTGCTCCAGCCATATTGCGTGATCCGCAATTGCAGCGCACGCAAGGCCAGCGAGGCCAGTACCGGCAATAAGAAACAGGCCAGGCGCGCACACCAGCGCAGTATCTTCGGCGCTGTCGCCAGTGCAGCACCATCCTGAAACGCGGTATTGATCAGCACCACCAGTACAACGCAGGAACCGAGCAACAAACCGCTTGCATGGCGTGTCGCCCACAGTAAATCCACGCCTTTGTACAACAGCGACACCAGAAATCCGGCCAGCACAATGGTTGCCAGCGGCAACAGCCACGACAACAATACCAGCAGCAAATTGCGGATGCCGCGCACAATTGCCGGACGCATATCGGTCAGATGCAGCGCAAACCCGAACGCCAGCACGATCACCGGTATATTGAACCATTCACGTTTGAGTAATTGCGCCAGAAAATCCAGCTTCAGCATATCGAACAAGCCAGCCCCCAAAGCCAGCAACGCAAACAGTGCGCCGACAAACAAGGCTGAGAATTTCAGCTGCACCAGCAACTTCCACGACAAATCAAAATACTGCGGATATTGCGCGACGCCCTGACGTTTTTGCGCATACGCCAGCTTCAGCGATTGCGCGACATACAGGCACAGGAAACTGAAGGTGAACAGTAAGGGAGACGGATACAGCGCCTTATCGCTGTGGCGCCCCGGATATTCCGCCGAACCCCATTCATTATTCAGGCCATTGCGCCGGAACCAGTCATGCAAAGTCAGTCCGGTCAGCACCAGCGCCAGAAAACCCAGCCAGCGCAACAGCTTCGCAGTCGACATCTGCCCCAGCGAAGAAATCGCGATCACCGGCAAACCCAGACCGCACAACAGTAAAGGGAAAAACAGTTCCGGCTGCGTCGCCGGCCATAACTTTTGCGTTCCCGCCCGGTACAAAAAATACAGCAGCACCGCCTGCACCGCCGCAATCGCAATACGCACCCAGCCGGTACGCGGATTCAAGCCTGAGATTTCCTGATCCATAAGATCCTGCATAAAGATTGAAAAGGAATGCCGCAATTCGCCATTTTTATGACAAGAGCAACATTGGCAAACCGGCATGCTAACTCAGATTTGCTTTTATGCAATCAGAATCCGAGGTAAAAAACCGATAAAAGATTCAGGAACATTATGCAGAAATCGTCATCAGACAATTTCGGAGAGCCGGACTTTTCGCCGATGACAGGCGGGTTGCTGTGCGAAAGTCCGCATTTCAGCACTTTTTAGCGCTGTTTTGCACTGACTCGCACTGTTACACGGAAAAACAGGCTGATGACTAAAAGACGGCCACACGGCCTTTCCGCCGATGTGTGAAGAAATCCTTCCGACATCGCAGCAATAAAAAAACCGCAGACTAAGCTGCGGTTTTTTATTCGGGCACTAAAGCAGATTACACTTCAGATTCGCGCTGAGCGCGTTTGCGTTCGTGTTCTTTCAGGAAACGTTTACGCAGACGGATGCTCTTCGGTGTGACTTCTACCAGTTCGTCATCTTCGATGAACTCAACCGCGTATTCCAGGCTCAGCTGGATCGGTGGTACCAGACGGACTGCTTCGTCGGTGCCGGAAGCACGAACGTTAGTCAGCTGTTTACCTTTAACCGGATTCACAACCAAATCGTTTTCACGGGAGTGAATACCGATGATCATGCCTTCGTACACTGGGTCATTGTGGCTGACGAACATACGGCCGCGATCCTGCAGTTTCCAGATGGCGTACGCAACTGCTGCGCCGTCTTCCTGAGAAATCAGCACGCCGTTACGACGGCCAGCCAGTTCACCTTTGGTGTTGTCGACTGGCGCGTAATCGTCAAATACGTGGCTCATCAGACCAGTACCACGGGTCAGGGTCATGAATTCGCCCTGGAAGCCGATCAGACCACGTGCTGGAATACGGTATTCCAGACGTACACGGCCTTTACCATCCGGTTCCATGTTTTGCAGATCACCGCGACGGCGACCCAGTTCTTCCATGACGCCACCCTGATGGGATTCTTCTACGTCAACAGTCAGATTTTCGTATGGCTCGTGACGTACGCCGTCTACCATTTTGAACACAACGCGCGGACGGGAAACTGCCAGCTCGAAGCCTTCACGACGCATGTTTTCGATCAGAATAGTCAGATGCAACTCACCGCGACCGGAAACTTCGTAGCAAGAGTCATCGTTTTCCATTTGTTTGACGCGCAGCGCCATATTGGATTTCAGTTCGCGTTCCAGACGGTCACGGATCTGACGTGTGGTCACGAACTTACCTTCGCGGCCAGCCAGTGGCGAGCTGTTAACCATGAAGTTCATGGTCAGGGTTGGCTCGTCAATTTTCAGCATCGGCAGCGGTTCGATGCAATCCGGTGCGCAGATAGTGGAACCAATACCGATTTCTTCGATACCGTTGATCAGAACGATGTCACCGGCTTGTGCTTCGTCAACCAGCACGCGGTCCAGACCTTTGAATGTCAGCACCTGATTGATACGGGCTTTGGTTGGCTTGTCTTCCGGGCCATTCATCCAGACCACGTCTTGCAGACCACGGATACGGCCACGCAGGATACGGCCAACGCCGATTTTACCAACGTAGGTGGAGTATTCCATGGAAGTGATTTGCAGTTGCAGAGGACCGTCCGGGTCATCTTCACGCGCAGGAACGTGCTTCAGGATCGCGTCAAACAGCGGCTCCATGTTACCTTCGCGCACGGTGTCTTCCAGACCTGCATAGCCTTTGAAACCGGATGCGTAAACGATAGGGAAGTCCAGCTGTTCATCGCTTGCACCGAGTTTGTCGAACAGTTCGAAAGTCGCGTTCACTGCTTTTTGCGGATCAGCGTTTTCACGGTCAATTTTGTTGACCACAACGATAGGTTTCAGACCCAGCGCCAGCGCTTTACGGGTCACGAAACGGGTCTGTGGCATCGGGCCTTCCTGCGCATCAACCAGCAGCAGAACGGAGTCAACCATGGACAAAACGCGCTCAACTTCACCACCGAAGTCCGCATGGCCTGGGGTATCCACGATATTGATGTGGGTACCTTTGTATTCAACGGCACAGTTTTTGGACAGAATGGTAATACCGCGTTCTTTTTCGATGTCGTTCGAGTCCATGACTCGGGAATCGACTTGCTGGTTGTCACGGAAAGTACCGGACTGGCGCAGCAGCTGGTCAACCAGGGTAGTTTTACCGTGGTCAACGTGAGCGATAATTGCGATGTTGCGAATAGCGCGTTTAGGAGTAGACATGTTGATTCAGTTCAAGGTGAAATCGGATAACCCAAAATTATACCATGCTGCGCAGCAGCACCAGGAAGCATTATTTCAGGTTAGCGCGACAATTCAATGACAAAAAGTACTTCAGGTGTGTTCAGTGCGGATTAAACGTTCCGGTGCGAGAATACCGCCCGTCTGCAATTGCGCCGAGCCGAGCAGACTGCCATCCGACTGGCGATACACGCGGACGCGGCCGGTATCTGCCGGGAGTTCCACAGTTTCTTTCGCCAGCGCCAGACGCTGCCCTTGCAGCAGGCGTGCTGCCAGCACATCCGTCAGTTGCACTGCCGGAAAATTCGACAGTAAAGCATCGACAGGATCAAGCAAGCCGGCGCGCTCTGTCTCAGGCATCGCATCCAGCATATCCAGCGTAATCGATTTACTCAGCACCAGCGAACCGACGCCGGTACGACGCAGGGCATTCAGATGCGCGCCGCAACCGAGCGCGTGCCCAATGTCTTCGCCAAGCACACGGATATACGTGCCTTTACTGCAGCAAACGCGCAGACGCAGAAACGGCGCTTCGTAACCGAGAAATTCCAGACTATGGATCACGACATTGCGCGCTTCACGCTCCAGCGTGATACCGGCACGTGCATACTCGTACAATGGTTTGCCATCACGCTTTAAGGCGGAATACATAGGCGGCACTTGCGCAATCGGGCCGGTAAACTGCGGCAACACGGCAAGAATATCGGCTTCAGACACAGTCAGTTCGCGTTGTTCCAGTACCTCGCCTTCGGTATCACCAGTGGTCGTGGTGACACCCAGATGCACGGTGGTTTCGTAGGTTTTATCAGCTTCCAGCAAATCGTGTGAAAACTTGGTGGCTTCGCCAAAGCACAGCGGCAGCAAGCCGGTAGCAAACGGGTCCAGCGTACCGGTATGACCGGCTTTTTGCGCATTCAGCAAACGCTTGGCGCGGATCAGCGCATCGTTACTCGACCAGCCTACCGGCTTATCCAGCAATAACACGCCGTGCACGGGCACTCGCACCCGTTTGACATTTGGTTTATTCATACAAAAACAAACGGGGCCTGAGCCCCGCGCTGATTATCTGTGATTACTGGTTTTGCTCATCGTCATCGAGGGCGCGGGTGGAATTGGCTTCGTCAATCAGTTTTGACATCGCCATCCCGCGTATCGTGGATGTGTCATGCACAAAGTGCAGTTGCGGCAGTGTGTGGATACGCAAACGCAGGCCCAGTTGTGCGCGCAGGAAACCGGCAGCCTTACTGAGGCCCTGCAGGGTTGCTTTCACGCCTTCAGGATCATCGGTCAGCGTCGTGAAATACACTTTTGCATGCGCATAATCCGGCGTCAGCTGCACCTCGGTCAGCGTGATCATGCCGACGCGGGGGTCTTTTAGTTCAGACCAGATAATTTCTGCTAAATCTTTCTGGATCTGGTCTGCCACACGCAAACCGCGACCCGGAATACTTTTACTATGTTTTGCCATAAATTCTATTCAGCTTAAAACAAGAACCCCGGATCAGGTCCGGGGTCTTGAGATTTCTTACAGGGTACGGGCAATTTCCTGTACTTCGAAGATTTCCAGCATGTCGCCGACCTGGATCTCGTTGTAGCCTTTCAGTGACAGGCCACACTCCATACCGGCTTTGACTTCCTTCGCATCGTCTTTGTAACGTTTCAGGGAATCCAGTTCACCAGTCCATGTCACCACGTTGTTGCGCAGCAGACGAACGGACGATGTACGTTTCACCATACCATCAACCACCAGACAGCCCGCAATCGCACCGACTTTGCTGACCATGAAGACCTGACGGATTTCAACCATACCGATAACCTGCTCACGTTTTTCAGGAGCCAGCATACCGGACAACGCTGCCTTCACATCATCGACTGCGTCGTAAATGATGTTGTAGTAACGGATGTCGATGCCGTTGGTTTCAGCCAGCTTACGTGCCGATGCGTCAGCACGGGTGTTGAAGCCGATAATAACTGCTTTGGAAGCCACCGCCAGATTGACGTCGGATTCGGAAATACCACCGACCGCTGCATGCACAACCTGTACACGCACTTCGTTTGTGGACAGTTTGACCAGCGATTGCACCAGTGCTTCCTGAGAACCCTGTACGTCGGTCTTGATAATGACAGGCAGATTTTTGAGTTCGCCGTCGCCAAGACCTTCGAACATGTTTTCCAGTTTTGCAGCCTGCTGTTTCGCCAGTTTCACGTCACGGAATTTACCCTGACGGAACAGCGCGATTTCGCGGGCTTTGCGCTCGTCAGCCAGAACCATGACTTCTTCACCGGCTGGCGGCACTTCTGTCAGACCCTGAATTTCAACCGGAATAGACGGACCGGCCTCAGAAATGCTGCTACCGGTTTCGTCCATCATCGCACGGACACGACCGTAGGAAGTACCTGCCAGAACGATGTCACCGCGACGCAGTGTACCGGACTGTACCAGCACGGTTGCCACAGTACCGCGACCTTTATCCAGACGCGCCTCAACAACCAGACCTTTCGCCGGTGCATCTTTCGGCGCTTTCAGTTCCAGAACTTCTGCCTGCAGCAGAACGTTTTCCAGCAAATCGTCGATACCCTGACCGGTTTTCGCGGATACAGGGATAAACGGCGCATCGCCACCGTATTCTTCAGGAACAACGCTTTCAGCAACCAGTTCCTGCGTTACGCGATCAGGATTTGCCGCTGGTTTATCGATCTTATTGATCGCCACAACAATCGGCACACCCGCTGCTTTCGCATGGGAAATCGCTTCTTTGGTTTGCGGCATCACACCGTCGTCAGCTGCAACAACCAGAATAACGATATCGGTCGCTTTCGCACCACGCGCACGCATTGCCGTAAAGGCTTCATGGCCCGGTGTATCAAGGAAAGTGATCATACCGCGTGGTGTTTCTACGTGATATGCACCAATGTGCTGAGTAATACCACCAGCTTCACCGGAAGCCACTTTTGCACGACGGATGTAATCCAGCAGAGAAGTTTTACCGTGATCAACGTGACCCATCACCGTTACAACCGGTGCACGCGGCAATTCTTCAAATTCAGTTTGTACACCATCATCCGTCAGCAGCGCTTCAGGATCATCCAGTTTCGCGGCAAACGCCTTGTGACCCATTTCTTCCACCAGGATCATTGCAGTTTCCTGATCCAGAACCTGGTTGATCGTGCACATCTGACCCAGCTTCATGAGCTGCTTAATCACTTCTGCCGCTTTCACGGACATTTTGTGCGCCAGTTCGGCGACTGTCAGGGTTTCAGGTACGTGAACTTCTTTGATGATCGCTTCAGTCGGCATCTGGAAGTTAGTTTCACGCTGATCTTCATGGTGATGGCGGCGGTTTTTAGGACCTTTCCAGCCATCGCGACCACCGGAAGCATCGCCACGGGTTTTCAGACCACCGGAGCGTTTCTTCGCATCATCACTCCAGCTACCGTTCTGACCACCTTTACCGCCCTTGCGATCTGTGGATGCCGGTTTTTTGTCATCTTTTTTGTCTGTCGTTGCCGCAGGAGCCGCTGCTGCCGGTTTTTTATCCGCAGCAGGTTTTTTGTCAGCTGGCTTATGCAGTGTACCTTCGACTTTCGTCGGCGCTGCAGGCGCTGGTGCAGGTGCCGGAGCAGGCTTAGGACGGCGCATATTGGCCATCATTTCTTTAATCTGCGCAACCTCATCGGCAACCGCTTTGCGTGCTTTCTCAGCAGCTTCAGAACGCTTTGCAGCATCAGCAGCTTCTTGCTTACGACGTGCTTCGGCAGCTTCCGCTTCCTGGCGTTTGCGCACTTCTTCAGCAGCTGCGCGCTCTTCCGCACTCTTTGACGCCGCAGCAGCAGCCGCAGCCTCAGCAGCTGCACGCTCAGCCTTCGCACGCTCTTCGTCACGACGCTTCGCTTCTGCCTCAGCGGCTTCGCGCTCAGCACGTTCCTGCGCTTCACGTTCAGCTTCCAGTTTCGCTAAGTGCTCTTCTTTTTCACGCAATTCAGCTTCCTGACGTGCGATCAGCTCTGCTTCACGGCGGGCTTCTTCTTCATGACGAGCTTGCTCTGCCGGATCTGCAGCCGGACGGGAAACTTCATCTTCACGCTTTACAAAAGTACGCTTCTTGCGCACCTCGACCTGAATGGTACGAGATTTGCCCGTCGCATCCGCCTGTTTGATTTCAGACGTTTCTCTGCGGGTTACCGTAATCTTTTTCTTTTCCTCATTGGCAGTGCCATGAGAACGACGCAGGTGTTCCAGCAGTCGGTCTTTATCTTCTTTCGTCAACGCGTCATCCGTCGAATTTTTATTGACGCCTGCCGCACGCAATTGCGTGAGCAGCAGTTCCGCTGACATTTTCAGCTCGGTGGCAAATTGGGCAACGTTGTTACTCGCCATTCAGTCCTCTTTTCCTATGTGCGCTTTATGAATATGAAACCCGTGATTACTTAGCCTCTACGAGTTTCCAGGCAGTCGCCAGCAGCGCTTTTGCCTGATCATCATATTTAGCGTCGATGAGTTTCATCTCATCATCGGTCACATCTTCAAATGCATTTTTAATCAACTGGCGTGAACGGTCGGCAGACAATGCCAGAATCGCGCCAAATTCGTCGTATGCCAGAGCAGCAAATGCTTCCAGCGTTTTAATTCCGGACAGACCCAGTTTACCGGCGGTATTACGTGTCATACCTTCCAGGTTGATCAGGTTGTCCTCCATGCCTTCCAGACCTTCTTCTGACGCAATTGCTTCAGTCAGCAATGCATCACGGGCGCGGTTACGCAGCTCGTTGACGGTATCTTCGTCAAATGCTTCGATTTCCAGCATTTCGCTCAGCGGAACATATGCCACCTCTTCCAGACTGGAGAAGCCTTCTTCGACCAGAATGTCTGCCACTTCCTGATCCACATCCAGTTTTTCCATAAACAGGGTGCGGATACCGGCTGTTTCTTCAGCCAGCTTGTTTGCAGATTCTTCTGCAGTCATGATGTTGATCTGCCATCCGGTCAGATCAGCAGCCAGACGTACATTCTGACCTGCGCGACCAATTGCAATAGCGAGGTTTTCCTCATCCACTACAACGTCCATGCCGTGTTTTTCTTCATCAACCATGATAGAAGAAACTGCAGCCGGAGCCAGTGCACCGATCACGAACTGCGCAGGATCTTCAGACCACAGAACGATATCCACACGCTCACCGCCAAGTTCAGACGTCACTGCCTGAACGCGGGAGCCGCGCATACCAACGCAGGTACCGATAGGATCAATACGTTTATCTGCTGTGTACACAGCAATCTTTGCACGTACACCCGGATCACGGGCAGCGGATTTAATGATCAGGGAACCCTGTTCGATTTCCGGCACTTCCAGCTCAAACAATTTCATGATGAACTCAGGCGCAGTGCGGGACAGAATCACTTGCGGACCACGGGCATTGCGGTCAATACGCAGAATGTAGGCACGAACACGGTCACCAACACGCAGATTTTCTTTCGGAATCATCTGATCACGTGGCAGGCGCGCTTCTACTTTACCGGACTCAACGATCGCATCACCGCGTTCCATACGTTTGATTGTGCCAGTCACCAGCGAGTCGCCACGTGCCAGGAAGTCAGCCAGAATCTGTTCGCGCTCAGCATCGCGGATACGCTGCAATACAACCTGTTTGGTATCTTGCGCAAAACGGCGACCGAAATCGACAGACTCGATCTCTTCTTCAATGTAGTCACCAACCTGAATTTCAGGATCATCTTCCACTGCTTCGAAATGCAGAATTTCCTGATCCGGCAATTGCAGACCAGCCTCATCCGGCACCACATGCCAGCGGCGGTAAGAACGGAATTCACCGGTATCACGGTCGATTTCAACACGAATGTCCACTTCGCCCGGGAAACGTTTTTTTGTCGCTTGCGCTAAAGCATGTTCTAACGCGCCGAAAACAACTTCCTCATCGACGTTCTTTTCACGCGCGAGCACATCCACCAATAACAACAAATCACGACTCATGCTTTGCGACTCCTAAAATCCACTTGCGGCACCAGGCGTGCCTTATCCACATCAGCGAGCGTAAACTCCAGCATCGCCGACCCGTCTGTTACTTCAAATTCCAGCTTCAGGTTTTCGCCTTCCGGTTCATGCAAAATGCCCTCAAAGGTTTTGCGGTTAGGCGTACCAGGCATAGGCATGCGCAGCTTTACGCTTGCACGGCATCCTGCGAAACGGACGAAATCGTGCAGCTTTTTCAGAGGACGATCCAATCCCGGAGAGGAAATTTCCAGCCGTTCATAATTGACGTTCTCCACCATCAGCACATGCGACAGCTGATGACTGACTTTCTCGCAGTCTTCAACGGCAATACCGCCTCTGTCATAATCTGCCGGCAACAGGTCGATATATACCCTGAACAGACCACGTTCAGCCTGTTCAAAATCAACCAGCTCGTATCCTGTGCCGTTGACGGTTTTTTCAATTAAATCCAGCAAAACCAAACTATTCTCCGATCAGTGAACGCCCGCATAAAGTGCTTCCGTACTGCGAAAGCGGGAAACCAAAAAAAAATGGGCAACTGCCCATCTTTTTAGTAGCACCCGATTAACTTCATCAAGGCAAATCTGCTAACTACAAGATTATAAACGATTACCCACCCCGTCGCAATCAAAAAACACGGGGCAGGCAAGGGCAAAACAGGCAGAAAATCAGCCGTTACGCGAGCGGCGGCGAGCAGCAATTGCCTGCCCGATTGCCTGCCCACTTCCGCGCTGCGTCGGACCACGGCGCGGCGCAACATCCTGGAATCCAAGCGCTGTCTGCAACGGATCCGGCTGACGAGGGCGCTTCTTACCGCCCTGCTGATCTCCGCCACGTTTTGACCCTGCTGTACGCGCACCCGCCAACTCACCACGCGAAGTCATCGGATACGATGGCTGCTTGCTTGCAAACGGATCTGCATTACGGTTCGAAATACGTGGCTTTTGCTCTTTACGCGGCTGCGCCTTATCCTGACCGGATTTCTCCATACCAATCAGTTTCAGCAAGGATTTCACACTATCGTCCGACAACTCTTCCCAACGACCGCGCTTCAGTGAAGGCGGCAGAGTCAAAACACCATAACGAGTGCGAATCAAGCGTGAAACAGTCAGGCCAACCGCCTCAAACATGCGACGAACCTCACGGTTACGACCCTCACCAATAATGACGCGATGCCATTTATTCACACCCTCACCACCACCATCGGTAATACGCGAAAACTGCGCAACACCATCTTCCAACTCAACACCAGCCAACAAAGCCTGACGCATACCCTCTTCCAACTCACCCAGCGTACGCACCGCATATTCGCGATCAATACCGTAACGCGGATGCATCAGGCGGTTCGCCAGATCACCGGAATTCGTGAACAACAACAAACCTTCAGTATTGAAGTCCAGACGACCAACTGCCAGCCATTTACCAACTTTCATTTGCGGCAAACTGGAAAACACCGAAGGACGCCCCTCAGGATCATTCATACTGACAATCTCACCAGCCGGCTTGTGGTACATCAGCACACGCGGAGGACGCTTGGTCACCTTACGCTGCAAAGGCTTACCGTTGATGCGCACCTGATCAGTAGGCAGAATACGCTGACCGATATGTGCAGGCTCACCATTCACCGATACACGGCCGGCAACAATCAGCTCTTCCATATCGCGGCGAGAACCCAGGCCCGCCTCAGCCAGCACCTTATGCAACTTAGGAGCATCATCATCGGATGTCAAATCACGACGCGAACGTTGCGCACCGCGTCCATTACCACGACCACCCTTATCGTCCTGCTGAGCATCAAAATTATCAGATGTCACCCAGGAAAACACATCTTCATCAACAGCAGACTTTTCAGCGCGCGGCTTACGACCTTTCGCCGCCGGTTTTGCGTCAGCAGGCTGACGACCGCGACCACGCGGAGCGCGCTCATTGCGCTCACCTGCCTCCGCAGGCTTCGACTCACGTCGCTGACGCGGCGCTTTCGGATGCTCTGTTTTTTCAGATTTCTCGGCCCTTACAGACTCACCGCCAGACTGCTCACCCTGGACACCATCCTGACGAGGGCGCGCACGGCGCAGATTACGCGGACCACGCAAAGCACGCTTAGGCTTTGCACTATCGGAGCCACCACCGGCTTCCTGTTCATTTTTTACTTCATCAGAGTTCATTGGACTCACTATTTGATTCCATGTCGGGCGCCACATCTGCAGCCAGCCCGGTTTGCCATTCAGGATCAGAAGCTGCCGCATCTACCCCGGATGGCAACGCCACCCCGTCACCGGGCTTCTGTTCTGTACCATTTTCAGCTGCAGATTCTTGCTGCAACTGACCGGATACAGCAGGTTCTGCCTGCTGCGCTCCGAATTCAAGGGAACCGGACTGATCATCCTGTTCCAGTATTTTTTCTTTTGAGATTTGCTGCAAAGGCGGCAGCTGATCCAGAGAATTTAAACCAAGATCACTTAAAAATTGCCGCGTTGTTGCAAACAATGCAGGTCGCCCAGGCACATCGCGGTGACCTATCGTCTCGATCCAGCCGCGGTCTTCCAGCGATTTAATCATTTGCGAAGAAACAGTCACTCCGCGAATTTCCTCAATATCCCCGCGGGTCACAGGCTGACGGTAAGCAATAATTGCCAGCGTCTCCAGTGTAGCGCGCGAGTAGCGCGGCGGCTTTTCCGGATTCAGCCTGTCGATATAAGCCCGCATTTCCGGCCGACTCTGAAAACGCCAGCCGGTCGCCAGTGAAACCAGCTCAATACCCTTATCCGACCAGTCAGAACGAATCTGCTCAAGCATGGTTTTAATGGTATCCGCACCAACCACGTCAGACTGATCATCTGTTTCAAGAAACAATTTTTTCATTGACTGCACAGTCAGGGGCTCAGACGCACACAGGAGCGCTGTCTCGAGGACCCGCTTAGCCTCAGCAGTATTCATGCAATTCTATGATTAGGTTGGTTCAATCGGCGTTTCAGAAGAGCAGTCCGTACAGACTGCGACCGGCACGTTTTCGCAACGTGAACCGCATTCCCTATGCTGGATGCGGTCTGGCAGAAACCCACAGACTCCGGTAAGGAATTTCGCCGATAAATCGGCAGACACCGAATTGTAGTCCAGAACGCCCGTGACAATCAAAATTTTTCTTCAGGTAAGAAAAAAGCCACGCTAGCGTGGCTTTTTTTGAATCCTGGTTGCGGGGGCAGGATTTGAACCTACGACCTTCGGGTTATGAGCCCGACGAGCTGCCAGACTGCTCCACCCCGCGTCTGAAGTCCAACACTATACACGATTTATTTTAAAAAGCAAATTCCAGCCAAACAAAATCACTCACACCTCCAAAGCAACACAGTAAACAGAGGTCTTCGCCACCGCCGAAATCAGCGCGCCAGTGTTAAACTTTGACTTTTCCCGTCACAGAACGCCGGTATGAAATTCTGCTCTGAATGCGCCACCCCTGTTATCGTCACGATTCCGCCTGACGACACCCGCGAACGCTTTGTTTGCCCGGCGTGTCATACTGTGCATTATCAGAACCCAAAAATGGTGGTTGGCAGCATTCCGGTTTGGGAAGACGACGGCATTACAAAAATCCTGCTTTGCCGCCGCGCGATTGAACCGCGTTATGGCTACTGGACTTTGCCAGCCGGCTTCATGGAAAACAAAGAAACCAGCGGTGAAGCGGCGTCACGCGAAACCGAAGAGGAAGCCGGTGCCGATATCCAGCGCCACGCACTGTTTGCGATACTCAATGTGCCGCACGTGCATCAGGTACATTTATTTTACCGCGCGACACTATTGAATCTGAATTACGCCGCCGGCACTGAAAGCCTTGAAGTGAAACTGTTTACGGAACAGGAAATTCCGTGGGAAGACATCGCCTTTCCTACCGTCAGCGAAACGCTGCGCCTGTTTTTTTCCGATCATGCCCGCGTAAAGGCAGGCGGCAGCTATCAGGTGCATGAACACGACATCACCCGCCCGATGCGGAGCTGCGATTGATTCCCTGGCTAGGCCCTGACGACGCATTTCCGGATGTCAGCGAAGCGCTGACTGATATCCATGGTGCACCGGGCTTGCTGGCAGCAGGTGCAGATTTAAGTCCTGAGCGATTACTGATGGCGTATCGCGAAGGTATTTTCCCCTGGTTTTCTGAGGGACAGCCAATACTCTGGTGGTCCACCGACCCGCGCATGGTACTGAAGACGGATGCATTCCGTGTTTCTGACAGCCTGAAAAAGACCTTAAGAAAAATTGCGCGCGACCCGGCTTACACTTTTCGTTTTGATTCGGCATTCGAACAAGTCATGCGCAACTGCGCTGCGCCGCGTGCAGACGGCTACGGTACATGGATTTCACCGGATATTATCCGTGGCTATTGCGGACTGCATGAAGCCGGCTATGCGCACTCTGCCGAACTGTGGCATCACGGACAGCTAGTTGGCGGCGCTTATGGCGTCTGCATAGGAACGATGTTTTACGGCGAATCAATGTTTGCACGTGAACGCGATGCCTCTAAAATAGCACTGAGCCAGCTGGTATTTCATTTACGCAGAAACGGCGTTGCAATGATTGATTGCCAGCAAGAAACAGGTCATCTCGCGTCACTGGGCGCACAACCCATACCGCGGAAACAGTTTATTCAGCATCTGAAGCAGGCAATACAATTTCCGGCGATTCGCGACTGGACACACACAGGAATTCAGGCCCCGTGAGCACTCCGAACGAACCTCCTTTTATTTCCATACAGTTTTACGCAACCGCACCCTATCCGTGCAGCTATCTCGATAACCGGGAGGCGCGCTCACAGGTTGCCACGCCGACACATCTGATCAGCGAACAGCATTACGCCGATCTGGTGCGGCTCGGTTTCCGTCGCAGCGGTGTATTTATTTACCGGCCTTGGTGCGACCATTGCAATGCCTGCACACCGGTGCGTGTCAGAGCTGGCGAATTTCAGCCTGACCGCAGCCAGCAGCGCGCATGGAAAAAGCATGAAAGTCTGCTCGCTTATTCCTGCCCGCTGGATTTCACTGAAGAACACTACGATCTTTATCTGCGCTATCAGCAGCAGCGCCACCGCGGCGGCGGCATGGATCAGGACAGCCGCGAGCAATACGCGCAATTTTTACTGCAAAGTAAAGTCGATACCCGCCTGGTTGAATTCCGCACACCCGAAGGCATCCTGAAAATGGTCAGCATCATTGATATTCTTGATGATGGCCTCTCTTCGGTGTACACGTTTTTTGATCCTGATGATGATAAAGCGTCGTACGGAACGTACAATGTCTTGTGGCAGCTGACACAAGCCAGAGATGCCGGCCTGCCCTATGTTTATCTGGGTTACTGGATCAGCGAATGCCGGAAAATGACATATAAAACGCGTTTTCAGCCACTGGAAGCCTTCCGCGACGACCACTGGCAAGCGATGCCGCGCTGATTTCCACTGCAAACCCGCCATACCGATTTCTTTTGACTGACTGAACCTCTTATGATTTCTCCGAGCTTTTTATATACCCTTGCCCGCCCGATTCTGTTTTCCATGGAACCGGAAAAAGCCCACCATTTTGCGTTGCCAGCCTTGCAGGCAATGACCGGACTGGGTTTAGGCAAACTGACCGGAAGCCGGATTGATGATCCGCGTGAAGTCATGGGAATCCGGTTTCCGAATGCGGTTGGTCTGGCAGCCGGTCTGGATAAAGATGGCGCTTATATCGACGGTCTGGCAACGATGGGTTTTGGCTTTATCGAAGTTGGCACTGTCACCCCGCGTGCGCAACCCGGCAATCCGCTGCCGCGCATGTTCCGCCTGCCGCAGGCTGACGCGATTATTAACCGCATGGGTTTCAATAACGGCGGTGTTGATGCTTTTGTGCGCAACGTACAGTCCTCACGTTACTATCAGGAAAAGCAAGGCGTACTCGGTCTGAATATCGGCAAAAATGCAGACACACCAATCGAACGCGCTGCAGATGACTATCTGCACTGTCTGGAAAAAGTGTATCCGTATGCAGACTACGTCACCGTCAACATCTCTTCACCCAACACCAAAAATCTGCGTCAGTTGCAAGGCGCCAGTGAACTGGATGATTTGTTATCCCGTTTAAAGAAAGCACAATTGCGCCTCGCAGATCAGCACAAAAACTACGTGCCGGTGACACTGAAAATTGCACCGGATATCGACAGCGAACAAATTAAGAATATTGCAGACGCCTTGCTGCGCCACGGCATTGACGGTGTGATTGCCACCAACACCACGATCACCCGCGATGCGGTTGCCGGTCTTCCGCACGGAGAAGAAACCGGCGGCCTGTCAGGCAAACCTGTATTTGAATTATCTAACCGCGTTGTGCGCGGCCTGAAACAGGAATTGGGGAATGCGATTCCTATCATCGGCGCCGGCGGCATTTTCAGCGGTGACGATGCGATCACTAAAACCGAGGCTGGCGCATCTCTGGTTCAGGTTTATTCCGGTCTGATTTATCAGGGTCCGGGGCTGGTACGCGATTGCGCAACCGCGTTACGCCGCCGGCACCAGAGCCGCTGAAGCCAGACTATTCAGGCCGCATATAACAAAAACCCGGAGTTTTCCGGGTTTTTTATTGAGCAAGATCATTAGTAAGAATCATTCTCATTTACATTTATCAAAAACTTCGTTACACTTTTACATTCAGCTTCCACCCAGCCATTCCCTTTGCCGGAAAAGCCAGACGGTATCTGAAGCACCGTTACCACTACTTCTGGAATTTCGTCATGTCGTACATTAAGAGCAAAAAACACCCTGTCACACTGGCACAAACCACAGTGGGCGCCGCTGTCAGCGCTGCTTTACTGCTGCCTGCCGCTGCAATGGCTGCAGACAACAACCTGCCTGAAGTTGTTGTGAAAGCCAAGACTGAAAACGAATTTAAAGCCGATAAAGCCGCTTCACCAAAATACACGCAACCGCTGGTCGACACACCGCAAACCATTACCGTGATCAAACGCGAACTGATCGAACAACAAGGTGCGCAAACACTGACTGAAGCGATGCGTAATGCACCGGGCGTCGGCGCATTCTTCCTCGGCGAAAACGGCAGCACGAACACAGGTGATGCGATTTACATGCGCGGCTTCGATACTTCTTCCAGCATTTTTGTGGATGGCGTACGCGACATGGGCTCGATTTCCCGCGATCTGTTCAATATTGAGCAAATCGACGTACTGAAAGGCAATGCCGGTACGGATTCCGGCCGCAGCGCGCCAACCGGCTCGATCAATCTGAGTTCCAAGCAAGCGAATATGGAAAACGCAACCAGCGTGAATCTGAGCGTTGGTAACGGTTCGCAGAAACGTGTGACTGCCGATAAAAATGTGGTGCTGGACGAGAAAAACGGCGCAGCATTCCGCATCAATGTGATGGATCAGGATAGCGGCGTGGTCGGTCGTAATGTCGTGAACAACAGCCGCTGGGGTGTCGCCACGGCACTGTCTTACGGTCTGGGCAGCAATACCCGTTTCTTCCTGAATTATCTGCATGTGCAGCAAGACAATATCCCGGATGGCGGCGTGCCGACCATCGGTCTGCCGGGCTACAGCTCGCCGGATGCAAAACGCCCGTTCATCAGCAACGCGGCTAAAGTTGATCCGTCCAATTTCTACGGTTCTTCTTCTGACTTCGACAAAGTTAAACTGGACATGCTGACGGCACGTGTTGAGCATGATTTCAATGACAAAGTCCGCCTGATCAATACCGCACGTTACGGCAAAACCACCCAGAATTATCTGCTGACGGCATTCATGGCCAACACCGCCAATCTGGCGACGCCATCTGCAACCGATCCTTCCGGCTGGACACTGGCACGCAGCATCCGCACCCTGAAAGATCAGGTTAATGAAGTGCTGACCAACCAGACCAATCTGCAAGCAGAACTGACTGCCGGCGGTATCAAGCACACCCTGCTGGGCGGCATGGAATTCACCTATGAAAAGCAAAATACCTGGGGCTATAACGGCACAGGCACACTGGCAGCTGCCAACCTGTACCGTCCGAATCCGGATGATGCGGTCACCGGCCTGAATCTGGTGCGCAACGGCGTATTCACCCGTGGCAGCACCAGCACCGTCAGCGGCTACGTATTCGATACGATGGAATTCAACCCGCAGTGGCAATTGAATGCCGGTGTTCGTGTTGACCGTTACAACACCGATTACAGTGCAGCGGCACTGTCGACAGCGGCCAGCAATCCGACACTGCCGGTCGGCACACTGGTGCCAACCAGCCTGAATTCCAGCGGCAATCTGGTCAACTGGAAAACCGGCTTGCTGTACAAACCAACCAGCTACAGCAGCGCCTATGTTTCGTATTCCACATCGAAACAACCACCGGGTGGCTCTAACTTTGCGCTGAGCTCCGCAACCAGCAGCGCTGCCAATCCGAAGTTTGACCCGCAGGAAACACGCAATTTTGAAATCGGTACCAAGTGGGATCTGCTGAAAGAAAAACTGTCCTTCACTGCAGCGGTTTACCGCACTAACGTTTCCAATGAAGTGGTACAGAATCAGACTGATCTGCTGTACTACCAGACTGGTGAAAAACGTGTGGATGGACTGGAACTGGGTGTGACCGGCGCGATTAACCGTGACTGGCTGGTGAGTGCAGGTTATGCCTACATGAAAACCAGTGTACAGGCTGGCCCTGCAGTCACTGCCAACGGTGAAAACAATCTGGCCTATGCGCCAAAACAAGCTTTCACGCTGTGGAGCTCGTATCAGGTACAAAAAGGCTGGAAAATCGGTGGTGGCGCACGCTTTGTTGATGCACTGCTGCGCGGCACGGATGGTGCAGTCGGTACACCGGCTAAATCAGACAGCTACTGGGTTTTAGATGCGATGACCAGCTACAGTGTGAATAAAAATATTGATCTGCAACTCAACATCAATAATCTGCTGGATAAAACCTATGTCGCAGCGATCAATAAGAGCGGCTATCGCTACACTCCTGGCACACCGCGCGCGGTGACACTGGGCGTGAATGTGAAATTCTGATCGCCAGCATGATCTGATGTCTGCAAAACTGCCCTGCCGGTGAACGTCAGGGCAGTTTTTTTTGGCAATGATAAAAATTATCAAGATAGAACGAAGAGGAGTAACACCATGATGCTGCATATTCCCGGCGTACTGAGCAAAGAACAGGTACGCAACCTGCGTCAGAAATTACAGGAAAGCAACTGGGTGGACGGACGCGAAACCGTCGGTGCGCAAGGCGCAGTGGTCAAACAGAATCGCCAGTTGCCTGAGCACGGCGAAGTGTCGCGCGCGCTGAGTGAAGAATTACTCGGCATTATCCGCCGTCATCCGGTATTTTTTGCCGCAGCACTGCCTTTGCATATCGTTCCGCCGCTGTTTAATGCGTATAGCGGTGGCGAACATTACGGTATGCATGTGGATGGCTCTATCCGTCATTTGCCGGGCACTGGTCAGAGCATACGCACGGATGTGTCCACCACCTTATTCCTGTGTGAACCGGATGAGTATGAAGGCGGCGATCTGGTAGTCAGCGATACCTACGGCACGCATGAAGTGAAATTACCGGCTGGCGACATGATCGTTTATCCGTCCACCAGTCTGCATCAGGTGATGCCGGTCACCGCCGGAGAACGGGTTTGCGCATTTTTCTGGAGCCAGAGCATGATCCGCGACGATGCAAAACGCGCGATGCTGTTTGAAATGGATAAGACCATCACATCGCTGCGTGGTCAGATGGGTGACAGCGCTGAAGTCGTGCAACTGACAGCGCAGTACCACAATCTGTTACGCATGTGGGCTGAAACCTGAGCTATACCAGCCGCAAAAGGCAGCGCGGACAGTCGCAGAGTATGCAAATATCGTCATTTGCCTTAAAACTACCCTGCCCGCTCAGCCAGAGAATTCGCGGACGTCAGTCAAAAATGCTGTTTTTCCTGTGCTGAACACCGCATTTGAACCAAAAAACCGTCTGCAGACGGTTTTTTGGTTTTACGCTTGCCTTCCTGCTCATTCAACCAGTCAGGCTTGTCAGGCTTGCCAGGCTTATCGGGATGATCAGGCTGCAGGCGGCGTACTGACGGCTGGTGCTGAGGAAGCATCCGCTGGCTGCGCATCTGCTTGTGCATCCTCTTTTGCTGCTGTTCCGCATGATGGGCAAAACGGGAAAAAGGCGTTGTGGCGCAAACCGCAATGGCCGCACTGGCGAAACAGCTTTAAGCCGCAGTGCATACAGAAATTCACGTTGCCGCCTTCGCTCTGCACCACTTTGCGTTCGCAACCCGGGCAATGCGATTTCGCCATGGCTTCCAGCGCTTTTTCATAGCGGATTTCATGCTTACGGGCTTCCTGTGGGGCTGCCTGCTCCTGCTGTTTGCGCTCCAGATAAGCTTTCAGCGCCGCGATTAATGCCCTGCCACCCCAGAAAGTCAGCACCGCGCCGACACCATAACGGATATAGCCGCCAAAACTCGGCAGATACGGCACCAGTTCAAAGAAAAAGGCAAACAGCGCGAAAAAGCCGAATCCCCAGATAAACGGCCACTGATCTGATTTACGGTAGCGGCGGAATAACCAGATCGCCAGCGCCAGCACCGGCCCCACCAGCGCCAGCCGGAAACCGAAGGCTTTCAGACTGTAAATACGGTTTGCTTCCAGAAATCTGTCATAGCCTGCCTGATTCAGCGTATTGATTTGCTGATTCAGTGCTTCCAGTTGCTCCGCATTTTTCCGGTGCGCGTCGTCTACCGAGGCTACCGCTGCCTCCACGGTTTTCTGCTGCTTCAGCAACTGATCCAGATTGCGCGCTCTGAGCACTACTTCAGGATTTTGCTCGGATTGTCCCGTTGAACGGCGTGCTTCTTTCCAGTTATCAAAACTTTCTTTTTCGTGCTGATACTGTTCCCGCGCCTTTTGCAATTGCTCAGACTGGGTACGTGCTGATTCCTGCAGTGATTGCTCACGCTGCAGCAAAGGTGCACGTTGCTGCTCCAGATTGCCGAGCGCAGCCTTATCCTGAAAATCTTCCACTGCCGGTGCGCGGGATACCGAAGGCACATCGGCAATCAGGCTGGCACCGACCTGCGTCAGAAAATAAGCAAATAAAACGGCAACACACCACTGACCGATCCGGAACAAGCGTTCGGGCGCGCGTAACTGCTGATACATAGACTCTCCGTAAAATCCGGCGAAAAAGCGGGCATCAGCCCACTTTCATCGCCTGCAGGGAAACGCTTTTACCGTTTGGCAAGCGCTGACGACCGACTTCTTCAAAACCGAAGCCGTGATGGAATTTTTCTGACACCGGATTGGGCGGATCGACATCGTATTCGCAGGTCAGCGACGGTGCGCCCGTTTCCCGCGCAAATGCCAGCACCCGCTCATACAACATGCCACCAACACCGAGCCCGCGTACTTCTTCGCCGATCACAATGCGGTCGATGTACAGGAACTGCGGATAGCGCGCAGCAAACCACTGATAATTCAGGCTGTCGTAATCTGCGCCTTCGCGGAAAGCAAGGACAAAACCGACCACCCGCTCACCGAGCTCCACCACCTGATGCCAGGCTGCTTCTTGCTGTAAATGCGCCAGCCGCGCTGCGTCCATCGCACTCAGCAAATGCACTGAATCTGCATTCAGCGCCAGAATTGCCTCGGCATCCTGTGGCAATGCACTCCGGATTTTCATCTCAACCTCCTGCAACTGATTCTGGTGTCAGGGCTGTTTTGCTCTGACAGGAATAGCGACGTTACACAAATCCACATAACCGGCAGGCACTTTGTACCAGTCGCCACCACGATTGCGTAAAGCATCTTTGATACGACCGAACACCGGCACATCAGTACGGATCACTTCCAGCGCGCTGCGTTCTGCTTCCAGCACATCGGCCGCGATACGGATTGCTTTGACCGGCGTACGCTCTTCTGCTTTTTCATAAAAACCCAGCGCACCGGAACCGCGTGGCAGCGTCGTCAGCAATTCCATGCCTTTCATGACGCGCCCGACCACCGCGATATTCCGGTCCAGCTGACGCGGTGCATGACCGATCACGACATACAGCGACGTACCGGAGCCACTGTCCAGCTCGTTACCACGCGCAACGCCCACTGCACCATAGCAATGGGCAAGCCAGGTTTGCTGAGATTTCGGATCACGTCCCGCAGCAAAACCGTTCACATGCCCTGCCTGTGGTGCAAAGCCGTCGCGATCCGGTAACGCACTGAACACCTGTCCGGCCGGTACCGGCACGGTAAATTCCGGTGGCAGCTTGCTTTTGGCTTTTTTCAGCTCGCGCTTTTCATCCGGATCAGCCCATTGCACCACATAGTTTTCATGCGAACGCACAATCGCTAACCCATCATAGTATCCCTCGCGTACCAGTGTGCGGATATTGTCAGCATGGGCTGGCGCAAATTCCGGCGCCAGCTCGATCACGACGCGGCCTTTTTCCAGTTCCAGATACAAAGTATTTTCCGGATTCAGCGGACGCCAGTCGCCCGGCTGCGACGCTTTCAGAATGTCACCCACCGACTGATACGGCTTCGCGGCTTTTTCGGCATTTACCGTTTTACCCGCATCGGCTGCCTGTACTGCACCGCTGATCAGCATACCGGCCACACCGGCTGCCAGACAAAATTGTGCTGCACGTATTGCGTTTTTCTTCATTGCGCCCCCGTTATTGTTCTGATGTTTTTAAGATGGATAGCCGCAATCGTGTCAGCCACGGCGGCATAGGTGTTTTGCATATTTCGCAAACAATGACCTTACTGCAAGGCAGAAGCCTTGTCCAGACGACATCCCCTGCCATTTATCTGAAAACAAAGAAGAATGCGTCGTATGCAAGTTGCCTAAAGCGACGGGTTTTGATAAATTGATTTTTTTACATTGCCACAAACCAGCGGCAATGCTGGCAGGACATCTTTCCTGCGCGCCTGCAAAGGCAAACGACCGCGGCGATAACGCGGAACCATAACAATCTCCGGCTGCTAATGCCGCCGGTTCAACGCTGAGAAAATACCTTATGGAACAAGCACAAAACGATGCAATTCCGGTCAAACAGCCACCGGTATTGTTCAAAAAAACCCAGACCACTCTGAAAAAACTGTCTTCCATTCTTGGCGGGCCGGTGATTTCTTACTGGAATGCTACACGGGGCTCCGTCTGTCATAACGATGTGATCGCGCTGTATGAATTGCTGGGCAAACTGGGCCATCATGACACCCTGTATCTGTTTATAAAATCTGCCGGTGGTAATGGTCAGGCATCGCTGCGCTTAGTCAGCCTGTTGCGCCAGCACTGCAAAAAACTGGTGGCACTGGTGCCGCTGGAATGTGCATCGGCCGCAACGATGATTACGCTGGGCGCGAATGACATCATGATGGGCCCGATGGCCTATCTGACCGCTGTTGATACTTCACTGAACCATGCTCTGTCACCTATCGACCGCGACAATGACCGCGTCAGCGTCAGTCTGGATGAGCTGAACCGTGTCATGCGTTTATGGGAAAGCCAGCAACAGGGCAAACCGCAGGGTGATAATCCGTATCAGTCGCTGTTCCAGTATGTGCATCCGCTGGTCATTGGTGCGGTGGACCGTGCGGAATCACTGTCGATTATGCTGTGTAAAGAATTGCTGGCATACCACATCAAAGATCCGGCACGGGCAGATCAGATCGCACAGGATCTGAACAGCAAATATCCTTCGCACAGTTATCCGATTCTGCTGAACGAAGCAGGCAAACTGGGACTGAACGTCAGCCCGATGGATTTGCAGGTCAATGCGCTGCTGCTGGAACTGAATCAGTTTTACAGTGAAATGGGCCAGAAAGCGATTACCGATTTCGATGAAATCCGTTCGCACAGCAATGAAATCCTGAACATCTGGGAAGGTCTGGATACGCAGATTTTCTTCCAGCAGGATAAGGACTGGTTCTACCGCGCGGAAGAACGTCGCTGGATTACGATGAATGACAATTCCGGCTGGCGTAAGCTGGAGCAAGTCGGCGGAAAAACCCGCAGCAGCCGTTTCCACATCGAATAAAACCGAAAAACAGGCCAAATGCGGAGTTCAGCACAGCGATTGGCTTGTCGTCGGCAGAAAGTCCGGCTCTCCGTGAATGACAAATGCGGATAGCTGCATAATATGCGCGAGTCTGCCTGACTTATTAAATCAAAAAGCGCGTTCCGGTCATCATTGCCGGAACGCGCTTTTTTCCTTGCAGCTATTACCAGATGCGCTAACGCATCAGGCGGTCGCCATGCCTGCAGCGACAGCATCCTGCGTTTCATGCGAAGGCTGACGCAGACTGACGCTCAGCGTATTTTGCAACGCCGAAATCGGTGCGCCGGTATGGTAAGCAAACGATACATCTACGATATCGCCTGCGTTTACCTGCATTGGTTCAGGTACCGGAATCGCCATATAGTGATTCAGCCAGTCAATCGTGGAACCTGTGTCCAGCAACACTGCCAGCACGTTTTTCGTCACAAAACGCAGCGCGGTCAGCGTACCGGGGGTTTCGATCTGCAGACTGCCCTGCCAGCGCACCGCCAGTTCATTCGGCTGACAAAAATCGATCACGCTGTACAGTACAGGATTGCCGAGTTCCTGCGTGTTTGCAGAAAACACACCCGGTTGAGTGAACTGAATAATCGGTGCCTGATAACCCCAGAAATCGTAGGTTTCCTGCAAAGGCTGCACCGCCATCAGCACGGCTTCCGGGATGAACACCGGCATTTTCGCGTCCGGGAAACGTTCTGCATAACGGCGCTTGAAACCTTCAATGACTTCGACTTGCTTTTCACGCAGCATCGCAACGTGAATCATTTCGCAAATCACAAAATCCACAGGCTCTGGTGGCAGGTATTCAAACGCATCTGCATGGATCACTTCAACTTTGTGACCGTCACGGTTTTTTGCCAGCAAACGGCGCGCTTCCGCCACCATATCCGGATTGAATTCCACGCAATACACTTTGGATGCAGATTGCGCTGCAAACCACGACAGCACGCCGGTACCACCGCCGAGTTCCAGCACTTTGGCGCCTTCAAACACATGGTGCTGAATTGCCGCTTTAAAATTATCCATGCGGTTCGCGTCCATCAGCATATTGTGATGGTATTGCACCGGAATAAACTGCCCCAGATAGCAGCTTTCCGCTTCACGTTCGACCAGCATATGTCGTCCTTCCCGTTTGAATGTGATCACTGTGCTGCCCGCAAGCTGCGCGGCAGTACGCCTGCTGTCAGGCAGGAAGATCAACCTGCTATGACACAGGCTGATTATCTCTGAGCGCACAAAAACAAAACGGCGAAGCAGAAGGCAATTTCCCCCTCTGTTCGCCGTTTGCACAACGGGAAGATCAGTAGCTCAGTTTTTTTCTATGCTGCAACGCGCATCCAGATAGGCTTTTTTACCCTGCTCCCAGCCATCACCGGGCGAGGTCTGGGCGCAAATCCGCGCGTCGCTGGTTTTACTGCTCCACCAGTACCACGGCGCAGGCGCTGCCTGTGCCAGCGACAACCCACCCAGTGCGATGACCGTCAGCAAGCTGCGGCGAAAGAACAGAATTACTGAACGATCCATGTCGCTTCTACCAGCAATTGCGCATCACTGAAGATTTTTCCGGTATAAGTCTGGCCTGGCAACACCTGCCCCACTCCCTTCGGCGTACCGGTCATGATTACATCACCATCTTCCAGTGTCGCGAAACTCTGAATTTCCGGCAGCAGTGCAGCAGGCTTATTCAGCATCAGCGGTACACCGCCGGCCTGCGCCAGTTTGCCATCTATCCACAATTCCAGATGCAGACTTTCCAGCGGCACATTCAGCGCCACGAATTCACTGAAGACGGCTGCGCCATCAAACGCTTTTGCGCGTTCCCACGGCAAACCTTTTTCTTTCAGCTGATTCTGTACCTGACGTTTGGTCAGATCCAGACCAAACGCGACTGCGGTGTACTGGCCATCTTGCACCAGCAAAGAAATCTCGCCTTCATAATGCACTTCATCACCGTTGTGTATGCGCAGTACATCCGTCACTGCGGAATTCGGTTTCATAAAAATCACGGCCTGTGTCGGCACTTCATTGTTCAGTTCGGCAATGTGATCTGCGTAATTACGGCCGATACACACCACTTTCGATGGCTGCAACCGCTGTGCTCCGAATCGAATATTCTGCACGGGAACTCCTTTAAACAAATTTAAAAGATTTAAAAATTAAAAAATTTAAAAACTTAAACACAATTGAGCACGCAGGGAGCTCCTGCGTATGCTCTGACTCTCTGAATTTCAGTTTCTTATAAAGTCCGCTAAGGATTAATTACTCAGCGACCGCAATCTCTGCCGAACCGGACTGCTGCAAATGCTGCACCAGTTCTTCTATCGTCAGAATCACCATGTCGTGCGCCAGCGCATAACTGAGCACCTGCGCACCGGCCGCCATGCTGCCATCCGGATTCATCAGCTCACATAATACGCCCGCCGGCTGCAAACCGGCCAGACGCATCAGATCAATCGTGCCCTCAGTATGACCACGTCGCTGCAAAACGCCGCCCGGCATGGCACGCAAAGGAAATACATGCCCAGGACGCGCCAGATCTTCCGGCTTAGCCTGCGGATGGATCGCCGCCTGTATGGTGGTGACGCGGTCTTTGGCGGAAACACCGGTGGTGACACCGTGTTTCGCTTCAATTGTGACGGTGAACGCAGTGCCGTAGCGGCTCTGGTTATCTTCCACCATCATCGGTAACTCCAGCGCACGGATTTTTTCAGTAGTCAAGCAAAGGCAGACTATGCCGCTGCAATCACGAATCAGGCGCGCCATCATGTCGGTATTCAGCTTTTCCGCAGAAACGATTAAGTCCGCTTCGTTTTCGCGGTCGGCATCATCCATCAGTAGTACAGCACGACCGGCACGTAAATCATCCAGCGCGCGTGGCAAACGCTGCGTGACAGGATGCTGTACGAAATAATCAGAAAACGCCGCAGCGGACGCTGCACCGGAATTCGCAAGGATTTGCTCAGAAGTAAAAGTAGTTTGTTGCATTGAAACGCTCCACAAATAAAAAGTTTGTAAAAGACGTTTCAGGGAACGACGTAAGATCCGCAATTCTGCGACACCCATGCAGCAGCAAGCCTTTCCGCGAAACGGAAATGCAGCAGCGCTGCGAATGCGCAGCAAAACAGACATCTTCTCTCATCCGGACTTTCACCGTCGGCTCCGGATTCACACCGGATCTGCTGACCCTGAGATAACTCAGGCGCTCGCGGGCTGGCTGCAGTATTCCGCAGCTTCACCGCCGGTGGGGAATTTCACCCCGCCCTGAAGACGACGTTGTGCACAGCACAACGTGCGGATTATACCGTTTACATAAAAACGGCATCGCTCTCTCCAATTTCATAATGACGAAATCTGCATAAATCATCACAATCCTGCCGATGCACACTTGACCGCTTCCGAATACCCGCAAGCAAACCAAGGATAAGGACAATATGTCTTATGCAAAACGACAAATAACGAAAACTGCATAATCGTCTGATTTTGTTGTTTTAACACCGCACTACTGAAGCAAAGCAGTTCACTAATACATTTCAAATATATTTAAATGAAGTTTGCAGAATACGCTTTGCATAATTTTTCATTGCTCAACGTCTTCTGCATTTTCAGCACCGGCGAAATCAGCACATGCCGTATGCGTATAAATATGAGGAGAAATTGTGAACAAGCTTCCGCAACTGAAAAAAATGACTCTGGCGATTGCACTTTGTATTGGTACCTCGCCTTCTGTTTTTGCACAAACAGCAGATAATACAGACAAAGACGCAAAAAAAGATGTACCTCAACGGGTCGTAGTAACCGGCTCCAACATCAAGCGGATTGACGTCGAAACCGCTGCGCCTTTGCAGATTATTTCTCGTAAAGAAATTCAGCAGAGCGGCGCTATTACCGCGAAAGATATTCTGGAGCTGACCACTTCGAATGACCGGTCTGCATTGTCTGACCTCGGTGGTTCTAATTCCTGGGCAAGTGGTTCATCCGGTGCATCGTTACGGAATCTGGGCGTAAACAGCACGCTGGTGCTCATCAATGGCCGTCGTTTACCAAATTATGGCTTCGCTGATGGTACAAAAGATACGTTTGTAAATATTGATTCGATTCCGGCTTCCGCAGTCGACCGTGTCGAAATTCTGCGCGATGGCGCTTCGGCCATTTACGGCTCAGCAGCGATTGGCGGCGTCATCAACATCATCACGCGCAAAAACGTCACTGGCGTTGAAATCGGCGGTAACTTCAGTGGCTCAACAGAAGAAACCAAATTCAACCGCAATCAGACCGCATCAATAACGGTTGGTATGGGCGAATTCGCAAAAGATGGCTATAACGCTTATATCTCGATGGATGTATTCCGTCGTAATTCGTATAGCCTTGACTATGCGAACTTACGTTTGCCTGACTGGTATAAAACCCTGAACAAATTTAACGATCCAAATGTTCCCGGCAATTACTTATCCAGCTATTCATGGCCTGGCAACTATTATGGTCGCTATCCGGCAAATTATGCCGACCCCAAGCTTGCAGGAAAACTGATCAACACACCTGCACCGGGATGCGCAGCAAACAATATTGTCGACGGTCTGTGCCGTTTTAACGGCAACGAGAATGTAGACCAGATGCCGGGGGCAGACCGTGTGCTGATCCACTCTCAGGGCACGTTACGCATTAATGAAAATCTGACAGGCTGGGCGGAAATTCAGCTGGCGAATGTGCAGTCAACTTACCACACGGCGATTGCGCGCCTGAACTCCGGTGCAGCAAGCAGCTGGTACGATTCGATTAAAGGTGAAATGCAGTACTACACTGATCCGAGTCTTCCGGCAGGGCACGCGTTCAATCCGTACAGTTTCCCGATTGGTATGCAATATCGCTTTGCCGATAACCCTGACATGTTCAAAAACGTCGGTGGATCGCAACAATACCGCGTCGTTACTGGTCTGCAAGGATCGAATTTTGGCTGGGAATGGGACACGTCGGTAGGCACCATGCTGAACCGCGCGCATCAGCGACAGCAACTGTATAAAGACCGCTACGCATTCGCAGATGCGATCACTAGCGGCGAATATAAATTCGGTCAGAAAAATTCCCAGGCACTGCTGGATCGTATGTTCCCGGTGATGGGTTCCGATGGCAAATCGACGGAAAGCTGGATCGACCTCAAAGGTAACCGCGAACTGATGGAATTAGGCGGCGGCCCGCTGACATTGGTACTGGGCGGAGATATTCGCCGCGAGTCCCTGCTGCATAAGAGCATGGACAATATTCTGGCGGCCCAAATCGTCGGTTTCAGCGGCGTGTCGATCAGTGGCAATCGTAACGTGTATGCTGCGTTTGCCGAACTGGATGCGCCAGTGAGTAAACGTCTGAATTTGAATTTCGCATTACGTGCTGACAAATCTGGTCCAACTGCAACCGAATTTATTCCTAAATCCAGTGCTAGCTTTAATGTTAACGACAGCGTGAAACTGCGCGCCTCTGCTTCCCGAGGCTATCGCGCCCCAAGTCTGCCGGAAACAGGTAACGGCGGGGTATCCTGGTTCACTTCCGGCGACGATCCTAAACGTTGTGCCGACGCTGATGCAATCTATGAAGCGTTACAAAAAGGTAATGCGACCGACAAGCAAAATGCAGAAACTGCTTACTATTCTGGGTGTAACGTCGGCTTCCCGGTTGCCATCACACCAAACAAAAATTTACAACCAGAACGTTCGGCTGTATATGGTTTAGGTGTTGTACTGCAACCGACCAAAACCATGTCTTTGACCTTCGACTGGTGGAGCGTACATCGTCGCAATGAAATTAGTACCTTCGACAATGATTACATTCTGAACCGCGAAGACAGCATTCCGGGTCAGGTCATCCGTGACACCATCTCTGATAAAGACAAAGAGCTGGCGGCACGTGCATCAGAACTGGCTGGCACACCGCTGAGCTTTAAAACAGGCAAAATCCTCGGCATCCGTAACATGTATGTCAACATGGGGCAGACCAAAGTTTCCGGCCTGGACTTCAGTGTGAAAGACAGCTGGAATTTCGGCGAATACGGCAAACTGAACGCCGGCATCGAAGGCACGTATATGCTGAACATGCAATGGTTCGATATCGATAAAGGCCAGCTGGATGACGGACAGGTCGGCTACCGCAACTACCCTCGTCTGACCAGCAACTTCATGCTGAGCTGGTCTAAAGGTCCGTGGTCTGTTTCCAGCCGTACGCGCTTCGTCTCCGCAACCCGCATGGCATTCAGTACTTACGATACAACCAACTATCAACAGTACTGCGACAAGCTGGGTGCGACCGGCGAAGGTTGTAAAAAATCGTATGACATCGTCACCGGTGCCGGCATGTCTTACAGCGGTTTTAAAAATGCTGAGCTGGGATTAGATATCGGCAACATCTTTAACCGCCCTGATCCAGTACTTTACACACTTGGCAGCGGCCTGCCTTTGCGTGGCCGTACTTTCAATGTCTGGGGTCGTTATAAGTTCTGATAATGCTCACATCCTGACTGTGACAAGCTCTTGTTAGTCAACAGCCCTCTCTCACCCGGTATGCCGGGTGAGAGAACATGCCACCTGGACAACCTGTCACACCAGCGCAAGACCCTGATTTTCGCGCAGACGAATTGAGCACAGTCTCAAACAATCTTCCGCCTTAGCTGCGCATTTTAAGCGGCACTCACATTCAGCATCAGCATCATTCAGCTGTGCGTGCAAAATATTACGAAAAATATAAATACGCACAACGAACCAGATTCGTTGTTTCAATGCAGCATTTCCTGCATCACCTTAATCGCAAATATTCCAAAAATATATTGTAATAATATTTACAGGAATTTACTGCTTAGGGACGCATCCCCCGCAGACAGCCTGTACTTTTAGCGCCGTCGAAACCCGCATATTCAGGGCGCAATTCTTTTGGAGAAATCGTGAAAAAACTTCCACAACTTAAAAAAATGAGTCTGGCAATTGCATTGTGCATCGGTACAGCACCAGTTGCTTTTGCTCAAACCACTGATAAAACTGATCAGGACGCAAAAAAGGATGCACCACAGCGTGTTGTTATTACGGGCTCGAATATCAAACGTATTGATACCGAAACCGTATCCCCTGTTACAACAATTACTAAGGAACAAATCGCACGTTCCGGTGTTACCAGCGTTGTAGATCTGCTTCGCAATGTGTCCAGCGCTGGTGGGAATATGGGGGAGTTTAACGGGACAAATAGCTTCCGCAATGGTGCTACCTCGATTAACCTGCGTGGCTTACCAACACTGGTATTACTGAATGGCTATCGCCTGCCGACTTCCGGATCGGACAGCGGCGAGGGTTATACTGCAGTTGACTTAAACATGATTCCGCTGGCGGCGATTGAACGGGTTGAAATCCTGAAAGATGGTGCTTCTGCTATTTACGGCACCGACGCAGTTGGTGGCGTAGTTAACTTTATTACCAAACAAGAAAATTCCGGCATTACTGTAGATGCCAGCTACGGCCGCACGGGTTATAACGATGGTGGCGTTGCAAAGGCTTCTATCGGTGGTGGTATCGGCAACCGTGCCGAAGACAAGTACAACCTGACATTCGCGTTCTCTGCAGAAAACTCTAAAGCGATTAACATGGCTGATCGTCCTTGGGCAAATCGTTACGATTTCCGCAAAGATGGTGGTTTATTTCAAGGAAATGTTTACGGTGCAAATGGTGATGACCCGGGTACTTTGTCATTCACAAGCGCCGACAGATTCCCGGATCCTGCTTGTGCCAAAGAACGTCAGTTAGCGTATTTCAATGCACCTGAATGGTTTGCTTCCTCCAAAAAAACCGGTTGCTTCTACACACCGGCCGAAGGAAATCAATTCCGCCCTGAAATTCATCGCTACAGCCTTGCGTCAGTTTTCAATTACGACATCAATGACCAAACGTCTGTATTTGTACAAGCGTTCGCAAACAGACTGGAATTAAAACAAATTGCCCCGCCAAACGCCTTGCTGGATGCTGATGGTAACCCATTCGGTATCGAAGCCAGCAATCCTTTCAATCCTTACGGAAAGTTTGTCCGGGTTCGTCGCCTTTTCCCTGCACAAGAGGGAGGTAACGATGTGAGTGTCAACACATTCTGGCTGGTTGGAGGGATCAAGGCTCAGCTTGCCAACTGGGAATTCAGCGCATCTGCGGGACACGGTGAAGAGCGTGGCAACGTGAAAACAAAAGGTGCCTTCCTGCGCGACAAAATGGCGGACTATATTGCAAATGGGAAATTCAATCCATTTGGTCAAAGAACAAATTCACAAGACGTCATTAATCAGCTGACCGCTGATATGGGCGTAAAGACTAAAACCACTACCGATTTTGTCAAATTATCCGCAACAACCGAATTTGGAAAACTGCCGGGTGGTGCAATAGGATTTGCCGCCGGAACAGAATTCAAACGCGAATCCTTAAAATATGATCCGACACAACAGTGGCGCGATGGTGCGATCGGTGGCTACACTTACAACGGTAGCATTGATGGCTCTGAAAATCTGAAGGCAGTATATTCTGAATTGAATTTACCAGTATTGAAGTCACTCGAAATTCAGGCTGCTGCCCGATATGATCAGTATCAATATGCTGGGAACACACTAAATCCAAAAATCGGCATTCGCTGGTCCCCGGCGGAAACACTGATGCTGCGCGCTAACTACAGCACGGGTTTCCGTGCTCCAACCCTCAGCCAGCAATTTAATTCGGGTCGCGGCGCATATTACCGTACGAAAGATTTCAAACGCTGCAACGAAGACTCTGATATTTTCTATCTCGACTGCTCCCGCTCTGTATTGGGCCTGGCAAGCGGAACACAAAGTATCAAACCGGAAAAATCAGAACAATACAATTTCGGCTTCGTCTTTGAGCCAACACAAAATCTGAGTTTGGGTATGACTTACTGGGGCATACGCTGGACTGACCGGATCGAGATGACCGACATGGCTACGGTAATCACTGGCGAAGATTCGACGTATAAAGGCTTCGTAACACGTTTGCCGGTAACACAAGATGATATTGATGCATACAATGCACTGACTCCGCAAGAACGCGCAGCGATGGGTCCGCTTGTTGGTCGAATTAAGTCAGTTCGACTCGGCTATGTAAACCGCAGCAAGGTAAGCACAACCGGCATAGACGCTGATATTGCTTACACCATGAAAACTGGTTTAGGTAAATTCCGTCCATATGCAGATGCAACATACACAATCAAATATGACTCAACGCTGTCCCCGGATGATCCATATGTGAATTGCCATGGCAATATGGCTTGCGACTCGGGTGAAATGTCATCTCCAACATTGATGGCAAACGTTGGCCTTGGCTGGGAAAAAGATGCCTGGGCAGCGAATACAGTGATGCACTACACACATCATTACCATGTTTCGCGCAATCCGACTGCTACTATCAACAGCTATGGCTACGATATGTACAAGAAAGGTGTGATGGTTCCGGCGGCCTATATTTTTGATGCATCTTTAACCTATAAGGGCTTCAAAAATACGACTTTGCGCTTTGGCATTAACAACCTGTTCAACCGTGACCCGTCCTTCAATCCTGGCAGCGCAATTGGCTACGATTCGGCACTTGGCGATCCGCGCGGCCGCTACATTTACGGTTCGGTCAGCTATCGCTTCAACTAATCGCAATCTTCAGGATTACTGATCCTTTAAACGGCGCACTTGGCAGTGCGCCGTTTTTTTATATACTCAATGCAACATTGACCTGCGGGCAACGAGAATCTATATAAGAAAAGCACATATAAGCAAATAAATTCTCTGTAGTTGGGAATAAAGAGTCACTTGTTTACGATTCAGGCTAGTAAATAGTGAGGGACTATGACAGTTACTTATGTGATTTCCGGTTTTGCCGTGGGCTTGCTGGTTGGCCTGACAGGTGTAGGTGGCGGGTCGCTGATGACACCGTTGCTGACATTGCTGTTTGGCGTATCGCCCAGCGTTGCCGTGGGTACCGACCTCGCTTTTGCATCGATTACCAAATCTGCGGGCACACTGACCCACCGGTTACGCAATACCGTGGAATGGCGCGTTGTCCGTCTGCTGTGTGCAGGTGCCTTACCCGCAGCGTTGCTGGCGACTTTGGCACTGAAAGAACTGGGTGCAATCAGCAAAGAAATCGGACAAATTATCCGCTACTGCATCGCTATTTCCGTGTTGCTGACCGTAGTTGCCATTCTGTTCCGCGCCAGAATGCTGGCATGGCTGAATGCGCATCCGGAAAAACAGTTGCAAGGGCGTGCACTGGATGCCGCCACCATTATTACCGGCGCAGTACTGGGCGTACTGGTCACGATTTCTTCGATTGGTGCCGGTGCAATCGGCGCAACGATCCTCGTAATGCTGTATCCGCGTATGTCACCGGCACATATTGCAGGTACCGACATTGCCTATGCCGTACCGCTGACCGCAATTGCCGCTATCGGCCACTGGTGGCTCGGTTCCATTAACTGGGAATTGCTCGGCACATTGCTGGTTGGCTCCTTGCCGGGCATCACCATCGGTTCACTGGCTGCGAAAGCCGTACCCGAAAAATTACTGCGTGGTTTACTGGCTGTCACACTGACAGCAGTTGCCGCCAAACTTATGCTCTGAATTAACCTTGATTTTCTGCCACACCGGCTTACCCAGAAGGGATAACGATGTACCGATATGACCAGCACGATCATCTGATCATTCAACAGCGTATCGCGCAATACCGCGATCAGGTCAGACGCCGTCTTGCCAATGAACTGACCGAAGAAGAATTTTTGCCACTGCGTTTGCAGAATGGTTTGTACCATCAGCGTCACGCCTACATGTTGCGTATCGCTGTTCCTTACGGCATGCTGTCAAGCACCCAGCTTCGTAAATTCGCGTTTATTGCACGTCGTTTTGATCGTGGTTTTGGTCACTTCACCACCCGTCAGAATATTCAGTTCAACTGGATCAATCTCGAAGATACGCCGGAAATTCTGGAAGAATTAGCCAAAGTCGAAATGCATGCGGTTCAGACTTCCGGTAACTGTATGCGTAACATCACGTCGGACGAATTCGCCGGCGTCGCTGCTGATGAAATTATCGATCCGCGTCCGTATGCGGAAATTCTGCGTCAGTGGACAACATTCCATCCGGAATTCGCTTATTTGCCACGTAAATTCAAAATCGCAATCAATGGTGCTGAACAAGACCGCGCAGCGATTGCGATGCACGATATCGGTCTGACCGTTGTGCACAACGATGCAGGTGAAGTCGGCTTCCGCGTGATGGTTGGCGGTGGTCTCGGCCGCACACCGATCCTGGGCAGCATCATTCGTGATTTCCTGCCATGGCAGCACGTGATGACCTATCTGGAATCGATTCTGCGTGTGTACAACCTGCATGGTCGTCGTGATAACAAATACAAAGCGCGTATTAAGATTTTAGTCAAAGCCATCGGCATCGAAGAATTCGCACGTCAGATTGAGGCAGAATGGCTGAATAATAAAGGTGGTCCGGGTACGCTGACTGAAGCAGAACTGAAACGCGTTGCTGCTTACTTTACTGCACCGGCTTATGCAACTCTGCCTGCCAGCGACGCAGCTTATGAAGAAGCACTGCAATCCAATAAAGCCTTTGCGAACTGGGTACGCCGCAATGTGAAACCGCATAAAGTCAGCGGCTATGCCAGCGTGGTGTTATCGCTGAAAAAAGCAGGCGTACCGCCGGGCGATGCGACAGCGGATCAGATGGATTTTGTGGCGGATCTGTCAGACCGTTTCAGTTTCTCGGAACTGCGCGTAACGCATGAGCAGAATCTGGTACTGGCCGACGTACGTATCAGTGATTTACTGCAAGTCTGGCAGGAAGCCAAATCACACGGACTGGCAACACCGAATATCGGTTTGCTGACCGACATGATTTGCTGCCCGGGCGGTGATTTTTGTTCGCTCGCGAATGCGAAATCGATTCCGATTGCACTGGATATCACGGAACGTTTCCAGGATCTCGATTATCTGTACGACATCGGCGATCTGGAACTGAATATGTCCGGCTGTATTAATGCCTGTGGTCATCATCATATCGGTCACATCGGTATTCTGGGCGTGGACAAAGACGGCAGCGAGTTTTATCAGGTTTCCATCGGCGGTGCGCAGGGTAACAATGCATCGATCGGCAAAATCATCGGACCTTCATTCTCTGCCGGTCAGATGCCGGAAGTGATTGAACGTATTGTTCAGGTGTATCTGAAAAACCGTGTTGATGCAGAACGTTTTATTGATACTGCGTTGCGCATCGGTGTTACCCCGTTTAAAGATTTTGTTTATGCCACCCCGATTCAGACCGGCCTGCACACCGGCGAAGACGCGGGTACTGCAGTCAGCTACTGAAAGGAATGATGATGCGTGAAATAATTAAAGACCGTGCCATTGTTCAGGATGACTGGAGCGTACTGCGTCTGAATGAAGGAGAAACACCGGAAGCAGTCAGCGTACCGGCAGGCAAAGTGATTGTGCCGCTGGCCGTCTGGCAGGTACAGCGCCCTGCCCTGCTGCAACGTTTGCAGGCACAGCAGGAAATCGCTGTCTGGCTGGCACCGGATCAGCCAGCGGAACTGATTGCGGACGACGCAGCACTGTTCCCGCTGATTGCGATTGATTTTCCGAAGTTCAATGATGGTCGCGGTTACTCGGCTGCATATTTACTGCGCAGCCGTTACCGTTACAGCGGTGAACTGCGTGCAATTGGCGATGTGTTGCGCGATCAGTTGTTCTACATGCAGCGCGTAGGTTTCAATGCATTTGCGACCCGCGCTGACCGCAACATTCAGGATGCACTGAAAGGTCTGACAGACTTTTCTGAAGTCTATCAGGCATCAGTAGATCAGCCACTGCCATTGTTCCGCCGCACGGAACGTCAGGCGGAGAGCGCATGAGCACGCTGAACGAAAAAGTGGCGCATACCAGCGCCTTGCTGCAGAAAATTGCAGACAGCTATCAACCCGCTGCACTGGCTTCCAGTCTGGCAGCTGAAGATATGGTGCTAACCGATCTGATTTTGCGTAACAAGCTGAATATCAGTATTTTTACCTTGCAGACCGGTCGCCTGCATGCGGAAACACTGGCGGTTGCCGACCGTATCCGCGAGCACTACGGCTACGAAATCACCATGATGCACCCGGATCCGGCAGCCGTTGAGCAGTACGTTAACAATCATGGTTTAAATGCGTTTTATGACAGCGTGGAACTGCGTAAGTCCTGCTGCCATATCCGTAAAGTGGAACCGCTGAACCGCGCACTGGAAGGCAAACAAGCGTGGATTACCGGACAGCGCCGCACTCAGGCTGCCACCCGTACTGAACTGGCGGAGCAGGAAGACGATACAGCGCGTGGCATGCAAAAGTTCAATCCGCTGGCGGACTGGACTGAGCAGGATGTCTGGGACTATCTGCGCCAGCATGAAGTCCCTTACAATGCTTTGCATGACCGTGGCTATCCGTCAATTGGCTGCGAGCCTTGCACCCGTGCGATACAGCCGGGCGAAGATGTGCGCGCCGGACGCTGGTGGTGGGAAAATCCGGAATCGAAAGAATGCGGTCTCCATCTGGTAGATGGCAAACTGGTCCGTATCAAACAAGCGGGTTAACACCCTTTTCACAATAAGTGAACACATACTGAATTATGAATACTGTCGCTGATCAATCCGTACTTGACGCCGCCAGCAACCGTCACCTTGACTGGCTGGAATCTGAAGCGATCCACATCATGCGTGAAGTGGCTGCGGAATGCACTCGCCCTGCACTGCTGTTTTCGGGTGGTAAAGATTCCATCGTATTGCTGCGCCTCGCTGAAAAAGCATTCCGTCCCGGCAAATTCCCGTTCCCGCTGGTGCATATTGATACCGGCCATAATTTTCAGGAAGTCATCGCTTTCCGCGACAAACGTGTTGCGGAACTGGGCGAGCAACTGATCATCGGTTCGGTCGAAGATTCGATCAAACGCGGCACCGTACGTCTGCGTAATCCGGCCACTGATTCACGCAATGCAGCGCAAGCCGTGACCCTGCTGGAAACCATTGCAGAACATCAGTTTGATGCCTGTATCGGCGGTGCGCGTCGTGATGAAGAAAAAGCCCGTGCCAAAGAACGTATTTTTTCATTCCGTGATGACTTCGGTCAGTGGAATCCGAAAGCACAACGTCCTGAATTATGGTCGCTGTATAACACCCGCGTTCATCCGGGTGAAAACATGCGTGTGTTCCCGATTTCAAACTGGACAGAGCTCGACGTCTGGCAATACATCGCCCGTGAAAAACTCGAGTTGCCGTCGATTTATTTTGCCCACGAACGCGAAGTGATTCCGCGCAATGGCTTACTGGTTCCGCTGACGGATCTGACACCGCCACGCGAAGGTGAAACTGTGCAGAAACAAGTCGTGCGTTTCCGTACTGTCGGCGATATTTCCTGCACCTGCCCGGTATCTTCTGATGCAGCAACAGTGGACGCGATTATCCGCGAAACCGCCATCACACAGATTACAGAACGCGGCGCAACCCGTATGGATGATCAGACTTCCGAAGCATCCATGGAAAAACGTAAGAAAGAAGGATATTTCTGATGACCAGCACCAACACTCCAGCCATTTCCGAACGTGGTTTGCTGCGTTTTATCACTGCGGGTTCCGTCGATGATGGCAAAAGCACGCTGATCGGTCGTCTGCTGTTCGATAGCAAAGGCATTTTTGCGGATCAGCTGGATGCAATTTCACGCGCCAAGAACAAACGTACCGTTGGCGATACCATCGATTTGTCTTTGCTGACCGACGGTCTGGAAGCCGAACGTGAGCAAGGCATCACCATCGACGTGGCTTATCGCTATTTCGCCACACCGAAACGCAAGTTCATCATCGCGGACACGCCGGGCCACGAGCAGTACACCCGCAACATGGTCACCGGTGCATCGACTGCCGATGCCGTCATCATCCTGATCGACGTCTCCAAAGTAAAACTGAATGACGATGGCAGCGTGGATTTGCTGACCCAGACTAAACGTCACTCCACGATTGCACACTTGCTGAAAATCGAACACGTGGTGGTGGCCGTCAATAAAATGGATCTGGTGAATTACGACCAGACCGTGTATCAGCGTATCGTTGATGCCTACCGCGCCTTTGCAGAACAGCTTGGTCTGCAAGACATCCATGCTGTACCGATGTCAGCGCTGGCAGGTGACAATGTGGTGACCGCCGGCGACAACATGCCGTGGTATCAGGGACCAACTCTGATTGATCTGCTGGAATCGCTGGCTGTATATGACGCCTGCCACGACGAGCCATTCCGTTTCCCTGTGCAGCTGGTTGCCCGCCATAACGGTCATGAAGCGAATGATTTCCGTGGTTACATGGGTCGTATCGAAGCCGGCAGCGTGCGCCGTGGTCAGAAAATCGTGTTGCAACCGGGTGGTCAGGAAGCGACTGTCAAAGATATTCTGACGTTTGACGGCTCTTTAGAATCGGCAAGCGTTGGTCAGTCTGTTACCATTCTGCTCAATGAATACCTCGACATTTCGCGCGGCGATATGCTGACCGAGGCAGAACGTCCTGCCACGCTGAGCAAAACGCTGAAAGCTGATTTGTGCTGGTTATCAGAAGATGCACTGGATGTACGCCGCAAATACTGGCTGAAACACACAACACGCCAGGTTGCCGCCCGCGTAACCGGTATCGAGTCGCTGCTGGATATCAACACCCAGCAACGCCGCGATGCCGACACGCTGCGCCTCAACGATATAGCGACGGTCAGCGTCACAGTGCAGCAGGCAATTGCAACCGATGCCTACGCAGATCTGCGCTCGACCGGCGCCTTTATCCTGATCGATGAGGTGACAAATCAGACCGTAGCTGCGGGCATGATACGTCCCGGAGACTCAGATTGAATCAACCCCACAGCACCGGCAAAGTTTATCTCGTCGGTGCAGGTCCCGGCGCGGCTGACCTGATTACGGTACGCGGCGCCAGACTACTGCAACAGGCCGACATCGTGTTATACGATGCGCTGGTCACCCCGGACATGCTGGCTTTATGTGCGCAGGCGGAACAGATTTCCGTCGGCAAACGCAGTGGTCAGCGTTCGGCGGCACAAAGTCATATCAATACCCTGCTGGTCGAATCAGCGCAGCGCGCGGCGATTGTCGTGCGTCTGAAAGGCGGCGATCCCATGTTGTTTGGACGTGCCGATGAAGAACTGAATGCGCTGGAAGCCGCTGGTATCGATTATGAGATCGTGCCCGGCATCACTACCGCACTGGCTGCTGCAGCCAGCACCCGCCAGCCGCTGACCAAACGCGGTATTGCGCGCAGTGTTGCGCTGTTCACCTCCAGCACCGCGCCGGATGAAGCAGAGGAAACCCGCATTCCCGATTGCGACACGCTGGTCCAGTACATGGGTGGCCGTGAAGCGATGCTGACGGCTGAGCGTATGCTGAGCCGTGGCTGGTCGCCGGATTTACCGGTGATGCTGGTGGAAAACTGCAGCCGCAGCGATGAAGTCATCCGACGCGTGACTTTGCAGCAACTTGCTCAGGAACCGGTTTCGGCCACCGGCCCGGTACTGGTGATGATGGGTGAAGCGATGCGCCAGCGAATCAACGCCGCTCGCTGAGTTCCCCGCGACACCAACGTAAATGCCCCGTGCGCCGGGGCATTTTGCTTTCCGGGAGCTTCAGACCAGCCCGGTCTGAACGGAAAAATCACAGCAAATTTTGTTCGGCATTGTGCAGAACTCCGCATTCGGGCCAAAAACCACCTGCCCGCTCAGCCAGCGTTTCTGCCGACGTCCGCAAAAACAGCTGTTTTTTCTGTGCTGAACACCGCATTTGGCACAAAAAACGGCTTTTCCGCTGCCAGCAGCCCCCTGCCAGCTGAGGCTACATCACCTGATCCCGCAACTGGCGCGACACTTCGCGGTTCGCCGTCAGCACCGCGCCGTCATCCATGTGCATTTGCAACTGCGATTGCTCATCGGTTTTCATGGCTCGGACAAAATCCAGATTCACCATGACTGAGCGGTGAATGCGGATAAAGCGCGAAGGGTCCAGCCTTTGCTCCAGCTCACTGATACCAAGGCGTATCAGATAAGTTTTGCCGCCGGTCACCAGCGCCGTGTATTTGGCATCTGCTTTCAGATAACTGATCTGTCTGGTCTGCACCGGAATAATCTGGCCGCGTTCACGCACCAGTATGCGTTCCAGCGGTGCTTGCGGCGCCTGACTGGCTTGTACCGCTGCCTCGGTGAAGTCATTCGTCAGCCTGCGCGGCGCTTCCAACACACGCTGTATTGCCGCGTCGAAGCGTTCGCGGGTGAAGGGTTTCAGCAGGTAATCCATCGCATTCAGCTCATACGCGGTCAGCGCGTACTGATCGTAAGCAGTCGTCAGCACCACCACAGGACGATGCTGAATCTGGCGTAACACATCCAGTCCGGTCAGTTCCGGCATCTGTATATCCAGCAACACCAGATCCGGTTTCAGCGCATCGATCATTTGCTTCGCCTGCAAACCATTTTCTGCCTCGCCACACAATTGCAATTCCGGCCGCGCCATGACCGCATCGCGCAAGGTTTCGCGCGCCAGCGGTTCATCTTCGGCAATCAGCACACTCAGGGATTTTTCCATCATTGCTCCACAAATCAGATCAGACTGCTGCTTTTATGCAGATGCCGTTTCCAGCGGTACAGAAAAAGCGACACTCATGCCCGCACCGGGTGCGGTGCTGACGGTCCATGCCGCCGCATCCCCGTATTCCAGCGCAAGGCGACGCTGTATGGTGCGCATGCCCATGCCGGCGGCCTGCTCAATCTGCTGAGGATAACAGCCGGGGCCATTGTCCTGCACTTCTACCCGTAAAAACTGCTCCTGCGCGTCAGCATGGCAGCGTATCGTCAGCAAACCAGGCTGGCTGCGCGGGTTGAATGCGTGGCGAATACTGTTTTCCACCAGCGGCTGGATGATCAGCGCCGGCAAACTGACACCGGCACAGCTGTCATCCACATCCCATTCGACTTGCAGGCGCGAACCGAGGCGCAAACTTTCCAGCGCCAGATAATCGCGCACAAACTGCAATTCTTCTTCCAGCGTCACCCGGTCGTGACCGCTTTTTTCGGTATCCAGTATGTAGCGCAGCATGTCTGAAAAGCGGAATAACGCAGACTCCGCTGCCTGCTGGTCCTTACGCACCAGAGCGATAATCGAATGCAGGGTATTAAACAAAAAATGCGGATTCAGCTTATTGCGTAAGGCATTCAGCTCGGTACTGACCAGTAGCCTGCGGGTTTGTTCCAGCGTGAGATCCTGCTGTACCCGCTGACGGTGAATACGAATGCCATGAAACACCAGCGCGTGGGTCAGATACATCATGCCGTTGTACAGCGTCGGCCAGAAAGAAAACATGCGGTTAGATAAATCCAGCTGCACGACACCAACCCAGGCCAGTGCCAGATAAACCAGTCCGGGTACGAAGGCATACGTCAGTGCGCCGCTGACATGCACCGCCAGAATCGCCATCAGCGGCAAGGTTTTACGTTGCAGAACACCTGTCAGTGGCCAGACCAGCGCCAACAGAAAAGGCGCCGGCAGCATCAGCAGCATATTTCTGACAAACTGAAACGAGGCAATCGACACCTGCTCTTCCGTGACCAGCGCTACGCTGACTGTCAGCGCATACAACAACCAGATCAGCGCATAGGCAATCCACATTTTTCGCATTCTTTATCCTGAAAAATCATGACTGAGGGAATGATACGCAGCAGCGGCTTACACTGCACTCGAAATGACACGAATTGCGGTACGGAGTGCATGAAGTGCAGTTGTTCCGCGCATCTGGCAGGCGTCAATGCAAAGTCAGCGAAAAAAAATCTGCACAGGAATACAATGGGTAAATAATTTCTCAAGGAGACAACATGAAAAAGACAATATTGTGTGCACTGCTGATGATCAGCACTTGCTCTGTCATGGCAGCCGATCTGACGGTTAATCTGCAGATTGCGGGTGAAAAAGGTGCGTTGGGCGAAGCAGGCAGCGTGATGATTTCGGAATCGCGCTTCGGTCTGGTCTTCACACCCAACCTGAAAGGCTTAACACCGGGGTTACATGGCTTTCACTTACATCAGAACGCGAGCTGCGCACCGATAGAAAAAGACGGCAAAATCATTCCGGCGGGCGGTGCCGGTGGACATTTTGATCCTGCAGCCAGCAACAAGCATGGCACACCATGGGGCGATGGCCATCTTGGCGATTTACCACCACTGTTTGCCGATATGGCTGGCAATGCGACGCAACCGGTACTGGCACCGCGTTTGAAAATGAGTGACCTGAAGGGCTTATCACTCATGGTGCATGCCGGTGCTGACAACCATGCCGATCACCCTGCCCCGCTGGGTGGTGGTGGCGCACGCATGGCTTGCGGCGTACTCTGAAATAAAAAAAGCCCGCAAAACCGCGGGCTTTTTATCATCAAACCTTGTTAGGCCATCTAAGCATTTTCTGTCTTTGCAAGACAGTAATCCGCCATTGCAGCAACCACGGACTCACTCTCGCCGACCGCTGGTTGCAAACTGATTTTCAGCTGCGGTGCTTGCTGATGAATTTCTTCCAGCAACAAAGGTAAATCACGCAGCACATGGCCGCCCTGCCCCAGAAACACAGGCACCAGCGTAATCTCTGTGACACCGTCAGTCGCCATTGCCACCGCAATTTCCGGCAGCGCCGGTGTCATAAATTCCAGAAATGCCAGCTCGACACGCAGATCAGACTGACGGGCGCGTATGGTATCGCGCAGACGTTCAAACGGGGCCGCCCAGCGCGGATCACGTGCGCCATGGGCAAACAGAATCAGGGCTTTCATTAATGACGCTCCACATAACGTAATCCGGCCAGCGCCAGACTCATAAATAAAATACTCGGCACCATCGCTGTCATCACAGGCGGCCAGGTATTCAGCAAGCCCAGATGTGAGAACAGGCTGTTAATCAGGTAGAACACCATGCCGATCATAATGCCGCTGAAAATTTTCAGACTGACACCACCGCTGCGCACATGCAGATAAGCGAACGGCAGCGCCAGCATCATCATCACCAGCGTTGCAAACGGATAAATCATTTTCTTCCAGAAAGCGATTTCGTAACGTTCACTGTCCTGTTTATTCTCTGCCAGATGGCGGGTAAAGGCTGCCAGATCATAGGCAGACATCCTGTCAGGGTCGGCAAACAACACTGCCAGAATATCCGGCGTGACTTCGGACACCACTTCCCGGCTTGGATAATACTGACTGCGTACCTGTGCAATATCTTCTGCTGACAGCGTTTTCGGGAATGTTGTTTCTGTGACCTCAGATAAGCGCCAGACATTATTGCCAGCGTATTCGGCGCGGGCTGCTGTTACTTCACGCGACAACTGAAAGCGTTTATCAAATTCATACACGCGGACACCTTTCAGCTTACGGTCGGGTGTGATTTCTTTCACATTCAGAAAACGGGAGCCGGTGACTTCGCCGCTCAACCCATTTTCACGCACCAGATCTTTGGTCCATAAGCCAGTGCGGAATTCTTTTTTCTGATTCGCACCGATCGCCGATAACTTCATACTTTCGGCGTAACGGCTGCTGGCTGGCGCAACGAATTCACCGAACAGAAAAGTCATGACCACAAACACCATACCAATCTTCAGCAGCATTGCCAGCGCCGTACCGGTTGCCATACCGGCTGAACGCATAATTGTGAATTCAGAATTCGATGCAAACTGCGCCAGCACATAAATCGTACCGATCAGCACAGCAATCGGCATGAATTCATACATATAGCCCGGCAAGCCCAGCAAAACATAAAACACCGCATGCATCAGCTTATAGCCACCGCGATTGGCATGCTGCAGCTCACCCATCAGATCAAAAAAGGTGAACAGTGCCAGCAATGCCAGCATGACAAATCCAACAGCGCGCAGAATTTCTGACGCGAAATAACGTTGCAATACTTTCATCCCGCGCATCCTTCCTTACGGCGCAAACCGGCTTTGCAACGTGACCACACAACCAGCGGGTGCCAGCGGTGATGAATTTTCAAACGCCATAAAAACAACAGAACAATCACCAGTCCGGTCACCAGATGCACAGGCCACCATGCGCGATCAAAACCGGCGCGTCCCTGTGCCACCATTGCCTGAGACACATTGACCATTGACAAATACATGACGGTACACAACAGTGCCACGATCAGATTGGCAGAACGTCCGACACGCGGATTCACAAAACCGAGCGGAATTGCCAGCAACATCAGCAAAGTTGCCATCAGCGGTAATGAAATACGCCACAACAGCTCTGCGTATTTACGCGGATCAGGATCTTCCAGCAATCGTGCCACCGGCATCGATTTCTCGGAATTGTCACCGTTCACCACACCTTCCTGCGATGAAACCAGTACGCCGTAACGCTCAAACTGCATCATCTGAAAATCAGGTTCCGTCGGTAAACCATCGTAACGACGGCCCTGATCCATGATCAGAAATTTATCGCCGTGTTTATCGATTGAAATTGTGCCTTCGCGTGCGACCACAACGCTGGACTTACCGTCTTTAACGGTATTAATAAAAACGTTCTGAACTTTACTGAGATCTCCGGCCACTTCCTCAACAAAGAAGATTCGGTCTGATCCAGCGGATTCCTGAAATTTCCCTGGCGATACTTTGGCAATATCCGAGCGTTTTTCAAATCGCTCACGGAATTCGGCACTTTGCTGATTAGCCCACGGACTGACCACGAAACTGAGCAAGCCAGTCAGTAAAATCAGCGGTGCACCGAATTGCATCACCGGTCTGATCCAGCGGGTCAGGCTAAGGCCGGAAGCAAACCAGACCACCATTTCAGAATCCTGATAGCTGCGGGTCACCACCAGCAACACCGCAATGAAGCCGGTCAGTATCAGCAGGATGGGTAAATACATTAAGGATGTGAAGCCGATCAGGGCCAGTACATCAGAAGACGCAACCTTGCCGCTGGCAGCCTGCTCCAGCACCCGGATCAGCATCCAGGTAACAGTAATCACAAACAGGGTGGCAAGTACCGCGCCGGCTGCGTTTAATAATTCACGTCGAAGCGCGCGTTGAAAAATCATGAGAAGGATTATAATGTCCGTTTTACGAGACTTACCAAGAGGAGTAATACGTGGACTTTAGCATAAAACCAATCGACGCTAAAAGCGCCGCCACTGGCCACAAAGCAACCAAAACCGCTTGCCTGATCGTTGGCGTGTTTGAAAACAAAAAGCTCTCCGCCGCCGCTGCATCGCTGGATGGCGCAGGTCTGATCGCTGCTGCACTGAAAGCAGGCGATATTTCCGGTAAAGCTGGCTCCACTCTGTTACTGCGCAAACCGGAAGGTGTTGCTGCAGAACGCGTCTTGCTGGTTGGTCTGGGTGAAGAAGCCGCTGAAATCTCTGAAAAAGCCTACAACAGCGCAATCGGCGCAGCTGCTCGTGCGCTGTCCGCACTGGGTGCGGCTGACACAGTCATCGCACTGCCGGCAGTCAAGGCACAATCCGTACAATGGTCTGTCCGCACTGCTGTGCTGGCATTCCGCGAAAGCATCTTCCGCGCCGATGGCCTGAAGAGCAAAAAAGATACAACACCGGTAACGCTGAAGAAAATCGCTTTCTCCGTCGCCCAATCTGACGCCACTGCTGCCCGTAATGCACTGGCACAGGCTGTTGCCATGGCGAATGGTGTTGATCTGGCAAAAGAACTGGGCAACCTGCCTGCAAATTACTGCACACCGACCCATCTGGCGAATACCGCTAAACAAATCGCTGCAGACTACGGCATGACCGCTGAAATACTGGACAAAAAACAAATCCAGGCGCTGAAAATGGGCAGTTTCCTGTCCGTAGCAGCCGGCGCGATTGAACCACCAAAATTCATCGTTCTGAAACACAACGGCGGCAAAGCCAAAGACGCACCAGTTGTTCTGGTGGGTAAAGGCATTACTTTCGATACCGGTGGTATCTCTCTGAAACCTGGCCTGAACATGGACGAAATGAAATTCGACATGAGCGGTGCAGGTTCCGTTCTGGGCACCATGCGCGCCATCGGCGAAATGAAGCTGAAACTGAACGTCATCGGTGTAATCCCTGCCTGTGAAAACATGCCAGCAGGCAATGCCACACGTCCAGGCGACATCGTGACATCGATGTCCGGCCAGACCATCGAAATCCTGAACACAGACGCTGAAGGCCGTCTGATTCTGTGTGATGCACTGACTTACACTGAACGCTTCAAACCAGCAGCGGTAATTGATATCGCAACCCTGACCGGTGCCTGCGTCACTGCGCTGGGCTATCACAATTCCGGTCTGTTCACACGTCATGATGATGCGCATGATGCACTGGCAGATGAGTTGCTGGCAGCGGGTAAAGAATCCGGTGACACCGCATGGCGTATGCCTATCGGCGAGCTGTACAACGATCAGCTGAAATCCAATTTTGCTGACATGGCAAACATCGGCGGTCCTGCCGGCGGCAGTATCACTGCAGCCTGCTTCCTGGAGCGTTTCACGAAGAAATACACCTGGGCCCATCTGGACGTCGCTGGTACAGCTTCCCGTTCCGGTGCAGCCAAAGGCTCTACTGGTCGTCCGGTACCACTGCTGACTACATTCCTGATCAACCGCGCAGGCTGATCAGTTACGTGTAACTGCTAACCGCACTCGCTTTCCGGGTGCGGTTTTTTCTTTTTCGGATCAAGATGAAACTGACAACCTGGAACGTTAATTCGCTGAAAGTCCGCCTGCCGCAAGTACTGCAATGGCTGCAAACCAATCCGGTTGATATCCTGTGCATACAGGAAACCAAACTGACGGATGATAAATTTCCGCAGGCAGAAATCGAAGCTGCCGGCTATCACGTTGTGTACACCGGGCAAAAAACCTATAACGGCGTCGCCATTCTGTCGCGTCATCCGATTGAAGATGTCCAGAAAAACAATCCGCTGTTTGAAGATGAACAGCAACGCATCATTGCCGCCACCATTGCCGGCATGCGGATTATCTGCGCCTATATTCCGAACGGACAAGCACCGGGCACCGACAAATTCAGCTACAAGCTGCGCTGGCTCGAATCGCTGGAAACATGGCTGCAACAAGAAATGGCGAAGCATCCGAATCTGGCATTACTGGGGGATTACAACATTGCCCCGGATGACCGTGACGTGCATGATCCCGCTGCATGGGAAGGAATGAATCTGGTTTCACCGGAAGAAAGAACAGCATTTCAGCGCCTGATCGCACTGGGTCTGAGCGACAGTTTCCGTCAGTTTGAGCAAGCTGAAAAAACCTTCAGCTGGTGGGATTACCGTGCGCTGGGTTTCCGTCTGAATAAAGGTGTGCGCATTGACCACGTTCTGCTGTCGGCGCCGCTGGCACAACGCTGCATCAGTTGTTCTGTAGACAGGGTGCCGCGCAAATGGGAGCAACCGTCTGATCATGCACCGGTGACCGCTGAGCTGAAACCGGCAGAGTAATCCTGCCAGATACATCGTCTGCTTCTACTTCTGCGTCTGCCTCTGCTTTTGTTTTTTGTTTTCGCTGGTGACGACAATCTCGCGTCAACGATCATCAAACGCAAACAGGAAATAAATCAGAAATAAAAAAGGGGGCTGACGCCCCCAATCTACCAACGGAACAAATCTTAGCGGCCGATCGCCAGCGAACTCGGTCCGCGTTTTCCACCACCACCCTGTGGCGCAGCGGCGATTCTCGGTCCAGCACTGGATTCCATACGGAATGCCGACATGGCTGTCTTCAGGATATTGGCTTGCTCCTCGAGAGAACCGGCTGCGGCTGCTGCTTCTTCCACCAGCGCAGCATTTTGCTGTGTTGCTTCATCCATATGTGACAGCGCCTGATTTACCTGCTGAATACCGTCACTTTGTTCAGCAGACGCTGCCATGATTTCACTGATAATGGAAGCGACCTGCTCTACCGCTGACACAATCCGAGTCATCGAGGCACCTGCCTTATCGACCAGATCCGAGCCTTCATTGACTTTGTTGACGGAGTCATCAATCAGGCCTTTGATTTCCTGAGCCGCTGCAGCACTACGCTGCGCCAGCGTACGCACTTCGCTCGCCACCACCGCAAAGCCACGTCCCTGCTCACCTGCCCGCGCTGCTTCCACTGCGGCATTCAGTGCCAGAATATTGGTCTGGAACGCGATGCCCTCAATCACGCCGATAATATCAACGATTTTGCGGGAACTGTCGGAAATACCCTGCATGGTGGAAACCACTTTACCTACCACCTCACCGCCCTGTGTTGCCACTTCCGACGCATTCATCGCCATGCGGTTAGCTTCACGGGCATTTTCGGCGTTATTGCGCACCGCTTCGGTCAGTTCTTCCATGCTGGCAGCAGTTTCTTCCAGTGATGAAGCCTGCTGTTCCGTACGGCCAGACAAATCCATATTACCTGTAGCGATTTCAGTTGCGCCGACAGTAATCGAATCCGTGGCACGACGAACATCTGACACCATGACGCGCAACTGATCGAGGAACTGATTGAACGCATTGGCGGTTTGTGCCACTTCATCATCGCCGTCGATTTCAATTTTGCGGGTCAGATCTCCACCACCAGCCGCGATATCCGCCATCGCATCACGCACACGACGCAGACCGGACAACATGGTTCCCACCAGAATATTCGATACCGGCAGAATCACCGCCAGCAACACAATCAGCACCGCCAAAGACACCATCAGCAACTGGTCCAGTGCAGACAAGGCTTTTTTCTTATCAATCACCAGTGCCAGATACATATCAGAGCCGCTGATCGCCTGTACAAACAACAGGGATGCTTTGCCATCAACCGTGGTATCGGTCAGTGCATTTGTTTTCGCCAGCGCCTGCAAGTTATCCAACGCCAGCTCCGGAGCGAGATCTTTCGCAGGTTTCAGCACTTTCGCCTGATCCGCATGCGCCAGCACCTGACCGGATTTATCGAGCAGGAATGCATAGCCTTCGCCACTGAGTTTCATGTTGAGAATTTGCTCAACGATTTTGGTCAGGAAAACGTCCGCAGCAACCACGCCGTTTTCGCCACCTTTTACCGGCGCAGCAAATGAAATCATCAGCCCCGGCGGATTCACACCCATGTAGGCAGAAGTCACAATCGGTTTTTTCGCTTCCATTGCGGCCTTGTACCACGGACGCACCGTCGGGTCATAGCCTGCAGGCGGCGGATTCGCCGGGAAGTTAGTAAAGGTCTTATCCGGCGTCCCCAGATACACGCTGAGGAAATTGCCACCTTTACTGATCATTTTGAGACTGGTTTCCAGATCTGCACCGTTACCCAGCGCGATCGACAGACTTTCCACCATGGATGTATTGACCTGAATCCAGTTGGAAAGAATCGCGTTGTAGCCAGCAGCCACGCCGCGCACTTCATTATTCAGATCGCCTTCGATCTGGGTCTTAAGCCGGATATAGCTTCCGAGCGTCAGGATGATGACGCAAACTGCAACCAAGCCTGCAATTGCAACAGTCAGCCGGGCCTTCAGTGATTTCATTGAAATTCTCCGTGGGTGCGACAAAAAACTGTAAAAAAATGAACCGAATAAGCTTTTGTTACGTCTTCATATTACGTCGTTCAATTCAGGAAAACCAAGATTTCTTGATGAAAAACTGTTAAATTGAATCAACATTGAATTTTTGGCTACTCAAATAGAAAACCTTTATTCAATATGCTTTTTGCTATCTCTCTGATTTGTAAGCGTACCGGAGCAGGATTATGATCATTTTAGAAACAGCGCGACTGGTGTTGCGTTTGTTCAACACAACAGACGCCGATTTCGTTGTTACCCTGCTCAATTCACCCGGCTGGCTGCAACACATCGGGGATCGCGGTATCCGTAATACGGATGATGCGATCCGCTGGATTCATGAACGCCCGCTTGCCGCACAGCAACGTGATGGATTCAGTTTTTACGTGGTCACTGAAAAATCCAGTGGTACTGCGCTGGGAATCTGCGGCCTGATCAAACGCGACTCACTGCCGGTGACCGATATCGGATACGCTTTTCTGGACAGTGCGCAGGGCAAAGGCTATGCACGCGAAGCCGCTGCAGGTGTCATGCGGTATGCACAGGAAGTATTGAAGATGCAGGAGCTGATGGCGATTACTTCGCCAGTGAACACTGCCTCTAATCAGCTTTTGCAAAAACTTGGTTTCACGTTGCAGGAAGAAAAAATTCTGGACGGAGAATCGGAACTGACCCGGGTTTACTACACGACATTGCCGTCACAATAGTTAGTTGCGCCGCTTCTCTATGCAGATATCGTCATCTGCAATTTTGGAAACACCGGACTTTCTGCCGACGACCGGCAGATCGCTATGCTGAACACCGCATTTGAGGCGTTTTTTGCCTGAAACTGACAATCACGGTTACCTGTGCACCTTGCCAGCTTTGAAAACAAAAAAACAAAAAGACAAAAGCACCGTCTGCTGACCGGCAAACGGTGCTTTCGGTTTGAGCTGCTACCTGATAGCGCTTCAGCATCAGGTAACTGCGAACAGCAGAATTACAGGAAACGATCGAGAATACGACGGCTGTTTTTATCGATACTGAACATGTCGCGGATCAGAAACTGAATACCGTGATTGTCAGTAATAATCAGCGATTTCGCGCCGACGCGACGTATGTCTTCATCACCTTTCAGCACGAAATCCGTTGTACCGCGATCGGTTTCGACTGTCCATGTGCAAGGCATGGCGAAGCTGGTCAGTGTCACGATGCGCTGAATTTCCGGCATGAATTCACGGCCTTCCAGTTCGGCTCTGATCAGTGCCTGCTGTGCTTGCGGAAGATCGGCCAGCACATCAATCCACGCCACCTCGCGGCCATCCGTCGTCACCAGAGAAATGCAGTTGTCAGGCGACTGAATCGGAAATGCGCGTACCGGATTCACGCCTTCAAACACTTCTCCGGCGGCATTGGTCAGCACCAGTTTGCCAAAGCTGTCTTTGCTCAGTTGAAAACTCGCAACACTCATTATTCTTCTCCTGCCAGCGCGGCATTGCGTGCCTGTGCGTTGTACAACTCAAAGTACGCACCTTGTTTTTCCATCAATTCATCGTGACCGCCGACTTCCACAACTTGCCCACGATCCAGCACCACCAGCCTGTCTGCTTTGTGCAGCGTCGATAAACGGTGCGCAATCGCAATCGTGGTACGGCCCTGCACCAGATTATCCAGTGCTTTCTGAATTTCTTTTTCTGTCTGCGAGTCGACCGACGACGTTGCTTCATCCATGATCAGAATTTTCGGATCAATCAGCAAAGCACGCGCAATAGAAATCCGCTGACGCTCACCACCGGACAAGCCCTGACCGCGCTCACCCACCATGGAATCGTAACCCTGCGGCAAACGCAGAATGAATTCATGGGCATGGGCAGCACGGGCCGCCGCCATGATTTCTTCACGGGTCGCATCCGGTTTTCCGTAAGCGATGTTTTCTGCAATCGTGCCGAAGAACAGGAATGGTTCCTGCAGAACCAGACCGATGTTGCGACGGTAATCCGATACTGCATACGAGCGGATATCGTTGCCGTCGAGCAGAATTGCGCCTTCGGCTACGTCATAGAAGCGGCAAATCAGATTGACCAGTGTACTCTTGCCGGAACCACTGTGACCGACCAGACCAATCATTTCGCCGGGTTGTATTTTCAGATTAATACCACGGTTAACAGCACGGTTGCCGTAACGGAAACCGACTTCACGCAATTCGATTTCGCCTTTGATGGTATCGATTTTTTTCGGATTTTGCGGATCAGGTACGCTGGAAACATGATCCAGAATATCGAAAATCCGCTTAGCAGCGGATGCCGACTTTTGCGTTACCGAAACGATACGGCTCATCGAATCGATACGACCGTAGAAGTTGGAAATGAAGGCGACCGATGCCACCAGCGAACCCACGGTGATTTCATCATGCGCCACCTGCCAGATACCGAAAGCCCATACGACCAGCACGCCCAGATCGGTCAGGAAAGACACCGTCGGTGAAAACAAAGACCAGACTTTGTTCAGCTTGTCGTTAACTGCCAGATTATGCTTGTTCGCTTCACGGAAACGCTCTGCTTCGCGCTTCTCTTGTGCAAATGCTTTGACAACGCGGATACCCGGAATCGTGTCGGATAACACGTTGGTCACCTCACCCCAGACGCGGTCAATCTTTTCAAAGCCGGTACGCAGTTTGTCGCGCACCAGATGAATCGCCCATGCAATCAGCGGCAAAGGCATCAGCGTAACCAGCGCCAGCTTTGTATTGATCTGCAGAAGTGCAACTGCAGTCATCACAAACATCAGCACGTCCGTCAGGAAATCCAGCAAGTGCAGGGACAGGTAAACGCAGATACGATCACTTTCGCTGCCGAGGCGTGACATCAGATCGCCGGTACGTTTACCGCCGAAATATTCCAGCGACAAGCGCAGCAAATGTTCATACGTGGTGGTACGCAAATCAGCACCGATGCGCTCGGAAACCAGCGCCAGAATATAGGTTTTACCCCAGCTCAGCAGCCACGCCAGCACAGCAGAACCCAGCAAGCCGCCGATATACAAACCGACCAGCTGCGGATCAACTGACTGATGATGCTGATACGGAATCAGCACTTCATCGGTCAGTGGCTTGGTCAGATAACGCGGAATCATATGCGCTGCAGTACCGAGCAGCATCAGCGTAAAGCCAATAAATAAAGGCAAACGGTAAGGACGGGCGAAACGCCATAAACGGAATAAAGTCCAGGTGGATGGCGGTGTATGCACAACCTTGGTACAGACCGGGCACTCTTCTTCATCCGCTTCCAACACAGCCTTGCAGCTAGGGCAGGTATTCTGCTCTTTTTGTGTTACCGGTTGCTGCGTCAGAAAACTGTGTAATTGCTCTTTAAACTGGTCCAGCAAGCGGATCGCCTGCAAATTATGCCCCAGCGTAAAACGCCAGCTTTCGATTAGCCCGTTCTGATCCGTCAGCTGTAAATGACCTACGCCTGCATGATCATGATGACTGAGCGTCAGCCCGTCGCGAAAGCCGGTGCGCTGCCAGCGGTTTTCACCGGCCGGACAGGAAATCAGGCCCTGATCGGTCAGTGCCAGTACGCCGCTCACAAAACGCAAACGGCTGTCTAGGTCAACCTCCAGCACTGCCAGCACGTTTTCACCTGCATTCAGTTGCTGTTTCAGCTGAGACTGCCATCGTTCAGGCAGGCTGAGCACCGGTTGTCCGGCGCTGGATAATATCGTGGTCATCGTGAAGCAAACTCCGCCAAAAAGAGCGTCCCCGCGTTAATCGGGGTCAAAAATTGGTAAAAATCAGCCCTGCACATCCCCTTATCGGGATGTTCCGTATCACGGAGGAGGCAATTTACGGTATTCTATCGAAAGAAAAATGATCAAACGCTACTGATCAAGAGGATTCAGGCTGTTGCGCTGGCGCGCAAGTATATCGCAAGCGCGTCGCACGTTTCCGCTTTGTCGAGAATATATCCGTGTCAGCCCCCGCTAACGGGTTCGCTGCGCTGATGGTTGACATTCGCAGCCCGAAGACTACCTTGTGAAACAAACTGATCACAGAATGACAAGACCCGGCAACGTGTTGCGGGACTCTGGAAATGACATACATGACAACAAAGAAGAAAGACATTGAGATTCTCCGCGTCAGTTATCTGCGCGGTCCGAATATCTGGACCTACCGTCCTGTAATTGAAGCCTGGCTTGATATAGGCGGCCTTGAAGACTTTCCTTCTAACCTGATTCCCGGACTTTACGAGCGCCTGACAACGCTGCTGCCCGGTCTGATCGAACATCGCTGCGGTGTCGGCGAACGTGGTGGTTTCCTTGAGCGCCTGCGTGAAGGCACATGGGCGGGTCACATCCTGGAACACATTGTTCTGGAACTGCAGAATATGGCCGGTATGCGTACCGGTTTTGGTCAGACGCGCTCTACCAGCGAAATCGGCGTCTATAAAATGGCGTTCCGCACACGCGAAGAATCTGTTGGCCGCCGCGCACTCGCGATTGGCCGCGATTTACTGATGGCTGCCATCAATGACGAAGCTTTTGATCTGGAGCCATTAATCAGCGATCTGCGTGATCAGGTCGATTCCCGTTGTCTCGGCCCGAGTACTTCTCACATTGTGGATGCAGCAACAGATCGCCGCATCCCGCATTTGCGTCTGTCGTCCGGCAATCTGGTTCAGATTGGTCATGGCAAAGCACAGCGCCGTATCTGGACCGCAGAAACAGACCGCACCAGTGCAATTGCTGAAAGTATTGCCAGCGATAAAGATCTGACCAAATCCCTGCTGAAATCTGCCGGAATTCCGGTGCCGGATGGCGCACTGGTATATAGCGCAGCTGAGGCATGGGAAGAAGCGCAGGATATCGGTTTGCCAGTCGTGTTAAAACCCTATGACGGAAACCACGGGCGTGGCGTATCACTGAATCTGATCACCCAGGCAGATGTTGAAGTTGCGTACGAACTGGCTGTGCGTAAAGGTGGCAGCAAAGCAGTTATAGTCGAAAAATATATCGCAGGCGATGAGCACCGCATTCTTGTTGTCGGTAATCGCGTCGTTGCAGTCGGAAAAGGCGAATCTTTATGGATCACTGCCGACGGCACTTCGAATGTACAGCAACTGATTGATGCACAAATCAATACAGATCCGCGTCGCGGCACAACTGAAGAATTTCCGCTGAATATCATTGACACCAGTGAAGCGGCCGAAGTAGTGCTGGATCTGGCGCGTCAGGGTCTGACTGGTGAATCCGTGCCGCCTGCCGGACAAAAAATTCTGATTCAGCACAATGGCAACGTTGCGCTGGACGTTACCAGCGAAATTCATCCGGAAGTGGCGCGTGTAGCATCTCTGGCTGCACGTGTCATCGGCCTTGATATCGCAGGTATTGATCTGGTTGCAGAAGACATTTCCAAACCACTGGAATCACAGGGCGGCGCGATCATTGAAGTGAATGCCAGCCCCGGATTGCTCGCTCACATCAAACCTTCCAACGGCCCTGGCCGTAATGTTGGCGAAGCCATCATGGCGCATTTATTTGCACCGGGCGAAACCGGTCGTATCGACGTGATCGGTATTTCCGGCAGCCGCGATACAACACTGATTGCCCACCTGACCAGCGCACTGATCCGAATGAATGGCAAATACACCGGCGTCGCTTCTCAGGATGGTTTATACCTGAACAACCGTCTGGTCACCAAAGGTAATTGCACACGCTGGGAAGATGGCGAACGTTTGCTGATTAACCGCTCAGTCGAAGCTGCAATTTTCGAAAACAGCCCGCGCAATATCCTGACGGATGGTCTCAGTTATGACCGCTGCCGTATCGGTATCGTTACCGATATGCCGGACACTGCAGATCTCAGCGAATTTTATATTTACGATGCTGACCAGATGCGCAAAGTCATCCGAACGCAGGTCGATGTCGTTTTAGCGGACGGTGCGGCAGTTCTGAACGCAGCGGATACCGAAGTTGCCGGACTGACAGAACTGTGCGACGGCGATGTCTTGCTGTACGCCGTCAATGCTGATCTGGACGTTATCCGTGAGCACCGCGCAAACGGTAAACGTGCGGTAGTGGTAAAAGACGGTGCCATCACGCTCGCGCAAGCAGAAACGGAAACCGTTCTGATGCCGGTTCAGGCATTGCCTGCAGCGCTGGCAAGCAAAACAGAGAGTGTACTCGCTGCTGTTGCAGCGGGATGGGCTTTGGATGTTGAGCCGGAACTGATGGCTGCTGGCCTGCGCACTTTTCACGGTAAGTAATCAACGCATAATACTGCAGCGGCAAAACGGAATCTGATCCGGTGTCGCTGCGACAATGACAGGCAGCGCCGGACTCCGGCCTGCTATCTTGAATGCCCTTTTAACAGGACAAGGTTTTATGGAAGTATCCCGTATCCGCGCTTTGCGCGGCCCTAACCTCTGGAGCCATCACACCGCAATGGAAGCCATCGTCAGCTGCAGTGAAGCTGAACGCTCTATCGCAGAGCTGCCAGGGTTCGAGGACAGGCTGCGCGCACTGTTTCCTGAACTGAGCATTTTGCAACCGACAGGACACAACGATGCCGTACCGATGGCACACGTATTTGAACTGACCGCGCTGGGACTGCAGGCGCAGGCCGGCTGTCCTGTAACATTCAGCCGTACAACACAGACTTTAGAAGACGGCATTTATCAGGTCGTCGTCGAATACTCTGAAGAACAGGTTGGCCGTCTGGCGCTGGAACTGGCTGAAAAGCTGATTAAAGCAGCATTACATAACGAAGAATTCGATTTGGCCGCCGCGCTGGACCAGTTGCGTGAGCTGGATGAAGATGTGCGCTTAGGCCCTTCAACCGGTGCCATCGTCAATGCAGCCGTTGCACGCAATATTCCTTATCGTCGCCTGACCGAAGGCAGTCTGGTTGTATTCGGCTGGGGATCGCGTCAGCGCCGCATTCAGGCGGCGGAAATGGATATCACCAGCGCGATTTCGGAAGCCATTGCGCAAGATAAAGAACTGACCAAAAAGCTGCTGCATGCGGCAGGTGTTCCGGTACCGCTGGGCCGCTCGGTGAGCAATGTTGATGACGCCTGGGCTGCAGCACTGGAAGTTGGTTTGCCTGTGGTTGTTAAACCGCAGGACGGCAATCAGGGCAAAGGTGTCACCGTGAATATCACCACCCGCGAACAGCTGGAAGCTGCCTATCAGGCTGCTACTGAGTTTCGCGACGACATCATGGTCGAACGCTTCCTGCCGGGCAATGATTTCCGCCTGCTGGTGATTGGTAACAAACTGATCGCTGCGGCACGTCGCGACCCGCCGCAAGTGGTGGGTGACGGTAAATCAACCGTCCGTGCGTTGGTTGAACAAGTCAATAAAGATCCGCGTCGCGGCAGTGGCCACTCCACTTCGCTGACTAAAATCAAATTCGATGACATCGCACTGGCGACGCTCGCAAAACAGGGATTCAACGCAGAATCAGTCCCTCCAAAGGGTCAGCGTGTTGTATTGCGCAACAATGCCAATCTGTCGACCGGCGGAGCTGCAACTGACGTGACCGACGATGTGCATCCGGAAGTGGCTGCACGTGCTGTGGAAGCGGCGCAAATGGTTGGTCTGGATATTTGCGGCGTCGATCTGGTATGTGACAGCGTACTGAAACCGATTGAAGATCAAAACGGCGGCATTGTTGAAGTCAACGCTGCGCCTGGTTTGCGTATGCACTTGTCGCCATCATTCGGCAAAGGCCGTGCTGTCGGTGAAGCGATCGTCGATGCCATGTTCGATGAAAATGATGATGGCCGTATTCCTATCATCGCTGTTACCGGTACTAACGGTAAAACCACGACTGTGCGTCTGACTGCACACTTGCTATCGGAAAGTGGTCTTCGTACCGGCATGACGAATACCGATGGCGTGTATGTCAACGGTGTACAAATCGACAGTGGCGACTGCAGCGGTCCGCGCAGTGCGCGTAATGTACTCTCGCATCCTGATGTGGATGCCGCAGTGTTTGAAACAGCACGCGGCGGTATCCTGCGCGAAGGTCTGGCCTATGACCGCTGTCAGGTAGCGGTAGTGACCAACATCGGCGCGGGTGATCATCTGGGCCTGAATTACATCACCACGGTGGAAGATCTGGCAGTTCTGAAACGCGTGATCGTGCAGAACGTGGCGGATAGCGGCTACGCGGTACTGAACGCAACAGATCCTATCGTGGTCAGCATGGCTGCTAACAGCCCGTCTCAGGTCATTTTCTTTGCAGCGGATAAACACCATCCTGTGATGGCTGCGCATCGCGCACAAGGTAAACGGGTTGTATACGTTGAAAATGGTTATCTGGTTGCAGCTGAAGGCAAAGAGAAGCAACTGATCCCGCTAGCCGATATCCCTATTACCCGCAACGGCACCATCGGCTTCCAGGTGGAAAACGTGATGGCATCGGTGGCCGCTGCATGGGCAGTGAACGCCAGCTTCGAAGCGATCCGTCGCGGTCTGAAGAGTTTTGCCAATGAAAACGATAATGCACCGGGCCGCTTTAATATGTTCAGCTATCGCGGCGCAACTGTGATCGCTGATTACGGACACAATCCGGATGCAATGATCGCTCTGGTCAAAGCTGTTGAAACCATGCCGGCTAACCGTCGTTCCGTCGTTATCAGTGGTGCCGGTGACCGCCGTGATCAGGACATCCGTCAGCAAACCGAAATCCTCGGCAATGCGTTCGAAGATGTGATTCTGTATCAGGATCAGTGTCAGCGTGGCCGTGCCGATGGCGAAGTGATTGCGCTGTTACGCGAAGGCCTGAAAAACGCGACGAAAACCCGCCGCACAGATGAAATCACCGGTGAGTTTGTCGCTATTGACCTCGCACTCAGCCGTCTCGAAACAGGTGATCTGTGTCTGATTCTGATTGATCAGGTGGAAGAAGCACTGGCACACATTGCAAAACGCTGTCAGGAAGCCTGATAGCAGGCTGCAGCATTTGTGCTTTCTGTGCTCAAAAAACAAAAAGCCCCCGAGTACCGGGGGCTTTTTCATTGAGACTTCAGTCTGCCCAGCGTTTCTGAATCTCTTTGATTTTTTGCTCTAACTTCAGAAAATGCTCCACAAGTACAGGATCGAAATGCTGCCCTGACTCATTGCGAATAAGTTGCATTGCATCCTCAAACGACCAGGCTGATTTGTACGGGCGAACGCTGGTCAGTGCATCGAACACATCGGCTATCGCCACCATTCTGGCTTCCACCGGAATCGCTTCGCCTGCAAGACCTGCAGGATAGCCGCCACCATTCCATTTTTCATGGTGACAGCGAGCGATACGGGCAGCCATTTGCAACAACTCGCCCTGACTTCCCTCAAGGATTTGCGCACCGATTTCCGAATGCGTACGCATCACCGCCCACTCTTCCGCATCGAGTTTTCCGGGCTTGCGTAAAACCGCATCCGGAATACCGATCTTACCGATGTCATGCATCGGTGCAGCACTCAGCAGCATATCGGCAAAGGCCTCCGGATAGCCCGCAGCCAGTGCCAGCTCGCGCGCAAAATAACTCATACGCACAACGTGCATGCCGGTTTCATTATCTTTGTATTCCGCTGCCTTACCCAGTGTCTGAATAATCTGCAGACGGGTACGTTCCAGCTCCTCCGTCCTGACCAGAGACAAGTGTGTTTTTACCCGTGCGCACACAATGGCAGGGCTGACTGGTTTAGTGATGTAATCAACCGCCCCGGCTTCCAGACCACAGGCCTCATCACTGGTTTCCGCAAGCGCAGTGACAAAAATGACCGGAATCGATCTGGTTTCAGGGTTAGCCTTCAGTGAGCGGCACACTTCCAGACCACTCATACCCGGCATCATCACATCCAGCAAAATCAGATCAGGGCGCGAACGCTGCGCCAGTTCCAGCGCTTTTTCGCCGTCTTTCGCAAATTGCAACTGATATAAATCCTGCAAAATCGACCGCAGCACCTGCAAATTTGCAGGCTCGTCATCGACTACCAATATGCTTGCCCGTCGTTGTTCCATCATTATTTCCTGTCCTCCGCGTCCTGCAGCAATCTAACCGCCAGCTGTAACGCGAGATCAAAATCAAATTCGTCAATTGCATCTGATAAGGCTTGCATCGCCTTCATGCCAAGCTGAAGCTGCAACTGATCCAGCATGCCCGCATCAATCCGGCCATCTTTCAGCAAAGGGATCAATTGATGCAATACATTGATCACAACAACAAAATCCATCTCTCCGCCGGCGTCGGCCTGATCCTGATCCCCTGCCTGCAATATGCTGAGATGAACTGCGTCAATTGAGTTGTGTAAGCGTTCGAGATCACTCTCTGAAAATCCGCCCTGCGCTTCGGCAATAGCCGCCACTTCTGCAATTTCCTGTAATCCAAGGTTTTGCGCTGCACCTTTGATTCTGTGTGCAAAGCCAGACTCAGCACTATGCTCCGCCATTTCGGCAGCAGTCCTGCGCAGAAATGCCTGTACTGCCGTTATCAAAGCTGCTTCTGAACCCCAGCGTGTTACCGCCTGTTCCCAGCTGCTACCTTTGTCACGGCTGCGCGGGCTGATAATCTGGCTATCCGAATTCCCTGTCAGATTGAGTTGCAATACCCTTGCGATTTCTTTTTCCAGCTCAGGTAAATCAACCGGCTTGGTAGCAAATCCCAGCATACCCGCCTGACGCGCCTCTTCACGGTCTTTACTTAGAACGCTGGCTGTCAGCGCAATAACTACCGGTGCAGCCCTTCCTGCATCCGATGCCAGTTGATGCAGCATACGTGTCGCCTGCAACCCGTCAATGTCCGGCATTTGCACATCCATCAGCACAACATCAAAGGTATGCTGCTCAAACAATCGCACTGCTTCGTGACCGCTGCCAGCAGTCATCACCTTATGTCCGCGGGGCCTCAGCAGTAATTCAAGCAATTCAAGATTTTCCGGCACGTCATCTGCAATCAGTATCTTCAGCGGTGGCAATTCCATCTGCTGCGCGGTTACGGTATTCTGTGCATGGCGCGATACGTGTACTGGTACCCGCACGGTAAAACAACTACCTTCACCTTGTGTACTGACGACACTGATTTGTCCACCCATTAATTCTGTCAGCTGACGCGCAATTGTGGTGCCAAGTCCCGTTCCGCCGAAGCGACGCGTCATGGATGCATCCGCTTGTGTAAACGGCGCGAAAATTGCGTCAATTCTGTCTGCGCTGATCCCGATACCGCTATCCTGAATCGATAAAATCAAATCCGGCGCAACATAATCTGCGGTGAGAGTAACACTGCCATGTTCTGTAAACTTGACGGCATTCCCAAGCAGATTTGTCAGTACCTGCCGTAAACGCAAATCATCGGCATGAATCAGCGCAGGCACCCCGGGACGCAAAATCTGGTGCAGTTCAATCCCTTTCTGAGATGCCTGCAACTGGAAAGTATTCACAACCTGCTGCAGTAAATCAGGTAGCAAGCAATCCCGCAATTCAAGTTCGATTGCACCACGTTCAAGCTTCGCTGTATCAAGAATGTCGTTCAGCAAACGCAACAATGAACGGGCAGACTGCAAAACGGTGCGAACATGCTTTTCCTGTTGCACATCGAGCTTCGTCCCCATCAGAATTTCCGTAAAACCCAGAATCGCGTTCATCGGCGTGCGAATCTCATGGCTCATATTCGCGAGAAACATCCCTTTCGCTGCGGATGCCGCTTCCGCCCGCTCTTTTTCTCGGATCAGATCACGTTCAATACTCTTACGCAGCGATAAATCGGCCGCCAGTTTCACGATTTTCCACGGCTTGCCATCAGCATCCGGAATCGGATTGTAGGCAGCCTGAATCCACACATCCTGACCATGTTTTCCGAGTCTGTGATATTCCCCGCTCTGGAAACGGCCTGCACGCAGGTTATCCCAGAACATCTGATAAGATTTTTCCTCAAAATCGTCTTTCGGGCAAAGCATACGGTGATTATGCCCAACAACTTCTGTCTCGCTGTAACCTGTCAGCATCAGGAACTGGTCGTTGACGAACAGGATATTTCCCTGCATATCAAACTCAGCCACCACCAACGCTTTTTTTATCGCAGTAACGATACCGGCAAATTCAGCAGATTGTCGCTTAGCATCTGAAATATCGAACATAACACCGTCCATCCACTCAGGATTTCCGTGCTCATCAAATACAGCTCCTGCGCTTTCAGCAATCCATTTTTCCTGACCATCTCTCGTCAGAATACGGTATTCCAGATTCCATGAATGTTGCTGACGTAAGGCAGCATTAACCTGTTCGCGAACAAGCTCAATATCATTCGGATGAATCAGGTCAGAAATACGAATCTGGCCCGACGTAAAATCGTCGGCACTCCAGCCGGTCAGGGTGATCACGGAATCGCTGATAAACATCTTGCTCCAGTCGGCATCGGGCTTACTGCGGAACACGACACCGGGAATATTCGCAATCAGCGTCCGGTAGCGGCGCTCGCGTTCCAGAATATCTTTTTGCATAGATGCCTGCCGCGTCATATCGGACACGTACGCAATCAGCAATGCCTCAGCACCACCGCCCACCTGCCCGACAGCGAGGCGCGCCGGAAAAGTTTTCCCATCCAGCCTGCGCGAACGCACCCACTCACCAGCTCCCAGTTCAACGGTATCGCCCGGCTCAAGGTAAATATCCAGCGAACCGTCAGCCGCTGGTGTGAAAACAGTCGGAAAAAAAACAGTCAGTGAAATACCGTGCAATGCATGAACCGGTGCGCCAAGAATACTGGCGGCGGCAGTGTTCGCTGAAATAATCGTACCGCGCCGGTTACAAGTCAGAATGCCATCCAGCGATGTATTGACTGTTGCCTGTAAACGGGACTGAATCTCAAGGTTGTAGCGGTATATCTGCACAAATCTGAGCAGAAAATTTCCGGCCAGCACTACAAAACCTGCCGCTACTGTGCCGCCCGCAACGGCTCCGGTCAGCACAAGGTGATTTTCATCAATGCTGGTGAGACTGGTCCAGCGGGGAAAGCCGATAAATCTGGCGGCAGCCATACCGGTGTAATGCATACCCGAAATTGCCAGCCCGAAAAAACTGCCTCCGATCAGCAAACGGAATACCGCTGGCAGGACTTTCGTTTGCTGAATCCGTTGCCAGACTGCGATTGCGAGAATTGCAAGACCGACGGCAACCGCGATGGACAGCGCAAATAATGCCGCGTCATAACGCAGCAAGCTGACCATGCGCATCGCCGCCATACCGCTGTAATGCATCAAACCGATACCCGCACCGAGAATCAGTCCGCCTCCGCATAACTGCCATCGCGTCAGATCCCTTCGCTCCATGATCATCAGCGCAACCCAGGATGCAAAAATACCCGGAAGGACGGATAAACCTGTCATCAGCGGATCATACGATGCGGAAACACACAGGCTTTGAGCCAGCATACCGATAAAATGCATCGCCCAGATGCCGATACCCAACGCGACCGAACCGCTGAGCAGGGCAACTTGCCGGTGCCAGCGCTGGCGTGCTTGTTTTGCCAGACCGGCAACCTGCAACGCGAGCACCGAACTGAACACGGCAATCGCGACCGACAGCACCACCATGGCGGTGGAATACTCGCCCTTCAGATACAGTCCTGCAGGGACGATATCACTGACAAAAAAATCACTCCACCATGATTGCATCGTTTCCCCTGAGCGACGGCATCGCCGACTTGCTTTGACTTTTATACAAACAGAAATACAAAGCATGAAAAGCTTTGACTGTGTAGCACATTATGGCTGAGAAAAAGACAATTTGCCGGAGAAAACGGCTAGGGCAGAATTTAACAAAATGCCGGTGGCAACGGGGTTAAAGCGAAATACTGCTCCATAGTCAGGTGCACAAAGCTGATAACTTCACCAGATTTTACAAATGTGCAGAGATTATTGGCCGGAATTACCCTGCCGGACAGACTCCACACCCTGATTAGCGAGTTGATCGGCCAGCTCATTACCTGGATTGCCGGTGTGTCCGCGTACCCAGATCCATTCAATCTGATGCGTCTGACAAGCAGCATCCAGCGCCTGCCATAAATCTACATTTTTGACCGGTTCTTTGGAGGCAGTGCGCCAGCCACGGGCTTTCCAGCCACTGATCCATTCAGTAATACCCTTCAGCACATACTGGCTGTCAGTATGCAGTTTGATTTCACACGGGCGTTTCAGTGCGGATAAGGCTTTGATGACCGCCATTAACTCCATACGGTTATTGGTGGTTTCCTGTTCTCCGCCAAATAATTCTTTTTTGTGCGCGCCGGATTCCAGCACCGCACCCCAGCCGCCAACGCCGGGATTTCCCTTGCAGGCGCCGTCGGTATAAATCGTGACTTTATTCATGCGTTTGTTTATTTACCTGATTCACTGCCGGCACTGCCTGTGCCCGGCGTGCACGTTTTTTTTTCCATGCAGGGCCAATTAAATGCATACCACGTACCCGTTTGACCGCCTGCATCACATACACCGCCCCGAACACCGGCCACCAGCGCGTTCCGGCTTTTTCTGTAAACTGATAGCGCTGCAACCATTTTTCCGAACGGAACGGCGGCGCGTAGCAACCAAAATGCGTGGCACTGACTTCCATATTCAGCAACTTCATCCAGTCGCGCAAACGCGCCGGACTGATGAATTCACCTTCTTTTGGCAGATAGTAACGCTGGCGCAAACGGTCGGTCGCCTGCCGCATCCCCCACAGACTGGCGCGGTTAAAGCCACTGATAATCACCCGCCCTTCCGGAATCAGAATACGCTCAACTTCACGCAGAATCTGATGCGGTTCCTCTGCAAATTCCAGCACATGCGGCAACACCACCAAGTCCAGACTTTGTGACGCAAACGGAAATTCAGCAAAGTCATGCAATATCGCAACACGAGGATTACCAAAGCTGCGTCCTGCCTCTTCCTGCGCAATCCAGCGGTGCGGCATACGACTGGCGCGTAGTGCATCAATTTGCGGTAAACCAACCTGCAATGCGTGGTAACCAAAAATGTCCGGTGTCAGTTGATCAAACAGATTCTCTTCCCAGCGTTTGACGTACTGACCGGCAGGCTGCTGCAGCCAGGCATCGAGGTCTATAATGTGTTTTTCCAAAGCTTTTCCGAATGGATGAACAACATGCTGAGTATATGGGGACTGCCTGCATTTGACGACAATTATCTGTGGATTGTACACAATGGCAAAGATGCGATGGCGATTGACCCGGGTGATGCCGCTGTCGTCAGCAAAGCCTTACAGGAACACGGTCTGCAATTACGCGCCATTCTCGCGACCCATAAACATGCAGACCATACCGGCGGAATTGGACGTTTGCTGGCGGACTTTCCTGTTCCGGTGTACGGCTCGCAAACCGATCAGATTCCCAGTCTGACACATCCGGTCAGCGACGGTGAACGCATCACGATTCCCGAACTGCATCTGACGCTGGAGGTGATTGCCGTTCCCGGCCACACGCTCGGCCATGTTGCGTATTACGCTGCATCGGAACAAGCTTTATTCAGCGGCGACACCTTGTTTGCCGGTGGTTGCGGACGCCTGTTCGAAGGCAGTGCAGCACAAATGCGCGCATCGCTGAACAAGCTGGCGGCGCTGCCCGCCAATACCCGCGTCTACTGCGCCCACGAATACACGCTCAGCAATCTGCGCTTCGCCGTTGCAGCCGAACCGGATAACCCGCAAGTGGCCGCCCGCCTGCAGCATGTACAAAGTCTGCGCGCCGAACAAAAGCCCAGCATCCCGAGCTTACTGGCCGACGAACTGGCGACCAATCCCTTCCTGCGCAGCGACCGTCATGGTATCGTGGCGACCCTGCGCCGCGAATGCGGATTGCCGGAACACGCCGATGCCGATGCCAGCTTTGCCACATTGCGCGAATGGAAAAACCGCTTCTGAAACACCCGCGTGCTGATGCCTGCCATCAGCCGCTCTGCGGCAGCACCGCTGCCTTATCGTCATGATCAAAACCCTCACGATTTTCTGCCGTGTTGTCGATAACTACGGCGACATCGGCATCTGCTGGCGTATTGCACGCCAGTTCGCCCACGAACACGACCTGCAAGTACAGCTGTGGGTGGACGACCTGATCAGCTTCCGCCGCATCTGTCCGGAAGTTGATATTCAGACTGACGATCAGATGGTGCATGACGTCCGCGTCAGGCACTGGGCGCATCAGGCACTGCAATTCACTGCCGATGATATCGCGGATGTCGTGATTGAATTTTTTGCCTGCGATATCCCACCGGCGTACATTCCGATGATGGTGCAGCGTCAGCCGCAACCGGTCTGGATTAATCTGGAAGGTCTGACCGCAGAAGACTGGGTGGAAGGCTGCCACACCCTGCCCTCACCGCATCCGCAGTTTCCGATTACCAAATACTTTTTCTTCCCCGGCTTCAATCAGCGCACTGGCGGTCTGATTTACGAACCGGCACTGAAACCAGCCCGCGAACGCTTTTTACAGGATCGTGCTGACCGCGACTTCCTGCACAATCTGGGTGCCAGCGACGACGAACTGGCCATGTTCCGCGTTTCGCTGTTCTGCTATCCGCATGCACCGGTAGCAGCCATGCTGCAAGCCTTTGCCGCTGGCGAGCGCGAGGTGCTGTGCTTCGTGCCCGAGGGCGTGGCCAGCGATGCAGTCACGGCATTTTGCGGACAAAGCCTGCAAGCCGGAGACTGTATTCGTCAGGGCGCGCTGACACTGCGCTGCCTGCCCTTCATCCCGCAAACCGATTACGACAAACTGCTGTGGAGCTGCGACCTGAATCTGGTGCGCGGCGAAGATTCGTTTGTGCGTGCGCAACTGGCCGGCAAACCCTTTCTCTGGCATATCTACCCGCAGGACGACAACCTGCATCATAAAAAACTAAAAGCTTTCCTGCAGATATACTGCCCGCAACACCCTTTGCTGCGGGACATGATGCTGGGCTGGAACCATGCCAGCGCCCAAGCGCCGGACTGGTCTGTGCTGTGGTCGCAGCTATTACAGGCGTTTCCTGCAATACAAGCTTCGGCTGAGGATTGGTTGCAACAAATTCATGATTCCGGCGACATGTGCAGCCAATTATTGCTGTTCTGCGATGGCAAAACGGGAAATTCCGGCCAAAAATAGGTTAGAATGACGGGTTAAATTTTCGGGAATTATCTCGACCCCGTCGACTGAGCTTGCGCGGCGAATGCCAACAGGCGTCAGATAACATTTAAGCAACCAACTTTTTAAGATATCTGCTATGAAATTTGCAAAAGAAATCCGCGTTGGCAACATCATTATGGTTGACAGCAAGCCAATGATCGTTTTGCGCTCTGACGTAAACGGTTCCAGCCGCACCGGTTTCACCTACAAATGGAAAATGAAAAACCTGCTGACCAATGCGCCACAGGAATCCGTTTTCCGCGGCGACGACAAATTTGACGTTGTCGTTCTGGAAAAGAAACCAGTTACTTACTCTTACTTCGCTGACCCGCTGTTCGTATTCATGGACGAAGAATACAACCAGTACGAAATCGAACAGGAAAACATGGGCGACGCAATCAACTACCTGAAAGACGGTATGGAATGCGAAGCAGTTTTCTACGACGGCAAAGCAATCTCCGTAGAACTGCCAACCACCATCGTTCGCCAGATCATTTACTCTGAGCCAGCAGTCAAAGGCAACACTTCCGGTAACGTTCTGAAAGAAGCGAAAATCGAAAACGCGATCGAAGCTTACTGCCACACCGTTCAGGTTCCTCTGTTCGTTGACCAGGAAGACAAAATCGAAATCGACACACGTACTAACGAATTCAAAAAAGTTGTTCGTAACTAATTTTTTAGTTTCGTCGATCAAAAAAGCCGCTCGGATGAGCGGCTTTTTAACATCTTCATGTTTTCATAAAAGTAAAACACTCACACTTAATCTCTGAAATCGATTTTACTTTGGACGAAGAGAGGGAAATCCAATCATCTTTTATAGTCCAACTGCCACCGCTTTTATTGAGCAAATTCATAAGAAACAACCTCCAATCCCATTCTGGATTTAATTCTTGGCAATCAATAGCATCAGAAACGAAAACCAAATCATCCTCCCTCTCCCAATAGCTATTCAATCGAGTAGATATTCTTTTGAATTCGATTCCACCACTACAAATAACTTTAATTTTCCCATTACGGTTTGCCACGCTTAGTAGCGACGAGTCATCAATTAACCCCAATGATGAATCCCAAATAGCCAAATTTTTCTCAGGTAGAACGGATTTAATAATACATAGTTCTTCACTACTCATCTCGTCAGTCGCCTCTAACTTAGCAACAGCCCAGCCACGCCAATCGAACGAATCTTTCTCAATTACAATTTCATTGCGACTTGCCACCAGTGAATTATTGTCAGCGCAAATTACACCAATCGCACCCGCCATTCTTGCATAAGCAATACCTTGCACTGTTACACTGCAATAAAGGCCACTTTTCGGAAAAGCATCAACTCTTCCTACAATTTTATTGTTTTTTGAAATCGGAGTTAATTTTCTCGCTTTCAAGCCAAGTCTTTCGCATAATTTTTCATCATCAAGGTGCCACCAGTCATTTGCCTCAACCAATTTTATTTCCGAATTATCATAGCAAAAATAAATATTTATATCTGCAGTTGGACAAATGGATGCAATTGCTTTTGCAAAAAGAGAACCAATTTCCTTTGACTGCTTTAGTTGCTTCCAATACAGCTCACTCCCTTTGAAAAGTATATTTTTCAATAATTGGTCGACTTTTTCAACATCCAAAATCAGCTCTACTTTCGTTCCATTTCTTATGAATTTTTCGCTATTTTTCTGAACACGCAAAACTGGACGTGAATGAAGCCCATTTTCAAAATGAAGTTCTAATTGCTCATTAATTTCCTCAGAACCTACTGGGTATTTTTTTGTTGTAACAAGAACTTGATCACTCAACATAAAAACTGAGAAAAAACCAATCCCAAATTTACCGATAGGCTCAAAGCTGCTGCTTCTTAAATTTGGCAACTCAGTATATATATCATCGCTTCGCCACAAGGATTCTCCAAAATCCAATAAAACTTCTGTAAGGACATAGCGACTCATTCCAATTCCATCATCAGAGACGGTAAATTTAAATTTACCGCCCTCAATTTTCTCGATTGAAACCTCAACTCTTCCTTCATTATTTTTCAAATATCCCAAGCAACGAGCGGCTCGAATCGCATCAAATGCATTCTGCAGTAATTCATAAATTGCTTTCTCCGGCCTATCTCCATATAACGCCCGCCCACCGAGAGTTTCAATAATTCTCGCCACGTTGCCTATACGTGGCTTAACGTCCACAGGCTCCCAACCTTCGACCTCTACGATCTCTGAAAAATTCTTGGCTGACTCGATACCAGCGACGCCATTTACGGCAAATTCGCTACACCCCTCTTCCCTCATTAAAACCTTAACTTGACGCAATTCGAGGTCAATCATTTTTGCAGTATCGAACGCCAGCCACCAAGAATCACGCTCTTTTTCATTAAAAGGCCACATTGAATCAATTCTAAGAAGAGCTGTCCTGTCATCCCGAGTCGGTTGATTTAGTTTATTTTGAAAACTCCAGTGATGCGCAGATACTCCTTTGGGTTGCATCACTGCCATTAGAAACGATGGTGCTCGCTCAGAATCAATGTGCGCCGCATCAGCCGACCTCAACAGACAAGCTAGTTTTAATGCATCAACTTTCCAGCCAATAGGGAACCCAGTCGGAGGTGATTTTATTCTTCTTCGGCCACAAAACTCCTGCTGCACCCTTACCATAGACCAATGATGACTAGCAGCAATCTTGCCTATTAGCACTCCAACACTATTGCGTAAATCAAAATCCTCCAAAAGTTTTCTACCACTCCATTCGATATCCAACAAATTCATAGCCTGTTCAGCATGCAAATGTCGCGCGACTGAAAAGAACACTTGCTTAAACTCGTTCGTTCCAGGGGCAGGCTCAACTCCCCCATAATTCTGCGCAACGATATCTTTCCAGATTATTTTTTGCCGTAAGCCATCGACTCCATCTGGATATGCCTGCACTACGTGAGCGGCATCATGTAGCAAAACTGCTCCACCGAAAACAAAAGCTTCCAACGGATTCAATGGGTATTGATCTCCTGCAATTTGATCAGCCACGCGCCAGAGTGCATCTAAGTGGCTGATATCATGAATTGTAAGACCGGGTAATTGATCCTTTGCGAAACTGATTAACTGTTCAACATGGTTACGAAATCGTTTGAAGGTCTCAACTAAACGGTTCACTTCCGTAGCATTTTCACCAGTTACATTTCCAAGACTTCTCTTCCATAAACCAGTTTGTTCAATCACCCGCATTTTTTCACCCACATTCAACAACAGAAAGTATTCATCTTAGCAACATGAGGTAACAGCGTCGAGCAAAGGCATGCCCAGTTGATACGAATCGTTCGTCCAACTAGTTTTACTAGCTGGAAATCACCTGAAAATACCCCAAATGCGGGTTTCAGCACAGCACCCCGGCGGTCGTCGGCAGAAAGTCTGGCTGCCCGCAAATCGCTGATGCGGATCGCTGCATAAAGGGTCAGCTGGCTATGCCGCGTGCCATCAGGCTGGCGCTGGCGAGGACGGCGGTCAGCAGGACTAACTCCAGCAGCAGGATGCTGCGCAGGCGGCTGTATTGCTGGCTGCTGATGACCGGAGCAAGACCAGCTTTCAGGTCTTTGCTCCAGCGCAGGAACGTGATGGTCGGGTAGATCGAGATCAGGCCGGTGATCACGTACAGGGTGATTTTCAGGTGGAAGAACGGGTTGCCCATGTAGAACGCACTGCCTTTGGCGTAATACAGCACGCGGAACAGTCCGGCACCGAGCACGATACCGGCGAACAGGCCGTACCAGCGGTCGCACCATTGCAACAGGCGCGCTTCGCGCAGTGTAGGTTCCGGACGCAGCAGCATCAGTTCTGCGAACAGCGTAGCGGCCAGGCCGAAAGCGGCGAAGAAATGCAGGAAGGCGACGAAGACTGCCATCATGGTGTGACTCCTGAAGTGGAAAGATCCGAGTGATCTGGCATTCTAATAGCAATCTGATCATGTCATCTGAATCATTTTTTTGCGCAACTCCGCCCTGAAGTACACGGCTGAGGCGCTGCTCAACAAGCAATACAGGCACCGGTTTCCGGCTGCCAGATGCCAACCTCCCTCGTTCCAGCAAAGTCAGCTCCCACGATTTATCTGACGGTTTACTTACCCGCTTGCTCAGCTCATGCATCAGCGCGACTGCCAATGCGGCCAAAAATCGCCCGAAAATGCCTCAAATGCGGTGTTCAGCACAGCACCCCTGCGGTCGTCGGCAGAAAGTCTGGCTGTCCGCAAATCGCTGATGCGGATAGCTGCATAGCAGGCGGTTTGTCACCTGTCTGCTTACTCCTTGTTTTCGGGATGTTGATGCGCTGCACCCAGGCTGTTGTCGCTCTGATTCATCGCTATTTCGGTGCTGTTTCAGTTCTGCTTGTGCGCTGAGGTTGCCTGTGTACGCCGTCTTCTGCGCTGCGTTCCATCAGCACATAGCAAAAAGCCGGACCCTTTGCAGGATCCGGCTTTTCGCGGATTGGTCAGCCCTTTGCGGGTCTTGATCAGAATGCAGGTACAACAGCACCTTTGTATTTTTCTTCGATGAAGCGTTTCACTTCAGGAGAATTCAGCGCGGCGATCAGTTTTTTGAAGGCTGGCGAATTTTTGTTGTCATCACGTGCAACCAGCAGGTTGGCGTAAGGAGAATTCGCATCTTCAATGAACAGCGAATCTTTGACCGGATTCAGTTTGGCTTCGATCGCATAATTGGTGTTGATCAGTGCAACGTCAACCTGATTCAACACGCGCGGCAGCGTTGCTGCTTCCAGCTCTTTGAATTTCAGGTTTTTCGGATTCTCAATAATATCTTTACGTGTTGCGGAGATATTGGTCGGGTCTTTCAGTTTCAGCAAACCTTGTTTTGCCAGCAGCAACAGTGCGCGGCCGGAATTGGATGGGTCATTCGGAATCGCGATGGTTGCACCGGCAGGAATGTCAGCTGCTTTTTTGTATTTCACAGAGTAAGCAGCAAACGGTTCTACGTGTACTTTAGCGACCGGCACTTCGATATCGTTTTTGTGGCTTTTCTTGAATTCATTCAGGTAAGGCTGATGCAGGAAGAAGTTACCGTCCAGATGCTTTTCATTCACTTGCACGGCTGGCTGAACGTAATCGGTGAATACTTTCACTTTCAGTTCGATACCTTCTTTAGCCAGTTGTGGCTTGATGAATTCCAGAATTTCAGCGTGCGGTACCGGAGTCGCTGCAATGGTCAGGGTTTCCGCAGCAACAGCACCTGCCATCAGCACGGAACCTGCACTCAGCACAGCCAGACGTTGAATTTGTTTTTTCAGAAATGCAGTCATGTTATTTCCTCTCAATTGAAATAAGGTGCAAAAAGTCATTTACTTACGGGTGAAGTGACGTACCAGACGGTCACCGAGAAACTGAATAATTTGTACCAGCAGAATCAGAATCGCGACGGTGACAATCATCACATCGGTTTGAAAACGCTGATAGCCGAAACGCAGGGCGAGATCACCAAGACCACCGCCGCCAATCACACCGGACATCGCCGCATACGACACCAGCGCAATCGTCGTCACCGTACCGGCAGCCAGCAAACCGGGCAAAGCTTCCGGCAGCAGCGCGTGAATCACGATCTGGCGTGTGGTTGCGCCCATGGACTGACAGGCTTCGATGACGCCTTTATCAATATCTCTTAAGACGTTTTCCACCAGACGGGCAAAGAATGGCGCAGTGCCAATCACCAGCGGCGGAATCGTGCCCGGCACACCCAGCGAAGTACCAACCAGTAACAGCGTCAGCGGGATCAGTACGATCAGCAAAATAATGAAAGGCACGGAACGCAGCACATTCACCACCACCGACAGCACGGCATATAAGGCTTTTTGTGCCGGTGATGAAGAGCGTCCGCTGAGGAACAGTAAAATGCCCAGCGGCAAACCCAGTAATACGGTGAACAGCAGTGAGAAGCCGGTCATCGTTAAGGTATCCAGTGTGGCTTGCGCGATGTCAGCCCAGTCGATATTGCTCCATTCCATTACGCGGCCTCCTGCTGTAAATGCTGCTGTGTGATCACATCCACCCGTACATCTTCTGCCGACAATTGCTTCAGCACGCGGATCGCAGTGTCTTCATCAGCACGCAAGCCAATCACCAGTTGCCCGTAAGGCGTATTTTTAATGCGGGAAATCACACCCTGCAGTATCGAAATCTCGACGCCAGTTTCAGCACCGACGCGGCTGAGCACCGGCGCGTGGGTGCTGTCGCCCAGATAGGTCAGTCGCCACAGGCGGTAATCCGGATGACGCAAACCGTTCAGCCAGCTCAGATCCAGTTCATGCTGCTCCGCCACCATGGCACGGGTGACCGGATGCTGCGGATGCAGAAACACTTCTGCGACTTCGCCCTGCTCCACGATATCGCCGCGCTCAATCACCGCAACCTGATCGCAGATCGTGCGGATGACCTGCATTTCGTGCGTGATCAGGACGATGGTCAGACTAAGCTGACGGTTGATATCCAGCAGTAATTGCAGAATAGATTGCGTGGTTTCGGGATCCAGTGCCGAGGTCGCTTCGTCGCACAGCAACAGACGCGGTGCATTGGCGAGTGCGCGGGCGATGCCGACACGCTGTTTTTGTCCGCCGGATAACTGCGCCGGATATTTATCCGCATGCTCGGTCAGTCCGACCAGCGCCAGCAATTCCTGCACACGTTCTGCACGTTGCTGCGCATTCATCTGTCCGGCAAGCTTGAGCGGGAACGCGATATTTTCTGCGATGGTTTTCGAAGACAGCAGATTGAAATGCTGAAACACCATGCCGATACGCTGACGCAGCGCCAGCAGTTTGCTGTGCTCGTAGAACGTAATGTCCTCGCCATCAATCAGGATACGGCCCTGATCCGGGCGTTCCAGCAGATTCAGTGTGCGCAGCAGCGTACTTTTTCCGGCACCTGAACGGCCGATAATGCCGAACACGCTGCCCGTCGGAATACTGAGCTGAATATTGTTTAAAGCAGGTACTTGTTTGCCTGCAACGGTATAACTCTTATGGAGTCCTGAAATTTCTATCACGGGGTAAGGCTTTCTTTATTACTGAAAGCCAGTATAACCAGAATAAATCCAAACTTTTAATCATATAAAGTCACTAGCTTATGCTGCATTGCATATAAAGCGTCTGCATCACTGCATAATGATGAATATCTGCTAAAAACAGCCTACGAAAACAGCGTATCAAAACAAAAAAGCGACCCGTCTCCGGATCGCTTTTTTTATCTGCAGTTGGCAGTTGCTGCGTTACCGCAGGTGCAACGCTTCAGCTTGTTTACCTGTGCATCAGCCTTTCAGTAAGCCCTGGCAGCTGGCTTTTTGCGGATCGCCGGAAGGCAGCTTGTTACAAATACCATCCAGCTGCGATTTTACTTTCGCAAACACTGGCTGATTTTTGCCATCTTTATTCCATTCGACCAGTTTCTTACCCATTTTTTCCAGATAAGCGCGGTTACGTTCGTAAAACGCGGTATCGGTTTTACCTGCTTCATCAAACACGCTGCTGACCGCTTTTTCGATACGCGGCGCATCAGCCGGTGTCAGATCCACCAGACTGACGACGTAGTTAGAACCCCATTGCAAGCGGGTAGCCGGACCTTTGGAAGCGTTATACGCTTGCTCATACCAGTTCACTGCACCAGCTTTGTCACCACGTTTTTTCGCATTCGAACCCAGCGTGGACATGAAGTAATACGGCGAATGCGAACGTTTCAGTTCGGCTTTCAGCAGATTATCGGAGTCATCCAGCAAACCGGCATTACCCAGTGCATAGGCTGCGGAACTTACGACGGACTGGCGCTCGTAGCTGTCAGTAGTTGCCTGCTCAATACTGCCGACGCGTTTCTGCACTTCTTTTTGCAGCGTCGGTGTTGGTTTGCCGCCATCCAGTTTTGCCAATGCAATTTCTGCCACGACTGCACCCAGACGATCGGTTTTGGAAATACTCTGATCATCCGCCAGTTTTTGCAAAGCCGCGTTCCATGCCGTCACCAGCTTGTGACGGCTGTCAGAACCGGACGCAGTCAGGAATTCCGTCAGTTCAGCCGCGGAACCTGCCACCAGATCCAGATTGTCACGCGCCACCTTCACATCGGATAAGGCTTTGATCAGCTTGTCGGTCGCGTGTGCTTTATCCAGCGCCGCATTCTTCACACCAGCCTGCGCATACAGCGATTTCAGATACAAACGGGTTGCATTCAGGCCAGCTGGTGCCAGCTCGGCCAGTTTGCTTAAGGTTGCAGCGATATCTTTTTGCGGCACCAGTTTTTGCTGCGGATCATCCCATGAGTAATCCGCCAGCAGACTCCAGTCGTCCGCTTTCAGGGTTTTACCGCCAGCCAGCGCCAGCTTCAGGGTTTCACTGACTGGTGCAGCGCTGTTCAGCGCCAGCGTCAGTACTTGCAGATAACGTTCGGAATCCACTTCACCCGGCAAACGGGTCAGCTCCGTGCCGTCAGGACGGAACAGAATCATGGTCGGGTAACCGCGCACTTTGAATTGCGCTGCATATTTTTGTGCGCCCGGGCTGTCACCATCCAGATACACAGGAATGAAGTGACGGCTTTTATCGATAAATTCCTGACGATTAAAAATTGTTGCTTTGACCTGATTGCAAGGCGGGCACCAGACTGCGCCCCAGTACAGGAACAAAGGCTTATTCGCTGCCTTCGCCGCTGCAAACGCAGCTTCCACATTGTTATCTTTACGCCAGTCAATCGCAGCAGTCTGCGCGGAAGCCTTGTCCGCCGCCAGCGCCGGTTGTACCAGTTGTGCTGCAGTCAGCAGGCTGAATACCAGTGTCGGGAGAAATTTCATCTGTCTTTATCCTGTTACTTATTTTTTTGACGGAACAAGAGTGTAGCAAAGCCGGCACTTATCCGGAGCCAAGGGTACAGACTTGTTTTTCATATTGATATGGTGACCGCGCTTTATGCGGTTTTCATCTGACCATAGAAGAATAACTTTGTTCCTTTGCAGTGATGCCTGATGCAAGATCGGAAGACCTTCGCTGCCCTTTACTGAGGGCAAACATCTCATATCTGAAAGGAGTTTTCATGGTGCATTCCGATGCTTCCGCGACTTCGCGCCGACGTTCACGCCGCCTGTGGTTACAACAAACCCTGATCGCCACCCTGCTGGCTGGCGGTACTGGTCAGGCGCTGGCAGCCACGCATTTTTTAAATGCCGCTTACGATGTGACGCGTGAATTGTATAAAGATATTAACGCTGCATTTATCACCGAATGGAAAACTAAAACCGGCGAAACGCTGAATATTCACCAGTCTCATGGCGGTTCCAGTAAGCAGGCGCGTTCGGTGATTGACGGTATGGAAGCTTCCGTGGTTTCCATGAATCAGGCCAGCGATATCGATGCGATTGCAGACAAAGGTTTGCTGCGTGCAGACTGGGCTAAAGCGTATCCGGATCAGTCTGCTCCGTTTTATTCCACCATGGTGTTTCTGACCCGCAAAGGCAATCCGCGTCAGATCAAAGACTGGGCCGACCTCGGCCAGCCCGGCCTGAAAGTCATCATTCCGAATCCGAAAACATCCGGTAACGGACGCTACAGCTATCTGGGCGCATGGGGTTCAGTAATTAAAAACGGTGGCAGTGAGGCACAGGCGCGTGCACTGGTGACAAAAATCTTCCAGAACGTGCCGGTACTGGATGCTGGCGGACGCGGTGCGACCACTACATTCACACAGCGTGAAATCGGCGATGTGCTGGTGACCTTTGAAAATGAAGTGCAGCTGGTTAAACAAGAGTACGGCGACCGTTACGAAGTTGTGTATCCACGCTACAGCATTCTGACAGAATCACCAGTGGCACTAGTGGATAAGGTTGCAGATAAACTCGGCACCCGCACACAAGCCAGCGCCTGGATACAATTTCTGTACAGCGAAACCGGGCAGGACATCATCGCCCGTCATTATTTCCGCCCGCGTTCTGCGACCATTGCACGCAAATATGCTGCGCAGTTTCCTGCCGTGAGTTTATTCCGCGTTGAAGAAGTGTTTGGCAGCTGGCGTGTATTGCAGAAAAAGCATTTTGACGATGGTGCTGAGTTTGATCGTTTATTTCTGACACGCTGACCGGCCCGTTTGCGACAGGCCGGTCGCCGCTCAGGCGGCGCTGGCCAGTGCAGTGAACTGCAGCACCGCTGACGGTATCGCGCTGATGCGACTGCCGAAACTGCGTATCGCTGGCAAAGTACGGTTGTGATGCTCGCGGATCTGACGTGCAGACATGTGCGCTTTGTCATGTGTGGTGTGTGCATCTTCAACCAGCACCACATCTAAGCCCTGTGCCGCCGCACGGCGCACTGTCGTATCGACACAGAATTCGCTGGCGTACCCGCAAATCACCACTTGTTCCACTTCCCACATTTGCAGTAACTCGCCAAGCTCGGTGCGCAGAAAAGAATCCGGCGTAGTTTTGCGCAGCACCACATCGCCCTCTTCCAGATCGAGTTCCTGTGCCAGTTGCCAGCCATCGCTGCCAAACTGCAAACTGCCTTCACGGCTTTCATGCTGAATAAACACGACCGGTACGCTGTGCGCCCTTGCCTGTGCGGCAAGCTGGTTGATACGGCGCATGACCTGGTCTGCTTCAAACGGACGCGGTTCAGGATCAAACAAACCACGTTGTACATCGATGATCAGTAAAGCTGTTTTCATGTGATTTTCCCCGGTATGCCGGTCTTTCCGACCAGCCGGTTACAACACTGACTGCAACTGCACTACCACGAACACCGTGCGTTTCATGACCCGCATGACAACAACGGCGGAAACATTGTCGCATGAAGCATCTGTTTTCTTCATCCTGTCTTGCCCCGCGGCATAACAACGCTGCATACCCGCCACAGTTGTGCCATACTGCAACATATTGCACACCGCTTGCAAAACCCGGCAAAGCCCCCGTGAATACGGGACTTTACGCAACAGTTGGACGCTGAAGACACAGTTTTCAGGATCATGGCTATTTATGAAATAGCGACGGGCATATACAATCGGCCGGTTCAACCAGTACAGATGTCGTAATTCAGCAAAGCAGATCGGAGCAGGGATGGCAGAGGCAGGCTTGTTGTATAAGAATCAGGTATTTCTTCTGGCGCAGACCTTTTTTATTCTGGATAACCGTGAAGAGCTGTTACTGAACGCCCACAAATACGACTTCGATATTCTGTTCTTCGATCAGATGACGGATTTCGTCGATGCCGTCAGCCACGCCGATGAACACGCCCTGTTCCTGATTGATCTGGATGTGTTGTACAACATGCAGGCTGACATGCAGCAGCAAAAGCGTCAGACCATGTTTCTCAGCGATCTGCTGCAACGCTTACCTGCCGGTCACGAATACATTTATCTGCAAACCAACCGTCAGGGCGAACGCTTCGTTCTGCAGCAGCGTCTGGTTGACAGCAAATGCCTGGCTTACGCTGAAAAGCCGATTACCAATGAAAATCTGGTCGACAGGCTGTTCAATATCTTTGCACGCAAGCAATCCGGCAGCAACAACACCATTCTGTATCTTGATGAGCAGCCCGCACTGGATACTGCGCTGCTGGCTTCACATGATATTCAGGTTGTTCATCATACCGATGCCACCACACTGCATCTGCGTGTCAAAGCATTGCAGCCGGACATCGTACTGATCAGTGAAGCCAAATATCTGCAAACCGATGCTGTTGCCCGGATTCTTAAGAAAAATATTGAATTCGACAGTGGTCGTGAGATTTTTTTACTGCAGGAAAGCAGCCAGTCCCACGTCGCACGTCAGGCGCTGGATGGTGGCTTTGATCAGATCTTATCGCGTACCGAACCGGATATCCTGACCCGTCAGCTGGTGCACCGGATTCAGAAAATCCGCACCTCCAAAGACTTAATCAGCCGTGACCGTGCGACCGGCTTGCTGAATAAAGTCGGTTTGCAAAAGCGTGCGCAGGAATGGATACAAAAAGCGCAGCAGCAAGGCAAGCCACTGGCCTATGGCGTGATTGATATTGATAAATTCAAAACCATTAACGATACCTGGGGCCACTACTTCGGCGATATCGTGATTAAACGTTTGTCGCTGGTGTTGTCTGCCTATGTCGGCGAAAGCGATTTGCTGAGTCGCTTTGGTGGTGAAGAATTTGTAATGGTGTTCTGGGATTGCGATGCGCAGACCGGAAAACAAAGAATGGATATGATGCGCGAAGCATTCGGCCGCGTCGTGTTTCAGGTGACACCGGAAGAAACCCGCCAGTTCAGCTTCAGCGGCGGACTGGCCACTTTCCCGGAATGCAAATCTGAAAACGAATTATTCCTGCGTGCTGATGAACAGTTGTATCAGGCCAAACAAAACGGCCGCAATCAGATTTGCGGCTGACGCAAACATCCGTCCATAAACGCCGGTGAAATACCGGCGTTTTGCTTTTTGCCGATCACCTACATTTTTATACAATTCCCCGGAACTGTGCGGGAACCAGCACATCGTTTTTCCCTCTAAGCACAGACGCTGACGCGACACGTATCCGCCAGCAAACACAGACAACAAACGGGGAGAAACATGAAATTACGCCATTCGCTGCTGCTGGCTGCCATGCTCAGCGCACAAGTATTCGCACAGGAAAATCTCGGTTATCAGGTACCGCCGCCATCGATTATGGCGCTGGCCGATTATCAGCGTCCGCCGACTGTGAGCTTCGATCATCAGCGCCAGACTATGCTGCTGAGCTTCCGCAATACCTATAAATCGCTGCGTGAACTGAGTCAGCCGGAACTGCGTCTGGCAGGTTTGCGGATTAATCCGCAAACCAGTATGCCGACCACACAGGCTTATGTGAATCAGTTGCGTTTGAAACAAGTCAGCACCGGCAAAGAAACCGAGATTAAAGGCATGCCGGCAGATGCGCTGATTTCCAATGTGAAATGGTCACCGGATGGCAAAAAAATCGGTTTCACTCACACCACCGACAAAGGTGCGGAACTGTGGGTGATTGATGTCGCGAAAGCTGCGGCACAACGTGTCACCGGCGCTAACCTGAACGGTGCAGGTGGTGCTGCCTACAGCTGGCTGGCTGACAGTCAGGGCCTGCTGGTGAAAATGTTGCCGAAACAGCGCCCTGCCCTGCGTGATGCCAGCCGAGATCTGCCAACCGGCCCTATCATCTCCACGTCCACCGGCGTAGTTTCGCAAACCCGCACTTATGCCGATCTGCTGAAAAACAAAATCGATGAAGCAAATCTGGAAACGCTGCTGACATCGGATCTGGTAAAAGTCAGCCTGAACGGTAAGCAAACCGTGCTGCGCAAAGGCGAGATGCTGACCGAAGTCGATGTATCGCCGGATGGCCGCTATCTGTTGCTGGATATTTTGCAAAAACCGTTTTCGTATCTGGTGCAGCTGGATCGCTTCCCGTTCAATACCATCGTGACCGACCTTGATGGCAAAGTCGTCAAAGCCATCCACGAGCGTCCATTGCTGGAAACCATGCCAAAAGGTTTCAGCGCAACTGAACCGGGTAAACGCCGGATAGGCTGGCGTGCCGACAAACCGGCGACGCTCAGCTATGTGACTGCGCTGGACGGTGGTGATCCGTCTAAGAAAACCGAATTCCGTGACGAGTTATTCAGCTGGGATGCACCGTTTGCACAGGCACCGGTGTCTCTGGTTAAACTGCGCCAGCGCTTTGCCGGCGTGGTCTGGGGTGATGATCACACCGCGGTGGTCAGCGAAAGCTGGTACGACACCCGCAACAGCAAAACCTTCCTGATTGATCCGGCAGCACCAGCCAAAGAACCGCGTCTGGTATTCGACCGTAATATTCAGGATATTTACAAAAATCCGGGCCGCTTTGAAACCCGCCGCAATCAGTTCGACCGCCGCGTACTGGCTACCGAAGATGGTAAAGCTTTCCTGATCGGTGAAGGTTTCACCCGCGAAGGTCAGTTCCCGTTCATTGACGAACTGGATCTGCAAAGCCTGCAAACCAAGCGTTTGTATCAGGCAACTGACAAAGACAAGATGGAAACCATCGTATCGCTGGAAGATGCGAAAAAAGGCGAAGTACTGGTCAGCCTGCAATCGCGCACTGATTATCCGAACTTCTACCTGCGCTCAGTCAAATCCGGCGAGCCACTGAAAACCCTGACTTCGTTTGCCAATCCTTTCGCTGGCCTGAAAGACGTACACAAAGAAGTAATCAAGTATCAGCGTAAAGACGGCGTGCAATTGTCCGGCAATCTGTATCTGCCAGCTGGCTACGATCGCAGCAAGAAAGAAAAACTGCCACTGCTGATCTGGGCATATCCGGCTGAATTTAAGGACAAGGATTCCGCTGGCCAAAGCCGCCACAACCCGAATCAGTTCACCTACCCGAGCTACGGTTCTTTCATTTACTGGACGACCCGCGGCTATGCCGTGCTGGACGACGCTGCATTCCCGATTATCGGTGAAGGCAAGGCAGAACCGAACGATACTTTCTTAACCCAGTTAGTTGACAATGCAGAAGCGGCAATCAATGCCGTCGATGCGATGGGCTATATCGACCGTAACCGTGTCGCTGTCGGCGGCCATTCTTACGGCGCGTTCATGACCGCCAATCTGCTGACGCATTCCAAACTGTTTGCCTGCGGTATCGCACGCAGCGGCGCTTACAACCGCACGCTGACACCGTTCGGCTTCCAGAATGAACAGCGCAATTACTGGGAAGCGCCGCAGATCTACAACACCATGGCACCGTTCATGCATGCGGACAAAATGAAGACACCGCTGTTGCTGGTACATGGTGAAGCCGATAACAATCCGGGTACGTTCACGCTGCAAACCGAACGCTACTTCCAGGCATTAAAAGGCCTGGGCGCGCCGGTACGTATGGTGATTCTGCCAAAAGAAAGCCACGGCTATGCGGCGAAAGAAAACATTCTGCATCTGCTGTGGGAGCAGGATCAGTTCCTCGAAGGCTGTCTGAAGAAAAAATAAGCCAGCACCACGCTGACTTAGTTTGCCTTGCCGGTTCACACTGGCAAGGCTTTTTTTATGGTGGCTGGCTCAGCCCTCCCTGCGATGGCTGAAGCAGGCAAAAAAGACTGAAAAGAGTCTGAAAACACCCCAAATGCGGTGTTCAGCACAGCGATCCGGCGGTCGTCGACAGAAAGTCCGGGCCTCTGAAAAAGGCGGATGCGGACTTCTGCACAATCAACCCTGTCCGCCGGCGATCTGGTTCACTTCATCGTGCCCGCCGGCGCCGAACAGCAAGTCTTTGAGTTTCGCCAGTTCATCACGGACTTTGGCCGCTTTTTCGAACTCCAGATTTTTCGCGTGATCCAGCATTTGTTTTTCCAGACGCTTGATCTCTTTGCTGATCTGTTTCTCGCTCATGCTTTCATAGCGCGCCTGCTCTTCAGCCACTTTCTGTTCCGGCTGCGAAGACTTGTCGGAGTACACGCCATCGATAATGTCGCGGATTTGTTTCTGCACGCTCTTCGGTGTAATACCGTGTTCCAGATTGAAAGCAATCTGCTTGGTGCGGCGGCGTTCCGCTTCTTCCATCGCACGACGCATGGAATCGGTAATGCGGTCAGCGTACAGAATCGCTTTACCGTTCAGGTTACGCGCAGCCCGGCCTATGGTCTGAATCAGCGACCGTTCGGAACGCAGGAAACCTTCTTTATCCGCATCCAGAATGGCGACCAGCGACACTTCGGGAATATCCAGCCCTTCGCGCAACAGGTTAATCCCGACCAGCACATCAAAGGTACCGAGACGCAGATCACGGATAATTTCCACCCGCTCCACCGTATCAATATCGCTGTGCAGATAGCGTACTTTGATACCGTTATCGTTCAGGAATTCGGTCAGTTGTTCCGACATGCGCTTGGTCAGCGTCGTCACAAGTACACGCTCGCCTTTGGCAATACGCGCCACCGCTTCATTCATCAGATCATCGACCTGCGTGATCGCCGGACGCACTTCAATTTCCGGATCAACCAGACCGGTAGGACGCACCACCTGCTCCACCACCTGATCCGTGCGGCGCGCTTCGTAATCCGCCGGTGTCGCCGACACGAAAATCGTCTGGCGCATCTTGCCTTCAAATTCTTCAAACTTCAGCGGACGGTTATCCAGCGCCGATGGCAGACGGAAGCCGTAATCCACCAGATTCTGCTTACGTGCGCGGTCGCCGTTATACATGCCGTTCAGCTGACCGATCATCATGTGTGATTCATCGAGGAACATCAGTGCATCCGGCGGCAGATAATCGACCAGCGTTGGCGGCGGTTCACCCGGTGCAGCGCCGCTCAGATGGCGTGAATAGTTTTCGATGCCTTTGGTAAAGCCGATTTCCGCCAGCATTTCCAGATCAAAACGGGTACGCTGTTCAATGCGCTGCTCTTCGATCAGCTTGTTTTCACGCCGGAAAAAATCGAGGCGTTCCCGCAGTTCTTCTTTAATCGTTTCCACCGCGCGCAGCACAGTTTCACGCGGCGTGACGTAATGCGAACCCGGATATACGGTGAAGCGCGGAATCTTCTGTTTTACCTTGCCGGTCAGCGGATCAAACAATTGCAGCGATTCAATCTCATCGTCAAAGGTATCGACCCGCACCGCCAGTTCCGCATGTTCAGCCGGAAAGATATCAATCGTGTCACCGCGTACGCGGAAAGTGCCGCGCGAAAAATCCATTTCATTGCGGGTGTACTGCATCTGAATCAGGCGGGCAATGATGTCGCGCTGGCTGACCTTGTCTTTGGCGCGCAGCGTCAGAATCATTTTGTGGTATTCGCTAGGATTACCGATACCGTAGATCGCGGACACCGTCGCCACAATCACCACGTCGCGCCGCTCCATCAGCGATTTGGTGCAGGACAGACGCATTTGCTCGATATGTTCATTGATCGCAGAATCTTTCTCAATGAACAAGTCGCGCTGCGGCACATAGGCTTCCGGCTGGTAATAATCGTAGTAAGACACGAAATACTCAACCGCATTTTTCGGGAAAAATTCACGGAACTCGCTGTATAACTGCGCCGCTAGCGTTTTATTTGGCGCAAACACAATCGCCGGACGGCCACAGCGCGCAATCACATTCGCCATCGTGTAAGTCTTACCGGAACCGGTCACACCCAGCAGGGTCTGGAACGATAAGCCATCCTGTATGCCTTCGGTCAGGCTGGCAATCGCTGTCGGCTGGTCACCGGCCGGCGGGAAAATTTCATACAGGGCAAACGGAGAATCCGGAAAAGTACGGAATTTTGATTCATCATAGCCTTCCGTATTTGCCATATTCACTGGTGCGACCGCCATCGTGACTCTTCCTTTGTTAAAATGTCCGGCTATCCGGGTATTACGCGAAGCACAATCCGCAGGCCATCCGCCTGCACTCAGGTACCACCCGTACTGTCATTGTGTTGAATGCTGCATATCGTGCGTCAATGATTTGTGTAATCCCCCGCTGCTTTCACGGCAAAGAACCGGAAAAGCCGGACCACAGTTTTATTTCAACCACTTCTGTCACTGACACAGAAACATTTCATATTATCACGATGACTGCTACCGCAACTTCTACCCTGTTTTCCGCGATTGACATGGCTCCGCGGGACCCGATTCTGGGCGTCACTGAAACCTTCAATGCCGATACCAACCCGTCCAAAGTCAACCTCGGTGTTGGCGTTTACTATGACGATAACGGCAAAGTCCCGCTGCTGGCCTGCGTGCAAAAAGCCGAAGCCCTGCTGATGGAAAAAGCCGCACCACGCACTTATCTGCCGATCGAAGGTCTGGCAGCGTATGACCGTGCCGTGCAGGATCTGGTATTCGGCGCTGACAGCGCAGTAGTACGGGAAAAACGTGCGATCACGGCACAGGCCATCGGCGGCACCGGTGCACTGAAGCTGGGCGCTGACTTCCTGAAACGCTTTTCTCCGGATGCACAAATCTATATCAGCGATCCGAGCTGGGAAAACCACCGTGCGCTGTTTGAATCTGCCGGTTTTCAGGTCAACACCTATCCTTACTACGATGCCAGTACCCGTGGCGTGAATTTCGACGGCATGCTGCAGGCGCTGCAAACCATGCCAGCGGGTTCTGTCGTTGTACTGCACGCTTGCTGCCACAACCCGACCGGCGCGGACCTCAGCGATGCGCAATGGACACAAATCATTGAAGTGGTGACTACCCGCGGTCTGATTCCTTTCCTCGACATGGCATATCAGGGCTTTGGCGAAGGTATCGAAGCAGATGGTCAGGTTGTGCGTCGCTTTGCTGATGCAGGCGGCCCGCTGTTTGTATCGAACTCGTTCTCTAAATCGTTCTCGCTGTATGGCGAACGTGTCGGCGCACTGAGCATCGTCGCTGCCAGCGCAGAAGAAGCAGCGCGCGTGATGTCGCAACTGAAACGTGTGATCCGTACCAATTACTCCAACCCACCATCACACGGTGGTCAGGTCGTTGCTACCGTCCTGTCCACACCGGAACTGCGTCAGCTGTGGGAAGACGAACTGGCAGGCATGCGTGTCCGTATCCGCGAAATGCGCGCAGCGTTTGTTGCCGGTCTGAAAGAAGCGGCGCCAAACCACAATTTTGACTTTGTAATGCAGCAACGCGGCATGTTCTCTTACTCCGGTCTGAGCAAAGAACAAGTCACCGTACTGCGCGAACAGCATTCCGTCTACGCGGTGGACACTGGCCGCATCTGCGTTGCAGCACTGAACAGCAAAAACATCGGCCACGTGCTGAGTGCCATCGCACAGGTGCTGTAATCGTCTAAAGCGCCGGGGCAGATATTGACAAGGATTACTCACGTCCCTATAATGTCTGTCTCTGTTCCCTGATAGCTCAGTCGGTAGAGCGACGGACTGTTAATCCGCAGGTCCCTGGTTCGAGTCCAGGTCGGGGAGCCAAAGAATTCAAGTTGGCAATGAACTTAAAAATAATCATTGCAATGTAAAAAGTTTTGAAGCAAAGCTTCTGTTCCCTGATAGCTCAGTCGGTAGAGCGACGGACTGTTAATCCGCAGGTCCCTGGTTCGAGTCCAGGTCGGGGAGCCAGAATTCAAGGCTTAACGCTTGTTAAGCCTTTTTTATTCCAGTCAGCAGCAAACGGATAAGAAAAATTGCTGCAGTTGGTTGTACAAGTTTGATCCCTGATAGCTCAGTCGGTAGAGCGACGGACTGTTAATCCGCAGGTCCCTGGTTCGAGTCCAGGTCGGGGAGCCAAAATTTAAAGGCTTAACTTAGGTTAAGCCTTTTTTATTCGCCGCACGGTTTTACCCGTTATTCTATTGTCAGAACGCGTCATTCTGAATCCCATCTGACGCCGCATCTATCGCTATCATGCAGTTCTGAAGGGCCCTCAGACTGTTTCGTTATACGCTTATTTCACTTACATTTAGTCACAATTCAGTCATATTGCTCACGTAGTATTGCCGCGAATCAACTCAAGGCAATACCCTACCGTGAACACACTATTCTCCCCCGCCATACGCCTCGCGCGCCGCTTTCATATCGCACACAAAGTCAGCTTTATCGCAATTGCTTTTGCGATACCGCTGCTGATTGTGGTTGGATTACTGATTGCCGAAATGAATCAGGGCGTACGTGCAGCTTCCGAAAAACTGGATGCGCTGACCAGCATTCAGCAGCAGGAAAAACTGGTACTGACTTTATCCGGCTTACGCAGCCTGCAGCATCGTCAGATCATGGGCAATAAAGAACTGTCAGATAGCATCAGGCAATCAGAGCAAGCACTGGCGGCGTTTGCAGAAAACGAAAGTACCAAAGCCATCCTGACAACGCTGCAGCAAAGCATCCGTCAGGAAAACATCAAAGCACCGGCCTTATTTGCGGCTTACACCAAAGCCATTAACACGGTACGGGAGCAGCAGGCGAGCATCGCACAACAGTCAAAGTTATCACTCGACAGTGATGCGATGAATCACAGTCTGGCCAGTCTGAGCCTGCAAGCCCTGCCTGCCCTGCGTGAAAAAGTCGATGTGATGGCTGCACGCGGCGCTGCTTACATCGATTCCGGTTTGTTTGAAGCCGGTGAAGATGTGATGCTGAACTCTTTGTCCATGCAGGCACAAGTCGATATCGCGCAATTACTGCAAACCAGCAGCACCCTGAAAGAGCACGATGCAGCATTTGCAGCAGACCATGAGCAAATACAAAAAACCAGCGAACTGACACGCCGCTTCTTTGAACGCGCCAAAGATGAAGTGCTGGCGTCGGTAAATCAGACTTCCGGCAAAGAATTCAGCGAAGCCGGCGCACAGGTACTCGGTGCCCTGCAGCAAACGCAGCAACAGACAGAACAACAACTGACTGGTCGTCTGACACAGGAGCAGACTGCACTGCAATTGCGTATGCTGGAAATTGTCGCCGGCATCATCATCCTGACCCTGATCGCCGCATATTTGCTGGTTGGCATGTATCTGGCATTCAGCGCCGATATCCGTCAGCTGACCCACAGCCTGCAGGAAACGGCGGCAGGAAATCTGTACGATCCGGTCAGTATCCGTGGTCAGGATGAATTATCCGCCCTGCTGCGCGCCATTGCCGATATGCGCCACGGCCTGAGCCAGATGGTGGAAAACATCCGTCAGAGTGCGCAGGAAATCGACACCATCGCACATGAAATCCATCAGGAAAATACCGACCTCGCTGAGCGTACCGCGAGCCAGGCAGATTCTGTGCAAAAAACCAGCAGCGCCATTTCAGAACTGACCAGTTCAACTCAGGAAAATGCCGCCAATCTGGCGCAAGCCAATGCTGTGATCGCTGGTACCGCAACACAAGTACAGGAAGGTCTGAATGTGATGCGGAGCGCGATTGAATCGATGCAAAGTGTGACCCACAGTGCCAATCTGATTTCCGACATCATCAATGTGATGGATGGTATTGCATTCCAGACCAATATTCTGGCGCTGAATGCCGCTGTTGAAGCAGCCCGTGCCGGTCAGGAAGGTCGTGGTTTTGCGGTGGTTGCAAGTGAAGTGCGCAGCCTCGCGCAGCGCAGCGCGGAAGCGGCAAAAGAAATCAAACAATTGATTGACCGCTCAGGTCAGGCGATTTCACGCGGTAACGATATGATCGAAGCAGCAGGCAGCAGCATGAGCACGATCGCCACCGATGTGGCACAGGTTTCCGCATTGATTGAACAGATCGCAGGTGCAGGACGCGAACAAAGCGCAGGCATTTCCAGCGTCAATGAAACCATTGCCAGCATCGACAGCATCACCCAGCACAATGCCAGCCTGGTCAGCGAAGCAGCCCGCTCTGCCGCACAACTGGAGTCGGAAGCTGCAGCACTGAGCGCCGCCATCAGCGCCTTCCGCCCCGCTTCCGAACATATCCATCAATACGAAAATCCGTCTGTGTACGGTGCAATGAAAAAGAAACCAGCGCTTGCCGGCGCCAACCATAACAGTAATCCGCGTTTAGCGTAAGCGCTGCCATGCGGAGCTGCCATGCTCCGCTATCCCTCGCTCTTACAAACGCACCATGAATAACAAGGCCGCACGGATTGCGGCCTTGTTATTTTGATCAACGGTGTAAGCAACTCGGCAGAGGTACTGCCAGAAAATCTGCCAGTTCACTTTATTCCGTTACGTTTCTATCCCCAGCAGCCAGCCACCGTCAGCGCTGCGATGGCGAATTGCATTGTGCAAAAATCGTCATTTTGATTTTTCTGAGGCCCGGACTTTCTGCCGACGACCGCCGGATTGCTATGCAGAACTGCGCACTCAGGCTGCTTTTGACTCCGTTTCGGCCTTCCGGAAGCGGTACCGTAGCAACCGCACGAATATCCGGTCCGCGCTGGTCATGTCACGCCAGTGCCCATCATCTCAGAACACATAAAAAAACACCGCCTTCTTTACAGGAAGCGGTGTTCTTTTTTGCCGGTAAGGCAGGTGTTTTACTGGAAAACGGTGTTGTACCGTATTTTCAGACTGCAGCCGGTTCGCGCAGCAATGCCAGAATCGCAGTCAGTTCGGCACGGACTTCGTGCAGGCTGATTTCCGGTTCGGCATGGCCACTGCCTTTTGCTTTTGGCCCCGCCAGCTTATTACGCGCACCATTAATCGTGAATCCAAGGTCATACAGCAATTCACGGATACGGCGCACCAGCAACACTTCGTGATGCTGGTAATAGCGACGGTTACCGCGCCGCTTGACCGGCTTCAGTTGTGAAAACTCTTGCTCCCAGTAACGCAGAACATGGGCTTTCACACCGCATAAATCGCTGACTTCCCCGATCGTAAAATAACGTTTTGCCGGAATCGGGGGCAACATACTGGTTGGTATCCTGCTCTCTGTCATACTCTGCCACTCAGGCTACATTCACATGGTTAGCGGAATTAGCGTCGTCGACCATGCCCTTCAGTTTCTGACTGGCATGGAAAGTGACGACGCGGCGTGCGGTGATCGGAATTTCTTCACCGGTTTTCGGATTACGTCCCGGGCGCTGAGGTTTGTCGCGTAACTGAAAATTCCCGAATCCCGACAGCTTGACCGATTCACCACGCTCCAGTGCATCGCGGATCTCATCAAAGAAGGTTTCCACCATGTCTTTTGCTTCACGCTTGTTCAGGCCAACATGTTCAAACAGCAACTCTGCGAGTTCTGCTTTAGTCAGCGTCGGCAGTTCTTTTTCTGCCTGCGAACGCGCTTTGGCTGCCTGAACAGCGCGTGATAAATCAGCATCAAGTACCGACTGAAATTCAGCGGAATTTACGTCATTCATTGTCAAACTTCTCTCACCTATAAGACTGGCTGAACGCAATTATTAACGCAACTTCGCAGCATACTGCTGACCGGCTGCCGTTGTCAAAGCTGCCATAGCGGCTTCAACCTGCTCATCCAGCAAAGTCGCCTGAGTATCTTGTAAGCTGAAGCGGAAAGCAAGGCTTTTCTCATCCTCGCCCAGGCCTTTGCCACGGTACTCATCGAACAAACGTACAGACTGCACAATCGCACAGGCAGGATCTTTGGCACGGGTCTGACTGAAGCAATCCAGCAGAGACTGTACAGCAACGTCCTGACGCACCACCAGTGCCAGATCGCGGCTGACCGCCTGGAACTTGGAGATTTCCTGATATACCGGCACGTCGACATTCTGCAGTGCAGCCACATCCACTTCAAACACCACCGGCGCTTGCGGCAATTCGTATTTTTGCTGCAGCTTAGGATGCAGTTCACCGATCACGCCAATGACTTTGCCATCGAGTTCAATGCTGGCGGAACGTCCCGGATGCAGAGCGACGTGTTCTGCTTTCACAAAACGCAGGGTCTTCGGCGCGAACAATGCTTCCAGATCGGCTTTCACGTCAAAGAAATCAACCTGACGATCTGCAGCACCCCATTGCTCTTCCTGTACTGGGCCATAAGCCAGTGCAGCCAGACGCTTAGGCTGGTGATAGCCTGCAACAGTCAGCGGGCCATCGCTGACCTGCGCATCTTTCAGATACACAGCACCGATTTCGAACACGCGAACACGGTTCAGTTTACGGTTAATGTTGTAACGCGCATTCGCCACCAGACTGCTGATCAGCGTGGTACGCATCACACTCATCTGGCTGGCAATCGGATTCACAACACGGACCGGGCTGGCATTCGCCGCAAAATCCAGTTCCCAGCTTTCATCCACAAAGCTGTAATTCACCACTTCCTGATAATCCTGATCAGCGATCAGACGGCGGATAGCGAACTGAGAACGGTGGTTTTCCGGCGCAATACGCATCACATGCTCTGCCACCGGCGGCAGCGCAGGAATGTTTTCAAAGCCGTAAACACGTGCGACTTCTTCAATCAGATCTTCTTCGATTTCAATATCGAAACGATAGGATGGCGGCACCACGTGGAAAACGCCGTCAGTCAGCGTGAATTCCAGTTTCAGACGTGTGAACACATCAGCAATCTGCGCATCTGTCAGTGCAACGCCAATCACTGTACGAGCACGATCGGCACGCATTGCCACAGGATTGCGTTCTGGCAAACGGGTCACCAGGTCAGTCACAGGACCAACCTGACCACCGCAGATTTCCACGATCAGTGCAGTAATGCGTTCGATATGCTCAACGATGCTCGCGAAATCGACGCCACGCTCAAAGCGGTGCGCTGCATCGGTCGAGAAATTCAGTTTGCGGGCACGACCCTGAATCGCATCCGGCCACCAGAATGCAGCTTCCAGATAAATGTTTTGTGTATCCAGCGTGACCGCACTGTCGTCACCACCCATGATACCCGCCAGTGATTCCACCGCCTTATCATCGGCGACCACACCGAACCACGGATTCAGTGTCACGGTGTTACCGTTCAGCAGCTTCAGCGTTTCGCCCTCTTTTGCCCAGCGTACAGTAATGCCGCCATGCATTTTGTCGAGGTCAAACACGTGCGAAGGACGACCCAGTTCCAGCATCACGTAGTTGGAAATATCCACCAGTGCGGAAATCGAACGCTGACCACAGCGCTCCAGACGCTGTTTCATCCAGTCCGGCGTCGCAGCTTTTGCGTTAACACCACGAATCACGCGACCGGCGAAACGACCGCACAGATCAGGCGCTTCAATTTTCACTGGCACAGTTTCAGTCAGTGTGACCGGTACTTCTTTTGTCGTTGGCAAATGCAGAGGTGTTCCGGTCAGCGCAGACACTTCACGCGCCACACCGAGAACCGACAAACAGTCCGCTTTGTTCGGTGTCAGTTTGATCGTGAATTTCAGGTCGTTCAGCTGATAGTAGTCACGGAAATTCATGCCGACCGGCGCATCCGATGGCAGCTCCAGCAAACCACCGTGCTCTTCAGACAGCTTCAGTTCACGTGCGGAACACAGCATACCCTGTGATTCCACACCGCGCAGCTTGCCGACTTTGATCAGGAATGGCTTGCCATCTGCACCCGGTGGCAATACTGCGCCAGCGGTCGCGCAAGGAATACGCAAACCAACGCGCACGTTCGGTGCACCGCAAACGATATTCAGTAAAGTGCCGGTACCAACATCCACCTGACACACATTCAAACGATCCGCATCCGGATGCTTCACCACTTCACGTACTTCAGCCACCACCACATTGGTGAAAGGAGGAGCAACCGGCTCAACTTCTTCCACTTCAAGGCCAGACATCGTCAGCAGATGGGACAGCTCATCCGAAGTCAACTTCGGATCGACCATGGTACGAAGCCAGTTTTCAGAAAATTGCATAATTCAGCTCTGTCTAATGAGATTAATTCGGTTGTCGGGATCAGTTGAACTGCTTCAGGAAACGCAGATCACCCTCGTAGAACAGGCGCAGATCGTTCACACCATAGCGCAGCATCGTCAGACGCTCCAGACCGGAACCGAACGCGAAACCGATATATTTTTCCGGGTCCAGACCCATATTGCGGATCACGGAAGGATGCACCTGACCTGAGCCGGAAACTTCCAGCCAGCGACCTTTCAGCGGACCGCTGCCGAAAGCGATATCAATCTCTGCTGATGGTTCGGTGAACGGGAAATAGGATGGGCGGAAACGCACTTGCAGATCATCGGTTTCAAAGAAAGCACGAACGAAATTCAGGTACACACCTTTCAGATCAGCAAAGCTGATGTTTTCAGCAATCCACAGGCCTTCAACCTGATGGAACATTGGAGAGTGTGTCGCATCGCTGTCTACGCGATAGGTACGTCCCGGCGCGATTACTTTGATCGGCGGCTGGTTCGCACGTGCGTAACGCACTTGCATAGGGCTGGTGTGGGTACGCAGCAGCAACTGGTTACCCTGGCTGTCATGCCCGTCCACATAAAAAGTATCCTGCATCGAACGTGCCGGATGGTTTTCCGGGCTGTTCAGCGCAGTAAAATTGGTCCAGTCATTTTCGATTTCCGGGCCGTCTGCCACGTCGAAACCGATAGAACGGAAAATCTCTTCAATCCGCTGCCATGTGCGCATTACCGGGTGAATACCACCAACACCACGGCCACGGCCAGGCAGGGTCACATCAATTGCCTCTGCATTCAGGCGCGCCTGCAACTGAGCATTTGCCAGCGCATCGCGGCGCTCGGTTAGCGCATTTTCAATCTGTGTTTTGGCAGCATTAATCACTGCTCCCTGTGCTTTACGCTCTTCCGGTGCCAGTTTCCCCAGGCTTTTCATGAGTTCGGTTATCTGGCCGCTTTTTCCCAGATATACCGCTTTGGCGTTTTCGAGCGCTGCAGCATCCGGTGCTGCAAGAAAATCAGCACGGGCCTGGCTGACAATTTGATCTAATGAATTCATGCGTTGTTCCCGCTGACTAGAAGCTGAATGAAAAACTGAAAACAAAACGGGGCACAGGAATCAACCTTTGCCCCGTTTGCTGTGGCTGACCAGTGAAAGTCAGCCAGCGCGACTGTAAGTCAGATTACGCTGCCAGGTTGGCTTTAACTTGGTTCACAATAGCAGCGAAAGCAGCTTTGTCAGTTACAGCCATGTCAGCCAGCACTTTACGGTCGAGTGCAATCGCGGCTTTTTTCAGGCCGTTCATGAACACGCTGTAAGTGATGCCGTGTTGACGTGCACCAGCGTTGATACGCGCGATCCACAGTGCGCGGAATACACGTTTTTTGTTGCGGCGGTCACGGTATGCGTATTGGCCAGCGCGCATAACTGCTTGCTTAGCAATACGGAATACTTTACTGCGACGACCACGGTAACCTTTTGCAAGGTTCAGAACTTTTTTATGACGGGCACGAGCTGTAACCCCACGTTTTACTCTAGGCATAATTACTCCTTAACGGTGTTGAGGTTAAGCACTTGGCATCATACGTGCCACGGATTCCATATTGGTGCTGTGAACACCTACGGCACCGCGCAGCTGACGTTTGTTTTTGGTCGTTTTCTTAGTCAGAATGTGACGTTTGAACGCTTGACCACGTTTTACAGTACCGCCCGGACGGACGCGGAAGCGCTTTTTCGCGCTGCTTTTCGTCTTCATTTTTGGCATAGCATCTCTGTCTTTTCGACAGCTCCGTTATATATGATGGTAGGTGGCAGCAAATTCACTGCTCTTGGATGCCTACTTCTCACTTATTAGTGCAGTCTGTTTCCAGACTGCATTCTGCCCGGCAGATTCACCGGGCGAATTCTGTAATATCGGTAAAACCGGATTACTTTTTCTTCTTCGGTGCCAGAACCATCACCATCTGACGGCCTTCCACTTTCGGGAATTGCTCAACCTGGCCATATGGCTCCAGATCTTGCTTCAGGCGCTCCAGCATACGCACACCGATATCCTGGTGAGCCATTTCACGACCGCGGAAACGCAGTGTGATTTTGGTCTTATCACCTTCCTCGAGGAACTTAATCAGGTTACGCAGCTTGATGTTGTAATCGCCATCGTCTGTACCCGGACGGAATTTAATCTCTTTCACCGAAATGACTTTTTGTTTCATTTTGGCTTCATGAGCTTTTTTCTGCTCCTGATACTTGAACTTGCCGTAATCCATCAGGCGGCAAACCGGAGGTTGCGCGTTAGGCGCAATTTCAACGAGGTCAACTTCAGCCTCTTCCGCCAGGCGGAAGGCTTCACTTAATTTCACGATACCCAGAGGTTCGTTATCAACGCCGGACAGTCGCACTTCAGATGCGTTGATTTCCCCGTTGATACGATGTGTCTTATCGGTAGCTATTGCCGTTTCCTTCAAAAAAAATAATCAAAGCCGTGCTGCCCCGCTTTACCGGCGGGGCTGCCCTGACAACGGATTACACCTTGGTTGATACCTCGTCCTGAAGACGGGAAATAAAGGCTTCGAGCGACATAACGCCCAGATCCTGATTGCCACGTGTACGCACAGCGACAGTGTTTGCATCACGCTCTTTATCACCGACGACAACGATGTACGGTAATTTTTGCATAGAATGCTCGCGTATTTTATAGGTAATTTTCTCGTTGCGCAAATCAGCGTTCGCTCTAAATCCTTGTTTTCTCAGGATTTCAGCAAGGTTTTTCGCGTATTCAGCCTGCGCATCGGAAATATTCAGCACCGAAATCTGCACCGGAGCCAGCCACAACGGCAATGCACCAGCGTGATTTTCGATCAGGATACCGATAAAACGCTCCATCGAACCAACAATTGCACGGTGCAGCATCACTGGCACTTTACGACTGTTATCGTCCGCAACATATTCCGCACCCAGACGACCCGGCATAAAGAAGTCGACCTGCATCGTACCCACCTGCCATGGACGACCCAGACTATCTTTCAGGTGATATTCGATTTTAGGTCCATAGAACGCACCTTCACCCGGCAACTCTTCCCACTGTTCCACACCACAGGCACGCAGACCGGCGCGCAGAGTTTCCTCCGCACGATCCCAGACTTCATCGGTACCGATACGGTTTTCAGGACGCAGCGCCAGCTTGATCGAAATATTCTTGAAACCGAAGTCCTGATAAACCTTCATCGCTTGCGGATGGAAAGCTGTCACTTCCGACTGAATCTGCTCTTCAGTACAGAAAATATGGCCATCATCCTGCGTAAAGCCGCGCACACGCATAATGCCGTGCAATGCACCGGAAGGTTCGTTGCGGTGACACTGACCGAATTCACCGAAGCGCAATGGCAGATCACGGTAAGACTTCATACCGGAATTAAAAATCTGCACATGTCCCGGGCAATTCATTGGTTTCAGCGCATACGAGCGATTTTCCGATTCTGTGACAAACATATTGTCTTTGTAGTTATCCCAGTGACCGGTTTTGCCCCACAAAGAACTATCCAGAATCTGCGGACCTTTCACTTCCTGATAACCGCAGTCCTGATACACCTTGCGCATGTACTGCTCTACTTGCTGCCAGACTGTCCAGCCTTTTGCATGCCAGAACACCAGGCCTGGCGCCTCATCCTGGAAGTGGAACAGATCCAGCGACTTACCCAACTTACGGTGATCACGCTTCTCTGCCTCTTCCAGCATATGCAGATACGCTTCCTGCTCTTCCTTTTTCGCCCAGGCAGTGCCATAGACACGCTGCAGCATTTCATTTTTCGCATCACCACGCCAGTAAGCACCGGCCAGTTTCATCAGCTTGAATACTTTCAGCTTGCCGGTTGACGGTACGTGCGGCCCACGGCATAAATCGGTGAAATTACCTTCGGTGTACAGAGAAACATCTTCACCTTGCGGAATCGAAGCAATAATCTCTGCCTTATAGTTTTCACCGATGGATTTGAAATACGACACTGCTTCGTCACGCGGCAGCACTTTGCGGGTGACCGGCTCATCTTTTTTCGCCAGTTCAGCCATTTTCTTCTCAATCGCCAGCAAATCGTCCGGAGTGAACGGGCGCTTGTATGAAAAGTCGTAATAAAAACCGTTTTCGATCACTGGGCCAATAGTGACCTGCGCATCAGGAAACAATTCTTTTACCCCATAAGCCAGCAAGTGCGCTGTCGAGTGACGAATAACTTCCAGACCGTCCGCATCCTTATCAGTCACAATCGCCAGATCGGAATCTTGTTCAATCAGGAAGGAAGTATCCACAAGCTTGCCATCAACGCGGCCCGCCAGTGCTGCTTTTGCTAAACCAGCACCAATACTGGCTGCCACCTGGGCAACAGTTACCGGTGCATCGAACTGACGCAAAGAACCATCAGGAAGTTTTACTGAGATCATGTCACTCTCCAAGTGGCAAAATACAAAAGAAACGGAAAAATGCGGAAATTTCTGGACGAAAAAAAAGCACGGCTAGCCGTGCTTTTTCTTTTACTGAAAAACGAAAAAGAACCCTGACTAGCGTCACTCACAAACCAACAATGTGGTAGTTCGCGGTGTCATAACCGGGTTGCCTTTCTCGCTCTTATCTGAATTTGTGGTAGACACGATTGGACTCGAACCAACGACCCCTACCATGTCAAGGTAGTGCTCTAACCAGCTGAGCTACGCGTCTATAGGAGCAGCATTATAGCAAGGCCAACGAAAAAAGCTAGCCCTGCCGCGATATTTTATATTACTGCCGGCGAACTTCCAGAATACCAGTGACATCACGAATAGCATTCAATGCTTTAACCAACTGGGAAGTACCGCTGATTTCAACCGTAAATGACATTCTGGCCTGCGCTTTTGCGCTTTGCGTGTGAACACCGATCACGTTGATTTTCTCCTTCGACAACACTTCGGAAATATCGCGCAGCAAGCCCTGACGGTCCTGCGCAAGCACGAAAATATCAACAGGAAACACCGTATCGCGCACCTGATCACCCCAGGTGGTCTGAATCACGCGCTCAGGTGCCTTATTGCGCATTTCGGCAAAATTCTTGCAACTCAGCCTGTGGATCGACACACCTTTGCCGCGCGTGACAAAACCAACAATATCATCCGGCGGCGCAGGCTTGCAGCATCGCGCCAGTTGCGTCATCAGGCCATCCGTACCCACCACCAGCACACCGGATTTTGCTCCCTGAATCACGCTGGAAGCGCGGCTTTTATTGGTGATTTGCAATTCATCAGGCAGCTCAGGTTCTGGCGGCTGTTCGCGCAAAACCAGTTCAATCTGTCGCAGGCTGAACTCCTCCTTACCAACCGATAAGAATAATTCGTCGGGCGAAGCAAAACCCAGTTTGCGTGCAAGGTCTTCCAGATTGACCGCTGTCTTACCTTCCCGCTGCAGTGTTTTTTCAACCATCGCACGCCCTTCTGACAGGGTTTGCTGCTGGTCGATTGCATTGAACCATGCGCGGATTTTGCTGCGGGTCCGGGTGCTGACCGAGTATTCAGGACTCAGCCAGTCGCGCGATGGGCCTGTTTGCGGCGAGCCAGCTTTCAGCGTGATGATTTCCACCGTCTGACCATTCTGCAAACGGGTATTCAGCGGCACCATGATGCTGTCCACCTTCGCCCCACGGCAGCGATGTCCAACATCTGTATGTAATTGATATGCAAAATCCACCGGCGTGGCATTCGTCGGCAACTCAATCACTTTTGCCTGCGGCGTCAGCACATAAATACGGTCATCCAGCGAAGCAGATTTAAGTTTTTCCACCCATTCTTTTTGCACATCCTCATGTTCCACCACCGCATCGGCCACATCGGTTTTCCAGGCGAGCAACTGACGCAACCAGGCGATTTTTTCATCGTACTCCTGCGCCGTGAAATTAGAACCGCCGCTTTCTTTATAACGCCAGTGCGCTGCAACGCCGTACTCTGCGAACTGATGCATTTCACGGGTACGTATCTGCACTTCCAGCGGACGACCATCATCCACCATCACAACCGTGTGCAACGATTTATACCCGTTTGGTTTCGGACGCGAGATGTAATCGTCAAATTCTTTCGGAATCGGCGCCCATGCGTTATGCACGATACCGAGCACGGTATAGCAATCCTTAATATCATCAACAATCACACGGAAGGCACGGACATCGTACAGCTCACGGAAATCGACGGATTTCCCTTTCATCTTTTTCCAGATGCTGTAGATGTGTTTAGGCCGGCCTGACACTTCGGCGCGCACACCGGCTGCTTTCATCTCGGTATTCAGACGGGCAATCGAATTGACAACAAAGGATTCGCGCTCGACCCGTTTTTCTTCGAGCATTTTGGCAATGCGTTTGTACTGATCCGGTTCCAGAAAGCGGAACGATAAATCTTCCAGTTCCCACTTCAGTTGCCACACACCCAGACGATTTGCCAGTGGCGCATACAAATCCATGGTTTCGCTGGCGTACTGACGGGCGGCACCGTCTTCTTTTTTGACTTCGGCAAAATAGCGCAGAGTGGTGACACGCGACGCGAGCCGTATCAGCACCACCCGCATATCACTCGCCATTGCCAGCACCATTTTGCGCAGCGTTTCCATTTGCGCGGCGGCTTTGTCGGCCGCATCTTTACCTTTGCCCGGATCATGCTGTGTCAGCGCCGCTTCACGCAGACGTAACAGGCGACGTGTACCAGTGACCAGATCGGCAATTTCTGCACCAAAACGGGCTTCAATCTGCTCTGCTGCTTTCGGAGCCAGATCAGGCAATTCGAACAGCAATGCTGCAATCCGCGAATCCACATCCGTTCGCAGCATCGCCAGTGTGCTGGCCACGCCGCGTGAAAACGCCAGCGCATTCTGACCGGTAATCACAGCCTGTTCCTGATAATACGGCGTGACAAAATCCAGCGCAGCGATCAGTTTATCTTTGTCTGATTCAGACAGGCTTTCCAGTAACTGCGCTTCAGACTGGGCAACGGATGTAGAAACCATGGTGCGGTATATCTTTTCTTAATTTATTATTTCAGTGCAGCGGTAACAACCACTTCGATCAGCCAGGCCGGATCAGCCAGCGGCGCTTGCACAGTCGCACGTGGTGGCGTATTGCCAGCTGCAACCCATGTATCCCAGACTTCATTCATCGCGCCGATTTGCTGAATATCTTTCAGAAAAATCTGGCAGGACAAAATACGGGATTTATCGCTGCCGGCCTCATTCAGCAAGCGCTCTACATGACCCAGTACTTCACGGGTCTGGCCGTAAATATCCTGACTGACATCTTCCGGAATCTGACCGGCAAGATACACCACACCGTTGTAAATCGCGGCCTCGGACAAACGCGGACCAACATGCATGCGACGAATTTCCATAAACGTTCTCTCTTACTTTGCTAATAAAAAATCTTTCACGGCCTGAATTTGTTCAGGCTGCTGAAACATCGGCGCATGTCCAACGCCGTCAAATTCAGTCAGTGCTGCTTTCGGCCCGCGCTGCTGCATCTGCGCAGCAGTTTCCGGTGTCAGCAAATCCGATTCTGCACCGCGGATGAGCAAGGTGCGTGCCTGAATCGCGTCGTAAGCAGCCCACAAAGTTTGCTCCCCTGCTTTCAGTGCTTCCGGTGTTGCGTTGGCAAAGGCTTGCGACAGGCGCAAATCATAGTGACGACGCCAGCTGCCATCGGGATTCTGGCGCAATACATCACCAGCCATTTTGTCCCATTGCACATCGGAGTGCGGACCAAAAGAATCAGAAATCGCGCGGATATAGGCAACGGCTTCATCGCGGGTCGCAAAGCGCACATCATCACCGACATAGGTGCCAATGCGAGCCAGCGCTGCAGGGTCGAGTGCGGGTCCGACATCATTCAGCACCAGTTGCCGGATCGGCGAATCGTTCTGCGCCGCCAGTATCATACCGATCAGGCCGCCCATCGATGTTCCTACCCAGTCCACCTGTTCAGCATTCACACGCGCCAGTAAAGTAACCATATCACTGACGTACTGAGGAATCGCATAAAACGCCGGATTCGCCAGATGGCCGGAGTACCCACGCCCGACTACATCGGGACAGACCACGCGATAGGTATCGCAGAGACTGGTCGCCAGCGCATCGAAGTCTGAAGAAACACGGGTCAGCCCGTGCACGCATACCAGCACACGCGGATTATGCGGATCGCCCCATTCCTGATAAGCCATCCGGTGCAGACCGGCCGGTGACAGACATTGCACATCATGACGCCGGTATTCCATGTGGCTCTCCTTGTTAGCGCAGCTATGAACAGTGATACAACTTAATTTCTCTGACATTTTACCGAGCGCTGACATTAAAATCATTGATAATTTTCCCGATTCACCGTCAAACATTCTTTGAAACACACATCTCACACAGGAAGGAAAGCTATGACGACTGCGACATTGCGCGGTAAAACAGCGCTGGTAACTGGTTCCACCTCCGGCATTGGTCTGGGCATTGCCCGCAAACTGGCGGGTGCCGGTGCCAATGTGATTCTGAACGGCTTTGGTGATGCCGATGAGATTCGCCGCATCCGCGAAGACATCAGCGCCGCCTTCGGTGTGCAAACCGGTTATCACAATGCAGACCTCAGCATTGCCACTGAAATCAGCGCGATGATGGAATATGCGCAGGCTGAGTTCGGTGGCGTCGATGTGCTGGTGAATAATGCCGGCATTCAGCATGTGGCCAGTGTCGAGGATTTTCCGGTGGAAAAATGGGATGCGGTAATCGCAATCAATCTGACCGCCTGTTTCCACACCACCCGCCTTGCGCTACCGCTGATGCGTCAGAAAAACTGGGGCCGGATTCTGAATATCGCTTCGGTACACGGACTGGTGGCTTCCGCCAGCAAATCCGCTTACGTGGCAGCGAAACACGGTCTGATCGGTTTCACCAAAACGGTAGCACTGGAAACCGCGCAAACCGGTGTCACCTGTAACGCGATCTGCCCCGGCTGGGTTCTGACGCCACTGGTGCAAAAGCAAGTCGATGCACGCGCCGAACGCGATGGCCTGAGCAATGAAGAAGCGAAGAAAGCATTGCTGCTGGAAAAACAGCCATCCGGCGAATTCGTCACACCGGATCAGTTGGGTGAGCTGGCAGTTTTTCTGTGCAGTGACGCTGCCAGCCAGATTCGCGGTGCGGCGTGGAATATGGATGGCGGCTGGGCGGCTCAGTAAGCCTCCGCGCTATCCCCGCTCAGAACGCTGCTAACCCTTGTGGTGCGCAGCGTTTTTTCTTTGTCTGGCATGATGATTGTGCAGATATCCGCATGAGCACTTTTCGGAGAGCCGGACTTTCTGCCGACGACCGCCGGATCGCTATGCAAAAGTCCGCATTTGAGGCAGTTTCGGGCAATTTTGGGGCATTCTCCAGCCCCGCTGAACGAAAAAAGGGCGCAGCATGCTGCGCCCTGCACTACCGAAACGCCGACCGGCTTATCCCAGCAGGGAGAAGTCCAGTGCCGCTTCCGTTTTTGCAGCAATTTCTTCGCGGCTCACACCTTCCGCCAGCTCGACGACTTTCAAGCCTTGTGGAGTCACATCAATCACACCCAGATCAGTGATGATACGGTTCACCACACCGACACCGGTCAGCGGCAGATTGCACTGTTTCAGGATTTTCGGCGCATCGCCTTTAGCCACATGTTCCATCAGCACGACCACGCGGCCAACACCGGCCACCAGATCCATTGCGCCGCCCATGCCTTTGACCATTTTGCCCGGAATCATCCAGTTCGCCAGATCACCGTTTTCGCTGACCTGCATCGCGCCCAGAATCGCCAGATTGATTTTGCCGCCGCGTATCATCGCGAACGAATCTGCCGAACTGAAAATGGACGAACCCGCCAGTGTAGTCACTGTCTGCTTACCGGCATTGATCAGGTCTGCATCGACTTCGGCTTCCGTCGGGAAAGGGCCGATACCGAGCAAACCGTTTTCTGACTGCAGCCAGACTTCCATACCAGTCGGCACGTGATTCGCCACCAGCGTTGGCAAACCAATACCCAGATTCACGTAAAAACCGTCCTGCAATTCTTTTGCTGCGCGCGCAGCCATTTCATCACGATTCCATGCCATCGTTATCTCCTGATTCTGGTTAGGCTTCGGTTGGACGCACGGTGCGTTGCTCGATGCGTTTTTCCGGCGTCGCATTCACGACGATACGGTGGACGAAAATGCCCGGTGTATGCACTTCATCCGGATCAAAGCTACCGGTTTCCACCAGCTCTTCCACTTCCACCACCGTGATCTTGCCTGCCATTGCCACATTCGGATTGAAGTTTCGCGCAGTTTTGCGATACACCAGATTACCGGCTTTATCGGCTTTCCAGGCTTTTACCAGCGATACATCTGCCACTAGCGAACGTTCCATCACATATTGCTTACCATCGAATTCGCGGATTTCCTTGCCCTCAGCCACAATTGTGCCGACACCGGTACGGGTGAAGAATGCAGGAATGCCCGCGCCGCCGGCACGCAGTTTTTCAGCCAGCGTACCTTGTGGTGTGAATTCCAGCTCCAGTTCGCCTGCCAGATACTGACGTTCGAACTCTTTGTTTTCACCGACATAAGATGAAATCATCTTGCGGATCTGGCGTGTTGTCAGCAGCTGGCCGAGGCCAAAGCCATCCACACCGGCGTTGTTAGAAATCGCTGTCAAGCCTTTGACGCCACTGTCGCGCAGCGCGGCAATCAGCGCTTCCGGAATACCGCACAAACCAAAGCCGCCAACCGCAATCGTCTGATTATCTTTGACGATATCAGCCAATGCGCTTGCTGCATCGGGGAATACCTTGTTCATCCTTGTCTCCTTGATGGTTGAATCGCTGCTGCATCCATTGTGTAGCAGATAACGGGAACCGTTCTGCAGAATAATGACCTGCGTTATACTCCGCAATACCGTAAAACTACCTGACACCGACTGCCGCGCCATGCACCCTACGCTGCCCGACACCGATTTTGCTGATATTTTCCGCCTGGCACCCATCGGCATGTGTGTTTCGCGCCACCGTATTATCGTGGCCTGCAATGAAGCACTGGCAGAAATGTTCGGCTATCTGCCGCAGGAATTGTGTGGTCAGTCGTTTCAGATTCTGTATCCGAGTGCCGATGAGTTTGAACGCACCGGCGCACGGATCACGCCGATTCTGAACACGAAGGGTTCCTATTCTGATGAGCGTATTATGAAACGCGCCAGTCAGGAACTATTCTGGTGTCACGTATCCGGCCGTGCCCTGCATCGCGCAGATCCGCATGCCGAGGGTATCTGGACGTTTGAAGATTTAAGTGCGCGACGTCCGGTATCTGCCGAACTGACGCCGCGCGAACGCGAAATCGCCGCGCTGATTGTGGAGGGTAAAACCAGTAAGCTGATTGCGCGTCAGATTGATCTGAGCCCGCGCACGGTAGAGATGCACCGCGCCAAACTGATGAAAAAGTTCAGCGCTTCCACCTCCAGCGAACTCGTGCATAAATTGCTGGGTATCACTCGCTGATTCAGCGTACGCGACGGCCTTGCTGATCGCCTTTTAACTCTGCGTATTTGGTACGGATGGCATCCGGGAACGGCGTGCCTTTACCGGTTTTGCTGTCAACCCAGACAACGGTTGCGCCACCTTCGGCATACACTGCGTAACCGTCATTGACGGAACGCATTTCCTGCGCAGTCTCGAAGCTGCTTTTCCCGAGCGAATAAATATAGGTGCAGACCTCCACCTGATCCGGATAGGTCAGCGGCTTACGGAAATCACAACGGGCACTGACAATCACCGGACCATTGCCGTTTTCATCCGGCAGGCAACCCATCGCAGCCAGCCATTCAATCCGTGCCTGCTCCATGTAGCGGAAATACACGGTATTGTTAACATGCCCCAGTGCATCCATGTCACCCCAGCGCACCGGGATCGTCATGGTATGCACCAGTTTTTTTTCGTTACTTTGTTCAGTCATCTTTATTGCGCACTTAAACCATCATCTGCAGTGACGATGGTGCCATTCAAAAAGCGGGATTCTTCAGCAGCTAACAACAACAGCAAGCCATCCAGATCTTCAGGTGTACCAACGCGACGGCGCGGCAGCATATCAATCAGTTTCCGTCCCTGTTCAGTACGGAAATATTCTTCGTTAATTTCTGTCGAGATATAACCGGGACAAATCGCATTCACATTAATACCAAAACGCCCCCATTCCACCGCCATCGCTTTCGTCATATGAATAATGGCGGCTTTACTCATGCAGTAAATACCAATCTGCGGTAACACACGTAACCCGGCCACCGAGGCAATATTAACAATCCTGTGTTGCTTGCGCGGATCGCCTTTATGACGCGCGATCATGCGCTTTGCAGCCTCCTGTGCAACAAAGAAAGCGCCGCGCTGATTGGTATCCATTACATAAGCATAATCATCCGGCGTCACATCAATCAGCTTCTGCGTTGTTGACACACCAGAATTATTAATCAGGATATCAATCGGGCCTGCTTCAGTCTCAGCATGCGCAATCGCCGCCTTAATACTCGCGTAATCAGTGACATCTAGACTGACGACATGGGCTGCACCGCCCTCAGATTCGATTTCTGCACGTAATTCTTTTAAACGGTCGATACGGCGGGAAGCCAGCACCACCTGTGCACCGGCCTGTGCAAGCACTTTGGCAAAGCGTGCGCCAAGGCCACTGGAGGCGCCGGTTACTAATGCGATTTTCCCCTCAAAATTGACTTCCACTCCCATTCGCCGTCCCTCCTGTGCATTGATGTGGATGGATCCCGCGCTGAAAAGCGCAGGCATGTATCCGCATAATCATGACACAACGCTAAATCAAAATGTTGTAAGTCGCCGAAAATATAGCGCTGGATCAGATGAAAACCGGGAAATTCACATCGCATCTGATGCACTGAAACAGTGAAGCTGCGATAATCTCGGCACAACAAATGCCTGTATTGTCGCGCCGTGCATCGGAGATGCTGCCGGAACCGCGGCCGGCCTCCGTACAAGGGCGCACAGACACAAATGGAGACATCCTTCCACAGCAGCATGTACCTCTGTCTTTTGGTCAGCCGGCTTACGCTGCGACAGTACCGGCAGCACCTGCGCTTTTCTAGGCGACGGTTTCTAATCCCGTACTTGCAGATTGGTAAACCAGCAGATACCATGCTGAGAACAATTTAGCACGTTCGTTCGAAAAAATTTTCAGAAAGCGAAAACAGTCATGACACAAAATCTTGTCGAACAGTTCGGCCCTCGCGATGCGATGGAATACGACGTCGTCATCGTAGGCGGAGGCCCTGCTGGCCTGTCTGCCGCGATTCGTTTAAAACAAATGGCAGCAGAGCAAGGTAAAGAAGTTTCTGTTTGTCTGCTGGAAAAAGGCGGTGAACTTGGCGCCCATATTCTGTCGGGCGCGGTGATGGATCCAAAAGCACTGACTGAACTGATTCCTGACTGGAAAGAACGTGGTGCTCCGCTGAATACAGAAGTCACGGAAGACCGCTTCCTGTTTCTATCCGAAACAAAAGCCTATAAAACACCAAACTGGTTATTACCGAAGTGCTTCCAGAATCATGGCAATTACGTCATCTCTCTGGCGAATGTCGTTCGCTGGCTGGGTCAACAGGCAGAAGCACTGGGTGTTGAAATTTTCCCGGGATTTACTGCTGCAGAAGTGTTGTACAACGATGATGGCTCAGTAAAAGGTGTCGCTACCGGCAATATGGGTGTGACGCGCGAAGGTGAAGCTGGCCCGAACTTCCAACTCGGGATGGAACTGCACGCAAAATATACCTTGTTTGCTGAAGGCGCACGCGGCCATCTCGGTAAACAACTGATGACCAAATTCGATCTGAACAAAGGTAAAGATCCGCAAACCTATGGCATCGGCATTAAAGAGTTATGGGAAATTGATCCCGCCAAACATCAGCCTGGCCTCGTCATTCATACTGCCGGCTGGCCGCTGGATAACGATACCTACGGTGGTTCTTTCCTCTACCATCTGGAAAATAATCAGGTAGCAGTTGGTTATGTGGTTGGTCTTGGCTACGAGAATCCTTACCTGTCACCTTATGAGGAATTCCAGCGTTACAAAACGCATCCGGAAATTCGTCAGTTCTTTGAAGGTGGCAAACGTATCTCTTATGGTGCACGTGCTATTGCAGCGGGTGGCTTGCAATCTCTGCCGAAACTCACATTCCCGGGTGGCGCATTGATTGGCTGTGATGCCGGCTTCCTGAATGCCAGCCGTATCAAAGGCAGTCATGCTGCAATCAAAAGCGGCATGATGGCAGCAGATGCTGTGTTCAACGCACTGGGACAAGATCGGGCATACGACGAAGTGACCGATTACAGCAAAGCATTCGAAGCATCATGGTTGCATGAAGAGCTGCATGTTGCGCGTAACTTCAAGCCATCTATGAGCAAAGGTCTGGTAGTTGGTACCTTGCTGGTGGGCATTGATCAGGTTCTGTTTGGTGGTAAAGCACCGTGGACTTTCCGCCATTCGAAAGCAGATCATGAATATTTGCGTCCGGCATCTGACTTTGCGCCGATTCCGTATCCGAAACCAGATGGCAAACTGACATTTGACCGCCTGTCTTCCGTATTCATTTCGAATACCAATCATGAAGAAGACCAGCCTTTCCATCTGACGCTGCGTAATGCTGACGTACCGGTCAACGTTAACCTCGCTAAATTTGCTGGCCCGGAAACACGCTATTGTCCGGCCGGGGTATACGAATTTACGAAAACAGATGATGGTCAGGACAAACTGCAGATCAACGCTCAAAACTGCGTGCACTGTAAGACCTGCGACATCAAAGATCCGACGCAAAATATCGTTTGGATCACACCGGAAGGCGGCGGCGGACCAAACTATCCGAATATGTAAGAATTAATAAAAAATAAAAAAGCAGGCATTCAGCCTGCTTTTTTATTTTCGAAAAAATTTACGATCAACTCTTTAAACACTGAACTCGAAACCCAGTCAGGTCGACCACTCACCTCTCAGTATTTTTTCCAGCCAGAAGATACCGATAATCGTTTTCACATCGGTAATCTTCCCCTCCCTGACCCACTGTGACAATTCATCCGGTGTCGCGTAGAAAGTTTCGAGAAATTCACCGTCATCCAGATGACGTTCGCCTTCAGTAATATCGCGCGCAAGGAAAATTTCAATACGTTCATTCGCGTAAGCAATCGCGTTATGAATAGTAGTCAGATGCACCCAGTTCTGAGCGGCACAACCGGTTTCCTCTTCCAGTTCCCGCTTTGCACATGTCAGCAAGTCTTCGCCATACTCAAGCTTACCTGCAGGAAACTCAATGAATACACGGTCCAAGGGGTATCTGAACTGACGCTCCACCAACACACGACCATCATTCATTAAAGGAATGATGACGACAGCACCGGGATGTAATATGTATTCACGGGTTGTCTGTTTCCCATCCGGCAAAATGACTGTATCGCGCTTCACCTTGAGGAAATGTCCATCCAAAACCAGCGTACTGTCTTTGGTCAGCTCACGCAGATGCATATCTTCATTTTGATTCTGCTGCATGATGCCCCATCAGATATCGGTAAACAAAGCCCGGGAAAGCCAGCACCACAAACAGGCAAAGCGTTACGACAAAAAATTGCCATTCCTGCGGAAAACGATTCCCTCTTGCGATCTCAAACTGCATTCCTGCAAACAACACAAACCCGTAAAACAAAATCAGTTCAATCAAACGCAGCCAGAATGGTTTAAAAGAAAAACGCTGTATCGCGACAATCGCGAAACAGCGCTCACTGATAAAAGGCAGGTTAGCCAGTACTACTGCTAACCCACCAAGAATCCACACACTAATGCTATTCAAAGATTAACCTCATGAAGCCAGTGTTTTGACAATCGCATTCAGACATACGTTCATCAAGCCGCTAGGCAAAATACCCAAAACCAACACAGCCAGACCATTCAAACTCAGAACGATACGCATGTCTGCTGTTGTCTGAATTTCTGATGTGTCTACCGCTTCATCGAAATACATCACTTTCACTACGCGCAGGTAATAGAAAGTACCGATGAGAGAGAACAACACTGCAACGAGAGCCAGCCACAATTGACCTGTCGAAATGACCGCTTGCAATACCGATAATTTCGCATAGAAACCAACCATTGGTGGAATACCCGCCAGAGAGAACATCAGCAACAGCATGACGAATGCGAACCAAGGAGAACGTTTATTCAGACCTTTAAAGTCTTCCAGTGTATCTGCCTCAAATCCGGCGCGGGACAACAACATGATGACGCCGAAGGTACCTAACGTAGTCAGAACATAGGTAATGCTGTAAAACATCGACGCACTGTACGCGTCTGCAGCATTACCCGCGCTACCATTCGCAACACCCGACAGCAAGCCCAACAGCATGAAACCCATCTGCGAAATAGTTGAGTAAGCCAGCATACGCTTAATGTTCGTCTGGGCAATCGCCGTAATGTTACCGACGGCCATCGACAATACTGCCAGCACGACCAGCATTTGTTGCCAGTCAACAGCTTGAGCAAACAGGCCTTCCACCAACAGACGGAAAGTGATCGCAAACGCTGCCAGCTTAGGTGCGCCACCCAGTAACAATGTTACCGCTGTCGGTGCTCCGTGATAAACGTCAGGAACCCACATGTGGAACGGAACTACGCCCAGTTTAAATGCCAGACCAGCTACCAGAAAAACGATACCGAAAACCAGGATAGTTTTGTTTGCTGTTGCAGATGCAGATGCTTTCGCAACTTCAGTCAGATCGAGTGTGCCAGTTGCACCGTACAACATCGAAATACCGTACAGCATAAAACCAGAAGCCAGCGCGCCAAGGACAAAGTACTTCATCGATGCCTCGGTCGAAATCGTGTGATCACGACGCAAAGCTACCAAAGCATATAAAGCCAGTGACATCAATTCCAGACCAAGGTAAATGATCAGAAAATTATTACCTGAAATCATCACCATCTGGCCAAGCAGTGCGAACAGAGCCAGAACATAAAACTCGCCGCCCAAGCTACCATTTGACATTCCACGAGCGGTTGCATAAGTCCGGGAATAAATCAAAGTCATACCAACGGCCGCATAAGACGCGAGTTTCAGAACCATAGACAATGGATCAGAAACAAACATGTTGCTGCTGGTATATTCTGAGCCGCCACTATTTCCGGTCGACAAGGTCAGTGCAGCGGTAACTCCCAGGGCAACCAGACTTAAGACATAAGTCAGATAACGCTTACTGTCTGATAAAAACATATCTGTCAGCAAGATGGCGCAGATTGCCACCAGCAGAAAGATTTCAGGATAAAGTGGAATGAAGTTCATTTTATTTTCTACTTGCTTAGATATGTTGCCGGGCATGCCCGGCAACTATAGTAACCACGCCCTTATTTACGGCACCAGCTTTGATACCGCTACATGTTTCAGAAGATCGGTGACCGAAACTTGCATCGAATCGGTGAATACACCAGGGTACAAGCCCATCACCAACACGCAAATAGCCAGTGTGCCCAACATAAAGAATTCACGTCCGTTCAAATCAGTGAGTTCAGCAACATGCTTGTGCTTGATATTGCCAAAAATAACGCGTTTCACCATCCATAACGAATATGCAGCACCGAAGATCAGCGCAGTTGCAGTCAGCAAGCCAATCCAGAAATTAAACTTCACTGCCCCCAGAATTACCATGAACTCGCCGACGAAACCTGAAGTAGCAGGTAATCCGCAGTTCGCCATGGAGAACAATACGAAAAACGCTGCAAAACGCGGCATGGTATTAACAACGCCACCGTAATCGGCGATTTCACGGCTGTGTACTCGGTCATACAAAACGCCGATACACAAGAACATTGCACCCGAAACGAAGCCATGGGAGATCATCTGAACAATAGCGCCCTGCGCAGCCATATCATTGAACACGAAGAAACCCAAAGTCACAAAACCCATGTGAGCGATCGACGAATACGCGACCAGCTTCTTCATGTCTGCCTGAACCAGTGCAACCAAACCAATATAAATCACCGCGATCAGCGACAAGGTAATAACAAATCCAGACAAATAGTGGCTTGCGTCCGGCGCAATCGGCATCGAGAAACGCAGGAAACCATAAGCTCCAAGCTTCAACATGATTGCCGCCAGAACCACAGAACCACCGGTAGGTGCCTCAACGTGAGCATCCGGCAACCATGTATGGACAGGCCACATAGGTACTTTGACTGCAAATGCCATAAAGAACGCAAAGAAAATCAGAATCTGCACGTCCATTGGCAATGGCAACTGATGCCAGACCTGGATTTCAAACGAATGACCGGCTTTGATATACAAATAAATAATTGCAACAAGCGTCAGAAGTGAGCCGAGCAACGTGTAAAGAAAAAACTTAAACGCTGCATACACACGATTCGGACCACCCCAGACACCCACGATGATATACATCGGGATCAGGGTTGCTTCGAAGAAAATGTAAAACAGCATGCCGTCAGTTGCACTGAAGACGCCAACCATCAGCCCTGACAAAATCAGGAATGCTCCCATGTACTGTGCGACCTGCTTTTCGATAACTTCCCACGCCGCAATCACCACGATAATCGTGATAAATGCCGTCAATGGTACGAACCAAAGCGAGATCCCATCAATACCAAGCGCGTAAAAAACATTGAATTTTTCAATCCAGGTGTATTTTTCGACAAATTGCAAACCATGGGCAGCGTTGTCGAAATTTTTTATTAAAGGCAGCGTTACAAGAAAACTTGCCAATGCGCCGATTAAAGAAACTCCCCGCACCAAACCACGATTAGAATCGCGGCCGAATGCAAGAATAAAGAAGCCGAATGCGATCGGGCACCAAATCGCCAGGCTGAGTAATGAAGAAGTAGACTGCATCATAGTTCTGATTATTTAGCCAGGTGAATTATTTGCCGAACGGTGTAGGCATAAAGTAAAACAGGAACAGAATTACGCCGAGAATCATGACAAATGCGTAGTGGTAGATATAACCACTTTGGAAATGACGAACCAGCTTCGCGATCCAACCAACCAGTTTGGCACTTCCGTTTACAACCAAACCGTCGATGATTCGTTTGTCACCGATATTCCACAGACCATTACCGAGTACGCGAGCGCCACCGGCGAACACTACTTCGTTGAATTTGTCCATGTAATATTTATTATCAAGCAAAGTATAAATTGCAGAGGCGCGTTCTTTGATTCCAGCTGGGATCGATGGCTTCACCATGTAGAAGAAATATGACGTAGCAACACCAGCAAGAGCCAGCCAGAATGGCAATGTTGTCAGCGCATGAATCGCCATGCCAACCGCACCGTGGAACTCCTCGTGCAGCTCGTGCATCGCAGGATGAGTCTCTGAAACAAAGATAACGCCCTTGAAGAACTCGCCAAACAACATTGGCTCGATTGCGATAAAGCCAACTAAAACTGATGGAATCGCCAGCATTACAAGCGGGAACCAGACAACGAATGGCGACTCGTGAGGTTTTTGTCCAGGTGCCAGACCATGGTGATGGTCATCATGTGCATCGTGATCATCATGCCCATGATGGTCATGAGCTTTACCAAACCGTTCTTCTCCGTGGAACACCAGGAAATACATACGGAAAGAATAGAACGCAGTAACAAAAACACCTGCTAACACAGCAAATTTAGCGAAACCTGCACCTGCGATATGAGTCGCGGCAACAGCTTCGATAATGCTGTCTTTTGAGTAAAAACCTGAAAAGAATGGCGTACCAATCAGTGCAAGAGAACCGAGCAGAGAGGTTATCCAAGTGATCGGCATGTACTTGCGCAAGCCACCCATGTTACGAATATCCTGGTCATGGTGCATACCGATGATCACAGAACCTGCGGCAAGGAATAACAGAGCTTTGAAAAATGCATGAGTCATCAGATGGAAAACCGCTACAGAGTAGGCGGATGCACCTAACGCGACAGTCATGTAACCCAGCTGAGACAATGTCGAATACGCGACAACACGCTTAATATCGTTCTGGATAATTCCAAGAAAGCCCATGAACAACGCGGTAATCGAGCCTATAACGATGATAAATGACAAAGCAGTGTCAGACAGCTCAAACAACGGTGACATGCGAGACACCATGAAAATACCGGCCGTTACCATTGTCGCAGCGTGAATCAGTGCGGAAATAGGTGTAGGGCCTTCCATGGAGTCAGGCAACCAGACGTGCAGCGGGAATTGCGCAGACTTACCCATCGCGCCGATAAAAAGACAGATACAGGCAACAGTAATCAGCATCCAGTCTGTTCCGGGGAGCATCAGTTTAGCCAGCTCATCTTTTTTCGCAAAAACTTCCGCATAGTTCATGGAACCGGCATATGCCAACAGCAAGCCAATACCCAGAATGAAGCCAAAGTCACCAACACGGTTGACTAAGAAAGCCTTCATGTTGGCGTACACGGCCGTGTCTTTGGTGTACCAAAAACCGATCAACAGGTACGAAACAAGGCCAACTGCCTCCCATCCGAAAAACAGCTGGAGGAAATTGTTGCTCATTACAAGCATCAGCATCGAAAATGTGAACAAGGAAATATACGAAAAGAAACGGTTGTAACCTTCGTCTTCTTCCATGTAACCGATCGTGTAGATGTGAACCATCAAAGACACAAAAGTCACAACACACATCATCATTGCGGTCAGATTATCGACGAGAAAACCTACCTCAAGCTTCAGGCCAGCGACTGTCATCCATTCGTATACCGTCGCATTGTAAACAGCAGCACCATCAAGCAGTTGCTTGAAAGTCATTGCTGAAATAATAAATGCGATCAGTACACCCAAAATTGTCGCTGAATGAGAAACCTTGCGGCCTACAACATTCCCGAAAAATTTGGTGCCTAATAAGCCCGCAATCGCCGACCCAGCCAATGGCGCAAGTGGCACGGCTAAAAGTAGTTGTGGGTTAAGTTGCCCCGTCATAATGACCCTTTTTGCTTAATACTTATTTTAAATCCGCAACAGTTCATGCCAGCTTTAAATAAAAGCTGGCATATTTCCATTAACCTTTAAGAGCGTCCAGATCTTCGACGTTGATTGTGTCCAGATTACGGAACAAAACGACAAGAATAGCAAGACCAATCGCAGATTCAGCAGCGGCGACTGTTAGAATAAAGAACACGAAAATCTGCCCTGCAGCATCCCCGAGATAATGGGAAAAAGCGATGAAGTTAATATTAACTGCCAACAACATCAGTTCGATCGCCATGAGTAAAACGATCACATTTTTGCGATTCAGAAAAATACCAACGATCGAGATCGCAAACAAAATCGCGCCAAGCACCAAATAATGCGTTAAACCCAAAGTCATCTTATTCCCCTTGATGCGCTGTTTGTCGCGCTTCGGTATCTGCCTTCATGCTGATAATACGAACACGATCCGAACGTTTTACTTTCACAGCATCTGCAGGATCTACGAAACGAACATCTTTACGACGACGCAACGTCAACGCAACAGCAGCAACAATCGCCAACAAGAGAATTGCAGCAGCAACTTCAAACGCGTAAGTATATTGAGTAAAAATTGCGTTGCCGAGGTACTTTGTATTTCCGATCTGATCAGCTGCAGCTGGGACATGGCTGTCAGGTCGTAAAAAACCTTTCCACAAGACCGCAGACATTTCAAGCACAACGACAACACCAACAAGCGCAGCAACCGGGAAGTGACTCCAGAAACCTGCTCGCAATTTATCAAGATTGATGTCAAGCATCATAACTACGAACAGGAACAGTACCATCACCGCACCAACGTAGACGAGTACCAAGACGATAGATAAGAATTCAGCCTTCAGCAACATCCAGATTCCGGCCGCATTAAAGAATGCAAGAACCAGAAACAATGCAGCGTGAACAGGGTTTTTCGTTGTGATTACCTGCAGTGATGCGAGCACCAAAACCGCAGAAAATACGTAGAACAAAATACTAGTAAATTCCATAAATGCTCCGCACCTTATCTGTAAGCCGCATCCGCAGCTCGCGCCGCAGCAATCTGATTTTCATAGCGATCGCCCACTGCAAGCAGCATTTCTTTAGTGAAGTAAAGATCACCACGCTTTTCACCGTGATACTCGAGGACGTGCGTTTCAACAATAGAGTCAACCGGACAGGATTCCTCGCAGAATCCGCAAAAAATACATTTAGTTAAATCAATGTCATAACGAGTTGTACGGCGACTTCCGTCGGCGCGCTGTTCGGATTCGATTGTAATCGCCATCGCAGGACAAACAGCTTCGCATAATTTACAAGCGATACAACGCTCTTCACCATTCGGATATCGGCGCAAAGCATGCAAACCACGAAAACGCGGAGACTGAGGAGTTTTTTCTTCGGGAAACTCGACTGTGATCTTACGGGCAAACATATAGCGCCCGGTCAGTGCAAGCCCTTTAATTAACTCCCGCAGCATCAGGCTGCCAAAAAAATCTTTAATTGCTTCCATTTTCAGCCTTTAATTACTTCCAGATATTCCAGGATGTCTGCATCCAGGCAGCGACGATAACCAGATACACCAAAGTCAGCGGAATGAACACCTTCCAGCCAAGACGCATAATCTGATCGTAGCGATAGCGAGGGAACGATGCACGTGCCCAGATAAACAGGGAGACCACGACAAACGTTTTCATACCAAGCCAAATCCAGCCCGGAACGAAACTCAGGAAAGCAAACGGCGCGCTCCAGCCCCCCAGGAACATCAACGATGCGATTGCAGAAATCAGAATCATATTTGCGTATTCTGCGAGGAAGAACATCGCAAATGACATACCCGAATACTCAACCATATGACCAGCCACGATTTCGGACTCACCCTCAACCACGTCGAAAGGATGGCGATTTGTTTCAGCGATGCCGGAAATTACGTAGACAACAAACATTGGCAACAAAGGCAACCAGTTCCAGGACAGGAAAGTAATTCCCATGTCAGCAAATCGGCCCTTCATCTGACCGTTTACGATGTCAGTCAGGTTAAGACTGCCGGAAACCATCAGTACGATCACCAATACGAAACCCATTGCGATTTCGTAAGAGACCATCTGTGCTGACGCACGCATAGCACCAAGGAACGCGTATTTCGAATTAGACGCCCAGCCGGCGATGATAATTCCGTACACCTCCATAGAGGTAATTGCCATCAACAGCAGTAAGCCCGCATTGACATTCGCAAGTACGGTTTCAGGCCCGAAAGGAATAACAGACCACGCTGCCAATGCAGGCATGATTGTCATGATCGGTGCCAGAACAAACAAGACTTTGTTTGCCTTGGCTGGGATAACGATCTCTTTCAACAACAATTTCAGACCATCTGCAATCGGTTGCAGCAATCCGGCAGGGCCTACACGATTTGGGCCGAGACGAATATGCATCCAGCCGATCATTTTGCGCTCCCATAAAGTGAGGTATGCAACGCACCCCAACAGTGGCAAAACGATACAAACGATCTTCAGTAAATTCCAGACCAGCGGCCACAACGCACCTAACTGCGCCTGCCCGACAGACTGGATAGTAGCCAACAAATCCATTATGCGCGCTCCAACGAAACCTGACCGAAATAACCATTCAGATCAGTAGTTGATGATGTACCAGCCATCACACGAACAACCCCGGCTGCAAGCGCCGAATCCACTTTTGCCGTAGCCAAAACAGTTGAACTTCCCTGCGACATCTTGACTTTATCCCCGTCAGAAATACCCGCAGAAGCAGCGACCTCAACACTGACACGCAACAACGGTGCTTTTGCATCCGCTGTAAGTTGCAAGGATTCAGCTCTGCGAACAATCGCGTCACAGCTATAAATACCTGGCTCCGCCACTAACGTGGCTAAACCCGAAACTTGTACTTGCTCAACAACAAAATGATCTGTCTTATTGGACAACTTCGACTTCCAACCATCGTTTAACACCGAATCACGAACAGCTTCAGATGTCTCAAAGTCGAAACCTGAAAGTCCGAGCAGATTACCAAGCACACGTAACACTTTCCATGCAGGACGTGTTTCTGCCAGCGGTTTAACCACAGCGTGGAAGCTTTGCGCACGCCCTTCTGCATTAACAAAAGTGCCAGAAGTTTCGCTGAACGGAGAAACCGGGAGTAACACGTCTGCATATTCCAAGCCATGCTTAAACGGCGTCATCACAACTACCATGTCGGCTGTGGCAAGCGCTTGCTTTGCCTTACCTGCCAATGCAGCATCCGCTTCGGGTTCTGCGTGGAGTACGATGTACGCTTTCTTCGCTTCTGAAAATACTGCCGTAGCAGTTTTCTGCGGATAGGCACCGGCGACGTAACCGCCGACAGTGTTAGCAGCTTCGGTCAGATATCCGAATTTGGAATCTGTCTGCTCAGCGATCCATGAGCACACGGAGTGCAAAACAGATGCGTCAGGATAGTTTGCTGCTGCATTCCCCAGCAAAATACCACTGTTACCAGCGAGAATTGATGCAGCCAATTTCGCAGCCGCTTCAGAAGCAACGACTTCTTTAGCAAAAGCAGGCACTGCCAGTTCTTTTTGTTTTGCAACGGAAACAGCAACCTGAATTGCAAAAGCAACCCACTCGGAAGGTGCCAAAGCTTCCTGTACGTACACAGGCATCAGCAAATCGTCTTTAACCGCGTGAACGACGCTCACACGGGATCCTGTTTTTGCTGCCTGACGGAATTTCGCTGCCATCAGCGGGTGATCTTTTCGCAGGGAAGAACCGAAAATCAGAACATTTTTCAAGTGCGTGATTTCCTGCACGGTTCCGCCAAGCCACGGAGTGATTTTTCCATTCAGACGGAAATCAGACTGACGGAGACGGAAGTCAATCGCATCCGAGCCAATACCTTTAATCACTTTGTTTAACAGTGACAATTCTTCCAGCGTGGAATGCGGGGCCGCAACCGCTGCAACAGAATCTGCACCGTGTTCATGACGAATATTACGAATCCCATGGGCAACATATTCGATCGCTGTCTGCCAGTCAGTTTCCTGCCATTGACCGCCTTGCTTAATCATTGGCTTAGTCAAACGGTCAGAACCATTCAAGGCTTCATACGAGAAACGGTCACGATCAGAAATCCAGCACTCATTGACCTCTTCATTTTCAAGAGGCACTACCCGCATCACTTTATGGTTTTTCACCTGAACAATCAGGTTAGAGCCAAGAGAATCGTGAGGAGAAACAGATTTACGACGAGACAGTTCCCACGTACGAGCCGAATAACGGAAAGGCTTTGAAGTCAGTGCACCAACCGGGCACAGATCAATCATGTTGCCAGACAGCTCAGAATCAACAGTTTTACCGACAAAAGACGTAATTTCGGAATGCTCACCACGATTCAGCATACCAAGTTCCATTACGCCAGCGATTTCTTGACCGAAGCGAACACAGCGAGTGCAGTGAATGCAGCGACTCATTTCCTCCATCGAAACCAGTGGTCCGACGTCTTTATGGAACACCACACGCTTCTCTTCCTGATATCGGGAACTAGTGCCACCATATCCGACAGCCAGATCCTGCAACTGACACTCGCCACCCTGATCACAAACCGGGCAATCCAGCGGATGGTTAATCAGAAGGAATTCCATGACAGCTTGCTGCGCTTTCACCGCTTTATCGCTGTGAGAACGCACGATCATGCCAGGTGTGACAGGCGTTGCACATGCCGGCAAAGGCTTAGGTGCTTTCTCAACCTCAACCAGACACATACGGCAGTTAGCCGCGATTGATAATTTTTTGTGGTAGCAAAAGTGAGGGATATAGGTGCCAAGTTTATTGGCAGCATCCATCACCATACTGCCTTCCTGCACTTCGACTTTTTTGCCGTCTATTTCGATTTCGACCATGGTTTACTCTAATTGTGCTAACCGAAGCCGGCTTACAGATATGCCGGAACCAAGCAATGCTTGTGCTCGATATGATATTCAAATTCTTCGCGGAAATTCTTAACAAAACCTCTTACGGGCATCGCGGCAGCGTCACCGAGCGCACAAATGGTTTTACCCTGAATATTATCCGCAATAGAATTCAGCATATCGAGATCTTCAGGGCGTCCTTTGCCATTCTCGATACGATCCACGATACGGTACAGCCAACCCGTGCCTTCACGGCAAGGAGTACACTGACCGCAAGATTCTTCGTAATAAAAATATGACAGACGTTGTAGCGACTTCACCATACAGCGAGTTTCATCCATCACGATTACAGCGCCGGAACCAAGCATAGAGCCGGCTTTGGCAATGGAATCGTAATCGAGATCTGTTTCCATCATCACATCACCGCGAATGACCGGCGCAGAAGAACCACCCGGAATCACCGCTTTGATTTTCTTACCACCACGCATGCCGCCCGCCAGTTCCATCAGCTTTGCAAATGGAGTACCGAGCGGAACTTCATAATTACCCGGGCGTTCAACGTCGCCTGAAATTGAGAATATCTTGGTGCCGCCGTTGTTCGGTTTACCGAGCGCGGCGTAGTTTTCACCGCCGATCGCCAGAATAAACGGCACGGCAGCAAATGTTTCTGTGTTGTTAATGGTTGTCGGTTTACCGTACAGACCAAAACTTGCCGGAAACGGCGGCTTGAAGCGTGGCTGACCTTTTTTACCCTCAAGGGATTCCAACAGTGCAGTTTCTTCGCCGCAGATATATGCGCCATAGCCGTGCGAAGCGTGCAGCTGAAACGAAAATTCAGAACCGAGAATATTGTTACCGAGGAAACCGGCTGCGCGCGCTTCTTCCAGCGCGTCTTCAAAACGCAGATAATCCGCGAAAATTTCGCCGTGGATGTAGTTATAGCCAACGGTAATGCCCATAGCATACGCACCGATCGCCATGCCTTCGATCAAAGCATGCGGGTTGTAGCGAATAATATCGCGGTCTTTAAATGTACCAGGCTCGCCTTCGTCAGTGTTACAAACCAGGTATTTTTGTCCCGGATACTGACGTGGCATGAAGCTCCATTTCAACCCTGTCGGAAAACCTGCCCCGCCACGCCCGCGCAAAGAGGATGCCTTCAATTCTGCGATGATTTGTTCAGGAGGTATATTTTCAGTAAGGATGCGCTTCAGAGATTCATAACCACCACGGGCCACGTAATCCTTCAGATGCCAGTTGTCGCCGTTCAGTCCGGCGAGAATCAATGGCTTAATATGACGATCATGCAGGCATGTCATTATTTACTCGCCTCTTTCAATTCATTGACCAACTGATCAATTTTTTCATTCGACATAAAGCTGCACATACGTGCATTATTGACCAGCAACACCGGAGCATCACCGCAAGCGCCCATACACTCGCCCTCTACCAGAGTAAAGTTGCCGTCAGCAGTCGTCTCTCTGTAGTCAATACCCAGTTTTTGCTTCAAATGATGCGCAGCACGCTCACCGCCAGACAATACGCATGGCAGATTGGTGCAAACGGTGATCTTATGCTTACCAACCGGCTTGGTATTGAACATATTGTAGAAAGTTGCCACTTCCTGCACTGCCACCGCTGGCATGCCGATGTAGTCTGCGAGAGTCTGCATAACCTCAGGAGAAATCCAGCCGGTTTCTTCCTGCGCAATCGCAAGTGATGCGATTACCGCAGACTGACGCTGATCTGCCGGAAACTTGGCCAGCTCCCGGTCGATACGTTTAAATGCTTGCTCTGATAAAACCATAGCTAATGCCTCAAATTTACGCTGATCGCGTCTCTTATCTGTCAATTTCACCGAAAACGATATCCTGAGTGCCGATAATCGTTACAGCATCAGCAATCATGTGACCTTTAGCCATCATATCCAGACCTTGCAAATGAGCAAAACCAGGAGCACGGATCTTCAGACGATAAGGTTTGTTGGCGCCGTCAGATACCAGATAAATACCGAATTCACCTTTTGGATGCTCAACTGCAGCGTAAGCTTCGCCCTCAGGAACATGGAAACCTTCAGTAAATAACTTAAAGTGGTGAATCAGATCTTCCATGTTGGACTTCATATCCACACGCTTCGGAGGAGCCACTTTGAGATTGTCGGTAATGACAGGACCCGGATTTTTACGCAGCCAGTCGATACACTGCTTGATAATACGGTTCGACTGACGCATTTCCTCGATACGCACCAGATAGCGATCATAACTATCGCCATTCACGCCAACAGGGATATCGAAATCCAGACGATCATAAACTTCGTATGGCTGCTTCTTACGGACATCCCATGCAATACCAGAACCGCGCAACATTGCACCAGTAAAGCCCATTGCAAGCGCTTGCTCAGGTGAAACCACACCAACACCGACAAGACGCTGTTTCCAGATTCGGTTATCTGTCAGCAGTGTCTCGTATTCATCTACGTATTTCGGAAAACGTTTTGTGAAATCGTCGAGGAAGTCAAGCAAAGAACCCTGGCGAGTTTCATTCAGCTCGCGAATCGCTTTCTCATTACGGATTTTAGATGCTGCATACTGCGGCATTTTTTCCGGCAGATCGCGGTAAACGCCGCCCGGGCGGTAGTAAGCGGCATGCATACGCGCACCGGAGACCGCCTCATAGCAGTCCATCAGATCTTCACGCTCACGGAATGCATACAACATCACTGCCATCGCACCAACGTCGAGCGCATGACAACCAACCCACAGCAAATGGTTCAGCAAACGTGTTACTTCATCAAACATGACGCGAATGTACTGAGCGCGCAAAGGCACTTCGATACCCAGCAGCTTCTCAATAGACATCACATACGCGTGCTCATTCATCATCATCGACACATAGTCGAGACGATCCATGTAAGGCACGGATTGCAGGAAAGTTTTTTGTTCAGCCAACTTTTCGGTTGCACGATGCAACAAACCGATATGCGGATCGGCACGCTGAATCACCTCACCATCGAGCTCAAGCACGAGACGCAACACACCGTGCGCAGCAGGATGCTGAGGACCAAAGTTCAAGGTATAGTTTTTAATTTCAGCCATTATTTCACCCCGTAGTTCTCTTCACGGATCACACGCGGCGTATTTTCGCGCGGCTCAATCGTGACAGGCTGATACACAACGCGTTTCTGCACGTCATCGTATTTCATCTCAACATAACCTGAAACCGGGAAGTCTTTACGGAACGGGTGACCGATGAAGCCGTAATCTGTCAGGATACGGCGCAAGTCGTTGTGACCATCAAACAGAATACCGTAAAGATCAAATGCTTCGCGCTCATACCAGTTTGCAGCAGGCCATACATCCACCAGGGATGCAACAACCGGCATATCATCATCGGCGGCAAAAACACGAACGCGCAAACGCCAGTTATTTTTTACAGACAACAAATGAGAGACAACAGCAAAACGCTGCCCCTCCCAAACATCATCACCATAGGATGAGTAATCCATACCGCACAAATCAATCAGCTGCTCAAATGCAGTTTCGGTACGATCGCGCAAATCGCGCATCACACCCAGATATTCGGCAGGTGACACAACAATTGTCAGCTCACCAAGTGCATTTTTCAAACTGACGATACGTTCACCGACAACGGCATTTACCGCCGCTTCAAGTTGCTCGAGTTTGCTTGTCATAATCAGAGACTACCCTCAACAACAATGCTCAACGAGCGATTGTATTGGTACGTTTAATTTTATTTTGCAGCTGAATGATGCCGTATAACAAAGCTTCAGCTGTCGGAGGACATCCCGGCACATAAATATCAACCGGAACAATACGGTCGCATCCACGTACAACAGAATACGAATAGTGATAGTAACCACCACCATTCGCACACGAACCCATGGAAATAACCCAGCGTGGCTCAGCCATCTGGTCATAAACTTTGCGAAGCGCAGGAGCCATTTTATTGCAGAGCGTACCCGCAACAATCATCACGTCAGACTGACGCGGAGATGGACGGAACACCACACCGAAACGATCAAGATCGTAACGCGAGCAACCCGCGTGAATCATCTCAACCGCACAGCATGCGAGACCAAAAGTCATTGGCCACATGGACCCTGTACGGGTCCAGTTAATCAGCTTATCGGCCGTCGTCGTGACAAAGCCTTCACTCAAAACACCATCAATTGCCATATCGCATCACTCCCAATCCAGAGCGCCTTTTTTCCAGATGTACCAGAAACCCACAGCAAACTCCAACACAAAGCCGAGCATAATCAGGAAACCCGACCAGCCCAGATCACGCATTGCAACACCCCATGGGAAGAAAAATGCTGTTTCGAGATCAAACAGAATAAACAGAATCGCAATGAGGTAGTAACGCACGTCAAATTTCATGCGCGCATCCTCAAAGGCTTCAAAGCCACATTCGTAAGGAGATGTTTTTTGCGAATCAGGTCTGTGCGGAGCAACTAAGCGCCCCAGAATTTGCGGAACGACACCAACGCCGATACCAACAAGAAGAAACAAGAGAACGGGGAAATAATTTTCGAGGTTCACGTTAGGCTACCTGTAATTGAACGCCATATTTGAAGAAAACTGCACTTTACACACTATGCAGCCCCTCCTCGAGACAGCCAGAAGATCTGACTTTATTTGGTGCCGACGACGAGACTCGAACTCGTACAGCTTGCGCCACTACCCCCTCAAGATAGCGTGTCTACCAATTTCACCACGTCGGCTGGAGCCCAGCATTGTACTACGTCTAACAATCTAATTCAATGCAGGCCACAAATAATTTGCTTCGATCAACTGTCTGCTGCAACACTTATTTATTTAGGGATTTGTGTACCCTGAGACTCTGCAGGCGCCGATGCAGGAGCCGCCGGTGCAGCTGGCTGCGTCGCCGCAGGCAGGGAATCCAGAACAGTACCGCCACTTGCTTTTTTACCGGACGCCACAATACTCAGACCCAGAGTCGCGACAAAAAACACTACTGCACATACCGCAGTAGCGCGGGAGAAAAAGCTTGCTGAACCGCTGGCACCAAACAGACTGCCGGATGCGCCTGAGCCAAACGATGCACCCATATCAGCACCCTTGCCATGCTGGATCAGAACCAGCCCGATAATCGCGATCGCAGAAACGACCTGCAACACGATCAGTAAGGTATAAAACGCTTGCATTAACTTACCCTAGAAGACAAAAAAAAGACTTTATCAGACAGCAGCAATAATTGCGAGGAAATCATTCGCCTTGAGCGCTGCGCCACCAATCAAACCACCATCAATGTCTGTCTGACGCAATAACTCAGCAGCATTGTCTGGTTTCATACTGCCGCCGTACAGAATTTTGACGGTTGCCGCGGCTTCAGCACTGAACGATGCAATTGCCTGACGTAAAAATGCATGCACTTCCTGCGCCATTTCCGGTGTAGCAGTTTTACCCGTACCAATCGCCCACACAGGCTCATACGCAACAACTATTTTTGCGATGTCCGCAGACTCCAGTTTTTCCAGTACTGCTTTGAGTTGCGCACCAACCACTGCATCAGTTGCACCGGACTCACGCTGCTCCAGTGTTTCGCCAACACAAACGATCGGAGTCAGGCCTGCGCGCAGTGCCTGCAGGGTTTTCGCTGCAACAATCTGATCGCTCTCAGCATGATAAGAACGACGCTCAGAGTGACCCAGAATCACATAAGTGCAACCAACATCACGCAACATACCGGCAGAAACTTCTGAAGTGTATGCACCGGCATCATGTACGGAACAATCCTGTGCACCGACCGCAACAGATGTACCCTGTACTTTTTCCAGCGCCTGCGTCAGGTATGGATATGGCGGGCAAACCAGAACATCTGCCTTTGCAGCATCAAAGCCCGCAGCCGAAATTTCTGCCAGCAGCGTTGCATTTGCCGAGACAGAGCCATTCATTTTCCAGTTACCTGCAATAAGTTTACGTCGCATAGCGCTCTCAGATTAGTAGTCAAATAACCCGCGATTGTATCCTGCGTTCAATTTGAAGGTCAAACTGGTATCAGTTGAGCTTCAGCATAATTTTGCCAATATGCTGCGAGCTTTCCATCAAACGATGCGCTTCAGCCACCTCATCCAGACCGAATACGCTGTGAATGACAGGTCTGACCTTCCCCTGCTCCAGCAATGGCCAGACATACTCTCTGACTGAGTTCGCCAGCGCAGCCTTAAAGTCATGCGGACGGGCGCGTAGTGTCGAGCCTGTAATTGTCAGCCGGCGACGCAGAATCTGCGCCATATCCACTTCTGCCTTCACGCCGCCCATGACCGCAATAATCACCAGCCGTCCGTCATCTGCGAGCAAACTCACTTCTTTCGGCACATAACTACCTGCCACCATATCCAGAATCACATCCATGCCGCGGCCATCATTGGCAGCGCGTAATTGCTCAAAACAATCTTCTTCACGATAGTTGATACACGCCACTGCACCGAGCTCCTGGGCAAACCGGCACTTATCCGCACTGCCCGCCGTGGCAAACACTTTGACGCCCATCGCAGTTGCGATCTGAATAGCTGTGACGCCGATACCGGATGTGCCACCCTGAACCAGCAGACTCTCGCCTGCTTTCAGACGTGCGCGGTCAAACAGATTACTCCAGACAGTAAAGCAGGTTTCCGGCAAAGAAGCCGCCTGGATCATATCCAGCCCTTGTGGAACGGGAAGACAATGTGCGACCGGCGCAACGCAATACTCCGCATATGCGCCGCCTGCCAGCAATGCGCATACCTGATCGCCGATCTGATAGCCAGATCCCGCGAGATCTCCGCCAGCGATTTCCCCCGCCACTTCCAGCCCCGGAATCAGGGTAACGCCAGGCGGCGGCGCATAATGACCCTTGCGCTGCAACACATCCGGCCGGTTTACACCGGCTGCATGCACTTTGATCAGCACTTCCGCTTTGCCCGGCACTGGTACAGGCATCTCAGCGACCTGCAAGACTTCCGGCCCGCCGAATGCAGTTATTTCTATCGCACGCATCATCATTCCTTCTGATTAAGTTTCCGTTCGCAACGGAATATTACCCCATCCAGCAAGCTCGGTAGGCGACTCGCCAGTACAGCTCCAAGCGAGCGAAGCCTGACACACGGAGGCTGTTACACGTTCTGACTGTGCAAATCTCGTCATTTTACTTTTACTGAAGTCCGGACTTTCTGCCGACAACCGCCAGATCGGTATGCCGGAATCCGCATTTTGCCCATTTTTGACACAAAACCAGCCATTTCTGGTGTCGCTATCGTGATGATGCGATCAAACAGTAAATCTGACCTGACCAGCCACGCGCGTCCCCTCCGGCAAGTAAGTCGAGGCCATAAAAAAACACCGCCCGGTTGAGGGGCGGTGTTTTTCAGTTGCCAATACAATCCGCACGGGGCGGACTAAGGCATTACTGTTGTTGCTGCTGTTGCTGCTCGTCTTCTGCTGCGACGGCTTTCATCGACAGTTTGAAGCGACCACGGTCATCCGTTTCCAGCACTTTCACGCGGACAACCTGACCTTCTTTGAGGTAATCAGCAACAGCGTTTACACGCTCGTTGGCGATCTGGCTGATGTGCAGCAAGCCATCTTTACCCGGCATGATTTGCACGATTGCGCCGAAGTCCAGCAGTTTCAGAACGGTACCATCATAAACTTTACCCACTTCCACTTCCGCAGTCAGCGCTTCGATACGACGTTTCGCTTCCTGACCGGCAGCCGCGTCAACGGATGCAATCGTCACAACGCCTTCATCGCTGATATCGATCTGTGTACCTGTTTCTTCTGTCAGGGCACGGATCACTGCACCACCTTTACCGATCACATCACGGATTTTTTCCGGATTGATTTTCAGAGTGATCAGGCGTGGCGCAAAGTCAGACAATTCTGTACGGCCGGCAGGAACAGCTTCCTGCATTTTGCCCAGAATATGGATACGGCCTTCTTTTGCCTGTGCCAGCGCGACTTCCATGATTTCTTTAGTGATACCCTGGATTTTGATATCCATCTGCAGTGCAGTAATGCCTTCAGCAGTACCAGCTACTTTGAAGTCCATGTCGCCGAGGTGATCTTCGTCGCCGAGGATGTCAGTCAGAACAGCAAATTTGTTACCGTCTTTGATCAGGCCCATTGCGATACCGGCAACGTGTGCTTTCATCGGAACACCAGCGTCCATCAGTGCCAGGCAGCCGCCGCAGACGGAAGCCATCGAAGAAGAACCATTGGATTCAGTGATTTCAGAAACCAGACGTACGGAATAGCTGAATTCATCTGCTGCCGGCAGTGCTGCCTGCAGTGCACGTTTTGCCAGACGGCCATGGCCGATTTCGCGGCGTTTTGGCGAGCCAACGCGACCAGTTTCACCGGTTGCAAACGGAGGCATGTTGTAGTGCAGCATGAAGCGTTCGGAGTATTCACCGGTCAGCGCATCGATTTTTTGCTCGTCGCGTGCTGTACCCAGTGTTGCAATCACCAGCGCCTGTGTTTCACCACGGGTGAACAGTGCTGTACCGTGGGTACGTGGCAGGATGCCTGTGCTGATCGTGATAGGACGCACAGTGCGTGTGTCACGACCGTCGATACGTGGTTCGCCGTTCAGAATCTGGGAACGAACGATACGTGCTTCCAGATCAAACAGAATGTTGCTGACTTCAGAAGAATCAGGCTCTGCTTCGCCTTTAGCAGCAGCTTGCTCAGCCAGTGCTGCGGTAACAGCGGCGTGCGCAACTTTGATTTCCGTTGTACGCGCTTGTTTTTCTTTGATTTGATACGCAGCGCGCATCAGTGGCTCAGCCACTTCTGTCACAGCAGCGATCAGTGCTTCATTTTTAGCAGGTGCAGTCCAGGTAGATTCTGGTTTGCCAGCATCGCGTACCAGTTCGTGGATTGCATCGATCACGACTTTCATCTGATCGTGGCCGTAAACCACCGCGCCCAGCATCACTTCTTCAGACAATTGCTGCGCTTCGGATTCCACCATCAGCACCGCTGCTTCGGTACCGGCAACAACCAGATCCAGAGCAGAAGTTTTGATTTCGGTTGCAGTCGGGTTCAGCAGGTACTGACCATCAACATAACCAACACGCGCCGCACCCAGCGGACCATTGAACGGAATGCCTGCCAACGAAATCGCAGCAGAAGCACCGATCATGGAAATGATATCCGGATCAATTTCAGGATTGACGGACAGAACATGCACGATCACCTGAACTTCATTCAGGTAACCTTCCGGGAACAGAGGACGGATCGGACGATCGATCAGACGCGATGTCAGTGTTTCTTTCTCTGTCGGACGGCCTTCACGTTTGAAGAAGCCACCCGGAATACGGCCCGCAGCATAGCTTTTTTCCATGTAGTCTACGGTCAGCGGGAAAAAGTCCTGGCCAGGTTTCACGTCTTTTTTCGCAACAACAGTTGCCAGAACAACCGTGTCATCCATCGATGCCATCACGGCGCCGGATGCCTGACGGGCGATTTCACCGGTTTCCAGTTTGACTGTATGGTTACCGTATTGGAAGGTTTTAGTTACTTTATTAAACACAATGTGTCCTTTCTGATTTGCCGACAGAATTTCAGGCGCTGTCGTTCACCTCACCACGCGCAGTCTTACGACCACGGATTGCAGCACGTCCTGCATTCAGCGCAGAAACATACCACGAAAACGAATGCAAAATACAAACAAAAAGCCTGTGACAGCAGCACTGTCACAGGCTTTTTTATGCAACTTTTGCGAAAAAGTGCAAATTACTTACGCAGACCGAGTTTTTCGATCAGGGAGCGGTAACGGTTCAGATCTTTACGCTTCAGGTAAGCCAGCAGACTTTTACGACGGTTAACCATCATCAGCAGACCACGACGGGAGTGGTGATCTTTCATGTGGGATTTGAAGTGACCATTCAGGTCGTTGATGCGTGCTGTCAGCAGCGCAACTTGCACTTCAGGAGAACCTGTATCGTTTTGACCACGTGCGTTGTCTGCAACGATTGCAGCTTTCTGATTTTTTTCGATTGCCATGATTTTTCCTTAACTGGCGATAAAAACAGTTGCTTCCATACAAACCGTCTTTATCGTGATTACAAAACCGCTTTTTCAGCGGGATCCGAATACTAACACACAAAGAAAATAAAGATCAAATTTGCGGGTTCAGCTTTTCAGTTTTGGACTGCAATTTGTTTAAAGCCGACAAATACGCCTTGGCCGACGCCACCACGATATCCGGATCCGCACCGGTACCGTTCACAATACGCCCAGCTTTCGACAAACGCATGGTCACTTCACCCTGCGATTGCGTACCGGTGGTAATTGCATTCACAGAGAACAGCAACAATTCCGCGCCGCTAGGCACTTTAGCTTCAATCGCATTCACGATCGCATCCACCGGACCGTTGCCGGTTGCTTCACTGATGTATTCTTCGCCGGCGCGGGAAAAGACAATTTTCGCCGATGGCAATTCGCCGGTCTCAGAACGCTGAGACAAGGAAACAAAATGGAAGGCATCGACTTCATTGGCCTGTTCGCCATCGGATACCAGCGCCAGAATATCTTCATCAAAGATTTCGGCTTTACGGTCTGCCAGTTCTTTAAAACGCGAGAATGCGGCATTTACATCAGCTTCGGAACCCAGCGTGATCCCCAGTTCTTCCAGACGCTGACGGAAGGCATTACGACCGGACAACTTACCGAGCACAATCTTGTTAGCGCTCCAGCCCACGTCTTCTGCGCGCATGATTTCGTAGGTGTCGCGTGCCTTCAGAATACCGTCCTGATGAATGCCGGACGCATGCGCAAACGCATTCGCGCCAACCACTGCCTTATTCGGCTGCACAGCAAAACCGGTAATCTGCGATACCAGTTTAGAAGCAGGCACGATCTGGCTGGTGTCGATACCCAGTTCCAGACCAAAGTGATCTTTACGGGTACGCACCGCCATCACGATTTCTTCCAGCGCTGTATTACCTGCGCGTTCACCCAGACCGTTAATCGTACATTCGACCTGACGCGCACCGCCTATCATCACACCCGCCAGCGAGTTCGCAACGGCCATCCCCAGATCATTATGGCAGTGTACCGACCAGACGGCTTTATCCGAATTCGGAATCCGTTCACGCAGTGTTTTGATCATATTGCCGTATAACTCAGGCACTGCGTAACCAACGGTGTCCGCAAAATTAATCGTCGTTGCACCTTCGCGGATGACAGCTTCAATCACACGGCACAGAAAATCCATTTCCGAGCGGCTGCCGTCTTCCGGGCTGAACTCCACATCCTCTGTGAACTGACGCGCATAGCGCACCGCCTGAATTGCTTGCACCAGCACCTGATCCGGACTCATGCGCAACTTCTTTTCCATATGCAGCGGTGAAGTCGCGATGAAAGTATGGATACGTTTGCGTTGCGCGGCCTGTAATGCTTCAGCTGCGCGGGCGATGTCACGTTCATTGGCGCGTGACAAAGAGCAAATCGTGGAATCTTTGATCACCGAAGCAATCGCTTTAATCGACTCAAAATCACCCGGCGATGCCGCCGCAAAACCAGCTTCTATGACATCCACTTTCAGGCGCTCCAGCTGACGCGCAATACGGATTTTTTCGTCGCGGGTCATCGATGCGCCCGGTGATTGTTCGCCATCACGCAATGTTGTATCAAAGATAATTAATTTTTCAGCCACAGTAGCCTCCGGCAATTTGGGTTGGTTAATTTGTCTGGTGCGCCGCAGATAAACACACGGCATGCGGGTAAAACAGGAGAGGAGTTTCTGCGTGCGATTACGCTAGCAGAATAAATAGCGATAGCGAACTTAGGAAGTCCGCCAGAGTGGAATTAACAGCGAAGGATGCAGTTAAAGTAAGCATGGCACAACTATATGCCGGAACGGGAAAATCCGCAACCGAAAAAGCGAATTTTCCCTTGTAAAGATGAGACTTTGAAGCAATAGATTCAGATGTTTGCAGAATGAAATCCAAATCAACAGAATTTTATTCCGCACCAACCCGTGAATCCGGTTTAGTCTTTGCGCAAACGCACTTTACCTTCGATTGAAATATTCAGTTCAGAAAAGCCCGGTTCAAAACGAAAGCCCGGATTCTGCGTAGCGCCGTCAGCCATCGGCGCGGCCATGGCCATCATTTTCATTTCCGGTACCGGCCCGCTCATATCCGTCACATTCAGTTCCGCCAGTTCTGCCTGTGCTTCCGATTTACCCATCGCTTTTAGCAAATACGACAGCTTGTGTGAGAATTGCTTATAACCGGAATCAAATTTCTGCTGCTCAGTTTTTGCCTTAGCGGCATCAGACAAACCGAAATTCAGTTGCGTCATTTGCAGATTTTTCTGCGCCTCTCCGACCAGGCCGGTCAGACGGCTCAGATCAGCACTTTTCACATCCAGCTTCTGACCAACGCGCCACGCAATGATGACAGGTGCCTTACCCGGTTTTGCGCGGCCCGCATCGTAGACCGGGTAACTGTAGACGCTGCCTGTTTGCAACATCGCGGAAGGATCCGATTTCTTAATTTGTTCAGTGCCGGTACGCATACGCTGGTTCAGGCGGGTGATCGCCTGCTGACGATCCGCATCCTGTTCTTCGGCTGAAAATTCTATCGCTGCCTGATCGTTTTCCACCCGAATGCTGGTTTGCGCAGACAGCGTAATCAGCGCGCCATTTGTCGATTGTGCTGCAGCGACACCGGCAACGGACAGCAGGGATACGAGTAACAGTTTTTTCATCATCATTCCTTTCAGAGCAAAACCTGATGCGTTCGCTTCGCAGCACGCGTTCAGGCAAAGAGCACAGCTTAGTCAACCATGGTAAAACTTCCAAGATTTGAATCTGCTAAACCGGTTCGGGACACAAAAAGTACCGTGTCGCAAACCTATCCAGGGGCAAAAGGAGTTCAAAGAGAGTCTTTCGTTTTACCAGGAACAGATCATTGGCATAACCAACCAGCTCCGGTACGGGCCTGTATTTGCCCGAAAATGGCCAAAAATGTCCGAAATGCGGTGTTCTGCACAGCGATCCGGCGATCGCCTGCAGAAAGTCAGGGCCTCCGAAAATCATCGATGACGATATCTGCACATTCATTGCGCTTTACACGCGCTTTGCCAGAAGCCAGGAACCAGCTTCCCGCACAAAAAATCCGCTCTGAAAGCGGGGAAAAACGGAGGCATGCACACACATGTCAGCGACTTTATTGTTTGATGTCACAAATAAAAATACCCGCCGCAGCGGGTATTTTCAGTGACCGGAACAATCAGTTTTTGGACTGATCAACCAGTTTGTTTTTCGCGATCCACGGCATCATTGCGCGCAGTTTTGCACCGACTTCTTCGATCTGATGTTCAGAAGTCAGGCGACGACGGGAAATCAGCGTTGGTGCGCCAGCTTTGTTTTCCAGGATGAAGCTCTTCGCATATTCACCAGTCTGAATATCTTTCAGACACTGACGCATGGCATCTTTGGTCGCCGATGTCACCACTTTCGGGCCGGTCACGTATTCGCCATATTCCGCATTGTTGGAAATCGAGTAATTCATGTTAGCGATACCGCCTTCATAAATCAGATCAACGATCAGCTTCAGTTCGTGCAGACATTCGAAGTAAGCCATTTCCGGTGCATAACCGGCTTCCACCAGTGTTTCAAAACCGGCTTTGATCAGTTCAACCGTACCGCCGCACAAAACAGCTTGCTCACCGAACAAGTCAGTTTCAGTTTCTTCACGGAAGTTAGTTTCGATGATACCGGCACGGCCACCGCCGTTGGCCATCGCATAAGACAGCGCGATATCGCGTGCTTTACCGGATTTGTCCTGATACACAGCTACCAGATGCGGCACGCCGCCGCCTTGTGCGTAAGTACCGCGCACTGTGTGGCCCGGCGCTTTCGGTGCAACCATGATGACGTCCAGATCCGCACGCGGAACTACCTGACCATAGTGAACATTGAAGCCGTGCGCAAACGCCAGCACTGCGCCTTGTTTCGCAAATGGTTCAACGTTTTCTTTGTAAACCTGCGCGATGTTTTCATCAGGCAGCAAAATCATGATGACGTCAGCTTCTTTCACTGCATCATTTACTTCTGCAACACGCAGACCTGCCTGCTCTGCTTTCGCCCATGAAGCACCGCCTTTGCGCAGCGCAACGGTTACATTGCAACCGGAATCATTCAGATTCTGTGCGTGTGCATGGCCTTGAGAACCGTAACCGATGATCGCTACTTTTTTGCTTTTGATGAGGGAGAGATCACAATCTTTATCGTAAAAAACTTTCATTTTTATATCCTGTCTGAATTCAATATTTATCAAAAATTTTCTTTACAGCCGGCATCACACTTTGAGGATGCGTTCGCCACGGCCTATACCGGAACCACCGGTACGGACTGTTTCCAGAATCGCTGTACGGTCTATTGCATCAATGAAGGCGTCCAGCTTGCCGCGATTACCGGTCAGTTCTATCGTGTAGGTTTTTTCAGTGACATCAATGATGCGGCCACGGAAAATATCCGCAGTACGCTTCATTTCTTCACGCTCTTTCCCCACCGCTCTGACCTTAATCAGCATTAACTCGCGTTCAATATGCGCACCTTCGGTCAGATCCACTACCTTCACCACTTCAATTAAGCGGTTCAGATGCTTGGTGATCTGTTCGATGATGTCATCGGAACCGGAAGTGACGATGGTCATACGCGACAGCGTCTGATCTTCGGTTGGTGCGACGGTCAGCGTTTCGATGTTGTAACCACGGGCGGAGAACAACCCAACCACACGCGACAAAGCACCGGCTTCGTTTTCCAGCAAAATCGAAATAATGTGTCTCATTACAGATCCTCCGAACCAAGCAGCATCTCGGTGAGGCCTTTACCCGCCTTCACCATCGGCCAGACGTTTTCGGTCTGATCGGTAATGAAATTCATAAACACCAGACGATTTTTCATGGCGAAAGCTTCACGTACTGCGCCATCCACATCGGCCGGATTTTCAATACGCATACCAACGTGACCATAAGCCTCCACCAGTTTGGTGAAGTCCGGCAACGAGTCCATATACGATTCCGAATAACGCGAACCGTAATCCAGCTGCTGCCACTGACGCACCATGCCGAGGAAACGGTTGTTCAGCAGAACGATTTTTGGTGTCAGGTGATACTGCTTACACGTCGCCAGTTCCTGAATACACATCTGAATCGATGCTTCACCAGTAATACACGCCACCGTTGCATCAGGATTGGCCATTTGCACACCCATGGCGTATGGCAAGCCAACACCCATGGTGCCCAGACCGCCAGAGTTAATCCAGCGGCGTGGTTTATCAAATTTGTAGTACTGCGCGGCCCACATCTGATGCTGACCAACGTCGGACGTGACGAAAGCGTCGCCCCGGGTCACTTCAAATACTTTTTCCACAACGGATTGCGGCTTGATGACCAGATCCGAAGTCGGATATTTCAGGCATTCTTTCGAACGCCACTCATCAATCTGTTTCCACCAGGCGGACAGCTTGCGTGCATCGATACGCTGCTCTTGTGCATTCAGCTGCGACAGCATTTCGATCAGCACATCCTTCACGTTACCGACGATAGGAATATCGACTTTCACGCGCTTGGAAATGGAAGACGGATCAATATCAATATGAATGATCTTGCGCGGGTGCGAAGCAAAGTGTTTCGGATTACCGATGACACGGTCATCGAAACGGGCACCGATGGCAACCAGTACATCGCAGTGCTGCATTGCCATGTTGGCTTCATAAGTACCATGCATACCCGGCATACCGACGAATTTGGAATCGGTGGCGCGGTAGCCGCCCAGTCCCATCAGTGTGTTGGTGCACGGCACGCCGAGCATATCGACCAAACGATTCAGTTCCGGTGCTGCATGCGCGAGAATGACGCCGCCACCGGTGTAAATCATCGGGCGCTCTGCAGACAGCAACAACTGAACCGCTTTGCGAATCTGCCCTGCATGGCCTTTATCCACCGGACGGTAGGAACGCATTTCCACTTCTTTCGGATAGTGGTAGCTCGTTTTGTGCATGGAGATATCTTTCGGGATATCGACCAGCACAGGACCGGGTCTGCCGGTTGTGGCAATAAAGAAAGCTTTTTTGATCGTAGTCGCCAGATCACGCACATCCTTGACCAGGAAATTGTGCTTTACGCAGGGACGGGTAATACCAACGGTATCACACTCCTGAAAAGCATCCTGACCGATCACGGCGCTTGGCACCTGACCGGAAATCACCACCATAGGAATCGAATCCATATAGGCAGTTGCGAGCCCCGTCACTGCATTCGTGACACCGGGACCGGATGTGACAATGGCCACACCGACTTTGCTGGATGAACGGGAATAAGCATCTGCTGCATGAATCGCAGCCTGCTCATGGCGAACCAGAATATGCTGAAACTTATCCTGATTAAAAATTGCGTCATAGATGTAGAGAACGGCACCGCCCGGATATCCGAAGACGTGTTCAACACCCTCTTCGGCCAGACACTTTACCAGTATCTCTGCGCCTGTAAACTCTGAACTCATTGTTGTCCTTTCAAGGTCCATAGGAAATTGATCGGATGTTCTTTCCTGGCGAAATCACGACGCATATCTGTTCACCGATGTCCCTTTTTTGCATCGCCGCACTCCCCTTGCTGCACCCGTTGGGTACCGTTCCAGGCAATACTTAAGACACTCGTTCGATCAGCGGAAAAAATATAACGAAGACAGACTTCTCACGCTTGTGGCGTGGGTCAGAACAAACAGCTACTAAAAGCGCACTTACTGAATTGAGCGTGGTCGGCTTGTTCAGCAAGCATTTTTGTCCCGGGATTGTGGGACGAGCGTCAACAGTACTGCGTCGCAGCATTTTGGTCAAGTGAAATTCGTACCACATACGCGATAATACGCAGTCAACTTGTGCCAACCGGTTTGCTGCACCGTACGTTAATAAAAATCATCCCCGTTTACGCATTTTTTGCTAGGATGTGCCCTCTTTTTCCGGACAGTCGCTAGACTGAGCCGGCCCGCTGTTACTGAAACGAATGATCGCCAACAATGGCTACAGACAAAGAACTCTCCGATTTTCTGGAAAGTGTCGAGCGAAGAGCATTTAAGCACGCTGTTTATGCCGTCAGAAATGATGAATCCGCACTCGACATTGTTCAGGAGGCAATGATTAAACTCGCTGAGAAGTACGGCGATAAGCCGGCAGCAGAATTGCCTATGCTGTTTCAGCGTATTTTACAAACGACCATACTGGATTTTTTCCGGCGTGAAAAAGTCCGCAATACCTGGGTCAGCCTGTTTTCGAACATGATTCCGGCAGGACAGTCAGAAGAAGACCAGTTTGACCTGCTCGAATCCTACGCAGGCGAAGAAGGCAGCGAAACCACCGAGTCCACTGCTGATAAAATGGAGCGCGAGCAGGTATTAGGCATTATTGATGAAGAAATAAAAAAACTGCCGGCGCGTCAACGGGAAGCATTCCTCATGCGTTATTGGGAAGACATGGATGTAGCAGAAACTGCCGCCGCAATGGGCTGCTCGGAAGGCAGCGTGAAAACGCATTGCTCAAGGGCAACGCACGCACTTGCTGCGACACTGAAAGCAAAAGGAATACAGCTATGAATTACTCAAAAGAATCTCAGGATCTGGACTTCGCTTACAAAGTCCGGCGGGCGCTGAATGAATCGTCCGAAAGTCTGCCGGCACCGACACTGGATCGTCTGGCACAGGCACGCAAAATGGCGATGTCACGCAAGAAGAAAGAAAGCCCTGCGCTTGTCCGTTTGTTCCAGAATGCATTTGCCGGAGCAAATGGCTTCCAATTCAGCGGTCCTTCGTCCTGGCTGGGACGTGCAGGACTGGCTTTACCGGCCATCGTGCTGATAGCGGGTCTGGCTGGCATTTACGAATACGAGCAACAGCAAAATATTAACGAACTGGCCGATATCGACACTTCAATGCTGGTGGACGAGTTACCACCGGCAGCCTACGTGGATACTGGCTTCACGACTTACGTCAACAATAAACAAAACGAGGAATCTCAGTGAGACTGGTTGTTTTTCTGAGCACGCTTGCCGTACTTTGCACCGCACTTCCGGCGCAGCCAGTGATGGCCGCCGGAAGTGATGCTTCTGCCATACTGGGCTTAAAGCCGGCTCCTGCAAAACCGCTGTGGTCTGAACTGACACCTGCGCAGAAAGTCGCACTGACTCCGTTGCAAGCCGAGTGGGATGCATTACCGGAAGTCCGCAAAAAGAAGTGGCTGGAAATCGCAGGACGCTACGCAACGCTGAAACCTGAAGAACAGGCGCGTTTGCAGGAACGTATGCGCGACTGGCTGAAACTGACGCCGGAACAACGCATGGCAGCGCGGGAAAACTTTGCCAAGACCAAACAAATCGCTCCTGAGAAAAAGAGTGAGCAATGGCAAAAGTATCAGCAACTCAGTGAAGAAGAGAAAAAGAAACTGGCAGCTGACCAGCCGGCAAAAAAATCTCTGACTAACCTGAGCCCGGACGCATTACGCAATCCGAATACGCTGCAACCGATCAAAGGTAATTTACCGAAACCGGCTGCACCTGCCGCAGTGGCAAAACCAGTTACGGCCAGCGCGCCTGCTGTCAGCGCACCTGTGCAAGCTCCCGCATCAGTTGTAGCACCTGCCCCGGCTTCTGTGCCGGCCGAAGTACCGGCAACGGCTCCTGCATCTGTAACTTCTGCCACAAAATGACTGAACCGGTAACACTGATCACGCCTTCGATCCGGAGGCGCCTTACCTGCATGCTGTATGAAGGCATGTTGTTATTCGGGCTGGTCTTTGTGACCATACTGGTATTTAATTTCCTGAGCAAAAGCCGCCTTGTATTACAGGTGCTCTTATTTCTGGTAATCGGGTTTTATTTTGTTTACTGCTGGACCCGCTCGGGACAGACTCTCGCCATGAAAACCTGGCGCATCCGCGTTACGGATCTGGATGGGCAGCCTTTGCCGCGCATTAAAGCAATCGTGCGCTACGTGCTCAGCTGGATGTGGTTTTTGCCGGCACTGGCACTGTCATATCAGTTTAATCTGCAAAAAATTGAAGCCGTCGTCGCTATACTTGCTGGTTTAGCGGGCTGGGCACTGACGGCACTTCTGGACCCTGAGCGTCAGTTTATGCATGACAAACTCGCAAAAACACGGCTGACCGAATTGCCTGCCGGCACAAAAAACAGTTCAGCTGAGTAACACAGGTTTTGAGGATATGCGGAAGAATGCTATTCTTACGAAATATTATCTCGAAAAAATAGCATGCAACACAAAGCTCCGCGTCGTACCAGGGAACGAATCCTAGAGCTTTCCCTGCGTTTGTTTAATGAATTTGGTGAGCCTAACATCACAACTACCGTGATCGCGGAAGAGATGAACATCTCTCCGGGCAATCTTTATTATCATTTTCGCAACAAAGACGATATCGTCAATTCCCTGTTTTCTCAGTTCGAAACTGAGATCAATAAAAAGCTCGCGTTTCCCAGCGGACGCAAAGCCAATATTCAGGACGTCTGGACGTATCTGCATCTGACCTTTGAACTGGTCTGGCGCTATCGCTTTTTCTATCGTGATCTTAACGACCTGCTCTCACGTAACCGCAAGCTGGAACTGAATTTCAAAGAAATTCTGACCCACAAAATCCGCGTCGCCACAGAATTGTGTACTGGCTTACGCGCGGACGGCGAATTTGAAGCAACCGATATGGACATCGACGCACTGGCAACCAATATGGTCGTGGTTGCTACCTACTGGCTGTCGTATGAGTATGTGCGTAATCCGCGCAAATACACAGAGGCGCAGATCATGTCGGAATCCCTGGCACGTGGTTGCTATCAGGTCATCGTACTGATCAGTCCTTATCTGCGCGGACAAGCGAAAGAAGTGTTTGAACGTCTTTCTGCTGAATATCTGCGCAAAATGAAGCCGGAATGAAATCCGTTTGCGTTTATTGCGGCGCCCGCAACGGCAGCAATCCTTTACACCACAAGCAGGCGCAGGTACTCGCCGCCGCGATGGTGAACCGAAATACCTCACTGGTTTACGGCGGAGGCAATGTCGGCCTGATGGGTGTCATTGCCGATGAAATGATGCGCCTGGGTGGCACGGTGACCGGCGTCATTCCTGCATCGCTGGTTGCCCGTGAAGTCGGTCATCAGGGTCTCAGTCAACTGCATGTAGTCAGTACGATGCATGAACGTAAAGCACTGATGGCGGATTTGTCCGATGGCTTCATTGCGATGCCCGGTGGTTTTGGTACGCTGGATGAGTTATTTGAAATTCTGACCTGGGCGCAACTCGGATTCCACAACAAACCTGTCGGCTTGTTGAATACCGCTGGATATTTTGATCATTTACTGCAATTTATTGATCATGCTGCTACCGAAGGTTTTATCGGCGATGAACATCGTCGTATGTTTTGCGTTGCAGATGATCCTGCTCTTTTATTGCAGCAAATGCTGGCAATGCAGTCCGCCTCACAGCTAACGCATTTTTCTGACACTCCGGACGCAGGCGATCTGCGCTGAAGTTCTTTTAACCATCCTGCTTTTTTCTCTGCAACGCAGCAAAAGCGGAGTAAAATGCCGCAGTTTTCAATCTGACCTAGCCCTAACATGAAATTCTTACACCAAGTTTCCATGTACGAATCTGAAGCCACTTCGTTTCTGAAAGACCTGAAAAAGGCCAAACCACATCTGGATCAGGAGCAAGTCGCAGGCCGTTCACTGCTGTGGGATAAGGCACCACTGGATCTGGACCAGCAAGAGCGTTTTGCCGAAGCGCGCATTGCACAGCAAGCCTACGTTTATCAGAACAAAGGCTGATCGCTGCCTTCGGCATACACTGAGCACATCAAGTGACCGCAGAAGCCGCTGATCTCCCGATTGTGGGAGCGCAGGATACGACACCGGATGTCGTTGATGGCCTTGCTCTGGCAAGGCTGTACGGCGAGCCTTTATTCAAGGTTCCGACGGACTTGTATATCCCTCCCGATGCACTGGAAGTGTTTCTGGAAGCGTTTCAGGGGCCGCTGGATTTGCTGCTGTATCTGATTCGTAAACAGAATTTCAATATTCTGGATATCCCGATGGCGGATGTCACCCGTCAGTATCTGACGTATGTGGACCAGATTCGCAGCCGCAATCTGGAGCTCGCCGCAGAATATCTGTTGATGGCAGCCATGCTGATTGAAATTAAGTCACGCATGTTGCTGCCATCCAACAAAACGCAGGAAGGCGAAGAAGCGGAAGATCCGCGTGCAGAACTGGTCAGACGCCTGCTGGAATACGAGCAAATCAAACTGGCGGCCTTTGACCTGAATAATGTACCGCAACTCGGTCGTGACTTCCTGCATGCGCAGGTCTACATCGAACAACATACCGTCTTACACTGGCCGCAGGTCGAGCTGATTGATATTCAGTCCGCCTGGGCCGATGTACTGAAACGCGCGACGCTGGTACAGCATCACAAAATTTCACGTGAAGAATTGTCGGTACGCGAACATATGACAGCCATTCTGCGCAAACTGCAATCGACCCGCTTTGTGGAATTTGCAGACTTGTTTGACCCTTCACGCGGCGTTCCGGTACTGGTGGTCAATTTTATTGCCCTGCTGGAACTCGCAAAAGAAACCCTGATCGAAATCACCCAGGCGGAAGCATTTGCGCCTATTTATGTCAGACTGGCATACTCGCCCGCCTGACACCGATTGTTTACCGGAAAATTCCCATCATGAAAGTTATCACCTCGATTGAAGAGTTGCGTGCTCACCTGACTGGTCAGCTGCGTACTGCATTCGTCCCGACCATGGGCAATCTGCACGAGGGTCATTTATCCTTAATGCGACTGGCAAAACGCCACGGCGATCCGGTAATTGCATCGGTTTTCGTTAACCGTCTGCAATTCGGCCCGAATGAAGATTTCGACAAATATCCGCGTACGCTGCAAGCGGATATCGATAAGCTGGAAAAAGAAGGCGTATATATCCTGTTTGCACCGAGCGAAAAAGATCTGTATCCGGAGCCACAGGAATACCGTATTCAGCCGCCGAATAATCTGGGCGACATCCTCGAAGGCGAATTCCGTCCGGGCTTTTTTGGTGGCGTGACCACCGTGGTCATGAAACTGTTTTCCTGCGTACAGCCACGTGTTGCTGTGTTCGGCAAAAAGGATTACCAGCAGTTGATGATCATCCGCAACATGAGCAAGCAGTTTGCACTGCCGACAGAAATCATCGCGGCGGAAACCTACCGCGCCGATGACGGTCTGGCACTGTCTTCCCGCAATGGCTACCTGTCCGCAGAAGAGCGTGCGGAAGCACCTGTGCTGTACCGCACGCTGAATGAGGTAGCGGATGAAGTCCGTTCAGGTCAGTCTGATCTGTTGCGCCTGGAACAGCTGGCGATGGAAAAACTGGCGACCCGTCAGTGGGCGCCGGATTACATTTCAATCCGCAAACGCGCTAACCTGCAGGCACCGACACAGGAAGAGTTGCTGGCCGGCGAACCGCTGGTGGTACTGGCGGCAGCGAAGCTGGGCAAAACCCGCCTGATCGACAACCTCGAAATCTGAACCATGCTGCGCCGTCTGACTGCCTCACTGATTCCGCTGCTGCTGGCTGGCAGTGCTGCAGCCGCCATCCGTGTGACGGATGATGCGGGACAGGCAGTATTGATGGAAAAACCGGCGCAACGGATCATCAGCCTTGCGCCGCATGTCACCGAATTATTATTCGAAGCAGGTGCAGGAAAACAAGTCATTGCTGTCAGTGATTACAGCGACTATCCTGCGGCCGCGAAACAACTCCCGTCAGTTGGTAATGTCTTTGCGCTTGATACGGAACGCTTGCTGGCAATGCGCCCGGATCTCGTTATTGTCTGGGGAACCGGTAAAGGTCATGCACTGGCAGATCAGTTACGTGCCAACAATATCCGCATCTTCGAAAGCGATCCGAAAAACTACGAACAGGTCGCCAGCAGTCTGGAACGGCTGGGTGAACTGACCGGTAATGCCGCCACCGGACAACAGGCCGCGAAACGTTTTCGTGATCGCCTGCAGCAATTGCAAAGCCGTTACCAGCTGAAAGCCGGTGAAGCTGTAGTGACGGTGTTTTATCAGGTCTGGCATCAGCCGCTGATGACACTCAGCGATCAGCATCTGGTATCGTCGGCAATTCGCTTGTGCGGCGGTAAAAATCTGCTTGGCGCGCAGCAGGATATCAGTCCGAAAGTCGGAACCGAAGCGGTGATTGCCGCCAATCCGGATGCGATACTGACCGGCGGCGAATCCACGGCTCAGCTTGAGCAGTTCTGGCAGCATTATCAAACTATGTCTGCCGTAAAAAACCGCCAGTTTTATGCAATTAAAGGCGACTGGCTGAACCGCAACGGCCCGCGCGTACTGGACGGTACTGAAGCCCTGTGTCAGGTGCTGCAAAAAGTCCGCGCCCAGAAATCCCGCCGCTGACATCACTTCTCCCTGCACTACCCGCCACAACAGCATACGGCGCAAGGATCTGCATGCTTTCCCTTTGTAGCTGATCCGGCCATCGCCAACGCGAAATCCCGGAACTTGTTACACTGTGCAGTATCTATGCTTTTTCTGCAGTAAATTCATCCACACGGCACCCGCATCCCGCAAGGTTCAGCATACGCTGCGTTAAGTTTGATCTACCTGACAACTTTATCAGGCAGACAAGCTTACCATCGCCACTGACAATATCCTTCCGGCAATTCCCCGTGCACCTGCAGTCTTTTTCTGATCGGATTTTTCATGCGTCGTAACGGTACTTTACTGGCAGGCTCTGCTTACACTATCTGGGGTTTGTTCCCTTTGTATTTCAAAGCACTGCACAGCGTGCCTTCGCTGGAAATTTTGCTGAACCGCATGGTCTGGTCGCTATTGTTTCTGATTGGTATTCTGACCTGGAAAAAACACTGGGGCTGGATTTCGCAAGCAATACGTAACCCGAAACTGGTGATGAGTTTTGCACTCAGCGCTACCCTGCTGTCGGCGAACTGGCTGGTATATATCTGGGCGGTGAATGAGGGCCGGGTCATTGACGCCAGCCTCGGTTATTTCATCACACCGCTGGTGAATATTCTGCTTGGTGCAGTTGCGCTGCGCGAGCGTATGCGCACGATGCAGTGGGTCGCCGTCAGCTTTGCGGCTGCCGGTGTGATGTGGCTGACCTGGCTGACCGGCAGTCTGCCGTGGATTGGCCTGACGCTGGCACTGACCTTCGGCACCTATGGTTTGTTACGCAAAACCTCATCGCTGGGTGCGCTGGAAGGCTTGTCGCTGGAGACTGCGCTGCTGTTTCCCTTCGCCAGTGGCTATCTTTTCTGGCTGGCGATGCAGGGGCACAATGCATGGTTCACGCAGGATAGTCATGTCGTGACGATGCTGTTGCTGACCGGCCCGGTAACCGCCATACCGCTGCTGCTGTTTGCCGCAGGCGCACGCAAAATCCCGATGACCACACTGGGCATCCTGCAATACATTTCGCCTATGGTGCAATTTCTGATGGGCATCTGGTTGTTCCACGAGCCGTTTAATGCACAAAAACTCGGTGGTTTTGCGCTGATCTGGCTGGCACTGATCCTGTATTCGGCAGAAGGCCTCTGGATGAATTTCCGCCAGTCTGCCAACAAAACTGCCTGAAAACCCACGGGCATTATGCAGCTGTCAACGCAATGCTGCTGAAATCCGTGTAAAATCCGCTGCACGCTAGGGGTCCCGGCTATTACGCCGGGTGAGAGAGTCCCTTATACCTGATCTGGATCATGCCAGCGTAGGAAAGCGCACAGCGAACAAAGTCCCTTCTTTCTTGCTTCCGGCGCTCTCTGGCATATCTGTTTAACGAGAGTACCGAATGTCTGCCACTTCTTTTCCTTGTTCTAAACGCCCTGTCGTTCTCGCGCTGTCTCTGGCATTTGTGATGCCGCTGGCAATGGCGGAAGATGCCTCTGAAACTGCACAGTCTGTTGTCATCAAAAGCCGTAAGGCTGACAAACTTGCAGAGCCAAGCCGCAGCGCCGGCAAGATTGATACACCGCTGCAGGATATCCCGTTTTCGGTGAATCGCTTTGATGCCCGCCAGTTGCAGGATCTCGGCGCACGCATGACCACCGATGTCAGCCACTTCGATGCCAGCGTCAGCGATGCCTACAATGCCGTGGGTTACGCAGAACAGTTTTCGATTCGCGGTTTCGCGCTGGACAATAACAGCAGCTATCGCAAAGATGGCTTCACCATTCCGGCCGATGCATCGATTCCGCTGGAAAATAAAGAAGCTGTGGAAATTTTAAAAGGCGTTGCTGGCTTCCAGTCCGGCATGACCACGCCGGGCGGCTATATCAACTATGTCGTCAAGCGTCCGCTGACCAGCCCGCTGCGCACCCTGAATCTGGAATTGTCAGAACGTGGTACCCGCTATGCTGCGGTGGATGTTTCTGAACAGTTAGCCGGTACGCCGGTTGCCATTCGCCTTAATGCAGCAGCAGAACAAATGCGTTCCGTGATTCGCGGTGCAAACGGAAACCGTGAATTTTTCTCGGCTGCGGTGGATCTGAAAACCGGCAGCAATGGTTTGTTGCGCGCTGACTTTGACTACCAGCACAAATCCCAGCTGACTGCGCCGGGCTTCCAGTTATGGAATGGTACGGACCTGCCACGCGGCATCAGCGCCGATATGATGCTGAATGTACAGCCGTGGGCAAAACCGGTGGATACCAAATCCATGAATCTGGGTCTGCAGTATCAGTACAGCCTGAACAGCGACTGGCAATTCCGTACCGGTGCGAATCTGCACCGTTTCCAGCGCGACGATTACACTGCATTCCCGTGGGGCTGCACCTCCGGCAACCTGTTCCCAGGTTATTGCGCTAACGGTGACTTCGACATGTACGATTACCGCAGCCTGAACGAAGCGAAATATCTGGTGGCCACCGATACCGGCCTGCAAGGCAAATGGGTCGCAGCTGGCATGCAGCACGAAACCGCCGTTGGTGTTGAAACCAGCCGCCGTCGCGATTATTTCGGCGATTATGTGTATGACTTCGCCGGTGTCAGCAATGTCTTCAATCCGGTGGCTGTGCCGCCAAGCAGCAAGCAGCCCGGTCCGGTTTCGCTGCGCCGTATGGATAAAGAAACCGCGCTGTATCTGCAAGATATCATCAGTCTGAATACAGAATGGAAACTGCACCTGAATACCCGCCGTGTGCAGCTGGACCGCGTTCAGCTGGATAATCCCGGCTACAACCAGCAACACTGGGTTTCCGGTGCGGCGCTGGTGTACAAACCAGTCGCCAGCCTGACGACGTATCTGAGCCAGTCTCAGGGCCTGGAATACGGCGGCATCGCGCCGGTTGGCACCAACAATCCGAATCAGATGCTGAATCCGCTGCGCTCGCGTCAGACCGAAGCAGGCATTAAGTACAGCGGTGACAACCAGCTGCAACTGAGTGCCGCTGTTTTCCAGATCACCAAGCCGCTGGAACTGATTAACGCAGCCAATTACTACGTGCAAACCGGCGAAGCCCGCCACCGCGGTATCGAACTGAATGCACAGGGCAATCTGCTGAAAGACCTGAAAGTGCTGGCCAGCTTCACTGCGATCGATGCAGTACAGCAGGATACCGGCAGCGCTGCTTACGATGGCAAGCAAGTGCTGAATGTACCCGGCCGCAAAGCCAGCGTCACACTGGATTACAGCTTGCCGGTGGCTGGCCTCAGCGTACAAGGCGGCTGGCAGTATGCAAGCGAGAAAGCCTTCTCGCCGGATAACCGCATCATGGTACCGGACTATTACGTGCTGAATGCCGGTGCGCGTTACCAGACCCGCATCAGTGGCGTACCGACCACGTTCCGTGCGCAGATCGACAACCTGACCGACCGCTTCTACTGGCGCGATGTCACCCAGTCGCTCGGCGGCTACCTGTTCCCGGGCGCACCGCGCACTGTCCGCTTGTCCGCTCAGCTGGCGTTCTGATCACCAGCACCGTTACGCAACAGCGTACAGCCTGCCCCGCTCCGCACTGGCTACCGTTCAGTGCAGACAGCGCGGCAGGCTGTTTTATTTCCGGCGTCTCCGGACGCAGATAACCTATTCCACCGCCTTCAGAAGCCATCACGCGCCAGCAATCAAACCGTCCCGGCTCTCTGCTACTGTGCAGAACTCCGCATTTGCACTTTCCGGACAGCCAGACTTTCTGCCGACGACCGCCGGATCGCCATGCAGAAATCCGCATTTGGGGTGTTTTCGGGCTGTTTCAGCACTTTTCCGGCGCTGGCGTAGCATGTGTAACAGCACAAACAAAAAAGGCAGCCCGCAGGCTGCCTTTCATTTATCAGATCGCTGACTCGTTTTATGCAAACCGGTCAGCAGACCGGGATCTTCAGACGTCGGTACGTACCAGCACTTCCGTGCCGACTTCGCGCCAGAACTCAGTTTCTTTTTGCAGCCAGTAAGACATGGTCGGATGCTCAGTCATCCATTTGCGCTGCAATTCCAGCTCAATATTTTTCTTCATACGCACGCGCAGATCTTCGTATTCGATATCAGCGCGGGAATGCATCAGCATCACGGATAAACGCAATGCCAGTACCGCTTTCGCAAAATCCGGATCATTCAGGCCTTCTGCGATTTTCCGCAGATTGCCTTTCTGACTCAGAATCAGCTTGCTCATGATGCGCTGTTCGCGACTGGTAAAACCGGCCAGATCCGCATTTTCCACCATGTAAGCACCGTGTTTGTGGTACCCGGTGTGCGACACAACCATGCCGGACTCATGCAGCAATGCGCTCCAGTACAGCAAACGATTGTATTGCTCGGAAGCAGGACGCAATTGCTGATACAGCAGCTTCACCAGATCCGCCACGCGGTTGGCACGTGCCATATCCGAGTGAAATAACTGGGCAAATTTCTGCACCGACACTTCACGACGATCCCGCTTGGTGGCGCGCAGATACAAATCCCAGATCACACCGATACGCAGACCGGCTTCAATCGGATTCAGTACCTCGATTTTGAACTCGGTCATCAGACCGATCAGAATCGCCAGCCCGCCAACCACCATCGGCACGCGCTCCGGCTTCACGCCATTCAGTGCCAGCTGATCCATAGAACCGGCCGCCACACAGCGTTCAATCAGCGCATACAGATTCGGCAGCGTCACGCGACCATCACCGATGCCGTTCTTTTCTATCGCTTCCGCAATCGCACGCATGGTGCCGGAAGAGCCGTAAGCCTTGCGCCAGTGCTGCGGCGCGTAAACCGAGGACATGTCTTCAAACACGGAGCGTGCGGTCAGAATCGCGGCGTCAAAGGCTTCTGCCGTAATCCGCCCTTCAGGGAAAAAATTGATCGCGTGAGGAACCGTGCCAATGCTGAACGATTCCACATTCAGAATTTCATGGCCGCGCCCGAGTATCACTTCGGTAGAGCCCCCACCAATGTCCATCACCAGACGGCGTTCGCCCGGCACCGGTACGGTATTACAAACGCCCAGATAAATCAGACGGCCTTCCTCTTCGCCGGAAATCACTTCAATCGGATGGCCGATTGCAGCTTCCGCACCGGGTAGCCAGTCTGCTACATTTTTCGCGATACGCACCGTATTTGTGGCCACCACACGCACCGATTCCACAGGATATGCTGCCAGCACTTCGGCAAAGCGCGCCAGACAGGCTGTCGCCCGCTGCATCGCTTCTTCGGTCAGGTTACCGTCTTTATCCAGCCCCGCCGCCAGCCGTATCGGCTCACGCGCGGTTTTCAGGATACGGATCGCACTGCCTTCATGCCGGGCAATATGCATACGAAAACTGTTCGAACCAAGGTCGACAGCAGCAAACATAATTTTTCCTTCTCGTCTGTGGTGCGATACTTTATTCAATCACAAAGGGCGGAAATGATACTAATCATTTTTTGTGACTCAACAGTGACGTGGCTGATCAGCTTGTTGCTTCTGTGTCCTGTGCGACAAAAAAGCGTGGTTGCAGTGACTGCAAGCCGGTATTTTCCAGAATGTCATGCAGTCTGGCAGCAGCACGCTTCTGTGGCTGGCCTTTGTATTCCGCAATGATCAGTTCATTCTTCATCGAATGCTCCCAGCCCACCAGTTCAGTGACTGTGACCTGATAGCCGTGCGCTTCCAGTTGCAGACAACGCAGTACGTTGGTGATCTGGCTGCCGAATTCGCGGGTATGAATAGGATGACGCCACAGTTCCGACAAAGGATTCGATTTCACTGCCTGCGATTTTGTGCGACGCAGTTCTGCCGCCACTTCTGCCTGACAACAAGGTACCAGCACCATGTAGCGGGCTTTTTTACGTAGCGCAAACTCAATTGCATCATCGGTTGCGGTATCACAGGCATGCAGCGCGGTGACGATATCTACGGTTTCCGGCAATTTGTCAGAGGTCACCGAATCTGCGACTGATAAATGCAGAAATTCCATGCCGGGAAAACCAAGACGCTGTGCCAGCTCGGTGGATTTCTGCACCAGTTCTGCACGGGTTTCGATGCCGTAAATACGGGAATCTTTCAGCGCGGGCTGATTTTTGAAAAACAGGTCATACAGAATGAAACCAAGATAGGATTTACCGGCACCGTGATCCACCAGCGATACGGCACGGTCGCCTGCACTCAGATTGTTCAGCAATGGCTCGATAAATTGATATAAGTGATAAACCTGCTTCAGTTTGCGGCGACTGTCCTGATTCAGTTTGCCGTCACGGGTCAGGATATGCAGTTCTTTCAGCAATTCTTCTGACTGCCCCTCACGGATTTCATGTTTTTGTGCCGGCGGGCTGGTGTCGGCCTTCACTGCACTGGCTTTATTTTTTTTGCTCATGATGTTCCTGTTTCCGGAAGAGTCGTATCCTGCACGGTCGGTCGCAGCTTGCGTGCTGTTCTAAGCACAACAGATGATAGCGGCGATTCGTGACGATAACGGCGAATATAAAACAAAAAGGACCCAGATTTTCATCTGGATCCTTTGTCTGGTGGGTTGTGCGGGATTCGAACCTGCGACCAACGGATTAAAAGTCCGCTGCTCTACCGACTGAGCTAACAACCCGTTAGCCTGCTTGCAAACTCCCTGACGGGAACCTGCGGAATTTCTGGTGGGTTGTGCGGGATTCGAACCTGCGACCAACGGATTAAAAGTCCGCTGCTCTACCGACTGAGCTAACAACCCAACTTATTTCTCGACACCATCACCAAAAGGACTCTGGTGGGTTGTGCGGGATTCGAACCTGCGACCAACGGATTAAAAGTCCGCTGCTCTACCGACTGAGCTAACAACCCCGAGAAAGACAGCTATTATAGGAGCCTAAACCATAGCTGTCAATAGACACGCGCCTTCCGGCTTACTTCAGCGCGCCGATACGGCTTTTCGCCGCTTGCGCTGCTTCTGTGTTCGGATAGTCGCGCACAATGGTTTCCAGCGTTTTCTTCGCAGCCGGTTTATCTTTCAGCTCAACCTGACACAGAGAAATATTCAGCAACGCTTCCGGTGCTTTCGGATGATCAGGGTACGATTTCACCAATTGTTGCATGACAGGAATCATGCCTTTGCAGTCACGCTGCGCCAGATACGAATTACCCATCCAGTACTGTGCCTGACCGGCATACACCGAATTCGGATAGCTGTTCAGAAAGCCACTGAAGCCGTTCACCGCTGCTTTGAAGTCACCGGACTTATACACATTCATCGCACCTTCAAAGGCGCGTTCTTCACCCGGCTCGATCACTGCTTCACGCCCGTCCACCACCATGCGCTTCGGTTCCAGTTTGCGGATGCGGTTATCCAGATCCACATAGAAATCCTGCTGACGACGCTGGGTATTCGCGATGTCATTCGCCAGCACTTCAACCTGTCCGCGCAGCTTTGCTAATTCAGCGCGCAGTTTTTCATTTTCATTGGCCAGATCCAGCGCGGTCGATTTATCGGCCTTGGTTTCAATGCGCGAATCCAGACGGGCATTTAATGCCTCAATCTTGGCGCGCAAATCCAGAATTGCTTTACGGGCTTCATCATCATCAAAAATACCTGCCGAAGCCATGGCAGGAAAACATCCGGCAAATGCCAGTGTCAGCAATACACGGCGGACTGAGTTTTTTTTCATCGCATTGCTCGTCAAAATAAACACGCCGCTTATCAAAGATAAGCGGCGTCAGTTAGCTGATCAACAGACAAACATGTCCGTCTTCAGGCTGGTATTACTGATAAACGATATCAGCACGGCGGTTTTCCGCCCAGGATGCTTCATCGTGGCCAGTTGCTTTTGGCTTCTCTTTACCCAGAGAAACTGCTTCCATCTGACCATCAGCAACGCCCATCAGGTTCATTGCTTTACGCACTGCTTCAGCACGTTTCTGACCCAGTGCCAGATTGTATTCGCTGCCACCGCGTTCGTCAGTGTTACCCTGGATCAGGATCTTGCGATCTTTTTTGGATGCCAGGTATTTGGAGTGGTTTTCAACCACAGATTTGGAATCGTCTTTCACAACATAGCTGTCAAAGTCGAAGTACACGCTGCGCAGTGCCAGCACGCCTTTAGGATCGTTCAGCGGATCCATTTCAGGTGCTTTCACTGGTTTAACAGCGTTAGGGTCGACTTGTGTCGTTTGTGTCGTTGTTACTGGTTTTTCTTCCACTTTTGGCGGATCCAGAGGCACTTTAGAAGCACAGGCGGACAGCAGTGCTGCGCCGGAAATCAACAAAGCCAGTGTTTTAGTTTGGGATGTGAAACGCATTTTCTCTCCTGAATTAAACAGTTTTATTTGAGATACGGGCCCCAGGTAGGTTCCCGGATATCGGCAGCCTGCACCGATAATTTTTGTCGCACCTTACCGTCAACAGACACGACTGCCAGTGTTGCCTGACGTCCAGTTTCGGTAGCGTACATGATATAACGACCGTTCGGCGAAAAGCTAGGCGATTCATCTTTGGTCGTATCTGACAGCCTTGTTTCCTGACCGGAAGCAAGATCCAGTGCATACAGCTGGAACTTTCCTTCACGACGGGAAATATAAGCAAGGGTTTTGCCGTCCGGCGAAATACGTGGTGTGATGTTATAGCTGCCGTTGAACGTCACGCGCTTTGCTTCACCACCATTCACACTGACGCGGTAAATCTGCGGACCGCCGCTGCGGTCACTGAGGAAATACACATACTGGCCATCGGCGGAGAATTGCGGCTCAGTATCAATCGCATTACTGCTGGTCAGCTTTTGCAAGCCGGAACCATCGGCATTAATCAGGTAAATCTGGGTCAGGCCATCGCGCGACAAGGCAATTGCCAGACGGCTGCCATCCGGCGACCATGCAGGCGCAGAGTTACTGCCTTTAAAGTTCGCTACGACACGGCGTTCGCCGGTCAGCAGATTCTGCACCCAGACCACAGGTTTTTTCATTTCAAACGACACATAGGCAACTTTGCTCCCATCCAGTGTCCAGGCCGGCGAAATAATCGGTTCGCGGGAACGTAAGGCAGGAACTTCGTTGTAGCCATCCGAATCGGCCACTACCAGACGGTATTCGCCGCCGGATTTGGTCACGTAAGCAATACGCGTTGCAAACGCACCGCGTACCCCGATCAGCTTTTCATACACATCATCGGCGATTTTATGTGCCGAAACGCGGGTACTGGTCGGCAGCGTTGGCAGCGCAAAGCCGGACAGCATCGCCGCTTTGGTGGTGTCGAACAGTTTATAGCGCACATCAAAGCGGCCATCTGCCAGCTTTTGCACACTGCCTACGACCAGTGCTTCCGCGCCTTTGCGCTTCCACTCTTCAAAGTTCACCGGCGCAGTTTCAGACAACACGGTGCCCGCATCAATCAGGCGGAAATAACCGCTGCGTGCCAGATCGTCACGAATAATCTGGCTGATTTGCTGCGGACTGAGGTCTTCATTACTGAAACCTGCAATCGCAATCGGAATCTGGTTCGAACCCACACCGGAAACTTCCACCCGCAATTGCGCCTGTGCCGGAACAGGCGGCACACCCGCCATCAGTGCCAGCGCCAGCGCAGGAATACTCAGCAAACGTAAACCTGATTTCATATCGTCTTACTCTTCTCGTAATTTGTAGACCAGTAACAAACTGGAGGGAACCTGACCGTTTTTATCTTTCGGCAGCGGCGCAGATTTTTCAATCGCTTTCGCCACCGCTTCATCAAAAGACGGAACGCCGGAACTCTTTGCCATACGTGGCAAGCCGCGCAGAGAACCATCCGGCAGCAATTCTATTTTGTATTCCACCGTCGGATTGCGACCTGCATTATCACCCGGCGGATAAATCATGTTCGAACGCACTTTAGACGCAATTTTAGCGATATAGCTAGGATCACCGCGGTTATTACCGGTCGATTTTTCCGCAGTACCGCTGCCACCGGAACCAACTGCACCGGCCTGCGCATTGATACGCTGCATTTGCTCGCTGAACAGTTTGTCAGCCAGTGCTTTTTCACGCGCATCTTTGGCTTTCTGATCAGCCTGCTTCTGCTTATCTGCTTTTTCTTTCTGCGCTTTATCCTTCAGCTCTTTTTCTTTGAGCTCTCTCTCGCGTTCTTTCTCACGCTCTTTTTCACGCTCAAGACGTTCTTTCTCGCGCTGCTTCTCAAGCTTTTCTTTTTCGAGTTTTTCTTTTTCGCGCTTTTCTTTCAGTTCAAGCTGACGCTTTTCCTCTGCAATACGCAGTTTTTCTTCTTCGCGTTTTTTCTCTTCCTGAATACGTTTCTTTTGCTGCTGCAAAGCGATTTCCGGATCTTCCACCGGTTTGGCGACTGGCTCAGGGGTGCGCGCGACTGGCGCTGGCTTCGGTTCCGGCTCGGGTTCCGGCGCGACTTGCGGTACGGGCAAAGGCGCGGCTTCGCGCGTGGTCAGATCCCAGACTTCCGCCTCCACTGCATTCGATTCATGGCTTTGCCAATTGATACCGACCACAAAAAACAATAACAGTGCCAGATGCACCAGTAACGCCAGTGCCATCGCGCCGGGCGAAACACGCGCCTCACGGTTGGTCATGGAATTTACCGGATTCAATGCAGCATTCATATGGGGACACAGATCACCGGCGGCTCGAAAAAGTTCCCGCAAATATGCGGAAAATATGCGCCGCCTGCCAAAGTTCGATTATTAACCCGTCATTATAATAGCTAGTTCGCATGCTGATACATGAAACTCCTTCAGCGGTTTGCCGGATTTACGGCTTTTTCAGTGTATCGCTGCGTAAGCCCTGCAGTTCGGCATCTGGTTGCTGGCTGAAAGTGCCCAGAAACTGCCGGATCACCATTTCCACCAGACGCTGGCGTCGCAATTCATCCAGCGGTGGTTGCCCCATCATAATTTGCGGCCACAGTGCGACGGCTTTCACCTGCCCCATCAGCATATCGCTGAGTTCGACCGGTTCGTAGTCGGTCAGCAAACGGCCGGACGCTTGCGCCTCACGTATCCAGCGCACAATCACCGGCTCGCTTTGTTTCAGCTGCTCCACCATACCACGCGCTCTTTCCGGTGCATGAATCGTCGCAGCCACAATCACGCGCAGCAAATCAACAAAGGCCGGATCACTGAACAAAGCAATTTTCTGCTGCAAAAAATGGCGCAACTGGCTGGCCAGGGTCTGCGGCGCAATAAAGTCGAAGCGGTCGTTCACCATCACGGTTTCCCACAGGCGCTGCAGAATCGCGGCGAACAAATCCTCTTTGCCCGGGAAATGGTTATATACGGTGCGCTTGGAAACACCGGCGCTGGCGGCGATTGCATCCATACTGGTCGCGTCATAGCCGTGGCGACGGAATTCCTGCACCGCTGCCTGCACAATCGCTTCTTTTTTCTTATCTGTCAGCCTGCGCAACAGCGAGGGACAGCTATTACAGAGACTAAACGCCATACTGCCGCCGGAGATTTTTTCGGGAAAACATAATTTTACACCGGACAGTTTACTTTTTTCCGGAACCCGCCTAAACTAAAACTACACCGTATAGTTTACTTTTGGAGCTGAAGCATGCAATCATCCGGCGCTGCATCCGATACAACCCGCTATCACAATCCATCCGGCGCCGGCATTCAGCAGCGCGGTTTTCTTGAGCATGTACGCATCGCATGGAAAATGCTCAGAAAAAACACCCGCGATACCGTGCCGAACGGCAGCATTCCTGTTCACGAACTGGACAGCACCGCCATTCTGCGTGCGCCGGATAACAGTATCTGGCGCTTTGGTCATTCCACCATGCTGCTGAAACTGAACGGGCAATTATTGCTGACCGATCCGGTTTTTTCGGACTACGCCTCACCGTTTCAATTCCTCGGCCCTAAGCGTTTTCATGTGCCGCCAGCGGCAATCAGCGAATTACCCCAGATCGATGCGGTACTGATTTCACATAATCATTACGATCATCTGGATAAGCGCAGCGTGCAACAACTGCGCAGCAAAACGGACCGCTTTATCGTGCCCTCCGGACTGAAGCAGCAACTGGTGCAATGGGGTATTCCGGCCACCGCGATTACGGAATTGCAATGGTATGAAGAAACTCCCTTCAATGGCGTGCGTATCGTTGCCACACCGGCGCGCCATTATTCAGGCCGGAGCCTGTGGGACCGCAATCGCAGTTTATGGGCGTCGTACTGCATGATCAGTCCGCACGCTCGGGTTTTCTTCAGCGGCGACAGTGGCTACTTCGATGGCTTCCGCGAGATTGGCGAGCGTTACGGCCCTTTCGATCTGACCTTAATTGAAGCCGGTGGCTACAACCAGATGTGGCATGACGTCCATATGGCACCGGCAGAAACGCTGCAGGCGCATCTGGATTTGCGCGGGAAATTCCTGATGCCGGTGCATAACAGCACCTTCGACTTATCAGAACATGTGTGGTGGGAACCGATGGAGCAATTACTGAAGCTGGCAGAACTGCGCGGCGTGCGCATCAGCTTCCCGCAGATCGGTGAAATGCAGGATATCAGCGAGCCCTCCCCCGGCCACGCATGGTGGAACAGTGAGCGTGTACACCGTCGCCACAGCGCCGCCGGAACAACGCAGCCATCCCGCATACAAAACGCCTGAACACCGCCGGATATCGCCAGCAAACCTGCTTACCTGATGCACGAAAATTTGTGCAATTTTCGTCATCAGGCAATTTCGCAAGCCCGGACTTTCTGCCGACGACAGCCGGATCGCTGTGCTGAACACCGCATTTGAGGCATTCTGACTCACCCAGAACAGTCTGAGCTTGTCCGTCCAGCTTGCAGCACGCCTATTCTTCCAGCGATGCTGCCATTTCCTGAATGAAAGCTCCGATATCCAGCCCCTCACATAACTCCGCTTCACCGGATTCATGGTCCAGCCTGACGATCAGCGAAGCGGCTTCGGGCTGTGCATGTAATGCGAAGTAATTGCCTGCGCCATCGTCCGCAATGATCAATAGCTGACCCGGATCAATCGACGCTGCGGCAGGATGTTCGCGCTGCCACCACAAACGAAAATGCTGGGTTTCTTCAGCAATTCTTGCGGATGCATACAGCAATGTAACAAACAAAAATGCTTCTTCATCCTGAATCGCTACACCGTCAGCAACCGATAGCAGCGATACCAGATCTGCAGGCAACTCCATCGCCAGGGTCGCCGCCAGAACCTGCAACTGTTCCGGCGTGGCAGGCGGAGGCAGTACGATATGCGGATGTAACGCCATTAACTGTTGTCGGTTCATACCTGCCCCCATTTAAACATCAGACCACCGAAGTTGTACCGGATGAAGCAGCGTCGCCGGATTGCTGGTCTTGTGTGATTTCGTGAAATTACTGATCCAGACTAATCAGTGGCGGTGATGCTGTTACCTTGCCCAGCTCAATCGAAAAATCGTCTTCTGCAGAGACTTTGTTTTTCGATGCAGGATATGTGTACGGGCCACAAACCAGTTCACCACCGGGTTTTCTGCATACCCAGTACTCGCCGCCCTGATCTGACAAATAAACCGTTTGTATTGGTTCCCGCTGAGACAGTAAATACGCCATCGGGCTGAAATCCGGGTTATTCCGATAATGTTTATCTCTGCTCGCATGATTGCCGCCAACCAGTGCCACGTAGGTGTAGTCCGGATATTGTCTGAGTCGGTCGATAATATTCAGTGTCATTTCGCCGTCAATTCTGCCAATGGAGAATGGTTCGTTTTTCTCCAGAGGAACCGGTTTATAGTCAGCGCTGATGTCAAATGCGGCCAGCAAAACTTTTTGTCCGCTTTGCTTAAGCTTCCTTACCGTTTCAATCAGCCCGAACATTGCAACACTGGAACGGCCGTCCTGCATCTTGCCCTGCCAGAATTTACCCTGCTGCAATACACGTCTGTCGTCAGCAGTGCCATTCGATTGCAGATAACGATTGATTCCCACTTGTTCATTTTCGGGAATTTCCAGCCCCAGTATCACCGGCTTATTCGCCGCCAGCAGCTGACACACCACACTTTTTGCGAACGCCGGATATTCATTGGAACCATGCGTTTCGCCGATCACCAGCACTCTGGTTTTGAGCTCCGCCACAGGAAATTTGCCATCTTTCGGGCAGACTGACTCATCCGCACTGGCCGTCGTGAATAAACCGGAAATACACACCGATAAAACAAGCTTCAGAATTTTTTTCATAGAAATCTAAATCAGGGATAAAAAACGCAGCACAAGCGGCAAGGCGAAACAAAACCGCCTTCATACATATGCTGCAGTTAACATTTGTCCGACGTGAAATTGCGACATTGATGTATGTGCCATCGCCACGCATTTCTGCACTTATCGCAATGCTTTGTCATTCTAAGCAACAGCCGATTCTTTTTTATCATTGGCATTTAATTTTTTAAAAGAAATACAGCATCTGAACTCTTTTACAACAACGCCAGGCCTGAATTTTCTTTTACGCCGTGTTTTCGGAAAATTCCGCTTCGTGTTGCACGTCAGCTTGCCCCCGTATTCCCGGGGCGCCGCCGTCCAACTCGCCGCTTGTATTGTGCAGACTTCGTCATTTCGTTTTTACGGGCAACCAGACTTTCTGCCGACGACCGCCGGATCGCTGTGCTGAACACCGCATTTAAAGCTATTTCTGCCTGAATTCAGCCTTTCCGGTGGCTTTACCTGACATAGACGCAGCAATCCCGATACGGATGCTGATCCGGATACGGAACAAAAGGAACATAAAAAAACCGCCGTTCATTGCTGAAAGGCGGTTTTTTGTGGCAGTTCGTATCTGCGGCAGCTGCAGTAAGTTCAGCTGCAAAGGCTGAGTAAAAGCCGGATTACTCTTTGTGATACGAGGTGACCAGCTCAACTTCGTTACGCGAGCCGAGGAATACAGCAACGCGCTGATGCAGTGCCGTCGGCTGAATGTCCAGAATGCGTTCCTTGCCGTTGGTCGCCATGCCGCCAGCCTGTTCGACGATCATCGCCATCGGGTTGGCTTCGTACATCAGACGCAGCTTGCCGGCTTTTTCCGGTTCACGCAGGTCAGCCGGATACATGAAGATGCCGCCGCGATTCAGAATGCGGTGTACGTCAGCCACCATGGATGCAATCCAGCGCATATTGAAGTCTTTGCCGCGCGGGCCGGTTTTGCCAGCCAGCATTTCATCCACATAGCGTGTGACCGGCGGATACCAGTGACGGCTGTTGGATGCATTGATCGCGAATTCTTTAGTATCTGCCGGGATTTGCACATTGCTTTGTGTCAGTACCCATGAACCCATTTCACGATCCAGTGTGAAGCAGTTCACGCCGTTACCGGTGGTCAGCACCAGCACGGTTTGCGGGCCGTACACAGCGTAACCGGCAGCAACCTGTTTCGTGCCCGGTTGCAGGAAATCCTGCTCACTTGGTGTGCTCATGCCTTCCGGTGCTTTCAGTACCGAGAAAATTGTACCGATCGATACGTTGACGTCGATATTGCTGGAGCCGTCCAGCGGATCAAACATCAGCAGGTATTCGCCCATCGGATAACGGTTAGGAATCGGATGGATACTTTCCATTTCTTCCGATGCCATTGCCGCTAGATGGCCGCCCCATTCGTTGGCTTCCAGCAGAATTTCATTGGAAATGATGTCCAGCTTTTTCTGCACTTCACCCTGTACGTTTTCCGAGCCGGCGGTGCCGAGCACTTCGCCCAGCGCACCTTTGCCAACCGCATGGCTGATGGTTTTGCAGGCGCGTGCAACAACTTCGATCAGCAGACGCAATTCCGCAGGAATAGAATTGTTTTGTCTTTGTTGCTCTACCAGAAACTGGGTCAGACTTACACGTTTCATAATAACTCCGTTAATAAAATTTATTCTGCAGCCAGCGCTTTGGTCACGACTTCTGCGACGTCTTTCGACAATTTCTTCGTACCTGCCACTTTTTCCAGTGCTGCTTTCATTTTTTGCTGCAATGCCGGGCTGTATTTTTTCCAGCGATCCATGCTGCGTGCCAGACGTGCGGCAACTTGCGGATTGATCTTATTCAGCGCAATCACCAGCTCGGCCCACAAGGCGTAACCGCTGCCATCCGGTGCATGGAATTGCGAAGGATTGGCATTGCAGAAGCTGAATGTCAGGCTGCGTGCGCGGTTAGGATTGTTCAGGGTAAAGGCCGGATGCTGCATCAGTTCACGCACTTTGGCGACATCCGTCGTTTCTGCCACGGCTTGCAACATAAACCATTTGTCGACCACCAGCGCTTCTTTCGAGAACAGTTTGTAGAACTGCGCCAGCGCTTTGTCTGCCGCTTTCTTCTGTTTCGCGTCACCTTTGAAATTCACCAGTGCATGCAATGCCGCCAGACGGTCTGTCATGTTTTCTGCTTCATTAAACTGCGTCAGCGCCAGATCAAATGTGGATTGTTGCGGCCAGTCTGCCAGATACGACAAGGCCAGATTTTTCAGGCTGCGTTTTGCGGAAGATTCTGCATCAGGACTGTATTTACCCGGTGTCAGATTGTCTTCATACGCCGTCAGCAAATCGCCGCGCAAAGCATCGCTGATCGCTGCGCGGGCAAACTGACGTGCGGTGTGAATGGCCTGCGGATCGACTTCGTCAAATTCTTCGGCAATCACCAGTTCCGATGGCAGCGTCAGTACCAGTTCACGGAAGGCAGGGTCCAGCGTTGTATCGTTCAGGGTATTACGCAGCGCTTCGAGGAACATCTCGTCCAGCGCCAGCGCTTCACCTGCCTGTACTGCCTGCGTCAGTTTCACCAGACGGCGGGTTGCCAGTCGCTGACCAGCTTCCCAGCGGTTAAACGGATCGCTGTCGTGTGCCAGCAAATGCGCCAGTTGCGCGTCGGAATAATCAAAGTGCAGCACGACCGGCGCAGAGAAATTGCGCAGCAGCGATGGGACCGGTTCTTCAGCAACATCACGGAAGATGAAAGTCTGGCTTGCTTCGGTCAGCTCCAGCACTACGCTGGTCTGACCAGCCTGAGCGCCATCGGTATGCAAAGGCAGATCACGACCATCCGCACCCAGCAAGCCCACCGTCACCGGAATATGGAAAGGCAGTTTTTCAGCCTGACCCGGTGTCGCAGGACAGGATTGCGCCAGTGTCAGCACATAGGTCTTTTCTTCTGCGTTGTACACAGCGCTGGCATGCACACGTGGTGTACCTGCCTGGCTGTACCAGCGTTCAAACTGGGTCAGATCACGGCCACCGGCATCCGCCATCGCTGCGCGGAAATCATCACACTCCACCGCCTGACCATCGTGGCGTGCAAAGTACAGATCCATGCCTTTGCGGAAGCCGTCGTGGCCCAGCAAGGTGTAATACATGCGCACCACTTCCGAACCTTTTTCGTAAATGGTGACGGTGTAGAAATTATTGATTTCAACAAACGAATCAGGGCGTACAGGATGCGCCATCGGGCCTGCATCTTCAGAGAATTGCACCTGACGCAGCACGCGCACATCTTCGATCCGCTTCACCGCACGACCAGTCGCCGTTCCTACCAGATCTGCCGAGAATTCCTGATCACGGAACACCGTCAGGCCTTCTTTCAGCGATAACTGGAACCAGTCGCGGCAAGTGACGCGGTTACCGGTCCAGTTATGGAAATATTCATGACCAACCACAGATTCAATACCTGCGTAATCGGTATCTGTGGCAATACTAGGATTTGCCAGAACGTACTTGGTATTGAAAATGTTCAGGCCTTTGTTTTCCATCGCGCCCATGTTGAAGTCGCCGGTGGCAACAATCATGAAGCGGTCCAGATCCAGTTCCAGCCCGAAACGTTCTTCATCCCAGCGTATGCTCTTCTTCAGGGATTGCATCGCGTGGTCGGTTTTGTCCAGATTGCCCGGCTCCACCCACACTTGCAGCAGCGCGTCGCGGCCATCCTGCAAACGGAAAGTTTCTTCCTGACAGACCAGCTTACCCGCGACGATCGCGAACAGATACGAAGGCTTGAAGAACGGGTCTTCCCATTTCGCATAATGGCGACCATCACCCAGATCACCTTCTTCGATCAGATTACCGTTCGACAACAGTACCGGGAAGGCTTTTTTATCAGCGCGCAGCAGCACGGTGTACTTTGCCATCACATCCGGACGATCCGGGAACCAGGTAATACGACGGAAACCTTCTGCTTCGCACTGGGTAATCAGATTACCGGCCGATGCATACAAACCAGACAAAGCGGTATTTTTTACCGGCTGAATCAGGGTTTCAATTTCCAGCACCACGTCGTCCGGCGCATCCGGAATACGCATGGTTTCGCCCTGAATACTGTATTGCGATTTTTTCAGGTTGGCGCCGTTCAGGCGCAATTGCAGAATTTTCAGACCATCACCGAACAACACGATGTCTTTTTCCGTGCTTTCCGGATTGCGGCGCAGGGTCATTCGTGTCGCTACATGCGTCTGTTCGAGGCCGAGATCCAGCCCCATTTCCACGGTATCCACCCAGAAGCCGGGTGCTACATAATCTTTACGGTAAATTGCCTGAGGTGCAGAAAGGTTGTCGTTTCGCATATGCAAGCTGTCTCTTCAGTCAGAAATCGGATGGGCGCCGTCGGTCAGGCGCAAACCAGCATTGTAGCAATGGCTATAGAAATTCCGGTAAATACCCGCTGAAAATTCAGCGGAAACAGGGAAAATTCGGCGAATTTGCGCAAGCGCATGCCGGATGCAGCTTTTGTTCCTGTGCGTTACAGTTCGAAACGGAAAGACAAGTATTTCGATTTACACTACAGGTAAGCGTTTTTGTGCAAGACTGCTCACATCGCAAGCTGTGCCTATGCGCTTTCTTCCCGTTTTTAGCAATTCAGCAGGAGATCTATCATGATTCACATCGCACGCAGCGTACTGATCAGCGGTGTCGTATTTTTATTATCCGCTTGTGCCAGCACGTTTTCCGGTCAGGTCAGCAGTTTTCACGAATGGCAGCCACAAATGGCAAAGATTTATGTCGTTGAACGTGCGCCGGATCAGGAAAACAATCCAGAGTACAAAGTCTATGAAGAACAGTTGCGCAAACAACTGGGTTTATCCGGTTTTCAGGAGGCAGATGCTCAGCATCCGGCCGTCATGAAAGTCAGCATGGCGTATGCAAGTAACTTTGCGGAATTACAGGTAAACAGCATGCATCCAGCGTTGTATGACCCGATCTGGCGACTGCATTTCCGCCGAGGCCTTTACTACGGCCCTTACTGGTATCCGTATCCGTCTTTGTACCCGTCCGACCTGAGTGTCAAACGCAGCTATCTGCACCAGCTGGAATTACGCTTCAGCGATGTGCAAAGCAATAAGCGTCTGGCCGATATCAAAGTCAGCACTGAACAACTGAATCCGGCAATTTCCTTATTTATGCCCGATTTGCTGGCCCTGGCAATGCAGGACTTCCCGCAACCGAACGGCAGCACCAAAGTCATCGAACTGCAAAAAGCGACAAAAGAAGTGAAATAAGCGACACTGAAGCTTCAGTGAACTGTGTTCGCGCTCAGGTCACAAAAAAAGGGAGAGCTCCATTAGAGACTCTCCCTTTTGTTTTGTGCATTTGCGTCTGCTGAATAATGCTGTCAGCACCTGTCAGAGTGGCGGATCCCGCAAGGCTTCGACCAGCGCACGATCCACAACCGAATGTGCAGCAACTTTAACGGCTTCGCCACAACGGAATTTCCCGATCAGTTCATCTGCTGAAACCGAGAACGAATCATGTCCCTGGCGGCTGCTGAAAATGTAACGGGTACGTTTCGGGCTGACCCATGCCAGACGATAGCGCGTTGTCACATCAGCCTGATTCGTGAAGTCCACCCACACTCCGGATTCCAGCGCATCGACCATGGCTTCCCACTCATCACTTTCCTTCGGCACTTGATCCTGCGCCTGACGGTTCAGACGCTTTTCACTGGCGCGCTGCGCAATGTTGACCGCAATTTCCAGCTGACGACGTGGTGATAATTCCAGCGGAGCACGGGCAATTGCCGCATGTCGCTCTGCCAGCTTGGAAAAGAAAATCACCCGTTCCGGCTCATCCCATTTAATCGCATTCAGCCATGCGTTCAGCAGCGTCAGCATCGCCGGTAACTTACTGACCAGTTCTTTACGTTCCTCCGCACTGTTTTTCGGCTTCAGACTCCAGATCAGATCATCCATCGTCTTCAGCGCATTCTCCAGCGCGTTCGGTTTTTCTTCTTTGACGTTATGTGCAATGGTCAGGATGCGTATCCACTGGGTGCGTAAGAAATCCTCCAGAAACCCAGCCACTTCACCGGTTTCAACCCGAATCGCCACATCGTTCTCGGCGAATTCGCGGGCCAGACGCATTTTTTCCTGCTTCAGCGCTTCCTGAACCGGTTCAGAAATCGCAGTTGCCGCTTGTTTTTCTTCATCCCGAAGGAAATTTTCGAGATCAGCAACAACATCGGAGAACAGTTCAATCTGCAAATCAAATTCTTGCTGTACCCGCTCGACCACACCTTCAATCATCTGATACAGCGGATCTTCTGCACTGGCATCACTGCCCAGTAACACAGAGGATTTCGCCAGCGTATCAATCAGAACACGTGCAGGATGGCTGTCGCGGAAAAAGAAATCCTTGTCCATCAGCGCGACCTTCAGCGTCGGGATCTGCAACTGACCAATCAGACTTTTGATTTCTGCCGGAATATGCGGGTCGTTGAATACGTAATCGAAAATCCGCGCAAGCAGTTCAATTGTATTCTGGTCAATGTGTGTCAGTTCATTCTGACGATGGCGGGAAATCTCGCGCAGATGCATACCGTTTGATGCACCGTCGGGCGTGGCAGCCGTACGCTGAATACTGGTCAGATAGTCAAAAAACTGCCGGTCGATAGTAATCGTTTCCGTGCCATCACCAGCGCCGCCCCAGGATGCCGCGCCGCTGAACCCCGGCAAAGACGCGTTTTCTTTACGCGCATTCTGATCGGAAAAAATATTCCGTAATTTGTGTTCCAGATAAGGATCTGACGCTTCCAGATCTTCGCGCCGCGTAAAAACCATGCGTTTTTTGGTCTGACGTTTCGCACCTTCTATATCGACGACAATGCCTCGTTCAACAAACGCATCATTCAGTCCCTGATACACCGGATTCAGTTGCAGAAATATTTCCGGCTGCAGCAAACGCAGTATCAGCGGCATGCTGTCTTTACTGTTGCTGTCAAATTCCTGCCATGCATCCAGCACCGCATGCACGAAAATTTCAGGCCGGAAGGGATTTTGCGAGACAGCAATCGGCGTCCGGCGTAAGACATGTCCGATACGGATATTCAGTCCGACCAGTTGATCTGCGTTATTCAGTTCGAGTGATTTGCACAGGTTTGAAGTCAGGATTTTGTTTTCCATTTCTTCAAACGGCACCAGCGACATATCCTGCAGATTCCCTTGCTCACCTAGTCGCTTACGGGTATTCATCACACTGATTTCTTTGCTGAGCGCGGCATTCAGATGCGTTGCGGCAAGTCGGTAGAAACTGCTGTGATTTCGTTTCAATAACTGATAGGTCTGAAAGCTGCTGGTTGCCTCATCCGGCCGCACATTCTGATCAGCAACTTTAAATAGTGCCTGTGTCAGTCGTGATGCGAACGCTTCAAGCTGCGACGAAATCAGGTTGACTGCGACCGGCACCATCGCCTGCAGCATTTGCACGCGCGGCGCTCCGGAGGAATCAGATTGTCTTTGCGGATTGACCGGCACTGTATCCATAAAATTTCTGTTCTGTCTGAATCTGTCATCTTTACAGCATCCGGCGACCGGATTTCCTGAAAACCCGGCTACCGGCTACAACCCTGCAGGTTTTGCAGCGCCCATCTTCAGCCAGCAAGAATTACACTGCATCTACCGGCAATATACTGCTGAATTCCTGCTGTTGACATGTTAATTAAGTCGGTGTCCTGACTGTCAAGCGCCAAGCGCTTTGCGGTTGTTTCAAAAGCGGAAGGATTACAAGACAGATCAGACAAGACAGGGCGCTTTTCACACGCGCTGCTTTTACTGCATCCGGATGCGTTGCATGATAAAGAAGTACATCAGGCCTGCCATCCGTTATTTCCCTTATACTTTTCCGACCAGCGGTACTTGATCAGATGCCGCGTTTCACTTCTTTTCAACGCACAAGGCACCCGGAGTGTTTCCGCCTCACATCTGCAGACCGCAGATGCCGAAATATGCACAGCATAAACGATTGCAGCCAGTGACGGCAGGCTTCGCACCCGATCAGCAACCAAAGTGGTGTACGGCGCAACAGCGTTGCGCCGGAACAAGCAGTAACCATAACGAAAAAACAAATAAGGCTGGCACGGGAATTATTTTCCACATGGAAAAATTATAACAATTCCTTACAAAGTCCCGCCGGATTTTTCAAATTATCTGAAAAACAATGACTCATAAGGCAATTATTTTTTCTACAATGGAGAAATCCCTACCAAACTAACAACATTGCTAATCCATTATGTACAGCCCAAGCCTGCAATTCTCAATATTCAGAAAAAAAACTGCTCCCGAAGAAATCAGCGTCGCAGAATCAGGTGACGTGAGCACAACGGAACCACTGAAATCTGCGTTTGCGAGCGACAAAAATACGCCGCTTTCGGCCATTTTCGCAAGACTAAGCGGAATGAATTCTGCACAGGAAAGCTGACAGCAAGAAATATGAGCTGCATCAATCACATCCCCGCCATCCCGGAACTGGCTTACCCGGGGTGCCTGTATGGTAAAATGATGGTTTATCTTCCAACCTGACAGGCAGTCAGAGTTTCTTCCTGAATCCGGCCGACTGCCTCCATAAGAAAGACACATCATGGCAGGACATAGCAAGTGGGCCAATATTAAGCACAAAAAAGCTGCGGCAGATGCAAAACGCGGCAAAATCTGGACACGTCTGATCAAAGAAATCACGGTTGCAGCCCGTATGGGTGGCGATGATGTGAATTCCAATCCGCGTCTGCGTCTGGCGGTTGAAAAAGCCGCAGACGCTAACATGCCGAAAGATAACGTCGCGCGCGCCATTCAGCGCGGCGCAGGCACCGCTGAAGGTGTGAACTACGAAGAAGTACGTTATGAAGGCTACGGCATTGCCGGTGCAGCGATCATCGTTGACTGCCTGACCGATAACCGTACCCGTACCGTGGCAGAAGTGCGTCACGCATTCAATAAATACGGCGGCAATATGGGAACCGAAGGTTCCGTTGCTTTCATGTTCAAACACTGCGGACAACTGATGTTCGCACCGGGCACCAATGAAGATGCCCTGATGGAAGCAGCACTGGAAGCCGGTGCCGATGACATCATCACCGATGATGAAGGTGGTATCGAAGTCCTGTGTGAACCGTATTCTTTATCCGAAGTGCGTGCACATCTGGAACAGGCAGGCTTCAAACCGGAAGTGGCGGAAGTGCTGATGAAGCCTTCCACTGAGACCGTGTTTACCGGCGAAGATGCACAAAAGATGCAAAAGCTGCTGGATGCAATCGAAAATCTGGACGATGTTCAGGAAGTCTTTACTAACGCCATTATTGAAGAATAATATGAAAATTCTCGTCGTCGGCTCTGGTGGCCGTGAACACGCACTGGCGTGGAAACTGGCGCAGTCTGAACGTGTGCAAACCGTTTATGTTGCTCCGGGCAATGGCGGTACTGCTAAAGATCATCGCCTGAGCAATGTCCCCCTGTCTGATCCGGCTGCGCTGGCAGATTTTGCGGAAAAAGAAGGTGTCGCACTGACCGTCGTCGGCCCTGAAGTACCGCTGGCGGCAGGTATTGTGAATATTTTCCGCGAACGTGACCTGAAAATTTTCGGCCCTACTCGTGAAGCAGCCCAACTGGAAAGTTCCAAGGACTTTGCCAAAGCCTTCATGAAACGCCACAAAATCCCGACAGCTGAATATCAGACGTTTTCTGATCTGGCGGCTGCGCATGATTACATCAATGCCAAAGGCGCACCTATCGTCATTAAGGCGGATGGTCTGGCTGCAGGTAAAGGTGTTGTCGTCGCGATGACGCTGGAAGAAGCGCATGCGGCTATCGACATGATGCTGGCAGATAACAAACTCGGCGATGCCGGGGCGCGTGTTGTGATTGAAGAATTTCTGGCAGGTGAAGAAGCCAGCTTCATTGTGATGGTGGATGGTAAAAACATTCTGGCACTGGCAACCAGCCAGGACCATAAGCGTTTGCTGGATAACGATGAAGGCCCGAATACCGGTGGTATGGGCGCTTACTCCCCTGCCCCTATCGTGACACCGCAGTTGCATGCACGTATCATGCGCGAAATTATTGTGCCGACTGTGCAGGGAATGGCGAAAGACGGCATCGTCTTCACTGGCTTCCTGTACGCTGGTCTGATGATCGACGATCAGGGCAATCCGAAAACGCTGGAATTCAACTGCCGCATGGGCGACCCGGAAACCCAGCCTATTATGGCGCGTCTGAAGAGTGATCTGGTGCAGGTCATGGAACACGCGGTCAACGGTACGCTGGATACGGTGGAACTGGAATGGGACCGCCGTACTGCAATGGGTGTGGTGATGGCAGCCCATGGCTACCCGGACAGCCCGCGTAAAGGCGACAAAATTACCGGCATTCCGGCTGAAGCAGCAGACGCCGTCGTATTCCACGCGGGCACCACTGAACAGGATGGCGCTACCGTGACCAGCGGCGGCCGTGTTCTGTGCGTAGTGGGTCTGGGTGATACTGTCAAACTGGCACAAAAACATGCGTACGATGTGGTCGAAAAAATCAGCTTTGCCGGCATGCAATACCGCCGCGATATCGGCTGGCGCGCACTGAACCGCAAACACTGATCTGGTTAAGTCGAATCCCGGTGTGGGTTGGAAGCTTTCCAACCCACATTGTTTTTTTATGAGATGCTGACATGGTGAATACCGAAGCTGTCAAAACCTATTTACTGGACCTGCAGGCACGCATCATTGCGGCGCTGGAGCAACTGGATGGCAAAGCCTTCCTGACCGACAGCTGGCAGCGTGCTGAAGGCGGTGGTGGCATTACCCGTCTGGTGGAAGAGGGAAATGTGTTTGAGCGTGGCGGCGTGAATTTCTCGCATGTCAAAGGCAGTACCTTACCGCCATCCGCTGCTGCGAACCGTCCGGATGTGGCGGGCCAGCCATGGGAAGCCATGGGCGTATCGCTGGTGCTGCATCCGCGTAATCCGTATGTGCCAACGGTGCATATGAATGTACGCTTTTTCAGTACCTGTGATACACAGGGTAATCCGGTCTGGTGGTTTGGCGGTGGCATGGATTTAACCCCGTACTATGGCTTTGAAGAAGACGCTGTGCACTTTCACCGCACCTGCCGCGATGCGCTGACACCGTTTGGTGAAGACTTATATCCGCGCTTCAAAAAGTGGTGCGACAATTATTTTTACCTGAAACACCGACAGGAAGCGCGCGGTATCGGCGGCGTGTTTTTTGATGATTTCAATGAAGGCAGTTTTGAACACAGCTTCGCGATGATGCGTTCTGTCGGCGACAGCTTCATTCCGGCCTATGTACCAATCGCCGAGCGCCGTCAGGCAATTGCTTACGGTGAACGTGAGCGCGACTTCCAGGCGTATCGTCGTGGTCGTTATGTAGAATTCAATCTGGTGTTCGACCGCGGCACGCATTTTGGTCTGCAATCCGGTGGGCGTACAGAATCTATCCTGATGTCGATGCCACCTGTCGTAAAATGGCGGTATCAGTGGCATCCGGAAGACGGCACACCTGAAGCGCGTCTGTGGACAGATTTTCTGCCACATCGTGAGTGGGTTTAATGGCAACAGCGGTTTCTTCGGTACTGGTATTTGGCGGCAGCTTCGACCCGGTACACTGCGGACATGTCGCACTGGCTAACCGCTTTTGTGAACTGCTGCAGCCGCAGCAACTCAGAATTATTCCTGCCGGGCAACCCTGGCAAAAAAGCGCTCTGACGGCTACATCGGAGCAAAGAGTCAGCATGCTCAGGCTGGCTTTTGAAAACTGGTCATTGTGCCAGCTGGTGATTGATGAACAGGAAATCGTGCGGGCGCAGCAGCAACAGCCCAGCTATACGATAGAAACCCTGCGTCAGCTCCGCGCTGAATTAGGACCAGACACCTGCATTCATCTGGCGATGGGTGCGGATCAGTTACATAACCTGCATACCTGGCGCGAATGGGAACATTTGTTCAGCTATGCCAACCTGTGCGTGGCTGCCAGACCGGGCTTCAGTCTGGATTTGTCTGCCGGTGCGGTCAGGGATGTCTGGAAACAAAGAGCAACAAGCGCAGAACGATTACGCAGCCTGCCCTGTGGCGGCACCCTGATCGAGCCGGATCTCGACTGGGATGTCTCTGCCACCCAACTGAGGGAAGGTTTAATGCGGCATAATCCTGCAATCCGGTCGCTGGTTCCTGTCAAGGTGCTAGACTACCTGCAACAACATACAATTTACTGATTATGGATATTAAAAAACTGCAAAGCATCGTTGTCGATGCACTGGAAGATGTTAAAGGCCAGGACATTCAACTGTTTGACACCGTGCATCTGACCAGCCTGTTCGACCGCGTACTGGTTGTCTCCGGTACATCGAACCGTCAGACCCGTGCGCTGGCCGCATCGGTACGTGACAAAGTCAAAGGCGCTGGCGGCGACATCGTCAGCATGGAAGGTGAAACCACAGGTGAATGGGTGCTGGTGGATCTGGGCGACATGGTCGTTCACATCATGCAACCTGCAATCCGTGCTTACTACCGTCTGGAAGAAATCTGGGGCGACAAGCCAGTGAAACTGGGCGCGGCAAAGCGTACTGCAAAGAAAACTGCCAGCCCGAGCACCGATGACGAAGAAAAACCGAAACGTACCCGCAAAACTGCGGCGAAAGCACCGGTTGAAGTAACCTTCGACATGATGGCAATTCAGGCACCGCTGGAAGATGATGAAAAACCGGCACGTAAGCCACGTGCGCGTAAAACGGCAACCACCGAAACTGCAGCAGCGAAACCAGCCGTACGTAAGCCACGTGCACCAGCCGTTCCAAGCGGTGGCCGTGTGAAAGTTGCTGCGACTAAATCTTCCGTTGCCTCTGCAAAACAGGCTGCGGCAAAACGCACAACCCGTAAGAAAGCAGCAGAATAAACCCTGCTTCTGTCTCTGTCTGACACAGATCTTGAAATGGCTGCCGCAGGCAGCCATTTTTTGTGGACGACAGCTCACCGAAAGAACACTATGCAACTGATTATTGCTGCAGTCGGGCACAAAATGCCGGACTGGATAGAAAACGGCTTTCAGGAATACACCAAGCGTATGCCCGCAGAATGCCGCGTTGTACTGAAAGAAATCAAACCGGTAGACCGCTCCGGCAGCCGTACTGCGGAAACCGTCATGTCGATGGAGCGCACCCGCATTGAAGCGGTGATCCCGAAAGGTGCGCGCGTCATTGCGCTGGATGAACGCGGCAAAGACTGGACCTCGGTCGCCCTGTCGCAACAGCTGACGCAATGGCAGCAGGACGGACGCGATGTGGTGTTTATCATCGGCGGTGCAGACGGTTTAGATCCGGAAATCAAAGCCCGCGCAGATAATCTGATCCGTGTTTCCAGTATGACCCTTCCGCATGGTATGGTTAGGGTTTTGCTCGCAGAACAACTTTACCGGGCCTGGTCGATTACCCAGAATCATCCTTACCACCGGGTCTGACACCGATTCATGATGAAACCACCTATGATTTATCTGGCTTCCAAAAGCCCGCGCCGCCGTGAATTACTGACACAGGCAGGCATTTCTTACGAATTACTGCTGTTGCGCGACAAACCACCGCGCGGCCCGGATGTGACGGAAATCGTGGAGCCGGGCGAGTTACCGCTGCACTATGTACAACGTGTGACCCGTGAAAAAGCGGAAATGGCATGGAAAGCCATGCAATGGCGCAAATGGGACGAGCGCCCGGTGCTGGCGGCAGATACTACCGTGGTCGTGGATCATCATATTCTGGGCAAACCGGCTGACCGCGCTGAAGCGGAACACATGATGCGTATGCTGTCCGGACGCAGCCATCAGGTACTGACCAGCCTTGCGCTGCGTACAACCAATGGCGTGCTGGCAGTGACACAAAGCTCCGAGGTCACGTTTGCAGCTCTCAGCGATGCCGACATCGCCGCCTACTGCGCCAGCAGCGAACCGTATGACAAAGCCGGTGGCTATGGCATTCAGGGCAAAGCCGCACAGTTTATCCGTCATATCAGCGGCAGTTACTCCGGTATTATGGGCTTACCGATTTTTGAAACCTGCCAGCTGCTGCGTGATGCTGGCCTGCAATGGGAATAACAAAGAATCATGGAAGATCTGCTGATTAACATCACCCCGCAGGAAACCCGCGTGGCTCTGATTTTTCAGGGTGCCGTGCAGGAACTGCATGTGGAACGCACGCTGTCGCGCGGTCTGGTTGGCAATATTTATCTGGGCAAGGTAGTCCGTGTACTGCCGGGCATGCAAAGCGCATTTATCGACATCGGTCTGGAACGTGCCGCGTTCCTGCATGTGGCTGATATCTGGGATGCCAAGCCGCAGGACGGCAATCCGAATACCGCTTTGAAACCGATTGAAAAACTGCTGTTTGACGGTCAGAGCATCACCGTTCAGGTCATCAAAGATCCGATCGGCACCAAAGGCGCACGCTTATCGACACAAATCTCGATCGCAGGCCGCATGCTGGTGTTTTTACCACAGGATAAACATGTCGGCATTTCGCAGAAAATCGAAGATGAAGCCGGACGTGAAGCCCTGCGCCAGCGCGTAATCAGCCTGCAGCAACCGGAAGACAAAGGCGGCTTCATTGTGCGCACGATGGCAGAAGATGCGAATGACGATGAACTGAAGGCCGATATCGACTATCTGCGCCGCACCTGGGCCAATATCAGTCTGGCAGCCAAAAGCAAACCGGCTGGCAGCCTGTTGTATCAGGATCTGAATCTGGCACAGCGCGTGCTGCGTGATTTTGTGAATGAAGAAACCGGTGCGATTCAGGTCGATTCGCGTGAAAACTTCCAGATGCTGACGGAATTCGGCAGCCAGTACATGCCTTCCGTATTGCCGCGCCTGCAGCATTACACCGGCGAACGTCCGTTATTTGATTTGTATGGCGTGGAAGAGGAAATCGAACGTGCGCTGGGCCGCCGCGTCGATCTGAAATCCGGCGGTTACCTGATCATTGATCAGACCGAAGCCATGACCACCATCGACGTCAACACCGGCAGCTTTGTTGCCGGTCGCAACTTTGATGACACGATCTTCAAAACCAATCTGGAAGCGGCCCATGCGATTGCACGCCAGCTGCGTTTGCGTAATCTCGGCGGCATCATCATCCTCGATCTGATCGATATGGAAAATGCCGAGCACCGCACCGCCGTGCTGGCCGAGCTGAACAAAGCCTTATCGCGTGACCGCACCAAACTATCAGTTTCCGGCTTTTCGGCACTGGGGCTGGTGGAAGTCACCCGCAAACGCACCCGCGAATCGCTGGCCCATGTACTGTGCGAAACCTGCCCTGCCTGTTCCGGCAAAGGCATGGTCAAAACCGCCCGCACCGTTTGCTACGAAATCCTGCGCGAACTGCTGCGCGAAGCCAAGCAATTCAATCCGCGCGAGTTCCGCATTCTGGCGTCACAAATCGTGGTCGATATGTTCCTTGAAGAAGAATCCCAGCATCTGGCCATGCTCGGTGATTTCATCGGCAAACCGATCTCACTGCAGGTCGAAAACTCCTTCCATCAGGAACAGTACGACATCATCCTGATGTAAGCCACTGCCCCAATGACGATCAGGCTGCGCCGCGGACTATGCAAATCTCCGCATCGCAGCCTTTTTTGACCTACCCGGAGCACCACTGTTTCTGCGGACGTCCGTGAAAAACCAGCATTTTTCTGTGCAGGACTCCGCATTTCGGCCATTTCAGGCAGTTTTAAGATCATCTGACACTGTCTGGATACACGAGGGGCATCACCACGGCCTTTGCTCAAAGCGCTGCACCAGAAAATCCAGCAAGGCACGTACCGCAGGCGCGAGGTGGCGGCGCGACGGGTACAGCGCATAGACGCCGATCTGGGTAGCTTGCCAGTCGCTGAGTACGCTGTTCAGCAAACCTTCACGCAACATGGGATTGACCAGATACGCTGGCAGCAAGGCGATACCGGCACCGGCGATCGCTGCCTGCATCAGTGAGGTTGCGTCATCCATGGTCAGTCTGACCGGAACCGTAAAACGCTGCGTCTGTCCATTCTGGCTCAGTGTCCAGCCATCACGTCCGAAATGGCTGTGGCTGATGCAACTATGCTGCGCCAGCTGATCCGGATGCGCAGGCGTGCCAGTCAGTCGCAGATAGGCGGGACTGGCCACCATCACCGAATCACAGATTGCCAGCGGACGCGATACCAGACCGGGATCGGGCGATTGACTGATGCGGATCGCCAGATCAATGCGCTCTTCCAGCAAATTCACCGCCTGATCGCCAAGCTTGACGTCAATTTTCAGCGCCGGATTTTGTTGCAGAAACGCCGCCAGCGCCGTTGCGAGCTGCGCATAGGCGAACGACACGCTGCAGGTTAACCGCAGTAAGCCGGAGAGTTCCTCACCATCGCTTCGTACTTCCTGCTGCAAAGCTTCTGCCACCCCGTGCAATTGCTGCGCACGCTGCAGGCAGCGCTCGCCGGCATCCGTCAGCGCCAGTCTGCGGGTGGTGCGCTGAATCAGGCGTACACCGAGCCAGCTTTCCAGCGATTCCACATAACGGCTGACCATCACCCGCGACATCTCCAGCCGGTCAGCCGCTGCCGTGAAACTGCCGGTGGCAGCCACCTCGCAAAAGACCCTCATCGCCATCAGTCTGTCCATTGCAGCCCTTCCCACGCTTAGCGTCTGAATCCATCCAACATTAGAACGAATTTTGAAACAATGAAGCACAGTTTAGCGCATTTATCTTCTTTTTGATTACCAATACACTGCGTCCTGTCGAATCTGAAACGGTTCAAAAAACTCTCTCCCCTGAAAGGATGCATCATGCTGAAATCTGTTGTTCTGACCGCTACCCTCGCCCTGACTGCCTCTGCTGCGATGGCAGAAGCACCGTTGAAAGTCCGCGTCTATCAGGCGGATGGTGCCAGCTTCAATGTCACTTCCACCCTGATCAGCGGTGAAAAAGAAGCAATCGTGATTGACGGTGGATTCACACGCGCCGATGCGCTGCGTATCGCCGCCAATGTGCTGGACAGCGGTAAAACCCTGAAAACGATTTTCGTGAGCCAGGCTGACCCTGACTATTACTTCGGCGTGGAAACCCTGAAGCAATTTTTCCCGCAGGCAGAAGTGCTGACCACACCAGCGGTACTGGAAAAAATTCAGGCCAAAGTGGCTGGCAAAGTTGCTTACTGGGGCCCGAAAATGGGCGCGAATGCGCCGAAACAACCGGTACTGCCACAGGCTTACACTGCAAAATCGTTGCAACTGGAAGGCCACAGCATTGAAATTCGTGGCACCGACGGCATCCTCGCGCATCGCCCTTATCTGTGGATTCCGTCACTGAAAATGATTGCCGGTGACATCGCAGTATTCCAGCAAATGCATGTATGGACCGCAGATACCCAGTCTGTCGCTGAACGTCAGGCATGGCAGGCGCAACTGAACGAGATGCTGACACTGAAACCGGAAATGGTGGTGCCTGGCCATATGCGTCAGGGCGAAAAAACCGATACATCAGCGATTCTGTACACCGCTGAATATCTGAAACGCTTCGAGCAGGAAGCCGGTAAAGCCAAAGACGGCAATGCACTGATCAGCGCCATGCAGGCTGCGTATCCGGATGCGGTCGGTGCGATTTCTCTGGAAATCGGTGCCCGTGTCGCGAAAGGTGAAATGAAGTGGTGAGTCGCATAGCCGCGGGCTGAATAAGGTTTTATCAGCCTGCTTCAATCGAGAATAGCAAAGCGTAATCAGCGGAATCTGCTGGTTACGCTTTTTGCTTTTGTTCAGTCAGAAGTCTGCCTCAGCTCGCATTACTATCAACACCATAGAAAGCCCGAGTTTTACTAATATATTTTAATTTCTTTAATCCGAATTCACTTAAATGTGATTTAATTAACTTCTTTGATTAACCCCCATCATTTTTGATCCGGACATGAAAATCACTACCCTCAGGAAGTTTCTGATGACAGCCCTGCTCACCTTCATCAGTGGCGCTGCGCTGGCGGCGACTTCCAACGCTGACTGCTCTGACCGTAAAAATACCATCGACATTACAAACTGTATGATGGAGAAACTGGATGCGAAAGAAGTTAAGCTCAGGAAATATCTGGCTGCTGCACAGAAACAGGAAAAGCAAACCGGTGGGAATGACGAGGAATTAATTGAAACGCAGAAAATCTGGGAAAATTATATGCGTAAGCATTGCGGTTATCTGTATAGCCGCGAACCGGGTTCAGCACGATATACCGAGTCAGCCGAATGCCAGTTGCGGCTCTACGATGAACGCATTAAAGAAATCTGGCTTGCTTATCTGACCTATAGCGATTCCACACCACCGGTTCTGCCAGACCCGAAAGATTGAGCGCAGTTACCAAAACAAAAACGGCTGATTTTCATCAGCCGTTTTTCATGGCAGTTTTTTACCTCAGCCTGACTTATTTTCCGTCGCGCAGTTCGCGGCGCAAAATCTTACCGACATTGGTTTTCGGCAGTTCCATACGGAATTCGATGTACTTCGGCTTTTTGTAAGCCGTCATCTGCTCTCTGCAGTACGCCATTAAATCGTCCGCCGTCAGTGCCGGATCTTTTTTCACAACAAACAGTTTCACCGCTTCGCCGGAGTTCGCATCCGGAATACCGACGCAGGCGCATTCCAGAACGCCGGGATGATTCATCACTACGGCTTCGACTTCGTTCGGGAATACATTAAAGCCGGACACCAGAATCATGTCTTTCTTGCGGTCGACGATTTTCACAAAGCCGCGCGCGTCCATCACGCCGATATCGCCGGAACGGAAGAAACCATCCGCCGTCATGACTTTGGCCGTTTCATCCGGACGGTTCCAGTAGCCACGCATCACTTGCGGACCACGGATCGCAATTTCACCCGTTTCGCCGATGGCCAGATGTCTGCCGTCATCATCCAGAATTGCAATTTCCGTTGATGGGATCGGCAAGCCGATGGTTCCGCTGAAACCGGCCATTCCCGGTGGACACAATGTCGCACTCGGGGAAGTTTCTGACAAACCGTAGCCTTCCAGAATCGGCTTTCCGGTCAGTTTCTGCCAGCGGTCACTGACTGCCTGCTGTACCGCCATGCCGCCGCCAAGTGCAATCTGCAATTCACTTAAATCCAGCAGCTTGATATCCGGATGATTCAGCATCGCATTGAACAGCGTGTTCACACCGGGGAAGAAGTGAATTTTGAAACGGCTCAGGGTTTTCATCAGGCCGCCGATGTCACGCGGATTCGGAATCAGCACGTTCAGAGCACCCCAGCGTGCGCCCATCATCATGCAGGCATTCAGTGCCAGAATGTGATACAGCGGCAGCGCGCAAACCGTTACCCATTGCTTGCCCTGCGGCAGATCCTTCATCGCCGGCACCGACCACGCATCATTTTGCAGGATATTGGCAATCACATTCCTGTGCGTCAGTACTGCGCCTTTAGAGACACCGGTGGTGCCGCCGGTATATTGCAGGAACGCGATATTTTCATGTCCCTGCAACGGTTTATCCAGATGCAAACCGGCACCAACCTGCAACACGCGGTTAAAACTCAGCGCATCAGGAATCGAAAATGCCGGTACCATTTTTTTAATGTGGCGCACCGCGAAGTTCAGTAACATGCCTTTCACGCCGCCGTGCATGTCGCCCATGCTGGCGATAACGACTTTGCGTACCTTTGTTTTCGGCAGCACTTGCTGAACGGTGGCAGCAAAATTTTCCAGTACGAAAATCACTTCTGCGCCGGAGTCAGCCAACTGGTGTTCCAGTTCGCGTGCGGTGTACAACGGATTCACATTCACCACGGTGTAACCGGCACGCAGAATACCGGCAACAGCAATCGGGTACTGCAGCACGTTCGGCATCATCACCGCTACACGGGCATGCGCGGATAAACCCAGACACTGCAGCCATGCGGCCACACGCTGAGAATGCAGGTCAATTTCACGGTAAGTCAGCGATTTACCCATGCAGAAATAGGCATCGCGGTCGGAATGGCGATGAAATGACTCTTCCAGTAAGGCAGTCAGCGAAGAATAAGTATCGGGCTGAATCGCAGCCGGCACGCCTTGCGGATAGGCAGAAAGCCAGATTTTATCTGTTGTCATGTTGTCTCCTGTTATGATGTCCGGCTATGTATCCGAAGCAGATTCTTTGCCTGTACGGATTCTGTATTGTGCACAACCGGTATATTTTGCATCGAATGTAAAGATTTCCTGCGCAGAACACAATCAGAATTTTAGATGAGCACTTCGGCCATTTCTTTCCTGCTGTTAATCCGTTCGCAGAACCATGAAACAACGTGACTTATGGGTAGACTACGCAAAAGGCGTAGGTATTTTGCTGGTCGTCTACGGCCATGTCGCACGCGGTGTCGCCAATGCCGGCATTGCGCTCAACGACTATCTGTACCGTCTGACCGACAGCATGATTTACAGCTTTCATATGCCGCTGTTTTTCTTCCTGTCAGGCTTGTATTTCCAGTCATCGGTTGAGCGGCACGGCCGCTGGTCACTGATCACAGACAAACTGCGCACTATCGTTTATCCGTATGTGGTCTGGTCTCTGCTGCAGGGCAGTACTGAAGTTCTCTTATCGCGCTACACGACCGCAAAAACCGGCTGGGCCGACGTACTGGCAATGGGTTGGCAACCGCGTGCACAGTTCTGGTTTTTATATGTGCTGTTCTTACTGTTTGTTTTACTGACGCTGTTGTACCGCAAGCATACGCGCTGGCTGCCGCTCATGCTGAGTCTGGCCACCGCTGGCTGGATCGTACAGCAGTTTATTCAGATTCCGTTCCCGCTGGACTTTATCGCCAGCTACGCGTTTTATTTTTTGGCAGGCAGTGCCTGGATGCGCTGGCAGCGACAAGGTAGTTCCGCGCCACCACAGGCTTTCACTGGTATCGGGATCCTCTGTATTTCACTGGCACTCAGCGGTGTTTATCACATCATCTGGGGATTTAACTACCAGTCGCGCAGTTTGTGGCTGATGCCGATCGCGCTCTCAGCGATTACTGGTATCTGTCTGGTTTGTCAGCGATGGTGCCTGAGTCAGAACGCATGGCTGCAAAAAACCGGTGCAGTCATTGCCTGGTGTGGCCGTTACTCTATGCCTGTGTTTCTGCTGCACATTCTTACCGGCAGTGGTGTACGCATTATCTTGCTGAAAGTGCTGCATATCAGCAATCCTTCTATACACATCGCGGCAGGCTGTGTCGCAGGCGTGATCATTCCTGTTCTGATTTACCGGCTGCAGGAAGTACCGGCTTTGCAACGTATGTCACTGCTTTTTCAATGGCCAAGAAAACAGTTACGCTAATCTACCGGACACATCCGGCAGATATCGATCTCGTTCAGTTGATAAGCGCCAGCGCATCCTGCGCTGCAATCATGCCTTCGTCGGTTGGAACGACCCAGATTTCAATGCCGCTGTCCGGCGCATGTATCGCCATGGCTGCATCACCGGTTGCAGCCTGATTCGCTGCGGCGTCCAGCTTCAGACCGAGATAACTCAGCCCCTGAACCACATCGGCACGTAACTGTGCATCATGCTCACCGATACCACCAGTGAACGCCAGCACATCCAGCCCCTGCAAAACCGCAGTCAGTCCACCGGCCTCGCGCCGTATGCGGTAAGCAAACTGGGAAATTGCTGCCGCAGCCTGTGGCGCATCAGATGCACGCAGTGTTCGCATGTCTGCTGAAATTCCGGACACACCCAGCAAACCGGATTCTTTATACAACAAGTGCTCAATCGATTTTCTGTCACGTCCCTGATCAAGCCAGTGCAGAATCACACCGGGGTCCAGCTGTCCGCAACGGCTCCCCATCATCAATCCGTCCAGCGCCGAAAAGCCCATCGTCGTTGCGATGCTTTCGCCGTTCCGCATCGCGCATAAACTGGCACCGTTTCCGAGATGCGCCATTAAAACGCGCCCGGATGCCCTGACACTCAGCTCAGACAACCGGTGAGAAACAAAGCGGTAAGAAAGTCCGTGAAAGCCGTAACGACGTACGCCTTGTTCATGCTCCCGTAACGGTAAGGCAAAACGGGTTTCATCGTCGGGCATAGTGGCGTGAAATCCGGTATCGAAGCATGCGATTTGCGGCACATCCGGATATGCGCGGGCAAATGCAGCAACACCATCCAGATTGTGCGGTTGATGCAAAGGTGCCAGATGCTCATAGCTGCGCAAAGTTTGCAGCACGTCGGGCGTTACTGCGCAGGAGGCTGCATAGTGCCCGCCACCATGCACAATACGATGCGCTACCGCACAAATAGTAAACGATCCGGCATGCAGGCTGACTTGCTGATGCAACCATTGCAAAGCTGCGGTAAATCTGGCGTCATCATTTTCACCACTGATATGGTCAGCAGGCAGCGACTGCTGATTCATACGCAGGCGAATTTGTCCGTCCGGCTCAAGCCCTTCCAGAACACCGGAAATAAATGCCGGTGCAAGTGCATTGTTTTGTACAGGATACAGCGCGAATTTAATGCTGGAAGAACCGGAGTTCACCGACAAAATTGCCGGCTGGCTCATGGCGTCACCTCACGGTAGCGGTGTGCCAGCAATTTCACCAGCGCTGCCGATGCCACCCTTGCCTCCGCGCCGTCCGCGCGGCTGGTCAGCGCAATCGGTACACGCGCACCGAGTACGATGCCGCAAGCCGATGCACCAGCGAGATATTCAAACTGTTTGGCAAGCATATTGCCGGATTCGATTTCCGGTACCATCAGAATGTCAGGATCGCCGGATACAGGAGATTGTATTCCCTTGATACGGGCAGCCTCAGCAGAAATCGCATTGTCAAACGCAAGTGGCCCGTCAACGATCGCGCCGGAAATTTGACCACGGTCTGCCATTTTGCACAGTGCTGCCGCATCCAGTGTCGCCGGCATTTTTCCGTTCACAGATTCAACTGCAGCCAGCAATGCCGCTTTCGGCTCAGCAATACCGAGCGCATGTGCCAGCTCGATTGCATTTTGCAGAATCTCGGCTTTGGCCTGTAAATCCGGTGCAATATTCAGCGCCGCATCCGTCAGCAAAATTACTTTGTGGTACATCGGCACATCCAGATGAAACACATGCGACAGACGACGACGGGTTTTCAGCGCTGCACAATGTACAACTGCGGACATCAGCTCATCCGTATGCAGACTGCCTTTCATTAATGCTTCAACCTGACCATTTGCCGCCAGCTCAACCGCTTTTTCAGCGGCGGCATGACTGTGAGGAACATCGATCAGTTCTATGCCATCCAGCGACCAGCCAAATGATGCCGCCAGTTGCTGTATGCGGGATACAGGGCCCACCAGTACCGGAATGATCAGATGATGATCGGCCGCATCCAGCGCACCACGCAGCGATTCCTGATCACAAGGATGAACAACTGCACAACGCACCGGCGATAAATCACTGACGCTGTGAATCAGGGATTGCTGACGTGCACCAAGATCAAACATAGCCAGTGTCGGCAAGTGCGCTCTCGGACGGGACACACGCTCCGTCGGCGCAATCACCAGTGCCTCACCGCTGACGACGGTTTGCCCTTTCTGGTTTTGTATCTCGCACTGAAGCGTTACACGTTTTTTTTCCGGATCTTTCGTCAGTACGGTGACAGAAATTTGCAAGGTATCACCAACCCGGACTGGCTTGGAAAAGCGCAGATTCTGCTCCAGATAAATGGTTCCCGGGCCTGGCAGTTGTGTACCGAGCACCGCAGAAATCAGCGCACCACCCCACATGCCATGTGCAATCACACCGTGAAACAAAGTCTGATCTGCGTACTCCGCATCCAGATGGGCCGGATTCACATCACCGGATACGGTCGCGAAAGCCTGAATATCTGCCTGTGTCAGTACACGCTGCACACTGGCAGTCTGGCCAATCTGAATTTCATCGAACACGACATTACGGATCATGGTCTGATCACTGGCTAACGGATAAACCGGATTATTCATCGCAACTCCAGAAATTTATTAATTCACAATATGATATCCACCATCGATATACAGGGTTTGCCCTGTCATACCCGACGATGCATCACTAGCCAGAAATACTGCAAGATTCCCGATTTCCTGCAAGGTCACCAGACGTCGCAAAGGTGATCGTTCGACTGCTTTTTGCATTAACTGATCAAAATCCTGCAAACCGGATGCAGCACGGGTAGGCACCGGCCCAGGGGAAATGGCATGCACACGATGACCGTTCGGCCCCAGTTCGGCAGCCATATAACGCACTACAGACTCAAGCGCAGCTTTCACAGGCCCCATCATTCCGTAGTGTTCAACCGCTTCATCTGCTCCCAGATACGACATGGTCATCAGACTGGCCGATGCGGACAAATGCGGTTCGCAACAGCGGACCAGTTCAGCAAACGAATGACAGGAAATGCGCATTGCACGTAAAAAACCTTCCGCACTGGTATCGGTTACACGACCATGTAAATCATCCAGTGGCGCCCACGCGACAGAATGAACGATAAAATCGATCTTCCCGAGATGGCTGATGGCATTACTGACCAGATTCTGAATGCATCCTTCCTGCTCAACATTGCAGACAATCAAAGGTGCGTTCACTCGCTCAGCAAGCGGTGCAACAAATTGCTGTGCCTTTTCGTTGACACAAGACATGACGAGCTCAGCACCCATCGCATGCATCTGTTGCGCACAACCCCAGGCAATACTCTGCTCGTTTGCAACACCCACTACCAGACCACGTTTACCTGCCAGCGAAAATTCCTGCATATATCCTCCTGAAATAGATATCAGTCTTACACCGGATCTATTTTATAGAAAATAATTCATAAATAAAATTAGTTAATTATTTTAATAATTAACATTACGAGAACTGCTGCCGGAATCGTTGCATTGTGACAAAACGGACAACAATACCTATGATCAGAATGCCTGCCAGCATAGGCCATAAAATCGTCAGTCCGGCACCTTTCATCAGGATGCCGTAACTGGCGTTGATGTAGTAATACAGCGGTGAAATATACATTCCCCAGCGCATCAGGGCTGGCATGGCCTCAGGAGGCGTCCACAAACCGGACAAAAACATCATGGGGGCAATAATCAGAATAACCATCATCCCGGCCTGAGCCATATTCCGGGTAACAGTTGCAATGAGTATGCCGATGCCAGCCAGCGTGGCCACATATGCCGTACTGAAAACAAAGAAAAGGAGCAGGCTTCCTGCTACAGGAATATGAAATACCGGAATGAGGATGGCAAATAATCCTAGCGCAATACCACCCAGAATAACGGCAAGCATTGCAATAATTTTAGGCAACATGATTTGCAGCGGCGACAAGGGCGACACTAACAATTGCTCGATTGTGCCTCGCTCTTTTTCCCTGACCATTGCTGCCGCCGGCAGCAACATTGAAAACAAGGTCACGACATTCAGCAATTCGGAAATTCCCATAAACCATGCATCGTTCTGATTCGGATTGAACCATACCCGGACATCATTGCTGATGACAGGCAAATTCAGATTTCCACCAGACAGCGATAAGCCATTCTGTATCGCCATTTGCTCAAGCCCAAAACGGGCAACGATCTGGCTTGCATCCAGTGTCGCAAGAAACCCCTGTACAGAATTAGATGCATCAATCTGAAGCTGCACCTGACTTCCCTTACCGGACTGCAAATCCTTGCCAAATCCGGGTGGAATTTCAAGCACCGCCAGTGCCTTACTTTCATCCAGAAACCGGATACCATCAGCTGGTCGTGTTGTCGTAGCTAGCCAGCGAAACTCCGGTGGCATAAACCGTCCTGCCAGCTCACGTGATACTGCACTGCGATCCTGATCACTGAGTACCATTGCAACATTATTGAGCTGAAATGAAACGCCGGATCCCGCGTTATAAATATCTGCTGTAAATGCATAGAGTACAAATACCAGCAAAACCGGGTCACGCAACAGCTGCAGCAACTCTTTCCATGTCATTGCGCGCAAACGGCGCAACCAGATTATGATCATCGGAGACATATGATTCCTACTGAGCCGGACGCTTATGAAATTGCAGATATCCGGCACTGAACAGTACCAGTGTGTAAAGTAGCAAAATACCCAGATCGTCCCATAACGAAAACACACTGACATCTTTCAGAAAGCAGGCCGTTGCAATTTCCGCGTAATACATACCGGGTAATAAATGTGCTATGACGCTCGCAATTGCCGATAACGATGGAATCGGGATAATCATGCCCGAATACAATACCGCAGGTACTACAGTGACAATCGCCGTTCCCACCATAGCGGCGACCTGAGTCGATACCATCACGGATACAAGTAAGCCTATCCCGGTCGTACAGACTACATATAAGACCGTAGCAATAAAAAATAACAGCAGATTACCTTTAAACGGTGTCCCGAAAAGCAACCATGCCATCATGGTCAGTAAACCCGCGTTGATGACGCTGATAGCAACGTATGGCAGTAATTTCCCAATCAGATATTCGGCACGGCTGAGTGTGGATGCGTAGACGTTATAGATTGCCCCTGATTCTTTTTCTCTGACGACACCTAAAGCTGTCAGAAATGGCGGAGACAACATCAGAATGACCATAATCAGTTTCGGCGCAAGCGACCATATGCTTTTCACTTCCTGATTGTACAAATAGCGGACTTCCACACCGACAGGCTGCAACATTTGCTGAACCTGTTGCCTGCGTAAGCCAGTTTGCGCTGATACAGATGCAGACAAGTAATCGATACTGATCGCAGCATTCATCGCCGTAATATAGCCGCGTGCAGTGAGCGCACGAAACGGGAAAGTCCCGTCTACCCAGGTTTGCACGTGAGCAGGTTTTCCAGCCATAACCAGTTTGCCGAAATCAGGCGGAATCACGAGAACTGCACGCAGGCTGTTATCCATCAGCATCTGCTCAAGCATGGTCTCATGCCCGCCCTGCTGCTTCAGAGAAAAATAGCGACTGTCACTGAACTTATGAGCATAGTCGCGAGAGATACTGCTCTGGTCGTAATCAACGATTGCCAGCGGGATATTTTCCACGTCCAGCGAAAGGCCGTAACCAAACAATAACATCAGCAATGATGGCACAACAAAGGCCAGAATAAAGAACAACCGGTCACGAATGATCTCCCGCCATTCTTTATAAGCAACGACAATAATACGTGTCCAGTTCAGAACATGCGGCACGATGTTTCTTTCACTCATACCGGCTCCATTGTTACAACAGGTTTGTCAGCAGTCTTGCTCTCTGCAGGAGCCTGAGTCTGCTTCTCGAGCCGACTGACGATATGAACGAAAACATCTTCCATACTCAGCTTTTGGGGAGAAATTCGAATCGCGTCACTGTGCGCGTATTTTTCCCTGATGAGGCGTTCTGCTGCCGCAACGTCCTGAACAAACAAATGGACGTGCGGCCCAAACACTGCAGCGCTGGTGAATCCCTCATCCTGAAGACTTTGCGCTAATATGGCAGAGTCTGCACCACTGATACGAAGTAACTGCCCGGCTTCACTTTGTACATTCTTTTTCAACTGTTCAGGCGATGCGTCTGCAACGACTCTCCCTGCGTACATCAGAGCAATGTGATCACAGTGTTCGGCCTCAGACATGTAGTGCGTGGTGACAAGAATGGTGACTTTTTCTTCGCGTGACAACCTGAAAAGAACGTCCCAGAATGCACGACGGCCAAGCGGATCAACACCGGAGGTTGGCTCATCCAGAAACAAGACTGATGGCCGGTGAATTAATGCACAACCCAGTGCCAGTCTTTGACGTAACCCCATCGGCAATCCTGCTGTCAGCGCGTTTGCGTACGGCCTGAGTCCTGCCATATCCAGTATCCATGACATACGCTCACGAATCCGGCTCTCACTAAGTCCGTAAATTCCACCATATAAACGTATATTTTCGGTAACGCTGAGGTCCAGATACAGAGAAAAGGCCTGCGACATATATCCGATTCTTTCCCGGATTTGCATACCTGCAGTTCGCATGTCTGCTCCTGCAACCCAGCCTGCGCCATCGCTTGGTGTAAGAATGCCGGTCAGCATTTTAATTACCGTACTCTTACCCGCTCCGTTAGCCCCCAGTAATCCGAATATTTCGCCCTGCGGCACCTGAAAACTGACGCTATCCACTGCTTTAAACTCAGCAAAATGTCGCGACAAATCTCTGGCTTCTATCGCATGGCCTGCGTCAGCTACGTCGATCTGTGCTGACTGACCAGTAGGACTGTTTTGCAAACTGGCACCATACTTCTGACGTAATAAGGCGATGAATGTATCCTCAAGCTCCGGTTCAGTTTCCGTAGCTGGCGCCAGTTCTGAACAGGCTGCCAGACCGGCCAGTTCAGGAATCGCTTGTTCCGCTGGCAAATCAGAAAAGATACGCACCTCATTACCAAGCACTTCAAGTTGAGGAAATAGGGGTTGCACCTCATTGACGATGCGTAATTGCTGCTGAGGATCGTCGCAGTTCAGGCTCAGCATACAACCAGTGGCCAGATGACGTAGTTCAGAAGGAACACCGGAGGCCAGAACCTGACCACTATGCATCAGTGAAACCCTGTGAAAGCGACTTGCCTCATCCATATATGCGGTTGAAACCAGTGCTGTGATTTGTTTTTCTTTGAGAAGCCGGCTCAGAATACTCCAGAATTCACGGCGGGAAACCGGATCCACACCCGTAGTAGGTTCATCAAGAATCACAAGACGTGGCTCATGTATCAGCGTGCAAACCAACCCGAGTTTCTGCTTCATTCCACCAGACAGATTCTTCATCGGCCGGTCACGAAAGCGATCAAGGCGCGTTGCCTGCAACAGCAGGTTTTTCCGTTCTTCAAGAGTCTGTTTTTCGATCAGTCGTAACCCACCGAAGTAGTCAATATTTTCTTCAATGGAGAGGTCAGCATATAAATTTTGCCCGAGCCCCTGTGGCATCAGACCTATTCTGTCTTTTACTTTATCTGCGTCACGTTCGTTTTGTATCCTCGTTCCGAATACCGTGAGCTCTCCCTGATCCTGCGCCAGTACACCAGCAATAATTTTTAATAAGCTGCTTTTTCCGGCCCCGTCCGGCCCGATTAACCCGTAAATTTCACCCGGATTTAAGCTAAGGCTGACACCATCCAGTGCATGCACTGCACCATATGACTTTCTGAGTCCATCCGCAATCACTGGCGCAGCCGAAGATATTGTCGACATAACCCGGCCTTTCAGTGCCAGCGCGGCTTTTGCCAATCGGTACTATCCTTCCAGCGGATTACCGCATCTGCAGGCAGTCCCGGTGTTAATTTGTGACCCGGGTTGGCATTCAGTGTCAGTTTGACGGCATACATCAGTTTGACGCGCTCATCGGTCGTCTGTACTTCTTTCGGAGTAAATTCGGCTTTCGCTGAAATATAAGAAACTTTCGCCTCGTAAAACGTATCTGGTTGAGAGTCAACATAAACACGTGCAGGTAGTCCCAGCCGGACCTGTCCGATTCTCGATTCAGGAACATAGACCTTCAGATACAACTGATCGAGGTTGACCATTTCCAGAATAGCGCCACCGGGCATCACTACCTCACCCGGCTCACGCAAGCGCGTAAGAACAATGCCGGCTGCCGGTGTAACGATTTGCATATCGTTTAATGTAGCCCCGCTCTCAGAAACAGCGGCCTCGGCACGCTGTTTCTGAGCAGCGAGTGCACTGACTTCCTGACGCCGCGCCTGAATTTTCTGCTGACCTAACCGAGCCTGTGCTAACGCCTCTTTCGCACGCCGAATATTCTCCATCGCTGCAAGCTGATCACTCTCCGCCACTTTCAGGGCGAGTTCAGCTTGCTCCAGGCGATGCTTCTCAATAACTCCTTTATCAAACAATGCCTGATGGCGCTCAGCATCACGCTTCGACTGCAGTGCCACTGCCTGCGCTTTGGAATATAAGGCCTCTGCCTGACTGACTCCGGCATCCGCCACCGTGATTGCCATTGGAACTTCTTTTTCCGCAACATCCAGACTGGCTTGCGCTCCAATCAGTTGTGCGCCTGCTGCATTGACTGCTTGCCGCGCCTGTTCTGTTCGTGCCTGCACACTTTCATCCTCAAGTAATGCAATTAATACACCCGCTTTCAGCTCATCCCCTTCGTGCGCACGTACTTCACGTAACCGTCCGGGAAATTTTGCAGCTGCCATGATTCTGTCACCCTCGACCCGTCCGCTGGCTGCAATCAAGCCTTCAGGTAATTTGCGGCTGCTCTGAACGTAATAGGCTACACCTCCGGCAATCGCAATTGCTGCTGCAATCAGCAAAACAATACCTGTTCTTCCCGTCTTAATATTCACTTTATTCACTCCTTAATGCTTAAGGTTGCGGCTGAGCAAGCAAGCCGCTGGCATAGCGCAGTTGGATATCTGACAAAGTCAGATCATATTTCGCCTGATAGCGGTTGGCGTGTGCTTGTAATCTGCGGGTCTCAGCGTCAAGAACTTCCGTATTACTTGCAAGACCATTCCGATAACGCTCTCTTGCAAGTTCACTGACTTGCTCTGCCTGTGCAACAGCCTTTTCTGCAAGTAGCTGTCTCGATGATGCCTCCTGATAATTCAGCCAGGCTTGTCTTACTTGCAGTGAAATTTTTTCCTGGCTGTCTTTCAACATCTCTCCAACCGCCTGGCTCTCAGCGAGTAATTTGGACGATTGCTGCTTGATCAGCCCGCCATCAAACAGTTCCCACTTCATCATAATTCCCGCATACCAGCCTTTATCCTGTGTCAGGTACCGGTTTTCCAGCTTCGCATAGCCAGCGCTGAATCCGATCTGCGGCAAATGACCCGCCCGGGTACTGGCTGCCTGTGCTGACAATGCTTGTGCCTGCTTACCCAGCGCTGTGACTTCAGGTCGCTGCGTCATTGCAGTGGCGGTTAACTCGGCAAGTGGAGTCTTGAAGTCAGAGGAGAGTTCAGGATCGTGCAAAGTAAGCGCTGCATCGGCGGAGCGACCCAGCCAACGGTTATATGTAGCTTTAGCGAGATTGAGCGAATTGGACGCCTGTAGTTGCAATTGCAAAGCGTTGGCAAGCGCTACTTCCGTTGCCAGTACATCATGTCTGGCCACATAGCCATGTGCATTGAGTTCACCGACATCCTTTGCATGCTGCCGCATCGTTGCAACATGACTGTCCGCCACCAGAACCGCATGTTGTGCACGCAATACAGCAACATATGTTTGTGCAATGGCCAGTTTAAGGTCGGCAACTGCGACCTCAGTCATAGCATGCCGGGCATCCGAAGATGCATCCGCCGCACGAATGCCTGCACTGATTCGTCCGCTGGTCATCAACGGTACAGTCATTTCAACAAGACCAAAACCGGCCGCATCCTGTGCGAATGGCAATGATAGACTCTTCAGCGCCGGGATCGCGGGTAATGAAAGATGCGCCGATGGCTCAGACTGAAGGCGCAGGTAGCCGGCATCCATCGTCACTTTTGGCATACTGACTGCTCTGGCTGAGGCTTGCTGTGCGCTAGCTGCCTGCTCCTGATAACGCGCCGCAAGCACGCTGTGATCCCTTGCCAATGCGATTTCCCATGCCTGCTGCAAGCTCTCTTGCGCCGCAACATCTGCGACGATCATGTAACCATTGACCCAGATCAAACCTGATGCAAGCAACAGAATTCGTCTTGCTTTTTGCCGGGTCCTCCCGCCAAAATATTGCAGAAAAATTATTTTTTGCATTTCCATAAATTCGATTAACCAATTGATTTTTATGCAGTTTTTATTAAATACGGGAAAATCTGCATATTGAAAACTGTTTCATCCAGTTTATTGCTGCATATGCACATTTCAATTGATCCGAATCAATTATTCCGGAGCAGCACTTTGTGACAATGACTTAAGACAAAAAGGCGATATCCGACAAATGGCAAGCGACCACTCTCCGACTCCTCAACCTGGACATGTCATGCAAACTCCTTCCCAAAATTCGCAAGCACCTGCAGAACACATCTCTCCGGTTATCAGAATGATTTGCTATCTGAGCGGTTGCAGCGATTCGCCTCATCCTCTTGATCTCGCTTTACATTACAGACTTTCGCAGATGACCGGCGGGCTCTCACCTGCCAGCCTGTTGCTTGCATTAGTAGACTGGAATCTGCACTTGAGTTTTTCACCTGGTAAGCAAATCGAATTAATCCGGCTGCTGGAAAATCAAATTAACGAGTGGCCAGCCTTGCTTTCACAAATGGGCGGCGGTCAAGTTCAAATCTCTGATGAAAAAGAAAGAATCAAAGACGGGCGATTTAAAGGAGATAGCTGGAAGACATGGCCATATAGCGCAATTAGCCATCATTTTTTTCAAACTCAGACATTCTGGGATGCGGCAACAACAGGTATCAGAGGCGTAAGCAAACATCACGAGAACGTTGTGAATTTCGCTGCCAGACAATGGTTGGATATGCTCGCACCACCAAACTTTTTTGCGACAAATCCTGAAGTTCAGAAACTAACCACTGAGCAGCGCGGCGCTAATCTCTGGCGAGGTTTTCAAAACTGGAATCATGATCTGCAGCAAAGTATCAAGCAGCAACTGAATCAATCTTCAGCGACTGAGGACTTAACGCATAAGCCGGGGAAAGATGTAGCGATTACCGAGGGGCAAGTCGTGTTCCGGAATCATCTGATCGAATTAATTCAGTATGCACCGGTTACCGAAACCGTACATCGCGAGCCGATACTGATCGTGCCGTCCTGGATTATGAAATATTACATTCTGGATCTTTCACCGCACAATTCAATGGTGAAATTTCTGGTTTCGCAGGGCTTTACGGTATTCATCATCTCTTGGCGAAATCCTGATTCAGAAGACCGGAACCTCGGTATGGATGATTATGTTGAGTCTGGTCTTTATACCGCAATGAAAGAAGTATCCCATCTATGTAATGGGAACCCGGTACACACTGCAGGTTACTGTCTGGGCGGTACATTACTGTCTATAGGAATGGCTGGACTTTCAAGTGACCATGATTCAGACAAGATGCCTGTGGCAAGTATGACTCTGTTAGCTGCACAAACAGATTTCACCGAACCTGGTGAACTGGGTCTATTTATTGACGAAAGCCAGCTGGCCATGCTTGATGCGCTGATGTGGAAGCAAGGGTATCTGGATGGAAAACAAATGGCGGGATCGTTTCAACTTCTGAATTCAAAGGATTTGATATGGTCCAGAAATATGCGCCGCTATCTTTTGGGAAATGAAGAAAAGTCAAGCGACCTGATGTCCTGGAACTCTGACGTAACACGTATGCCTTACCGAATGCACAGTGAATATCTGAGACATTTGTTTCTGCATAACGATTTGGCTCAGGGTCGGTATCAGTTAAACGGGCGAACAGTCAGTTTAAAAGCAATCAAAGCACCCATGTTCGTTGTTGGGACAGAAAAAGACCATGTCTCTCCCTGGCGTTCAGTATTTAAAATTCATAGCCTGAGCGATGCAACTGTCAGCTTTATTCTTGCTTCGGGAGGGCATAATGCGGGGATCGTCGCTGCGCCGGAAAATCCAAAATGCAGCTTTTATAGCGCAAAACAAATGCCCCCCGGCGCCCCGGTTCCATCGCCGGACGAATGGCTTGCCAATGCAGTACACACAAATGGTTCATGGTGGCTGCACTGGAGTAACTGGCTTCGGCAAAATGGAACTGAGCAGGTTCCGGCGAGGCAGCTAGGACAGGAAATTGTCCCTGCACCGGGCACTTACATATTTCAGTGAGATGCTGGTTTGACTCGCTTCCAGAGATTCAGCAGTAAAACTGCTGCGACACCTGCAACAATGCCCGTAATTGCGTCCATCAAAACACTGGCAACCATACCCAACAAAGGGCTTTGAGAGATGTGAATAAACCATTCTGTAGCAGCTTCAGTTGCATGATGTACAGGCGGCAATCCATGTCCCAGTATGCCTCCGCCCACGGTAAACATCGCAATTGTGCCGGCAACCGCCAAAAATCTCATCAGCAAAGGGGCAAATCGAAGTAAGCCAGTTCCGATAAAATAACGCACATCCCTGCTATTTCCGGATTTTCGCTGCAGATACAAGCCAACGTCGTCAAGTTTAACAATCGCAGCAACAATCCCATAAACACCGACTGTCATTAAAACGGCAATTAATGACATCACCGACAAACGTGTCATAAACGATGCCGTTGCAACTGTTCCCAACGTAATGATCATGATTTCTGCACTAAGCACGAAATCAGTCCGGATAGCTCCCTGAATTTTCTCTTTCTCAAGCTCTAACAAAGCCTGCTCATTGTCTGGACTTGCAAGCATGGCTGAAGCCTCATGGGCAACCTGATCATCGCCGTCTTCTTCATGGTGCATTATTTTTTCCGCACCTTCAAAACACAGAAACAATCCGCCAACCATCAATAGCGGCATGACGGCCCAAGGTAGAAAACTGCTCAGCAACAATGCCAAAGGGAGCAAGATCAGTTTATTCCTGAAAGACCCTTTTGCCACAGCCCAGACGACGGGCAATTCCCGGTCAGCGCGAACCCCGGCGACCTGCTCTGCATTCAAAGCCAGATCATCTCCGAGTACTCCGGATGTCTTGCCTGCTGCCACTTTCGTCATCGCAGCAACATCGTCCAATACTGTCACGATATCGTCTATAAGTGCCAAAAGGCTGGCTCCGGCCATTTTTCAACCTTCCTTATTGTATTCACAAATTTTCAAAAAGCAGATAATACCGGAGAGGCCGCGTCAGTTCACTGAACAAAATGAAAATGGCACAAAAAAAGACATCTCAATAACTCGAACTCATTTCATAAATACACGCGAGATGCGTTCGCACTCGTGGCTATTGATGAAATAAGTCCCAATGAAATGAAGTCAATCAAAATTTCAGCACGCTTATCGTTATCAGCACCGAGATATCCAGCACTTATTCAATTTCACGTTTGAACGGATAGCGCCCACGCATTTCCTCTGAAAATATACAAATGCCACCCGCATCAGATTGTTTCGCGTAATACATCGCAATGTCTGCAGATTTTGCGAGAGTTCGCTCATCTTCTCCGTGGTCTGGATAAAACGCGATGCCTATACTTGCCCCAAGAGTTTTAGACATTTCTCCGACTCTGAATGGCTGATCCAATGCATCACAAAGTTTTCTCGCAACCAAGATTGCATCCTCATCACTATATAAGTCCGGTAACAATCCGACAAATTCATCTCCGCCGATACGCCCGATCGTATCTGAATCTCTTATGGTAGTGCGCATACGTTGCGCGGCTTCTTGCAAAATCAGATCACCGAACGCATGTCCATGCGTATCGTTTACGGGTTTAAATTTATCTAAATCAATAAATAATAATGCAACCCTTCGGTTATGAATGCTTGCAAATTTCAGAGTTTCTCTGACTCTTTCAAAAAACAGTACCCTATTCGGAAGATTAGTGAGACTGTCGTGGTGTGCAAGGTGCGCAAGTTTTTCACTGGCAATTTTACGCTCAGTAATGTCGCGCTTAACCGCGACATAATTTGTTAAAGTGCCGGCGCTGTTAAATACCGGTGCTATATGCGCCTCTTCCCAATAAATCTCACCTGATTTCCGGCGATTAATTAATTCACCCGACCACACTCGTCCCGCCAAAAGTGAGTCCCACATCAGGCTGTAGGTTTCAGCACTTGTAAGTCCGGACTTCAGAAGTTTAGGTGTTCTGCCAACAATTTCATCAAGCGAATACCCTGTTTCACGAGTAAATTCGGGATTTACATATTCGATACTCGTATCGGGTCCCGTAATCATGGTCGGTGCGGGGCTATGTTCAATTGCAACTGACAGTAAATGCAGCCTGGATTGATGCTCTCTTAGTTCATTAATTGTGCGTTTAAGCTTACGATTGATATGAAATACGTAAGTAGTAAAAATTAAAACCACAAATATTAAGATCAGTGCAACAGTGAACATCGGATTCATTTGCCGTTCGCCCACACCATCTTTCCCACCCAACTCATACAAAAAACCTTCGAGCGGAAAGTTCTCTGGCAACATCTCAAGACCGGCATAGATGTCCGCAATGGCACGCCATCTCCCTGCATTCATATAACCCACTGCCACCAAGTCTGACCTCATCAGGCTAGCAACTTCTTTTGCTTCAAAATGAAGGAAAGCGCTTGAGTTCAGTTCACCGTTACTGACAGGATATTTCCTGAGAATCACATCAATAATCTCCCCCTGATGCGATAATGCATATTCCCATCCCTTCAGACTTGCCCGAAGAAAAGCCTTCACACGTTCAGGGTGCTGAATGACTTCCATTTCACTGGTAAATAGATTGTCACCGTAAAAATCAATTCCTGCTGAACGTGGGGTAAATATCTGAAAAGGAACCGACGATGCAGTTAAATGAAAAGGCTCACTGATCGAGTAGGCACTGATAACATCCGTACTGTGCGCTTTTAATTCGTCAACGGAGAAACTATGCGGCTGAATGCGCAATGCTGACAAAGGGACTCCTTCGGCTTTCAGATAAGCCAATAGTTCCTCCGACTGCGGCTCAAGCATCAAACGACGACCAACCAGGTCATGAATTGTCTGATTTTCCGAAAATTTCCTGGCAATTAATATCTGGGGGGAATGTTGAAAAATATTCGCAATAACCACTACTGGCTTACCGGCCTTACGCTCAAGTATCAAGCTACTCGTACCAACACCGTATTGCGCACGCCCGCTTAATACTTCCTCAGTAGTATGTGTCTTTGGTGTTCCTTCAGTGATTTCAACTTCTAATCCAGCATCCTTGTAGAAGCCTTTCTCTACAGCAGCGTAATACCCTGCAAATTGAAATGCATGTCGCCATTTCAATTGCAACCGGACCTTCTCCTGAGCATGCGCACCAAATGAAAACGAAAGCACCGCAAGAAGACTCAGAGCTTTGGCAAAAAATTTTAATTTTTTCTTCATAAATGCGCTGCCTTTGTATTCTCTGATGAATAAAATCCTGCGTGTAAATATTCTGCAAGCAAGTCGATTCAAGTGCGCTTAGGCACTATCAGCCTGGTGAATTTATTCTCACTTGCAGATGCGCGTCTGGAGAAATATTGAAAGACTTTCACCAAATTCATTTACATCGCTACGCCGGACTCATATACGTCGCAATAGAAAAACTATTCAGAACAGGCAATATTGGTGGCACCCAATTTGATGGCTGCACTTTATAGTCTGCCCCTAAAAGATATTTAGAACTCATTTCATCAATAGCCACGAGTACGAACGCGAGGTGCCGGGAAGCCGTGCGCAGAGGTGTAGCAGGACAAATGAATTGCACCTCAATCCACCCACGAAGCGACTTCCGCATATTTGCGGAAATCTGCACTCAGCAGTATAAGCCGGAGCCTGTACAAGCGACGCAACAAAGCAATATACCCAGCACAGCCATTCCCGGCAGGTTCGGCTCATAGTGCACACTGGACAGCGTTGGACGCGTTGTGAATGGCACCACTTTCACTGCCTTGTCCCCTGCAGGGCGCATATGTGCTGGGCCATTACAGGTAAGCGCACATCGTTACGCAGGCAGCTTTGCTGCATGAATTCCCTGCTGCACCCTTGTCAGCCCGCGCTACAAGGTAAACACATCTCGCGGATATTTATGAAATAAGTTCCGACGAGTTCTGGTGCTTTTTATTTCTCATTCTCGTTCTGATCCGGCTCAATGCCTCAGGTGTAATCCCCAGATATTTGGCAATATCTCTGATCTGGATACGTTTCACGATTGTTCGGTGGCTCTGCAAAAAGGAATGGTACCGGAGGTCCGGAGTCATTGTTAGTAACTCTCGTTCCCGCTGTTCTTTCCTGAGAATATGAGATTCCAATAAAACCCGTACCGCTCTCGACCAATCAGAATTTTTTTCAGCCAAATTCTGTAACGCCGGATAATGCAATTGCTCAAGCTCGACATCTTCCAATGCAACTGCAAAATAATCTGTCTTACCACCGGAAATAATGACAGAAGGGCACGCAAAAAATCCTCCTTCACCGATAAAAGACTTTACCCATTCCTCACCGGTATCATCCAAATAGCTTAGCTTAACAATACCCCTTCGGATTACATAAATATAAGGTTGCCACTCGCCCGAACCAAAAATTTCCTGTGCTTTGGAAAATTGTCTTAACTGCGCTGCGTTTTCAAGAGTGTCCCAATCGGAAAGTTCGTTTCCGGCAGCACCACACATCAGCACTTTTGTTTGCCGGAGGAATTTCAGTTCCATCGGAGAGAACTTTGAATACGATCAGCAACACTGTCCGGCATTAAGTTGCGCATGCACTGATGATGTCCTAATGGGCATTCCCGTTGTTTGCACGGCATGCAATCCAGCGACAAATTAAATGACCACGACATGTCTGAAAATGGCGGAGCATGTGCGGGATCGGTCGGTCCGTAGATAGCTGCAACCGGACGGTTCAACGAAGAAGCTATATGAAGCAATCCCGAATCGTTACTAACCATCAGATCAGCGGCTGCAATCAAGGATACCGCCTGGAATAAGTCCGTTTTACCTGCGAGTATTTGTGCATCCGGTAGTCCACTCTTCACCTGAGCGCAAATATCCGTATCTTTGGCTGATCCCATAAGAATAATCTGCACCTTCGGATCAGCTTCACGCAATCGCTGTCCGAGCGATGCGAAGTGCTCTACTGGCCAGCGCTTCGCATTACCAAATTCAGCTCCCGGAGCAAAAATGACAATTCGCTGAGATCGCGTTAATCCAAATGTCGACAGTGCTGCATTCAGATCGTCGTCTTTAACAACAAGTTTTGGCTTCGGCACTTCAGCCGTAAAGGAATCTACCGGCGGATAAGCCAACGCCGCATAAAAGCGTGTCATCGCTCTTGGCCGCTGCTTATCATCAAAATGCATACGGTTAATCAGCCCATAGCGACTTTCGCCTTTATAACCGATGCGCAAAGGAATTCTCGCCAGCCATGGTAACAGTGCAAATTTGAAAGTATTTGGCAAAATATAGGCCGCACTATAATTCTGCGACCGGAGTTTTCGGGCAAAGTTCAGCCTTTCGCGGAGTTGCAAAACACCGTGCCTGAACGGAGCCTGAATCACCTCAGTAACTTCAGGCATCGCACGAACGACCTGTGCAACCCATGCGGTGGCCATAACATCAATCTGTACATCCGGATATTGCGTCTGCAGAAGTTGCAACAAAGGTTGGGCCATCACCGCATCACCTATCCAGTTAGGCATGATCACCAGAACACGCTGATTTTTCATATTTTTCAAATTTCAGCAAAATCAGTCTGCAAATTGCATTTTGTACAGGTTTGCATAAATACCGTCCTTTGCAAGTAACTGCTGGTGTGTGCCTTGCTCCGCGATTTGCCCATCCGCAAGCACCACGATGCGGTCAGCGCGCTCAATCGTTGACAACCTGTGTGCGATTACCAATGTAGTTCTGCCTTGCATGAGCGCATCTAATGCTGCCTGTACTGCACGTTCGGACTCCGTATCCAGAGCAGAAGTTGCCTCATCCAGAATAAGAATCGGTGCGTCTTTGTATATTGCACGCGCGATAGCGAGGCGCTGCCTTTGTCCACCTGATAAGCGTGAACCATTATCGCCGATACGTGTTTCAAGCCCGTCCGGCAGCTCATTAATCACCTCAGACAAATGGGCCGCCTTTACCGCTGCCTGGACTCTGGCAAAATCCGGCACTCGATCGCCGTATGCAATATTTGCGGCGATCGTGTCATCAAAAAGCACAACGTTCTGGCTCACCATCGCAATCTGCCGTCGCAAACTGTCAAGCGCAAGCTCACTTACATCCTGACCATCCAGCATTACTTTTCCAGCCTGTGGAACATAAAACGCTGGCACGAGGTTCACAAGTGACGTCTTTCCTCCCCCGGACATACCCACCAGCGCAATCGTTTCACCTGCTTTAATATCCAGCTGAATGTCGTTGAGTGTTACCTGATCCTGCCCCGGATAAGAGAACCGGACCCTACTGAATGACAAATCTCCTCTGGCGCGAGCTGTCAGTAACTTACCATCAGTCCGTTCGGCCTGCGTATCAATTAGCTCAAAGACAGAGTCGGCAGCAGCCATCCCACGCTGCATCGGCCCGTTCAGGTCAGCCAGTCGCTTTAGAGGCGTCAGCAAGAGCATCATTAATGTAACAAACTCGACAAATTTACCAACAGTTGTAGCGTCCTGAGCTGCCTGGGAAACAGCAAACATAATCACCACCGCAACCGACACCGCAGCAGCCAGTTGGGTCAGTGGAGTGGTCGAAGCTACCGCAATCGTTGTCCGCATTGCATAGCCGCGTAATTTTTCATTACTTTCTGCAAAACGTTTTTTTTCATATTCCTGCCCACCAAAAATACGCACGACCTGAGTCGCACGAGTCGCTTCCTCAATAACCTGTGTCAGCTCGTTATTAACATTGAGCTGATTCTGGTTAAGCACACGTAGCCGTTTGCTGACGCTACGCACAAGAAACGCCATGACAGGCATCATAACCAGCGCAACGATTGTCAGTTTCCAGTTTTGCCAGACCAACGCTGCGAGTAATACAAATACTGTCAGAGAATCTCTGATCAGGGTTGTCATGGAAACCTTGAGCATTTCTACGATCTGCTGAGCCTCCATCATAATGACGTTAATAATACGCGACGCTGACTCCTTCTGATAAAAACCAATGGGGACAGTAAGAACTCTCTCGAATACCTGTGCGCGCAAGTCATTCAAAAGTTTTGTTGATATCCAGCTCATCAGATAGCTGGTTGTAAAAGTGCAAATTCCCCGTAACAAAAAGATACCGATGATTGCAACAGGAATTTTCCATAGCGCAAGACCTTTAATAACCGCTGCTTTGCTTTGTACTGCACTCCCATTTTGCACAGCACTCAGGATCGTTGAATCATTACCAGTTGGACGACCAAAACCATGATCTAAGATATAACCCAGTACTCTGGGGAAAGCAGCCTCGGTTAATGCTGTAACAGCCATTGTCAGCAACGCAATCCAAAAAAACTTACGGTAAGTTCGCATAGCACGCCACAGCCTGCTGAACACCGCTCTTGTATTTTGATCAAACAAACGCATAAGAAACTCAAATAAGAAAGTCACACACGGAACCGGATACAGGTCAGGCGTACCTCAACGTCGCAATCCGCTGACAGGAATTGACAAAAGTATGAGGAATGCAACAGCGAAAACAGCGTCCCGCATAATTGCATTAAAAAATGCACCGGCAGACATAAACAAAGTCAGCACTAGAAGCTGCAATCCCCGTTTTTGCACCAACGCTGTTCCGGCCCTGAGTAACTTCACAGACACCAGAATTTGCTGCCCCCAAACCATTAGTAATGCGAACAAACCAATTAATCCAAACTCCGTAAGATATAAGAGGTAGTCGCTGTGTGGCGTGGTCATCGTCCCACTGGACAATCCTTGTGCGCGGGAATGATAGATTGGCATCCAGCTACCTGCACCGTGTCCAACCATTGGCTGCTCCGAAATGATTTCTGATGTGATCCGGTAAATCTCAGAACGCATACCATCATCGTCTTTGCTTTGCCGGCCCTCACGCAGGTCATTTACTTGTTGCAAAGTACAAACTGCACGCAAATGCAAAATTTCCCAAGGAGCTGCTTTCACTTCATTAACAACGCAGGTAGTTGGGCGAGGTTGGCTGATTGCATATGTCCACAATGCACTGATACAACCGATAAAGAGTGCAATTAATAAAACACTCTTCCAACTCCACCTAATTGAACAAAGTGTCACTATGATAAATCCAAGTAAAAATAACAAAACTGCTGTCCGCGTTTTTGCTAAAAAAACAGCTGTCAACGTCAGAAAAACAAACAAAGCAATGTTTCCGACAGTTATTTGTTTATCGAACGCAAGCTTTACCCACGTCATACATGCCGCTAGTGCAAGAAGAATCCCCAGCAAAATCGACTTATTACCGAGATAGAAAACGTAGCTTTTGAATAGAGTTACATCAGGCAATACATGTAATGCATTCAGTAAAAACAAAGCCCCAGCCAGCACAGCGCTACCAAGGAAAATATTTTCCATTTTTTGTTGCCAGTTTCCTGAACTTAACGTCAGAAATGGCAAAATCAGCAAATAGGATTGATAATGCCCTACGGCTGTCCAGAATTCGTGATCAGAAACAAGTTCGCTGCGGTGAGTCAGTGACATCAGTAACGTCATCAAACTCAGGGATAATACTGGGATCAGCAATGGGTTCTTTACCAATTGATTCCAGCGACTTTTCCAGTCACCTGAGACTGCCCAACTGACCCAGAATGCAAAAAGACCTGCGTACATAAAGCCGACCGGAAAGAACAAGGTCAACGGTAACCACACCAATATCCGCTGAGGGATATCGCTTCCATGAAATTGGGGAAGAATTTTTTTCATATAGTTACTGGTACTCAATTGCAACACAAGACTTACCCAGCCACAAGCTGAGCTGGTGTCTTAACTGATCATCTGGGCTTACCCTCCATTGGTCGGATAAATAAAAATCCGCATCAGCCGACTGACCAGAATAACTAATCAGCACCGGACACCCGTCCGGATTTAGATGAGGATGCAATATTTCACGCAGTTTTTTCAGATCGGTTTTCTCATCGAGCTTCAGGCGCAACCCCTGAGAGAATTGGATACGGGCTCGGCCGATATCCAGAACACGTTCAGCAGAAATTCTGAGTCCACCGGAGAACCGGTCCTCAGAAACTTTTCCCAGAACGGCGAGGAATTCATCTTCTTTAAGATATGCTTTCGCCTCATCCATCAGTTCCGCATAAATGCTGACCTCGACTTGCGCAGTGCCATCATCGAGCGTCACGATCATCATTTTTCCACGCTGAGTTAACTGAGTTCTGGCACCAGCAATAACTCCGCAGATCATACGTAAATCACGTGAAGGCTCAAGTTTTGCAAGCGTCGTCTTAATAAACTGCCTGACTTCAGGCGCGTAGGCATCAAACAAATGACCTGACAAATAATAGCCAAGCGCCTGTTTCTCTTCCATTAAACGCTGACGGTCAGTCCACGCTGGCACATCAATGTATTGCGGTGGCGGAATCAGATCGTCATCATCGCCGAATAAACTTACCTGATTTGCTGCCGCGTCTGCCTGTTCCGCTGCCTCAACCGCCAGTGGCACTGTAGCAAGAAGAACAGCGCGATCTTTACCAAGGCAGTCCATCGCACCTGCACGTATCAGCGCTTCGATTGTCCGGCGATTGACAATGCGTTTATCAATACGTTTGCAGAAATCAAAAAGATCGTTAAATTGCCCGTCTCTCTGACGTGCTGTAATAATATTTTCGATTGCGCTTTGTCCGGATCCTTTTACTGCTCCAAGGCCATATCGAATCTGTGTCGCGCGTTTACCGGGCTCACCTGCTGGAACAAAGCGGTATTCAGAGGAGTTAATATCCGGTGGCAGCATACTGAGTTTGCACACATCAATTGCATCCTCAACCAGAACCTTAATTTTATCGGTATCATCCATAGCCAGCGACATATTGGCTGCCATAAACGCTGCAGGATGATGAGCCTTCAGATATGCGGTGTAATACGACAGCAAAGCATAAGCAGCAGCATGGGATTTATTAAATCCGTAGCCTGCAAATTTCTCCATCAAATCGAAAATTTCGTCTGCTTTCTCTTCAGTCAGACCATTTTTACCAGCACCTTCACGGAAAATCTTCCTGTGCTCCGCCATCTCCTCGGCTTTTTTCTTACCCATCGCACGGCGTAGTAAATCCGCACCACCGAGCGAATATCCGCCGATTACCTGCGCCATCTGCATAACCTGTTCCTGATACACCATAATGCCGTAGGTTTCAGACAGAATGCCTTCTGTACGAGGGTCTGGATACTCAAACTTTTCACCATGCTTACGCTTACAGAAATCCGGGATCAGATCCATCGGCCCCGGACGGTATAACGCAACCAGCGCAATAATGTCTTCAAACCGGTCCGGACGCGCATCTTTCAGCATTCCCTGCATCCCGCGACTTTCCAGCTGAAAAACAGCAACCGTGCGGGCTTTCGTCAGCAAATCATAAGACGCCCGGTCATCCAGCGGCAAAGTAGCCAGATCAAAGCCGGACATTGCAGGATCAAGTGCGCGAATATAATTGACCGCACGATCAAGAATAGTCAGCGTTGTTAAACCAAGAAAGTCGAACTTCACGAGACCGACTGCTTCTACATCGTCTTTATCATATTGCGAAACAACACCGGAATCGCCACCCTGTGTATACAAGGGACAGAAATCCGTTAGTTTTCCGGGAGCAATCAACACGCCACCCGCATGCATACCGATATTCCGGGTTATCCCTTCGACCTGCTGCGCCAGATCGAGCAAAGTACGTACTTCCTCTTCATTTTGCTGACGCTCAGCAAGCAACGGTTCTTCTTCTATTGCATCGGCGATCGTGACCTGTTTACCCGGTTTAAAAGGAATGAGTTTAGAAACACCGTCGCAGAAGTTGTATCCAAAATCCAGAACACGTCCGACGTCACGAATCGCTCCCTTTGCCGCCATCGTCCCGAAAGTTGCGATTTGCGAAACAGCCTCTTTTCCATAGCGGTCTTTAACATACTGGATTACCCGGTCCCGTCCTTCCTGGCAAAAGTCAATATCAAAGTCGGGCATCGATACACGCTCAGGATTCAGAAAACGTTCGAACAGTAAGTTGTATCGCAACGGATCGAGGTCGGTAATTAAAAGACAATATGCAACCAGCGAACCCGCTCCGGAGCCACGACCCGGACCGACTGGTACGCCATTATTTTTTGCCCACTGAATAAAGTCCGCAACAATCAGGAAGTAGCCGGGAAACCCCATCTTGATAATGGTATTGGTTTCAAATTCCAGGCGAGCCTCGTAACGCGGACGCTCTTTTTCTCGCTGATCAAGATCCGGAAACAGTTGTTCCAGACGCAAAACCAGACCACGTTTAGACTCATAAACAAGGAAATCGTTGAGCGACATGCCGTCAGGTGTCGGAAACAACGGCAGCTTTGGTTTTCCAAGTTCCAGAGTCAGGTTGCAGCGCTTTGCAATTTCCACCGAATTCTGAAGAGCGGCAGGAATATCTGCAAAAAGCTCAGCCATTTCTTCCTGTGTACGGAAACACTGCTGATCATTGAACCTGCGGACGCGCCGTGCGTTTGCCAGCATATCGCCTTCCGCAATACAGACGCGCGCCTCATGCGCAGTGAAATCATCTTTACTGAGAAACTGAACCGGGTGCGTGGCAACCACCGGCAAATGCAGTTTGGCTGCCAGTTGAATTGCCTGACGGACATGGGCATCCATATTCGGCTGACCTGAACGCTGAATCTCAATATAAAAATGACCAGGGAAAACATTCTCCCAGCGCTTTGCACATTGTTCCGCTTGTTCAAGATTACCGTTATCGATTGCAATGCCAACATCACCGCTGTGCGCACCGGATAAGGCAATCAAATGCCCATTTTCGCCTGCAGCGCGTATTTGCTCCAGCCACTCTGGTCGGATTTCAGCACGTCCACGGTGCTGGTTTGTGAGCCAGGCACTGGTCAGCAATTCGCAAAGCTGAAGATAGCCGGTCCGGTCTTTCACCAGAATCAGCAAACGTGAAGGTTTCTCGCGATCTGCATCATTCGTAATCCACACATCGCATCCTGCGATGGGCTTGATACCTTTGCCACGAGCAGCCTTATAAAACTTGATCATGCCAAAAAGGTTTGCAAGATCTGTGATTGCCATTGCAGGCTGTTTATCTTTTAATGCTGCTTTTATTACATCATCAATACGGACCAGCCCGTCTACGATGGAGTATTCAGAGTGCACGCGCAAATGCACAAAACATGGATCAACTGGCTTTGCCATTTCAGCAATGCCACTGTCTTTCTGGAGAGAATTTTCTGTCGTCATTTGCATATTCTACCGTGTCGATGACAGGAACTCAGCAATCTGGTTAGCAATGATTCAAAACAAATACGCGCTGTTTGCTGCGCTACGGTAGAATATGAAGGTTTCACGTCTGCAAAATTTCTTCCTTTTCAGGCAAGTAAGCTCCTAAAACCAGCGGTTTTTAGCTTGCAGACGCTTCTCTCTATCGTGACCAGCGCTTACATCTAACATGAGCAACGACAACAAAAACAAAGCAGCAGAATCTGCTGCCCCTGCCTCAAATTTCCTGCGTAATATCATTGATGCGGATCTGGCGGGCGGTAAATACCAGCGTGAAGGTTTACCTTCGGTCATCACACGCTTTCCACCAGAACCGAACGGTTACCTGCATATCGGCCACGCGAAATCCATTTGCCTGAATTTTGGTCTGGCGCGCGATTATGAAGGCCGCTGCCATTTACGCTTCGACGATACCAATCCTGAAAAAGAAGACCAGGAATATGTTGATACGATCATTGACAGCGTGCAGTGGCTGGGCTTCGATTGGAATCGCGCAGACGGCAACCATCTGTACTATGCAAGTGACTATTTCGATACGTTCTACGCAATTGCCGAATACCTGATTCAGGCCGGACATGCGTATGTAGACAGCCAGTCCGCAGAAGACATGGCCGCGAACCGTGGCGATTTTTCCCGTCCGGGTGTGAACTCCCCTTACCGCGATAGACCAGCGAACGAGTCGCTGGACTTATTCCGCCGCATGAAAGCCGGGGAATTCCAGGGTGGAGAACATATCGTGCGTGCAAAAATCGATATGGCATCGCCTAACATGAACATGCGCGACCCTGCGATTTATCGTATTCGTCACGCCCATCATCACCGTACCGGTGACAAATGGTGCATCTACCCGATGTACGATTTTGCACATCCTCTGGAAGACGCAATTGAAAAAATCACACACTCCATCTGTACCCTGGAGTTTCAGGATCACCGTCCGTTCTATGACTGGGTCATTCAACGTGCCACAGAGGGCGGTTTCTTCCAGCAGCCAGTACCTCAGCAATACGAATTCGCTCGTCTGAATCTGACCTATGTTGTCACCAGCAAACGTAAGCTCCGCCAGCTGGTTGAACAAAATATTGTCAGCGGCTGGGATGATCCACGCATGCCAACTATCGTCGGTTTCCGTCGTCGCGGGTACACTCCGGAAGCTATCCAGTTGTTCTGCGAGCGTATCGGTGTTTCCAAAGCCGATGGCTGGATTGACTACAGTACGATTGAAGGTGCGCTGCGTGATGATCTTGATCCGAAAGCACCACGTGCGACTGCAGTGTTGCGTCCGCTGAAACTGATTATCGACAACTTCCCGGAGAATGAGCAAATTGCCTGTTCAGCACCTGTGCATCCGCATCACCCTGAGCGTGGCGTACGCGAATTCACAATTGGCAAAGAACTCTGGATCGAAGCGGAAGACTTTATGGAAGAGCCGGTAAAAGGTTATTTCCGTTTATTCCCGGGCAACAAAGTCCGCTTGCGCTACGGTTATGTCGTCGAATGTACCGGATTTGACAAGGATGCCAACGGCAATATTACTGCCGTACATTGTGAATATTTCCCCGACAGCAAAAGTGGCACTCCGGGCAGTGCCAACTATAAAGTCAAAGGCAATCTCCACTGGGTAAATGCAGCAGATGCAGTTCAGGCTGAAGTTCGTCTGTACGATCGTCTGTTCACCGATGCAACACCCGATGCCGGCGGTAAAGACTTTATGACCCTGCTGAATCCTAACTCTCTGGAAGTGATTCAGGCTTACGTTGAACCTGGTATGGCAAAAGTAGAACCTGATACCCGTCTCCAGTTCGAACGTCATGGCTATTTTGTGACTGACCGCAAAGATTCCGTCGCAGGGAAGCCAGTCTTTAACCGGATTACCACACTGAAAGATTCTTTCGGTAAGTGAGCTGATAAAGACAAAGCGGCAAACACGCTTTAACCTAAAAGCCACAGCCCTCGCTGTGGCTTTTTCACTTTAGCGTCACAAATCTTGGCAGTAATGCTGGCATATTCCCAGTGTGCTCACTAAGCTGACAAATATTCTGCATCTATGTCAGCATCGAAAAACATGCTTATTCAACTGCGACGATTTACTGAATTTTCACTGACACTCTGTCTTCTGTTCAATCTGACATCTGTCAGGGCTGATAGTGACGACACCATTCATGTTCGGTACTATCAGGGAGGCACTGTCCCGGAATATGCTGTAAGAGTGCTGACACTGGCATTACAAAAAAGTGGTCACAGTTATTCACTGACTCCCGTCACCACTCCGATGACAACGCCACGCATTGTCAGAACAATCAGAAACAACACGCCAGACAGCGTCAATTTATTCTGGGCTGCGAGTAGTCCTGATCTGGAAAATGCGCTCGCCGCTATTCCTGTACCGATAGAAAGAGGCCTGATCGGATTCAGGGTACTGGTGACAAGCCAGGAGTACTTGCCACGCATCGAGCAAATGAACAACGACCACAACTTCAAAACGATAAACCTGCTTCAAGGTATCGGATGGAGCGATACAGCAATCTTAAGAAAGAATGGTTTTACAGTCACAGAGGCATCTCCCGATAACCTGTATAACATGCTTGCAGCAGGCAGAGCTGATGCATTTCCACGCAGTGCTATCGATGCGGAACGCGAATTACGCACTCAGCAAAAACTGCATCCCAGTTTAACGATAGCACCGGGAATAGCGTTGGTGTATCCGCGCTTCGGCGTATTTTTCTTTGTATCCGGCGATAACAAACCATTGCGCATTGCACTAGAAAAAGGCATGCAGGCAGCACTGAAAGACGGGAGTTTTTTAAAGTTATATGAAGAAGATCCTGATATCCGGTCCGCACTGAAAATGTTGCGTGATCCCCGTAAAATTTATAAATTATCAGGAACATCTCCGGATTCAGCACTTCACAAACTGGATGCAAACCTGTTTGAACCGTTACTATCCGGGGTATCCAAAGAAAATGCTGCCGCAAACACGAGAAAATAATCAGAGTAAAAACCAAACCGTACACAACTATCTGCTGTGTGCTGTTAAAAAATATCGCTGCTTGCAACCGCAATTACCTTCACCCCAAGCTTCGACGACCAAAAAGCGGGATCGCCACACTGCGATGCACTGACCGGGGCATCACTGGTCACTTGAGAAATCACACCATCTGCGCCGATACGGAGCAGCATACATGTCTGCAGATTCATACTACCCGGCACCATTTGTTTCATATAGAAGAAACGCTGATCAGCCGCGCCGTAGAAAACCGGTGAAGCCATCAACTCCTGATCCGAGTACGGGATATCCGCCTGATACTGTGAAATAACTTCGCCGTTCAGGTCGAAACGAAATTGCTCGATCCGAAACTGGTTCACATCCCGGCCGATGATCGTACAGTCGAGATGCTTTCGTCCCGGAGCCCAGTTTAACTGGCCACCGGCACAAATATTTTTTGGTATCAGAGTGCCCGGCTGCAGAAGCTGATAACGAGGGCTTTCTGCCAGCCCAAGTGCACGTACCGGATTCAGCATCACGACTTTATTGATATTGTTTATACGACGCCACTCTTTGCCAAACTTCAGATAAACGTCCTGCTGTCCGTTCTGCGTATTTTCTGATTTCAGCCAGTTGACGGGTTGCTTGCTGTCACCTGATCCATCACATGCACAAAGTACAATAAGTAAACAGCCTGTCATCAGAAAACGGGAAAACTTTTGCATTATTTTAAATTTTTAATGGTTTAACAAAATATCCCGAAAGTACGGGCGTATCCGAGCATAACAAAGCGGAATATGTGCGAGCGGACTTAAATCATTCTCAGCACCAAAATAACAAAACAAACTGTGTAAACGTCATGAAAACACTATGCTAGTTTCTACTTTTTTAAAATAATATTTTTCAATGTTTTTTTGACAAAGATAATACATTTTTAACAGTACAGCATACGTAAAAATACCATTTCGGAGCATTTTAACTGTGCAGCATTAAATTTCCATTGCCACGAAGAAATTTGATCAAGTAAAATCGCGGCAAATTTCTTTATGGCAATTCGCCGCCCGTATTTTCTGAACTTACTTGTCTCTGTTAAAAATGAAAAAACTTCTGTTGATCTCCGCGCTGTCGCTGGCCTCCTCCCTGTCATTTGCGAATGAAGTTGCTCCTGTAATGGACAAACAAACCTGTGAAAAACCGGTATATCCTAAAGCTGCTCTGATAAATGAAGAGGCTGGTGCTGTTGCATTGTCTGTTCTGGTAGCACCTGACGGTAACGTTGTTGATTCCAAAATTGATAAATCCAGCGGTTCGAAAACACTGGACAAAGCCACTGTCAAAGTTTTTTCTTCGTGCAAATTTAAACCAGGCACAAAAGATGGTAAAGCTCAGCAGGCATGGGTAAAGCTCGAATACGTCTGGAGTCTTTCCTGATCTGCTGATCCGTATTCAGCAATCGTAAAAAAGGATGCGCAAGCATCCTTTTTGCTTTAAATATACGAAAGACCCGCTTCCGGCGAAGTAGCCTGCTGTAAAAAGCCAGTTTGCTGCGTATGGTAAACTGGCGTCTTTCTGTTACAGCGCAATCTGCGCCTGAAAAGGTTTTTATCGTGACGACTACTCAAGAAATCAGCCAACTCTATCCCAATGCATTATGGAACTGGTTTGCGCAAATCTGTGCCATTCCACACCCGTCAAAACATGAAGCAAAGCTGAGTGAACATATTCAGCGCTGGGCTGCAGAAAAAGGCTTGCCGGTCGTCGTCGACCATGTCGGTAATTTAATTATCCGAAAACCTGCCACTGCTGGCATGGAAAACCGCAAAATTGTCGTGATTCAGGCCCATCTGGATATGGTCCCCCAGAAAAATGCTGACAAACAGCATGATTTTGTTCTGGATGCTATCGAACCACGCATCGACGGTGAATGGGTAAAAGCCAATGGCACTACACTGGGCGCAGATAACGGTATCGGTATGGCGTCAGCGCTGGCAATTCTCGGTGCAAACGATATTCCGCACGGTCCGCTGGAAGTTTTACTGACAGTCGATGAAGAAGCCGGAATGACAGGTGCCTTCGGTTTGCAGGCCGGCATGCTGAATGCCGACATTCTGATCAACACAGACTCCGAGCAGGAAGGTGAAATCTACATGGGTTGCGCCGGTGGTGTGGATGCAGAAATCAGGCTGCCGCTGGAAATGGAAACAGTACCGTCCGGTCTGCAGGCTTTCACCTTGTATATCAGCGGACTGAAAGGTGGTCATTCAGGCGTAAACATTCATCTCGGTCGTGGCAATGCGAATAAATTGCTGGCCCGTTTTATGGCCGGACATGCTGATGAGTTAAACATCCGTATCGCAGATATCACCGGTGGTACGCTGCGTAACGCCATTCCGCGCGAAGCGCAATGCCAGTTCCTGATTCCTTCTGCCCACATTCCCTTACTTACCCAGCGCATTGCACAGTACGAGCAAATACTGCAAGCCGAACTCAGTCAGACTGAGCCGTCACTGAAAGTGCGTATCGAAGAAAACAAGTCCTTGCCACAGCAAGTGTTATCACTGCCTTCCCAGCAACGCTGGATTCATTTCCTGAATGCTTGTCCTAATGGTGTGATACGGATGAGCGATGACATTCCCGGCGTCACCGAAACCTCACTGAACCTCGGTGTGATCAGTATTGAAAACGGACAAGGCCGTGCGCTGTGTCTGATTCGTTCGCTGATTGACACAGGTCGTGAGCAGGTGGAAAGCATGCTGACATCCCTGAGCGCTATTGCCGGTGCAGAAATTACTTTATCCGGCTGCTACCCTGGCTGGAAACCGGACACCAGCTCACCGGTCATGAAGATCGTGAAAGATACTTACGAAAGTATTTACCATAAAGAACCTGACATCATGGTCATTCATGCAGGCCTGGAATGCGGTCTGTTCAAAAAGCACTATCCTGAACTCGATATGGTTTCGATAGGCCCGACCATCCGTTTCCCGCACGGACCGGATGAAATGGTGAATATCAAAACCGTTGGCCAGTACTGGGAGTTGTTACTTGCCGTTCTGGCACGCATCCCTGAAAAAACCGCCTGATATGTGTTCCCGGTGGTCAGCTGGTTCTGACCACCATATACCGGTCTGACATATCTGAAATCCTATTCCATCATGATCATGTCGCGCTCTCGTCTCATATTACCCCTCATCACTGGTTTCCTCATGTCGCAGTCTGCCGCAGCTTCAGCCGCGACACAGACTCCCGGTGAACGTCAGTTTCAGCGTTGCATTAACTGCCACCAGATCGGCCCGTCTGCGCGACACGGGTTCGGACCCTCACTGACAGGGGTTCTCGGCAGACAAGCCGGTAGCGCCAGCGGCTATAACTTTTCAGCTGCCATGAAAAACAGCAGGATCGTATGGGATGAAAAAACGCTGACCGCATTTCTGAAGAATCCGGACGGCGTCGTACCGGGCACCCGTATGCGTTTATGGGGTTACAACGATGAGCAGCAGATCCGCGATCTGATCGCCTATCTGAAATCCAATCCTGCACCGGCATCGCGCTGAATAAAAAAGCCCCGGCTGCTCTGATCAGACAACCGGGGGAGGGAGAACCCTGTACCGGGGAAGTACAGGGAGAGTGTGAGACAGAGAAGACTTCAGATTCAGAAGTGATATTGCATACCGACGTTCAGATTACGGACAGTTTCCTTTTCGTCGCCGAATTTGACTTTACGGGTTTCAAATTCCGCACGTAATGCCAGTTCTTTGGTCAGTTTGTAATTCAGGCCCAGACCCCAGACTGGTTGTGTAGAGCTGGTACTGGTCGATGTCATAACAGATGCTGTCGGGTTAACCGCCCACATATCACCTTCAGCCTTGACGCTGGCAATACCCAGTTTGGCGAAACCGGATAACTCAGAAGTAAATTGCTGATTTGCTACAGCAGCCAGTTCAAAAGAGCTGGACTTGACCTGCATCCTGGCGGAAGTACTGCTTGCTGTATCATATAAGTCCGCTTTCGTTTTACCCAGATTTGAGTAACTGGCTTCTACAGCGAAATTCGGGTGAAACTGATAGCCGCCAAATAACTTGTACGAGGTTGCGTCATTGCTGCAACTGATAGTACCTGAGCAGTCAGCGGACAATTGAGAGCGGCCGATACTTGCACCACCGTATACCTGCGCAGATGCAGCGGCACTCAGTGCCAGACCAGCAACAACCAGACTTGCTTTCATCAGCTTACTTTTCAGCATTTTGCATTCCTTTAATCAGGTTAAACATCATCGTGACCTTGCGGCTTGTTCCGCTTGCAGTGCAGCGATGAGGCAAGTTTTGCAAATGGCATCCGGGATGACCAGCAGTCTGTAAAAAGTGGCATTTGGAACACGCAGAGGTATCAAATTTCAAAACCAAATCTATGTTACACGCTGAAAAATACTGATATTTAATCCCCTATCGATGACATGAAATAAAAAAACTGCCACAGGATTGACGTTATCAGATCAACTATGCAAACTTGCAAAAGTTCTTTCTGCACCACCGAAATGCATTGCACAGCCCGGTTTGCCGAAATCCGGTTCGTTCAATCCTGACTCGCGAGACACTATGCAAAATGCCCAGGCGTTGCTCGAAGCACTCCGTCAGAGTTATATCCGCGACCTTCCCTCACAACTGGATGAACTGGAATCCCTGATTCTGCAACGCAGTCCGGACGACAAGCTTGAACGCTGGCAAGAGCTGTACCGCCGTGTACACAGCCTGAAGGGAAGCGGCGGCACATATGGTTTGCACGCTGTTTCCGATATTTGTCATCCGTTTGAAGATCTGATTGCGTCGTACCTGAGCACATCTGAACCCCACCCGCCCGCACTGACAGACTTTGCGTTGCGTTATCTGGATTTGCTGCGCGAAACCACACTGCATTACCAGCAACAACAGCCTGTGGATGAGTTGCTGCCACAGCGCTTGCAAACTTTGAATAATGCAATCAGTGCCACTCAGCACTCTGCCCTGATCGTCGAGAATTCGGATGTCGTGATTCAACTCATCAGCGAGGTACTCAGCCACTTCCGTTTCCGTGCAGAGGTCGCCAGAGACGGTTATCTGGCGCTGGGCAGGGTATTATCCGGTTCATTTGATCTGGTGATTACCGGCATGGAAACGGGGCGTTTAAACGGCTTTGCGATGATCAGCGCCGCACATCTGGCCGAAAGCCGCAGGCAATCCACCCGCTTCGTACTGGTCACCGCTTCCGGTTTTAATACACCGCTGCCGGAGGGTGATGCAGTCTTTCACAAAGATTCATTATTGCGCGAAAACCTTTTCCGGCATCTGCGCGATCTGACGCTGACCAAAATCAGTCACTGACACTCAAAAAAATTAATTGATATTAAATGCAATACGCATATTAAAAAGGTAAAATGCCAGATGCTGCCATCATCCGAACCGGATGGAGAATGACCGAAGCGCTTCATTTTTCTTTTGCCATTGATAATGCGTACCCTCTTTATTTCTGTTTTTCTGCTGATTAACAGCCTGACTTCATCTGCCGTCGCTGCTGACAACCCGAATGAACATCCTTTACCGTCTGATCTGCGGGTTTCCTTCAAACAGTGCAGCCAACCTGCTTACCCGAGATCTGCCGGACGTAACCTGAAGAGTGGCGATACGCTGATAACAACACTGACCGATGCCGATGGCAAAGTGGTTTCCGTAGACGTTGTACGCAGCAGTGGCTGGCGAACACTGGATTTTGCGGTTGCGCGCGCCGTCATGGGCTGCAAAATTACCAACCTTGCCCCTGGCAGAGCGATCAAGGCCGGGCTCACCTTCCGTTGGATGATTGAAGACGCTGATTTCTTTTACTTTGAACCAGCCAAACTACTCGCCGCAAGCTGCCCTGCCTCCGACTTACTGCGCATCCCCGGCGATGATGAGCCTGGCCTCGGAATTGTGATCGGTGCGGTCGTCACCAAAAAAGGACTCGTATCCTATCACTCTGTTGAATGGGCAGACGACGATGATGCACTGACGCAGGAAGCCGTGCGCATTGTCAAAGCCTGCAAATTTGAACCGGGGGCTAACAGTCATGGCATCCTGGAAACCACTGTTGCCATTCGCCTGCTACCGAAAAAATCTGCAGCAACCGCTATCGTTAAAGCTGCTCAGTAAGCCTTACCGCTCCCAAACCGGAACTGCCCCGAACGGGATGTTCCGGTTTCTATTGCAGCACAGCGCCCGCTCTCCCTTCCTGCGCTAAACGCCGTTACTTTTTGCCGTTTTTTGGACAAATTACGACAGCACGCAATCGTTTTCGCCGATTGTCATGCAAACTTCATATCGGTTCGGTATATTCGCTGTCCATTCCCCTTTCTCATCTGATCTGCCGGAAATATCTGACGTTCTGATGCGCAATCGTTTGCTTACCGGGGTTTGAACCAGTTTAAGGACAGAACATGAAATTTCCTCTGATAAGCAGTCTTCTCTATCTCGCCATCAGCGCAGCACCGGTACAAGCACAGGAAGCGCCGGCGGAACAGGATCTTTTTCTGAGCAAGAAAGATATTCTGCAACATTGCCTGCAACCCAAATATCCACCGGCAGCCATGCGTAACCGTTTTCACGGCACAGCGCATGTTGCGATGACGATCAATGAAAAAGGCGAAGTCGAAGCAGTGGATTTCCGTCGCAGCAGCGGCTGGTGGTTGCTGGATCAGGCCACAGCCAAAGCACTGATCGGTTGCAAGCTGCTGGATCAGCCGCCGGCGAAAAAAGTCGTTGCCACTGCGCGTTACAGCTGGAACCTCGATGAAAAACTGCGTTATGACAACGATCCAGTGATTCGTCCGGAAACCTGTCCGGAATCCGACAAAGTGCGTCTGGCTGGTGAAACAGAAGGCGGGCTGGGTATCGTGGTCGGTACGCTGGTGTCACGCGAAGGTCAGGTCAAACAAGCCTCTCTGGAATGGGCCAGCGGCGATGCCGATACCGATATGGCCGCCGTCAATTTTGTGAAGGCTTGCCAGTTCAACCCGGCCACGATTCAGGATAAAGCCTACAACGCACCTGCATCGGTACGCTTGCTGGAAAAGAAAGCAGCGCCAGCCAAAGCACAGTAAAACCCGCCGGTGACGGCATCCGGTCGCAGCATCTTCCACGTCTGGTAAATGCTGCGATCCTGCTTTTCTGCCAGCGCCGACACCTGACCACTGTGCGATTTTCGTCATTTGTGTTTTACGGACGTCCGGACTTTCTGCCGACGACAAGCAGATCGCTATGCAGAACACCGCATTTGGGCCTGTTTTGGTACTCAACCGGCTCTGTAAGGCTCCTGACAGATGTTCGGAGCCATCCTCCCGCCAGCCCCGCCTGCACTGACCAACGCAAGCCTCGCGCTGTTACTTTTTCCGTACTGCAATTTCGGGCAGAGAGCGGCATAATAGCGGACTTTCTTTCGCGGAAAATCCGCCTGTTGTGCTGACGGTGTGTTGCATGACATCCGGCACTCCTTCTCTGCCGCCATGCGCTTCTCTTCACAGTTTTCTTCGCGTACCCACGCGAACCTGATCTACACCGGTGTGGCGATTGCCTCCGGTGGCGTCGCGCTGTACACGCCGCTGATCGTCTCGCAAACCGGCCTGAAATTTTCCGGTTTCTGGGCTGCATCGATTCTGTTCGGCCTGAATCTGGGGCGCGTTGCCGGTGCATGGCTGGGTACGCGTTTTCCGGCGATTGCGAATCATCCTTTTTCTGTCTCCGGCAATATTCTGCTCGAAGGCATTGCGCTGTATTGTCTGGCTTTTCTGGATCAGGCCTGGGCGCTGGCCTTGTTTGCCACGATTGCGGGGCTGGGTAGCGGATTGTCATTTCCCGGTCTGAAATTCTTTCTGCTGAAACTGCGCGATCTCGATCAGTCTGCACTGTTCGCACGCTTGTCGATGTCGATACGGCTGGGGCTGGTCGCCGGTTATTTACTGGCTGGATGGATTCCGCATGAGACCATGCAACTGGTGTTTCTGATCGTGCTGCTGACGTTCACGGGCTACGGGATACTGATGCTGATTGCGATGCGCGGCATCGTCATCAAAGAACAACAGGCAGCAGACCCCGAAAGCCTGCACGGGCATGCCGCTCAGCAAGTCCATGCCCGCTTCCATCCGCGACAGCTGAACCAGCAGGCGGAACTGCCATGGCTGTTTTATATCTCGAATGCGGTGTTCTGGTGTCTGGCAATGCAGCCGAATATCAGCCTCAGCCTGCATATTCCGCACTTCACCCCGTCGATTCCGGTATCCACGCCATTCTGGGTCGGGGCGCTGGTGATTATCGCGCTGCAAATGCCGGTCTCGAAACTGGCAGTGCGGGATCAGGATCATTTCCGTTTCCTGCGCTTCGGGTATCTCGGATTATTTGCCGGATTTGCGACGCTGGTGTGCTTTCCGCAATCGGCTGCCGCCGTGATTGCTGCCGCCGTTCTGATTTCTTTCGGGCAGATTTTCTACGGCCCGTCGCTGGATGTGCTGACCGCCCGCTTCGCCGATAAAACCAATGCGGATACCGGCCGCTTAATGTCACGCCAGATGCTGTATCAGAGCAGTGGCAGCATGGCGGGCAGTTTATCCGGCGGTATCCTGTTCGATCTGGCGCAGCGTCTGCAGTTACCGGTACTGAACTGGGCTGCGCTGGCTGTGCTGGCACTGGTCATGTGCTGGTACAGTTACCGCACAATTCCCGCGCTGTACAAGCAAGCGGTACACAGTCAGCGTCAGTGATGGCACTGAAATACCGGTGTCAGCTGGCAGCGCAACACTTGCTGCGGCTGATCCGCAATTAAGGCCTGCAGCAAACCGGCAGCGCCTTCCTGCGCATGATGAAAACGAAAACCGGTACGTGCATACAAACTTTCATGCTGCGCAGACCAGACATAATCCAGACGCACTGCCGGCAACTGCATGCGCTCACCTGCAGTATCCAGCAAATGCAGCATCCATGCTGACGATTGCGGACGATCTTCCCAGACCGTCATCACCTGTACACCGGACTCACTGATATCCACAATCAACCCCGTTACGGCATCATCCTGTGGCTGTTTGTTGAATACCCACACCGGCACAAACTCGCGGTCACGGGTTAAACGAAAGAATTGCACACGCTGAAACTGCCTTTTTTCTGCTGTATTCATACACAAAATGTAAAAACGGATGGCAAAAGTGCCGAAAATCGGCGCTGTCAGTTAACTGTCAAGAATGCCCGTTACAATAGCGCCGGAGAATGGTTCGATACCATAAGTGTGAAATATGACCCGCTCGTGACGCTGAAACAGCACGCGAAGGCAGTTGAAGAGAGATGCAAAACATGTTGCCCTGGCAGCGCATTCACGGTGAATGGCAAATCAGCCTGGTTGGCAATGTCCTGATACGGACATTTGCCGGCAATTTCAATGACGCAGGCACGCTTGCCTGCTATGAAGAATTTAAGGAAAAGGCTCCGAAACAAGGATCATGGGCCAGTCTTGCTGATGGCCGTTTCTGGGAAATGTCCACCCAGTCCGCCCTTCAAACCTATCAGGGCATGCGTGACTGGGCGTTTGAAAACGGATGCGAACACATCGTTTTCATTTTGCCGAGCAAATTTCACAAAATTATTGTGGAACGCGAAACGCAGGCGATTTCAGACCCGCGCTACCATCTGTGCTTCAATCTTGAGCATGCCTGCGAACAGTTGACCAAACTGGGTTTTCCCTTATCTCTGGCAGACTATCCGCATACAGCATTTGCCGAAAAAGCGCGTCGCCAGTACGGCGAGACTGCCTGACACGTGTTGCAGGTAGCGCTTATGCAGGTGTATCCGCTGGTGCTTTCTTCGCACTTCCCTTTGCCGTACTGACCGGATAGCGCAGCGTATTCCGGTCAATTTTGCTGTTGCAGGCCGCAGCCAAATCGACCTGTAAGCGATCTGCCATCAGCAAAAGGTAACACAGCACATCCGCCATTTCATCGCTGACCGCCTGCAATTGCGCTTCACTCAGCTCACTGCGTTCACCCGCCTGCAACCATTGAAACGGTTCTAATAATTCTGCTGCTTCCACCGCCAGCGCACTGGCAAGGTTTTTCGGGGTGTGAAACTGCGCCCACTGGCGCTCATCACGAAATGCTGCCAGCCTGCGCTGTAATTGCGTCAGCCGGTCTTCGTCACCGGATTCGGAATGCGGGATATTGTTATTCATCGTACTCTGCCTTTAGCCAGACCGCATTTTATCAGCCGCACAGCGCACATCTGCACTGATATAAAGCCGTAGTTTGCTGCTTGCGATGCAGCAACGCAAATCTCCGCTCAGCAAAATAGTCCTGCGGAATCAGGGAGACACAGAGTAAAATCAGTTTGTTGCATCGCATCATCCGCACGATTTTCAGGTTTTCTGTTTCAGCGTTTTTCCGACAATAGCGCAGTCTTCCGAATGAAGGAGAACTTCATGGCAACTTCCGGTTTTACTCAGTCTCAGGTATTTGAACAACCCGCAACGATGTTGCGTCAGCTTTCTGAACAAGGTTTGCAGCAATATCAAGGCATGCTGCAGTGGCAATGGGAAACCAGCCTGCGTATGCTGCAGGAATTCAGTCAGCTTGGCCAGTTCTGGCTGGGCTCTCACAGTCTGCACGACGCCGTCAGCAATCAGCAGCAACAAATCAGCGATTTCTTCCGTTTCTTCCAGTCTGAACAGCATAACTGGGACAGCGTACAATCCGCAGCCCGCGACTTCTGGCAACAATTCACCGGCGAGCAGCACCCGCTGGTCAAACTGCAACTGCAAAGCATGACCCGTTTTCAGGAAAATGCTGCTCCAGTCGTGCAACCGGTCGCTGTCAGTGTCAGTATTCCCGGCCCGGTGAGTGTGCAGGCAGTCGCAGAAGTAATCGCCAGTCCGGTACAAAAAGAACTGGTACTGCAGCCGGAACCGGCAGTAATCCAGGCCGCAGACATTCCCGCAGCGCCGGTCGCTGAAGTCCGTAAGGAAGTCAGTACTGAAACAGCTAAGGCTGCAACCGAAAAGGCAGAAGATACACCAGTCGCCGTAGTCAGTGCCGCGCCTGCAAAAGTCACTCCGGCACCGGCAGCCAAAGCACCTGTTGTGAAAACTGTCGCTGCCAAACCTGTAAAAAAGGTCGTCGCAAAACCTGCACCAGCAGTAACAACACCGGTCACCGCAAGCGTGAAAACCGGCTTCCCGACACCGGACACCAGCCATCTGAAAGCCGAAGCCGCTAAAAACGGTGACAAAAAACCGGTGGCCGTTAAAAAAGCCATCGCACCGGCGCTTGTCAAAAAAACGGTCAGCAAATCGAAGAGCTGATTTCTGCGCAAACAGCTTTCACAAGTACGACACAAACGCCGGTCTCTGACCGGCGTTTTTTACGTCACTGCACTGCGCGATCAGATAAGCATTCAAAAAATACAGGCCCATCACAGTAATCAGCGATAATCGGACATCCTGTTTCTTTTCAGACACCATGGCACGCCGTCCAAGCTTATCCACCCTCTATCTGCGCAAACCCGATGCCGCGGAAACCCGGCATCTGCAACAGTTGCAGGCTTTATATGACGCTGCCGGTCAGAACGCTTTTCTGGCCGATGATGACACGCTGCGTTGCCTGTATCTGCAACCCGGCGTCATGCAAAGCGCGATGCTGACAGAGTATCCGTGGTATCTGGTGTGCGCTTATGCAAGGCTGATGATGAGTGCACTGGTACAGCAACCACGCCCCGCATCTGCATGGATACTGGGACAGGGCGGCGGTTCACTGAGCCGTTTTTTGCAATATGCGTCACCGGATTGCCGGACCGATGCAGTGGAAATTGATGAGACCGTACTGCGTTTGTACAAACAACTGCAACCTGCACCGGAGGACAATCCTGTCGCCTTGCATCATGCAGATGCCACGGTATGGTTACCTGCTCAGGTTGAAGCCGGTCGCCGCACAGATTTATTGCTGATTGATGTGTACGACCGCAACGGTCTGGTACCGGCGCTGAACACACCGGCCTTTTATGCCAGTTGTGCCGCTGCGCTCAGCACTCAGGGCATGCTGGTCGCCAATGTCTGGGGAAAGCCGTCGCAACTCAGCATCATGCTGGCAGATCTGCGACAACAGTTTGCCAGCGTGCAATGGGCGCGTTCGCCGGATAGCTATAACCTGCTGGTGTTCGCCTGTCAGGCACCGGTATCAACGGAAATACGCCAACAACATGCGAACGAGCTGAACCAGCGTATTCCGGCGCTGAATATCCATGACAGCCTGCAGCGCCTGCGAACACTGCCCGCAGCAGCCAGTAAAGACGAAGATCTGAGCCGGATTACCGATGATTTGCGCAGTGTTCTGATACCGGACAGCGCGGTTCCGCAAAACTATCCGGACTGGAAACGTAATGTCTTGCAACAGGCAAAGGCATTGCTGTCGCTTCCTGCTGACAAAATCACGCCTTCCGGCCTGAAAGCCAATGGCAATTGCGCTGGCGAATTGCCAGCCTGACAGGAATCTGGCAATCTCACAGCGAATCCGGTCGTGACTGACAGACCGGTAGCGGAGCAATTATGTACGACGAAAATGACTTTACTGCGATCTCCAAGTTTTTAAAACTCGGAGTCAAAATTACCTTCCGTGACCCGATGGGGAATAATCCGGCTTTTGAAACCAGTTTCCCGAATCCGCGCGGCGGCGTGGTACAGATTCGTGAAAAGAGTTTGTACGATGTGGAGCGCAAACTGCGTGCGCTATTAAGTAACGATACGCCGGTAAAAACCAAGCTGGCGCCGTTTGCCTATCTGGGTACCAACTTCCGTGGCCTGCTGTATTGCACCCGTGGCTCGAACGAATTCATTGTCGAAGAAACGCACAATGTATTCGGCTCTGAATCCAAACGGATCGTGCGTCAGGCCGACGACTTCAATCAGTTACTCAGCTGACGCAACACGCGTCTGCGTCAGCTTCTGCTTCTGCTTCCGTTCGGCGCTTCAGTGCGTCATTCGCCGGCACCGGCGGCACTGGCCGACAAACCGCGTCATTCACCGACTGATGCGCGACATCTTTACGCCAGCGGTTTATTCTGCCTTCATCAAATCAAACACATGAAGGAGAATATCATGCGTGACGAATGTCAGAATCCGGTCGCTCAGCGTCGTAAAAATCTCGTATTTGGTCTGGCGCTGATTGCTGCCGGTGCCTTTTTTATGACCAACGACTGGATCGTCATCACACAATTACGCTGGTGGCACTGGGCTTCCGGCGCGATAGCACTATCCGGCCTGATCGAACTGGTCAGCGCGCAGAATGCATCCCATGTTGGCCGCTCTGTCTGCACGCTGATCATTGCTGGCTGGTTATATGCTTCCGCAGAACATCTTTGGGGCTGGAATTTCTCTAACAGCTGGCCACTGTTGCTGATCGGTGCTGGTGCACAGTATCTGATCGGCGGTATGTTTTCTTCTGACAAAAAATAATTCACGGAGCCCTGTCATGTCTGCTCGCAAACAACAAAACCGCGTCGTCTTTGGCGCTGCCCTGTTAATTTTCGGTGTTCTGGCTTTACTGGATAATCTGAATATTTTCAGTCATCTGAATTTCCTGCACTTCTGGCCAACCCTGTTCATTCTGGTCGGTATTTTAAAAATGTCGCGCAGCAATACCATTTCCGGACAATTAATCGGCGGCGGATTTGTCGCCTGGGGCGCAATCCTGACGCTGAAATATATGGGCATCATCAGCTTTGATATGCGCCATATCTGGCCGATGTTACTGATTCTCGGCGGCCTCGCGGTCATTTTCAAAGATAAGCTGATCAGTGAAACCCAGTGGGGCGGTGTCGGTGAAGGTGCGGGTCAATCCGAGGTATGCAATGTATCTGCGGTCATGAGCGGTGCGAATGTACAAAACTCTGCTGTGAATTTTCGCGGTGGTGAACTGACGGCGGTTATGGGCGGCATCGAACTGGATCTGCGCGGTGCGCAATTGCAGCAGGATGCCACGCTGAATGTATTTACCATGTGGGGTGGCATCAGCATCAGAGTTCCTCAGGACTGGACAGTGATGTCACAAGGTGTTCCGCTGCTCGGCGGTATCGACGATAAAACCGTGCCACCGGCAATGCCTGGAAAACGTCTGGTGATTCAGGGATACGCCATCATGGGTGGCGTGGAAATCAAAAACTGAGATGCATCCGCTGCTCAACAATCCGCAACGGGTCGCATGGTATCTGGCAGGCTGGCTGTTGCTCAGCCTGCCGTGGATCAGGCTGGCACACACCAGCCTGCAATTTTCTGTCTGGGCCGCAGCGGTTCTGGTGATTCCGGTCATGCTGATTACCGGCATTATCTGCAGCTCTGCTTATTATCTGTGTAAAGCCATGCCGTCTAACCGGCGCAGTCTGGGACAAACCCTGATGGCATTTGGCTTGTCTTCCGCTGTATCTGCACTGCTGGTGATGGCATTAATCAGTGCATGGCATCAGGCACTGGTTTTGCTGGCAGGAACCGAGTTTCAGTGGCAATGGCAGGAGCATCAGTCATGGCTGCTCGGTGGCAGTGCTGCGATTTTGTTTTTACTGAACTTGCTCGCTTATGATGTATTTCTGAGTTTTGAACAAGTACGCATCAGCGAACAGACAGCAACGGCGGCACAACTGGCAGCGCGCGATGCAGAACTGCAAGTGTTGCGCTCCCAAATTGATCCGCATTTCTTATTTAACAGTTTACATTCCATCAGCGCGCTGACCGCCATTGCACCGGAACGCGCACGCGATATGACGATTGCACTGGCCGATTTTTTCCGGCTGACGCTGCGCGCGGGTCAGGAAGACAAAATCCGCTTACAGGATGAACTGCAGCTGTGCCAGCACTTTCTGACTGTGGAAGGCATACGCTTCGGCCCAAAACTGCAATATCAGCCGGAAGTCGCAGAAGGTCTGAATCTCGCGCTGATACCGTCTATGCTGATACAGCCCTTACTGGAAAACGCGATCAAGCATGGCATTCAGCATTTACGTAAAGGTGGTTGCATCCGTTTGCAAATCCATGCGGATCAGGGCTGGCTGCATATACAGTTACACAATCCGGTAGCCGACAGCATTGCCACCGATGAACGCAGCCGTTCCGGTATCGGTTTGCGCAATTTATCAGAACGCTGTCAAGCCATGTACGCTGGCCGCGCCCGCGTCAGCCACGCACTGGCTGACGGCATGTTCTCTATTTCAGTCACGCTTCCTCTGGAGTTTGCTGCATCATGAAAACACAATGGCAGATATGTATTGCCGACGATGAATATCTGGCACGTGAACTGCTCAAAGAATTTCTGCGTCCGTTTCCGGAATTTTGTGTGGCATGGGAATGTGAAACCGGACAAGAAGCAGCCGATGTGATCCGCAATCACAATCCGGATCTGGTATTTCTGGACATTCAAATGCCGGAACTGACCGGGCTGGAGGTACTGGAAGTGACAGGCCGCCAGCATGGTGTGATTTTCACCACCGCCTATGATCAGCATGCATTAAAAGCCTTCGATTTACATGCAGTCGATTACCTGCTGAAGCCGTTTTCGCGTGAGCGCTTTGAAACCGCGCTGAACAAAGCGCGCCAGCAAGCAGCAGCGCAGGACAATCCGCCACTGAAACAACTGGTCAGTCAGCATCAGCAACAGGTGCAACGGATACTGTTACGGGAACGCGGTCAGACCATCGCCATTCCGTTCGAAGAACTGCTGTATGCCGAAGCGCAGGATGATTATGTGGTGCTGCACACCGCTGCCCGCAGCTGGATGAAAACGCAAACCCTGAGTGAACTGGAACAGCAGTTACCCTCGACGCAATTTATTCGTGTCCACCGTTCTTACATGCTGAATCTGCAAGCACTGGAAAGTTTGCAAAAACTCAGTAAGGACAGCCATCAGGCGGTGGTACAGGGTGGAAAAACCGTGCCGGTCAGTCGTTCCGGTCTGGATAAGCTGCGGGCAGCGGGACTGGATCGCATCAGCTGATCCGGCGCTATCGCCACTGATACCGCGAAAGCGGCGTTTCATCGCAATGCGATTTCCGGCTTGCCCGGAAAAGCGCAGTATGCACTCTGTCAGCCAACATCAACAGGGAGAAACAACATGGCACATCCTGATCGTATTGAAGTAATTTTCCGTCAGACCATCGAAGAATTTCTGTATCTGGCGCGCCGCGCCTTCCGTGCACTGGATGAACTGCCGCTGCCGCGTCTGCTGCTGGCCTGTCTGGTGATTGCACTGATGATCAGTGTGATTCCGCTGGCAGTCAGCCTGTTTCTGATTTTTCTGGGCGTGAAGCTGCTGATGGGGCTGGTGTTTTATAACGTGCATCAGCAAAAAGGGAAATCACCGCGACTGGCAGATGCGCCGCCAGCCGCTGATGATCATCGCTGATCAGCGAAACTGATTGATCGCGTCGCGGGTTTGTGTAGCCACGCGGCGCGCTGCATCGGTGTAGCTTTCACCGGCTTCTGCGCGCGCGTACAGAATCGCGCGGGATGAATTAATCATCATACCGGTGCCATTCGCAGTACGACCGGCACGGACAGTCGCTTCAATATCGCCGCCCTGCGCACCAATGCCGGGAATCAGCAAAGGCATGTCGCCGGTAATGTCACGCACAGCTGCAATTTCATTCGGGAAGGTCGCACCGACCACCAGCGCTGCCTGCCCGTTCGCATTCCATTTCTCTGCCACCAGTTGCGCCACATGCTGGTACAGCGGTTTACCGCCGACATCCAGAAACTGCAGATCCGAACCGCCCGCATTCGACGTGCGGCACAGGATGATGACGCCCTTGTCTTTCCATTCCATATACGGCTGCACGGAATCAAAGCCCATGTAAGGATTGACGGTGACGGCATCCGCGCCGTAACGCTCATAGGCTTCACGTGCATATTGCTCTGCCGTCGCACCGATATCGCCGCGCTTGGCATCCAGAATCACCGGAATATGCGGATACTGTTGTTTGATGTAGCGGCAGATGGCTTCCAGTTGGTCTTCGGCGCGCAATGCGGCAAAATACGCGATCTGCGGCTTGAAAGAACAGGCAACAGCGGCGGTTGCATCCACCATCGCTTTACAGAATTGATAAATCGCGTCAGGCTGCCCTTGCAATTCTGCCGGGAAACGCTGAATATCCGGATCAAGGCCGACGCATAACAAAGACTGATTAGATTGCCATGCGGCTTGCAGTTGTTGAATAAATGTCACGATTTGCCCCATATAATTTCAGATTGGTCACGGCCAGCATTATACCTGCTGAAGCAGGCGCAACCCCGACCACAAAGCCGGTTTTACACTGGCGCAGGACCTTACCATGACCATTTGCCCGCCCGTTAACGCCAGCCTGCTGCTGCAGCTGGATCGCCAACTGTGCTTTGCGCTGTATTCTGCCTCGCTGGCAATGACCAAGACCTATAAGCCCTTGCTTGATCAGCTCGGTCTGACCTATCCGCAATATCTGGTGATGCTGGTACTGTGGGAACAGGATGACCGCGCCGTCAAAGAGATCGGCGAATTACTGCATCTGGACTCCGGCACGCTGACGCCGCTGCTGAAACGCATGGAAGCGGCGGGCTTGGTACACCGGCAGCGTGACAGCAAAGATGAACGCTCGGTGCGGATCCGGCTCAGCGATGACGGACGTGCCTTGCATGAGCGTGCCGCTGAAATACCCTTACAAATCTTCTGCGCCAGCGGTTTGCAGCCGGAACAACTGGAGAATCTGCGCGTCGCACTGAACCAGCTGCGCGATCAGCTCAGCGCCGCGTAAATACCGGATAGATGTCTGGTAATCGGCTGTTAAGCACCTGTTAAGCGCCTGTTCAGCGCCCAAACAACACCTGACAGACACCGGACCGCGCTGCATCAGCGCTTGCAATGTGCAGAAGTCCGCATCTGTCATTTCCGGAGAGCCGGACTTTCTGCCGACGACCGCCGGATCGCTATGCAAGAATCCGCATTTGAGCTATTTTTGGGCTGTTTTTGGGCTGTTTTTTGAGGGATTCAGGGCATTTTTCAGGCGTTCAGCGTTGCTGTTGCACGTACCGCACTATTACTGTCCACTTCCCCCGACACTCCACCGTAAAGCAAAATGAAAAGCGGACGTCGTCCGTCCGTGCGGCAAGGACCTCTTTCCCGTCATCCCTGCGTTTTCCCGCATTTACGGTTCGTTACCCCTATTTTTGCGACAAAAACTACAGCTGAATCACCGCCATACATACAGCCTGCCTATCAGCATGATTGAAAAAGACAATCACAATTTATATTGCGCACAATCTAATTGTGTACGATACTTATCTCCATCGCAGCACACATCGCTGCGAAACCAATCCCCCTCACTATCGGAGAACATCATGCAAGTACTGTACACAGCGAATGCAACAGCAACCGGTGGCCGCGATGGCCGCGCCGTTTCCAGCGATGCACAACTGGACGTAAAACTGACCACACCAAAAGAACTGGGTGGCGCCGGTGGTGCCGGTACCAATCCTGAGCAATTATTTGCCGCTGGCTACTCCGCCTGCTTTATCGGCGCGATGAAATTTGTGGCTGCTGCCGCGAAAAAAGCGCTGCCAGCAGATGTTTCAGTCAATGGCCTGGTTGGCATCGGCCCGAACGGCAAAGGTGGCTTTGGTATTACGGTCACACTCAACATCAGCCTGGCGGGCATGGAGCGTGCAGATGCGGAAGCGCTGATTCATAAAGCACACGAAGTCTGCCCGTATTCGAACGCAACACGCGGCAATGTCGATGTCACGCTGAATCTGCTCTGATTACCATAGTGCACCAACCTGCTGACACACCGGTGCAAGCCTGATGCAGGTTTGGGGCAGATTTGGTAAAGGTTTGATGCGCAAAATAAAAAACGGAGCATTCGCGCTCCGTTTTTTATTGTCTGATGCAAGCAGATTAGCCCGCTGTCGGCATCTTTCGTAAGCCGCCCAGCAAAGCTGCGCGCTTTTGCGGTTTTGGTGCCGAAGAAGCATTCGCTGACGCCTGTTTTTCTGTCCGCGCACCGGCAGGTGCCGTATTCGGGGTGTAAGGACGCAGGAACCACGGGTCGACTTTTTCACGGCTGCCGCCATAACTACCACGGCTGCGCGGGTGTTCACTGCGTTCGCTACGCTGTTCATAGCGGTTTTCACGCTCGCGTTCGCGGTAAGGAACTGCGCTGGCAGGGACAAAGCCAGCCAGTTGCAAACGTACGATTTTACGACCGGTCAGCTTTTCAATATCCGCCAGCGCTTTATCATCTTGCGGAGTACACAGGGAAATTGCATCTCCCTTAGCACCGGCACGGCCGGTACGACCGATACGGTGTACATAATCTTCAGCATTAAACGGCAGATCATAATTGATCACACACGGCATCTCGGAAATATCCAGACCACGCGCAGCAACGTCGGTTGCGACCAGCACTTCGACCGCACCACGCTTGAAATCTTCCAGCGCTGTCATCCGTTCAGACTGGGATTTGTCGCCGTGAATCGCCGCCGCTTTCACGCCCTGCTTCACCAGATGCACCGACAAGCGGGATGCCCCGATTTTGGTATTCGTGAACACAATCACTTGCTTCAGGCCACGCTCGCGCAGAATGAAGGCGATTGCATCGCGTTTCTCATCTTCCTTCACTTCATACAGAATCTGCGTCACGTTGTCGGAAGTCGCATTGCTGCGCGCAACCTCAATCGTTTGCGGATTACTGAGGAAGCTGGCTGCCAGCTTTTTGATTTCAGGCGAGAAGGTCGCCGAGAACATCAGATTCTGACGCTGACGCGGCAACAGATTGATGATGCGCTGCAGATCCGGCAGGAAACCCATGTCCAGCATACGGTCTGCTTCATCCATCACCAGAATCTGCGTCTGACTCAGATTGATTGACTTTTGCGCCACGTGATCAAGCAATCGACCCGGCGTCGCAATCACAATTTCCACGCCGGAACGCAAGGCCGCAACCTGCGGCGCCATATCCACGCCACCGAATACCACGGTCGCACGCAAGCCGGTGTGACGCGAATACGCTTTCACGTTTTCCGCGACCTGATCGGCCAGTTCACGGGTTGGTGTCAGAATCAGCGCACGGACAGGATGGCGTGCCGGAGATGCACTGGTATTCGCATGCGCCATCAGACGCTGAATAATCGGCAAAGAAAAACCTGCGGTCTTCCCGGTACCGGTCTGGGCAGCGCCCATCACGTCCCTGCCCTGCAATACCACAGGAATGGCCTGCGCCTGAATCGGTGTCGGATACTCATAACCCTGATCGCGCAATGCACGCAGAATTTCAGGGGATAAACCGAAATCGTCAAAACGCTGGCGGGCCGCTGCCATATCAGCAGGGGCAGAAAGTGGGGAAGACTGTTGGTCTGTCATCATTATTGAAACCTCATCCGGCCTGCGGCATTGCTGATGCAATGACTCGCAGTGCATGTGCTGTTACTACCGGAATGAAAGCAAATAGAAAATCGTGTGCGAAACCTGCATTGTAGCACCATGCAGCAATCACAACCGTATTGACTGGTATGTTCTGTGAATATCACCGCAGATCAGAGACAGAAAAGGACTGAAACAGTCCCTCTTGTACTCAAAACGGTAACTGGTGGGCCCAGCAGGACTTGAACCTGCGACCAACGGATTATGAGTCCGCTGCTCTAACCAACTGAGCTATAGGCCCGGTTTTCCAAAGATTGGCTGTTTTTAACAACCGCCCGGCTGACACAAACGCATGCAGCGCAAGCAAAAACGGGCACCGAAAAACGGCACCCATTATAAACGATTAATTACCTTCGAGGAAGCTCTTCAGCTTATCGGAGCGGGATGGATGACGCAGTTTGCGCAATGCCTTGGCTTCAATCTGACGAATACGCTCACGCGTCACGTCAAATTGCTTGCCTACTTCTTCCAGCGTGTGATCTGTCGACATCTCAACACCGAAACGCATACGCAATACCTTCGCCTCACGCGGTGTCAGAGAATCCAGAACGTCTTTCACTACATTACGCATCGATGCATGCAGCGCTGCGTCGGAAGGTGCCAGTGTGTGATTATCTTCGATGAAATCACCCAGATGCGAATCATCATCGTCACCGATCGGTGTTTCCATCGAAATCGGTTCCTTCGCGATCTTCATGATCTTGCGGATTTTATCTTCCGGCATTTCCATCTTGATCGCCAGTGTTGCCGGATCCGGTTCCACACCGGTTTCCTGCAGAATCTGACGGGAAATCCGGTTCATCTTATTGATGGTTTCAATCATATGCACCGGAATACGGATCGTACGTGCCTGATCCGCGATAGAACGGGTAATCGCCTGACGAATCCACCATGTTGCATACGTGGAGAATTTATAGCCGCGACGGTATTCGAATTTATCCACCGCCTTCATCAGACCAATATTTCCTTCCTGAATCAGATCCAGGAATTGCAAACCACGGTTGGTATATTTTTTCGCAATCGAAATCACCAGACGCAGGTTGGCCTCGGTCATTTCGCGCTTCGCTTTGCGGGCTTTCATTTCACCGGCGGACATGCGTTTATTAATATTGCGCAAATCAGCCAGCGGCAGAACAACACGCGCCTGCAGGTCGATCAGTTTTTGTTGCAATTGCTGAATTGCCGGTACGTTACGGCCCAGAGTCGCGCTGTAAGCGTGACCGCCGTTCACTTCACCTTCAACCCAGTGCAGATTGGTTTCATTACCCGGGAAAACTTTAATAAAGTGCGAGCGCGGCATATTGCAGCGGTTCACTGCCACGTCAAGAATCTGCTTCTCAATGTGACGCACTTCGTCAACCTGTCCACGCAGCGTATCACACAGCTTTTCAACGACTTTGGCTGTAAAACGGATGCCCAGCAGTTCGTTTGAAATAGTTTCCTGTGCTTTCACATAGGTTTTGGAGTTATAGCCTTCTTTTTCAAAGGCTTTGCGCATTTTGTCGAAATTGGAAGAGATCACATCAAACTTCGCCAGAGAATCACGCTTCATCTGCTCCATTTGCTCCGCACTCATCCCGGTCGCACCTGCAGCACCACCGGACTCCTCTCCCTCGTCTTCATCCTCTTCTTCTTCCTCATCCTCATCCGACTCATCATCAGCAGCAGCTGGCGTAGCAGCAGCTACCACCGGCTCATCGTCGGTTGCGTTCGGATCGACCAGACCATCAACGATTTCATCAATTTTGATTTCGTCCGCAGCAATCTTGTCGGCCATTTCCAGAATCTCAGCGATTGTGGTCGGGCAGGCAGAGATTGCCTGAATCATGTCTTTCAGGCCTTCTTCAATTTTCTTGGCGATGACGATTTCGCCTTCACGGGTCAGCAGTTCTACCGAACCCATTTCACGCATATACATACGTACCGGATCGGTCGTACGACCGAAATCGGAATCAACCGTCGACAGCGCAGCTTCAGCGGCGGCTTCAACCTCATCATCATCCGAAGCCACTGTTACAACGTTATCAGACAGCAGCAGAGTTTCTGCATCCGGCGCCTGTTCGTAGACAGCCACACCCATATCATTGAAGGTGCCGATAATGCCTTCAATCGCTTCCGGATCAACCACATTTTCCGGCAAATGATCGTTGATCTCTGCGAATGTCAGATATCCACGGTCTTTACCGAGCTTGATCAGTGCCTTCAGCTTCTGACGGCGACGCTCAAGTTCCTCTTCAGTCGCTTCCGGATCAGAGGAAAAGGCATCTTTCAGCAAAGCTTTTTCTTTCGCTTTACGGTCTTTGGCTTTCGCTTTATCGATCGCTTTCAGCTCTGCACGCTCCACGGCGTTCAATGCTGCAATTTCATCATTTTCAGGCTGAAAATCTTTTGGCTTACGTCCGCGACGTCCCGGCACTTTCACACCAGGCAGCACATATCCGGAAGTATCAATAGTTGCCAGCACTGCAGCATCTGTGGTCTGGCTGACCGCCGGAGCATTACCCTGACGAATTTCCTGCACTTCAACCGAAGGCACAGCAGCTTTCGCAGCAGCCGCTTTTTTCGGCGCACGGGCCGGCTTGGCTTCAGCTACGACGGATTCCGCTGGCTGCGCGTCAGTGACGGGCGCTACCTCTGCAGCCTCAGCTTTTTTGCTGCGTTTTTTCGGCGCTTCAGCGACAACCTGCTCTGCTGCCTGCGGAGCGGCTTTCTTTGCTTTGGATGGGGATTTGCTGCTGGATTCTTTCACGGGTGCTTTCTTTGCTGTGACCGGATCGTTGTTTTCCGCGACCGGGCTCTGACTGCTGGACTTCTCGGATTCTGGTACTGCCTTTGCTGCGGCAGCCGCTTTACTTACTTTAGGCGCTTTAGTGTCTTTCGCAAGCGCTTTCTGCTCGGTTGAATGATCAGGCTCTGCAGGGGCTTTTTGCTTGGCGCTGGCTTTCACCGCCTTAGATGCTTCGATGATACTGTCTTCGGCTTTTGCTGGCTTTTTCGAACTTTTAGGCGCAGTTCCGCTGCCGGTTTCTTTGTGGGTTGCCTTTGCCGCTGATGTGGATTCCGTTGCCGGCGTCAGGGTTTTCGCGGGTTTCTTCATTGCGTTAGCCATTGAATCAAACCATCCGGTACTGAGGAAGTCGTCTGCGCTACGCCATACAAATTTCATAACGACAGACAGATTGCTTACCGCCCTGCTTCGCCATTCTTTTGTTTCAGACTTCCCGAGTCTCAGCGCCAGTGTTTGGGTTACTCGGAGGAGCACAAAGGCTCACCTAAACAACACGTTCTGCCTAAAAATTCAGCAAATTACACAGAACAAAACAACCTAAGACCTTGAATTGAAAGCTTTAAATTATAGCACGCAGACTCCGCTTTCTCCAGTCTGCGGGTAGCCGCCAGCGAAGAAATCTGATAAAAAAATAGGCAGATTTCCCAAAGACGTACCAATTCAAACATGCGTTTTTATCAAGCCTGAGAGCGGAAATCAAGCCCCCTGTGCCGCAGATGATGATTTATCGCAACGGCGACCTCAGGCAACAGGCTGTTTTTTCAACTGTTCCAGCAAACCCATAATTTCCCGCCATCGCTGCCGGGAAACCTCATCAGCCAGGCCGCGCGCCACCAGATGATCCGCCTCCGCGCGCAGTGCCTGCATGCGCATCTGACGAATGGCACCGTTCAGCTCAAGCTGCGCCAGCTCAGGATCGATATCTCCCTGCCCCGCGATTTCAGTAATCAGACCATCAAAATCATTTCCGGTTCCACGCAATACTTCTGCGAGGGCTGCAAATTGTCCGTGTTCACCCAGAGATAGCGCCACCTGAACGAGACCCTGCAACATCTCGGCGCCGTCTGGCGCAAGCTTCGCGGCATCCGCCATCGCCACCTGATCCAGCAAAGCAGCCAGCGGTGGAAAGGCCATCACGAGACGCATAATCTGCAACTCCAGCCCGGCCGGAGCGCTTCGTCGCACTCTTGCCGGTGCGGCCGCCTGGCGCCGCACTACCGGTTGTGTCAGCGAAAATAAGGCTTCGATATCACCAGCCGGTGTTTGTGTCAGCTGCGCCAGTTGGCGCACAATTTGCAAACGCAAAGCCGTCGGCTGCATGGCTTGTAGCAAAGGTTTTGCCTCAGCCAGCGCATGCGCCCTACCCTCCGCAGACTGTAAACTCAGCCCGGCAGTGACCTCACGAATAAAAAACTGCGATAACGGCGTCGCATCACGGATTTCCTGCTCGAATGCATCCGCACCAAACTCCCGGATATAAGAATCCGGATCATGTTCGGCTGGTAAAAACAAAAACTGCACCAGCTTGCTATCGTCAAGCAAAGGCAGGCAGGCATCCAGTGCGCGACGAGCTGCGCGGCGCCCCGCGGAGTCACCATCGAAACTGAAAATAATCCGGTCCGTCTGACGCAGCAACTTTTGCACATGAGTAGGCGTACAAGCGGTTCCCAGCGTTGCTACAGCCTGCGGAAAACCCATTTGCGCAAGCGCGACGACATCCATATATCCTTCGGTAACCAGCGCATATCCGGCCTCACGAATCGCCTGCCGCGCCTCAAACAGTCCGTACAGCTCAAGCCCTTTCTGAAAGACCGGCGTTTCCGGCGAATTCAGATATTTTGGCTCGCCCTGCTCCATAATACGTCCGCCAAAACCAATGACCTGGCCCTTGGTATTGCGAATCGGGAACATGATACGGTCACGAAAACGGTCGTAACGCTTGCGCTGACCACCGTTTTCGGCAGACTTGTCGATTACCAGCCCAGCCTCATCAAGTGCGCCAGCACTGTAATCAGGGAAAACCTGGCGCAGACTATCCCACGCATCCGGTGCATATCCCATCCCGAAGCGGGCAGCAATTTCTCCGGTCAGACCACGCTTTTTCAAGTAAGCAATCGCCTGTGGCGCCGTTTTCAGCTGCTGACGGTAGAAATCGCATGCTTTACCGAGCACATCGCTGAGTGCCATGCTTTTTGCCTGTGCTTCAGCACGACGCTCCGGAATAATGCGATTTTCCTCCGGCACAACCATACCCAGTCCCTGCGCCAGATCACGTACTGCATCAGGAAAGCTTACTCCCGAAAACTCCATCACAAATCCGATCGCCGTACCATGTGCACCACAACCGAAGCAGTGATAAAACTGTTTGGTTGGACTGACGGTAAAACTCGGCGATTTTTCATTGTGAAACGGACACAAACCCATATAGTTTGCGCCGCCTTTTTTCAGCTGAACATGCTTACCAACGACATCTACGATGTCGACACGGGCCAGCAAATCCTGAATAAAACTTTGCGGTATCAATGCCTTCTCCGGCGCAGAAAGCGGGCGAATTACTTGCTCAGCGCAGCTTTGACGAGGCCGGAAACTTTACCCATGTCTGCACGACCAGCCAGACGGGTTTTCAGCAATTCGATGACTTTACGCATATCCTGCGGACCTGCGGCACCAATTTCTGCGACCGCAGCAGTAACTGCAACCTGCACTTCTTCATCGGACAAGGCTGCAGGCATATACGCGACCAGCACATCAATCTCGGACTTTTCAATTTCAGCCAGCTCAGGACGACCGCCAGCCTCGAATTGCTGAATTGAGTCCTTGCGCTGCTTGATCATTTTTTCAATGATAGCGAGGATCATGCCGTCATCCAGCTCCACACGCTCATCCACCTCTTTCTGCTTCAGTGCTGCCTGCAGAAGACGAATAGTCGCCAGCTTGCTCGCTTCTTTTGCGCGCATTGCCGCTTTCATATCATTGGTGATTTGTTCTTTTAAGCTCATGAAATTTCCTGAATGACGAAATAAAAAATGACAACGCCCGCTGCGGTACACCGAAGCGGGCATGCAAACCTAATGCTGGTTTCATTGCTTTCAATCTGGCGTTGCCAGACGAGGCAATGAATCAGTACATTTTCTTAGGCAACTGTTGACTACGAATGCGTTTGTAGTGACGCTTAACAGCCGCAGCCAGTTTGCGTTTGCGTTCTGCTGTTGGCTTTTCGTAGAACTCGCGAGCGCGCAATTCGGTCAACAGACCGGTCTTTTCGATAGTGCGCTTGAAGCGGCGCATGGCGACTTCGAACGGCTCGTTTTCTTTAAGGCGAATTGTGGTCATTTAAGTTCAAACCATGGAAAAAATTGTAGGAAGACCGAGATAGTAACAGGATTTCAGTCTTTTTGGAAGAATTTTTTGATTAATTCTTATGCAGTCAAGCCCCTGCGCGGATATTTTGTTGCGAATCCACCGTTTACGCTGACTGTCCTGCGACATAGCCTGACGCCCATGCCCACTGGAAATTATAACCGCCAAGCCAGCCTGTCACATCCATTGCCTCACCAACAACGAACAACCCCGCGACTTTTTGCACCATCATTGTTTGCTGAGACAACTCACGCGTATCTATTCCGCCGCGCGTTACCTCCGCTTTGCGATATCCCTCGGTTCCATCCGGTGTCAGTTGCCATTGATTGACAGCATCGCCGATACGGCGCAACACTTTATCGGACAGGTCAGCCATACGGCCACCACCATCAATTGCACAAGATACCAGCAATCCCTCAGCCAGGCGGGCCGGCATGTATTGAGTAAGTACCGTCGATAACTGCTTCTTATTTCCGGACTTCTGCTCCAGCAAGGCTGGTGTCAGGTCAATTTCAGGCAACAAATTAATCGTTAGCGGGGTTCCGGGCTCCCAGTAACTGGAAATCTGCAGAATCGCCGGCCCGGACAAACCGCGGTGCGTAAATAGTAAATCTTCCCGGAAGGTGATCTTATTCTTTTTCGTTCCGGTAGAAATATCGACTTCCAGAGAAATTCCGGCGAGAGGCACAAACGGAGCCCAGACCGACTGCGCAAAAGTCAGCGGCACCAGCGCGGGACGCGGCTCTACAATCTTCAGCTCAAACTGTCGTGCAATCCTGTAGGCAAAATCAGTCGCGCCTATCTTCGGAATAGAAAGGCCGCCACTCGCCAGCACGACACTTTCTGCAGAAAATTCGCCTGCAGATGTTTTTAGTATGAAGCCGGATGTCTGTTGCTCAATCGAATCAACACTGACTGGCATCTTCCAGCGCACACCGGCTTTATCGCATTCCGATTTCAAAACCCGGATAATTTCTTCCGCGCTTTCGTCGCAAAACAATTGGCCTTTGTGCTTTTCGTGCCACGCGACCTGATATTTTTTTAATAAAGACAAAAAATCCTGCGGCGTATAGCGCGTTAGCGCACTGCGACAAAAATGCGGGTTATCTGACACATAATTTGCAGGTCCGGCATGCAGATTAGTGAAATTACAGCGACCACCACCGGAAATGCGGATCTTCTCCGCAAGCTTCGTCGCATGGTCGATTAACGCAACCCGCCGCCCACGCGACGCTGCAGTAGCAGCACACATCATTCCCGCAGCGCCAGCTCCGATAACGATAACGTCAAATTGTTCCATCCTGCCACCCCTGCAAAAAACCAAGCCCGCATTCTAGCGAAATCCTTATCTGCAGCACAGCGAAATCAGGCTTTCGCACAAATCAGAAAAAAGTATTGCACCGCAATAAACTATTCCTAATTCCCATTAAAAAATGTGGGTTCTGCACAACGAAAGTTCAATTTTTCGTGATGTTCACCATATATTTTCTATGATGAACTTGACGCCTTTGTCACAAAACGGAAACATGCGCGTTAATTTTGCGCAAACGTTTGCGCAATCGATTTGAAAATGCGTTTTTTCCTTATGAAAAACAAGCACCATTTCAGACCAAAACCGATTTTTAACTCACTTCCCCGGATGATTATGTCTACTTCGACCAAAACACTGATGCTGCACACGACCCGCAGCCTCATCGCTGTTGCAATCGCTACGGCCTTTCCTGTACAAATGGCGTTTGCTGATGATGCAAAAACAGAAGCAAAAAAAGATGACACTAAGCTGGAAACCGTGATTGTGACGGCGAACCGCCGCGCAGAAAGCATCAAAGAAGTGCCAATGTCTATTTCCGCGATCAAAGGCGAGGCGCTGGACACCTACACCGCATCCGGCCAGGACATCCGTTTCCTGTCTGCACGTACACCAAGCCTGAATATTGAATCTGACTTCGGCCGCTCTTTTCCGCGGTTCTACATCCGCGGTCTGGGTAACACCGACTTCGATCTGAATGCATCCCAGCCTGTTGGTCTGGTCTATGACGATATCGTTCAGGAAAATCCTGTTCTGAAGGGCTTTCCGGTATTTGACGTTGACCAGGTGGAAATTCTGCGCGGCCCTCAAGGCACGCTGTTTGGTCGTAACTCCCCTGCCGGCGTAATCAAGTTTGATTCCGCAAAACCAACAAAACGTTTTGAAGGCTATGCTTCCGTTGGTTTTGGTAACTACGGTGCGTTCAATCTGGAAAGTGCAGTTAATGCCCCGATTAACAGTGACTGGGCAATGCGCGTTTCCGGTCAGGCGCAAAGCCGCACTGACCGCGTTAACAACCCGCAAGCGACTGGCACACGCAGCTTAGAGGGCTACCACGACAATGCAGCACGCGTTCAATTGCAATACAAAAATCAGGACTTCACAGCATTACTGAATGTCCACGGCCGTGACATGGCAGGCAATGCCACTCTGTTCCGCGCCAACATCATTCAGAAAGGCACCAACAATCTGGTACCGGGCTTCCAGTATGACAACTATCCTACCGATGGCATCAACAAGCAAACGCTGACATCCTGGGGTGGCAATCTGCACCTGCAATGGGATCTGAAAGACATGTCCATCTACGCCATTACCGGCTATGACCGCGCGAAGTTCTACAGCCGCGCTGACGTAGACGGTGGCTACGGTGCATCGTTTGCACTGCCTATGGGTCCGGGCTTCATACCTTTCCCTGCTGAGACTGCAGACGGCGTTCCTTACCTGCGTCAGATGACACAGGAAATCCGAGTTCAGTCCACCACCAAAGATCCGCTGCAATGGATTGCTGGCCTGTACTACTTCAATGAAAGCCTGCAGGTTGACAGCTTCGACTTCAACTCTCTGGGCGGCAATGTGCAGGATGGCTACGCAGTTCAGCATCAGCAAGCGAAATCTTATGCTGCGTTTGGTTCTGTGAACTACGCAATCAATGAGCAAACGAAAGTTCGTGCCGGCCTGCGTTATACCAAAGACAGCAAGGACTTTGATGCACAACGTTTGTGGACCCCGGGTAAGCCACAAAGCGCCGGCGGCACTGCGCTGTTTTCCACCAGCCCTTCTGCAAGCAACCTGACCTGGGATCTGAATGGTAACTACGCGCTGGACAAACAGACCAACTTGTTTGCACGTATCGCTACCGGTTACCGCGCACCTAGTGTTCAGGGCCGCGTATTGTTCGGTGATGGCATCTCTGTTGCACGCTCCGAGAAAACTCTGTCTTTCGAAGCCGGCGTGAAAAAAGATATTCTGGAAAACACAGCGCATGTTGATTTCACTGTATTCCAGTACACAGCACGTGATCTGCAACTGACCGCCGGTAACGGCAGCGTCAACCAGAATCAGCTGGTGAATGCTGACAAAGCAAGTGGCCAGGGCTTTGAACTGGATCTGACAGCGAAAATCAACCGTAACTGGAAAGCGACAGTTGGCGTCAGCTACAACGATACACAGATCAAAGATCCGGCACTTTACGTTGTTCCTTGCGGCAATGGCTGCACAGTAACCAATCCTGCAGGCCCTAACGGCACTGTTGCAATCAACGGCAATCCGCTGCCACGCGCGCCAAAATGGGTTGGTAACTTCTCGCTGAAGTACACAACACAAATCGGTGACGGCACACTGTACGCAATCACTGACTGGTCTTACAAAGATCGTTACAACATGTTCCTGTATGCTGCGAAGGAATATGATGCGAAATCCATGCTGGAAGGTGGTCTGCGCGTCGGTTACCAGTGGGCTGATGGTAAATATGAAGTTGCTGGCTATGCCCGAAACATCACTAACCGTCAGCAAGTGGTTGCAGCGATTGACTTCAACAATCTGACCGGCATTCTGAACGAACCACGCAGCTACGGCGTTCAGTTCAAAGCAAACTTCTGAATTTATTAATAAAGTATTTCAGAAATAAAAACGCCCGCAATTGCGGGCGTTTTTTTATAATCTGGCTGCAAACAGATTTCCGCATCATGTCTGTCGGAAAACAGCAGACACTGCGGCTTCGCTTCAACTGCAACTCAGCCTGCGCGACCATTCACAACATAATTCAACCTGAGCCTGAATATTAGCCGGCACTGCTCGCTCCCCGCATAATACTTCTCTGATCCACTTTGCGGTCGATGGTGCATCCAGCGCATCCGGCAACACTTCTGCGCCTTCCAGCGCAATTTCCTGTGTTTCACCGAGTATATGCAACTGCCCCTCATACCAGGCGTTCACCTGCTGCATTCTTGCTGTATTAGCGACAGTTTCACCTTCTGTCGCACGCATCAGGAATAAAGCGCCCTCTTGTTTATTGACAAAATTCTGCGCAAAGTCAGATAAGGTCGCAAGATACTCACGATGAGTATACGAAGTCAAACGCAATACCGGCATACTGAAAGGCTGCAGCAGTTTCACCAGCGTATGGGTAGAGTTCCGCAAACCAAGTTCGGCACGAATATTCAGTAAACCTGACATCGCTGGTGATAAAGTTGCCAATGACATCCATGCCGGTAAACCGCTAAGCCAGCGTGCACTGACCTGATCGGCATCTGTACATTCTGCGATTCCCAGCTGCTGAAAAATCTCCGCACTCGTGACACGTCCGGCATCGCGCACTACTCCGTGCAAAAACACCGGAACACTTTCACGGGCCAGCAACATCGCCAACAATGGCGTCAGATTCGGCTTTTTACGTGCACCGTTATAACTGGGAATTAAGACAGGCGCATACCCCTGCGGCGTTGTCGATGGCAAGGTCAGGCAATGTGACCGGCAGGCATCCAGAAAACCAGCAATTTCTTCCGGCGTTTCACCCTTGATCCGCATCGCAAGCAGAATCGCACCGAGTTGCAAATCGCTGACTTCCCGTTTCAGCATTGCCTCATACAACTTCGCGGCTGTAGCGCGGTCCATTGGTTTAGCACCAAACTTTCCACGTCCGATTTCTTTAATCACCGAAGGCACATGCCATTCTGCAATTGACGGTTTATCTGACATGTTTTGCTCCGGCCAGTTGTTCGGTAATAAATTGCCACTCTTGCGGAGTGACCGGCGTAATCGATAAACGACTGCCTTTTTTCAGTACCAGCATCTCTTCCAGCTCAGGATGCGTACGTAATTCGTTCAGGGAAATCAAACGTGTCTTTCTCAATGCCTTCACATCAACCATAATCCAGCGCGGATTTTCCTGCGTGGATTTAGCATCGTAATAATGACTGGCCGGATCAAACTGGGTGTGATCGGGATAAGCGGTACTGCAAACTTCTGCGATACCCGCAATACCGGGTTCGGCGCAGCTGGAGTGATAGAACAAGACGCCATCACCGGGCTGCATCTGGTCGCGCATAAAATTGCGCGCCTGATAATTCCGCACACCAAACCATGCGACACTGTCCTGTGCCAGTGCATCGTCAATGCTGACTTCGTCAGGTTCGGACTTCATGAGCCAGTAAGCCATAGGCTGCCTCTTACGAATATGGAAAAAAGATAAGAAATGCGGCGATTGTAGCCGGAAAGTCTAGCGACGGTTGACGACATGTGCATGCAGAACCTGATCTGCATTTTCGACATGACAAAAGAAAACGGCTGTCAAAAGACAGCCGTTTAAAATGAGGCCCCGCCAGAGTCGCTATGCCGGCATCCTGAACCTGATGGTTCAGTTCGGCTGCAGTCAGTTCAATTTCGGGTTCATCGGACAAGCGACGCTCACACCTATCGAACAATATCCTGCTGCCTATGCACAAAAATGGTTCAAGGAATATATGGCACTGGCGAACACGGCAGGGAGTCTTAAGTGTACTCCCAAATCCGCATGACTTGCTAGACCCTGCGTAAAAAATTCAGGTAAAAAACCTTTTCAGAATAAGGTTTTTTGCGGCGTAATCGCTTCATCCAGAATCTGGTGCATGCGCCCGATTTTTTCGCGGACATCGCCCATCGACATACCGGAGAGCGGACCATCCGGCGCTTTGGTGGACAACAATTCTGCGGTCATTCCCAGTGCAGCCATCACAGCAATACGGTCTGTACCTTTAACTTTAGCGGTATCACGGATCGCGCACATCTTCGCGTCCAGATATGCTGCAGCTTCACGTAACGGTCGGTCTTCACCTTCTTTGCAGGCCAGTTTGTAAATCTGCCCCATGATCATGACATCGATCTGGATCATTTTTTTCTCACTCATACAGCATCTCCGTCATTCAGCACTTCCGGCGGCAAACGTTCTAACAGTGCCAGTACACGCTGCTCTGCCTGCTGAAGGCGTTTGTGCATGTCGTCACGACTGGCAGTCAGCGCCGCGACAACCGTGTTATGGGTTGTGGTCAGGGATTCAACTGCAGCGTTATGGCTGGTCGTCAGGGAATCGACGGCGGCATGATGACTGGCATTCAGCGCATCAATTGCCGCACTGTGGCCGGTTTTCAGCGCAGTGACTTCATCGCTGTGACCGGTTTTCAGTCGTGTCAGTTCCTCACTGTGGCTGGTCGTCAGGCGCGTCAGCTCTTCACTGTGGCTGGTTTTGAGCGAGGCGATTTCCTCACGCAGACTGGTAGTAACCGTACTGAACTCTTCACGCAGGCCGGCATTTTCCTTCCGCAGCGCATGCGTTTGTTCAGCCAGACGGCTGACTTTTTCCACCAGTTGTTCGAAATCGGGGATCATCATAGATGTGACAAATTATGCAACAAAACTGAAACAGAAATTATACGGGGAAATCAGCAAGATACACCGGAAATAAAGGATAAATCTCGATATTCAACAAATTTTAATATGCGTTAACGACCATGCCTGTCTTTTTGGTGACAGAAGGCGTTAAAAAGACAGAATCTGCACAAAAGAACGCATTAACGAATGCTTAAGCCGCCTTCTGATTCAGCATAGTCCGCATTGTGCATTGCAGCAAGAATTCAGTACCGGTGATCAGATTTTTGTCATCGCTGTGACAAATTTGGAGGGTGGGCGCACATGTTGAAAAAAATAGGTTATTATCTGCCGCACGGTTGTTCTGGCTTGTTGCCACAGCAATCACATTTGCAGTCTGCCGCTCAGGCATCTATTGAATCTGCAAAGTTCGTCCCCAGATCCGGCATATCAGCCGCCAGTGCAGACAAGCTAAGCCTGCCGCGCAAACCGGTGGTCTGTGGCACAAAACACTTTTATTATTCCCCTCAAGCTGAGGACTTCATGAGCGATTTAATCAAACACATTAGCGATGCTTCCTTTGAAGCGGATGTACTGAATTCTGACAAACCGGTTCTGGTCGATTTCTGGGCAGAATGGTGCGGCCCTTGCAAAATGATCGCTCCGATTCTGGACGACGTTGCCAAGGAATACCAGGGCCGTCTGTCTATCGTCAAACTGAACGTCGATGACAATCAGGCAGTTCCTGCGAAATTCGGCATTCGCGGCATTCCAACTCTGATCCTGTTCAAAAACGGCGAAGTCGCTGCACAAAAAGTCGGCGCACTGGCAAAAGGTCAGCTGGTTTCCTTTATCGACGCCAATATTTGAGTTATGATACAGGCCTTGCCGGCGCTGTTCCTCAGCGTCCCGCAAGGCCGGTTGCAGTCAGCCCCTGTATGAAATCAATAAGCCGCTGACTCAGCTAGCCGTTAGAGACTTACAAACACTCTGTTTCTTTAGTCATTCCCCCGTATTTTCCCCACCTTATTTCCCCGTTTCCGGGACACACATTCACCATGCATTTATCTGAATTAAAGGCCTTACATGTTTCCGCATTGCTGGAAATGGCCATCGGACTTGAAATTGACAATGCCGCCCGGATGCGCAAACAGGAACTGATGTTTGCGATCCTGAAAAAGCGCGCCAAAGCCGGCGAACAGATTTTCGGTGACGGCACGCTGGAAGTGCTGCCGGATGGTTTCGGTTTCCTGCGCTCACCGGATGCCAGCTACATGGCATCGACGGACGACATTTATATTTCTCCGTCACAGATCCGTCGTTTCAACCTGCACACCGGCGATTCTATCGAAGGTGAAGTGCGTACACCGAAAGACGGCGAACGTTATTTCGCGCTGGTGAAAGTGGACAAGGTCAACGGGGAATCGCCGGAAGCGTCGAAGCACCGTATTCTGTTTGAAAACTTAACGCCGCTGCATCCGAACAAGATCCTGCATCTGGAACGTGAAATGCGCGGCGAAGAAAATGTCACCGGCCGTATCATCGACATGATCGCGCCGATTGGCCGCGGTCAGCGCGGCTTGCTGGTGGCATCGCCAAAATCCGGTAAATCCGTGATGCTGCAACACGTTGCACACGCAATTACCACCAACCATCCTGACGTGACTCTGATCGTTCTGCTGATCGATGAACGTCCGGAAGAAGTCACCGAAATGCAGCGTTCCGTACGCGGCGAAGTGGTTGCATCGACTTTCGATGAACCGCCAATGCGCCACGTACAGGTTGCTGAAATGGTGCTGGAAAAAGCCAAACGTCTGGTCGAAATGAAAAAAGACGTGGTCATTCTGCTCGACTCCATCACCCGTCTGGCCCGTGCTTACAACACCGTGATCCCTGCGTCCGGCAAAGTGCTGACCGGTGGTGTGGATGCGAATGCGCTGCAACGTCCTAAGCGTTTCTTCGGTGCTGCACGTAATGTCGAAGAAGGCGGCTCGCTGACCATCATCGCGACTGCGCTGATCGAAACCGGCAGCCGTATGGATGACGTGATTTACGAAGAATTCAAAGGTACCGGTAACATGGAAGTGCATCTCGAACGCCGTCTGGCCGAGAAGCGCGTGTATCCGTCGATCAACCTGAATAAATCCAGTACCCGTCGTGAAGAATTGCTGATCAAACCGGATCAGCTGCAGAAGATCTGGGTACTGCGCAAACTGCTGTACGGTATGGACGAGATCGAAGCGATGGAGTTCATCCTCGACAAAATGCGCTCAACCAAAAACAATGCAGAGTTTTTTGAGATGATGCGCCGCGGCGGCTAACCCCCGTCTGCACAAGAAAACGGTGAATTGCGAAAGCAGCTCACCGTTTTTTGTTTTTGTACTGCCACATCTTTAGCCCGTCTCCCGATATTTCTCAGCACCTACGCCGCCCGACATCCGACGGATCCGCCTGTTTTTAGCTGCATCATTGTGCAGAACTCTGCATCTGCCATTTCCTGACAGCCAGACTTTCTGCCGACGACAGGCAGATCGCTGTGCTGAACACCGCATTTACTGCATTTTCAGGTCTTTTCCGGCGTTTTTACTCGCTAACGACAAGGCCGTAACAACAACACCAGCCCGGAGCGAACACCACCCGTCGCAGACAGATTGATTTACATGATCAAAACAACAAGAATAACGACACTCTTCATGCGTCGCACCACTACCCGCAAAATACTTCCTACCCATGCTGAACATCCCCGAACTGCGCCAGCGCGCGACTGAACTGAAGCCTGTACTCGGCAGCGTGCTGGCGGCTGGCATCACGACACTCCTGCTGTCACAGCGCTATATGGGAGAAGGTTTAGCCGTGGTTGCGGTGATCTTCATCCCCTGGCTGCTGTTTACGATCTATGACTATGTCAAAGAACCGGAACAGCGCCGCCTGTTGATACAGAAAATCCTGATCTGGCTGCTGGTCATCAGTCTGATCACAGTTATCCATCTGGTGCGCCATCACTATGTACGTACCCATGCGCAAAACATCGCTGACAGAATTCAAAGCTTCGCCGACCAGCACGGCCACTACCCGCCCGATCTGGAAAGCATAGGTACGTCTGCGGCGCAGGAGAAAGCTGTACTGGGTATGTTCCATTACGGCTTACCGGACAACAAAGGCCCCGACGCAAAACCCGATTTTTACTATGTCGCGACCTATATGAACATTGAAATTGATCGCTACGACTTCAATGCGCGGCGCTGGGAGCATGTGTACGACTGAGATACCATACCAACGCAGCCACTGTTATTGAAAGTAAGCAAGCTCCCCCGAATCACTGATCAGCGGATCGAATGCCATATAATGCAAAACCTCTCAGAACAAGGCTCACGCGCCACTGAACTGAAACCCGTACTCGGAAGCCTGCTGGCGGCTGGCATCATGACATTCCTTTTGTCACAGCGCGGCGCGGCTTTCATGCTGATTCTCTTTGGTTTTATCTGTATCCCATGGCTGCTGCAAAGTATTTACTACTACATCAGCAAGCCCGCGCAGCGAAAGCTGCTGATGCAAAAAATCCGGATCTGGCTGATCGCTCTGTTTCTGATCACGGGCATCCATCTGCTGCGCCATCACCATGTACGCAACCAGGGGCAAGACATCGCTGACAGGATTCAGCACTACGCTGACGAACACGGCCATTACCCGCCCAGTCTCCAAAGCATAGGTACGCCAGAAGAGCTGAAAAAAGGTACACTGGTTCTCTTTGGCTACCGCTTACCAGATAACAAGGAAAGCGATGCACAGCCTGCGTTTTTTTATATGTCCACCTACGTCGCTCTCCATGTTGAACGCTACGACTTCAATACGCGGCGCTGGGAACATGAGATACCGGACAGAGACTGACGCCATCTGATTCAGCAAGGATTCTTCATGCCCCATCACACCGCTCTGCAAGCCTTACAACACACCTTACTCAGCCATGCCAATCCGCAGAAGGCGCAGGCGATGGCGGATTATCAGCGCGGGCAGTTTGTGTTTATTGGATTGGCTGCACCGGAGCGGCGGGCGCTGGTGAAATCGCTGGGGTGGAAAAAATTTCCGCGCACGGAATTGCTGGCACTGGTGCAGGCGTGCTGGGAATTGCCGCAGCGTGAGTTTCAGTATGTGGCGGTGGATTTGCTGGCGGCGCATCACAAGCTGTTGCAAACGGAAGATATTGCGCTGCTGCTGGCACTGGCGCAGCAGCACTCTTGGTGGGATAGCGTGGACGGGCTGGCGGGAGTGATGGGGGATTTGCTGTTTCGCCTGCGCAGCACTGATGCGGGTGTCATGGCGACGATGGATGCCGCGATCCGCCACGAGAATTTCTGGGTGCGCCGGATTGCGATGCTGCATCAGCTCGGCTGGCGCGAAGCAACCGATACGCAGCGCTTGTTCGGTTACGCATTGCAACTCAGCCATGAGCAGGAATTTTTTATTCGCAAAGCCATCGGCTGGGCCTTGCGCGATTATGCGCGGGAAGCACCGGAAGCAGTGCGCGCCTTTGTGCTGGTGCACCGCGATCAGTTATCGCCGCTCAGTCAGCGTGAAGCCTTAAAGCATTGTGCAGACTCAGCGTAAGCCCGCATAAGCTCAACGCAAGGAATCCGCACGCAAGGCGATGTATCCGAGCGACGTGCACAGGCAGACCCGAACTACGGCGCAGCAAACACACCCATTGTGCAGAAACCCGCATTGGTATTTTATGGAGAGCCGGATTTTCTGCCGACGACAGACAGATCGCTGTGCTGAACACCGCATTTGAGCCAGATTCGGGCAAAAAACACGGCTGACAGCATCCTGTGATCAGGTTTCCGGCGTAGTCGCGGCAACCGGGTTCAGCTTTGGCGGAACACATCAGCGTCGCATCGGCATGCAACGATCTCAGATATAAAAAAACGGCAGCGATCTGCGCTGCCGTTTTTAAAAAGCCGGTGACTGAAGAATCAGCGCCACTGCACCTCTTTCATTTCGCCCAGCCATTGCCAGTCGGACTGAGCACGACGGAAGCGCAGCCACATTTTGTCGCAGCCATCAAACGGAATAAACACTTCAAACGATTCTTCGTTTTCCTTTTGCGTCAGCATACCGAGGCAAGTGCCAAGCTGCGCCACTTCGATCACGCGGAAGGCTTCAAAGCGCCCGTCCGGATACACTTCCAGCCAGCGGTCTGGCTTCACCAGTCGCCAGTCGCGGCGACCCGGCGGTTCATACGGATAATCGAAATAAAAGCGTGCCAGTAATCCCGCATCGGCACGTGTCTGTTCCTGCTCAAAACGTTCCATTGCCTGACGCGCAGCATCTGCTGCCGGACCTTCCTGCACCAGACCGAGTACACGGCGATACGATTTTTGCGCAGGCATTTTTTCATCCATTTTTTCCTGCGCCTGCGCCAGAAACAGCCATGCCAGCGCATTGTTCGGATTGGCTTGCAAAATCTGCCGGTACTGTTTTGCCGCCACCGGATAGCGCCCCGCATCAAATTCTTTCACTGCCGCTTCCAGCTGCGCCATTTCAGGGTCGCGCGACGCCGGTGCTGCTTTGGCGCTGGCACTGGCTTTGGCAGGCGTGGCTTTCGCCGCTTTTGTACGTGATTCCGGTTCAGACTTCGGCGCGTCGGCGCTGGTCAGCGGTGGCGGCGATACCAGATTCCCCATGTTCCAGACTTGCGCAGTCTGGCGTCCGGCAGCATCGGTGCCTATGCCTTCGCCGTGGCGTTTTCCTTCGCTGAACTGGCCCTGAAACTGATTACCGTTCGGTAGTTTTTCAAGACCGGTGCCATGCTGTTTGCCAGCCAGAAATCCACCCTGATAAAAATAACCTGCAGTATTAGTGAACACACCATTGCCGGTACGGTCATTTTCAACGAAGTCGCCTGTGTACTGGCTGCCATCCGGCCAGGTGTAGCTTCCCTGCCCGTGGCGCTTACTGGCAACGAAAGAACCCTGATAGCGGCTGCCGTCTTTCCATACAAACACGCCCTCACCCTGCTGCGCGCCTTTGACAAATCCACCTTCGTAGCGGTTACCGTCCGCGGTTACCAGAATACCCTGACCGGTGCGTTCGCCATCGACAAAATCACCGCTGTAGCGGTTGCCATCCGGCCAGCGGAAACTGCCTTGTCCGGTGCGGGCATCATCGACAAACGGTCCCTCATAACGCATGCCACTGGCCCAGATCATCATGCCGCGGCCATGCTTTTTACCGTTAACAAAATCGCCCTCGTACACATCGCCACTGGCCCAGGTAAATTTACCCTGACCGGTGCGCAAATCATTCACAAAATCACCTTCGTAACGATTACCGTTAGCCCAGCTGTAAATCCCTTTACCGTGTTTTTCACCGTTAACAAAAACACCTTCATACACGTTGCCGTCCGGCCAGCTGTAACGGCCACGGCCATTGCGTTTGCCTTGTGAAAACTCACCTTCATAACGCTCGCCATTCGGCCATGTCATCACGCCGCGCCCCTGCAGCGTGGTACCAACCGCTTCGCCCTGATAGGTCGCACCGTTCGTATACTGCACGCTGTATGGCTGGGTTTGTTGCGATACAGCCAGCGGCGTTTGCAGCGCCAGTGCCAGCAGCGTTGCCGCCTGCACACTGCGTGTCATTGCCTGAATCTTATTTTGTTTCATGACAGGCCCTTATTTTTTTCCGAAGCTGCATTCACGGACATCTGTCACACGAATTTCCACTTCTTTCACAGGACACGGTGGCTTAGGATCGATTTTGTAGGTATCGCCGAAACAACCGCTCATACCAATAAAATTATCGGCGACGCCACGGCTTGGGGTGTGCGCTGTTCCCGGGCAATACGCTTCATACATCACATCAACACAGTAATCGCCTTTCGGACGCTGCTTCGGCAATACACCGGTTGCATAGTAATGGCCCTCTCCACCCATACACTTGGTCGCCACCAAACGAATACCTGCAATCAGCGCCTGAAAATAATTCGATTTTTTCTGTTCTTCTTCAGCCTTACGTTCGGCTTCTTTTTGCAGATATTCCGCGCTGTGACCGCTGTTTTTCTGTTGTCCGGCAGCAGGCAGTCCATTGTTCTGGTTGTAGCCATTCATGTTGGCACCGCTGTTCTGATTGCCACCGGCATTTGTTCCGCCTTGCTGCATCGTGTTCTGAGAACGGCTTTGCTGCAACAAACCGGACTGACTGACTGGCGCATTAGCCGGACGCGCAGAACCACCGGATTGCACCGGCAATGTCAGCGTGCGCTCATACTGTTGCGTCTGTCCCTGAGAATGTTGCTGCTGGTTTTGCTGTTGCGGTGCGTTAATCACACCGGTAGGCTGCAAGCCGCTGTGCTGGCCGGGCTGGCGAATCGAACCGTTGTACACCGGCTGCTGGTGTTGTTGCTGCTGAACCGGCTGATGCTGCATCTGCGCATTACCGTTACTGGCTGTATGTCCGTTTTGCGCACCGCTCTGCTGTTGCAGATACATTTGTGCGGCAGCAGGAAGATGCTGATTCTGCTGCACCGGCACACTGGTCACCACGGCCGCCGGTGGTGCAGACGGCGTACGCTGCTGGTTCTGCACTGTGCCTGTCACCGGCGCTGGTACAGGCTGCACTTGCAACTGACGCGGCTGTACCGGTGCTGGTGCTGGCTGATTATTCAATTGATTGACCGGTACCTGCTGTGGCTGCGGTGATGGTTGCTGTACCTGAACCGGATTCTGCGTTTGCAACTGGCGCGGCGCGCCAGATGCCGGCGGCATGCCCTGCACAGTTTGCACTTGTGGCTGCAACTGACGTACGGGTTGCTGCTGTTGCTGGGTTTGCTGCATCAGTTGTTGTTGCGACACCGGTTGCGGCGCACGTTGTTGTACCTGCTGTTGCTGAATTTGTTGTTGCTGAATCTGTTGCTGCTGATATTGCTGTTGTACTTGCTGGCTTTGCAGATTCTGTTGCTGGGTGTGCTGATTCTGTTGCTGGGTGTGCTGATTCTGTACCGGTTGCACCTGGGTTTGCTGCTGACGCTGCTGCATTTGCTGTTGTTGCATTTGCTGCTGATATTGTTGCTGTTGAATCTGTTGTTGCTGGATTTGCTGCTGTTGCAATTGCTGCTGGCGTTGCTGTGCCTGCTGCTGTTGCTGCATCTGCTGTTGATACTGTTGCTGCTGCATCTGCTGTTGCTGCATTTGTTGCTGTTGCAATTGCTGCTGGCGTTGCTGTGCCTGCTGCTGTTGCATTTGCTGTTGATTCTGTTGCTGCTGCATTTGCTGTTGTTGCAACTGTTGCTGGCGCTGACGCTCATTTTCCTGACGCTGACGCTCGCGCTCTGCTTCCTGTCGCTGCCTTTCCTGTTCACGCTGACGTTCGCGCTCTGCTTCCTGACGCTGTCTTTCCTGCTCACGCTGGCGCTCACGTTCCATTTCCTGACGCTGGCGTTCCTGCTCGCGCTGACGCTCCATTTGCTCTTGCTGGCGGCGCTGTCTTTCCGCTTCCTGCTGGCGTTCGCGCTCCAGACATTGCTGCTGCAGATACGGTGGATTGGTCGGCGGGCAGTAAGCCTGCGCCTGTTCTGACCAGCACAGAATAGCGGCAGTCAGGGATAACAATAACGGAGATGCGCTGCGGCGCGGAGATGGCGAGAATGTAGCCACGGCAAGCCTTTATACGGAAACACAGTAGAAGCAAGTATTGTAAGTGGGCGTTCCGGCCGGAAACAATGCCAAAACATTACGATCAATACATTTTCGTGTGATTTGCCGGAAAATCGTGGAAGATCACGCAACATCTTTCCAGCGACTGCATTCCGTCAGGGCGTAAAAAAGGCTTGCCACAGCAAGCCTTTTTCAGTGAGATGCGTCCCTCTCAGGCGCGGGGTGCAGAAACATCCCAGCCACCGCCCACCGCTTTATACAAGCTGACGACGGCTGCCAGATGCGCGCGCTGCGCTTCAATCAGGGCAGTTTGTACCTGCGCCAGATCACGCTGTGCATTCAGCACTTCGCTGTAGCTGCTGTAACCCTGCTCGTAGCGACGCTGAATGATGCGCTGGCTGTCACGCAGTGCATCGACCCGTTTCAGGCTGGCCTGATACACCTGATCGTTGGTGCTGACTGCGGTCAGTGCATCATGCACATCACGGAACGCGCCCTGCACTGCCTGCACATACTGTGCTGTGGCCGTGGTTTTGCGCGCTTCCGCACCGGCCACAACCGCATCAATCGCACCGGCACGGAATACCGGCTGCACCAGATTACCGGCCAGATTCCATAACAGCGAACCCGGTTTGGTCAGGTTTTCCAGCACATTCGATTCATAACCAGTCGATGCGGTCAGACGCAGACTCGGGAAATACTGGGCTTTCGCCTGTCCGATATCCGCATTGGCAGCAATCAGGTTTTGCTCAGCCGCGATCAGATCCGGACGGCGTTGCAGCACATCGGATGGCAAATCGGCAGGCAAACCAGCGAGGCTGTACAAAGCCTGCACTGGCTTACCGCGTGCAATTTGCGGTTGCGCCACGGCTGCCGGAGAGCGACCCAGCAAAACTGCCAGCGCCGATTCCAGACCGGACTGATTCTGCTTTGCCTGCGCCAGCGTTACCTCAGCACCGGCAGATTCGCTTTCTGCCAGATGCAGATCGGCGTCACCAATCGCACCGGCGGCGCGGCGTTTCTGCTGCAGCGCCAGCACGGTCTGACGGCTTTTCAGCGTATCCAGCGCCAGTTGTACCTGTTCATCCGCCGCACGCAGACTGAAATACGTCTGCACCACACTGCTGAGTACCGAAGTACGCACGGTGTTACGGTTGGCTTCGGATGCCAGATAGCGCGCTTTGGCGGCTTCATCCGCACGCGACAATTTGCCCCAGATATCGACTTCATATGATGCGGTCAGGCCCAGCTGAAAATCTTTGCTGCGCGGATCAGCACCTGCCGCCAGACGACCAGTGGTTTCGCTGGCTTTGGACCGGCTGGCACCGGCAGTCGCATCCACCGACGGGAAGCGGTTAGCACGGGCACCGACTGCCAGCGCACGCGCTTCTTCCATACGGCCGGTAGCCGCCACCAGATCCTGATTCGAGCTAATCGCTTCCGCGATCAGTTGATCCAGTACCGGGTCCTGAAATTGTTTCCACCAGTTTGCGAAGTCAGCCTGTTGCTGACCAGCGGTTTTCCACATCACTGTGGTTTCCATCACCGGACGCTGATAGTCCGGGCCGACAGATGCACAGCCGGACAACACCATCGCGGCCAGCAGTGCAGAGATCGTGAATGTTGATGCTCTCATACCTTACTCCTTACCTGCTTCTGCATTGTGTAAAACATGCACAGGATGATGGAAGTCTTCTTCAGTTGTTTTAAAGCGGCGATCATGGATCAGCTTAAAGAACAACGGTACAAAGAAAATAGCGAGGAAGGTGGCTGCCAGCATACCGCCCAGCACACCGGTACCCAGCGACTGACGCGCCGCCGCACCGGCACCGCTGGAAAACGCCAGCGGAACCACACCCAGAATAAATGCCAGCGATGTCATCAGAATCGGACGGAAGCGCAGACGTGCTGCCTCTACCGCTGCCGCTACCGGCGCATAGCCTTCCTGTACTTTCATGACCGCAAATTCCACAATCAGAATCGCATTTTTCGCCGACAAGCCCAGCAGTGTGACCAGACCGATCTGGAAGTACACGTCATTATTAAAGTGACGCAGGTACACAGCCAGCAGCGCGCCGAAGATACCGAAAGGCATTGCCAGCAACACAGAGAACGGCAGCGACCATTTTTCATACTGTGCCGCCAGAATCAGGAAGATCATCAGCACACCTGCCCCCAGCGCCAGACTACCGGCACTGCTGCTGCGTTTTTCCTGATACGAAGCACCGCCCCAGTCGTAAGTCACGTCAGATGGGAACACTTGTTTCGCGACACGTTCCATCGCTGCCAGTGCCTGACCTGAGCTGTAACCGGCTTTCGCTTCACCCATGATTTTGATCGCAGGCAAGCCGTTAAAGCGCTGTACAGAATCCGGGCCGGTCACGAATTTAATCGTGGTAAAGGCACGTACCGGAATCATCTGGCCAGTGGTGGCTGAACGCACATACATATTGCCGATGTCATCCGGTTTAGAACGGAATTCACCTTCTGCCTGCAACTGCACCGTGTAAATACGACCGGCTTTGTTGAAGTCATTCACATAGTAGCTGCCCAGTGTTGCTGCCAGCGTGTTATACACATCCGACAAAGCCACACCCATGGAACGCGCTTTTTCGTTATCGACATCCACATACAGTTGTGGCGAACTGCCTTGCCACAGAGTTTTCACACCCGCCAGTTCCGGCTGCTTGTTCGCTTCTGCCAAGAATGCAGGCATCAGCTGCGCAATACGTTTAACACCACCTTCGCCGGCATTCTGCATGTAGAACTCAAAACCACCGGTCTGACCAAGACCCTGAATCGCAGGCGGCGCAAAGAACAGCGGCAAGCCTTCTTTGATACGGCCAGTCTGCATGTAAGACTCACCCACCAGTTGTTGGGCAGACTTACTACGTTCTTCCCATGGTTTCAGCGGGAAGAACATGGTCGCAGAAGACGATTTCAGGCCGCCACCACCGAGGAAATCCAGACCAACCAGTGCGAAGGTGGTATCGATATCCTTGTTTTTCTGCATGATGGATTCCACCTGCTGCACCATTTTGTCGGTACGTGCCAGTGAAGCACCGTCCGGCATAATCGCAGCACCGATGAAATAACCCTGATCTTCATCCGGCACCAGACCACCCGGCACGGTTTTCCACAGCACGCCGGTCAGTGCCAGCATACCAAGCACCAGCATCGTTGCCAGCACTGCACGGCGCAGGAAGAAACTCACACCGTTGGTATAGCGTTTCGTCAAACGCAGGAAAGCAGCGTTAAACCATGTGAAGAACGCATTATGATTTTCCGCACCCGGTTTCAGGATCAGCGCACACAATGCCGGTGTCAGTGTCAGCGCAACCACGCCGGACAAAATCACCGCAATCGAAATCGTGACCGAGAACTGACGGTACAGCTCACCCGCCAGACCACCGAGGAAAGCAATCGGGCCGAACGCTGCAGTCAGCACCAGCACAATCGCAATCACCGGACCAGTGACTTCGCGCATCGCTTCAATCGCTGCATCTTTCGGGCTCATGCCCTCTTCATTCATCAGACGCTCGACGTTTTCCAGCACCACAATCGCATCGTCCACGACGATACCAATCGCCAGCACCATACCGAACAGCGTCAGCGTGTTAATGCTGTAGCCGAGCAAATGCAAACCAGCCATCGTACCGATCAGCGACACAGGAACAGCCAGTGTCGGGATGATGGTAGCGCGCCAGCTTTGCAGGAACAGATACACCACGATGAAGACCAGCACCATCGCTTCCACCAGCGTTTTCAGCACTTCATGAATCGACTCGCTGACGAACGGTGTGGTGTCATACGGTACGGCATAGGTCATGCCTTCCGGGAATTTCGCGGCCAGCTCTTTGAGCGTTTTCTCAACCGCTTCGCGGGTTTCCAGCGCATTTGCACCGGTTTGCAGGAACACACCGATATTCGCTGAAGGGTGACCATTCACACGACCCAGCAGGTTGTAATCTTTAGAACCCAGTTCAACACGCGCCACATCACGTACCCGCACAGTGCCGCCGGTTTTTGAAGAACGCACAATAATATTGCCGAATTCTTCCGGGTCCAGCAGACGGCCTTTGGCAGTCACGGTCATGGTCAGTTCTTCGGTATTGCCCGGTGTTGCACCGATCTTACCGGCAGCGTACTGGTTATTCTGCTCGCCAATCGCATTCGACAAATCTGCTACGGTGACGCCCATTTGCGCCATACGGTCAGGACGCATCCAGACGCGCATTGCGTAATCTTTGGCACCGAAAATCTGTACGTTGGTCGTACCCGGAATACGCTTGATCGCATCCAGCACGTTTTGCGTTGCATAGTTCGACAAATACAGCGCGTCGTAACGGTTATCCGGCGAATACAGCGCAGCCACCACCAGGAAGTTAGACGAGCTTTTCGCAACCGTCACACCCTGACGACGTACTTCCTGCGGCAGTTTCGGATCTGCCTGACGAACGCGGTTATTCACGTTCACCGCAGCAATATCCAGATTCGTACCGACTTCAAACGTCACGTTAATCGATACGCGACCGTCAGCAGACGAGGTGGAATCCATATACAGCATATGTTCCACGCCATTGATCTGCTCTTCGATCGGTGCCGCAACCGTGCGCTCCACTACTTCAGCGGATGCACCCGGATAAAACGCGGTGACATTCACCACCGGCGGTGCAATTTCGGGATAGCGCGAAATCGGCAATACCCGTAATGCGGCCAGACCGGCCAGCACGATCAGCAACGAAATTACCGTCGCAAAAATCGGCCTGTTAATAAAAAATTTAGAGAACATGAAGTTTCCTTTTCTTCTGCCGTCAAACCTGCCGTTTCAGCCGCGCAGACGCGCACTGAAGGCAGAACGACTTTGCAGATTATTTTGTACTCTGTGCAGAAGCCTGTGCAGATGCGCTGGCAGCCGGTTGAGCGCCCTGTTTCTGTGCTGCAGCAGGTGCAGACGGATTCGCAGGCAGCGCAGCCGCTTCTTTCGCAGACAGCGGCACCGGTGTTACTGTCATGCCCGGATCATGGGCTTTGATGAAACCATCGACCAGAACGCGGTCACCGGCATTGATACCTTTGGTGACGATCCACTCGCCGTGCGACCAGCCATCCAGTTCCACCGGTTTCGGTACCAGTTTGTTGTCCGGTGACACTGCAAATACCATTTTGCCCATCGGCGAATCAATCACTGCACGTTGCGGCACAGCCAGTGCGGACTGACGTTTGGCGCCGGACAGAATCACACGGACAAACTGACCCGGACGCAGGCTGCCATCCGGATTAGTAACGGTAGCGCGTGCATCAAAACCACCGTTGGCGGTGTTGATTTTTTCGCTGACAAAATTCATTTTGCCGGTTTGCGCAAACATGCTGCCATCTGCCAGTTTCAGTTTCACATCGAAACCGATACTGCCGTTGCTGGCGCGTTTACCCGGTACGCTGACTTTGCCTGCGCCGACTTCTTTCGCTACTTTCAGGTAATCCGCTTCCGGAATACTGAAGTTCACATACAACTGATCTGTTTGCACGATGGTGGTCAGCAGATTGTCGGCTGCGGTAATCAGATTACCGTTGGACTTGGCTGCTGTGCCGGTCACACCATCAATCGGCGCGACGACTTTGGTGTAGCTCAGGTTCAGCTTCGCCTCGGCAACTTGCGCTTTCACTTGCTTGTAGCTGGCGTCGGCCAGTTCCAGCGCGGACTTCGCATCATCCATTTCTTTCTGGCTGATGGCTTTGTCGGCTGCCAGTGGCGACAAACGCGCAAATTCGCGTTTTGCCTGATTCAGCTTGGCTTCCGCCACACCCAGCGATGCTTCTGCTGCGGCTAACTGCGTCTGGTACGTACCCGGATCGATCTGGAAAAGCACAGTACCCGCTTTGACGCGGGAACCTTCTTCATACAGACGGTTTTCCAGGATACCCGGTACGCGGGCACGGATTTCCGTTTCTTTGACACCGGAGGTCTGGCCGACGTATTCGTAATCCACTTCCAGATCACGCGCCTGCACAGTTACCACACTGACTTCCGGCGGCGGCATTTTGCCCATGCCAGGACCGCCCTGCTGCTGTTGTCCGCAAGCGGCCAGCACCGCTACCGGCAAGACCAGCGCCAGCTTACGCCAGCTGCTGCCCTGCACCGCAGAACGAAATGCCGCGACACCGGCACGAAGAGTCATTCGAGAATTTGGTTGCATAAATACACTTTCAAAACAGGGAAAGGATGGTGTAGGATTATATACATACACGAATGTTTGTAAATGAAATTTTGCATAGCCCTTGAAAATCACAGGGATTTTCCGGTGGGAGTCTGGAAAGTATTGGATAGCATTTGGCAATCCGTTAAAAAGACACAATATTTAACAATGTTGCAGTAAGAAATGTGAGCAAAGTTTGTGCATTCGTCATTGCGCAAACAGTTCACTGAACTTAAGATGCCGCCCAGCTCACCGGCGCCGTACCCTGTACAGCGAGCATGGCAGAACAGCGTGACCGAATGATGAAATCAGGTAACGCCGATATCCCGTCATCAGCCAACAATGCCGGAACGGAGAAGCAAAAATGGTCAGGAAAACGAAAGAAGAAGCTCAGGAAACGCATACCGCACTGCTGAACGCGGCCGAACAGGTGTTTGCCACCAAAGGGGTGACCAACACCACACTGAATGATGTTGCGCAGGCGGCAGGGATGACCCGTGGCGCGATTTACTGGCACTTCAAAGATAAAAACGCGCTGTTCAAATCCATGTGTGACCGCGCCTTCCTGCCAATGGAGGCTTTGCTGAACGAAGTCACCGCCAGCCGCGACGATGATCCGCTGGCCGCACTCCGCCGTCTGAATCTGCATTTTCTGCAACTGACCGCGGGCGATGAACGCCAGCGCCGCGTGTTTGACATCATGTTTCATCACTGCGAAAAAAATTCGGTGATGCAAGTGATTGAGGATGAAAAAGCCAAGCGTGATGAATGCCTGAATCAGGTGGAATCTCTGTTTGTGCGCGCGGTTGAACTGGGTATGCTGCCGCCGGATACAGATACCTATATGGCTATGCAGGCCAACCATGCCTATCTGGTTGGCATTGTGCATGAATGGCTGGAAGATACGCAGGCGTTCTGTCTGCTGCAAAAAGCCGAAGCCATGGTGGATTTATTTATTGCCGGCTTGCGCGCCTGTCCGCCGCGCATCAGCGCTGGCTGCACTGCGCAAACCATCCCCGCCAGTCCTGCTGCCTGAGACCGGACGCTGCATCCACAGCAACATCAGAAACATCAGGAGCCAAAAACAAAAGCACCGCAACCTCACAGGTTCACGGTGCTTTTTCATTTTAACCGGATCAGAAGTCATGCAGTATGACCAATATGTTCCGCCTCCCGACTACCGGACACTGCCCGACGCTGCCCGATGCCGCCCGATATCATCCGAAATCGCCTGAAAACACCCAAAATGCGGTGTTCTGCACAGCAACCCGGCGGGCGTCGGCAGAAAGTCCGGGCCTCAGAAAATGCCGGATGACGACTTTTGCACAACGACTGATGCTGTATGCCGCTCAGGCAGGCAGTTTCCAGTCAAAGCGGATCGCCAGTATCCGCAGGATGAAGGTGCTCAGAATCCCCGCCAGCAGGCTGACCACTTCCGGCAACTCTACATAATGTCCGGCCAGATAAATCCAGCAACCGGCAAACGCGCAGGTCGCATACAACTGGCTGCGGCGGAACACCATCGGGATTTCATTGCAGATAATGTCGCGCAGCACGCCGCCAAAAATGCCGGTAATCACACCCATCATCACGCAGACAAACACCGGCATACCGGCTTCCATTGCCATCGAAGTGCCGTTCACCGAAAACAGTCCCAGACCAATCGCATCAGCCCAGTCCAGCACCTTATCGGTCATGATCTGACGCAGGCGACGCAGCATCGGCACTGCAATCAGCGTCAGGATAAACAGGATGATCGGGTATTCCTGATTTTCCACCCAGAACAGCGGTCGCCGGTCTAACAGCAAATCGCGCAGCGTACCGCCGCCAAACGCGGCAATAAAGGCCACCGTGAACACGCCCACCCAGTCCATACGTTTGCGGCGGGCTTCAATCAGGCCCGAACAGGCAAACGCCAGTACACCGATCAGTTCTATGGTATGTAACATCGCACTCATGCTTAAGTAACTGACCGCCATTGATTCTTTCCTCCATCTACGCCAAAGCCCCTGCAAAAAGGAGCAAAATCAGCATATTGTAGCGTGGAAACCTTGTTTCTCCGGCACTCAGACGTGATCCCCGCGATCACGCGGCGATGATTTTACCTCTGTAAACTTGCGCTCCGTGCCCGCAAATCATTGTATAATCGCGGGCTTGACGTTTTTCGTCATGATTTTTGTTCAACCGAGGCAAGTGATGCGCAATCGGGCCAAGAAGCAAGCCGGCCGACGAAGTGTGTATTGGCTACCCCACATATACTGAGGCAATTATGAAAGCTGGTATCCACCCAAATTACCGTGAAGTAGTGTTCCACGACGTTTCTATCGATTTCAAATTCGTGACACGTTCCACTATCCACACTAAAGAAACTATCGAATTCGAAGGTAAAGAATACCCTCTGGTAAAGATCGAGGTTTCTGCTGAATCTCATCCTTTCTACACTGGTAAACACAAAATCGTTGATACCGCTGGCCGTGTTGAAAAATTCCGTCAGAAATTCGGCAAAGTTGGTTCCCGTACTGCTGTTGCTCAACAGTAATCCGGTTATCACCGACGATAAAAAGGCAGCTGCGGCTGCCTTTTTTTCTGCTGATTTTCTACGGATTTTCTGCAGTTTTTCGCTGTTCCCCTGTTGTTCTCTGCTGTTTTCCTTACAATGCAGCCTTCGGAACCTGATAAGCTGTCTGCCGGTACTTTCCGCACGACAAGGTTCCTGAATTTTTCTGACTATTCACCGGTTTGTTTATGAAGCCTGTCCGTCTCCCCGCCGCTGCTACGGTTGCCCTTCCCCGCTGGGCGATTTTCGCTCTGTGTCTGCTGTATATTCTGCCCGGTCTGATCGGCCGCGATCCCTGGAAAGGTGACGATGCCAGCGCATTCGGCGTGATGTGGACAATGGCGCACGGCAGCCTGTCTGACTGGCTGTGGCCGCATGTGGCCGGTATGCCTACCCCGGAAAAAGGCCCGCTGGCTTACTGGATCGGCGCTTTATTTATCCGCCTGTTCGGCGGCGTGTTCGGTGATCCGATGGCGGCGCGTTTAGCCGGTGGCATTTTCTTCATGATCGGCGCAGTGTCGGTCTGGTATGCCACGTATTTACTCGGTCGCCATCCTGAAGCACAGCCAATGAAACTGGCGTTCGGCGGTCAGCCCGATCCGCGCGACTTTGGCCGCACACTGGCTGACGGCGCTTTACTGATTTATATCGCCAGCCTTGGTCTGCTGTTGCACAGCCATGAAACCAGTGTCGAAACCCTGCAGATTTCGCTGATCGCGTTTTTGTTTTATCAGAGCGTGCGCTTATTCGACACCCCCGGTTACCGCACAGGCCTGATGCTGGGCGCGACTGCCGGTTTGCTGGCACTTACCAAAGGCTGGGTATTGCCATTGGCAGTCTTGCAGACGCTGGCTGGCGTTGCCGCTTATCGCCGTCAGGGCAAGGTGCTCAAAGCCCTGTTTCCGGCATTGTTACTGGCAACACTGCCCGTGCTGGCGTGGCGCTTTGGCCTGAATCAGGTACATCCGTTTGACAGCAGCCCATTCCCTGCGTGGATGGAATGGAATTACCGTCTGGTCAGCGGCCCGACCAGCGAATCTGTCGGCTACACCTTCAAATATCTGCTGTGGTTCGCCTGGCCTGCGTGGCCATTTGCGATCTGGGCAGTGTACGCATGGCGCCGTCAGGAAAAGCCGCTGCATATTTTATTGCCGGTAGCGTATCTGCTGTGTTTCCTGTTACTGGCTTGCCTGAACAAGCATTCGGAAGAAACCATTCTGCTGCCGATTCTGCCCGTGTTCGCCATTCTGGCTGCCTTCGGTCTGACCACCGTGAAACGCAGCACCATTAATGCCGTGGACTGGTTCTCTGTGATGATCATGACCGGCGTGGCCGGACTGATCTGGCTGGGATGGATTGCACAGCAAACCGGCTGGCCAAAAGGGCTGGCACAGCAACTGAACCTGCTGCTGCCTGACTACAACGCCGCCAGCCAGCCGCTGGCGATGATGACTGCCATGCTGGCCACGGTTGCCTGGTTTGCGCTGGTGTACTGGCGTATTTCACGTCGCCCTGCCGTATTGTGGCGTGCGGTCGTGTTATCCGGCGGCGGTGTGATTTTGTGCTGGCTGCTACTGATGACTTTGTGGCTGCCGTGGCTGAATCAGCGTATCAGTTACGCCAGCCTGACTACTGAACTCAGTGCCAAACTGCCCGCTAAATACAAGTGTGTGGATGCTTACATCGGCGCTTCGCAGCGCGCATCGTTCGCCTATTTCGGCGACATCCGTTTTGCGGGATTCAGTGATCAGCGTTGTGATTACCTGCTGCTGCAACACAGCCGCAAACGCAATCTGGTGCCGGACATGCCGGAACCTTACGAAGCCCGTCAGTGGGAATCAGTCTGGATCGGTCATCGTGCCGGCGACAAAGATGAATTGTTCACCCTGTACCGCCGTCGTCGCTGATGTCGCGCTTTGCTTATGAACGTCAGATCAGCGCACTGGCATGGCCAACGCTGATCGGCCAGCTTGCCACGGTCAGCAATGGCGTGATTGATACCGCGATGACGTCGCGCTATTCCGCCACCGACCTGGCGGCGCTGGCGATAGGCGTCTCCTTATATGTGACGATCTTCGTCGGCCTGAACGGCGTTCTGCAAGCAATTTCCCCCATCATCGGCCAGTTATACGGCGCAAAAGATTTTCATCAGATCGGCCACAAAGTACGCCAAGCCGTCTGGCTGGCAGCTGCGCTTAGCCTTAGTGGTTGCTTACTGTTATTGTTCCCTGCGCCTTTGCTGCAAATCTCCAATGCCGAAGGCGAACTGTACGACAAAGCCGCGCATTACTTACAAATACTGGCGCTGGCACTACCTGCCACACTCGGCTTTCGCATTTACAGCGGTTTAAACAATGCAGTCGGCAAGCCGAAAATGGTGATGCTGATTCAGTTGCTGGCGCTGGCGATGAAATTCCCGCTGAATTCCTTATTCATTTTCGGTGGCTTTGGTATTCCCGCCATGGGCGGCCCCGGCTGTGCGGTGGCGACGGTGGTAATTTCATGGATCATGCTGGCAGTCGCCTTTGTGATTTTGCGCCGCAATCCGTTTTATCAGGCATTTCAGTTATGGGGACAAGGCTGGGTTGCGCCGCAAAAAGCTGCGTTCCGCCAATTCCTCGCACTCGGCATCCCGATGGGATTCAGTTATCTGATCGAAGTCAGTGCTTACGCATGTATGGCCTTATTCATCGCCCGCATCAGCGAACTGGCGGTGGCCGGTCACCAGATCACCGCCAACTTCGGCACCATTCTGTACATGATTCCGCTGTCGCTGGCCAGTGCCAGCAGCACCCTGACCGCGCAAGCCATCGGCGCACGCGACCTGCCGCGCGCGCAGCACACCGCCTTAGCGGGCATACGGCTGGCGCTGATGTTTTCTGTTCCGGCCGCTTTGCTGATCTGGCTTGGTCGTCCGCTGATCCTCGGCATGTACACGAATAACGACTCCATCGCCGCCGCAGCCATGCCTTTGCTGGCTTACATTTGTCTGTATCAGATCGTCGATGGCGTACAAATTGTCTGCGCCTTCAACCTGCGCGCCTACAAAGTCGCCACTGGCCCCACACTGCTGTACGCGCTGGCCTTATGGGGCTGCGGCCTCGGCGGCGGTTACCTGCTCGCCTTCAATCCGCTGCGCTGGTTTGACAATGCCACGCTGGGCGCCGCCGGTTACTGGATCGCCAACACCGCAGGCACGCTGCTGATCGCCACCGCCCTGCTCGCCTACCTGCTGATCATCCAGCGCCGCTACCGCCATCTGCACACACATTAATGCCGCATACTTGCAAAGTGGTCGCCGTGCTGTCATAATCGCGATCTGTGCGTTGCCGAGATGGCGGAACTGGTAGACGCACGGGACTCAAAATCCCGCGCCGCAAGGCGTGCCGGTTCGATTCCGGCTCTCGGCACCAAAGAATGCAAGCCCCTTGAGAAATCAAGGGGCTTTTTGCATTTCGGCTAACTTACAAATTCGACAGGCACTTTGGGTCATCATGTGCGTTAAGAATTTTTTCCAGCACACTGATCATTCTACTCAATTCGTTATCTGACGCCCCCGTAAACGGCGCGATTCGAATATGCCGCCCCGGTTGCCGCTGAACTTTTTCAGGGCTGTCATCGACGATCCATACCTGATCGACGGAATAACCAAGCTTTTGTAATCTGCGCAGATCTTTGATGTAAATATATCCGTGAGTTTTCACATCCGGCTTCTGGATACATTTCTCCGCTGACCAGGCGAACTGCAGCGCAATCCGATTACCAAATATTTGAGACGTTACTGCATCCACATAAGACTGACTGGAAGAAGACCATACACCCAAATCAAAATGGCGGTCAGCGTAAGCCAGAAACTCACTTAATCCTGATCTTAAATAAATATAGTAAGCGCCAACGATAAAGTCAGGCTCATGAGAAAATTTCACACTTGTGGCATGTAAAAGTGTCTCATCTAAATCAAGCACAATCAGGTGACGCCGCATACTCATATCTGTCGAATGTTTCCGTAAGACCAAGAACATCTGTCTAAAGATCGCACATATCAAAAAGACGGGGATGATAACTCCTTAGCCCTTCGCCGCAGGCTGGATATACCACTTCGCAAGGCGACCGGTTTTGGCGGCTTTGATCAGAGCTTTGTTTAATTCTTTAAGATAGGCGTCGTTGTAGCCGGGGGTGACGGCAAAGTGGAGGCTGCCGGAGTGGACGGGTTTGCCTTGTGCGCAGAACGGGCGTTCGCGGAACACCGGATTTTCCTGCGAGGCAAGGCGGCCGTATTGCATATTGACCAGATCTTCCAGCGCACGCGGGTCGGTGAGCTGGGTGTACATCAGCAGGCCATCGGTTCTGTGTTTGAGTAACTTATCAAAGCGCGAAATCGAATCATTCACATCGTATTCCGGTGTAAATACAAAGTTAACAGCTTTCGCGATTTCCGGCCCGTAATACGCATCGCGTATCATACCAATGGTTTTTCCCTTCAGATCGGCAATACTGTTGAAACTGAAGCGGGTATCGCAGCGCGTGACGATCCAGACGTTATCAATGTAGATGGGTTCGCTGAATACCAGATGCTGCAGGCGTTCCGGTGTTTGCGATGCACCGAACACAAAGCCTTTGCCTTCTATCGCAGATTGCAGTGCCCGCTTCCACGGCACGAATTTGCGGTCAAACTGTACGCCGGTTTCACTTTCGATAAATGCCAGTAATTCACGGTTCGGGGTACTGAGCGCGGCAGCGGGGTTGACGCGATCGTGCTGGGCACTAAGAAACAGGGTTACTTTTTGGTTTTCTGCCTGCGCTGCCGCACTGCAGAGCCACAGCATCAGAAAACCGGCCTTCCGTATCATGTTTTTCATCATTTTGTCAGGAAACCATAGAGCATCACTTAGCAGCCTACCGTATGCGGCAGTTGCTAGAAAGCATTAAATGAAAACGATTGCTACATTCGCAGGCATTGTGAATGTACGACACGCTTGCGGATGAAAATACGACAGTTTGCCGGTGATCTGCCTCAGCCATTCCGAGCGGATAGAAACAGGTCAAAATTGCCCGAAAACGGCCATTTTGCGGAGTTCTGCATAGCGATCCGGCGGTCGTCGGCAGAAAGTCCGGCTCTCCGAAAATACCAAATGACGATAACAGCACAAGATTACTTGCGGAACTTCAGCAAAAACGCCGGTAACAGGTTCAGCAAGCGTATCAGCCAGATCATGCGGCGCGGAAAAGCGATCACGTCGCGGCGCTGTGCCAGTGCGGTGGTGATGCGTTCCGCAGCATCGTCTTCCGACAGCAGAAAAGGTTTGTGGCTGGCATCGCCATTGTTCAGCTCTCGCAAGCGGGCGGTATCCATATAACCGGGAATGATGGTGCTGACGCGGATGCCAAACGGCGCGTAAGCGCGGCGGTAGGTATCAGCGATCTGGATCACCTGACGTTTGGTGGCGCTGTACACCGATGCACCGGGATCGGCTTTGAGTAATCCGGCGACGGACGCAATCACTGCCAGTTGCCCGCGCCCCTGTCGCAGCATCTGCTGCGTTGCCGCTTCAAACGCGTATTGCAGGCCGTGTACGTTAATTGCGATCATGTCAGCGCATTGTGAGGCAGTCAGTTGCTGGCTGCGCGCATTGAAATACATACCGGCGCTGACCAGCAATACATCCAGACCGCTTTCCGCGTAAAGCCCGATGCAGGCACGCACAGCAGCCGCATCGCGGATATCCAGCGCAAGGCATTGCAGTTGCGGATATTGTGCGCGCAGGCTTTGAGGCACTTTCTGCGGATCTCGTCCCGCCACGCTGACCTGATGTCCGGCAGCCAGATAGTGCCGCGCCACCGCCAGCCCGATGCCGGAAGTGCCGCCGATGATCAGTATCTGCTGAGGTTGTGATGCGGGTGCTGCTGTCTGCACGATGTTATCCGGATCAGGTTTGCCTGCCATCTGTCGCTACTGCTGCAATGTGGCTGGCGCGGGTAAAATGGGCATTTTATCCACTAATCGATGGTATGCGCCACGCTGACCGGCATTTCTTACTGAATGCACTGAGTTTTGCCCTGATCTATCACTGCACCAACTGGCTGGCTGCGAAGGCGGATGTGCAGCAGCATGTGATGCTGGCGGCAGAGCGTGATTTGCCGTTTGTGGCGTGGATGATTCTGCCGTACAGCTTGTCTTTACTGTTTTTTGCTATTCCATTCTGGCTGGTGCGAACCCAGGATTTACCGACCGTGAGACGCATCAGCCAGGCTTTTTTACTGGCAACCTGTATCGCGGGACTGGTGTTTTTGTGGTGGCCATTGCGACAGCAGCATGTGATACCGGATGGCGGACATGCATTCGCCGCATTGTATGCCTTGCTGCACAGCGTGGATCAGCCGTTTAATCAGCTGCCTTCACTGCATGTTGCTTATGCGGGTATCGGCTGGTGGTTTATTCGTCCGGCCTTAGCTTTGCGCTGGCAGCGTTTTGCATTAGATTGCGCCGCCTTGCTGCTGCTGGCATCGACGCTTTTCACTTATCAGCATCATGCGGCGGATGTGTTATCCGGCATGTTGCTGGCGCTTATTTGTCTGCGCTGGCGAGTGAATACGCAGCAACCGGCAGTTGCGCTGTATTACGGGCTGGCTACTGTCTGGCTGAGCAGTCTGGCGTTTTACAGCGGCCATTGGTGGTTGCTGTATCCTGCACTGAGCTGCACACTGGTGGCGATTGCCTATCAAGGTCGCAATGCCTTGTTTCTCAATAAACAGAATGGCAAATTTCACTGGCAACAATGGATATTGTACGGCCCGTATTTATGCTCGTATCAGATCAGCTGGTGTCTGCAGCGTTTTATACTGCAACCTGCGATCCGGCCTGAGCAAATCAGCCCGCAATGGATCATCGGCCCGCGCCTTACTGCATCAGAAGCCCGCGCCCTGCCTGCTGGTGTTGTGGCGATGGATTGCAGTGCCGAGCTGGCAGAGCAAGCCGTGCTGATGGCGCGCGTGGCAGCAGGAGAACTGCGCTACCTGCATCATCCTTTACTGGATATTGTGCAGCCGACAGACGCCGACTGCGATGCCGTGATCAACGCACTGAGGCCGGAACTTGCCAGCGGCAAAACCATTTATCTGCATTGCGCGATGGGCTTTCACCGTTGTCGTGTGATTGCCGCCCGTTTTAAGGAAACCGGATGAAAATTTCTGTCTATCAGTTAAAACCTGCATTCCAGCGCTGTCTGCAACCCTTGTTACAATGGCTGATGCGTACCGGTATCCGCCCTAATCATCTGACACTGGCAACACTGGTATTGTGCATCACCTACGGCGCAGCACTGGTCTTGTGGCCTGCACAAAGCGCGCTTTGGATGGCGTATCCGCTGCTGATGTTAGTCCGCATGATGCTGAACGCGCTGGATGGCATGCTGGCAAATGCGGCGCAATTACGTACCCGTCTTGGCGCCTTACTCAATGAGTTATGTGATGTGCTGGCGGATCTCGCACTGTATCTGCCACTGCTGTGGCTGTTGCCGGATCACAGCGCGTTATTGCTGGCACTCATCGTACTGGGACTACTCACAGAATTTACCGGCGTGCTGGCAGTCAGCGTACAGGCCGCCCGTGCTTTTGACGGCCCGATGGGGAAAAGTGACCGCGCTGTGTTATTCAGCCTGCTGGTGTTATGCCAGCTGTCCGGCGGCAGCGCGACTGTCTTACTCGGTTTGCAAATCGCCGGCATCCTGCTGGCGATACTGACGATTGCAAACCGTTTTCGCAGCGCACTCAGGGAGTCGCAAACTCCGCCAGACTCACACTGAAAATCCCCTGAATACCAACCAGCGATTGCAGCTTGCGACCACCCGCCATCGCCACCAGCGCATCCAGTTCTGCCTGCGGACGCGGGCGCATCACCCAGGGTTTGCCCTGATGGTTGGTCAGCGTATGCGCAATCATCGCCAGTTGCGGATGCCACGGCTGGCCGGTGTAAATCAGTTTTGCACCGGGCTGCATCTGACGACGCACACCCTGTAACGCAGTGCTGAGCAGAGCATTATCCGAAAACAATTCAAACAAACCGGAAATCACCACGATATCGAAGCGCTGCGCTTCCTGATAACTATCCGCACTGAATGCATCGCAACGGCGGCATTGCACGCTGTCTGCCAGCCCGAGCTGATTCGCCAGCGCTGCTGCAGCATCGAGATTGGCTTGTACATAATCGCGCAGTTCGATATCAAACTGACGATCACCAAATCGTTTCACGGTTTCAAGCACATAACGTCCGCCACCGGTCGCCAGATCCAGTATCCGTATCGTCTGGCCTGCAGGAACAGCGGCAATGGCTGCTGCCAGCATTTTTTCCAGATGCTGTTTGCGCTCGCGGATACCGCGCCAGCCAATCGCATCCAGATATCCGCGGTCAATCAATGCACCAATCCCCAGCTTACCGGATGCACGATTGCGATACACATAATCCAGTGAAGCGCCGGAATCAAAACCGGTTTGTATGCCAAGCGTAATGCCTTCACTGAGCCATCCGAGATGGCGCATCATGAAGCGCTGCATTCCGAAAGCAATGCTGTCAGCCAATCCCGGCGCAGGTAAATCCTGCAAGCCCGGTTCGCGCTGTGCCGCTGCTTGTGGTGCGATATGCTTTTCAAATGAATGTTCCGGCAGCGCAAAGCATTCTTTTATAAATGTGCGTATTTCAGAAAACGCGACGCTGGTATCTTTCTCATATAACAGTGCATGATGCGCCTCCGGCAAATACACCCAGCGTTTCAGCGCGGAACGGATTTTGTCGTAGAACGCTTTTTGCGCGCCGGTTTTCACCACATAATCCTTACCCGCCACAAGCATCAGTACCGGTAAATCAATGGCAGCGGCATCTGCCACCACACGCTGCGCGGTATCTGCCAGATCAATCAGTACCCGTGCAGAAATATTCTTTGTGACCAGCGGATCAGTGTCGTATGACTTCGCTTCTGCTTCGCAATGTGTCAGCATGCTGGCGCGCACATAACTGGTCACATTCAGTTCAGGTTGTAAGCGCAAGCCCAGTCTTAATGCGGGTTTGGCCAGCGGCACGTACAAGTTAATATCAAAAGCACTGGCGGCCATGACCAACCCGCGTACACGCGGCGCGTAGTCGTGTATCCAGGTCGCAGCAATGACGGCACCGACACTGTTGGCGATCACCAGTATCTGTTCTTGTCGGCAGCCGTGCGTATTTTGAAGATGCTGAATAAAGGCTTCAAAATCGCGTACCAGACACATAAAATCCGGCGCATCGCCGCGCTTGCCGTGAGAGTAGCCATGTCCGCGCGCATCCCATGCATACGCTGCGGTATCTGCAGGAACCAGTGCATCCACCAGTTGCTGTACCCGCCCGGAATGTTCATGGCCACGGTGCAGCAACACGATCACACGACCGGAATCCTGCTGCCCTGCGTGCACCGGCCAGTGCCGGTAAAATAAACGTGCACCGTCATGCGAAAAAAAACCGTTTTCCAGCGCTGCTCTGCTCACTGCCTGATCCATTAGTCTCCGCTTTCTGAAGCCTGTGGCTTCGGTTAATGTGTATTCCAGATATTCAGAAAAATCAGCATGGCTGGTGCGGTCAGCATCAGGCTGTCTGCACGATCCAGTATGCCGCCATGTCCCGGAATAAGACTTGAAAAATCTTTTATCTGCAACCGGCGTTTAATCATCGAAAACCACAAATCGCCCAGCAACCCGCACACAGACAAAACAGCTCCCAGCACCGCCAGTAAGGGAAGCGGTGCAAGCGCAAGATAGTTGCCGAAGAAGGTGGCGAGCAAGCTGCTGACTAACACACCACCAGCAACACCTTGCCATGTCTTGTTGGGACTGATGCTGGCAGCAATACGCTGCTTGCCGAAATTGCTGCCACTGATAAATTGCGCGACATCGTTAAAGCAAGTCATGACCATTAAAAAAAATAGCCAGCGCATTTGCTGCTCCGGTGCATCGCCTGTCGCCGGTAGCAGCAAATACAAACACGCCAGCCCGCTGCAACAGCCTGCCCACGCAAATAACAGACTGTGCTGATGGCTGCTTACAATATGACGGTCAGAACGCCACAGAAAAACCACAGGCAGCAGCATCAGCAGCGCAATCTGAACAGCTTGCGGTATGGCATCAGACAGCACTATCGCCGCTGTCATCAGCAACAGGCAGGCAGCAACAAACACAAAACGGAACCGCTGCTGACTGATACGGAATAAATCCCTGAATGCCAGAATAGCAATCAGGGCAATCAGCAACAATAAACCGGTAGATTTAAACAGCAGTGCAGCATGTATCAGCGGCAGCATCAGCCACCATGCATAAACACGCGGCCTGAGACTTTGTCTGCGACCGCCACGTGTCAGCATCGCCGTCACGATACTGGCAATCAGCAAAAAACCATAAATGCCCTGCATGCCACCAGTGAACAATGCCGACTGCCATAACTCTGTGATTGCCATACTGCGTATGAAAGTGAGTAACTTTTGTAAAAATGAAGATCTTGCTTAGCCTGTAAAACAGGAATCAAAGCAATGTTAGCATTAGCGGTACAGCAAGAAGTCTGCTTCGTCACGATGCAGATATCTGCACGGGGCATCAGCGAACCGCCAGTATTGACGCTGTGAAACAGCACATGCCTGTGCAAAATTCAGCATTTACATCAAACGAGAGTATTTACCGGCATTTGATGATGCCATCGTGTATTCATCGCCAATGCATCGCAGATAATAACATTTTTATCATACCGACCTGTTATCGACCGATGAACGAGTAGCGCCGGAATATCCGCTTCAGAACCAGAGAATTGGTCAGGGATGGGGCATGATCCTGCAGCGGTAACTATGGTCTGGCCGAAACACAGGCCCGTCAGACAACCTCAGGAAATATCCGGGTAAACTGCTGCCGTATTTCAGGCCTGGCATTGCAAACATCTGCAGCCAGTGAAAGAATCTGATCAGCCGTCGCAAGCAAACGCCACAACTTCGCACATTCTTTCAATTCTCTTTGCTGTGCTCCGCTCAGCAGTAATGCAGAAAAATGCTGATGCAATCTGACTTGTTGCGCCTCTGTCAGTGCTGCATGCTTTAATCTTCGCGCCAGCAGTTCACGCAAATATCCGCTATATGAACCGAAATAATTAAGAATCAGATAGCGAACTGCGATCTCCGTACAGGCGTTATCACCTCCCATTATGCCGTCTGCTATCCGGTACATCGTTTCTCTGTACTGATGCCACTCAGGCCATAATGCTGATATCTGCGACAAACTGAGATCAGCCGTACCGCCAAGCTGTGTATGCACGGCCCGTATCTGATGCGCAAGCCAGCCGGATGGCACAGCGGCGTAAGCAATCCGGTTCACTTTTTCGGTAGTCACAACTTTCATTGATCAGCTATCCTGAAGCCGCCACGGAGGATTTTTCCGGTTCTCGCCAGCAAAATACAGGCAAATTTCATTGCCGGACGGGTCTTTAATACGCGCTTCCCGCCACAACCAGCGCTCATCCCGTGGTAATTGCGTGAATTCAAAACCTTGCGCACGCAAACGCGCAACCCTGTCATCCAGATCATCGCACTCAAAATAGATGACGGTAGCATGTTGCGGAACTGGATCGGGAGCCAGATGCAAAGAGAAAGTTGCGTCACCATCAGGGCATTCAAAACGGGCATAGTGCGGCGACAAAACGATCAACCGCAATCCCATTCCCCGATAAAAAGCGACCGCTGGTTCGATCGCATTTACTGCAACAGTGACTTGATTCAGCTTCAATTTAGCCCCCTTCCCGATCTGCGTATGTACCGAGCATAAGCATACCGCCAGAAACCGGAGGCCGGCGATTAACCGTACTGGTTAGGAGGGATCAGCGCTCATTGCCTGATTCAGATGATCTGACGATACAATTTTAGAGATTTTTTTGTGCAGATATCTGCATTGACTGTTTTTGGATGGCGAGACTTTCTGCCGTGGAGCGGGGAGCTGGTGTGCGGGAATGCGCATTTGGCCGTTCTGAGGGCTTTGGGTGATGTTTTCTGACCCGCAAAGCACAAACCCGGCGGCAGCCGGGTTTGTTTTGTCTTTGTCTTTGTCTTTTTGTTTTTGACCTGGTCTTTGCTTAGTTCTTGTTCTTTTCCCGCTTTCCGACCGCACAAAGCAAAACCCCCGCCTCTGTCGAGAGCGGGGGTTTCTTATAGGGAGCCTGACGATGACCTACTTTCACACTGGTTGCAGCACTATCATCGGCGCTAAGTCGTTTCACGGTCCTGTTCGGGATGGGAAGGGGTGGTACCAACTCGCTATGGTC
>NZ_JAGSPN010000134.1 GCF_018139685.1 Cognatundibacterium luofuense
TTACATGGTTTACCTTCTTGCCGTCTTTCTTATTTATTTTGGCTGGTGGGCCGTTTGTAGAAAGCACTCGCAACGACCTCAACTTTACCGCGCCGTTGACTGCAATTACCGCAGCTGTCGTAGGCGTTATTTTGAATCTAGCCTTATTTTTTGGCTATCATGTACTTTGGCCAAACGGATTCGGTGCGAGTATCGACTGGGCGTCGGGTTTAATCATGCTTGGCGCAGTCATTGCATTGTTCAAATTCAAATGTAATGTGATCCACGTGATTGTTGCTTGTGCAAGCATGGGCTTCATTCTGAAGTTCAGTGTTTTGTGAATTGTAAAATTTATTTATTTAGTTAAATTTTAAGTAGTTAGTTGCGTGTAAGTATGCCATTCTTAGATAAGTTCCATGCGGAAACATAAATTGCGTCAGGATTTTTTTGCATTTATCAAAATTGAACTCGAGGGCAACATACCATG
>NZ_JAGSPN010000135.1 GCF_018139685.1 Cognatundibacterium luofuense
TAAACACATAATTTTTCTTATCTCTGGCAGAAGCCGAAGCCGGATGGATGGCTTCATTTTCATTCAGACCGGAATAGATATCCAGTTTATCGATGGCCAGGCCTTCCATAGTCCAGGTTTCGGTGTGCGGGCCATTCATGCCTGAGACATTGATCTGATTCCAGGCCCCGCTTAAGTTCAGTTGTAAATGTTCGCCTATATTTCTGGGGCCAGCATCTATCTTCGTGGTTGTGACACAGGCTGTTGCGAGTAATACCGCAGAAAGTAAGATGCATTTCTTAAAGAGATTCATGAATTGGATTCCTCTAAATAATTTTTGACCATCAGCGCATCGGAGGCATCCGGTGCTAATTCCAGGTAACGGGAAAAACTGGCTGATGCCAGTTTTTGTTGATTTTGACCGCGAAATATAATGCCCAGGCCACGATGGGTTTCAGCCGGTTCGCTGCCAAGCGCGATCGCC
>NZ_JAGSPN010000136.1 GCF_018139685.1 Cognatundibacterium luofuense
TGCAAAAGAATTTTCTATGTCAGGGCGGAGAAATCGACCTGATTATGCAAGACCGTGAGACACTGGTCTTTGTGGAGGTGCGCAGCCGTGCCTCAGCCAGTTTTGGCGGGGCCTTGGCCAGCATTACCCCGGCCAAGCAAAGAAAGTGGCAACATGCTGCTCAGGTGTACCTGATGGGGCTTCGTTCACAACCTGCCTGCCGTTTTGACGTAATTGCCATAGAAGCGGGTAAAATCACGTGGTTACAGAACGTCGTCCTTTAATAATCCCGGGATGGTCGCCAGAGGGAACCGGTTTGGACTGCATGTTGTCCAAGCCCGTAGCAACTGGTGTCATGCCTGAATCCGACTCATTATGACGAATCAAAGAATTGTGGCGCACTTCAAAGAAAGTGCCGAATTAAAAATGCGTGCAGCCGAAGAGCTGGCGCAGCCTATCGCGCAGGCTGTGGAACTCATGTTCC
>NZ_JAGSPN010000137.1 GCF_018139685.1 Cognatundibacterium luofuense
TGACTTATTCGGACAAGCTGATCGATGGTTCGCCTAAAAACAGTGTGACTGCGGTGCCAGTAGAACGCAGTATCACGATTCCGCTCAAGTAAATAAATCGCACAGTAGCCGCGTCACCCGCTCTGGGGGGGGGCATGCTCCGTTTTGTCTGCCAACAGAGCGTAAGGGCGGGTGACAGAATGTGCCGCATATCCGGAACTCGGTTTAACAGGGGGCAAGCTGCTCGTGCTGCCTGATTCGGCTTAAGTCTGGCTGATTACAGGATTTTTCTGTTATTTCCATTTCCGGATAGTAATGTTTGGTTTAGAATGCGTGTTAGCTTGCGCCTGACCCTACACAGACAGGGCAGAAACGCTCAGTTTGATCCCATCTCGCGTTACCATGACTTCAACAACCCAATTATCCGTAGCGAATGAGCAGTCAGTTGACGCACTGATCAAAACGATACGGATACCACCTCGTC
>NZ_JAGSPN010000138.1 GCF_018139685.1 Cognatundibacterium luofuense
GGTGACATTTACTGGAACGGCGCGATCCGTCCGCTGGCCGGAGGCACAGAAGCCCTGTTCGACCAGCTGAAAGTGGAATCGGTCAAACAACCGCAACCGGAAGTGCACATCCGTGGCGACCAGAACACCCGTTACGAATTCGTCGGGCGCACGATTCTGGCAGCACAGCGTGCCGGTATTGCGAAAGTGGCGTTCGTGATTGAACCGCCACCGAAGAGCTAAGGAAGGAAAGACGATGGGAATGCAAATAGGCGGAGGAGGATCATCCTCCGAACCGGAAGTCATGACCGAACTGAACATGACGCCGCTGATCGACGTCATGCTGGTACTGATCATCATGTTCATCATTACGATCCCGATTCAGAACCACTCGATCAACCTGAATCTGCCGACCGGACCATCGAGCCCGCCGACCACAGAACCAGTCGTGATTAACATCGACGTGGACTTTGACGGCACGGT
>NZ_JAGSPN010000139.1 GCF_018139685.1 Cognatundibacterium luofuense
TATCGCTGCCACGCCCAGAAAGGCGGGATATTGTGCCGTAATCAGGAAAGTCGGAATCTGAGCCAAAAATGCAGAAAAGCGACCCTTGGCTTCAAAGCGCTGACGGAAGGCAGACTGTATAAAAAAATCACCCAGCCGGGGTACGATGCCACCGCCTATATAGATCCCGCCACCCGCACCCAGCGTCATCGCCAGATTACCTGCGACCGTACCCAGCATAGCGCAGAACAGCGACATCGTCTGATGAGATAGTGCGCAACTGCCATCCAATGCATGCTGACTGATCTCCGCGGCGCTCAACGGCATGTTCAGTTCCACCTCACTCAATTCAGCGATCACACGATACAACAGTTCTATGCCCATACCAGAGATCAGGCGCTCAGCAGAAACATGAGGAAAATCGCGCCAGATGCGCTCCAGTATCCTGGTCTCCAGCTTATCAACAGGTGAATAAGTGACAT
>NZ_JAGSPN010000140.1 GCF_018139685.1 Cognatundibacterium luofuense
CCGAGAAAAAACAGCATGAAGAGACCGAGACGCAGTTCAAAGAGCTGGTCGAGAAAATGAAAGCTGCACTGGCCGATAAAGCCAAAGACGTGCGTGTGACTTTCCGTCTGACCGACTCCCCAGCCTGCCTGGTCGCGGATGAGCACGACTTGTCAGGCAATCTGGCCCGTATGCTGAAAGCCGCTGGCCAGGCTGCGCCGGAATCCAAACCTATTTTGGAAATCAACCCTGACCATCCGCTGGTACAGAAGCTGAAATACGAAGAAGCGAAATTCGCTGACTGGTCACACATCCTGTTCGACCAGGCTTTGCTGGCTGAAGGTGGCAACCTAAGCGACCCTAGCGGCTTTGTGAAACGCCTCAATGAAATGCTGTTAAATGCATAAAGCAAGCGAGTGAAGCGCGATAACGCTTCACTCACGCGCTCAGGCCCGTCCCATCAGGACGGGCTTTTTTATTTT
>NZ_JAGSPN010000141.1 GCF_018139685.1 Cognatundibacterium luofuense
TTATTCCAGGACGATAAGGCAAATGCCATATCCATTCTGCCTTGCGCATCCTGTTTGCGCGCACTGACAAAATAACCGTTAATTTTCGAGACCTTGCGTTTGCCAGCACGGCCGCTGCTTTCCTCGCAACGGGTATTCAAACCTGCTGGCAGCATAGCGATACCCTTGCTATCGGTTTTACCCTTCCACAGCAGTTCGCCGCTGCAGTCAGAGACCTGAATTGCCGCGTCGGGAACCACTTTGCCGTTATCCAGCTGAGTGACCCAGACTGCACCATTTTCACGGCCAGTCTTAATATGCACAGCAAGATTGGTGACCAAGGCGCTGGTACGCACATACATAGGCGCTGTTTTGCCCAGCAAAGCGCTACCCAGTTTCAGAGACTCCAGTTCCAGCACATAAAAGCCGGGATCTTTAAATGGTATACCCACCACTTCAAACGGACGTTCGCTCTTTTTTT
>NZ_JAGSPN010000142.1 GCF_018139685.1 Cognatundibacterium luofuense
GTGACTGCGGGGGTGTTTGCGCTTGCGGGACTTGTCATGTCATTCTCGATAGCCGTTGGCTGACTAAACTAGGTTCACATAATGCGGAGGAGGACCAGATGCTGAGCATGTTCCCCGAGAGGCAAACGAGCTCCCGTCTGGCTTGCCAGATTAAAGTGTCGGCCGAGATGGGAGGTATGATCGTACAGTTACCTGAATTCCAGATGTGACCACGATCGTTCACACATTCAGCACACGATAGGATTATCCATGAAAATACTCGATCAATTCATCAGCAAGGTGCGAGCGACAATTCCTATCGATCTACAGATACAGGGAGCACATTGTTATCATAAGGTAAGGTTGTGGCTGTTCAAAGGTGCCACCTCACCAGTCTTTCAAGAGTTGAGGTTGCCTGATGTGGATGAAGTGTCTTTGGAAAAAATCGACTTTAGTTCCCCGTTTTTGTTCCGTCAGAACC
>NZ_JAGSPN010000143.1 GCF_018139685.1 Cognatundibacterium luofuense
GCACCTGAGTGTGCTGGATGATGGCCCCGGATTGCCGTCCGGCGTCAATATTTTTGAGAAGTTTACCCGTGGCGAACTGGAGGCAGCCAGTCCGGGTGTGGGGCTGGGGCTGGCGATTTGTGAGAGCATCGTGCTCGCGCATAGCGGAAAAATCGTAGCGGCCAACCGGCCAGATGGGGGTGCGCAATTCACCGTTTCGCTGCCACTGGGAAACGCACCGCCACTGCCACCGATGATAGAAGATGAACTGGAATGAGTGACGCAAAAATTCATATCGTCCTGATTGAGGATGAAAAACAGATACGGCGCTTTCTCAGCACCGCGCTTGAGGCTGAAGGCATGACAGTGTTTGAGAGTGAAACCGGTAAGCAGGGCCTGATCAGCTGCGCCACCCGTAAACCGGATTTGCTGATCGTCGATCTGGGCCTGCCCGATATGAATGGACTGGATGTGATACG
>NZ_JAGSPN010000144.1 GCF_018139685.1 Cognatundibacterium luofuense
GGCATGCATGCCAAGGGCTGGAGCCGTGAACAGGGTATTAAGTATTTGCAACAGACCCTGGGCTATACTGAAGCTGCCTCACGTCAGGCGATAGAGCGTTATATGGCCTGGCCAGGTCAGGCACTCGGTTACAAAATAGGATCGCTGAAAATCATGGAATTGCGCCATCTGGCTGAAGCTGAATTGGGGCAGCGCTTTGATCTGCGCCAGTTCCATGATGCGATTTTGAGCGATGGCACGCTACCTTTATCGCTATTAGAGACTAAAATGCGAAAATGGATTACTGAACAGAAATCTGTTAACGCAAACAAATAAGTTCCATTTTTGCAACTCACTGATTTGCCTTTCTGCTCACGACCGGATTTTCCGGTCGTTTTCTGGTACAAGCCGCACTGCCTGATTGACCTGAGAGACTAAGTCAAGCAGAATGAAACCCTATTGGGCGGCGTTGCCTATTT
>NZ_JAGSPN010000145.1 GCF_018139685.1 Cognatundibacterium luofuense
TGCGAATCAGGCAGCTATTCAAATGACATCATGCATCAAAGCGATGCTGCCCACAAACAGATTTTGTCTGTGTAGGATGTGGCTGTAGTCTGCCCCGCTTTCTGAGAAAATTCTCTGCATCAGTTAAACTGTCGTCTTTGCCGCAGACAATTCAGGAGTAAGCATGCATACCGTGACACGCGAAGACCAGACCATCGTGCCATCTAAAATCGTCTGCGCTGGCAGAAATTATGTCGCCCATATCGCCGAACTCGGCAATGAGGTACCGGCTGAACCGGTGATTTTCCTCAAGCCAAATTCTGCGCTGTCGGAACAATTGCGTGCTGATGGCGAAGACATCCATTACGAAGGCGAAATCAGTTTTTTGCTCAAGAATGGCAAGCTGGACGCAGTCGGTTTCGGCCTCGATCTGACCCGCCGTGCAGTACAAACCAGCCTGAAAAAACAGGGCTTGC
>NZ_JAGSPN010000146.1 GCF_018139685.1 Cognatundibacterium luofuense
AGATTTTGATTGAGTTGCGCGACCAGTTGGTTGTAGCGAGATAAAGCCACCTCGTCAGCAAAAATCAGCTTCTGATTTTCGAATTTAATTTTCCCCAGGTTTTCCTGACAGAGATTCAACAGCTGCTTACGCAGCTCTATCGACTTCCCGGTCAATTCCATTAATTTCATGGAATTTTCTATGCTAATCATTGCCTCACGTTCATTTTGTGCCCGCATAAGCTGCTTCTCGTTGGCGGGCATCGGGATATTATTTAAATCTTCAAAATAATTTTTCTGTAATTTCTCTATGAGCGGAGCGCGCTGATCGATAATGCTTTCTGCTGTCAGCAGATTCAGTTGTGCTTGCTCCAGCGCGGTGCGTGATACCAGATTTTGCGGATCGAGGATTTTGTTGAAATCAGTACGCTGGAATTCCTGAGAAAATTTAGACTCAATCTGGTTCATTTTTTTGT
>NZ_JAGSPN010000147.1 GCF_018139685.1 Cognatundibacterium luofuense
TTGCTGCAGTACTCTTGCTAATGACTACTGCTTGTGATCGTCTGGGTCTGGCTGATCCGGCCAAGGAGGCTGCGCAAAAAGAAGCCGATGCCAAAGCGACTGGCAGTGCCTGCCGGCATGCTGGCCGTGCGATTGAGGATTGTTATGCCCTCAATCCAGACGCTGCCAGGGCGGCCGTGTATGCAGGCTGGAAAGAAATGAATGACTATATGCGCGAAAATAAAATAGATAACGTTAAACCGGAAATCGCGCCGAACGAGCCACCACTGCCGAAAGTGGAACACAGCGAGGAAGAAAGCTCAGCGTCAGCTTCTGCGTCCGCCTCAGCCTCCGCCAAATCGAAGAAATAATTTAGGGATGCAAATCAGAATACGCGCCATGCGTGTTGCAGATGTGTCCGCTGTTTATGCGGTGCAGGCTCAAGTGTATGTCGCAGACATGGTGGAACCGCAA
>NZ_JAGSPN010000148.1 GCF_018139685.1 Cognatundibacterium luofuense
CAGTTCCCGCTGGAGTCAGTCGAACATCTGATCAGCGAATCGGTAAGCGGCAAGGTTGATTTCATCAATGCGACCCGTCTGGCCACCGCGCTGATGGGTGACTCGATTGCAACCAATTTGTTCATGCTGGGTTTCGCTTATCAAAAAGGGGCGATCCCGGTATCGGAAGCTGCACTGATGCGTGCTATAGAACTCAATGGCGTTGCGATAGAGTCCAATAAAAAAGCCTTCCTCTGGGGGCGTCGCGCTGCTGTTGATCTGGCGCGGGTCGAAGCGGTTGCCTTCCCGGCACAGAAGGTCGTGCTGCAAATGCCGCAGAGCCTGGACAGCCTGATCAAACGTCGTGTGGATTTCCTGACAGCCTATCAAAACGCAGACTATGCCGCGCAATACAGCGAGCTGGTGCAGCGTGCGCGCAATGCCGAAAGCGCACTCGGCAAGGGCAATGCCTT
>NZ_JAGSPN010000149.1 GCF_018139685.1 Cognatundibacterium luofuense
GACGTAAGCCCTGACCGGTTTCTATCAGGAAGTCTTCCGACGCCGCCTGAGCGGTTTGCGTCGTCTGATCTATCATCAGGTGCAATCTTAATTCCTGCCCCTCCAGCGCCTGTAGCAGCACAGTGTCATGCTCTGTGATGCTGTTGATACTGAGCATACGCAACAAGGCCTGATTACAGGACAGTAATTGCCCTTCCGGATTAATCTGAAAAATCCCGGTTTCTGCATTGTCAAACAGCGTCTGGTATTTTCTCTCTCCTAATGCATGCTGAATGCGCAGGTGACGTTCTTCATCAAGCGTACTGACCAGATTGCCTATCAGCTGATTCACATCGCTGACCAGCGTGCCCAGCTCATCCGATCCATGATAGGAGGGGGATTGCAGCAACTCGCCTTTTTCCGGCCTTAAACGGTGCAGCCGGGAGGATATACTCATAATTGGACGGGTAAT
>NZ_JAGSPN010000150.1 GCF_018139685.1 Cognatundibacterium luofuense
CTGGTGGTGCCGACTTTCTATGACAGTATAGAAATCAAGCGCGACAGCATGATCGCCAAGTTTTTGCGCCGTGAGCAACGCTGGAATACGTTCGTCGCTTTTGTGATGACGTTCATCGAAGCCCTGCTGACTTTGCTGTTAGTGCGCTTCGTGTTCCGTATGCTGATGTGGCCGTTGCGGCTACGCTCTCAGCGCCGTTGAGCACGACACCGCAGCACATCAGTCATGATGCGCTGCGGGATTGTTTCTTGCTTGACTTGCGCAGGGCAAATCGGGATACTGCGCGCACTATTTTGTATGGGTTTGGGTAGCACCCATACTGCGTTTTTGCCTGAGCTGGAAGCGCTTGAAGCTGCGGTCAGCGCAGCTGTCAGCAGGGACTGTGTTCATTACGAACTGCAAATATTTACCACTACTTACAATAACTGAATTGGAGAGACCGATGACGCAG
>NZ_JAGSPN010000151.1 GCF_018139685.1 Cognatundibacterium luofuense
TAAAAAAGCGGAGATAAATCTCCGCTTTTTTGATCAGCGATCATTCGCTGAATGGTCAGACTAAATGCATTAGCCTGTATTATTTGGCGCTGGCAGATTTCTCTGCTTTTGCCGGTTCTGCTTTGTGTTCTTTCTTCACTTCAGCTTTGACTTCTGTTTTCGCTTCAGGCTTTACTTCTGCTTTCGTTTCGGCTTTAGGATCCGCTTTCATCATTGCTTTCGGCTCTGCCTTTGCTTCTGCTTTAACATCGTGCTTTGCTTCAGTTTTAGTATGAGCAGACGCTGCCTGATGTTTGCCTGTTGTTGCACTTGCGCTGGCGGATGCAGAGGCACTTGCTACGCTGGCTTCCGGTGCTTTTGCCGGTGCTGGTGTTGTAGTTGCAAATGCAGAGCCTGCCATCATTGCGGTTGCCATCAGGGAGATGATCATTTTGTTCATGGTGTGCCTCT
>NZ_JAGSPN010000152.1 GCF_018139685.1 Cognatundibacterium luofuense
TGTTCTATGCACGCAGTATCACCATGCCATGGCTGGGCGATCTCGATCACAAGGTATTGTGGCCGGATTTTGCTGCACAATGGGGTAATACTGGTCCGGCTGGCACGGTCGAAGCCTTCAGAACCATGGGACCATTCCCTATTCCAACCATCAATACCGCATTGCTGCTGACTTCAGGAGTGACGCTGACTATCGCCCACCATGCGCTGCGTGCTGGTCAACGTGGTAAAACGGCTTTCTGGCTGTTTGCAACGGTAGTACTGGGTGCCGTGTTTATGGGCTTTCAAGCCTATGAGTACATGCATGCGTACAGCGAACTGAATTTGAAACTGACTTCCGGCATTTATGGTTCGACTTTCTTCATGCTAACCGGCTTCCATGGCTTCCACGTGACGATGGGTGCAATTATGTTGTCTGTGGTGTTGTATCGTGTACTCAAAGGTCACTTCA
>NZ_JAGSPN010000153.1 GCF_018139685.1 Cognatundibacterium luofuense
GGCGGTGCTGAGGATCTGAGCCACGGGCAGCTAGACGCCCGGACTGTCCAGTGAGCGAGCGAGCCAGCGGCAGGAACCCGCAGCCACTGCAGCCCCGGAGCCACAGCCGCAGCCGCCGTCCGCGGAGCCCAGCCCAACTGGCCATGGCGCTGTCGATGCCCCTGAACGGACTGAAGGAGGAGGACAAAGAGCCCCTCATCGAGCTCTTCGTCAAGGCCGGCAGTGATGGTGAGAGCATAGGAAACTGCCCCTTTTCACAGAGGCTCTTCATGATCCTTTGGCTCAAAGGAGTCGTGTTCAGTGTCACCACCGTTGACCTGAAAAGGAAGCCTGCAGATCTGCAGAACTTGGCTCCTGGGACCCACCCACCATTTATAACCTTCAACAGCGAAGTCAAAACGGATGTAAATAAGATTGAGGAATTTCTTGAAGAAGTCTTGTGCCCACCCG
>NZ_JAGSPN010000154.1 GCF_018139685.1 Cognatundibacterium luofuense
GCAGTGCGTGAAGGCCGCGTTGTGACTTTGCAGACGGTAGGTTCCAGTGGTGGCTTGAAAGTTGGCGGTGATTTTATTCATCGCTACTTCCCACAATCGTCTATCCTGGTCAGCGATCCGACCTGGGATAACCACCGTGCGGTGTTTGAAGGTTCAGGCCTGACTGTTAAAACCTATCCTTACTATGATGCCGCAACTGGTGGTCTGCGCTTCGACGCGATGCTGGAAGCTTTGCAGCAAGCTGCGCCTAAGAGCATCGTATTGTTGCACGCATGCTGCCACAATCCGACTGGCGTAGATTTGACCAAGGCACAATGGCAGGCGCTGGTGCCTGTGCTCAAAGACCGCGAGCTGATTCCTTTCCTGGATCTGGCGTACCAGGGCTATGGCGATGGTATCGCAGAAGATGCGTATGCGATCCGTTTGCTGGCCGATGAAGGTCTGAGCTT
>NZ_JAGSPN010000155.1 GCF_018139685.1 Cognatundibacterium luofuense
ATGAATCCAGGCTGGCTGAGTAAGCAAGGCTCTATCGGCAAAGCGATACGTCAGCTATTTGCACCTGCGCCCCCACATCCAGCACAGGCTGACGCAGTGCAGACTCCAGATGCACTGCAATTCCATTCAGCATCGCATCCGGCAGACGGCGCAGAGCTGTTGCCAGCAGGCTCAGGAATGGCAAATTATCCGGATGGCGAATTCAGCGCTGCTGCGCCCACCAGTTCTGCAGAGGCAACAACATCACAAGCAAGCTGGCAAGAAAATCTGCCACCGGCACCAGTCTCCGGCATCGTGCAGTCTGTCTATTATCTGCAAAAGGCATTTCAGACGCCGGTTGAACACATGTTCAACCAATACGGTGAGATCCGTAATCTGATCCTCGAACAGCGCTCCTCGCTCAATGAAATGACGCAGGACGTCGACGAACAGATGACCATCGATGTGGT
>NZ_JAGSPN010000156.1 GCF_018139685.1 Cognatundibacterium luofuense
TGAAGATGGCCGCAGCTTCAGGTTACTGAATATCATTGACGACTTTAATCGCGAAGGACTGGCGATTAAGGTCGATTTCTCACTACCGTCAGAGCGGGTCATCCGAACGCCAAATCAGGTGATTGAGTGGCGCGGTAAGCCAAAACAGATTCGCAGTGATAATGGCCCGGAATACATCAGTGCTTTACTGGCAGAGTGGGCAACCAGACATGCTATTGAACTGAAATTTATCCAGCCAGGCAATCCGCAGCAAAACGCTTATGTAGAGCGATATAACCGAACGGTTCGCGGAGAATGGCTGGATCAGTATTTATTCAGCAGTATTGCAGAGGTTCAGGAGCATGCGACAGCATGGCTATGGTTTTACAATAACGAACGTCCGAACAAAGCAGTTGGTGGCGTACCACCGAAATATAAAAAGACTTTAACAACCCCGTCTTCTACTTCT
>NZ_JAGSPN010000157.1 GCF_018139685.1 Cognatundibacterium luofuense
TTGAAGTATTCCAGGCCGAATCTGCCAAACTCAGCAATGCAAAATGGTTGGCGCAGGGCACGATTTATCCGGACGTGATCGAAAGCGCCGGTAAAGGTAAAAAGGGTTCGCATACCATCAAGAGCCACCATAACGTCGGTGGTTTGCCAGATACCCTGAACCTGAAACTGCTGGAACCACTGCGTGAACTGTTTAAGGACGAAGTCCGTAAGCTGGGCGTTGCGCTGGGTCTGCCACACGGCATGGTGTATCGCCATCCTTTCCCTGGCCCTGGCCTGGGTGTGCGCATTTTGGGTGAAGTCAAAAAAGAATTCGCCGACCTGCTGCGCAAAGCCGATGCGATTTTTATCGAAGAATTGCGCACGAATTTCGTTGACCCTAACGCAGAAAAACCAGTCAGCTGGTACGACGCGACCAGCCAGGCATTTGCCGTTTTCTTGCCAGTTAA
>NZ_JAGSPN010000158.1 GCF_018139685.1 Cognatundibacterium luofuense
CTTTCGGCAGCCCAGCGTTGTAATTCAGCGCGCCCGGCTGGCAGTACATCAAATTGCTTTTTACCGGAGCGGCCACCTTCGACTTCGCTGGACGAGACCCAGCCCTGCTGCTCCATCCGCGCCAGTTCCCGGTAAATTTGCTGATGGGTGGCATGCCAGAAATAGCCTATCGACTTGTCAAAGCGTCGCGCCAGCTCGTAGCCTGAGCAGGGCTTTTCTATGATTGAGGTCAGCAGGGCGTGTTGTAATGACATGGACGGACCTTAGAGTAAATCTTCGAGGTGGATCATCGACATTTTATATGCAACTGGTTGCATAAACAAAATTTGTTCGCTATTCTGCGATGCACAGTCAGAATACTTTAGCTATTCAGTCCATACCAGATCAGCGCACTGTGGCTTACAAGCACAAAGCAGCTGTGGTACGCGTTCTGACCGTATTAACCTAT
>NZ_JAGSPN010000159.1 GCF_018139685.1 Cognatundibacterium luofuense
GTTTCGTAGAGTGTGACTTTTTTCAGTTCCAGGGTACGGCCAAAACGATCATGGTAAACATCCTTCAGAATATCGAAGGCGATCTTAGCCAAATTCTCCACTGTCGGTACACGATCTATCACTACCGTTTTATGTCCCGGCAGTTTTTCCAGGAAATTGCGGATGATGTAGTCTTTCTCGTAGACGATGAAAGAGTGATCCCACAGATTGACCAGGTGCTCATTGGCAAGCGCCTTGATATCGCCAAAATCCATAATCATGCCATTATCGGATTCACCATCCTGCTGCACCACATCGCCAGTCAGGGTGATTTGCAGGGTATAGCGGTGACCGTGCAAATTACGACACTGGCTGCTGTGATCCGGAATACGATGACCGGCATCGAATTCCATTTTTCGGGTAATCGTTAACATGAAAAGCTTAAGGAATTTGTAGAAGTTTATGGGTT
>NZ_JAGSPN010000160.1 GCF_018139685.1 Cognatundibacterium luofuense
TCATTACCCCAGAAGGATTCGCCATCGACCCGGATCCAGGGTGCACCGAATATGCCCTGCGCCACCGCTTGCTCGCATTGCTGCTTGAGCGCGTCTTTCCATTCATCCGCTGCACATACAGCTGCTACCGCGCTGCCATCCAGCCCCAGCTGATCGACAAAGGCGCTGAGCCAGGCGATGTCATTGATGGCTGCCGGTCCGGTGAAGTAAGCGCGGCTGACACCACGCACAAAATCACCGCAACGCTGCGGCGCGGTTTGTCGTAACCACAGGCAAACGCGGGCCGTGTTCTGGGTATTGATCGGGAAAGGTTCAGGCAATACAAACGGTACTCCGGCAAAGCGTGCAGAGCGCACAAAATCATGCCGGAAATAATCCGACATCACCGGTGGGCGCATGGTCAGCGGACTGGAACCCGTGACCTTGAATACCGCGCCCAGCAAGACT
>NZ_JAGSPN010000027.1 GCF_018139685.1 Cognatundibacterium luofuense
CAGGTCAGGGTGATGCGGACTTCTTGCAAGCCAAGATCGCCACCGCACGCTTCTTTGCTGATCATATTCTGTCAGCGGCGCAAGGCATGCGTTCCGCGATTGTGGATGGCAGCGCTGGTGTTCTGGCATTGCGTGAAGATCAGTTCTGAGTCATCTGAGGTTGGCCACCTGCTGTTTAGGTGGTGACTGAAAAAAGCCGGCTGCGCAACTGAAGTGACCCCATTTAGTTGGACAGCTTGATAGTTACGTGGCCAAGGGCTGATTCCTGTATTGAACAGGACTCAGCCCTTTTAATTTCAGTTTTATACGGTCATGATTATAGTAGTGGATGTAGTCAGCCAATCCCTTCTCCAGCTCCTCGACGTTGTTGAATTTGGTCAGGTAATAGTATTCCGACTTCAATACAGCAAAGAAGCTCTCCATCGCTGCGTTATCCAGACAGTTCCCTTTGCGCGACATGCTTTGCGTCACCTGGCGCTGTTCCAGTAAGCGCCGGTATGCTGGCATTTGATATTGCCAGCCCTGATCGGAGTGCAGTATCGGACGATCTCCTGGCTTTAACTTGCTCCATGCACTCGTCAGCATTTCGCTGATCATCTTAAACACCGGTCGCCGTGACGTGTTAAAGGCAATAATTTCTCCGTTGTATAGATCGAGTATCGGCGATAAATACAGCTTCTCCCCAGCGACATGGAATTCTGTCACATCGGTCACCCATTTTTGATTCGCCTTTTGTGCGGCAAACTGCCGCTGCAGTAAATTGGGGGCAATCCGGCCAACATGCCCTTTGTAGGAGCGGTATTTCTTGATCCTTACCAGGGACTTCAAGCCTAACTCCGTCATCAGGCGCTGCACGGTTTTATGGTTCACCGCCACCCCGGATTGCTGAATGCTGGCCGTGATGCGCCGATATCCGTAACGTCCTTGATGGCGCGCGTAAATCGTGCGTATGTGTTCTTTTAAGTCAGCATACTTATCCCCAATGAGCATTATTTTTTGCTGGTAATAAAACGTGCTGCGCGCCATGGCCGCGACTTTCAGCAAACCGGCAATGGGGTATTTTTGCCTTAGTTCCTGGATGAGTTGCGCTTTTTGCGTGACGCTGCTTCCTGTGCCTGCTCCTGAACTAAGGCTTTCAACTTTTTTAGATATTCGTTCTCCATGCGCAGGTAATTCACTTCTTCAAGTAATTCTTCGCGGGTGCGGCTGTCATCGGTTTTGACAGGGGCTGGCTGAGTTTTTTTGAACGGCGACATCACGTTGGGGCGTCCTCGGGGGCGTGGCGTTAGGGCGGGTATGCCGCCGCTATGATAGCGTTGTTCCCATGCGCTCACGATGGACTTGTTGCGGATGTCGTACAGCAGGGCTGTTTCCTGATAAGAGAGCCGATTGAGCCACATGTGTTGCAACACAGAGAGTTTGAATTCGGCACTGTAGTGGCTATATTTTTTATCTAAGCCGTCGGCACCACGTAACTGAAACCGGCGTACCCAGTGACGAACGATAGAATGATTGATGCCAAACTGCCTGGCTACCAGAGCGCAGCCAGCGTTCTCCTGCAGATAGTACTCAACAACCTGTACTTTGAATTGCTTTGTATATTTACTCATGAAAACACCCCAAAAGTATGGACGGGTGTCCAACTTTTGGGGTGCAGTTCAAATTTTCCAGCCATTTTTTTAATAGTAGTGACTTAAGACGCACATTGCTCAATCCTGATAATGAATAATCAGCGGCGAGTGGTCGGAAAAGCGTTCGTCTTTGTAAATACTGGCAGCTTGTGCTTTTGCTGCTATGCCTGGCGTGGCCACCTGATAGTCGATACGCCAACCTACATTATTGGCCCATGCCTGGCCCCGATTGCTCCACCATGTATAGCATTCGCTGGTGGTATCCGGATGCAGCCGACGGTAGGCGTCGACCCAGCCCAATTCATCAAACACTTGTGTCATCCAGGCGCGTTCCTCAGGCAGAAAGCCGGAATTTTTCTGATTGCTCTTCCAATTTTTTAAATCAATTTCTTTGTGCGCGATATTCCA
>NZ_JAGSPN010000161.1 GCF_018139685.1 Cognatundibacterium luofuense
CATGGATTTAACTGTCGACATCACTGAGCTCAACCCGGACCAGATCCGCGAATTGGCCATCCGGCTGCAGGCCGAGGGCCGGTTCCGGCAAACGGTGATTGATAAGTTGACTCACGAACTGGCCCTCCTGAAACGGCAGAAGTTTGCCGCCACCAGCGAAGCCTATACCGGCGAACAGCAGCGTGAGCTGTTTGAAACGCTCGACATTGACTTAGCCGCCGTCACTGCCGAAATTGAGCAGCTGGTACAACATCCCATATCAGCAGAACCGGGCAGGCAGCAACCCAGACGCGTCCGGCTGCCGGCAGAACTGCCGCGGACTGATGTTCATCACGAACCGGATTCAACGCTGTGCCGGTGTGGTTGCCAAATGAAGCGGATCGGTGAGGACGTCTGCGAGAAACTCGATTACCAGCCCGGCGTATTCACAGTCGAGCGCCATGT
>NZ_JAGSPN010000162.1 GCF_018139685.1 Cognatundibacterium luofuense
CAAAGCCTGTGATAGCGGTTGCAGATGATGATTGCATGTGGGCTTGCTCAAAAAAAACAGATAATTAAAAAATCAGCATGTGATGCCTGAGGTATCAGCTTTTTGGCGCTTCGGTTTTACCGCCCATTTTTTCGCAAGAACCGGCAGGTACTTTTTTCCATTCACCAGGATCATTATCTTTCTTTGCCTGTCCCGCACACGAGTGTGTACCTGACTTGGTCGCACAGTCATTCTGACCGGCTTTTGCTACGCCATAACATTTTTCTGTTTTTGCCGGTGCTTTCGCATCATCCGCAGCGACTGCGACTGCCGAAGTGACCAAACCAGCCAATGCCATTGCGATCAAAGTTTTGTTACTCATCTTTATCTCCTAAGTTAAAAAAGGGACCTGCAAGCCTTAGTCGCCAGGCTCACCGGATTACTTACACATAAAATGAAAAAACT
>NZ_JAGSPN010000163.1 GCF_018139685.1 Cognatundibacterium luofuense
GGCACGTGACAGTCAGGGCATGTCTGTGGATGAAATCTACGCCATGTTCCCGAATCTGGCGGAACGTAAACACAGTCAGGGCACCCGTTTGTCCGGCGGCGAACAGCAGATGCTGGCGGTTGCACGCATCCTGCGTACCGGTGCACGGCTGTTATTGCTGGATGAAATTTCCGAAGGTCTGGCACCGGTGATCGTACAAGCCTTGGCGCGCATGATCCTGACGCTGAAGGCACGTGGCTACACCATCGTCATGGTGGAGCAAAACTTCCGCTTTGCCGCGCCGCTGGCCGACCGGTTTTATGTGATGGAACATGGCCAGGTGGTCGAGCATTTCGCAGCGGCGCAATTGCAGGAAAAAATGGCCGTTCTCAATGAATTACTGGGTGTCTGAGTTTGCATCAATTGCTTGTAGCTGAACCGTAGCGGTATCCCTGGCCGGTCAT
>NZ_JAGSPN010000164.1 GCF_018139685.1 Cognatundibacterium luofuense
GCTCCTCGGCTTGCATCAGTTTCTGAATTACTGCCTTCATCGTACTGATTAACGATTTATTCTTTTATTCTGATCAGACTTTTTCTACCTGAGCGAATTCCAGTTCTACTGGTGTCGCACGGCCAAAAATAGTCACGGTGACGCGGACTTTCGATTTCTCGTAATTAACTTCTTCCACGCTGCCGTTAAAGTCTGTGAATGGGCCTTCTTTAATACGAACCACTTCACCCACTTCATACAAGACTTTTGGTCTTGGTTTTTCTACACCATCCTGCATTTGCTGCAAGATCTTATCCACTTCATGCTGAGGGATAGGAGAAGGCTTATTCGATTTACCACCAATAAAGCCAGTTACTTTGCTGGTATTTTTAACCAAATGCCAAGTATCGTCAGTCATTTCCATTTCGACGAATACATAGCTCGGGAACAGCCTGCGCTCAG
>NZ_JAGSPN010000165.1 GCF_018139685.1 Cognatundibacterium luofuense
GATCGTAAAGACGTGTTGTTGCTGGACGTGACTCCACTGTCCCTGGGTATTGAAACCCTGGGTGGCGTGATGACCAAAATGATTCAGAAAAACACAACTATCCCGACTAAATTCAGTCAGGTATTCTCGACAGCGGACGACAACCAGCCTGCAGTAACGATCAAAGTATTCCAGGGTGAACGTGAAATCGCTGCTGGTAACAAAGGTCTGGGCGAGTTCAATCTGGAAGGTATTCCACCGGCAGCGCGCGGCACACCGCAAATCGAAGTGACTTTTGACATCGACGCGAATGGTATTTTGCATGTCGGTGCAAAAGACAAGGCGACTGGTAAAGAAAACAAAATCACCATCAAGGCTAACTCCGGTCTGACCGAAGAAGAAATCCAGAAAATGGTGAAAGATGCTGAGCTGAACGCGGAAGAAGACAAGAAAGTGAAAGAG
>NZ_JAGSPN010000166.1 GCF_018139685.1 Cognatundibacterium luofuense
GTTCATGCGCCTGAATACATCATCATTGATGGCATCGAGTGACACCGTAATCCGGCCTAAGCCTGCATTTTTCAGGCTAAGGGCTTTTTTCGCCAGCAGCGAACCATTGGTCGTCAGACTCAGATCCAGCGGCGCACCATCCACAGTGCGCAGATTCGCTAACATGGCAATGAGTTGTTCAATATTTTTTCTAAGCAAAGGTTCGCCACCTGTGAGACGGATTTTTTTTACGCCGTGTGCCACAAAAATACGCGCAAGACGGGTGATTTCCTCAAAATTCAGCAAATCTGCGTGCGGTAAATACTGGTAGTTTTGGTCGAAAATTTCCTTGGGCATGCAATAGACGCAGCGGAAATTGCAGCGATCTGTGACTGAAATCCGCAAATCGCGCAAAGGACGCTGCAGACTATCCAGCAGTTGGCCGGTGGCAGCCTGCATC
>NZ_JAGSPN010000167.1 GCF_018139685.1 Cognatundibacterium luofuense
GGCTGGAGAAGTCGATTTCATGCGGGCAGATGTGGGGGGGCGTCCTGTTGATTGGGGTATTGGTTCGCCCGGCGATCAGGTCACGCGGGTCAATACCTTGTCATATTCACTTGTTATGTTGAGCGAATTGTCCACGCTGTGCTGTACACCCGGCATGGCTTTGACACTAAGACATATAAAATTATAAACTTCACTTCCAATCAAATCGACACCACGGGGCGCTAACTGAATTAAGCGGCCTGCAGCGGTTTAAATGGCTTTAAATTGGTTTATATGCTTGTACGTAGTTTTATGCTGTTGATAGCCCAGATGACGATGACTCAATTACCCAGGTTTTTTTGCCTGACGTTTTTTTTGCTGACCCTGACTGCCTGCGTTTCGCCGCAGGCGCCGTCGTTGATCATCGCTGGTGCTTATTTTCCGGCCTGGCTGTTATGT
>NZ_JAGSPN010000168.1 GCF_018139685.1 Cognatundibacterium luofuense
AGTAAGCGGAGTTTACGATGTCAGCAATGATCGCTCATACCCAGGCTCATACCCAGGCTCATACCCAAGCGCCTACTCAAGCTCAACCCAAAACTGATACACCGTCCTACCCCTTGCTGCTGGCCGATATAGGCGGCACCAATGCACGCTTTGCGATAGAAACTGCACATGGCGAACTGCAGGCAGTCAAGGTACTGCCTTGCGCCGCCTATCCCAGTCTGGAAGACGCATTGCACAGCTATTTGCACGATGCGGCCAGTCTGGCAGCGGGGGCGCATCAGCTGCGTCATGCCGGGATCGCGATTGCCAATCCTATCCATGGTGATCAGGTCCGCATGACGAATCATCACTGGGAGTTTTCTATCAGTGCAACCCGCCATCAGTTCGGCTTGGAGCGGCTCGATGTGGTGAATGATTTCACCGCACTCGCGCTGTCTT
>NZ_JAGSPN010000169.1 GCF_018139685.1 Cognatundibacterium luofuense
CCATACCCGAGAATTACTGGGCTGGCATCTGTCCCGCTCGGGCAAGGCTAAAACGGCCGAGGCGGCCCTGGAGCAGGCGCTCATTGCCCGCTATGGCACCTTGGGCAGGGTTGAGGCACCGTTCTTGCTGCGGTCGGATAACGGCTTGGTTTTCACCAGCCGCAGCTACACCAGGTTGGTTCGCAGCTATGGCTTGAGGCAGGAGTTCATCACGCCGCATTGCCCAGAGCAGAACGGCATGGTGGAACGGGTCATCCGAACGCTGAAGGAGCAATGCGTGCACCGCCATCGCTTCGAGAGTTTGCAGCACGCCAGCCGGGTCATCGCCGGCTGGATCGGGTTCTACAACAACCAGCGTCCACATCAGGCGCTGGGGATGAAAACACCCGCTGAGGCATTTGCTTTAGCAGCCTAAGTTGAGCAGGAATCGCTGGG
>NZ_JAGSPN010000170.1 GCF_018139685.1 Cognatundibacterium luofuense
GACCTGTTTCAGAATAGCCTGAGCATGTTCGTAAAACAGCTTACCGGCATCGGTCGCCTGCATACCCTGTGCCGAGCGGTGCAGCAGCATGGCACCCAATTCTTCTTCCAGCGCCTGGATTTGCTGCGTCAGCGCCGGCTGCACGATATGCAGCACGCGCGCCGCACGGGACAGCGAGCCATGATCCACAATCGCAACAAAATAGCGTAACTGGCGCAGTTCCATCGCTACTCCACGGGTTTGATGGCGCGCCGTTCTATCGACGATGACAGAATCAGCGATGTCGAGGTCACACCGCCGCGCGCCAGCGATGCGATTACACGCTCCAGTTCACGGACTGACGGTGCCACCACTTTGACGATCACACAATCCTCACCGGTAATGGCATGACATTCCACCACTTCCGGCACCTGGGCCGCGATGTGCGGCACCGAT
>NZ_JAGSPN010000028.1 GCF_018139685.1 Cognatundibacterium luofuense
CATCAGTCGAGAGTCGCGGAGACAGCTATGACAATGCTTTAGCGGAGATCATCAATGGTTTATACAAGACGGAACTGATCAAAAAGCGCGGGCCGTGGAAGACGCGGGAAGCAGTGGAGCTGGCGACACTGGAATGGGTGTCGTGGTTCAATCATCATCGTTTAATGGGGTAGATAGGTCACATACCACCGGCGGAAGCGGAAATGAATTATTATCAACAACTTTCTGGTCAGGCCATACCGGTCTGACTCACACAAAAGAGCCTCTCAAAAAACCGGTACGGTTCATAACTGCCAGTTTGTACGCCAAAGTGGAGCATCTGTTTCTTCTGATAAAAACCTAGGTAAGCTGAAAACTTACCTCATTTCACACCGATTCCAGCCCATACGCTCAGCTCTTGCCCAAATCGCTGAGCGTATGGGCTGGTCCACCCGACAACTGCAAGACCTTCGGTTGTGCGATATTGGTCTACTCATCGTGCATTGGGATATGTCGATTCGCTACCTGTCGGCCGATGTGCAGGACATCGAGCGGCACGAGGCCGCGATGCTCATTAAGCAAGTATTTGCCAGTGATCGCGTTGACTTTGCTACGGATGATGGCTTAACATATGGTCTTTAAGTTTTTGCTCATATTGCAATATATCTTTGTGCCCATTTCATCACCTAGCCCGCAGCCATCATTGGAGTTGCTCCCTGAGGAAGTGCCCGTGCTGACTGTCATTGGCAACGATGACACTGCGCATGACGGTATCCAGTCAACATCGTCGAGCACCGAATCTTGGTACCTAGTCCACACCAAACCCCGCCAAGAAGATATCGCTTTGGCCAACCTAGAACGCCAGGGCTATTCGTGCTACCTGCCGCAGATGTGTATTGAGCGAGTCCGGCGGCGCAAGGCAGAGGTCGTCATCGAGCCCATGTTTCCACGCTACCTCTTCATTCGGCTGGACAGTAGCGACCAGGGCAAGAGCTGGTCGCCGATCCGTTCCACGCTGGGGGTGAGCCAGTTGGTGCATTTTGGGGGAAGGGTGGCCAAGGTGGATGACAACCTGGTTGATTTACTGCGTCAGCGGGCCCTGCCGACCGAAATCATGTTTCACAGAGGTGATTCGGTGGTTATTGCGGACGGCCCGTTTGCTGGTGTCGAGGCCATCTACCAGACTGCGGACGCCGAGCGCCGCGCTTTCATCTTGCTGGAAATCCTTGCCAAGCCGGTGTCTATGTACATCGATGCTGGATCTCTGCGCAAGACCGGCTGAATTATCTGCGGCCACTGGCACTTTCTTCACTTCCCTCCCTTTTTTTTCTGCTTCGAATTCCTTTTCTGTCTTGGCATTCTAAGTAAACATGACTCAAACGAATGGATGCAGAAGGAACATGGCCGTAGCATACGACGAGTCCACGCCAGAATCACCGACACAACCGCCCTCTATCTACTATGTGTATTCCGGTGAACGGGACCGCCTATGACTCAAACCTTGACGATGCAGGCACTGTTCAGAGTCACTGCTGCCAGACGCAACGTAGCCGGACTGATTCATTGCGCGTATCGCGCCAGCCAATTCTGTGCGCACAATTTCAGGTATTGCTCAAGCAGTTTGGCATCGTGTCATTCAGAAGCGGTAAAGGGAATTGTTGGTATACTCAGTCTATTATGGTTGAGAACGCCTGCCAAATCTGACTCGTGCTGTTATTGGCTTGCTGCCTTTGCGTTGACCTGTCGATTTGATCAGAGCGCCCCCAAAGCCTCATTGGCCCTACTGCTTGAACAGTACCGGAAAACTGGGAAGCTCCATTATTTGAGAAAATCGAGCTATTAACAAATCAAAATATTCCCCTGAAGTCATCGAACGTTCCGTCCGTATGGTCATGGAGGCCAGGAACGAGTAAAGCTCACAGTGGGCTGCAATAGAATCTATTGCCGGCAAGATTGGCTGCACTGCAGAGACATTACGTCGCTGGGTACGTCAGCATGAAACCGATACAGGGCTTCGGAACGGTGTGA
>NZ_JAGSPN010000171.1 GCF_018139685.1 Cognatundibacterium luofuense
TTCCCAAGGACAGGCTTCAGCGTCGGCCAAAATTACAGTGGTTGATGCCATACACGAAATACCAGTGAAAAAAGGTGAAGGTGCTCAGCTATAAACCTGCGAATACATTAGCCTCTGTAGCTGACGCGCTCTCAGACAGCTGACAGCTGTAACCCCACTCCTGCCTGACATATTCCTTTGAACCTAACACACTAACACTTTATTACAGCCAGTTGATTTTACAGAGAAATCAAAGATAACACATAAGACTATCTACAAAAGTTTATTGTTTATTTACAGAAAAAGCATGCAGAGCTTTAAACAAAACAAATAAAATTCTTATCACAACAGTAAATTTTTTTTTAATGACAATCACAGAAACAAGATAGTGATAGTCACAGTATCTGACCATGAACTTCTGGCAGCTAAACACTCATCATTCGTGGTGCGATGCT
>NZ_JAGSPN010000172.1 GCF_018139685.1 Cognatundibacterium luofuense
TGTATCGCGCCACCTTAAATTGTTGAAAATAATTACTCTGACCCCTATTTAATATGGAGTGAAAAAATAGAGTGATTTTAAACACTCTGACCCTGTTTTATTTCGATTGATGTTTCTATTGCGCTGCACTATTCTCTTTTCCAGACAGTCCATTTTGCCTTCTGGAGATAGTGATGCAAGCTCAAGGTTTATACGATCCTAGCAACGAACATGACGCCTGTGGTGTGGGTTTTGTCGCCCATATCAAAGGTAAGAAAAGCCACGCGATCATTGATCAGGGCTTGTTGATTCTGAAAAATCTCGACCATCGCGGTGCGGTCGGTGCCGACGCACTGATGGGTGATGGTGCCGGTATCCTGATACAGATACCAGACGCGTTTTACCGTGCAGAAATGCTCAAACAGGGTATTAGCCTGCCACCCCCAGGTGAGTAC
>NZ_JAGSPN010000173.1 GCF_018139685.1 Cognatundibacterium luofuense
GTACTTCTAAATTATCGGTGCTGGATGAAGTCGAAAATGGCCTAAGTTTTTATGATTACACCTTCCTGCGCGAATTGCCGCAGTTATATGCGGGGCTGGAGGATTTGCTGGCCGATAAAGATCCTGCCTTCCGTGAGCAGGAATTGCCTAGCTTTATGAAGATGGGTAGCTGGATAGGCGGAGACCGCGATGGAAATCCGTTTGTGACCGCCAGTGTGCTGGAAAACACCATGGCGATGCAGGCGACCCGCGCCTTCCGTTTTTATCTGGATGAGTTGCATACTCTGGGGTCGCAATTGTCGATGGCGACGCTGCTGGTTAACGTATCTGATCCTTTGCTTGCACTGGCACAGGCTTCACCTGATCATTCGCCACATCGTTCCGATGAGCCTTATCGCCTCGCGATCAGCGGTATTTATGCACGGGTTGCTGCC
>NZ_JAGSPN010000174.1 GCF_018139685.1 Cognatundibacterium luofuense
GCTGCCACCGATCACGATACTGCGCTCAGAGGCGGCAGAAACCTGACCGCCGATCAGATGACAATGGCCCAGAGCCACAATCGCCTGATCTTCTGTACGTAACTCCAGCGCACGCTGCTGTACTTGCTGATACAGCAGACCTATGCCTGCCATATACGGATCAGCTGCGTCCTCGACTCTTGGCACGTCGGACTGACGCAAAAACGGCAGCGCCAGTGCAAAAGCACGCGTGACGCCGTGGCGGTCGCGCAGCGGCAGGATCAGCTTGTCCAGATCGATGCTGCCATCCTGCAGGCGCGGCACAAAGCCAATCACATGGGTATTGAATTGCTCCAGCAAAGGCAGGGCCGATTCCAGTCGTCCCGGCGAATCATGATTACCCGCAATGACGACAATTTGTAAATGTGGCTGTATCGCTCTGGCCTGCTGCAG
>NZ_JAGSPN010000175.1 GCF_018139685.1 Cognatundibacterium luofuense
TACCAGGCCGAGGGCGTCAGCGATCGCCAGCATCTGTGCATGCGTCTCTGCCAGGCGCGGCATCTTGACGTGCGGGCTTTGGCGCAGCTCTTTGAGGTAGATCGGCGTTTTGGCGCTGATCATTTCCATGATCGCCTTCTCACGCTTGGTGGCGGCCAGAATGAAGCCAGAGACGTTCTCGACCGACATGTACTTCAGCTGGTCTGCCGCCTCGCCGGATTCGGCGGTCTGGGTTGAACGGTCGAAATACAGATGCACTATCCGCGACAGGATTGCTTCCGAGGCGTTGACTGGGTTGTTCTGGCTGATCACGATCGCGCCACGGAACGGCGGCTCGTAAGTCTCGTTACCGCCGGTTGCCATGCCCCTGGCGCGGGTGCTGCGGCCGTTGTAGGCGGTTTTCAGTTCATCCCAGTCGAATGACTTGATGT
>NZ_JAGSPN010000176.1 GCF_018139685.1 Cognatundibacterium luofuense
GATGGAAGTCGCTGGTCTGAAGCTGGAAGTCGGTTTCCTGGTCGATAATTTGACGGCCATGATGATGTGCGTGGTGACCTTCGTGTCGCTGATGGTGCATATCTACACGATTGGTTACATGCAGGAGGATGAAGGTTATAACCGCTTCTTCTCGTATATTTCCCTGTTCACTTTCTCCATGCTGATGCTGGTGATGAGTAACAACTTCCTGCAGTTGTTCTTTGGCTGGGAAGCTGTAGGTCTGGTCTCTTATCTGCTGATCGGTTTTTGGTACACCAAGCCAACAGCGATCTACGCGAACATGAAGGCTTTCCTGGTTAACCGTGTCGGTGACTTTGGCTTCATACTCGGTATCGGTTTGCTGCTCGCTTACGCTGGTTCCATGAATTATGCGGAAGTCTTTGCTAAGAAAGAAGAACTGGCCAAAGTAT
>NZ_JAGSPN010000177.1 GCF_018139685.1 Cognatundibacterium luofuense
GCGATGATCTTCCTGGCACGACGGTCAAAGACATAGGCAAATGCAGTATTGGTCCAACCCACATCCACAATCGCTATTCCACAAAAAATCTCATCTGTCGCCAGCGCCACATAATTCCAGTGCTTGTGATGCAGCACCTGCCATAGCGGGTGACGGCGAAATGGCTGGGCTAAGCCAGTCCAGTCTATGCGTTCCGGCGCTCCGACATATTGTCCGAACAGCACGGCATTTTTTTCATCAAGCACCGATGCAGGTGCCTCAGGCAAACTTGTGATCATCATTCGTGGTCTTTGATTATTTGGGTATAACGGTCAATCAGCCTGGTAACGATTGAGGCCCACTGACGACTTAGTGTCATGCTGTCCAGTATGACATCAGGATTTGGCGTTTCACGCTTGTTGTCTGGGCTAGCAGCGATTATCTCAGCAG
>NZ_JAGSPN010000178.1 GCF_018139685.1 Cognatundibacterium luofuense
GCGAAAGATGGCGATCTGATTTTCTTTGGTGCCGACAAAGCCAAGGTCGTCAACGATGCGATCGGCGCACTGCGCGTGAAAATCGGTCACAGTGAATTCGGTAAATCCAATGGCTTGTTCGACGACGTCTGGAAGCCATTGTGGGTGATCGACTTCCCTATGTTTGAGCATGATGAAGAAAACGACCGCTGGGCCGCTGTGCATCATCCTTTCACTGCACCGAAAGATGGTCACGAAGATTTGATGGAAACTGATCCGGGCAAATGTATCGCTAAAGCCTATGACATGGTTCTGAACGGTTGGGAACTGGGTGGCGGTTCTGTGCGTATTCACCGTGCTGACGTACAAAGCAAGGTATTCCGCGCGCTGAAGATCAGTGATGACGATGCAAAATTGAAATTCGGCTTCCTGCTGGACGCACTGCAAT
>NZ_JAGSPN010000179.1 GCF_018139685.1 Cognatundibacterium luofuense
TGGACTTGCCAACGGCACTGTCGGTTCAGGCTATGAAGGCATATCCCGCATTTTCCACGACCAGAGTGTGGCCGTTGATCCCTATACCCATGCGGTATTACGCGGCCGCCTGGTGGCTGCAGCTGCAGCAGGCTATATAGTAGACCGTCCGGCTGTGTTCGGCCTACAGCCACCTGTTTGCGAGGCTGCATGGATGCCGCCACATCCCTTTGTGGTTTTTTTCCATGGCACCGCCGGTGCTGCAAAAAAATGGGCCAGAACCAACTGGATTGCAGTAGCGAACTACTTGCAGACACTGGCATTACCCGTGCTGCTCCCCTGGGGGAATGCAGAAGAAAAAGCCGAAGCAGAAGCCATGGCCGCGGTGATGCCAAATGCCGCCGTACTCCCTGCGCTGTCTATGCAGGAAGCAACCCTGCTCGCTTAT
>NZ_JAGSPN010000180.1 GCF_018139685.1 Cognatundibacterium luofuense
CATCAATGACATCTTATAAACGAAGCATGTTAGCAGACAAAGTTCTTTATGTAGACGACTAAACACATGGCTGCGGCTCCACGTGCACAGTGCGAAGCATCCTTGCAAAAATACGCCAAGTCCGGTAGTCTGCGCCCTCCCTGCTTTTGATGGTCTGTACTGTGTCTGTTTCTGCTGTAGCTCGCGCCCCTGTTGTCCTGATTGCCACCGATGTCTTTGGTCACACTGCTGCCGTTGACGGGCTGGTGCGTCAACTGGGTCAGCCAGCGCTCATCGTTTCCCCATTTGAAGACAGCAGCCGCCATTTTGTGTCTGAGCAGGAAGCCTATCAAGCTTTCCTGGCCGAAGGTGGCATTGCGCGTTTCGCCGACAAACTGGCCGCTGCCCAGCTAGCCCATGCTGACAGTCTGCGCTACGCGATCGGCT
>NZ_JAGSPN010000181.1 GCF_018139685.1 Cognatundibacterium luofuense
ATTGAACAGGCCGTCATCGACACTCTTGCACACTACGGCCTGGCGGGTGAGCGCAAAGAAGGCGCTCCCGGTATTTATATTGGTGACGGCCCATGGAAAGGCGCCAAAATTGCCGCTCTGGGACTGAAAGTACGTGGCAATGGTTGCACCTACCATGGCGTATCACTCAATGTGGATATGGATCTCGCCCCTTTTTCCTGGATCAATCCCTGCGGCTATGCAGGACTGGCCACCGTAGATATGAAGACTTTGGGCGTGCAGGCTACACTGAACGACGTGCAGCAAAGACTCGCACAGCATTTACAAGATCTCTTATCCGTTACCCACGAAACTCTTTGATTTTTCGAAACGTACCGTATCATGACAACCGAAAATACTCCTGCATCCCCAGATACCACCGCCAGCCAGGCAGCTTACGATCCGACT
>NZ_JAGSPN010000182.1 GCF_018139685.1 Cognatundibacterium luofuense
TATGCATCCTGACTTGACCTCAAGTACGCTTGAGTTGCTATTCTTTTTCAGGCAACGCATATTCAACCAACGATCTGACTGATGCTGATGCAAAGGTATGCATCCTAGATTCAGACTGTACAAGCATAAGGAAAATAAAATGGAAGCAGAATTCTGGCATGGCAAATGGGAACGCGAGGAGATCGCTTTCCATCTGGCGCAAGCGAACCCACTGTTGACTCAGTATCTTGAGAGTCTGCAGCTGGCGACGGGCGCGCGTGTATTTTTGCCGCTGTGTGGTAAGTCGCTGGATATTCACTGGCTCCGACAAGGTGGATACCGGCTGGTGGGTATCGATCTCAGCGAGATCGCTATCCGCGCTTTATTCGACGAATTACAGCTGCAGCCTGTTATCACACAGCATGCTGGTTTATTGCAATTCAGTG
>NZ_JAGSPN010000183.1 GCF_018139685.1 Cognatundibacterium luofuense
GTAAGCCGGCATAGATTTTTTTCAGGCGAGGAATCAACTGATCGTAGACGCTGTCGTGTACGAATAAGCGACGCAAGGTAGTGCAGCGTTGCCCTGCAGTTCCCACTGCGGAGAATGTAATCGCACGCACTGCCATTTCCAGATCGGCGCTTGGTGCGACGATCATCGCATTGTTGCCACCGAGTTCCAGTATCGTACGGGTCAGGCGTTTGGCGCAGGCTTCGGCGACTTGTTTGCCCATGCGGGTGCTGCCGGTCGCGCTGACCAGTGCGACACGTTTGTCGTCCACCATGTGTGCGCCGGTATCGCGGCCACCGATGATCAGTTCTGCCAGACCTTCCGGTGCATCGCTGCCGAAACGCTGTACCGCACGCATAAATAAAGCGTGGGTTGCAATCGCGGTCAGCGGTGTTTTTTCAGATGG
>NZ_JAGSPN010000184.1 GCF_018139685.1 Cognatundibacterium luofuense
TGGTGGCGTGAAGCAGTGATTTATCAGGTATATCCACGCAGTTTTGCGGACAGCAATGGTGATGGTGTCGGTGATTTGCCAGGCATTACTGCAAGGCTTGATTACATCGCTGCGCTGGGTGTCGATATCGTCTGGATTTCCCCATTTTTTAAATCGCCTATGGCTGATTTCGGATATGATGTTTCCGATTATTGTGATGTCGATCCGCTGTTTGGAACTTTGCGGGATTTCGATCTTTTGCTGGAAAAAGCACATAGTCTCGGTCTCAAAATTATGATCGATCAGGTGTTGTCGCATTGTTCGGATCAGCATCCCTGGTTTATTGAAAGCCGTGAGAGTCGTGACAATCCGAAAGCAGACTGGTACGTCTGGGCTGATCCACGTGCGGATGGGAATCCGCCGAATAACTGGTTATCGGTATTTG
>NZ_JAGSPN010000185.1 GCF_018139685.1 Cognatundibacterium luofuense
TATCGGCGTACCTGTTGTGCTCAAACATATTGTCGACAGCCTGACACTGGCACCGGGTGATCCGGCCGCAGTCATGGTGTTGCCGGTCAGTTTATTACTTGCTTATGGCGCGTTGCGCTTATCAACGACGGCATTTACCGAACTCCGGGAGTTTGTATTTATCCGTGTTACGCAGCGTGCAGTCAGGACGATTGCCCTGCAAGTATTCCGGCATTTACATGCGCTGTCACTGCGCTTTCATCTGAATCGACAAACCGGTGGAGTGACCCGCGATATCGAGCGTGGCACACGCGCTGTTTCATCGCTGGTTTCGTTTGCGTTGTTCAGCATCGTGCCAACATTGCTGGAAATTGTACTGGTACTGATTTACCTGTCGACGCATTACGACATCTGGTTTTCCATCATCACCTTCAGCGCACTGGTG
>NZ_JAGSPN010000186.1 GCF_018139685.1 Cognatundibacterium luofuense
TGCCGATCAGACCTTTGACCAATTGCACTTTAACTGTCTTAGTAGTCATCGCGCTCTCCTTAACCGAGGATTTCTTCAACGGTCTTGCCACGCTTTGCAGCGATTTCAGATGGAGTACTCATCTTAGCCAGACCATTCAAAGTCGCACGAACCATGTTGTAAGGATTTGTGGAACCGTTGGACTTAGCCACAACGTTTTCAATACCCATTACTTCAAAAATCGCGCGCATTGGACCACCAGCGATAACGCCAGTACCTTTTTTCGCAGGAGAAATCATGACGGAAGATGCGCCGTGCTTACCTGTAACGGTGTGCTGCAGAGTGCCGTCTTTCAGTGTCACTTTGATCATCTTGCGACGTGCTTCTTCCATCGCTTTTTGTACAGCAACAGGAACCTCTTTCGATTTTCCTTTGCCCATACCG
>NZ_JAGSPN010000187.1 GCF_018139685.1 Cognatundibacterium luofuense
GACTCATGATCGCCGCCGCACGTTTGCCTGCGCGCAGACTGCCGGCGAACATCCAGTTTTTTCGTCCCAATGCCACCGGACGAATCTGGTTCTCAACCCAATTATTATCAATCGGCACCTGAGGATCGTTGAGGTAATGGGTGAGCGCCGGCCAGCGATTTAAACTGTAGTCGATTGCCCTGAATGTAGCACCGCCGCCAGGGACTCGCTGCCGTTGAACCAGTAACCATTGATGTAATGCGTCTGCAACCGGCTTAGCTTGCGCTTGACGAATGGCCAGGCGCTCCGCCGGGGCGAGCAAGCTGACTTCACGTTCCACTGCGTAGAGTCGGGCGTATAAATCCAGTGCCTCACCAGCAATCTGGCTGCTGTGGTTTGCCCACAGCTCATGGAATTTGCGTCGGGCGTGCGCCATACATCCA
>NZ_JAGSPN010000188.1 GCF_018139685.1 Cognatundibacterium luofuense
TATGAACGATGGTCCTGTACTCTCGATAGCCGACGTGTCGATTGCGATGGGACAGGGTGCCGCGATTTCGCAAACCCGTAGTGATCTGTTATTGATGTCAAACCGTCTCAGTGATTTGATGTTCGGTTTGGGTGTCGCTGAGAAGGCGTTTCGTCTGATTCGCGAAAATTTGATGTGGGCGATCGTTTATAATCTGATTGCTATTCCCGCAGCAGTAGCCGGTTGGCTGGAGCCATGGCATGCAGCACTGGGCATGTCGTTGAGTTCTCTGCTGGTTGTGCTGAATGCCTTGCGACTGTACCTGTTGCCCAGACCCGCGTTTCCACTGACTGTTGAGTGATTTGAGTATGGATATCCTGTATCTGTTGGTCCCTTTGAGTATCGTTCTCGTGTTCGCAATTGGCGGCGTATTCTGGTGGGCC
>NZ_JAGSPN010000189.1 GCF_018139685.1 Cognatundibacterium luofuense
TGGATTATTTCTTCAAAGATTGCGCTGCTTTACGTGGGCCTTTACGTGTACGTGCGTTAGTACGTGTACGTTGACCACGAACTGGCAAGCCTTTACGGTGACGCAAGCCACGATAGCAACCCAAGTCCATCAAACGCTTGATGTTCATGGACAGTTCACGACGCAAATCGCCTTCAACGATGAATTTACCGATTTCGTCGCGAAGCTTTTCGAGTTCGTTGTCGTCCAGATCTTTGACCTTTTTAGTGGTCAGAACACCCGTTGCTTCACAGATTTGCTGTGAGCGTGGACGGCCAATACCATAGATCGCTGTCAAGCCGATTACGGTATGCTGATGATTTGGGATATTAACCCCTGCGATACGTGCCATTCGTTATTCCTCGTTCAATAACGTTAATTAACCTTGGCGCTGTTTATGGCG
>NZ_JAGSPN010000190.1 GCF_018139685.1 Cognatundibacterium luofuense
GGTCTGTTTAACGGCTTGATTATAAGTGCCGCTGGCATTTTGCTTGTCATCGCGCAGGCTGGCATCGACATTCCAATCGCCTTTTTCCCAACCCAGATTGGTGTACAGGGCATTGGTTTTGTATTGGGCATCGATAGCACGGTTACAGCAGCCGCCCCACACATCAGTACCTTGTGCCAGCAAGCCTGGGCTGCCTGCAACGGTAGCGGCAGAATTCAGCAGTGCCGGTTTATCGCCGCTGGCCTGCATCAGGTATTGATTGAAATTCCAGGTCAGCGCCACATTTTGTATGGAAGTGAAATATCCTACCGTGGTAGCGAGTTTGCCTTCCGCCAATTCAAATGCGCGTGATAAGCGCACGTCGTTACTTGTACTGCCCAAATCATCCAATGAGGTATTGAAGACAGTAGCCGTAAAAGCG
>NZ_JAGSPN010000191.1 GCF_018139685.1 Cognatundibacterium luofuense
GACTGCCCGGATTATTAAAGGTAATAGTCTGAGCAGCTTTCGGTGTCACCGCTGTCGATGCGGACGATGCACTGCCTGTACCGGCACTGTTCGTGGCGGTCACTGTAAAGGTGTATGCCGTGCCGTTCGTTAAGCCAGTCACATTGATCGGACTGGAAACACCGCTCACTGTTACACCACCCGGGCTGACCGTCACGGTATAACCTGTGACCGGTGCACCACCATTCGAAGCCGGTGCAGTAAAGGTCACTGTTGCTGAACCAGTACCTGCTGTTGCACTGACACTGGTCGGTGCACCCGGAACCACCGCAGCAACCGCGAAGGTTTGCTGTACCTGGGTCGCTGCATTGTATGTACCGTCACCTGCCTGATTCGCATTGATCGTACAGTTGCCTGTCGTCACAAAGGTCAGTGTGCTGC
>NZ_JAGSPN010000029.1 GCF_018139685.1 Cognatundibacterium luofuense
AATACCGGCCAGTTAACCTTAGGGCGCGGCATCAGGTGTTTTTCCATATTGTCGGTATGCAGCTCGACCAGCCCCGGCAATAAATAGTCGCCCTGCCAGTCGTCACCACTCAGGCCCGCATTGCCAGCATGGATGTCGGCGAACTTACCCTGGCTGACTAAGAGACTGCCTGTGATGGCCTGGGTCGCAGTGACCATACGTGCGTTCCGTATCGCAATATCGGGTAGCGAAAGAGTCTGCATAACACGCCTATCTACAAAAAAAATCTCAAAAAACATTAACATGTTTTCCTGACGGAAACATGACTATGAGTTAGGACTTACGCAAGGCGCATGCGAATAGATGGATTTTTAAGTTGTTGGCACAAGAAATCATCGAGCAATCCGTGTTTAACCTTGTACAAGGTACATTGGGATTTTCTGGCGATTTCGGCCAAGCGAACCCAGACAAGAATGGCGCAGGCAATGTGATTACGCTGAATGCGCGCCTTGCGGCATTGGCATTTTTCCAGCCCAGTCAATTGCTTGGCTTCCCGATGAAATTGCTCTATCTTCCAACGCAAGCTGCACTCCTCTCGTGAAGCCTGCGACGAATCCTGAGTCAGATCGTTCGTCACGATCCATTCCGTGCGCTGGGTAGACACCGCAATGCGGAACAATTTCAACCGATGCTCAGCAGGGAAGCCGCGCACCTTCACAATTTTGCCTTTTTCTAAAGTCTGTTCATTCCACTCCAGCGTATCGACACAACGATACCCATACCGCGTACCGGAATCATCCACCAGACGGTTGCTTTTGAGTGGACAGTAGTAAATCTTTTTCAGCGACTCAATGTGCAGCATCATTTCTTTTGTCGCGTACCAGGAATCCATGAGAACCGTGCGAAACAATAATTGCTTATGCGTCAGACTGTGTTCCAGCATCTCGCGGACATGATCGAGTTTGCTTTTTCCGTCGCCATCGGGATCAAAAATACGGTAATCCACCACCCAGTGCTGTTCCGTATCCGGATTGACGTAGACGCAGGTCACCACGCCTATGCCTTTGATCACGCCGTGCGCGTTGCCACTGTACTGACGCCGGACTAATTCAATTTTGTGTGCGTGGCTTTTATCGATGATGGTGTCGTCAAAGACCAGATAGCCCCGTTCGCTCAAGACGACTTGCGCGCCGACATTGTCCCAGATCAGTTGCGGCGTTAGTTGGTCCCGCAATAGCAGGCGATTGATCGCATCGTGACTCATGTTTTCTTTGTGATCGGCAAAATTGGTCAATGTATGATTCACTGGCGTAACCAGTAAATATTGGCAATAGTCCAAGCGTGTAGGGCTTCGTTTCATGCCTCTACCATACCCAACTTATTCATCTTTTAGGTTTACGTTCATTTGTAAACGTCTGTAACTGCGTAAGTCCTATTAGTAATCTTCGATATCCAAATGATAGTACGTCTTTGCTTTGGATAAAGTTTTGTTTTTTGCCATTTCTTACAGGGCTAAATTACTCATATAGGTGTTTATACAACTTTTTCCAAACATACATTAATCCTGTATTTTTTGCATTAAATAAGTGGCTCTTTTGAATTGAGCAAGGGTGGCACTTTTGCCGTGATGAATAGGATATTATTTTTATACCAATACGCGCATAAGCTCGAACTGTTAGCTACATGAAGAAATTCTAAAATTTTTCGACCACATATTCTCGAGGTGAACGGAGAAAAGTTCTCTGTTGCTGGGACTAACTGTAGGCCCAGAAATTTTAAAAACACCATCCTTGAGGAATATCATGAAAAACCAATGCCCAAAATGCAAATCAATTTTGATCGAAGCACGTCACGTTGGTCGTAAA
>NZ_JAGSPN010000192.1 GCF_018139685.1 Cognatundibacterium luofuense
TAGTTAGTGTCAATGCCACAGAAAAATATTTTTCGCAAAAATACAACAACGCGAATTCAAGTTTTTCGCTTAATTTTTAACAAAAACTTACTTAATATTGAGATTTTCTTTTTTTTTACGATAAAAAACAAAAAAACTCTTGTTTGCAGAATTTAATTTTAATGAGAGTCTTATTTCGATTTTTCTTATTTATAAAAATTTCTGCTACCCAAGCTACCCAAGCTTGTCAGTCAAAAAAAAATCCTGCCAGTTACCTGGCAGGATTTCAAAAGTCTGAATGTTGAAATAAAAACTAGTACTGACTATCAGAATTTATAGTTATATTCTGCACTCAGTTTGGCACTACGTGGTGCAGTAGTACTCAACCATACAGCATATGTATTACGCAGTGCATTGCGGTTGTTGTAACGCTCTTCGAC
>NZ_JAGSPN010000193.1 GCF_018139685.1 Cognatundibacterium luofuense
TCAGTTTGCTGTGTTCAGTCTGCGCGCACCAGCAGTACCTGAGGTGGTGAAGGCAATTGCTGCATAAATTTTTCTACCGATTCCACACTCACGGTATCGATCTGTCCCGCCATACGGCGTTCAAACGGATGGTCGTCGAAACTCACATTGGCGCGGAACATGCGAGCACCAAGCCGTGTCATACTGGATAGTCGCAAGTTCTGGGGCTGATAGCGCCGGGCTTTGAGCCAGTCCTGCGCCTGCTGCCGGGTTTGGATCGCCGGGTCGCTGGCTGCAGCGAGTACTTCCAGTCCCCACTGATTCGAATTCTGATAGCGTGTCGCGAAAGCGAAAGCCAGCATATTGTAGGAGGCTTCGTGCAACTGTCTGGCATGACCGGATGTGATCTGTTCCGCCAAGGCGTTTTGCAGTTCCGCTG
>NZ_JAGSPN010000194.1 GCF_018139685.1 Cognatundibacterium luofuense
GTTCCAGACGTTCCACACCTTCAGCGACCACATTTAATCCCAGACTCAAGCCCATGGCAATAACCGCGCTGGCAATTGCCGCATCATCAGGATCGGTATGAATGTCGTTGACAAAGGATTTATCAATTTTCAGTTCATCAATAGGAAAGCGGCGCAGATAAGACAGGCTCGAATAGCCGGTGCCAAAATCATCCAGTGAGATCGACAAACCCAGTTTTTTCAAAGAACGCAAGGTAGTCAGCGTACTGTCCACATCCTGCATCACCATGCTCTCCGTCAGCTCCAGCGTGATATAGGCTGGGTTCGCACCGGTGACAGCAATAATCGCGGCGATCCGGCCGGCCAGATCGTCCTGCCTGAACTGGCGTGAAGACATGTTGACCGCCACTTTTAAGTCACCCAGCCCCTGCTCACGCC
>NZ_JAGSPN010000195.1 GCF_018139685.1 Cognatundibacterium luofuense
CAGTATCTTGTGACGCACCCGCATCGCACGGTAGAAATGCTCCATCAGCCAGCGTGATTTGCCTTTGAACTGCACCGCTACTTCGTGGCGCATAGTAAAAAAATGTTCGCTGCTGACGCAGTATTTGCGTATGCCTGACGCAGGCTGATAGGCGGCCAATTGCTGATCCAGCCGGTATTCGTCGGGTTCCTGGTAGCGTAACTCTGTGCATTGATAATGCTGCAACAGCTGATCGAGCAGCTTGGGCAGCGTGATCGCAGGATCGGCCTCTTGTATGGTTTGATAATGGATACGGTGTCCCGCTTGCTGCAGGCTGCGCGCAAACGCACGCATAGCAGCAAAGATAGCGATGATTTTCTGTGCATGATGCAGCACATAATCTGTCTCTTGCCGCATTTCCAGCATGACGTAGACGT
>NZ_JAGSPN010000196.1 GCF_018139685.1 Cognatundibacterium luofuense
GTTTGCTGGCTTTTGTGCTCGCGCTGTGGGCCGCGCAAGTGATGGCGTCGCCTGCTGCACCAGGGGAGTTGACGATTTACACAGAAGATTGGCCGCCGATCAGCTTTAAGAGTGGTGACAAGCTCGATGGTATGGCGGTGGAGCTGGTGCAAGCGCTGCAAAAAAGAATAGGCAGCAATACGGCGATACAACTGGTTCCGTGGAACCGTGGTTATAAGGCTTTGCTGGAAGATCCCAATATTTTGCTTTTTACAGTAGGGCGTTCTGAAGAGCGTGAGAAAGCCATGACTCTGGTTGGCCCGCTTGCTATTTCACGTACTGTTTTGTACACCCGCAAGGGAAACGCTGCACGCTTGCTAGGCCTGGGTGATGATCTGTATCAGGTTGCAGTCGGTGCCTACCGGGGTAGTATTTTT
>NZ_JAGSPN010000197.1 GCF_018139685.1 Cognatundibacterium luofuense
CGTGGCTTGCTATAAGATCTTCCTGTCCGGCCTGCTGGATATTACTGACAACATCGTCAAAGGCGCGGTGGTGGCACCGGCGCAAGTGGTGCGCCATGATCCGGATGATCCTTATCTGGTGGTGGCGGCGGATAAAGGCACGGCGACTTTCTCTGATATCGCCAACGGCGTATCAGCGGATTACGGTTTCTGGTTAGGTGACGCCTTCGCTTCTGGTGGTTCGGTGGGTTACGATCACAAAAAAATGGGCATTACCGCACGCGGCGCCTGGGAATCGGTCAAGCGCCATTTCCGCTCCATGGGCATCAATACCCAGACGACACCGTTCACAGTGGCGGGTATCGGCGATATGTCGGGTGACGTGTTTGGTAACGGCATGCTGTTATCGGAACAGATTAAGCTGGTTGCTGCTTTCG
>NZ_JAGSPN010000198.1 GCF_018139685.1 Cognatundibacterium luofuense
GGATGGCTGGAAAATTCTGACTGAAAAACTGGGCAAAAAAGTACAGTTAGTCGGTGACGATCTGTTCGTGACCAACACCAAGATCCTGAAAGAAGGCATACAAAAAGATATCGCCAATTCTATCCTGATCAAAATCAACCAGATCGGTACCCTGACTGAAACTTTCGCAGCGATAGAAATGGCGAAGCGCGCAGGTTACACCGCTGTTATTTCTCATCGTTCCGGCGAGACAGAAGACAGCACCATCGCTGATATCGCAGTTGGTATGAATGCGCTGCAGATCAAAACTGGCTCTATGTCCCGTTCTGACCGTATGGCAAAATACAATCAGTTGCTGCGTATCGAAGAAGATCTGGGCGAAGTTGCCAGCTATCCAGGCCGTGATGCATTTTACAACCTGAAGTAATCTGCTATAG
>NZ_JAGSPN010000003.1 GCF_018139685.1 Cognatundibacterium luofuense
GCGGGGGTTTTGCTTTGTGCGGTCGGAAAGCGGGAAAAGAACAAGAACTAAGCAAAGACCAGGTCAAAAACAAAAAGACAAAGACAAAGACAAAACAAACCCGGCTGCCGCCGGGTTTGTGCTTTGCAGATCAGAAAACAGGCAAAATGCGGTGTTCAGCACACCAGCTCCCCGCTCCACGGCAGAAATTCTGGCTCTCCGAAAACAGCCAATGCAGATATCTGCACAAAAAAATCTCTAAAATTGTATCGTCAGATCATCTGAATCAGGCAATGAGCACTGATCCCCTGCTAAAGTGAATTTCGCCGTAAAAGTAAGCCATGGCAACTTCTTCGGTAACGGTAGTTGATCCTCGATATCCCTATATCACAGAATTTGGTTTTACATTGTAGTAGGAGGCTACGCTGATGCCGTTTTACCAACATAGGTAAAAGTGAATTTTTACACGAATTTTGACGACTGGAACCTAATCTCTAAAAATTTCCCTGCGAAATCATCGGCATACTGAAGTTTTTACGGGAGGTCATTATGAGCACACAAGCGATTCACATTATTGGCATTGATCTTGGCAAGAACTGGTTTCACTTGGTTGGCATGGATGAGAAAGGCAAGCCGCTGTTACGTAAGAAACTTAATCGCACTCAACTTGCCGAATTTGCGACAACGGCATCAACGTGCATCGTTGCTATGGAATCCTGTCCTGGCTCGCAATATTGGGGTCGCAAATTTCAGAATGCAGGCCATACTGTTCGCGTGATTCGGTAATCATCCCGAAAATTACCGGGCGATAAAAATCGGAATTTTCTCGTACGATCAACGCATGAAATTCTTGATGAAAACTTGAAATTCAGCGACAGCCGGATATCGCCTATCTTAAAGTCGACAGAAGCAGGTGCACTTGTGCCTGAGCTGGCATTCCACGTGGGGAAACACATCCCGTCACCTCGCGGTCGCACGCATGACTATGAATCAAATGAGTTTTAAGCGCCGGAATTGCCTCAAATGCTGTGTTCTGCATAGCCATCCGGTGATCGTCGGCAGAAAGTCTGGCTCTTAGAAAATGCCAGATGATGATAACTGCACAGTAACTTCCTGCATTTTGGTCGGCGCCGATTACCGCAAGATTGGGGAAACACAGGAAACTTCGCCAAAAAAAGCCGGCTGTGCGCCGGCATTTTATGCGCTAGCCGTTTGCAGACAGATGCCCTGCAAACGGAGCTGTTCAGTACGGCTGATCAGCTGCGGAATGCCACGGCCGGGAAGTCCAGTGGCGTGTTGAAGGCGACGTTGACATAGTTAGTGAAGATATTGAGTGCGACATGTGCCAGTACTTCGACCACTTCCTGTTCGCTGTAACCGGCGTCACGGATTGCATTGATATCTGTATCGCTGACGGCTGCGCGCTGACGTACCAGTTTGACGGCGAATTGCAATGCTGCTGCAGTTTTAGGGTCGTCGGATAATCCCAGTTGTGCTTTGGCCATTGCTTCAGCGCTGACACCTGCATTTTTTCCGAGCAGGGTATGGGCAGCAAGACAGTAGTCGCATCGATTTGCTTCGGCCACCGCAACAGCAATCTGCTCGCTCAGTGCTGCGGGCAAAACGCCATTTCCTAACGCACCAAAACTACCCCACATACTGGCAAGTGCGGCAGGGGAATTGGCAACGGCGCGGAACATATTTGGTACAGCGCCGAATGCGCCATGTATTTGTTGCAGCAGCGCGGAACGGTCGGCGCTTGTTTCGTGCGGATTAATCAGAGAAATTCGTGTCATGTTAAGTTTCCTTTCAGGATATCAGTCAGGGAATACGGAACCACAATCTGAAGAAAGAGTTCCGGTAGCGTCGCTGTGAATTTCTGCAGAGCAGCGCCGACAGACAAAGTATTGCAGTTCGTTCAGGACGAATGGATTAAAATAGTCTTTATTACTTATCTAATCGTCCAAAAATGCCTGATCATGACTTTTCTCCGGATCGCCTTGGCGAGTTGCTGGACCAGTTCCGGATTCGCGCACGCTTGTTCCATGCAGGATCTCTGTGCGGACATCAGCATTTCGCCGCCGAGCCGGGGCGGGCATTTATGCATGTATTGCGGCACGGTGAATTAGAAGTTCAGCATCCCGGTGTGGATGGAAAGCTCACACAAGTACGCTTACAGGAACCAAGTTTGCTGTTTTATGCGAGACCGGTTGCCCATAGCTTCATTCATGCGCCGGAAGAAAGTGCCGACTTTGTTTGCGCCACACTGGAATTCGATGGTGGTGATGAAAACCCTTTGGTTCAGGCCTTACCGCCGGTGTTAATTCTTCCCTTAGCCCAGTGTCGCGGTCTGGAAAAGACACTGGAATTATTGTTCGCAGAAACCGAAGCCGTCGCTTGCGGATCAGCGTTGCTCGCGGGGCGTTTGTTTGAGGTATTGCTGGTGCAATTGTTGCGCTGGCTGCTGCAGTATCCGCAACAAGCTGGCATTCAGCGCGGTATGCTGGCCGGACTGGCAGATCCGCGGCTGGCAAAAGTCATTCTGGCGATGCACCGTGATCCTGCAGCAGACTGGACTCTTGAGCGCATGGCGGGCACGGCAGCGATGTCACGCAGCGCCTTTGCTGCCAGTTTTAAGACGATAACCGGTAGTACGCCGGCGGCATATCTGAGTGACTGGCGGCTGACACGTGCAATCAGCCTGATGCGTAGCGGCAAGCCGCTGGCGGTTGTTGCCGCCGCGTGCGGATTTGCCGGTCAGAGCAGTCTGAACAAGGCATTTCGTCTGCGTTACGGATGCGCGCCCGGCGCATGGCTCAGGCAACAACGTGAGCAGAAAACATGAGTTCGCTGGTTCAGTACAGATGCATTGCCATGAAATTCGCATAGTTTGCTTGAAATCAATCGTTCGCTACGGGAATTCAAAATGTCTGACATTCATGTCGGACATCTTCGATTATGATGAATTCAAATACACAGGCAGCAACTGTTTAACCAAAGGAGCAACCCATGGATTTAGAGCAAGCTATTGCAAAACATGCAGAGTGGAAAGTGAAGTTTCGTAAGGCAATTTCAGCAAAAGAACAGCTGGATGCAGATACCATCGGCAAAGATCATTGTTGTGATCTCGGTAAATGGTTGTACGCTGAATCCAAATCCAGAATCGGTGGACTGACCAGTTACCGCGACTGTGTATCTCGTCACGCCACCTTTCATACCGAAGCCGGAAAGATTGCAAAACTGATTAATAAAGGTTCCTATCAGGAGGCTGAAAAAGCCCTTGACGCGGGTACGCCATACGCCAGCGCTTCCAGTGCGGTCAGCCTGGCCATCAGTAAGCTCAAAAAAGAAGCCGGCACCTGAATATACAGGACGGTGACATTCAGGACTGGCTGATGACGGTAACAAGAAAATAAGCCGTTTTGCAGTGAAAAAAGGAGCGATGTTATGGCATCGCTCCTTTTTTTGCGGATTCAGCGTATCAGTTATAAACCGCTGTCAGGTTCACCACCTGCACGCCTTTTAACACGCCCTTCAGATTGGTGACACGTTCCGGCTGGGACTGATTCTGATAATAGACCAGCGCCGTCGCAGTCCACGGCACATCGTATTTATCCTGTTGTGCCACGCACGATGCAGTGATCGTGCTGTTGCCCGGTACTGTTGCGGAAAAAGTGAAGGCCGAGGTGTTGGTGACGCTTTGTGTCGACTGGGTCGCATAAGTCACACCCAGTTTGTAGCCGACGGTCAGTTCGCTTTTTTCAACGATAAAATTTGCACTCGTTTTAAAGGCAACCGATGCTTCATTGGTAATGCTGATATTGGTGGAGTCGGTATTGGTGTAAGAAATTGTCTGCGTCGTGGAAACCGTTTGCGGCTGGCTCTGATTGTTCGTCATTTTGATCGTTGCCAGTACGGTCGGTGTGGACGGCTGAACAAAGAAATTCTGTGTATCGAATTCCATCGACAGAATTTCGATGCGGGACGGAATCGCTTTGGCGAAGTAAACACCGGCTGCATCGATTTCAGCGCCGGAGCGGCCGAAGAACGATGCAATGACGCCATCAGCAGATTTCAGGCTGAACGGTGAGCCGCCACCGCCACCGTAAGCGATGGATTTACGACCAGTATTCAGGGTGAACTGAATCTGATCCAGACGTCCGCCGGAGCGGCCCGACACTTCTGTGATGAACTCATCGTCATTCAGTATAAATGCCGGATGATCGTCACCGCCATTGCCACCATGACTGTAGGTCACCGGTGAGCCTTGCGGACCCGCATATGTCACTTCCAGACGGTCAACTCGTGCGCCGGAGCGGACTTTTACTTGTTTGATTTTGCCCAGCAGATAACCGCTGACGGCCAGATCATCAAACACAGAGCCACCGTCGCCGCCCTGCAATGTGCTGCGGGTGTAGGTGCCCGGTGTTACCGGCGGTTTCGTACCGTAGGCAAAACCAATCGCATCAATGCGCGCACCGCTGCGACCGAAGAAATATTGCAGCACATCGCTGCCGAAACTGACGGAATGCGGGCTGCCGCCATTGCCACCGTAAGGGCCGTAGGTCACACCTTTGCTGGAGTGCAGTGTGATCTGATCCAGACGTGCACCGGAGCGCAGGTCAACGGAGGTGATGAATTCATCATCGCGCAGGGAAATAGTGGTCAGTGTGCCGCCGGTTCCGCCGTGGCTCAGATACTGGCCGTTTGCATAAGTGGTTGCAATTGCATCGACTTCCGCACCGTGGCGGATATGGATTTGAGTAATGCGTCCCCAGCTGGCGACGTCATGAGTATCTGTAAATTCGCTGCCGCCGTGACCACCAAAAACATCCGTATTCTTCGTTGTCATTTCATATTCCTCAGAGCAGTATCAGTAATCGGATAACTCCGGAGCGGAGTCGTATGCGAAAAGAATGCCCGGACCAGCGGCCCGGTCTGCCATGCCTCAACTCATGGCGAAGGCATAGTAGTTTATGAATTTTACTAATTCAATATAATTTGAGTTCGAAAAGAAAAATAATTTTTATTTACATATGATATAAAAAATTTTATCTGTAAATAGCATGTAAAGAAGGCCGCTTGAATGTCCGGTACTGCTGATGTCGTCCGGAATCATGTAAGCGCATACAGTTTTCTTGTTAGCGGGAGAGAAGAGGAAGGCAGCACAATGTTCCCATGTGCGACATGCGAAAACCGAAGAAAACGGAAGAAGAGGGGAAATGAGGGTGAAAACTATGCAAGGATCGCCATTCATTAAAACCGGAACCCCGGACTTTATGCCGACGACAGCCAGATCCCTGTGCAGAACACCGCATTTGGCGTGTTTTTTGCGTTTTTTATAGTTACCCGTTGTTGGTACGCTGACAACGACAGGCACTGGCGTTTGCCAGGCTTGCCGGAGGAAAGCTGATTTCGGAGGGATGAAACGAAAGGGGAAGGGATGCGGTGGGGATGAGGAAATATTCAGGCTATCGGCTGCAGTCAGACAGGCAGATAGCCAGACAGCAGCAACCGGATGCTTGCGTGCCGGACTGCTATCCGGCGACGCGATGCAGGCTTATCGGAAAACGGAAAGGGCATCGACCAGATAGCGCATCTGCGCATCCAGACTGGCAGCAGCGGCTGCGCTTTGCTCCACCAGTGCAGCGTTTTTCTGGGTAACGTCATCCATCTGGATCACCGCATCATTGACTGCGCCGATACCATCACTTTGCTCCCGTGTCGCGGTACTGAGCTGGGCGATCAGTGCGGAGATTTCTTTTGTCTGACGGATCATTTCCCGTATCGTATCGCCTGCCTCGGAGACCAGTCTGGTGCCGTCATCCACGGTGCTGACAGTATTTGAAATTAACTCTTTGATTTCCTTGGCAGCACCTGCACTGCGTTGTGCCAGCGCACGGACTTCCGATGCGACGACTGCGAATCCTCGTCCCTGCTCACCGGCGCGGGCGGCTTCAACTGCGGCGTTCAGCGCCAGAATATTGGTTTGAAACGCAATTCCATCGATGACGCTGATGATGTCGACGATTTTTTCAGATTGCGTTGAAATTGTTCCCATCGTGGCGATGACTTTTTCCATCGACTGACCGCCATTGGTCGCTGCGTTAATAGCGGTGGATGAAAGGCCGGTGGCATGGCGGGTTGTTTCGGCATTGCTCTGAATGGTGGCGGTCATCTGCTCCATCGATGACGCGGTCTGTTCCAGACTGGTTGCTGCCTGTTCTGTGCGGTTGCTGAGGTCCATATTGCCCAGCGCAATTTCATTGACTGCTTCACGGGCAGATTCGGCCTGAGAATTCACGTCATCCACCAGCCAGCGGAACATCAGCCCAAGCTGGCTGACGGTGCGCATTGTGATGCCCAGTTCATCGACCCGGTTAATATGAACGGCGCTCCGGTTGTTACCGGTGGCTACATCCAGTGCCAGCCGGTGAATTTTTTCAACCGGTGTGGCGATTTGCGCTTCCAGTGCGGCCGACAAGCCAGCGGCCAGCAGGCTGATCACTGCGATGAAGCCCGCCTGTGCCGTGTTAAAACCGTAAAATCCCAGCGAAGTCAGTACCATCAGCACCCATCCGGCAGCGATATTCAGGCGCAGGCGAGTCCGTAATTTGACAGTACGGAATGCGGACAGCCAGGCTTTCGCTCCGGTTCTGACCAGAATGCCTTTGTGCAGGCGAAAGCCGGTATCTTTGCCGCTGCGCATGTCCGCATAGAGTTTTTCGGCCTGCTGTACTTCTTTATCGCCGGGTTTGGTTCTGACCGACATATAGCCCTGATGCACGCCATTGCGGATCACAGGCACTGCGTTCGCGCGCACCCAGTAGTAATCGCCGTTTTTACGCCGGTTCTTTACCAGCGCTGTCCAGGGTTCACCTTGCTGTAAGGTTGCCCACATATCGGCGAATGCGGCAGGTGGCATATCCGGATGGCGCACCAGATTATGGGGCTGACCCCGCAGTTCTTCGAGTGTGAAACCGCTGGCGGCAACAAAGTCGGTGTTGGCATAGCGGATAATGCCTTTAGTGTCGGTGGTGGACATCAGCGTGGCTGCTTCAGACAAGTGATATGCCTGATTGGTAACTGGCTGGTTGATGCGCATGGTGTTTCCCCTGTTAGTACAGCTGTGATACGTGGCAGGAACAACAAATACGTGTGCAATCGAAAAGCATGACCGCCGGTGTTGCTGCAAATGTGGCAGCAAGTACAGCGGACAACCGGCTCAGAAACCTGATCTGCATCGCAGCAAGTCAGAAATAGCCGGAAAAACTGAAAATTATTAATATTAAAATTATTTGCTTCCTTACTTACGCCGGACTGACGAGGCGCAGACGATATGTAACGTATTGCAACGCCTCGCATTACGTCGCATCGCTTCAGCCAGAACTTCGACAGTCGCCGTGAACGGCTGGTCATATTTTCAGCCTAGTACAAGGGAAAAAATCAGAAAGGTCTTTAGTGAGCGGAATTGACGCTGGTTAAAAATGTGACAGGCAGGCCGTGCAGAAATCGTCATCCGGCATTTCCGGAGCGCCGCAGAATTCGCCGACGACCGCCGGATGCCTGTGCTGAATGCCGCATTCAGCCCATTTTCAGCGGGTTCCGGGGCGTTTTTAAGGAATGTTGCTGGTGTTATGTGAACCGGCTAACGGGGGCAAGCATTCACCGTTATGCCACCCGTGGCATGATCAGCGCCTGCGCTGCTGCGGTTGCACTCCACACGGCGATTTCCGCTTCCAGCTCCGCTGCAGAATGTTGCTCAGACAAATCCTGCAAGCTTAATTCCTGACCCTTATTTGCTGATAATGCTTGCAGATACAGATATTGCCAGCGCTCCAGTTCAAGCACCTGTACGCGGTAATGCTGACGTGTCAGCGCGATGCAGCTTGGTTCCGGTGCAGGTAAGGGAGGACAAGGAATCGCATCCGGATCAGACAATTGCATTTGTCTGGCAGCGATCCAGTAAGCACGTAAGGGGAACGGGGATTCCATCAGTTGCAGGCAGGGCGTGACTTCCCAGTCTTCAGGGCGGCGCAACAGGCCGGACAATGCGCCGAACGGCGTAATGTCTGGTTCAAAGCCAGCGGCTGATGCCGCAGTCTCGTTGATCAGACCGGCGGCGGTCTGACTGGACGGTTCCAGCCCCGGCGCACGCATCACGCGGTGCAAACCACGCTCCAGTCTGGCCAGCGCCACCGGAAAGGCCAGCGCGGGATCGGGTTGCGGCGCATTCTGCGGTTGCGTACGCTGCAAAAAATCTGCAAATCCTTCGCCGAAATCGTACAGAGACGGAGAACGGGAAGGGGATTGGCGGATATAGCGGCCGCAGAAGAAAGAAAAAAGCTCCGGCCCCATCAGCGCTGCTGTCAGCGGGTAATCGGCTTCCAGACATTCCTGCAAACGCAGCACATAAGCCCGCGAGTAAATGCTCAGCCGTTCGACTTCCTCACCCTCCGGCAAAATCAGCTGTTGCGGCGCAAATTCCTGCAGCGGCAGGCCGGAACCCAGTGCGTGCAGAAACCAGCTTTGCAGTACGGCTAAGGGAGGCTGGTGCATGCCGTTTCTCCGGTAATGGCGAATAATCCCTGCAGAGGATGAGAAACCCCGGCTGCCGACTGAATGCCCGTTGCCGGAATCTGCCCTTTCAGTACATGCTGCGCTTTACCCAGCTCTTCCAATATTACGGGATACGGCGGAATCGTGGCATCCCATTCCAGCAGCGTTGATACGCCACCAGTGCGCTGCATGGCCTGTGCATACAATTTCCACACAGCTTCCGGTACTGGCTGGTCATGGGTATCGATCAGGTAATCGCCGCAATCGGTCGGCCCTGCCAGATGAATTTGTACGATATGTTCAGCAGGCAGCGTATCGATGTATTCCTCTGCATCAAAACCGTGGTTATACGCAGAGACATACACATTGTTAACATCCAGCAGCAATCCGCAGCCGGTTTCAGCACACAAGCTTGCCAGAAACTGCGCTTCACTGAAGGTGGAATGGCGGAACTGCAGATAGGTACTCGGATTTTCCAGAATCAGCGGCCGCTCCAGAATATCCTGTACGGTATGGATACGTCGTATCACATGCTGCAGACTTTCTTCGTTCAGCGGTAAAGGCAGCAGATCATGGGTATTGATGCCTGCCACGCCGGTCCAGCATAAATGATCCGACACCCAGACAGCGTTTAATTCGCGCGACAGTTCTTTCAGTTTTTGCAGATACAGCATATTCAGCGGATCGGTGCTGCCGATCGACATCGATACGCCATGCATCACAATCGCACATTGTTCACGGATCTGATCCAGCACGTAGCGCGAGTGTCCGTAGTTATCAATATAATTTTCAGAAATAATTTCAAACCAGCCGACACCCGCACCATGTTCCAGAATATGGGCGAAGTGCGGATGCCGCAGCCCCACGCCGGGGCCCAGGTCAGGCAGACCCAGGCGCGGCGGGGCAAAGTCGTGTGCAGACTTTGCAGTCATCATCAGGTGGATGGCGGCATGGCGATACGCAAATCAGTCGGCGCGGGTTTGTCCGCAACCGGCAGGCCACGCTCCTTCATTACCCGCTGATAAGCTGCCCAGGCAATGTCATATACCGCATCACCGTTTGCAAAGTTCAGATTATCGGATGCCGGTAAAGGCTCTGATTTGTGTTCCGGTGTATCGGCAAAGTTATACAACTGCATAGCGCCGGACGACGGGAACAGTTGTGATGCGGAGATTGGCACCGCGCAGCCACCGAAGGATTTGCATTTGTTATCGCTGGGCGCACTGTACAGGCTGGCTGGCGGTTTCGGGCCGCCGCACAGATTTTGTCCGTGGACCGCTGTTGGTGCGGCTGCTTTTGCAGATTGCCCGCAACTGCTGCCGCCGCATGAACCGCCACCGGAATCCGGCTGGACGAAGCCACAGCCACCCTGTGCGTGACAACCATTGGAGCCGCGACAAGTGTGATACACCGCAATCGCTGCGCAATTCTGATCTTTCGCACCGGCATTCAGATCCATACCCTGACATGCGTGGTACAAGACAGCCGGATCAGGCAAAGGCACATCCACACTCAGATCCGGTGCTTTGCCGGTAATCGCCCAGCAGATCGAAATACGGTCACCCGAACCCACCATGGATGGATACGGGAAATCCTGTTTTTGATTTTGCCAGTAAGTATTCAGCACTGATGTGATGCCATAGATTGATCCGGCGGAAACCTGACTCAGGGTCTGATAGGTGGCTTTCGCCAGTTTCAGCCGGTTCAGCGCGCCTGCCACGTCTTCCGGTGCAGGAATATTCTTATGCGCAGTCTCTGCATGGTATTCATGGTTGGTCAGCATTTCTTTTGTCCATACATGACCGGCAGCATGCCATTGCTCCCAGGTGATCAGACGCTCACCCACGATCTCGCTCGTCGATTCGAGAATCGCTTTCACGGTCATAAACCGTTCATAGTGATCATATGCCGCACTGTCGAAACGGGCGACGGCTGTGGCAGATTCCACAGGCTTACCATCACCGTTGTAGGATGGATAATCCACTTTCAGTGCGCTGTCAGATTCGCGGTAATCCGGCTGAACCACTTTCAGTAAATGATGACGGCGGTAAAAGCCGATGCCGGTGGCGTTGCCTTCGCCCTGATCGGTGATCGCACACATCATATCAATCGCTTTGGTGTGCTGGTCGCTGAGTTTATCTTCCGGATCGAACAGGGTTTTGAATTTCGGATATTCCGCTTCAGGATGGGATCCGCCCGGGCCGGAACGCACGTTGAACATATCCTGTTGCACAGCGGTACGCACAAACAGTTTATCCCACAGCGTTTGTCCATCTGTGTATTCGATACTGATGTACTTTGCGTAGCATTCGTACATATAGCCGATTGTGCCGAACATCGGTAAATCTGTGAAACCCTTGGCCGGCGTCCAGCCAGCAAACGGGACTTGCGGAAAGTATTTGTGCGCATTGGCACGCAATTGTTCGCGTGCCTGTTTTTCCGGTTGTTCGATGGCCAGAAATAAGTCTGCCTGATTGTGATTCAGCGCTTCCAGATTGACGCGGACATGCTGATAGGAGTGCGTATCTTTCAGATTTACGATGCACGGAATTACAGAATTGTTTTCGCCGTAACAGGTCCAGCCGCGATTCTTATTTTGCAAACCGGAGCCACTGGTAAAGTCCGGCGTCACACCAATCGCCGTCGCCAGATTGGCTGCCATTTGCAAATGCAGCATTTCCTGAATGAACACGCTGAAAATGATATTAAAAGCTTTCTGGTTTGCGGTATGCGGACGCGCAGTCGGTGCCAGACCGGGCCATTCGCGGCCTTTATAGAACGTGTTGCCTTTGGAATTGATCTGATGCGTTCCCTGTATCGAATACATCGATGTCATATACAGCGGAATCGTAAACAATTCCACGCTGACCGCTGCCTGCGCAATCGCGCGCACAGCTGCTGTATCGGTGGCCAGTAAATCCAGCGGCCGGTTCTTGATCGCTTCCTGCGGTGCTTCGGGTAAGGCTGCGTACATAGAGTGTCTCCTTGACTGGCAAAAGGTGAATACAGCTGGCAAGACGTCTTAGCGATGCTTCAGCAACAGCGGATCTGAGTGTAATGTACACAGAAAAAAACTTTGTTAATTCACAAATTATGCGATTTCACATGCGTGAAATCTGTCATCATAAAACATGAACTTATTTTTAATTTACACGTTAAATAGTAAAAAAATCCGGATCAGAACAATCCCGTTTTCCTTGCAAGTGTTGTTTTGAAAAAATAAAAAATGAGAGCGTCCGGCACCCTGAAAGCAGATAACTTTCAGCATCCGTCTGTCCGGAAAATCCGGCAAATCCTTGCCGCTTACTTGCGGTGTTTAACGTGTCGCTTACGTGACAGAAAGCGGAAATATCCGTTTTCAAAACTGAGCTGGCTGCATAGCAAGTGTTGCGCGGCTTCGACAATCAAGACGGATTATGTTTCTATTGTGCAAGTTATAGTGAAATTTGATTATAAAATGCACAATTCGTGAATCAAATGATAAGGATGCAGGACATGAAGCGAATTTTTCAGGCAATCGCACTGACCGGCTTGTAGTCAGCGACTGCACAACTGAGTATGGCTGCGGATAATTACACGGATGCAATGGCGCAGGGAAAGGCCGATGCAACCAATCCGGCTACCCGCGCCTGGTATCTGAATGAAATGCGTCCGGCGTTTTCGCGTCTGGTCGGGCCTGCGCTGGTGGAATGTGTCGGAAAAACGAATTATTCGATGGCGAACGGCATTGGTCTGGTATTCAGCGTTACCCCGACAGGGGATGCAAAGCAGATTTTCTGGAAAGCTGAAAATAACTTTACCGGTTGTGTTGGTGAAAAAATCAAAACCCTGAAATTTCCGGCGTCCCCGGTGGATGAATTCTATTTCGGACTGGAAATCGGTGCTGCACAGTAAGCACGAATTCTCACCAATAGAAATACAGTAAGCTCCGCGCTGATGACTGGAAATTTATCTGATCTCAGCGCGCAGTGAATTTAAGGTGAGACAACGTGCGGCAGCTCAGTCCGCGCGGCTCATTTGCATAATCCAGTTGGTTTCCCAGTTTTTTCCCTGATCGTCAGACATCGCCTGTTCCCAGCGCGGTGTGTCGGTGTGGGTATCCGACCAGGTATAACGCACCAGTATCGGTTTACCGTCCAGGGTATCTTCACCGGTGAAAACACCTGTGCCATTCTCGAAGCGACCAACCACCGGTGGCTGTAAATAGCCGCGTGCATCCAGACCACCGCTCAGATTATCCAGCCAGTAAATTGACCATAACTGCGTGCGCGGATCAAAAATTCTCAGAGACATACCGGTAAAACCGGGTCGCCAGTCATCTGCCACAAAATCATCGTAGTTGCCGATACCGCCGGGCAGCGCCTTGTTGTGCTGCACTGCTGTGAAGCTTTCCCATTCCTGACATCCCTGCAGCCGCGCTTTCAAACGCTGGTTTTCCACCTTCCAGCGGCCAAGATAAAAATCGAAGTCTTTATTCATGATTTACCTTTGTAAAGATATTTGTTAACACTGAGCGCTGCTGCAAAAAATCCACCGAAGATTCGATGCAGTCAAGAATCGCAGCGCGTGGCCCCTCGCGCCATGCAGCACTGCTGTAAAACGCTTGCTGGCTTTGCTCACGGTCTGCCAGATCCTGATAAGCGCGTATCAGTACATAGTGTTCCGGCTTATCGAGTGATGCACCGACATAAACAACTTCGCATCCGCTGCTGCGCAGTAAAGGTAAGGATTGCTCCTGCATCAGTTTTTCAAACGTTTGTGCTTTGCCCGCATGCAGCCGGTAGCAACGCATTTCTATCAGTGGTTTTTCATGCATAGATGCTCCCTGTGAAAGCAATCATGGTAAAGTCAGCAGCGGTTTTCACCCATAGAAAAACCAAGGTTTTCGGCGGGTGCTGGCCGCAAAAATGAAAGAAAAACAGGAGACAGACTTTGAATTTTGAACTGGACGCGTATGACCGCAAAATTCTGGCGCTGATGCAGGAAGATGCGCGGCTCAGTTACTCAGAACTGGGGCGTCGCATACATCTGACTTCGCCGGCCGTAGCGGAGCGGATCAGACGACTGGAAGAGCAGGGTGTGATACGCGGTTATGGTGTGCAGCTGAACTTGCGTAAGCTGGGGTACAGCTTTGAAGCGCTGATTCAGGTCACGGTGCGCTCGCATGCGGAACTGGACAGCTGGGCGGAAAGCCATCCGGAGGTGCTGGCGGTACATGCCACCACCGGCACTTATTGTGCCTTGCTGCATGTGGCGCTGTGTTCGCCGGAACATTTACAGGCCATCCTGAAAGCACTGGGTGAGCTCGGAACCAGCACTACCTCAGTGGTGTTGTCCAGCCAGCATGAAACGCGGCCGCGTCTGCCTGCCGATCAGATTCGCTACGAATGATGTTCCACATCGCCGGGTATCGTCACCCAGCGATGTTTGCGCTCTTCATATACGGAAAACGCCGGTGGCGGAAATGCCGGATCGGCAAAAGCGCCAACCGGAATCGCGATATGCGGATCATCTTCCTGCCCGTGATAAAACACGGTGGCACCGCACTGCGCACAAAAATGAAAATCCACGGCATTGCCGTCATCTGAAATGCGGGTGTAGACGCGGCTTTCACCGCGAATCTGCACCTGCGCACGCGGAAACCGTGCCTGCATCCCGAACACGCTGCCGGTACGGCGCTGGCAGGCTAAGCAGTGGCAAACAGAAATCCTGACCGGATCACCGCTGGTGGTCGCTTGCAATTGCCCGCAACTGCAGGCAGCGTTTCTGGTTGTCATCATCGTTTTCCTTTGCCGGATTCAACGCCACGCCGTATTGCGTATTTGCATATGGGTATGCTTATGAGCTCTGCGGTTTTGCCGCTTTGGTCTTGATTTTATCTACAGTGCCGGAGCGCAGATACAGCACTCTTGCTTCCAGTGCTTTTTCGATCTGTTTCATGGCTTTTTGAAAGCGCGGATATTCTTCCGCAGCACACCATGAGCGATCTGAATCAATACCAAAATGGCGTTTCGTTACTATGGTTTGTCCGCGCTGTTCGTAACGAATATCTGCAAATACCGGGCCGCTGTTCAGGCGCACATTTTTCGGCAGATAAATTGCTTTCAGCGACGGTGCCAGCACCATTTCCGTTTCATCCCGGATTTCAAATGAATTGCATTTGAAGTCGGTGGAGCGCTGGCTTTCATTGTAGCGTTTCATAATGCCATCCAGATTCACCGGACCATCCAGTGCAGGCAGCATTAATACGGCGGCGGCTTCCGGCTGAGAAATCATATTATTCAGATTTTCTTCGAAACGATAATCAAAGCCGGATTTGTCCGCAGGCGCTTCGGCAATCAGTTCCGCCGAACCGGACAGCGTATTACTGTTCAGATAATTGCGCGCCCAGTTCGCCTCATTGCCGCGTCCTATGCCATCCAGAAATTCACGGTTAATCACAGCGGCAAGTCCTTTGCCGCCGATACGGGTTACCCGCTTCCATTCACCGTTAACACCAACAGTTGTTTTTGTCTGGCGAATCGCACTCAGATCGGCTGCGCGTAAGGCTGGAGTTTCTGTGACTTTTTCAAAGCCCTTGGTGATCAGTACCGGATGGCCACGGTCAAATTCCGGCAGCATGCCGAAAGGCGTGGTATCCGAGGTCGAATCCAGATACATATGCAGACCGGGCAGATAATTGATCGCGTGGTTAAACCAGAACACTGGTAGCGGTGGCAAGGTGTAATTGTCATTATCGGCATCGATCATGACCTGAGATGCTTCAATACCGGCGGCACCGAGCATTGCTTCCAGCAAAGTCGCGTGGTCTTTGCAATCACCGTATAAGCGTTCAAGGATCGTATCCGTGTCATTCGGCACCATGCCACCGTCACCGATATAACTGGCGACATAACGGATGTTTTTGCGCACCCAGTCATACAAAACACGGGCTTTTTCACGGTCTTCCGTGATGCCCTCCGTCAGTTGCGCGGTCAGTTTTCTGACCTTTTCACTGAGGATGGTTTTTTCGGCGGCGCCCTGCTGATACGCCTGGGCAATCGCTTTCCAGTCCGCGAAAGTCGTCATCATCAGATGCGGCGTGTACTGCCAGTTATTGATGACACCAAAATCACCCTGCGTCACTTTGGTATTTTCAAACTGCCATACCAATTGACGAGTGCCGTCTTTGGTCTGATCCTGCACCGGCTGCAGTTCATGTGCCACGAATTGCAGTTTCAGCGCCGCCGGAAACTCCAGCGTGAAACGGGTGTTTTCACGAATCACGTCACGCCCGAAGTAATAGGCTTCGGAATGACCGCCCGGCAAATCAGTTTTTGAGCGCTGATACACATAATGCAAATGAATCGCATCGCCCACCGCCAGCTTGGGAAAGGTCATCTGTGTCAGTTGTTGCTCCGGATAAGAAACACCACCCAGCATACCCTGTTGCACCTTCCGGTCGGCATCCGCTACCGGAATCACCGTGCCATCCGCTTTCAGCGTTTCTGCCGCTGTAATCGTGAGCTGGTTTTTATCCTTGTTTGCGGTCAGATACTGCTGGATTAACTGCTTGACGCCCGTGTCATCAATCGCACGGATAATGAAATCCCTTTCGGTACGCGGCAGGCCATCGGCATTCATTCTGACCGTGTAATGATCTTTCAGGTAGCGGATGTGGCCCTGATCTGCAACCTCTTCAGCGCAGGCAGGATGGATGGCGGACAAAATGATGTAGCTGGCGACAAGGGCCGTGACAGGGCGAAAATGCATGTTCAGTGGACAGGTGAGGCGATGTAAATAGTAGCGGTCATGTTGCATTCGCCGTTTGTTACCGTTGCGCGAGCGAATGATGAAACAGACTCTCTTTTTTTACCCAAGTTCATAGGCTCGCAGTAAAAAGTGTGTGAATGGTATCAGAGATGCAATTATTTTTGCATTTTGCTGAGTATCGCTGCCAAGTGCTGTGTAAATGGCGGCTTTTTTCGTCAACAGGACGTCCGGTACGGTTCCGTTTTTTTCAGGAAAAAGACGGTTTTCCCTCTGAAGGTGAGGAATTTGAATAGCTTACTTTTTCTCGGGTGAGGAAAAAGAATACGCTGGCGCAGGATGTGATTTCTGGCTCATTCCGCGCCGGAAAGCGGCATTCCTCTCCTCTCGATGGCCGTGAAACCCCGATTTAAACGATTGCGCGGCCCTTTTCAGGATTGATGAGCGGCTTTTACCCTGCGATTTATTTGCAAAAGGAAGGGAAAGGTTGCGCAGATTTTTTCAAAGGTGAGGAATTTGAATAGTCCGGCGGCCTACTTTTCACCGGAAACCCTGTTGAATGCCTCAAAACAGCCGGAATTTAGCCGTTTTGCGGATTCCGGCATAGCGATCCGGCGGTCGTCGGCAGAAAGTCTGGCTCTGCGGGAATGGTCGATGCGGTGTTCTGCATACTGTGTGGTCAAAAATTGCGCGGCTGTTACTGTTTTTTTAAGTGATTTTCAGGCAAGGTGGATAGCGGATTTGTTCTCACCATGAAAATGAAGGAGCCCGCGATGGATCAGAACCTGAAAGACTTGTTGTCGGAACTGGAGCAGTTTGGCAAAGATAATGATGCGCAACACAGCGAGCGCCCGCGTCGCATGCTGAACATCACCCGCGATACCGGCGAACTGCTGGCGGTGCTGATTCGTTCCACCAATGCGAAACGGATTCTGGAAATCGGGACGTCGAATGGCTATTCCACCCTGTGGCTGGCGTGGGCTGCCAAAGCGAACCACGGCAGTGTGACCACGCTGGAATATTCCGACAGCAAAGTCGCTCTCGCCGCCGCCAACTTCCGGCGCGCCGGTTTGCAGGACCTGATTCAGCAACAGCACACCGAAGCCGGAGCATGGCTGCGGGACATGGCGGATCACAGCGTCGATTTGCTGTTTCTGGATTCCGAACGCAGCGAATACACAGGCTGGTGGCCGCAACTGAAGCGCGTGCTGCGCCCCGGCGGTTTACTGGTGGTCGATAACGCTACTTCGCATGCTGCCGAAATGACGGAATTTTTTGCGCTGGTCACTGCCGACACCGAATTCACCTGCTGCACCGTGCCAGTGGGGAACGGGGAGTTTCTGGCGACGCGCGCATAGTTGCAAGCCGCATTTGTTTGCAGCAATGGCATAGGTACGGATTCTTATTATTTTCATGTCCCGATGAATACTTTAGACAAACGCGCCACCAAAATCCTGTTCAACAGTTTCTGGAAGAATGGCTGGATTGATCCTGCGTCCAGAATCACAACACCCGAAGACTTCGCGTATGCAAAACAAAAAGGGCTGATGTTTGATGCGCTCGATATCTCGCATGACGCGCTTGTTGAACAAATTCTTTTGCTCAGAAAACAGATACCCGAAGAAAAACCTGCGGCTGCATTTCTGAGCAGTTTTTCTGCGCAACGTGCAGACTGGCGCTCCGGCATTGCATCCTGGCATTTTGCAGCAAAGCTGACAGCGCATGACTACCTCGAAAAGAACGCTGCCGGTGCAAGTCCCGCGCAGTCCGTGTTTCGGAACGTCTATACACCGCATCATTGTGTGATTTGTGGCGCTGAGCGGGAGTATCAGGCTGAAGATCTGAATGTTTTGAATTTCGAACGCGTGAAGTGGGGAGGCGTTCGCCATGGCGAATTAATGTATGTGTTACTTGACTTGCAGTTACTGAGTCAGTGCGACATTCCGGAACCTTCTGCTGCTGACGTGGAAATTTTCAGAAAAATTCTCGCTGAGATCAAGGCCAGCCCACCGAAAGATCAGCCCGGTGCTTTGCGTAACCGCCTGACAGATATTATCGCTTTGAGTAAAGATCAGCGCTCAGTATTACTCGAAATACTGGCAATCATCGGCGTCCTGAAAGCCCAACGTGCGGACAGGCCTGCACGCGGCAGCGGCGGCGACTGGATGTATGTGGCGGACTGGCGTGGTGAGGATGGATACGATGCTGGTGCGGTAAGCCAGTACTTCGCTCGCTGGGGTTTTGCGTCAGATGAAGCGGTGTCACCGGTTTGATGTATTCTGGCGCCTGCTTCGCTGAAAAACTTGTTAACGTAACTGATCATTGTTTGATCATTATGTGACGATTGCAGCGTGTATTAACAAAACTATTGGAGAATTTTATGGGCATGATTGCCTACTTTACTGCGGCAAATATCACGCAACTGAATGCATTGCGTGAGCATCCTGAGTCGGTCGAAGATTTTCTTTTTCCAAATGACGGGGATGATGAACCTGAAAATACCGTTGATATTGATAAGGCCTGGCACGGCATACATTTTTTGCTGAATAAGTTAGCGGACAACGAAGAAAGTCCGTTCAACAAAACAGTATTCGGTGGTGAAGACGTGGGTGAGGATCTTGGCTACGGGCCTGCCCGATTGATGGCGCCAGATCTGCTTAAAGAAGTCGCCGCACTGCTTGCTTCTGTCACACCAGAAACACTGGAGGCTGCATATGATCCCACGGCAATGACTGCAGAAGATATTTATCCGGGCTTCTGGGAGCGTGATGGTCGTGAGGCTTTCGACTATCTTATGCATTACTTTACTGCGCTTTCAGAGTTCTATCAGGCAGCAGCGGAGCGCGGTGACGGTGCTGTGCTCTGGATGGCGTAATACAAGCGCAGTTCTTCTGAATATCTGACAGCGCCTGCAACGGGCGATGTCACAGCCTGTTTTTGCCCCAAATGCGGCATTCCGCACAGCCATGCGCCTGTCGTCGGCAGAAAGTCCGGCTCTCAGGAAATGGCAGATGCGGATTTTTGCATAGAACTCATTTCATAAATAGCCACGAGTGCGAACGCGAGGTGCCGGGATGCAGTGCGCGGCGGCGTAGCAGGACAAATGGATTGCACCGCAATCCACCTGCGAAGCGACTTCCGCATATTTGCGGAAGGCTACACTCAGCAGCACAGGCTGGTGCCTGTGCAAGCGACGCAACAAAGCAATGCGCCCGGCACCTCCGTTCCCGGAGGGTTTGTCTCATAGCGCACGCTGGACAGCGTTGGACGCGTTGTGAATAGCACCGCTATTCACTGCCTTGTCCCCTTGCAGGGCGCATGTGCGCTGGTAAGCGCACATCGTTACGCAGGCATGCAGCTTTGCTGCATGAATTCCCTGCTGCACCCTTGCCAGCCCGCGCTATGAGACAAACGCATCTCGCGGGTATTTATGAAATGAGTTCTAGTCAGTGATGCTTAACGGCGTGGTTTGCGGCGCTTCCACCACAGAAACAGGCCGGACAGAACCAGAAAATTCAGTGCGATGCCGCTGATGGAAATCAGGGTTTTTCCGGCCAGCCCGAAGGCTTCGCCGCTATGCAGCGGGTAGAACCAGCTGACCACGGCTTCTGCGCCGCTGGCGAGCTGAGGGTCTTTGATCGCGCTGATGCGCTGTTCTTTCAGACTGTAGCTGATGCGGGTATTGCCTTCGTGCAGGCGTGGTTCTGCCGCTTGTAATACGCGCAATTCGGCTTTACCGCTGGCGCTGGCGGGCAGTTGCAGGCGGGTGATGCGGCCTTGCGGGTAGGCTTGTTGCGCGTTTTGCAGCCAGTGTTGTATGTCACCGGTATTCCAGACGGGGACCGGCTCTTTCTCTTTTTCTTTGCCGCGTTTTTCTTTTGATGCGGCCACGGGTTTATCCGGCAGGATGCCGGCGAACCAGCCGGGTTGATTGAAGTAACAGCCGGTGATGCCCAGCATGACCAGCACCACAGTCACCAGTGCCCCGCTGCTTTTGTGCAGCGAATACAGCAGGGCGTGTGTGGAGCCGCGCCAGTGTACGCTGAGTGCGCGCCGCCATGCCGTCAGCGAACGGCGCGGCAGCCATAACATCAGACCTAACAGACTACTGAAAGCCAGCACCAGTCCGCTGACCGCCATGATGGTTTTGCCCGTATCGCCGAGCAGCAGATAGCGGTGCAGCGCAAATATGCCCGGCATCCATTGCGCGCTATGCCAGCCGGCTTCTCCCCAGATGCGTTCGCCCAGTATCTGCTGCCGGTATGGGTCCAGCATCACTTGTCGTTGTCGCGGCAAACCGGATTCCGATGATGGCAGTTTGTACCACGCCACCATGGCCTGATCGGCATGCAGTGGCAAGCTTACCATAGACGGCGGGCCGTAGCCGGATTGTTGCGACAGCCACGCGATGCTGGTTGCCTGACAGCGCTGATCGCAGATTTGTACAGATGGCGGCGGCTGCACTGTCATCAGCGCCGGATTCAGCAAGGCATCGAGTTCATGCCGCCATGCGAGCACGCTGCCCGTTAGTCCGGCCAGTAACAGTATCAGGCCGAATATCAGCGCACTCCATAAATGCAATTGCCGCAGGATGCGGCGCAGGGTTGCAGAAATCATAGAAAAAAAGGCCGGCATGACACCGGCCCAAGAGTCAACAGAGTAAAAAACCGATCAATACGGCGCGCACGATGGCTGCGCTCAGAAGCGGTAACGCAGGCTGGCAGTCAGGCTGCGCGGTGCGCCGGGCATGTTGTAATCATTCGCACCACTGTGGGCGGCAACGAAGTATTTGCGGTTCAGTACATTGCCCAGCGTCAGGCTGACATCCAGTTTTTCTGACTGGTAACCGGCACCGAGTTGCATCACACCATAACCCGGCAGCGTCAGCAGATTATCTGCCGAGGCAAAGCGTGCAGATTCAGCACGGCCACCCACCGCCACATACCATTGTGGCGTCAGCTGATGGCGCAGCCACAAATTCATGCTGTGCGTCGGTGTCAGCGAAGCGGTATTGCCCTGAAACGGCGTTTTCGCCGACGTCAGTTCGGTAGACTGATCAATGCGGCCGCGCATCCATGCGTAACCGGCCAGCACTTGCCATTCCGGTGTCAGATAGCCGGTGAAGCTGAGTTCCACGCCGCGCGTACTCTGACGGCCTACCGGCAGCGAGAAGTTAGCGTTAGCCGGATCTGCCACCTGAATATTTGTTTGCGACATATCGAATACCGAAGCGGTGATGCTGGCTTGTGCATTCCAGTCGTATTTGACACCGGCTTCTTTGTTAACTGTTTCTGACGGTTTCAACTGATCTGAATTATTGCGCAGCGTGAACAGATCACTGACCGGCTGGAACGAACGGTTCCATGTTGCGTACACCGACGTGCTGATCTGCGGTTGCCAGATCAGGCCGATACGCGGCGATACGGTTTTATCGGTGCGGCGTAAGTCCTGATTTTTCGGGGTCAGATCGTCACGCGACTGGCGCAGCTGATCGTAACGCAGTCCCGCCATGACTTTCCATTCCGGTGTGATCGTCATCAGGTCTTGCAGATACACACCGGCGATATCGACTTTGTTGATCACACTGGTGCTGACTGGCGTGTTATCCGGCAAAGCAGGCAACGTCACCAGTTGCGGTGCGAACAGGTTATAGGTCGCGGCATTGGCGCGGCTGCGCAAAAATTCGCCTTTATTCTGATAGCCGAGCTCCACGCCGTACAGCATCAGATGTTTTACGCTGCCGGTTTGCAGTTTCTGTGTGAGTTCGTTTTGCCAGTAGGTGCCGTTCTCATTACGCTGGCGGCTGGCGTGGGCAATGGTCAGCGTTGGCGTCACACCGTCTTTGATGGTGTTTGTGGTGTAGTTACGGTTCAGCGCAAAATCATAACTGCGTACCACGCTGTGCCATTGCCAGTTGTCATTGAATTTGTGATCGAGGGTCACGCTGGCGCTGTATACATCCGACTGAATGAATGCGCGTTCTTTTCCATTGGCGGCACCAAAGTAGGTTTCCACCGGCACATCCACAGGACGGCCACGATAGCCGGGAATACCCTGATCGGCTAAGCGTTTATCGTGCAGATAATCTGCCTGCAGCAAAACTTTGGTATCCGGAGAAATCTGATAGCTGAACGATGGTGCAATCGCATTGCGTTCCAGAAAATACTGATTACGGAAATTTGAAGAATCTTCCAGCGCGCCGGTTAAGCGGAATGCGGTGCCTTTTTGTGAAGACGGAATATTCAGATCCAGTTCTGTGCGGCGTTGTCCGGCCGTACCGGCAGTTAACCCTATTTCTGTGAGTGAGGTATCAAACGGCTTTTTGCTCACGCGATTCACCAGACCGCCGGAAGAACCGCGTCCATAAAGCACTGATGCAGGGCCTTTCAGTACTTCTATCCGTTCGGTATTCGATAAATCACGGAAGTACATAGCATCGTCACGCACGCCATCGACGAACTGATCCAGAATCGCGGAGAAACCGCGGATCGTGACCTGATCACGCTGACCATCACCGACAGAAAAACTTAGTCCCGCCACATTCTGCAAAGCATCCTGCACAGAGGAGGCATTTTGCTCACGCAATACCGGCAGATTCACGATATTCACCGTTTGTGGTGTATCACGCAGCGCGACCGGAATTTTAGTCGCGGTGCGAGTCTGGCTGACTTCGTAATCACGTTTTTGTTCGCGTGTGGTGCTGACCTTAATTTCTTCCAGTACCTGATCTGCTGCATGGGCGGACGGCAGAAAACAGCTGGCCAGTAATAATGCCAGCGGGCTGAGTCGCAGTCCTTTGTTGACGGAGGATGTGGTTTGTCGCTGATGATCAGCAGTATTCTGAAGCGTGGACATAATCATAAAAAACAGGTTAAGAAAAATGGAGATGCTGTTGTTCTTCGTCGCTGATTTGCACTACAGGCAGATATAGCAAGCAGACAGCAGTCAGCAGATACGCTGCCGCCACGGCGTAAAACAAAGCATGTAATGGAATCAGTAACATCATCAGTGCACCGGCAGCTGTACCAGCCAGTGCACCGGCTTTGGCGGCCGAGTTTCCGAGTGCGAGTGCGAGTCCTTGTGCGGAATGCGGTGAACCGGCGGAAATCAGGCTGTAAAACACGGGCAGCAATGCGCCGAGCAAAACACCCCATAACAGACGGCAGGTCAGAAAGACCAGTGGTGTCAGCCACAGACTTTGCACCAGCATCAGCGTTGCAGAAGCCAGACACAGCAGCACCAGTCTCTGGCGGATTTGCGCCTGATTCCAGCGCGCAAATGCATCGGCCCATAGTGGTGCAGCCAGACAAAGACCTGCTGCCGTCAGCCCGTAGGCAAGGCCGGTGAAACGGGTGTCCTGATGCAAAACCTCGCTGACGTATAAAGCAAAGTAACTTTGCGGCAGGGTTTTGGCGCTTTGTATCAGAACGATGCCAGCCAGCAAACCGGGCAGGGCGCTGTCACGCCATTGCCATGCAGTTTGCGGTTGTTGTGGCTCATGCACGGATGTCAGTGAACGGGCTGGCGGACGGATATCCGGTAAACAGAACCAGGCAGCCGGAATACATAACAGGCACAGTGCAGCGGCCAGCCAGTTGACGGCGGCCAGACCAAGCTGACCATACAGCAGACCACCTGCCAACGGGCCGAGTACCGATCCGGCTGCGGTAGCAACTTGCAGCGCGGCCATCAGTGGCTGCCGCTGTGCCTTTTGTGTGATACCACTGCCATAGGCTTGCGAGGCGGCAATAAAACCGGCGATCGCGCCCTGCAATAAGCGAATGGCTGCAATCCAGAACGGGTCCGTGCAGATTGCCAGCCAGGCCTGTGTCAGTACCAGCGCCGCCAGTGCGCGCAGCAACATCCAGCGGTGTCCGGTTTTGTCGCCGAGTTTTCCCCACAATGGTGTACACAACATCGCGGTGATCACCGGCCCGGCATACACCAGTGCACTGAACAGGCTCAGTGCCGTGCCGCGCAAACCGCTATGCTGCTGCAGATGCAAAGTCCAGAACGGGCCACTCATTTCCATCGCCGCCATCGACACCAGTTGTATCAGCCACAGCCAGCGCAGCGCCGGATAGCGCCGCAACAGTGAAAACATCGCCATTGTTTATGCTGTGCCTGTGTTTGCCAGCGGATTCGGCATACTGCCGACCAGATCGTCGACGGTATCCGCCAGTCGCATACGCAGCAGCGATTTCACCGGCCATGGCGCATGCAGGATTGCTTGTCGTTCCGCTTGCCAGAAGTCTGCATCGCAACGGGGTTTCAGCTGATCGAAAATGCTTTCTGTTTCGCTGCGCAGAATTTCCCAGAATGCAGATTCCGGTAACTGGTAGTGCCGTGACAGCAGCAAAACAAACTCCGCCAGTTGGCAAATCATGGTGGCATGCAGAATTTTTTCGCGTACCGGCTGAATATCGGTAAACACAGAATGCCCCTCGCGTACTGCATTCAGTACAAAACCATTTGCTGCCAGTACTGGCTGATACACACGCAGATCACCGAAGTCGCGCACCTGCAGCTGAACCGGACGGAACTGCGGGTCGAGGCGTAAATAACTGTTTTGCTGATGCGCTTCAAATGCAATGCCGTACAGCAGATAGGCCGACAGGGTAGCGGTCAGTACCACGCGGCTGTATTGGCGGAAATATTCCAGCGGTGCCTGTGCCTGATCGCCGCAAGCGAGTCGTATCAGTTCACAGATCAGCGGTTCGCCGTCGAATGGCGAGTCAGCGTACAGGCAGGCAACCGGGACTGGCATCAGTGCGTTATCCGCACTGTGACCCGGGTTGCTGCGGTAAATCACCGATAAGTGACGGGCTTTATCGTCGTCGTCATCCAGAAAATACGCGCCGGTGATTTCGGCGGCGATATCCAGCGTCTGCGCAAAGGCATGTTCGCGCTGCAGAATCTGACGCAGCAACTGGCTGATACGCGGCCCCATGATGACGGATTTGGGCGACACCGTACGCTGAGCCGAAGTCAGTCGCAAACCGACCGGTAATTTAATATGCGGTGCTGCCTCATCATTCAGTGTGCAAACGGTGCGGAAGGACATGGTCGGCGCAACCGCCATGCTGACATCGTCCAGCAGCACAATATCGCCGCGCTGAATTTCAGTGGCAAATTTTTCCGGCAGCACGCGCTGCAACTGATACGGATGCACAGGCAGCGGATACCAGTCTTCCACCTGCATCCCCTGTTTTTGCAGTGACAGCCGCCATTGCAGGGCTGCTTCCGGATAATGGTGACGGAACCATTGCAGATAATCCTGCACGCCCATGCCATCAGCGACGTATAAACAAGACGTTCTGACAGCGATCACCGCGATATGCAGAACCGGATGAAACTCCGGCGACAGCGCACGTACTTCCTCATCACTGAGGCCGGACTTGGTTTTAAACGTCGGATGATTCGGGTGGCCTATGCAACCCCATTGTTCCAGTAATAAGGCGCTGTGCGGCTCCTGCAGGGTCCGCAATGCGCTGAGGAAGGTTCCGCCATGTGGCCGGAATTGCGCGCGCAGCTGCAATCCCCAGTGGCGGCGAAAAGTCTGACATTGCAGATCATTGTGCAGACTGTTTTCCAGTTCTTCGCTTAAGCGTTCCAGACATGCCTGATCAACCGCGAGCGGCAGGGCATTCGCTACAGCACGCAGTAATTCACTGCCGCTGTGCAAAATGCGCGCCGGCTGGCTTTCACGGAATAAGGTGACAGCACCTTGCAGGCTCCATGCACCGGCACCGTGGCTTTGCAAGCCTTCCATACGCAGCATGGTTTGCTCGCCCCATAAGGGCAGCCAGCTGACATGGTGGTCACGGATCAGTTGAGAGGGGTTCAGTAAGCCTTCCCGCAGTAAGGCTTGTAAGGTCCTGGCTACGCTCCTGTGCTGACACACAGCGGCATCGCGCCAGACTTGTGTCATTTCAGGATCTTGCTGAGAGAAATAGCGGAGGGGCGTCATTGCATTCATCGTCAGGCCTTTCCAAAAAGTTCACAGCGATATTATCGCAAATGAGAATCATTATCAATCGCATTTTCAAGAAAAGTCCGGATTCTTGTCCGACATCAGGAAACAGTGGTTCTGCACATAAATCGTCTCTTCAGCAGAAATGCTGTTCCACAAGTTGCAGATATGCGGCATGAATACGCACCGTAGTGAAGAATTTGGCAAATAACGACGCAACTACCTGCCGTTCATACCATTTGATTTGTTATGAATATGTTAAAAACATCACAATCGCGTTTTTATATTCAGGAGAAATCAGCATGCAGCAGGCAGGTCAGCGTGAAATCAGCGCTCAGGAAAATCAGAATGAAGTGATCGAGTACCGTTACAGACCAAGCTTGTTGCTGAGTGCAGCTTTCCTTGCAGCATCGCTTGCCGGTGCCTACTTCTTATTTCTGGATGCATCGACCAATACCCGGGGCATTGTGATTCAGCGTGCAATTCATCTCGACGTGGAAGCTGCTACCTGGTTTTTATGGGGCTTGTGTGCCTTCTGCGTGGTCATGGCACTGATTTTTGGGACCTTGCTGTTCAAGAGTCTGTTGATGGGACAGAAACTGATACTGAATCATGATGTACTGCGTTTCCCTGCTTCGCCATTGCGCAGCCAAACCACTGAAATCCCGCTGGCAGGTATCGAAGCAATGGAAGTCAGAACTGAAAACAAAGACACCTTCCTCGCGATCTGGCATGCAAACGGCTATGACGTGGTGTATCAGGATCGCTTTCCCGGCAAGGCTGCGTTTGAGAGCTTTGTCAGCGCGATGTATGACCGCGCACCAGCCTTATAAACCAACTGAGTTGACACAGAATGGCCAGCATGCTGAAGCTGCTGGCCATTTTTCATTTTAATGTGTGCGTAAAACGCACAATGCGTTCACTCTGTATGCTTTCTGACAGCTGGCTGTTGGTATTGTCCGCAGAAGTGCTGTTTTTCCGATGATCTGCGGATGAAAAAGCAACGAAGTTTCCGTTTTTATATGATGTGTATGCACTATTCATGATGTGCCACAAGTCCGCGGCACACACTGATCATTATTTCCGATGTGCAATTCACAGTCTGCAGATGCGCTGCTATGCTGGACTTGCAGGCTGTGCCGTATGGGCATGGCTGTCGTGATTAGCAAGATTTGACGCAATGCTGACAGAGATGCCGTGCAGACAACAGACGCTTCAAAACCTTTGTTGTCAGCGTTATTGCCGGTCTGCATTGCGTTTGTTTTTACCTGGAGAAAGTATGAAGTTAAAGCAAAGATTATTTGCGTTGTGCATGGTTGCGATTGCCGGTTTGCTGATATCCGGCGGCATTTCGTTGTACGCCATCAAAAAAATCATGGTGCATGAACGTGAAGACCAGATCACAGAACTGGTGGAGCTGGCGCGCGCAGCCACTGAGAAAGCCTATGCGCTGGAGCAATCCGGCAAGCTGAGCCGTGAAGCTGCGCAGGCGCAGGCAAAACTGGCAATCTCTTCATTTCAAAAAGGTGACAAGTACTTTTTTGTGCGCGATAACACCAGTGATGTATTGCTGGTGCATGCGAAACCGGAGCGTATCGGTAAAGCCGATAAAGATGGCAAGGCATCCGGCGATGCTTATCGTGAAGCATTGAAGAGTGTTCCTGAAGGCGGCATCACGGTTATTTACAAACCGGGCACGCGTCCCGGCGTGGAAGGGAAAGTCAGTAAGGCGTACGCCGTGACACAGTTCACCCCGTGGCAATGGCTGATGGGTTTCGGTACCTATACCGATGATATCGAAGAAGAGTTTATCCATAAGCTGATTACTTTTCTGATGGTCGGTGGTGTAGCTGCGCTGACGATAGGGTTGGTCGCATGGCGTCTGGCTAATTCCCTGCTGCGTCAGATCGGTGGTGAACCGGACTATGCAGCCAGTGTGGTGAGAAATATTGCGCAGGGTGATCTGAGTACGGAAGTGCCGGTCAGCAAGGGTGATCAGGAAAGCCTGCTGCATGAAATTGAAGAAATGCGTCAAAAGCTGGCGCTGCTGGTAGAGCAGGTGCGCACCGGCGCTGAATCAATTACTACCGCGTCCGGCGAAATCGCCAGCGGCAATCTGGATTTATCGCAACGTACCGAACAACAAGCGGGTGCGCTGGAAGAAACCTCGTCGACCGTGGAACAACTGACTGCGACTGTACGCCAGAATGCAGATAATGCACGTCAGGCCAGCCAGTTAGCGATGAGCGCTTCCGGTATCGCCAGCGAAGGCGGTACGGTCGTGAATGAAGTGGTCAGTACGATGGCGGAGATCAGCAATTCCTCCGGCAAGATCGTTGATATCATCAGCGTGATCGACGGTATCGCGTTCCAGACCAATATTCTGGCGTTGAATGCGGCCGTGGAAGCTGCCCGTGCCGGTGAGCAGGGACGCGGTTTTGCCGTCGTAGCCAGCGAAGTGCGCAGCCTTGCTCAGCGTTCTGCGGCAGCGGCCAAAGAGATTAAAACCCTGATCGATGCATCGGTTGTGAATGTCGAAAAAGGTGGCGAGCTGGTGGAAAAAGCCGGTAAAACCATGCATGAGGTGGTGCAGGCAGTACAGCGTGTGAACGATATCGTGGCGGAAATCAGTTCAGCCAGTCAGGAACAGGCCGACGGTATTGTGCAGGTCAATCAGGCTGTTATCGAAATGGATAATATGACGCAGCAGAATGCCGCGCTGGTCGAACAGGCATCGGCAGCAGCGGAAGCCCTGCATGATCAGGCGGACAGTCTGGTTGAAACCGTCAATATGTTCCGTGTTTCGCAACAGCACCTCAGCGCTGCACCTCACTCTGCACCACAGCCTGCGCGCAAAGCCAGTGCAGCAAGCCCGCGTGCCGCTACCCGCGCGCTGCCGCGTCACTGATCTCCAGCCCGTTCGCCGCATCCTTGCTAAAGGAATGCAGGTAGCAGCGAACGGGCCTTCCTTTTTTACACGATAAATGGCACTGCCAGTCCGGCAGAGCTGTGCTATCGTGCGCGCTGATTTGTGACGGGAGGCTATATGCAGGAGCAATGGGACTTTTATTTTTGCCGTGTCGATGATGCACCGGCGTCGATCAATCTGAACCTCGCGCTGGCGCAGACCGCGCCGCTGGAAGAATGTGCAGTGATGGCCTGGGTCAGCCTGGAAATGCGTGCGCCGCGCGAAGACGGATTTTCCAGCGCGGAAGAATACCCGGTGCTGGAGCAACTCGAAGATGCGCTGATGCGTGGTCTGGGTGTGGGCAACGCCACCACGCCGGATGCCGGTCCGCTGATGTTTGTCGGACGCAATACCAGCGCCGGTCGCCGCGACTTTTATTTCTATACCGGCAGCGGATACGCATGGCAAAACCGCGTTGCTGCCGCACTCAAAGCATTCCCGGATTACCGTTTTGAAACCGGCACGCAGGACGATCCGGAATGGCAGACTTATTTTGAATTTCTGTACCCGGGTGAAGATGATTTGCAGCGTATGCAAAACCGCCGTGTTTGTCAGCAACTGGAACAGCATGGCGATCCGCTGACGCAGGAACGTCCGCTGTATCACTGGGTCTACTTCGCCACAGCAGATGCCCGCGCTGCTTACATTGATCAGATTCTGCAAAACGAATTTGAGATCGAACAGGAATGGGAGGCAGATACCGATGAATACCGGTTCGGTCTGCAATTCTGCCAGACCAGCCTGCCGCACTACCGCACGATCGACAGCATTACCCTGCCTTTGTTCTTTGCAGCCAGGGATTACAACGGCCACTACGATGGCTGGGAAACCGAAGTCATCGCGCCGGACCAGACACACTGAACGGTAGCTGGTTTGCTGGCAGCATTCAGTCAGCAAGTAAAAAAGGCCGCTGAGATGCCCTCAGCGGCCTTTTTTTGCCTCAAATGCGGCGTTCTGCACAGCAACCCCGCTGTCGTCGGCAGAAAGTCCGGCTCTCACAAAATGGCTGATGCGGATATCTGCACATGCCGGTACCCATCCTCAGCCCGGTGTTACCAGTTTGTCCGGCATTGCGTTCGCCGCTTCCGGTGTTTTCGCACTGCCAGTCAGGCGATCGGCCCAGTTGGCAATGCGTCCGCTGAACAGTAATTCATACAGCACCGGTACCAGACCCAGCGTAATCAGGGTTCCCAGTAATAAGCCACCCATGATCGTCACTGCCATGCCTGTCCACAGTGAGCCCGCAAACAGCAGCAGCGGAATCAGGCCTGCGATACAGGTCAGTTTGGTCATCACAATCGGACGCAAACGCGCAACCGCTGCCGCCACCACGGCTTCACGCATACTCAGTCCGCTTGCCAGTTCGACTTCAATCCGTTCCAGCAATAACACGGCGTTGTTGACGATAATGCCCGCCAGCGAGAGTAAGCCGAAGTTCGCCATAAAGCCCAGTGGCTCACCGGCAATCACCAGCGCAGGACCCGCACCGATCATTGCAAACGGAATGATGCCGACGATCAGTGCCAGTTTCCGGAACGAGCCGAACTGCCAGATAAACAGAATCAGCATGGCAATCACGGCCACCGGCAGATACGTGTTCAGGGCTGCGTTCGACTCAGCCGCCTCTTCAATCTCTGCGCCGAGTTCAATCCGGTATCCGGCTGGCAGAACGATTTTGGCGACGGCAGGTGCAGCGTAATCGACGGCTTGCTGAGCGGTGAACTGGCTGCTGCGTGCCTGTATGGTCAGTGTCCGTTCCAGATTACGGCGGCGTATGGTGGAAGGCTCGGAACCCAGACGGATTTGCGCAACGGCAGACAAAGGAACCGGTGTGCCGTCCGCCGCGTTTTGTATCAGGGTATTCGCCAGCTCTTCGGGACGCTGTCTTTCAGCGCTGCCACCGCGTACAACCAGTGGCACCAGCGTATCGCCGTCACGCAGCACGGAGACATCGGTTCCGCTGTTGCGCATCGCTAAAGCGGTGGCAATCTCTTCACTGCTGATACCCGCGCGGCGTGCTTTGGCCTGATCGACGTCGACATCCAGTCGCAGTAAACGCGGCCCCCAGTTATCCTGAATCTGCACTACGCCGGGAACCGTATGCAAGGCTTGCTGTACTTGCTGACCAATCTGGCGTAATACCGTTTCGTCGCTGCCATAGATGCGGTAAGCAATCGCACCGGCATCATTACTGCTGCGTGAAAAGCGCTTGGCATCGACGCGGATATCCGGATGACGCTCGGTCATGAATTGCTGAGTCCGCGCAATCATGCGGTCAAGCGCTTCGGCTTTGTTCACAGTCACGGTGAAATACGCGATATTCGATGCAGGCAAGGGCGGATTCAGCACCAGTACGACACGCGGTCCGCCATCGGCAACATAGCCAATGCTGGTGCTGACATCCGGATTGATTTTGCTGTCGCTGAGCCAGGTACTCAGTTCACGCACCACTTGCTGGGTGCGGCGTGCATCGCTGCCCGGCTGCAATTCAATTTCTACCTGAAACTGCGGACGATCCGAGGCCGGCAAAAATCCTGCCGGACGACTGCCGAGCACCGACAAAGCAAGCACCAGCACCACACACATCACGCTCAGGAAGATGGCTTTATGATCCAGCAAACGGCGGATTAAGTGCGTATAAAACCGGTAGAAACCACCTTGCTTTGCTTCTTCCTCATGATGTGCCGCACCCAGAAAGTGATAACACAACAGCGGTGTGATGGTCAGACACAGCAGCCAGGATGCCAGCAGGGAAATCGCCAGCACCACGACCAGTGGCCGCAGGTATTCGCTGATGGTGGTATTGCCGAAGAAAAACGGTGAGAACGCAAAAATAATCACCAGCGATGATGCCAGCAAAGGAATCGCCAGCGTACGGCCCGCGTCGATACAGGCTTGTTTGCGGTCTTCACCGGCCGCCAGACGGCGTTCGATATCTTCCGCAATCACAATACCGTTATCCACCAGCAAACCCAGCGCAATGATGATTGCAGCCATCGATACGATATGCAGCTCGATCTCCATTGCGCGCATGACCAGCAAGGTCGCCAGTATCGTCAGCGGTACGATGGAACCCACCACAATACCGGCGCGCCATCCCAGAAATAACACCACCACAATCATCACGATGATGACGGTTTCCAGCATTACCTGATTCATATGCCCCATTTCGGCGGCCACGACATCCGGCTGAAAGGTGACGTAATCCAGTTTAAAACCGGCCGGTAACTGTTTTTCCAGTTCACTGACGCGCTGCTTTAATTCCGCGCCAACCGCTTTGATATTTTGTCCGGGACGCATGGAAACACCCAGTACCACAGCATCCTGACCACGGTAAATGGCGGCACTTTCCGGCGGATCGGCTTTTTGCACGCTGAGTTGTGCGATATCGCCCAGCCGGATACTGGCTGGCTGCTGCGCATCCGTGGTTTTGCGCGCTGCTGCCGGTAAGGTCAGCGTGAAGTCGCGTAATTCCTGCAGCGTGCGGATTTCGCCCGAGGTGACGACCGCATTATTCAGTCCGGCAATCACGGTTTGTCCGCCGGACTGCACCACATTCTGTTGCTGCAATTGCTGTAAAACCGCGCTGCCTGCGATACCAAGTGCATTCAGTTTTGCGCGGTCAAATTCGATATAAATGCGTTCTTCCTGCAAACCGTGAAAACTCACACTCTGTATGCCGGGCAGACGCAGAATGCCTTCGCGCAGAAATTTCAGCGATGTCCGCATTTCTGACATCGAAAAATCCGGTGCAGTCACCGCGATGGATGCGATGGCGACACGGCCGAAATCATCGTCAATTTGTGGTGGCAGCGTACCAGCCGGAAACTGCAGGGCTGCTTCCGCAACTTTGGCGCGGACGCGCTGCCAGATCGGTGCGAGATTCTGCAATTCTTCACGCAGCGTCAGCTGAACCATCACGCTGCCACTGCGCACGGTGGTGCTGACTGTTTTGATTTCATGTAACTGGCGTAAGCGTTCTTCCAGAGGCTGGGCCACCAGTTGTTCCATCCGTTCCGCAGGCAAACCCGGATTGCCAACAAACACGATGCCGTCGCGCATGGTGACAGACGGCTCTTCCTGCGACGGGAAACTGAGGAAAGTCAGGCTGCCCGCCAGCAAGATCAGAAATGCGATGAAAAAGCTGAGCCGGCTCGACTGAAACGCGGCGGTGGTCAGTTTCATTTGCTGGCTCCTTGCAGAACACTGCGGTTGGTATATGCAATCGCGGCTTGGCCATCATGCAGCGTTGCTGCACCCGCAACCACAACTTTTTCACCGGCCTGAATACCGGTAACCGCAATCCGGCCACCGGCTGACAGTGCGCCTTCGGTTTTCACAGTACGTTTTTGTACGCGGTCACCCTGCAAAATCATCACTTCGGCTTTCTGCGCTTCTGCAGACGGGAGCAGTGCGGACGCCGGCACTGTCAGTGCGGTTTGTTTTTCCTGCGGCAAAGCCAGTGTGACGACGCTGCCGCTGCGGATGGTTGCCGGTACTTCGCTGACAGCGAACACCGCCTGTACCAGCGAGCCGTTTTCGCTGCGCCGTGACACGCGCTCCAGTCGCGCCGGGAATTGCAGATCACCGCTTTGCGCAGTTGCACTGCTGCCGGTACGGAGCTGACTTGCCAGCTGTTCCGGTAATTGGGCAACCAGTTCCAGTGCTTTGCCGGATTCCAGTTGCAGGATGGCTTGTCCCGGTGTGATGTCGTGATGCGCCTGCACCAGACGCGCGACGATTTCGCCGTCAAACGGTGCGGTAATGCGGGTTAATCCGAGATCGCGGCGGGCACTGGCAAGCGCAGCTTCGCTGGCCGCTAACTGACTTTGTGCCTGTTGATGAGATGCCTGTGCAGCCTGCAGGGCAGTTGCGGAAATGATGTTTTCACGCGCCAGTGCCTGTTGCTGTTGCAGCCAGTTCTGGCGCTCTGCCAGTGTTGCAGCAGCCGAATCCCGGTCTGCCTGCGCACGCATCGCGCGCCAGCGAGCCGGTGCTTCATCCAGCTGCGCCAGTACTTGTCCGGCGCGGACTTTGTCGCCGATATCGACCAGCACTTTCTGAACCCGGCCAGCCGCTTCAAAACTTAAATCTGTACGCTGACGCGCTCGCAAAGTACCGACAAAACTATCGGCATGACCAGTACCGGTGCTGCCGGCGACTTCGATTTTGACGGGTTTAGGGCTGACTTGTGAGACCGGCTGGTCTTGTGAGCAGGCAGCCAGCAGCACGCTGGTGACAGCCATACAAAGCAAACGACGACGCATACAAATACTCCTGAAGAGTGATGGGTGGTGAGAGGGCGGAACTTATTCCGGCATTTCGCTGATCGCCTTTTCAAAGGCACTGCGCAGCGATTGCCGCTGTTCCGGCGTGAACTGATAAAAATTCAGTAATTCCAGCAATGTCATACCGTCGAAAGCTGCGGCCAGTAGCATGGCCTTACCGCCGTGCTGGCCGGACGCATGCATATGCTGATAAACCGCGCCGTACATTTTTTGTACCGGGCCGATTAACTGCGGATACAGCGATGCGGCCGCCAGCATGTTGGTCAGGAACTGACGCTGACTGTCTGACATGTCGAAAGCGTCATTGCAGAGTTCTGTCAGTGTGGATTTGACGGACGGGTTTGTGTCCTGCGAGTGACGGTTACGCTGCATGACGTCGAACTGCTCAATGATGCGTTCCACCAGTGCAGCGACCAGATCGTCGCGGGTTTTGAAGTGGTAGATCACACCGGCTTTACTGATACCGGATTCCTGCACCAGTGCATTAATGGTCAGGTGGGCGAGGCCTTGTCTGGCAACGATGTCAGTGGCGACATCCAGTAACAGATCACGTTTGCTGGTGCGGCCGAGGTGTTTTTCAGTTTGAGTCATTGGATATCCGGAGTTGTATATATACTGTACGTATAGTATAGTAATTCAATCGTTTCCCACTGTCAAATTAAAAAGGTTGATTCTATGTCGCATATATTTCCGCCAGATTTCATTACCCGTCCCGGTTTTTTCAGTGCAAAACAGGGCGTTACGGCTGCGCTGATCGCGGCTTGTATGCTTGGTGCCGTCTCTCTGCCGACTGAAGCGCAGACAGCAGAAAACCAGCCCCCGGCACAGCGGAGCAATACCAGTGATTCCGCAAAAGCAATGCCAGCGGACGCGGACCAGCATTTTCCTGCCGCGTGGTGGCGTGATTTCGGCGATGCGCGTTTAGACACGCTGATGACTAAAGCGCTGACCGCGAATCAGGATCTGAAGATAGCTGCCGCACGTATTCAGCAGGCACAGGCTTTACTGAATGGCGCAGACGCCGACTTCAAACCGCAACTGAGTGCAGGTGCCGAGGCGAAGCGTTTTCGTGAAACCGGCAGCGTACCGATGAGCCGCCGTGGTGCGCTGGGATTGCGTGCCTCATGGGAGCCCGACTTTTTCGGACGTGGCAAGCTGTTGCAGATGGCGGCACAAGCTGATGCACACAGTCAGCAAGCGGCGCTGACGGCGATGCAAATCGCACTCACTGCCGATGTGGCAAGCGCGTATTTTGACCTGAAGCTGCTTGTGCAGCGACAGGCATTGCTGACGCAGGCAATTCAGCTGGCACAACGCCAGCAGGAAGTTGCGCAACGTAAATTTGAAGCAGGTGCGGCAACGTCGCTGGATGCAGACCGCTGGCAAGCCGAACTGGCGCAGGACCGTGCCAGTGCTGCGCAAATGCAAAGCCAGTATCAGTTGCGCCTGCATCAGCTGGCCATTTTGCTCGGACAACGTGAATTGCCGGTATTCGGCCATCCGTCACCGTCGACAGCCCAGCTGCAGGAACCGGTTGCGCCAGCCGCAAAACTGGATGTCAGCCTGATTGAACGTCGCCCCGATGTGCAGCGTCAGGCCAGTCAGCTCGATGCGGCACTGGCGCGCGCAGGTCTGGCCCGCCGTGATTTGTATCCGAATCTGAGCATCAGCTGGGCGGGAAGCAAGGACAGCCTTAAAACCGGCAGTGACAGCGCCGTTACCGGATTTTCTATCGGTTACGGACTAACGCTCAGTTTGCCGATTCTCGATGGCGGCCGCATCCGGTCTAACATTGCGGTACAGGATGCACGGGTGCTGGAAGCACAGGCAGAATACGACAAAGCCTTGCTGACGGCGCTGAACGATGTCGACAGTTGCTGGCAGCAATGGGAAGACAGCAAGGCTGTCTATCGTCAATGGATTAACGCCAGTCAGGCCAGTGAAGTTGCCGCGTCAAAAGCCGAACGTTTGTATCAGGCCGGTGCAAGCGATGTCAGTGCGGTGCTGGACGCACGCCGCGCCGATCTGAAAGCGCGTGATGCGCTGGCGCAGGCCGATGCCGCCCGCTGGCAATCTGCGATCGCCTTACGCCGCGCAGCCGCAGGCGCAGTCTGAGCCCGTAAAGCCGCTGTTCACCCGAACCGGCAATCGACCAAAGGCCGCTGAGTTACCCTCAGCGGCCTTTTTTTGCCTCAAATGCGGCGTTCTGCACAGCAACCCCGCTGTCGTCGGCAGAAAGTCCGGCTCTTACAAAATACCGGATGCGGATAGTTGCATAATCAGTGTTCCCTCCGCACAGCTATTCGTCAAAGTAATGACATCAGTCTGATCCGCCCGTTTCCGTTAGTCGGTATTCCTGAGCGGAGTGCGTGCATCCTGAAATATAGTGTCTTTTGCATCATGTCAGCATCCGGTGCAAACCACCGTGGCAGAAAAACCGTTGATCTGTAATCCTGAAGAGAGGCTCTGAATGTCCGCAACCATCCGCTATTTTCATATCACTCCCGTCGAAAATCTTCCGGCTATTTTGCGCGAAGGATTGCAGCCGCGTTTGGGAGAACGCAGTCAGATTCTGGGCGAACCGGAACCGGCGATCTATTTATTTACCAGCGCCGATGCGGTTGATGACGCGAGTATGAACTGGTTAGGCGATTACTTTGATGAAGAAGAGGCTCTGGCCGTGCTGGCAGTAGATCTGAGCGAGGATTTTCCCGGCGATGCTGAAAATGGCTTTGAATTTGTCACGACCCGGCCTGTGCCACCGGACTGCCTCAGTGTCATGACAGAAGATGTGCTCGGTGAAACCCAGTATTTTTCCAGCTTACCGCAGGTGTGCGGTACAGCCTGAAATGATGAAGATTCTTAAGACCGGATAGCCGGATAGGCAATCTCCGCAGCCTCTGCATACACTTGCGCCGGAACAGCATCCGCGTTCAGCGCAAGTATCATGGCTTCGGTTAGTGGCTGATGACGGAAAATCGCTTCCGTGATCTCTGCGGAAACCGTAACTTCGTAATACGCTTGCGCCCATTCCTGATAGGCGGACGGGCCGCCGGTCAGCAATAGCAGTAATTCGTCAGCACCATCCTGAGCCAGCATGCCGGAGACTTTTGTCCACGCATCATCACTGCTTCGTCGCCAGTAACAAAAACTGGCGACGTCCATCGAGAATGCGGGTTCACGCAGGAAAGCAGCAAATGCGGGCGGAACCTGTTGTTGCAGACGTGCAGCGAATGTTCCGTCGTCTGCATATTCATGCGCAAAGCCTTTCAGCGCCGCACCTGCGCTATCCAGCAGCAAAAACCAGTCGTCACCCTCACCGTTGCGCATCGACGCCATTTCCTCACCCGGCCCCCACTGGCTGTTAAAGCTGTAATAGCGATATTCCCATTCAGGACACAGAATCGCATCCAGCATCGCCAGCGATTGCGTTACGCGGCGTAATTGCGGAATAGCAGGAAGCAGATCAGGCGACATCAAAGATTTCCCGTTAAGTAAATGGAGGTTTGTACCGGCAAACTCACGACGTTTCGTACACGCTTACACAGCAAATTGCAGACCGGCTGCCGTACGTGCCGTCAGAGCCAGTTTCAGCGCCGAATGCGGATTTTCGCACAGTAACCCGGCTGTCGTCGGCAGAAAGTCTGGCTGTCAGAAAATACCGGATGCGGATGGCTGCATAGTCAGCGGTTGCAATTGGCGGACTTCAATGCACGTACGCGGGATGTTGCTGGTCAGAAATGTGGTCATGGCAGTGGAAAATTTCACGAAATGTGTTATTTGTTCAAGTAATATGTGGGATGCATACAAGCGAAAATAATACACGTATAAAAATGACTCGGTTGCTGAATCGGGAAATGTCGAAGATATACAGGAGAATGTCATGAGTACCTTTAAAACACCGGGAGTTTATATTGTTGAGTTAAACGTATCTCCTGCACCAGTTGTGGCTGCTCCCACGTCGGTGCCGGTATTCATTGGCTATACCCCGCGTGCGGTGGATGCACTCGGACGCGATTGTACGAACCGAGCGATGAGAATTGCATCGTATGCTGAATTTGCGGCAATGTATTTGCCGGAAAACACCACCGATTTTTCAACTCATTATGCGGTTCTTCCGAAGTCTGAAGTTAAAGGAAACGCACCCGTCCTGAAGCTTGGCGGGCAAGCTTTTGTGGTGACGCCGGATCCGGATACGGTGTATTACACAGTTAACAGCGTAAAGATGTTTTTCCTGAATGGTGGCGGTCCGGCTTATGTGATCTCTCTGGGCAATTACGGACCTGCCTCAGGCCAGTTTCAGAAAACATTTGATGATCCGATTATCAATAAAAATGTTCATAGTGAAGCATATCTGAAGGCGATGGCTTTACTCGAAAAAGAATACGAACCGGCTGTCTGTGTAATGCCGGATGCGGTTTTGTCCGATAGCGATGGCTACGCGCAGGTGATCAATGCAGCGCTGACGATGGCGCAGGATACAGGGCGCTATTTCTGTTTGTTTGATATCCGGTGTCCGGTGCCTCCGGTTCAGGACAATTATCAGGAAGCGATTACGCAATTTCGCGCAGCGATTGCGCCACAATCAGATCGCAATGCACGCAGTTACGGGGCCAGCTATTTTCCGTGGCTGAATTCGACTTTGTATCAGGACGATGTGCCGGACTACCGGAATATCGGCGACGGTGAGCTGACTTCGCTGGCTGAGCTGCTGGCGCCGGAACTGCAGGAAAATCCGGCGCTGGCGGCTTTTCTGCAGCAAACTGCGATAGCAACGACGCTGGCACCAAAGGAAATTCATCAGAAATTGCTGAGTATGAGCACGGGTTATAGCGCCATTATCGCTGCGGTACGCCAGCAGGCTTTCCTGGTGCCGACTACAGGTGCGATTGCTGGCGTGTACGCGACAGTCGATCAGAACAGAGCAGTGTGGAATGCCCCTGCCAATGTTGCTCTGCAAGGCGTCAGCAGTTTACCGCTGGCGATCAGCGACACGCAGCAAGCTGATTTGCTTGATATGCATCATCAAGGGATAGCGGTGAATGCGATCCGGTCTTTTCCATCGCTGGGGCTGCTGGTATGGGGAGCCCGCACGCTGGCCAGTAATGATAATGACTGGCGTTACATCCACACCAGACGCACCCTGATTATGCTGGAGCAATCCATCAAAGCAATAGCAATGCAGTATGTGTTTGAACCTAATGATGCAAATACCTGGACTGCGGTGAACGCTTCAGTTTCGAATTTTCTGACAGGTATCTGGCAACAGGGGGGATTGTTTGGTCAGGGACCGCAAGATGCATTTCAGGTAAAAATCGGGCTTGGCAGCACCATGACAGAAGATGATCTTCTGAACGGCAATATGTGTATCTTAATTGAAGTCGCGTTGATTCGTCCGGCAGAATTTCTGGTCATTACCATCCAACAGCAAATGGCAGCGGGCTGATTGCGCTGTAAAAAATGGCGGGCGTTTACAGTTTGTTCCCATATGCCCCCATTTTCTGACTTACTGTGATTCCATGTTACAGATACTGGATGCGGGTTAAGTGCTGAAGCTGGCCAGCACAGGATAAGCAATCTCCGCAGCCCCTGCATATGCTTGCGCCCATTGCTGACAGGCGGACGGACCGCCAGTCAGCAATAGCAGTAAATCGTCGCCACAATCCTGAGCCAGCATGCCGGTAACTTTTGTCCACGCATCTTCACCGCTTCGTCGCCAGTAACAAAAACTGGCGGCGTCCAAAGAGAATGCGGATTTTCGCACAGTAACCCTGCTGTCGTCGGCGGAAACTCCGGGCTTCAGAAAACAGCGCATGCGGATCGCTGCATATTCTGTCCCGGAATTATTTTGCTCAGCTGCCTGAACGCTGGGTGATGAGTCCCTGCCGTGATGCCCACAATGCGACATCCTGTTTCTGAATGGCTGCTGCCATCAGCGCGGGAAACTGATCCGGCGTACAGGCAAAGGTAGGGATATCCATCGCGGCAAAGCGCGCGGCATTACGCGGATCGTAGCCGGGTGTGCCATTGTCAGCCAGTGCCAGAAGGCAGATCAGATTGACGCCGGAGGCTTTCAGCTGCGCCGCGCGCTGCAGCATGCTTTCCTGATTGCCGCCTTCATACAAATCGGTGATCAGCACCATGATGGTTTGTTCAGGCCGCGTAATCACTTGCTGACAATAACCGAGTGCCAGATTGATATCGGTGCCACCACCCAGTTGTACGCCGAACAGTAAATCCACCGGATCGCCGGCAGTTTCAGACAAATCTGCGACAGCGGTATCAAACACCACCATGCGGGTTTTGACTGCACGCAGCGAAGCCAGCGCAGCGGCGAACACACCGGCATACACCAGCGAAGCGGCCATTGAGCCACTCTGATCCACGCACAGCACAATATCGCGCAGTGAGGATTGTTTGCGCCCGTGTCCGACCAGTTTTTCTGCAATCACGGTTTTCTTTTCAGGCAGATAGCGGCTGAGATTAGCCTGTATCGTTTTGTGCCAGTCGATTTCATTCAGACGCGGCCTGTGATTCCGCTCCGCGCGGTTCAGGCTGCCGCTGACCGCTTGCCGCATGGGTTCACGTAAGCGTTTTTCGAGTTCTGTGACGACCTTGCGCACGACCTGACGTGCGGTTTCTCGGGTGCGGGCCGGTAACACACGGGACAGTGACATCAGACTGGCGACCAGATTCACGTCTGCTTCCACCGACTCCAGTAATTCCGGCTCCAATAGCATTTTGTGCAGTTGCAGGCGGTCGAGCGCATCTTTTTGCATGACCTGCACTACCGAAGATGGAAAAAATTCGCGGATATCGCCCAGCCAGCGCGCCACATTCGGGCAGGACGGGCCCAGATTGCCGCTGCGTTCCTGATCGTACAGTGCAGACAGTGCAGCATCGGCACGCTCCAGCTCGGGTGACAATGATCCGGCGCCGCAACTGTCCTGTGCCGGTGCGCCGAGGATCAGACGCCAGCGCTGCAGACGGTCGGTGGCCGGTGCAGAGTTCGTTTCACTCATAAAATACTTTCTTCAAACAAATGCTGCAGGAAAGGCAGAACGGCGCTGGCTCTTTCAGTATCAACATTGATTTCCTGCGATGCCTGACGAGGCTCGCTGCTGCCCAGATGCCGGACTTTGTCACCCATCTGGCGGCGTTCCGACGGTGTAAATCCGGAAAATGCACGCCGTAACAGCGCAAGACGTTCCATGAAAATGTCGTCCGGCAATGTGCTGAGCCACTGATCAATCACTTGCCACAATGCATCCTGATGCAATAGCAGCAAACCGCTGCCGCATAACAAGCCGCCCAGCCAGGTCGTGGCGATCGCTGCCGGTGAGCCGGAAGAGAGCATACGGTGGGTTTGCTGCGTCAGTGTTTCTTCATCAATGCGCTGCTTATCGTAGCAAAGGCGCAGCGCGTAACCCTGCACGCCCGGTGCGATACTGTCCTGCAGATAGAGTTTTTGCAGACAGCCGGACCAGCCATCGGCCAGCGCCTGTTCACCCAGTGTATCAATGGCTTTTTGTACGGCTTCAATATGCGACACCATCTGTTCAGCCGCTTGTTCATCGATACCGGTGCATGCCAGTGGCAAGCCGAGCATGATGCGTTCGGTCAGGGAATGGATGATGGGCAATACGTGCAAATGGCTGGTGCCACGGACATCACCATAGCGTGCGACGCTGACCAGCGGCGGTAATGCCCGCATCAGATGGGTAATATCGTTTGCCAGCGCAGCCTGATTCTGCAGTAACAGCAATAATTCCGCGCTGGCTTGCGGCAGCTCTGCCAGTACGGCGACATCCAGCAGACTGGTCAGTTCCGGTAAGTCGGCATTGCGGGCGGTTTCACTCAGGCAGGCAGCCGCTGCTTCGGCAATGCGATTACCGTAACGGCTGGTTTCGATCAGCCGTATCGCCATCTCCGGCCTCCACTCCAGCAGCCAGCTTTCGCGGAAAGTGCCCTGACGATTGGTATTCGCCTGACGTTTACCCCAGTGAATACCGAGCACCGTCAGCTGATGCAGCAGGCGGCTGCGCGCGCGGCCATTGGGTTCGCGCAAATCCAGTTCGATCACTTTACTGAGCGTTTCCGGTTTTAAGCGCAGACTCTTTTGCTGCATTTCCAGATCGCGCTGCAGTGGCGCGGCAGCGGCCGATGCCGGCACGCTGCCTAACTGATGGCCGATTTCCAGCTGGTCGCGTATCAGTTGCAGCGGCGCTGCATCACCGTGACACAACACGGCCAGCATCGCTTCACGCAGTTCGCGCAAACCTGCCATCGGCAAATCGCGCATGGCAGCAGTCGCCTCCGCGAGGCGCACGGTCTCAATCACGCTGGCTGACGAAGCATCCAGCCCTGCGCTGCGCATCAGCCTTGCTGCTTCAGTTACCCAGCGCAATCCTGCCTGATCCGGACTTTGCCATAAATGAGCGTACCAGCCGGGTGAGCTGATGCCTGCGCCGTAACCGCTTTCATAGGCCAGCCGGTCGCTGCTCCACGGGACCCAGGTCGCACAGGTTTTTGCTTTACCCAAACCTTTCAGCAGCGCCTGATCCTGCTTCACACTGCTTTTACCCGCCAGCGCCGGTACATGCCACGCGCCGCAAACTACGGCAATGCGCTGATATCCGGCTTTTTCTGCTTCACGGATTTTCTGGCGCATGGCGGCTTCGCGCTGCTGGTCGCGCAGCGATTCCTGCGGTGCGTGTTCACGCAATGCTGTCATTGCTTCCTGAATCGCCAGAAACAAATCGTTGCTGTCGCTGCGTTGTTCAACTTCACGCTCCCACCAGCTTTCCTGATCTTCATAACCGGCAGCACGCGACAATTCAGCCAGCGGATCCATACGCAACGCACTGATCCAGTCCGCATCGGGAACACTGTTCTCACCGGTCGTGACGCTTATTTCTGCGTCAGCGCTTTGTTCAGTATTCAGCCCGTCACCATCAGTGCCTTCAACTGGTTCGCTCACTTCTTTGTCAGCGCGTGCCTGCAGATCTGCTTCCAGACAAGCGGCAAAACGATACGTCAGCGGTAAATCCATCAGACGCAGCGGAATTTGCCTTAGTAAGGCATAACGCATGGTGATCCATTCCGGTGAAAAACCGGCAAACGGATAAAACACGCCATGCTGCGGTGCTTCAGCGGGATACACCAGCATGGCAATCGGTGGCACCATGGTTTCATCGATAGCCAGTGGCAGAATGTCTTCCGCTTCCGGCGGGCCTTCCAGTAACACGATATCCGGTTCCAGTGTCTGCAGCGCGCTGTCCAGAGCGCGTGCGCAACCCGGGCCGTGATGGCGTATTCCAAAAAAATGGATACTCATCCGTTCAATCCTCAGGCCACATCCATACAGGCGCGGTATAAGTCTTTCCAGCCATCGCGTTCTTTCGCGATTGTTTTCAGATACTCCATCCAGACCAGCTTATCCTGCACCGGATCTTTGATAATGGCGCCGGTCAGGCTGGCAGCAATATCAGCTGCATGCACAACGCCGTCGCCGTAATAGCCAGCAACTGCCATGCCGTGCCCGATAACGGAAATGGCTTCTGCGGTTGATAAGGTTCCGGAAGGCGATTTCAGTTTGGTTTTGCCATCTTCCGTTAAACCGTTGCGCAATTCGCGGAAAATTGCGACCACACGGCGTACTTCTTCCAGCGCCGGTTTCTCGGTTGGCAATTCCAGTGCGCGGCCGAGTTCGTTGACACGGCGGCTGACAATGGCGACTTCTTCATCGAAGCTGTCCGGTGTCGGCAGAATCACGGTGTTAAAACGGCGCATCAGCGCAGACGACATTTCATTCACACCTTTATCACGGTTGTTCGCGGTGGCAATCACATTAAAGCCGCGCTGCGCCTGCACTTCCATCCCCAGCTCCGGTACCGGCAGCGTTTTTTCAGACAGCAGCGTGATCAGCGTATCCTGTACTTCGCTTGGTACGCGGGTCATTTCTTCCAGCCGCGCAATCTTGCCTTCACGCATCGCCACCAGCATAGGGCTGGAAACCAGTGCAGCCTGACTAGGTCCTTCAGAAAGCAAACGGGCATAGTTCCAGCCGTAGCGAAGTGCGTTTTCATCGGTACCGGCTGTACCCTGAATCAACAGTGTGGAGTCGCCGGCAATCGCGGCGGCAAGATGTTCGGATACCCAGCTTTTGGCGGTTCCCGGAACACCGTAAAGCAAAAGGGCACGATCGGTTGCCAGTGTGGCGACCGCGATTTCAATCAGTCGCGCCTGACCAATGTATTTCGGTGTGATTTCAAAACCGTTTTCCAGCGTGGTGCCGAGCAAATACTGCTTCACTGCCCACGGCGACAGTTTCCAGTTGGCCGGACGCGGCTTTTGATCTTGTTTTGCCAGCTCATGTAATTCTTCAGCGTATTGCTCTTCGGCATGCTGACGTAAAACGGCGTTCAGGGATGCATTCACAGGAAAATCTCCTTCATCAGATATTGTTTGAACTCAGCCTGCATCAACAGACGCACTATGCGCTCGGTCAGGCTGCGGTAGTACCAGTTTTCACTTTCGCTGAAAATATTCAGTCGCTGTATCAATTGCACGATGGCGGGAATCGTCTGATCCGCGCATGCGGGAATCAGTTGTTCCAGCAAATTCAGCAGTTCATGCATGTCCTGAGCACGTAACTGCTGGTTTTGCAGCTCTTGCAGAAGGGCCGGTGTCAGCAGACTGTCCAGTTTTGCCGTTATTGCCTGTGCCACATCCTGCGTAACGGGCGTTTGCAGCGCAGACAGATACCGCACGACAGCGCCGAAGTCCGGCTGCCCGGTCTGCGCCAACAGTTGCAGTAACACTGTGGTTTGCCTTTCTGCAGGAAGCAGGGAAAACAGCGTGATGCAGTTTTGTTGTATGTAACTTGCTGGTAAGCGGGTGAAAATCGCACTGGCCCATGCAACATCGTTGTAACGTAGTACGGCATCGCACAGCCCTGCAGTCAGCGATTCGGACCAGCTGTGTCCGGTCAGTATTTGCCAGCTTGCATCGTCTTCAGGGCCTGCGCACAGCCATTGTTGCGGATGCATCAGGGCAATCAGCTGGCGCAGCCACCACGCTTTTTTACCGGTACCGGCCGGTGGCACAGGATTCCAGCCATCTTTTTCCCAGTCGCGCGGCAAATCATCCGGCAGAGTGATCTGCAGTGCTCCGTTGTCGTCGAATTGCAGAACAGTGCCGGCGCGCTGCTGTATCCGCTGAGCAAGATTGCTTGCCGGTTGCTGAGCCAGCCAGCCTGCAATACGCTGACGTACCGGCTGGCTGCGGTCGCTGAGTAAGCTTTCCACCCAGACCACATCACCGGCACCAGATGCAAACGGCAGCCAGATGTCCAGTAAGCTGAGACGCTGCTCCGCTTTTTCCCGGGATAAATCCGCTTCCAGCCATTGACGTGCAGCGGCGGGATTTGCCTCTGCCTGTATCCGCAATGCCTTGCAGCGCAAAGCAAAACTTTCTTCCTGCCAGATACGTAAGCGCGCATCAGCATCCTGCCATTGCTGTTCGTTTTCCGACTGATCACGCCAGTCAGGATGTTGCTGCCGCAGCCATTCCGCACGTTCGCCCATGACACAGGACCAGACCGCAGAATCTTTGCGTGCCAGTATGGCGGGCAGCATGGCATGTGGCAGACGCCAGCCACGTTCAGCGACACGTTGCAAAGCCCACGGACGGAGAGCATCAAACACGGATTCGCACAGCCTTGAAAATACCTGCTGCAACGGCGCCGGAGGATGATTCCGGATTTCGGTGGTTGCCTGCGGCGGCAGTGTTATCTGCACTGGCATCCGGCCAGCACGCTGATAGGCATGTAAAGCACCTGCCTGCAGCAGTAAGTGTTGTTCCGCAGATGCAGCACGAACCAGGGAATCAATCGCATCAACTCCGCTGGGCGTAGCAGGATGATTTGCTGTACCGGTCAGGGCGGTTTGTATCAGGGGATTCATGCATGCACCTCATTCAGCAGGGTGTAACAACCGTCAGCCATGCAAGCCAGTGGCAGGAAATGTTTGCCATCCCATTCACCGGCGACATCCAGCGGCGCACCGCCGGAAACGGCCATCCATACCCAGTGTTGCGTACCCAGCAGCGCTAATGCTTGCCCTTGCTGATCGGCGGCAAACCAGTTGCCAGCGGCATCTCTGAACGGAGTTAAGGCTTGCAATACGGCGGGGATTCTGTCTGTCCAGGGATTTTGTGCCAGTACCGCACTCATACGCGCCAGCATCTGCGCAATGCTTTCGCTGTTGTAAAAAGCAGATTCTGCCGGCAATGCGGCAGGCGTACCGCACAGTAAGGCACGCTGACTTGCGGCACCCGGCCAGCAGGCCAGTTCTGCAGAAAAACAAGTGCCGGGAATATAGTTGGCAGGCATAGGCTGTGAAGGCGCCGCGAATTGCAGCAAGAGTGCAAACTGGCCGCTCTGTCTGCCCTGCAGCCAGTTACGCTGAACGCGTATATGCCCGTCATGCACCAGTGTTTGCGCCACCAGCATCCAGCTGTCTTTGCATCGCGTACCGGACAGCAGGACTTCATCTTCTGCTACGGTAAAGCCCATGTACTGCCGCAGACTGGATTGCACTTCATCCGGTAATCGCGGCAATTGCTGCCACGCATGTATCGCCAGTGCGATACTGCCCAGTTCGCTGAGGACTTGCTGCGGCCAGTCTGACTCTGCACCCACCAGATCAGAAATTCTCCTGACACGCGCAGCCAGCGCGGGAGCCTGCGCATCCACCAGACGCGCTGCCTGTTGCTCCCAGACTGCGGGACCTTCTGCCGGTAAGCCAGCGATTCCCTGCCTGATTACATCTTCCAGCCATAACCGGAATGCTGCCAATCCGTCGCCGACACGCTGTTCACGCTTGTCCTGACGTTTCCGGCGCGCCTCTTCATCGACTGGCTCAGCAGCTTTTTCGGCTGCTTTTTCTTCTTTTTTTGCGGCAGTCGCGGTGCGTTTATCCAGCCACGCACTAACCCATTCCGGCGGTGCCGACGCTGCAATCTGACCGCTATCCGATGCCGCAAACAGCAATAAGCCCAGCGCATGTTTGCAGGGGAATTTACGGCTGGGGCAAGAGCATTTGCTGGCAAAGTCAGTCAGGTCAATCTGTGTCTGATACGGCTTACTGCCGCTACCCTGACATTCACCCCATAAAGCTTGTTCATTTTTGCCGGAGCTGACCCACTTGCTGGCGGACATCAGCTTTTTACCATTCGCAGCAGAACTGCTGTCCGGTGCCAGTGCCAGCACCTGTTGTTCCGTCAATTGCATGTTGATGTTTCAATTCCAGAAACTGAAATCGCAATTATAGAACTTAATTTATGCTAATTGCCTGTATGTCCGGTTTAACGGTATATGCATATTGACCAGTCTTGGAGATGTCGTCCGGGCGGGGTTCTGGAATTGCTTGTCGCGTGAGGCCGGTACATGCTCTGCGGAGCTATTTTTTGCCTCAAATGCGGAGTTCTGCACAGCAATCCCGCTGTCGTCGGCAGAAAGTCCGGCTGTCAGAAAACACCGGATGCGGAGAATGGCATAGTGAGAAGTCTTCGCAGCTAAGCTGCCTTAACGCCAAAGGATATGTACCCGGACAGGTTTGCAACGGTGACAGCACGGCACGGTATCATGGCGGCTTGCTTACCGTCAGCATTCGTATGTTCGGCCGGGTATGTGCGGAGCTGAAGTCAGAATCAACCAATATGCGCGAGGACAAACGATGGAAAATATCAACCGTGAAACCGTTCTGGCGATGAGCGCACAGGCTCATGCATGGACAGAACAGGCGTACCGAGAACATCCGGCAGTGCGCGGCGATGCAGAGTGGGCGGGTAATCATCCCGAAAATTAACAGACGCAAAAAGTAGAATTTTCTCGTACCATCAACGCAGGAGATTCTTCATGAAAACATCAAAATTCAGTGACAGCCAGATTCTGGCTATCTTAAAGCAGGCAGAAGCAGGTGCACCTGTACCCGAACTTTGCCGTGAACATGGCATGAGTTCTGCTACTTTTTACAAATGGCGCGCCAGATTTGGCGGAATGGATGCATCCATGATGGCGCGTCTGAAAGAGCTTGAATCAGAAAATGCCCGGCTGAAAAAAATGTATGCCGAAGAGCGGCTCAAAGCGGACATTCTGAAAGAGGCCATTGAAAAAAAGTGGTGAAGCCGTCGGGCCGGCGGGAGCTGGCGCAAAAGGCGGTGCAGGATAAATCCATTCCGGTCAGGCTGGCCTGTGCGATGTTTGGTATCAGCGAAACCTGCTACCGGTATCAACCCCGGCTGGCAGACGAAAACGCTGAAATTGCAGACTGGCTGCTGCAGTTGACCACAACTCACCGTAATTGGGGTTTTGGCATGTGCTTCTATTACCTGCGTAACGTCAAACGCTTTGACTGGAACCATAAGCGCGTACGAAGGATTTATCGTGAACTGGAGCTGAATTTACGGATCAGGCCGAAGAAGCGGCTGAAACGCGAAACGCCCGATGCACTGTTGGTACCTGAATCCATCAATCATTGCTGGTCGATGGACTTTATGCATGATCAGCTTGAAGATGGCCGCAGCTTCAGGTTACTGAATATCATTGACGACTTTAACCGCGAAGGACTGGCGATTGAGGCCGACTTCTCGCTGCCGTCAGAGCGGGTCGTCCGCACGCTGAATCAGGTGATTGAGTGGCGCGGTAAGCCAAAACAGATTCGCAGTGATAATGGCCCGGAATACATCAGTGCGTTACTGGCCGAGTGGGCAGCCAGGCTTGCTATTGAACTGAAGGTTATCCAGCCTGGTAATCCGCAGCAAAATGCTTATGCAGAGCAGTATAACCGTACAGTTCGCGGAGAATGGCTGGATCAGTCTTTATTCAGCAGTATTGCAGAGGTTCAAGAGCATGCGACAGAATGGCTATGGTTTTACAATAATGAACGTCCGAACAACGCAGTTGGTGGCGTACCACCGAAATATAAAAAGACTTTAACAACCCCGTCTTCTACTTCTATCGTCCATTAATAAGGGGATGATTACCAGTGGACAGACATGGTATCTACGAAGCTAAAGTTGAAGTGTTGAATGCTGAAACGGGTGAGTGGATACCTAAGAAAGCATCATCCACTTTCTTCCCTAAAGAGTGGACACCTGAAAGACTCAATGCCGAAGTATTGTCGGCGTTTGAGAATAAGACGTGGGTTGAACCGAAAGTAGCTGGTATGCCACGCTCATGGATAGGTATGAGTGAAAGCGGTGTGAGAATGAAAGGGCATTTCCTGAATGGGAAAATTGATACGGTATATCCAATTCTGGGAGGGAAATGAAAATGAATGCTTGTGTACGTATGTGGAAAGATAAAATGTATGGAGTTCTTGTTGAGGTAAATGCTAACGGGGGGCATTTACTTGCGCAACTTCTGCGGGGAAATTTGCATTACGCTGAAAAATGTAAACCCATTTTGGATGCGGCTCAAGAAATCGCTCAAGCCCCCCGTGTAGAAGACTGGGGTTTTTATGATTCAGTCGGTGTGTACTTCAACAAAGACATAGTGACCTTAGATCATGTGGTCGAAGAGTATGGTGAATTCTCAATGCCGCTGACTGTGTTTATCGAGGTGCTTAAAAAGTGGGTAGCATTTTTGGAGAACGAAGCGGTGAATGAGGAAGAGTTTTTGATTGATTTGGATGAGCAATCGACTCTGTAAGTTATTCGATGCTGGTTAACCTCTTTCTTCTTTAAAGCAAAAACTGACACGCAATATGGGTGCGCCTCGCAGGCCAATAGTTGGCCACGAAATATAAAAAGACTTTAACAACCCCGTCTTCTACTTCTATCGTCCATTAAAAAGGGGATGATTACCGGCGGAAAAGCAGCGCCTGCTGATGGCGGATATGGCGCTGCATTTGTTGCAGACAGCATTGAAAAAGCCAGCACTGGAGTCGCAGGAACTGCAGAAAAATCTGTATTCGATACTGACGATCGCCGACGGCTTTTTACCGGATCAGGAATTAAAATCTTTCGCTGACCGGCTGTACCTGCACACAGAAGTAACTGCAGGCGAGATCGCTACCGTTTAGCAAGTCCCCCTCATTGCCCGCTTCTGGTGCGCAGTGAAGGGGAGTACCGTACAGGCCGGATTCAGATGACTTTTCTGACCAGAGGCAGGCGACGTAAAACCGCCGCCAGATTAAAACTGATCACAACGCTGGCGCTGCCAGCCAGTGCAAACATGGCCAGCGGATGGAGTTGCAGTGGTTGTATGCACAGGCCAACTGCCACCACGACCGGCGCGTGGACGATAAAGGCGCCCAAGCATTGCGGTGCCATGACTTTCCACAGTGCCGGGGGCGCTTTCGCGACGCGGGTGCGCCATAGCAGAGTCAGCATGATGCCGGTGCCGACGAAGGCTTCCCAGTAGGCATAAAACAGTGCAGGCAGTGTCCAGCCGCCGTGGACATCGAACTTCACACCACGCAAGGCGCCGCTGACGACGGCATATATCATCAGCGTCGGAATCGTCAGCAGGCTGATGAACAGCCACGGGCGGGCGAGTGCCGGTGTGATTTTTTCCAGTAAGCGGTGTTCCGCGGCAGCGCAGCCGCCAAAAAACAGCAGAATGTAAGAAGAGAAAAAGCCAATTTGCAGATAGGCGATTTCCTGACCCGTCGGCACCCACAGCCGCAACAGGAAGGCTCCGCATCCCCACGCAGCGATAACGGCCAGCAGATTCCGGTGCGTCAGGCTTTGTTCATTACAGGTTTTACCTATACCCCGAATCACCGGATGGATCAGCAAATACACCGCGGAAAAAATCAGTAAAGCAAATGCAAACCACAGCGGTCCGGGATTGATGACACCATCGGCGATCAGTTGCCCCCAGCGCTGCCAGACTTCACTGCTGCCGCGTGTATCTGCCAGTGCGATCGTGAATGGTCCCAGCAATAGTGTGAATATCAACAGCGGGATACCCAGACGTATCAGCCGGTCACGGATAAACCCGGAGATCCCTTTACGCATCAGCGAAACCGGCGTGAAGTAACCGGCCAGCAGGAAAAACATGCCCATAAAAAAGGACTGATCGGTCGCACACAACATGGTCAGCAACACTTTGCTCAGTTTGTCGTCATGCGGAAAGCGCAGATACCAGCCACCATCGCCACCGTACATGATGGAAGTGTGGTGCAGTATCACCAGCGAGGTCAGCATTATGCGGATGCGGTCCAGAAAATCGGTACGGCCAGTTACTGAAGCAGACAAGGTGAACTCCTCGTGAGTACTTGAACCTGGTGATGGCGGCTGCCACAGAAAAGGCGGGCAGGGTGTTGTCAGTGAATGGATGTGCCCGATGTGCGATCAACACGGGTAACCAGCGGGCGACTGGCAAATCATAGTTGAAACGGAGATAACTGCAAGCCAACTGTTGCAAGAATGAGAACGGATGTTTTGTTTATTTTCTGGCGGGAATATCAGGAAAATGGCTGAAGTTCACGCGCCAGCATGTCGCGGTCGCAGGCATTTTCATGCATAGACAAAACCAGACACAGAACCACGTTACTGATCGTACTGGTGAGCGCTCTGGCTTCTGACATAAACCGGTCGATGCCTACCAGCAGTGCAACCGCAGGCAGGGGCAGGTCAGGGACGATGCTCAGGGTTGCAATCAGTGTCACCAGTCCGCTGCCACTGACACCGGCGGTTCCTTTTGAGGTCACCAGCATAATGCCAATCAGACTCAGTATCTGACCGGTGCTCAGTGTGATATCACAAGCCTGCGCAATAAACATACTGGCCAGTGTCAGATAAATTGCTGTGCCATCCAGATTAAACGAATAGGCCATAGGCAGCACCAGACCTGCAACTTCTTTCTTGCATCCCAGTTTTTGCAGCTTTTCCAGCAGTGCCGGCAGCACGGGTTCTGATGATGATGTACCGATAATGATCAGCCATTCATCTCTGAAATACCGCAGTATCGCCATCAAACGCAGGCCATGCAGCCGCGCTAATCCACCCGCCACGATGACGGTGAACATGCCGCAAGCCAGATAAAAACTCAGGATCAGATAAGCAAAGCGACCAATGATTTGCCAGCCTTGTGTGGCAACAGTGAAGCTGATCGCAGCGAATGCGGCCAGTGGCGCAAAGCGGGTCAGAAAAGCAAATATCCGGAAAAAACACTGACTGCAGGCTTCCATCAGCGGCAGCAGCACGGCAGTGTCGGGCTGGGTACGGGCAGTGGCTACGCCGGTCAGTACGGCGAGCAGCAATACGGGTAATAAATCATGTCCGGTAAACGCACTGACAAAGCCGGAGGGAATCAGATGCAGTGCAAATGCAGTGAAGCTGCGCTGACCAGTCGGTGTGCTGAGTCCTGCAATTATGTCAGCATCGTGTGCGGATGGCTGGAAATGCCAGTTTGCACCCGGATGTGTCAGTGTTCCGGTCAGCCAGCCGCTGATTAATGCCAGTAGCGTCATCAGATAAAACAGCGCAAGCGATTTGAGTAAAAGGCTGCCGAGATCTCTTTGCTGCCCGATGCTGCCGATGCCGGTTACGATGTGAAAAAACACCAGCGGAGCGAGCAACATACGGATCGCTTTAATAAAGGCGATGCTTAGCGGCTGACAGGCTGTACTCAGTGCAGGCCAGAAGTGGCCCGCAACAATTCCCATTGCTACGGCAATCAGCACTTGCCAGTGTAAATGTCTGGCGTGAACGGGAAACGTATTCTGCATCAGGACGGAGAGCCTTTTCCGGTGATGAGGGCTTGTTGCAGCATGGAAAACAAGGTCTGTGCAGCAGGTGGCGTGACGCGACCGCGTTTGCGGATCAGGCCAAGTGTACGGTAAACCGGCGGATTGACCAGAGGCACGCCAATGACCGGAGCACCCGGATGCTGCGGCAGTGACAGGCGCGGTACCGCCGCAACTCCCATACCTGCTTCAACCAGAGCCAGTATGCCGCTGACATGGTTTACTTCGTAAAATACGGCGGGATGTTTTTCAATACCTGCCAGAGCATTATCAATCAGACTGCGATTACCGCTGGAGCGCGACACAGAAATGTGCCGTTCTTTTGCCGTTTCTTTCCATGATAATTTTTTGCGCTTTGCCAGCGGATGCTCCGGCCGCATTGCCAGCACATAATCCTCGCGGTAAATCGGCAGAAAATCGATTTCCGGATCTTCTGAGCCGGCGAAGTTAATGCCGAAATCGGCTTCACCTGCCAGTACCAGATTCAGCACATCCTGCGCACTTTCATCGTGAATACGCACACGGATTTTCGGAAAACGTTCTGAAAAACCGCGCAATACATCCGGCAGAAAGTAGCGCACTGCAGTCGGCACACATGCCAGTGTCACAATACCGGTGCGATGGGCTGCCAGATCAGAAACACCGAGAATCGCCCCTTCCAGTTCATCCAGCGCAGTACGCACATTCGCCAGAAAAACTCTGCCGACATTCGTCAGTTGCACGCGCCGGGTTGTACGCTCAAACAGCTTAACGCCCAGCGTTTCCTCCAGCTTATCAATACGCCGGCTCAGTGCAGGCTGAGACAAAAACAAGTCCTCCGCCGCCTGGCTGAAACTACTGCGGTCAGCAACAGCGACAAATGCCTGCAATTCCTGCAAATCGAAATTTATGCGTCCCATGCATCAATACTGAGAAATATTGCAATTCACAAATTATGCCATGTGCGGGAAGATTCTGCGCAAATCCCGTTTGCTCCGGTCTTTTCAGTCAATGACGAACCCGGTGCAACAACGTTGAACCTGATCTGCAAATGCCTCGGTAAGAAGGCAGCAATTCGTACCGGAGACACCATGCCGACTTCCCCTCCGGGCAATCTGACTGTTCAGTGCCCGCATGTATCTGATGACGCCTCGTCCGTCACTGGTGCGCTATGCACCGGCTTTATTGCCTGATTCTTATTTCTGAAAGGCGAACCGATGTCTGATATCGCATTTGTATTGCGCATGATGTGCGTAAGCACTGTGCTGGCGCTGATTAGCCTGACCGCTTCGGCAGCCGATTTACGTGTCGTGGTTTCCGGCGGTTTCGCGCAAGCCTATAAAGACTTAACACCTTCCTACGAGCAAATCAGTGGCGATCATCTGATTTCCGGCTGGGGGCCTTCGATGGGGAATACCGTCAATGCCATCCCTGCCCGTCTGGCACGCGGCGAGGCGATTGATGTGGTGATTATGGTGGGCGATGCGCTTGACCGTTTAATGGCGGAAGGCAAACTGGAGCCAGGCAGCAAAGTTGTACTGGCGAATTCGCTGATTGCCTGCGCTGTACGCACCGGCAGCCCGCAACCGGATATTCGCACCGTGGAAGGATTGAAGTCCGCATTTCTGAATGCCCGTAAAGTCGCTTACTCCGACAGCGCCAGTGGTGAATACATCAAACATCGCTTAATGCAAATTCTGCAGATCGAAGCGCAGATGCAAGGAAAGGCCGCGCAGATTCCTGCAACGCCGGTCGGTGAAATTATTGCGCAGGGCGAAGCTGACTTTGGTTGTCAGCAGCACAGTGAGTTACTGCCTGTGAAAGGGATCACGATTGTGGGTCTGATACCGGATCAGGTACAGCTGACCACGCCGTTTGCAGCAGCGATTGTGAAAGGCAGTCCGCATGCACAGGAGGCCAACAGGCTGTTGCGATTCCTGAGGTCGCCCGCCAGCGCTGCCGCAATCGGGGCGACCGGACTTGCACCGGTAAGTACACCGTAATTCAACGTAAAGATTTTCCGCTGACTGTGAGGCCGGGTATGTCGGGCAACACAGCAGCATCAGGCAGTAACAACAAGCAGATGAAATAAAGGGTTGGAGAGATGACGCAAACAAATACAGCGCACCGGGATACCGGTGCTCAGGATGCGCAGGCACCGGTCAAAGCGCAGTCGAAATTTTCATCGGTGATCCGCGTAACCAGCGGTAACTTCATCGAAATGTATGACTTTTTCCTGTTCGGGTTCTACGCAACGCATATTGCGAATGCGTTTTTTCCGGCCAGCAGTGAATACGCAGCACTGATGATGACGTTTGCGACTTTCGGCGCCGGTTTCTTCATGCGTCCGCTGGGCGCAATTATTCTCGGCAGCTACATAGACCGCATCGGACGCCGTAAAGGTCTGGTACTGACGCTGGCAATTATGGCCTCCGGAACAGCGCTGATAGCATTCGTGCCGGGGCACAGCACCATCGGCTTGCTGGCACCGTTTCTGGTACTGATAGGACGTTTGCTGCAGGGCTTTTCTGCCGGTGTGGAGCTTGGCGGTGTTTCCGTGTACCTGTCTGAAATGGCGACGCCAGGACGTAAAGGCTTTTATGTCAGCTGGCAGTCGGCCAGTCAGCAGGTAGCGATTATTTTTTCAGCAGGACTGGGGTATTTCCTGAATCAGACCTTCAGCAAAGAATTTATCGCTGACTGGGGCTGGCGCATTCCGTTCTTTATCGGCTGCCTGATTATTCCGGTGGTGTTTTATATCCGCCGCTCGTTGCAAGAAACAGAAGCGTATCTGGCGCAAAAAAATCATCCGACTTTCCGCGAAATGCTGCAAACGATAGGACGCAACTGGCCACTGGTCGCATCCGGCATGATGCTGATCGTGATGACCACCGTTTCTTTCTATCTGATTACGGTGTACACACCAACCTACGGCAAAACGGTGTTGAAGCTGTCGACCGTCGAAAGTCTGCTGGTCACACTGGCTGTCGGCGTATCGAACTTTATCTGGTTGCCGGTCATGGGCGCGCTGTCTGACCGTATCGGTCGCTGGCCGCTGATGGCATTATTCTCAGGTCTGACCATCGTTTCTGCCTATCCGGTGTTGTCGTGGCTGATTGCCAATCCGAGTTTCGAGCACATGGTTTACGTAGAACTGTGGCTGTCTTTCCTGTATGGCAGCTATAACGGCGCAACCGTTGTTGCCCTGACAGAAATCATTCCGGCCCGGATTCGCACGACTGGTTTTTCACTGGCATACAGTCTGGCAACCGCTTTGTTCGGTGGTCTGACACCGCTGGTATCGACCTGGCTGATTGAAACCACGGGCGATAAAGCTGCACCCGGTTACTGGATGGCAATGGCAGGCGTATTTGGTCTGGCTGCGACGATTCTTGTGTATTCCGGTGTCGTGAAAGAGCGCAAGCTGGTCAGCATCGTCTGACGCTCTATGATGAAAATAAAAAAGGGCTTGTACATACAAGCCTTTTTTTATGCAAAAACAGCGCTGTGCAGGATGGCTGCGGCGAGGCAGCAAGTCGCCACAACGCTCAGTTGCCAGCGTAATGGTAAGTACCATTCAGGTAATCCGCCGGAGCCTGCAAGTTTGTGATCCTGATACAACTGCATCCAGAATCCGGCAATCAGCATCACCCCCGCAATGCTGTGATCAGTGAAGGTGGCAGGCCAGCCTATCAGCGCCGGAACCACGCTCCAGATAAATGCCTTACGCCGCATCAGGCGTCCCAGCATGGGCGAACTCATCGCAACACCCCAGTGCAGCGCACCGACGAAACTCAGAATCACCGCACCGTAGCCGTATAAAGCACGCGTCCAGTGGCTGGCGTGTTCCGGTTGTATCCAGAGCAGCGTTGCCAGTCCGGCAAAGGGCAGTAAGCCACCATAACCAAGCAAGGCAATGTGGCAGGGCAGATCAGATCCGGCAGAGGAGTGCAGCATGTCATTCTCCTTTCGCAGCGTTCACGGGAAGTTGTATGCCTTCATGCCGCATCAGTTGTGTCATCGCATCTTCAAATAACATGCGGGATGCCATGGCAACCTGATGTAAATACCTGTGCATTGCTGCATCTTCCGCATGCCGGTTGGTGCAGTTCGCACTGTATTGCTCGAAGCTGTGCAACTGCATCAGCAACTCTGCCATGTGCGACGGGCACTCGCAGGCCAGCGAGCCATTCAGTCCGGCAATTTCCGTCAATTGCTGTTCCGTGTAACGCGGACCAGCCGGTTCGCCGGACATCTCTGCATCAGCCACCAGCGCTGGTTCATTGACCGGCTCCGCATTCATTTGCTCAGCCAGCGTTGCCAGCCAGTCACCCAGTGCCTGATCGTCGCCGCTGTCACGCAAAGTGCGGATATCACGCTCATGTAAGGTTTGCAAAGTCGCCGAACCGGCGAAGCGGTACATCACCGCAGTGCGTGCCTGACCGGTATTGTCCGGCAGTAAATCCGGGTGCAGGGTATTCATTTGCAGCAGCACTAATTCTGCGCTGTGCTCTTTGGTGTGCCAAACGCTGATGTCGTCATAAACATCAATCTGACTGAAATACTGGCGCGCCCGGGTTGCCAGTGCTGGCCGTTGCAGGCGCAGCGCAATGCCTGCACCGATCACTGCCAGGCGTAAAGGACGCAGGATTTTTTTGTCACTGACGGTCACGCGCCCCTGTGCGGCCAGTTCCCGCAGCTGGGTATCGCTGAGCGCTGCAATGGCGCTGATCGCATGTCCCAGAGATGTCAGGGAGCGCAAGAGCATAACTCTCTGTAAATCGAGCGCCGAATACAGACGATGTCCGCCGTGGCTGGTGCGTGGTTGCACTGCGCGGTAACGCTGCTCCCAGATGCGCAGTGTTGCCACCGGCATACCCGCCATTTGCGCGACGACGCTGCTGCGAAATGCGGCGGCTTCTGCAATTTGAGTCGGATTTTCGCTATTTTTCATCATCTGCATGATTTTCTGACCTCTGCTACACTGTAAAAAGTCACGCAAAACCAACGCGACTACTATTGATGAGTTCAATTTGAGTTGGATTATAGTTGAAAATGGAAAAAGCAACCTGTCAGGGCACGGTGGTCTATTACGACGGCGGATGTCCGGTTTGTCAGCGCGAAATTACCTACTACCAAACCCAGAAGGGGGCGGAGCAAGTGCAGTGGGTGGATGCCGCCACCTGCGGCGAAAATGCGCTCGGTGAGAATCTTGAAAGGGACGCGGCACTGAGCCGTATGCATGTGCGCTTGCCGGATGGCCGTCTGGTCAGCGGAGCGGCAGCCTTTGTCGCGATGTGGCAAACCATGCCACGCTGGGCGTGGCTCGCGCGTCTGGCAGGTTCCGGCTGGCGTTTGCAAGGTCTGGAACTGGCCTATCGGGCTTTTCTGAAAATACGCCGTCTGTGGCGCAAACCGGCGCCCTGAGCCGGATACCGGCTGTTGTTTGTCACCTGCTACTCATCTCTTTGCGGGACGCATTTCGCAGACTTCTCGCGCAATCGTTTTCGTCTTCAAATCTGCCATCCCACTGTTTCAGGCGTATGAAAAAACCTAGATGTGACAGTCTAGGTTTAATCATTGATTGCCCCCGCTGAAGCACAGTTCAATAGCGCCTCTGTCTTACCCTTGTCCAGGCAGGGCGCGGAAACATCGCTTCTGTTATCCGCTGCATGCTGTACTTACCTTGCCGCTGTGATTGTTGTAATTGTTTTTATTTAAAAATAAGGAAAAAGCAATGAAATCAGTCTTCCAAGCGACAGTGCTGAGTCTCGCTCTGTGCGCCAGTTTGCCAGCAATGGCATTTCAGCAGGAAACCCATCGTCGTATCGCGATGGATGCCGTCACTTTCATGAAAAATAATCCAGACAAAACCAATTTCGCCAAACTGCAGGCGGGTTTAGCGAAAGCCGGTATTACCGTTGATCAGTTTGCCACGGCAATGGGACAAGGCGCTTACGACGTCGATGATTTTGCCGATACCTATCTGTGCGGTGCAACCACTGGCAGCTGTGTGCTCGCGCCGGTCTGGGGTGCGGCACAAAGCATCGTTAAATACACGTCTTACTGGCATTTTCAGAATCACACCGCAGGGCCGGATGTACACGGCAATCCGTTTGGCGGATATAACTATGCGAAGCTGACTGTGGCGGGTGATGTCGATAAACTGGCAGCGACATGGCTGGTTGGCGATTATCTGGATGATGGTCCTGGCGGAATGAAGGGCTGGTTTGGCGACAGCAGTAAGTACAACAGCTATGGCGTGACTGAGGCGCATTATCGCCTCGGTGGTTATTCCACACCGCAAATGTATGCTGACTTTGAAACTGCACCATTTCAGCCGATTGATAATCTGGCGCAATACTGGTTCCAGCAATTCCTGACCGCGCCAAGTCTGCAAAGTCTGGGTTTCGTTATGCACTCCACCGACTTGCTGCAACCGCATCACACCTGGACAACATCGGCCAACAACCATTCCGGTTGGGAACAATGGGTGAACGACTATTACTACAGCCAGAATCTGAACGATCCGGCGCTGGTCAAAGTCGCGCTGAACGATTTCACGCCGGTGCCTGCGGGCTCGAATGATATTCGTCCTTTGCTGACACAAGGCGGCACGTATTCGTACAAAAACGGCGGCATCGTGTTGTCATCGACTGACCAGAATGACCGTGTTCGCGTCGGCAAAATGGTCGTGCCTCACGCCATTGCGATGCTGGTGCATGTGCTTAACCGCGCTGCAGACCGTCTGGCGAGCTGATATGTTCAGTGTGCGTAAGTATGATGTTACGCAACGCAAACAGTTAACAAACTGCCTGCTGCTGGCAGGCAGTTTGTTCTGTTTCTCGTTGTCGCAAGTGAATGCTGTGCAACCACAATCAGCTGTGGCGCTGCGCAGTCAGAATCAGCCTGTATATCAGCTAACGCTGGAAGTCATGACGCGCTTACGCCAGCAACAGGACAAGCACGTCGGCGAAGCGGCGATGCTGGAAGAAATGCTGACGCAGCGCTATTTGCTGGAAAAAACTGCCGGACGTATCGGGCAGCATGATCTGTTTTCCGGTGCGCGCCGCGTGGGTTTCGATCCGGCAGTTGCCAGTGATGATCAACTGGCTGCCGCCTTGCGCAGTGTGTATCAGACGCAGATAGAAGCCAGCCTGAAAGCCTTACCCGGCGGCAGTTTGCAGGGGAAAGTCAGCGCGGAAGCGAATCTGAGCGCGCAGGATTGGCAGCAATTGCTCGGACCCGCCGATAAACTGATTGCAGAGTATCGCCTGAGCAATGCGCAACTGGCGCAGGCCGGACAATACGTTTTGCTGCGCAGTCCGCTTGCGCCGAACGGCGTAATCACACTGGCAGATGTGTATGCCCGTCAGAATGTGCAGGGCAGGGTCGCGATTTTTAATCGGGATCAGACTTTCGTACGGCAGCAAGCCTGGCTGATGCTGGGGCAGCTGTATGTGACGCAATGGGCTGAGCAGCAATTCGGCAAAGCAGCGGTAGCGGATCTGCGTGAAGCACTGACGACGCAGAACAAAGTACAGGCATTGCTGGCGCTGCATGGCATCGGTGCGGATATCGACAGCGAAAGTCCGCTGATCAGCCAGCTGGCTCAGCAAGTCACGCCAAAAGAAATTCAAAGCTACTACCGGCAGCACAAATCGGAATTCCGTCGTATTGCGTGGATCAGCGCACGACATATCCGCGTACCGGATCAGGCTACGGCAGACAAAGTGCTGCAAGCGGCACGCAGCGGGCAGGATTTTGCCACGCTGGCACGCCGTTATTCGATTGCACCGGATGCGCTGAGTGGTGGCGACCTCGGAAAAATTCTGCATGAAGGACAGCTCAACTGGCTGCAGGAACTGGCGATGATGCAGGAGCCGGGCGTGGTGTCGCCACCGTTTCGCGCTGCAGTTGGCGCGAATGAACCTGCGTATTATGAAATTCTGTTAGTCAGCCAGCGTGAATACGGTTTTCAGCCGGAGAATTCAGAAACCGTTCGCTATCAGGCTAGTCGCGCCATCGCCCAGCAAAAAGCGGTTCAGCAAATCCAGCGACTGCAACAGGATGCAAGGCTGGCTGCGCAACGCGAAATACGCAATAGCGGAGCCAGAACATGATGCGCAAATGGATGATCGCCGGACTACTGGCCGCACTGGCGCTGATCGCGCTGCGCTTGCTGGCAAACGACGATAGCAGCGAAGCCGGAAAGACAGCATCAGCACCGCGGTCGCCGATGCAAACCAGTGAAGGCAGGACGGCGGGTACAGAGTCGCAACAGCAAACCGCCAGCTGGCCGCCACCGTTTCCGGAACTCAAACGTGTCCCTTTACTGGACTACGGGCCGCAGCAAGCGGCGGCGCAAAGCCTTGCCACCACTCGCAACGGCGATCCGCGTAGCCCGCCTCTGCATCGTGATACGGTTTCTGCAAATCAGCCAAGCGCTGCTGAACTGGCAGACCCGCAAGCCTATCAGCGTTACGAAGCCAGCCAGCATCAGCAATTGCTGGCTTCTTTCGCCAGTGCGGCGCAGCAGGAAGTGCCGCGTCTGCAAGCCGATATCGAACGCGGCCGCCAGATGGGGATAGCGCCGGACGCTATCGCCAAAATGGAAGACAAAGCCAGACGCCTCGCCGCGCTGGAACAGGAACTCCGTCAACAACATCCGGAATGGCAAACCCGGCCGCGCTGACGGTTCAACCATTCACTTCGTTGTGCAGAAGTCCGCATCCGTGATTTTCGGAGAGCCGGACTTTCTGCCGACGACCGCCGGATCGCTGTGCAGAACACCGCATTTGAGCAGGTTTTTGCGGTTTTCAGGCGGTTAAGCACCCTCGTCGGTAAACCAGTCTGCACCGCATCGCTCTGTGTCGGAAAGTTGAGGATGAAAAGAAAGGCCGGAACAGCAGCGCACGGTTCAGATGCTAGAACTCATTTCATAAATACCCGCGAGATGCGTTTGTCTCATAGCGCGGGCTGGCAAGGCGGACAAGGCAGTGAATAGCGGTGCTATTCACAACGCGTCCAACGCGGTCCAGCGTGCGCTATGAGACAAACCCTCCGGGAACGGAGGTGCCGGGCGCATTGCTTTGTTGCGTCGCTTGCACAGGCACCAGCCTGTGCTGCGCAACGGCGCCGCGCACTGCATCCCGGCACCTCGCGTTCGCACTCGTGGCTATTTATGAAATGAGTTCTAGACCCGTCGCGTGCTGTCTGACAGACTGTCACGGAGGCTGTCATGCAAAGGTATCTTGTTTTGCATGCTGGCTGATCGCCATCACGGCAGGATCTTGCAGCCTGCGCTCTGTGGTGATGACGTAAATTTCTTCTATCAGTTCCGGCACATCAAAAACCGCCTTCACGCCATATTGCTGTATGACGTCTTCTTTCATCGCCGATGGCGCAAAGAAGAAACCGGCTCCGGCGCGGCCAAAGGCTTTCATTAATGCGCCATCATCAAACTCACCGATGATCACCGCTTGTAAATGCTGATCGGACATCCATCGTAAGATTTTGCTTTGTACCGCCGCATCTTCGCCCGGAATCAGAAACGGCGCTTCTTTCAGGCAAGCCGGATAGGTTCCTTTATATTGCTTTGCCAGCGCGGGTGCCGCGAAGATCGTGAGTCCGCATTTTCCCAGCAGATGGCTGAAAGCCCGAACGCTGACCTGATTGCTGACACTGTTCAGTGCGCGATCTGCGATCACGGCGTCGATTTTATGCAGGGCCAGATCCGCCAGCAACAATTCCAGGCCACCCTCGCGGCAATGCAAACGCACCGGCTCACTGATCTGCAAGGCGGGTTCTAACAGCTTATAGGCCAGCACTTTCGGTACGGCATCTGCAATGCCAACGCGGAACGGGCGACGCCGTGCCTGCAACTGATTACGCAATACATCGAGTAACTGATCGCCTGTCGTGAAGATATCATCGGCATAACTCATGATGCGCTGGCCGGCTTCGGTCAGGCTCAGGTTACGACCGGTTTTTTTGAATAACTCAACGCCCAGAGTTTGCTCAAATTCTTTGATCTGGCCACTCACCGCATGCGGCGTCAGATGTAATTGCTCTGCCGCTTTGGCGATACTGCCCGTCTTCGCCACCATCCAGTAATAGCGCAAGTGCTTGTAATTTAACGACGCCATCGCATGCCTTTCCGGTACATGACTTTCATGTATGCATGCATTTGACCAGTACCGGTACGAAAAAAACGGTCGTATCTGTGTCGGCAGAAATGCACACCTTTTAAGAAGTCACATTTTAACCGTTTGCTGACGCAGAGACCGCAGCCGTATTAAGTGCCAGTAACGGTGACCGCGCCAGACGATTTGCATCAGAACATAACTGAGCAGCGCCATGCCGAAGGCCAGTACCAGCATACCGGTTACCCACGGCATGCCCAGATCTGCGACCCATTGCCACCATGTCTGCAGGCTGCTCCATGGCGTTTGCCAGTCGGTTTGCGGCAGGGGCGGGAATTGATTCCAGTCTGTATCGCCGTCATCTGCACCCAGCAGCCATTGTCCGGTGCTATAGGCAGCAATATAAATCGGCACGATGGTGAACGGATTCGTGAGAAACGTACCAACCACGGCCATAGGCAGGTTCAGGCGGAACAAAAATGCGAGGCTGATTGCCGCTATCATTTGCAGCGGTCCGGGAATCATGCCGCATAACACACCCGCAGCCAGACCACGGGCGATTGCTTCGCGCTCAACCAGCCATAGACCGGGCCGGTCAAACCGGTGTGTAAAGCGACGGCTGACCGGAATCCGTTCTATGGTTTCGCGGTTAGGCAGAATACGGCGTAATAGTTTCTTTGGCATACGCAACATGCCTGAAGCTTTGCATGCCGCCCCCGCTTCGTCCGGGTTTTGTCATGCAAAATATCAGGCTTTATTTCAGTAGTGAGTTTCGAGGATAGAGGGGCGGCGCTTAGCCGGAAACGGACTGGAGAATTCCGGCGCTGCCACAGAATGCACTTCACTCATCCTGGCATCGCCTAAAGTCACCAGATCCAGCGTCCAGCGTTCAAGCGCCCTTGAAATCAGTACGGCTTCACCATCGCTGACGCGCTGATCGGCATCCACAATCGCCACCATCCACGCCAGCAATAATTTACGCAATTGCGGGTCTTCAATTTCTGCCAGCAAACTGTCAATCTGATCTATCGTCATTTCAATCTGACCGTAGCGCGTCCCGCAAGTCAGAATATCTTCACACAGAATATGAACGATAGATTCGAATTCATCTTCACTTAAACCCAGCTTACGGACGATGCCGTATCCCGCCACCAGTTCCAGTTCCGATTTATCCAGACCGCCATCTACCAGCATCGCCAGCGCAACGATTCTTGCCATCGCCTGCGGACTGTCTTTTTCATAGCTTCGCATCATGCCCTCGCCTTGGGTTCGGTATCAGAAATCTCACTGTCGTCTGCAACCGGTGCAGACCAGAGCTTGTGCTGTACATGGCTGTGCTCCCGCTTACGACCGATACGTTTTGACAGCAGATGCTCAGCCCGCCCGATGGCACGGTCAATCGCAACATACATATCCGCTTCCGTATCGTGTACCAGAATTTGCTGACGGCCAGCCAGAGGAATCTGGATCAGGCAATGTTTATCTTCGCCACCACGTGGTCCGTTGACATCCGAGAGTCTGACTTTCACCGTCCGCACTTCGTCGAGTGCCCAGTCAGTAGCGAACTTTAAGCGGCGGAACGTATGTTCACGTAATCCTTCGGTGAGTTCAAAGCCGCGAGCGTGGATGTCGATATGCATTGCTGATCTCCTGTAAAAATGTCAGACGCAGTTGTGTGACTTCCTTAGTGTAGGGATCAGTCAATGCTCTTTCAAATCGATTAATCGGACAGAATTGCTCGAAAATTTCGAGTTATTTAGTAGCTTGAAATGGACTGGGCAGGCGTCGGAATTTCCTTTGTGCGGGGGGGCATACGGGGCGCGGAAATTGGTGCGTCTGAAGGGCTCGTGTCCCTGATAGCAGCAGGAATAAATTTATACCTAAGGATAGCTGTTGAAGCAGTACCAGCCCGACTCACTCAACTAAGTGGATTAATATCAAGGGCGGTACATGCTTGTGTTGTCCCGGTGAATTCGGATTTCTCAGTTTGAAGAACGTAAATTTTCCCACTCAGCCTGGCGTAAGCGATAGCCGCATTCCTGAATCAGTGCTCCGGCACGTTGGTGGTCTTGGGCGGGGGAGGAATCTGGCCAGGGGTAGGGCTGGGTCGCGCCAAACAATTCCAACCTCGTCAGCAGGGCATCAGTTTCGTATAGTCGCATGCCGCAACGGTGGGCGATGGCATAGGCTTCGTTCAGCGCCACCAGCGCGGCGGCGGGGGCTTGTAAAGCACATCGAATGCGGGCATGGGTGAGCAGGGCGAGAATGATGTGATCAGCGGGACCACCCTGACGGATCAAGCGTAAGGCAGTCTGGTTGTGGGCTAGCGCTGCGTTCAGGCAGGCGGCAGGGTCCGGCTGCGCGGCGCGCGCCAACAGCAACTGGCATTTGGCTAGAGTGTGGTGGTCTAGGCCCTGATCTAGCAGCCAATTTTGGCTTTCCGCCACGGCCAAAGTCTGCTGCGCACGCTTGACCACCTCCGCCGCGCTGCTTTGCTGCGCCAACAGGATCTCGCAATACTGAAAACCTCGCAACGAATACAGCAGCGGGTATTTTGGTTGGTTTTCCGCTTGCAAGCACTCGGCTTCCTGCATCAAGCGCACTGCGCTGGCGCTGTCGCCGCTTAAAAAGCGGTGCCAGGCAAGGTTGCAGCGCCTTACGATTTTCTGAATGGCGTCTTGGCTTTGCTCTGCATAGTCCAACGCCTGTTGGGCAATGGTTAGCGCGGCTGGCAAGTGGCCGAGCAGTGCTCGGGTTTGGCTGAGGTTGCTGGCGGTGATGGCGGCGTTTTTCCAATTTTCTTGCGGCACACGCATGGCAAGTTCTGCTTCCATCAAGGACAGAGATTCTGGCAAACGCCCCAACGCATGCAGGCGAAACGCGATTGCGGCAAACAGCCAAGCCTGTTTGCCATCGGGGATTTGCTTGACTGCTTCCTCTTGTAGTGCGCGCCAACCGGGCTCAAAAAAATGGGCGATGGCGGCCAGGTCGTGGGCATAAACGCCAAGTTTTTTGATGCTGTAATTTTCGTTGCCGCGTTTGATGCGTTTGCGATACACATCATCCAGCGCTTTTGCAAATTCCCCCGCCGCACAGCCATGCATCATGGCTTGATACAGCGGCAATAAATCTTCCAGTGTGGGTTGTGTTTTTTCCGGAGTGTTTTTACACAGATAGTTAAATACCCGCTTGTGCGCTTCACGCCAGCCGTGCGGGCAGTAGTTTTGCAATTCGCGTGCAAAGTATTCGCGCAGCAAGGGATGGGCGTCCAGGCTATGCCATTCGTTTTGTGTGTCTTTGCTTTGGCTGATCAGCTTGGCTTGCTCTAAGCGGCTGAGCAGGGTTTGCAGGATGTTTGGCGGCAAGGGTGTGTGGACTTTTTTGCGGCCTTTTTGCGTGGTGCTGAATAGGGCATCTGTTACGCCCTCGATCGGTTCACCTCGCAACAGGCATTCAATACTGCCACGGCTGGCAGGTTTATCAAACAGGCTGAGTATGTACAAAATCGCCAGCGCTTGTTTGCCATATTTTTCATCCTGATTCAGCCATTGTGCATAGGCGCGTATCGCGCGGAAGGCATGACCGTGACCCTCTTCCTCATCGGCAATTTGCCAATCGACCAGATCACGCTTGGCGATGTCGCCGCCATGGGCTTCTTTTAAATACAAGCCGAGGATGCGCAGGGCCAGGGCGTGGCAGCGCATTTCATTTGCGGCAGCCTCAAGTTCGTGCGGTGGCCCTTTAATTTCTAGACTGCGCAGTAACGCAACTGCGGCAGACAGAGGCAGGGCGGGCAAGTAGATTTTTTCTACGTGGGCGGTGAAACGGTCATCCAGCGCATAGCGGCTGGTGATGACACACAGGCTGGGGCCATCCCAATGGCGGAGCAGGGCTTCTATGCCTGGGTCTTTGATTCTGCCGCGCTCCGGGCTGGAGGGCGGCATTTGCAAAGGTTCCAAACCATCGAGCAAGAGCAGGGACTTAGTTTTCTTGCAGCAGTCAGCCAGTTTTTGGCCTTTTTCGTAGAGGCTGGCCTGGCTATCAGCGAAATCCGCTTCGCCAAAAAATTTCAACGCAGCACGTAAAAATAAATCTGAGGAGGCCTGACTTTGGTCGCTGGAACCCTGACTGTAAAACGACCAGGCAAAGACTTTTTGCAAGCCTGGCCAACCCGCATTTTTACGGGTGTAAACCCAGTTCGTCATCAACGAGGTTTTGCCTTCGCCACCCAAAGCGATGATGGTCGCGATTTTCTTGGCGTTTGGATCTTCAAATAGCGCATCCAGTCTGGCTAGCTCCGGCTCACGTCCCAGCAAATCAGGCAGCAAATATTGCATGATGTGGCTGAGGTCTTCGTGTACGAGTGGTGGTTGTGGCGCGCTGGTAGGACTGAGCATTGGCGCGATGCCTGCACCAAGTGGCGCTGGATCAAGCTGGTAAGATTTTACTGTACTTAACCGCCACGGCTCATCTGTACTGCCGGGATCAAATTCCCAAGGCTGACGCTGCACCTGCACACCATCAATCCGTATCAAGCTGAAGCTGTTTGTATGCCCGCCATCCTCAAACGTCGCGCCACCTTGAAAATGCCAGGCTTTATCACATACCTTGCTGGGTTTTTTGACCTTACCATGCGTATGTCCAGTCAATACTACATGGCAGCGCGAGGCGACAAAATCGTCAATATCGACCCGCCCCCGTGCATTAGTTTCTTCTTCGTGTAACCAGTCAAAGGGATGATGCAGCATGCCTACTGTCAGCTTGACCCCGTCTTTGCAATCAGCTAAGCCATTTTCTGCCGCCAGCACCTGCAATTGCGGCAAGCCCAGCCAGAGATTGTCTTTATCTTTATCGCCTTGCGCATACCAGGCCGAATTCATTACCAGTACGCGCAAATCAGCCCATTCATAAATCCCGGCCAGACGGTTTTGTTCGGCGCCTAACATCAATGGCGGCAAGTCGAAATCGGTGCAAAATTTTATAAAATTAGTGAAACTTTTCAGGTTAGGAATGTCAGCAATTGGTGGGCTCAGCGCATCATTGGCAGCCTCGTTGCTGCTCGGATAAGCAAAGCGCTTGGCGGTGTTGCGATCACTGTCATGGTTCCCAGCACAGATTTGCATCTTATCCGTCGTCAAATCGCAAACTGCCAACAATTTCTTTAGCCATTCTCCAGCCAAATCATAGTCGCTGGCAGTCCCGCGCATACCCAAATCGCCACTGATCAAGATGTAATCCGGTTTCCAGCAACGAGGATCCTTCAGGCAGGTTAGCAAACCATCTAAACATAGCGTGCGTTGCGCTTTTTGTGTTGGGTTGGCATCGAAACCAAAATGCAGATCAGACAAATGTAAAATTGTAGGCATTGTTAGGTGCGGGCTGGAAACGGGGGGTGACATTTTAGCATTTCAATATCCTAATATTCCATACGAATGCACAGATCAAATGGATAGGATTTTCCGGCCGCCAGAATAGGAAATTTGACCTCAATCCCATGATCATGGGGAATTTTCCGGATGAAATTTACCTGATGTTCAGTTCATTATCCGGAGAGATACACGCGATCAGGTTCTTTTGAATTTATTTTTTCAGCCAGTTCTTCTTCGGCTTTACCTGTGGTTGATTGTTTCTAACAGATCTCTGTTATCGCAATCCCGGCAGCCGCCACGCGGTTACGTCCGCCGCGTTTGGCTTCATACAAGGCATTGTCGGCGTGTCTGAGCAGATCGTTGCTGCTGTCGTTTTCGGTGAGGCTGGCGACGCCGAAGCTGCTGGTTATATGGCCGACGACAGGGAAGATATGGCCTTCCACTGCGCTGCGCAGTTGCTCTGCCAGCAGGCGGGTTTGTTCCGGATTGCTGTCGGGGCAGATGATCAGAAATTCTTCGCCGCCCCAGCGTCCCAGTACCGCTGTCGCCGGAATTGTCTGTTGCAGAATGCGGGCGAATTCCTGCAGTAACTGATCGCCGGTCAGATGCCCGTGCTGGTCGTTGACTTGCTTGAAATGGTCGATGTCAGTGATGATCAGCGACAGCGCACGCTGTTCTTTTTTTGCCGTGGTAATTGCCGACTGCAGTGTTTCATCCAGCCCAAGCCGGTTCAGAATACCGGTTAGTTTGTCGGTAACGGATAAGCGCGCCAGTTCCTGATGGGCTGCGCTCAGTTCTCTGGTGCGTTCTGCGACTTCGCGGCTCAGGATTTCCGCATGCTGCACTTCAAATTCGTGGGCTTTTTGTATGCGCTGATAGGCATCATTGAGCGCATCAACCAGCACCGTCAGTTCATCCGGCGACGATGTTTCGCGGCGGCGCAGGCGGAAAGGCCGGAAATTTTGTCCCGGTTGAAAGGCTTGTGCAAATGCAGCCATTTGCGTCAGCGGGCGGGTAATCAGCCATGTCATCAGCAGAAAAATGCTGATGGTGGTGATCAGCGATTTGCCGATTTGCGTACTCAGCACCACCACAAAGCGGTCGATTGTCCGGCGGTACAGAACGTCGAGATTCGGAAAAATATAAATTTTGCCGACCACTGCATCATTTCTGTGTAATTCATACGTGTACAAATGATGGCTGTCGGTTGCGATCTGACCAGTAGTTAATTCGGCGGCCTGACGCGGGCCGTAGCGCAGGCTGACACCGGCAACCCACGGCGACCGGCCTATGCCTTCCAGTTGCAGTTGCATGCTGGGAATATTGAAATTCCACGCTGCATCAGATAATCCCGGCAACTGGTTTTGTTCAATGTAATGCATGCCTTGTTCCAGCTCGGACAAGTCACGCCGGTAATCAAAAAACAATTGTATGGATGTGGCAACCAGCGCCGCAACGGCACTGATGCCGAGAATCCAGGCCAGCATACGACGTGCAAGACGATGTTTCATTTGCTGTTGTCCGTGGAATATCAATATGTTTATTTATTTTTGATGACGAAATGGTGAGTGGCGCGCATAAATGACTTCAAACCGCTTCGCTGCTTCCGGGTCCAGAAAACCGGCTTCCGCGTCCACCCATGGCGGACGTTTTCCGGCTTTCGCCACTACTTCATTAACGCGCTGTATCACTTTTTTTCCCCACGGGCTTTTGGTGCAGCCGACGTAACCTATCGTGTATTCGGGAATGCCGGCAATCGGTACATACGCCAGTTTCAGCGGCGTTTCCAGTTGCCGTGCGTACCAGTTCGCTTCATTGGCATAGGCAACGACATAACTGATCCAGCCAGTAGAAATCTGACGAAACGCCGCTTGCCCGTCATCACTGCTGACGATGATATTCTTTTGTCCGGCAGCGGCTTCAAACGCACTCAACACCGGCGGCGGGTAACCGCGCTTTTCCTGACGCACGGTGGTCAGGCTGGTGTCGTGTACCAGCTTGCTCATATCGACTTCGCCTTTGGCATTGCGATATGGCGCCAGTTTCGGCAGCAGTCTGACCGGTAACACAACGTGATGTGGCAAGACAAATTCGACCGGATCGCTGAAATCAACATACTGCTCGCGTTCCGCGGTTTTAATCAGGCTGGGTTCACAGACCAGCTCACCCTGTCGCATCAGTCCGAATACCCGCGACATGCTGGATGGCTCAATTACATGCTTGATATCCGGCGTGCGTTCGATGAAATAGCGCAGAAAAACATCGGCATAGCCGGTTCCTTTATGCGGACCGCTGCCAATAATCGCGGGCGGAAAATCCGGCATTTGCCAGCTGATGGTCAGCTCGGCGGCTTGCGCGGTGCCGCAGGCGGCAATACTTAGCCACGCAGCCATCGCTTGTATAGGGCGCAGATCGCGCCGTTGACCGGCAGGCTGAGACCTTACGGTTCTGATTGCGGGAAAAGCGTTTTTGTTCTCGTGCATCGTCATCGCAGAAATCCGGATGATATTTGTAAAATTTATATTGAAATGCATGATGACACTGCGCGGTCTGACTGACTCTGATGCAGCGCATAACTGGCGCGAGGCATTATATCAGTGCCAATCTTGCTCCTGTGTTATTGCAAGCGCTGAATATGGCTGAAAGATCGGATTTAATCGCTATTTCTTTAGGAAAATTAATAATTTTTTCATTTTTATGGCAATTAACATGTCAACAGTATGGCAATTCGTTATCATGCTATTCGATAATCTATGCAGAAATAACAACATATTTATCTGAATATCCCGTTAATCCTATTCTTAAAAGGAAGCCTGATATGTGGAAACCGGTGCTGGCAGCGATTCCTGCCATGTTGTACTCAACCTTTACCTTTGCTGCCGGTACGGCATCGTGTGAACAGGTGTTAAAGCAATTAGCAAGCCAGCTGATGGACGCCACTTGCGTTGAAAGTGCTGATCTGACGACCCGCAATCCGGCCACCACGCCCGAAGACAATGCGATCAAATCACTGCCGCCGTTTGCATTTATGCCGCGTTCTGACCGCGCCATTCTGATGCCGGATGAACGCCGCAGAACCCCGATTCTGAAAGCCGTCCCCGGATTGCAGATTCAGGCGCGCTTTGTCAGCGATCCTTTACAGCAGGGACGTTTCCTGCTGCGCTTGCCGAAAGACTGGAACGGTCGTCTGGTGATTGCCGGTGCATCCGGTGCGCGCAGCGAGTTCAATGGCGATTTCGCATGGAGCGATTATCTGGTGCAAAAGGGATACGCCTATGCCTCGCAAAATAAAGGCGTGCTGAGTTCACAATCCAGTCAGGCTGACGACCCGCTCGCATGTCGTACTGCGCCGGACTCCGATACCTATGTGCGCTACTACGATAATGAAGCAGGACAGGAATTTACGCGCTGGCGCGATTTCATGGTGCTGGCAGCGCGAGTGGCACGTCAGGGTGTTCAGTTTGCTTACGGCAAAGCGCCGCGTTACACCTATGCAGTCGGCACATCGAATGGCGGTTATCAGGTGCGCCGTGCGGTGGAATCTGCGCCGGAACAATTTGATGGCGGCGTGGAATGGGCGGGAACCTACGTTGGCGAGCCCGGGCCGAATTTACTGACTGCATTACCACCGGCCATACGGAATTTTCAGGCATATCAGGATTCAGGCTACGCCGCCGACAGCCTTGCCGCCCGCAATCTGCTGGCGGCAGGCTATCCGCCGGATCTGATCATCGAAAAAGATGGTAAGAAAACCTCCTTCCTCGCATATCACTCCATGCATTTCTGGGAGCCAACCCAGTGCCAGTGGCAAAAGCGCCTCGATCCTGACTACAACACCTATGGCGCAGGCCCCGGCAATTACAACTATCTGGCGCGCTTATCTGCTTCCGGTGTCGGTAAAAACGTAGCTGCGATTGCGACTACCGGCCATATCCGCCGTCCGTTAATTACCGTGGCTGGCACCATGGATGGCTTACTGCCGATTGATTTACATGCACGCGCCTATGCACGTCAGGTGGCGGCACAGGCAGGGCGCAATGCACCGGCTTACCGCTTGTATGAAATCCAGAACGGCAACCACGTCGAAAGCCTCGCCGACGATTTCCCGCAACTGGAACTGATGTGGCCGCACGCCCAGCATGCGTTTGATCTGTTAGTTGCCGCCGTCGAGCAAAAGAAAACTCTGCCACCTGCGCAATGCGTGCCGCGTGGCGCACGCATCGCCGAACAACCCGCCCAACCCGGTCATTGCGTGCAGCTGTTGCAACCGTAATTGGCGCCATCGTTATGCAGAAGTCTGCATCCGCTATTTACGGACAGCCAGACTTTCTGCCGACGACCGCCGGATGGCTATGCAAAAATCCGCATTTGGGGTGAAAAGTGGTGTTTCAGGGATGACCAAGCAACTGCTTGCCTGAGTGTGGTCAATACATCGTGTTGATTCATTGATCTTCATTATCATTAATTTGCTTATGGCAGACTTTGGCGCGGTAGAAGGTTGATACAAAATACTAGGTCATTCCACGTAGATAAATGACTAATCTTTTGGATATCCGCAATAGCTTGGTTTTTGAAATTTAGTATCTGATCGCGTTTCCTCAATCCATGAAAATTTTTCGTTAGATAGATGTTCTTTAATGAGATTGTCTGCAGTTATAGAATTTTTTAAAAAGTAAATTGATTTCAAAATTCCTTGAATTGCATTAGTTTTATTTAATAAATGTATATATTTTCTTCTTATACTATCTTCGTCTTTATTGTGAAAAAAAATCTTTGCTTCATTTAGGTTGTTATTGTAAATTTTTATATAGCACTCTGAAAAATCTAGATCTCGGCTAAAATAAAATAGAGCATTCAAACCCGCTAAATTTTCAGGAGTAAGTTCTGGTAAAACCGAGAGCCAAATATCATCTTGAATTTCAAATGTTTTTTTCATTTTCCTAAGAATTTCATCAATGCCCTCCTGATTTTCAACGTCCTCGCCTGAATGAGGCTTGTGTTGTTTAAGCCATTGACAGAAAAAGTTACCTATATCTTTTTCATTGACGCCAAGTAGTGGAATCGAAATATTGATTTTTGGGGCAATTTCATAATGTTTTTCTATGATTCTTAAAGCCGTAGAAAATTCTGCGCTACCGATTTTAAACTGACTTTTAATTTCAGATTTTGCATTGGAAAATATTTCGCTACCCCAACTATTGCGAGGGGGAAGTATATTTGCAATTTCAAATAAATTTTTCCTTGAAAGCTTCTTTGTAAACGATTTCCATTGATATTCTGTTCTTAGAAATTCATTTAGTTTATTTAATTCATCTAATGATGACTCTAATTTTATAAATCTCTCTTTTAAGGTTACGAAGTTAATTATTTTGACATCAACGAGATGCTTTTTGCTATTGGTGTCTAGTGGATATCTAAATGTTTGACCAGTTGCGTCAATTTCAGCAATATCCATTATTTTTTCATCTAAATTGCTAACTATATTTTCAAATCTGTCGTCTAAGTTTTTGGATTTTTCTTTAAAAAAATTCCATATTTTTGCAATATCATGTGAGCCTACAAGGTCAAAATCTAGGCGAATTTCCTTAAGGCTACTGAGATGAATTATTTCTTCAATCGCACCTTTTATACGGAGCTCAATTGAGTGTCTCATGTTAAAGCAAACGGGATAAACCATTTCGTCAACGGAATATCTCATTCCTGGGTCACTAATAACTAAATCGATAAGGATAGTTGCTGCTTGGGAAAAGCCCTTTGCATATTCCCAGTACCCTGGAGATCCATTTTCGCCAACGCACGCATTTGCCCATGTTGGCTCACCACCTGAGAACGTTTTATTGATTCTTTTCATGAGACTTTCCCGACGTCAATTTTTGAAGATATATGTAATAATTTTATATGAGACATTTAATGTAAGTATTGATGCTTGCTAAAAAACATTTTTTCGTATAATTAATATATGGATATTTTATTATTAATTTAATCTTTCATAAAATACTCATAAGGTAATTGGTATATTTTTTTTGTTATTTTTGTGGTGTGAATAAATTGGCTTTCCAAGAAATAGAAATTGATTTTGTAATTTACATATAAATTACAAAAAATCAATTTCTATCATTTTCCCGAGAATGTCACCAGACATTTTGGATGAGCAGAACGCCGGATTTCAGGCGAAAGACGCCTGCCAGGACTATCCAGTGTGGCGCCATCCGTTTCTGTGTGAACGGATGGCTGGAAAATCACTTTTTATTCTTGCGGCGTTGTTCGTAGAACTGCTGCATTTTCTTTTCCAATTCAGAATGATCAAGCTGCCACATACCCAGCGGGCCGCGGACCAGATTGAACTGATGGATGGAATCTTCTTCAAACTGGTTCCAGTATTCCCTTCTGTTTTTGTAATCAATATCCGGCGGGCCGTCGCTGACGGGTGTCAGTAAGCCATGGTCCCCCAGCCGGTAGGCGTACGATTGCGGGCCATCGGTGGAAAGTAACTGATCCACGCGCTTGATTGCCGGAATGTAGGCAAGGCTCAGTGCAACGGCGATCAGCGTGGATAAGGTCAGTGATTCTCTTGCCGGTACTTTCGATTTGCTGAGCCACCAGTACACAGGCAAGGCCAGAAGCATGATGATTTGCATGCCCGGCATCAGTAGCCATGAAGTGCCAGCCGTTCTTAACCATTCATATTTATTCAGAAATTTTCCGTCGATCAGGGCAAAGGCCAGCAGCAGAAAGAATATCGCTACGATGACCAGTGAAGCCCGGTTTTTTTCCAGTGCGAATTCTGATTTTGCGATGCCCGGTAAGCGAAACTCAGGATCAATTCTGCGGCACAAATCGGCGGTGGCTTCGCGTGACTGGATTGCGTTAAAGCCAGTGTCGGCGCTCAGCATCAGCGGATTGTCATTCGATCCGATGGCGAGCCAGTGCAGGTTGGCACTGGCGATGCCGCTGTTGCCGTGCCAGCGTAATTGCATACTGGATTTCGGAAAGGTTTGATCGATGCGTTCGCCGGAAGGCCATTCCGCAATCACTCTGACGCCATCCGGCAGGTTGACTAAAATACCCCTGGTTTCATAGGCAGTGAATTTGAACCGTTTGCGGAAAAAAGGTGTTCTGGAAATGTAGATGCGATACCAGTCGCGCAATCCTTCACGCTCTACATTTTCAACGATCTGATTTTGCGTGCGTTTGCTGCGCCGGGCTTTTCTGAAAACGACCCAGAATATCGGAATCCAGCAGAGCAAAAGAATGCTGTGCAGTGTGGACAGCGTGCTGATATTCATAAGAAAATATTTTAAAAGGTGGTGATATCGCTGCGCCTTCCTCAATGGAAGTGCAGCGGGCGATGTGGTGGTGCCTGATTCCGGTTCTTCGTGCGGTTTTGCGCTTGCGGCCGGATGCGCTTGTCCCGCGCATACCTGTATCTGTCTGCCGGATCGCTTAGTCTGATGCGGTATGCCATTTCAGCCTGCGGTTCAGATCTTTTGCCTTTACTGAATGGCAATAACTGACACTAGCACAGTGATATGTTTGCAGCAATAAATCTGCGATTGCCGCACATTGCTTGCGCGGACGGGCGATCGGATACCACAGGTGGGCGGCTCAGCCGACATCGTTGCGATCCGGCTTTAAGGTATCCGGTGGCTGGATTGCCGTCTTGATTGTGCAAAAATCATCACCTGTACATTTCGGACAGCCAGACTTTCTGCCGACGACAGACGGGGTGCTGTGCTGAACACCGCATTTTGCACAAAATTGGTGCATTTTTGGCATGGGAGAGCATTCCAGCGTTGCCAGCGGCGCTGGCGGGATAAGCAGGGGCGAAATCGCCGGCAATGCTGAAACCAGGCAATCCGCCAAATCCAAAGCATCCACGCAATCCGCCAAGCCGGCCAAAATGACCGGAACGACCAGAAAGACTAAAACAACAACCACGGTAATCACGGTAAAAAAGCTGAAACCGGGGCATGGCCGGAGCCCTGATACCAGTTCTGCTATACTTTTTGAAATCAGGTTTGCGCTGATCGTGTGAATTGCAGCGCAGACGGAGAACAGCGGTGACGCGGCCTGTGGCCAGCGTCGCCGCTTTCTTATTTCCCTCTTTTTTCTTCAGGAGTCACCATGCTGAAATCCCGTGCTGCCGTTGCTTTTAAAGCTGGCGAACCACTGCAAATCGTTGAAATTGATGTCGCACCGCCAAAGAAAGGTGAAGTGCTGATCAAAATCACCCATACCGGCGTTTGCCATACGGATGCGTTTACGCTGTCCGGTGAAGATCCGGAAGGTTTGTTCCCGGTGGTGCTGGGCCATGAAGGCGCAGGCATTGTGGTGGAAGTCGGTGAAGGCGTGACCAGCGTGCAGCCGGGCGACCACGTGATTCCTTTGTACACGGCGGAATGCGGCGAATGTCTGTTCTGTAAGAGCGGTAAGACCAATCTGTGCGTTTCCGTGCGCGCAACGCAGGGCAAGGGCGTGATGCCGGATGGCACCAGCCGTTTCTCGTATCAGGGCCAGCCGCTGTATCACTACATGGGTTGCTCTACCTTCAGTGAATATACCGTGGTGGCCGAAGTATCGCTGGCAAAAATCAATCCGGATGCAAATCCGGAGCAAGTTTGTCTGCTCGGTTGCGGCGTGACGACCGGTCTCGGTGCCGTTAAAAATACGGCGAATGTGCAGGAAGGTGACAGCGTGGCAGTGTTTGGCCTCGGTGGCATCGGTCTGGCAGTTGTGCAGGGTGCGCAAATGGCGAAAGCCGGTCGCATTATTGCGGTGGATACTAATCCGGAAAAATTTGAACTGGCGCGTAAATTCGGCGCGACCGACTGCATCAATCCGAAAGATTACGACAAACCGATCCAGCAAGTGATTGTGGAAATGACAGGCTGGGGCGTGGATCACAGCTTTGAATGTATCGGTAATGTGAATGTGATGCGCGCTGCGCTGGAATCGGCGCACCGTGGCTGGGGCCAATCCGTGATTATCGGTGTAGCAGGTGCGGGTCAGGAAATCTCTACCCGTCCGTTCCAGCTCGTGACCGGCCGTCGCTGGCTCGGTACGGCGTTCGGTGGCGTCAAAGGCCGCAGCCAGTTGCCGGGTATGGTGGAAGATGCGATGGCAGGCAAAATTCAGCTGGAACCGTTTGTCACACACACCATGCCTATCAGTGAAATCAATGAAGCCTTTGATCTGATGCACGAAGGCAAATCGATACGCTCGGTTGTGCATTACTGATCGGAGCGGTCTATGCAACGTACAGAACGACACGCCAGCTTTGGCGGCTGGCAGGAAGTCTGGCAGCACCGGTCGGAGGTTTTATCCTGCGACATGAAGTTTGGTATTTATTTGCCACCGGCAGCGGTGCGCGGTGAAGCTTGCCCTGTGTTGTACTGGCTGTCCGGCCTGACCTGCAACGAGCAAAACTTCATCACCAAAGCAGGTGCGCAACAGTATGCGGCGCAGCACGGCCTTATTCTGGTGGCGCCGGATACCAGTCCGCGCGGAGCGGATGTGGCGGACGATGCGGCTTATGATCTGGGGCAGGGCGCAGGCTTTTATCTGAATGCCACGCAAGCACCGTGGGCCGCGCATTTCCGCATGGAAGATTACATCGTGCAGGAATTGCCGGCACTGATACAGCAGCATTTTGCGGTAACAGCGGCGCAGAGTATTTTCGGTCATTCTATGGGTGGACATGGCGCGCTGACACTGGCGCTGCGCCACCCGGGGCGTTACCGCAGCGTATCGGCATTTTCTCCGATTGTGGCACCGTCGCAAGTGCCGTGGGGTGAGAAAGCCTTCAGCGCCTATCTGGGTGAAGACCGCGACCAGTGGGCGGCGCATGATGCCTGTGCGCTGATTCAAAGTCAGCTCAGCGAACGGCTGCCTTTGCTGGTGGATCAGGGCGAGGCCGATGATTTTCTGGCGAACCAGTTGCAGCCGCAACGCCTGCAAGCCGCATGCGACGCTGCCGGACACCCGCTGACCCTGCGCCGGCACCCCGGCGCCGACCACAGCTATTACTTCATCGCCAGCCTGATCGGTGAACATATTGCCCATCACGCCAAGGCACTACAGGGCTGATCAGTCAGACAAAATTCTTGTTGTCTGAGGTAAAAAAGGGAGAGTCTGACTCTCCCTTTTTATTGGGTTTCCCGCTCATTGCTCCGGTGAAATACAGTGTTACCGGAGCATGTGCCAGATCAAATTCCAGCGTTGCCCTAAGCTGGTTTTCGGTACCAATCGGCAGCTGGTAAGGCGCAAAATAGAAATCAGTGCAGGCGTTTTTTCCGGTGCCCGCTTTAATATTTCCTGCCTTCAGTGTAGTGCTGAAATGGATGGGCAGGTTCTGGCGGATGCTGGGAATGTGTTCTCTGATCACAGAAGGTGAAATAAATGGTGCTGTCTTTGCAAAAAATTCTGTTTGGCCCGGTTCATTTCCCGGATAACGATGAATACCGGGCGTTTCAGTTTCGCTTTTTATGTATTGTGCTGATCGCCGGTGGTCTGGTGACCTTGCTGCTGCTGGGCGGTTCTGTGGGGGGTGTGAATCCCATCAGCAGACAGCATTCGGTATCAATGACAGCATTCACCACCGTCAGCTTTGGTTTATGGCTGGTTTTGCGCGGGCAGCCGCAACGGTTCTATCCGGTTGCCTGGACGTATGAACTGATTTGTCTGGCGGAATATATTTCAGCGCTGATTTTCGTTTCAGAAGATGAAATGCGTGTGATCTGGTTTTTTACCAATATCCCGGGCGTGTACATTTTGCTGGGACAGCGTGCCGGTATGGTGATCACCGCACTGACGGTGACCGGGCTGGCACTGGCAAACCGGCATTTTCCGAGACCGTATTCGGTAAATGGTCTCGCCACCGTGTTATCTGCACTGGTGTATCTGGGGGCTTTCTTCCATGTCTACGGAGCGCGTTCCGTATCGTATTTTGTCCGTATGCGCGAATCGAATCAGCGTCTGCGCCATATCGCCAGCCACGATGCATTAACCGATTTACTGAACGCAGGTGCGTATTACGCCAGTTGCGATCAGATGATTCATCTTGCCGCGCGCCAGGGCAAACCTTACTCAGTGTTGTTTGTGGATCTGGATCACTTCAAGAAAATTAACGATACCTATGGTCACGAAGCCGGTGACACCGTATTGCGCAGCGTGGCATCGGTTCTGGCTGCTTCGGTGCGGCAAAGTGATGCAGTCGGCAGAATCGGTGGTGAGGAATTTTCTGTTTTTTTACCGGATACAGACCGGCATGGGGCATTCCGGCTTGCAGAGCAGTTACGGCAAAACATTGAACAGCTTCGTCCGAAATCCGGTGAGATTTTTATTCCCGTGACAGCCAGCATTGGTATTGCAACCAGCGATCACAGCGATATGTCGATGGCAGTCATTCAGCGTAAAGCTGATCAGGCGATGTACGTTGCGAAACAACAGGGACGAAACCGGGTTTCATTATTCGATCAACCCGCACCATTCTGAATCAGGCGCAGGTCAGCAAGATTTGTGAAACACAGACGTGGTACGCTGCAAGCATATCAACATGGCAACCACGTCATCATGAACTTACTCAGTCCGCTACAGCAAAGCTATGAGCGTCGCTTAATCCGCGTCACACAGTATCTGCATGCGCATCTGGATCAGCCGCTGGATTTGCAGACGCTGGCGGATCTGGCATGTATGTCGCCTTATCACTGGCATCGTATATATCAGGGCATACACGGCGAAAGCGTGATTGCGACGCTGAAGCGTTTGCGCATGCAAAAAGCGGCAGCTCTGCTGTTGCACACATCCACGGCGGTGAAAGAAATTGCTGTGCAGGTCGGTTATCCGAATCTGCAATCGTTCACACGCACGTTCACCCAGACCTATGGCACGCCGCCTGCGCGTTTCCGTGAAGCTGGTGTTGCTCCGGTATTGCCTGACGCGGCGCAGATGCAAACGCACTATCCGGTCCGGCTTTGCCACCAGCCATCGCAGCAACTGATACAGCTCGCCCATCAGGGCTCTTATATGGAGATAGGCCGCGCATTTGATGTGTTAAATGCCTGCGCCGGACAACGCGGCTGGATAGTACCGGATACTGAGTGGATGGGCATTTATCCGGATGATCCGGTCATCACACCGGAAGCTGATCTGCAGTCATTTGCGGCAATCAGCGTGCGTGAAAGTCAGCAAACAGCGTTGCCAGCCGGTTTTACGACGCGACAACTGCCGGCCGGCACCTACGCAGTCTTACGTTATCAGGGGCCGTACTCAGCTATGCAGCCGGTATATCAGTGGTTTTGCGGTCAGTGGTTGCCTGCATCCGGTTATGAAGTGGCGGCGCATCCGCCATTTGAAAAATACCTGAATAACCCACGTCAGACTGCACCGGCAGATTTGTTAACGGATATTTATTTGTTGCTCAACCCGGTATCCGAGGATGCCAACAGCGAAGGAAAATCATCATGAAACTTCAGAAAATGCAGGCATTGACGGTGCATGGCATCAGTGTGCGCACCAATAATCAGACCGAAAGCGGCCCGGACGGCAAGATCCCGCTGTTATGGCAACGCTATATGGCAGCGCATCCGCAGCCCGCCGCAGAGATATATGCTGTGTACGCAGATTATGCTTCTGATGTTAACGGCGATTACACCTTAACTGTGGGAAGTTTGCAGGATTTGAACGCTGAAACTGTTACCGGTGTGGCTGCAGGAGATTATCTGGCGTTTGAAGTGCATGGCACCATGCCGGAAGCCATTATCCGTGGCTGGCAAACGGTCTGGACTTATTTTTCTGAACCAGGCGCGCCGCAGCGTGCTTACCGTACCGATCTGGAAATCTATCACGGCCCTGCATCGGCAACGATCCTGATTGGCATTGTCCCGCCCGCCCCGTAAGCCCATCACCGCACACCTTCCCCCTGAACTCCCAAGAAAAAAGCACGCATGACCACAGTTGGCTCATGCGTGTTAAACGACATATCAACATTGTTTGCTACTTTTTACATCGAACATCAGTTCGCTGATCTGTGTGAATCCGGTATTGTGTTTTTTTAATCATCACGAAATACCGGGAATGTCATACGTAGTTTCCGACACTTTGTGCTGAATTATTTTCATTCATTCTTCTGATGACATAGGATGCTGACAGCGTCATAAAAAAGTGGTCACGGGGGACAACATGAAAAACTTCAGTATCAGTCGCAAACTCGCGCTTGGTTTCGGCATCATTTTGTTTATTGTTGCTGTGATTGCAAGTGTCGGTGCCTGGCGTTTGTCGGAATCTGATAAAGCAACGCATGACATTCTGGATATTCCGCTGCGTAAAGAGAGAATCGTCAGCGACTGGTATGCCACAGTCAGTGCCGGTGTGCGGCGCACGGCGGCGATTGCCAAAAGCAGCGATGCATCGCTGGCGGGATTTTTTGAAAGCGATGTAAAAGATGCATCGAAAGCATCTTCGGGTTATCAGAAAGCCTTTGAGGAGCTGGCTTCCGGCGACGAAGAGAAAAAACTATTCGCTGACATCGGGCAGTCACGCAATGAATTTATCCGCACACGCGACAAAATTACAGAACTCAAAAAAGCGGGCAACGAGCAGGAAGCCTTTGAATTGCTGGAAACTAAATTCAAGCCGGCAGCCAAAGCGTATCTGGATGGCATGCTGGCCTTGCAGGCAATGCAAAGGGAAGATATCACCCGTCGAAAAGAAGCGATTGAGCAGGCGAATTCCAATGGAGCCCGGTTCTTGCTGGGGCTTAGCGCATTATCCTTGTGTCTGGGCGCATTCATTGCATGGCAGATCAGCAAGCTGATTACGCAGCCGTTACGGCAGGCAATGCATTTTGCAGAGCAGGTGGCTTCCGGTAATTTGTCCGGCAATATCCGTGCCGAAGCACAGGATGAAACGGGTGTGTTACTGGCAACTTTATCGCGTATGAAAGATGATCTGGCGCGAGTGGTATCAACGGTCCGTGAAAATGCTGACTGTGTTGCCACTGCCAGCGCGGAAATCGCGCAGGGTAATCTGGACCTCAGCCAGCGCACCGAAAGTCAGGCTGCCGCGCTGGAAGAAACCTCGGCCACCATGGGCGAACTCAATGAAATGGTCAGGCGTAATGCCGCCAATGCGGGTGAATCACGTCATCTGGCGGAAAAAGCATCGCAGGTTGCTGTGAAGGGCGGCGAAGTGGTGGAGAGTGTGGTCGATACGATGTCAGAGATCAATTCCAGCTCACAAAAGATTATGGACATCATCAGTGTGATTGATGGCATTGCTTTTCAGACCAATATTCTGGCGTTGAATGCAGCGGTCGAGGCGGCGCGTGCCGGTGAGCAGGGCAGAGGATTTGCCGTGGTGGCCTCCGAAGTCCGCACGCTGGCGCAGCGCAGTGCAACCGCTGCAAAAGAAATTAAAGAATTGATTTCTGACAGCGTGGAAAAAGTGGAGCGCGGGTCCACACAGGTGGAGCATGCAAAGCAAACCATGACCGAGATTGTCAGTGCGATTCATCAGGTCAGCAGCATCGTCAGTGAAATCAGTGCTGCCAGCAGCGAACAAAGTAACAGCGTGGCGCAGGTGGGTATTGCGATTACAGAAATGGACGATGTCACGCAGCAAAATGCCGCGCTGGTAGAGCAAAGTGCAGCCGCCGCTGAAAATCTGAAACGGCAATCGCGCGAACTGGTTGCCACAGTATCAATATTTAAAATATGACATCGCCAACCTATCGTGACCGTCTATAAAAAATATTTCTATAAGGAAATTTTGTGCGGTTTTTGTAAGATAATGTCGGGATTCTGAGCGATTGTTATTGTTTAAACTGGTATCTTGTGAAGCTGGCAATGGGTGCTGTCGCTGATGCAGGCACAGATTGCCGGTTTTTGTTTTTGCACTATTTCTTTTGATTACTGTGGAAGCACAATCTTTTGTCCTGTTATCACTTGCGGTTGATGTTGTCCTGATTGCAGCTTTGTTGCTGCCGTGGCTGCATGAGCGCAAAGAATCGCATGCCTTATTCTGGGCAGCCGGTCAGGCGGCACTGACAGCAAATACGGCATTATTGTTTCTCGGAGTGCAGCCAGTTGCCAAAGCAACCGTGTCCGCATTGCTTCTGACTACCAGCATCAGCAGTTTTTTACTCGGTACCGGAAAGTTCATTCGCCAGCGCGCGATTACACGCACAACGGCAATGATGATTACAACGCTGGCGATAATGATGCAGGTATTTTATGCGTTGTTTCCGGCACTGATCGTCGATGCAACTGCATTTATGACGGGCGCAACTTTTCTGGTCAGTGGATTACTGATTGCAAAATTCACCCGTGCTTATCCTGTCCTCAGTGCTTTACTGATTATTCGCGGAGTTATAAATTTGTTGACGGCATTTAAATGGATGCCGGACAACATGACGCTGTGGTTTTTCGAGTCGTTTACGATTAAAACCCTGTCAATGCTCTGCCTGATTTCTGCCGTCATCGAGCGTATTCGTGACCGGTATAAATACACAATTGACAGCTTTGGCAGCGGCCTGATTATTCTGGATGGTCAGGCCAGAGTGCAGATGGTGAATGAGCGTGCGGCAAGTCTGATCGGTAAAAGTAATACCCGCAGCGCACGCGATCTGCATGTGGCAGATGTGTTTGCCAGACCGCATGGCGCGTCGCTGAGTGCATTTCTTGAGCGGATTACAGCCAGTCAGTCACCGGTACCAATGACCGATGAAATCACCGTTACGGCTGCAGACGGGCGCAGCATACCGCTGGAAGTGATTGTGTCGCCTTACTACGAGCGTGAGGAACGTTTTTACTTACTGCAGTTGATTGATATTTCTGAGCGTAAAGAAAAAGAAGGTTTGCTGTACAAGGTCGCGCATTTTGACGGGCTGACCGGTTTACTGAACCGTCACGGTTTCCTGCGGGCGCTGAGCGCACTGATGCAGGCCGGTGCACAGCCCGGTAACGATTACGTGGTGATACTGGTGGATCTGGACAAATACAAGCGTGTCTATGATTCTTTTGGTCACGTGTATGCGGAGCAACTGCTGAAGCAGATTGCTGCTGATCTGACTACGCACATACCGGAGCACGCTATTCTGGCAAGGTTTGGCGGTGATGAATTTGCGATCGGGATTACCGGTATTCCCTCTTCTCAGACCGCTGCGCTGGCTGAAAACATCGCTGCTGCGCTGGGTCGTTCACTGGCTGCGGGCTTTGCTATTCAGCATCATCAGCATTATCTGACGGCGAGTATCGGCATTGCGATTGCGCCGGAAATGCAGCCGGATGTATATGGCCTGATTCAGAATGCTTATCTTGCGATGTACGACGCCAAGAAAGCCGGTAAAGGACAAATCAGGACTTTCAACCCGCAAATGCTGGGCTTACCGCGTGAAGCCATTCTCGACAGTGCTTTACGTCATGCGATGCATACCGATGAGTTGTATCTGCTGTATCAGCCTATTGTTGATGTGAATTCCGGCGAGATTCGCAAATTTGAGGCATTGATACGCTGGTCCAGTAAAACCCTGGGTCAGGTGCCACCCGATCAGTTTATTCCGATTGCTGAAGACAGTGATCTGATTCTGGACATCGGTGACTGGGTGATTGCCACTGCCTGCGCCCAGTTTGCCGAATGGAGTCAGCACTTTGATATTCGCAATTGCGTCATGAGTATCAATATTTCAGCTGCGCAACTGATGGATTCGCGGTTTGCCGGAAAACTGAAAGCAATCCTCAGTACACACGGTTTGCAGCCTTCGCAAATTGAACTGGAACTGACGGAGCGGGTACTGATTGATGACGGGGATTACGTACGACGTTCCCTCAGCGATTTGAATCAGCTTGGCGTTCGCATTTCGCTCGACGATTTTGGTACCGGCTATTCTGCGCTCAGTTATCTGACCAAGTTTCAGATTGATACCCTGAAAATCGACCGCTCATTTGTCATGCGTCTGACTGAGCACGACAAGCTTGAGCAACTGGTGTCATCTATCATCATGATGGGACATAAGCTGGGGATGTCTCTGGTGGCGGAGGGGGTGGAAACCGCGTATCAGGCCAGTACATTGTCGGCGATGGGCTGTCATTTTCTTCAGGGTTACCTGATCTCGAAGCCGATTGCAGCGCAGGATATCCCGGCGTTTGTGCTGAGTCACGGCAGTGGTACCCGATAAACACGACAGGCTTGCCGGAGTTCTGTTTTTCTTTTCGGCAATTCAGGTATTCCGGTGTAGCCAGCGGTAACACCATTTAACAGACGAAGCTTGCATAGCCTGGTCCCGTCGCCTAACTTAAATACCGGATGTATGAAACGGGAGAGTGGTATGGAGCGAGGCGCGGTGAAGCAAGCACGACGGTTTATCTCCGGCAATACCGGCCAGTTCACTGCCGTATGGCTGCAATGTCTGCTGATGCTGTGCCTTGTGATCCCGGGCTTTGCATGTGCCGGAAACGAGCTGACGATTTATACCGAGGACTGGCCACCGGTCACATTTAAAAACGGCGACAAGCCGGATGGTATGGCAGTGGAAGTCGTGCAGGAACTGCAGCGCCGCATCGGTAATACTTCAGCAATTCAGGTAGTGCCCTGGAATCGCGCCTATAAAGCCTTGCTGGACGAAGCGAACGTCATGATCTTTACCGTAGGCTGGTCGGAAGAACGCGAGCGTCAGATGACGCTGATCGGCCCGGTCGCTGTATCCCGCACCGTGCTGTACACCCGCAAAGGCAATGCCGCCCGCCTGCAAGCCCTCAAAGACGATATCAAACATCTTGCCGTTGGCGCATACCGCGGCAGTATTTTTGCGGATGCTGCTGCCCGCAAGGGCTTTCAGACACTGGAGCTGGCCGGTACGCCACAGGTTGTTGCCAAAATGCTGATGTCAGGGCGCTTTGATTTATGGTCTGAAGGCAGCGTGGTTGTTTCATCTGTACTGAAAGAGATTGGCTATACAGCCAATGATGTCGAGCCTGTCATGGTGCTGGAAAGTCTGGATTTGTATCTGGCGTTTTCTTCCAAGACGTCACTGAGTACGATCAGGCAATGGGAAGATGCGCTGCGCCAGATGAAAAAAGATGGCAGCTTCCAGAAAATTCACCAAAAATGGTTTCCGAATGAACCGGTACCGGCTGAAGTCACCCGCAAAGGCCTGACGGCGCAGTGAGTCCGTCCGCCGGAAAATAAGCGGAAATTGTGCAGTTATCGTCATTTACTATTTCCGGAGAGCCGGACTTTCTGCCGACGACCGCCGGATTGCTATGCTAAACACCGCATTTCAGCAAAAAACAGGCCAAGAACAGGCTAAAAACAAGTCAAACAAGGCCAGAATTTAACAATCCAGCGCCTGCTGATGATTCTGCCCCGACTGGCCTGCAGCTCGTACAGGTCACTCAGGCTGCATTTCAGGACTTTTCCACCAGTACTTGTCCACGCGCGAGCAATTCGCTGTAGCGGCTGACATCAATGTTGGCACCGCACACAATCAGCCCGACTTTTTTGCCGTTCAGCGTTTCCTTCAGCGGCCCGAGTAACGCAGCGGTACTAGCGGCAGTTGCAGGCTCGGTAACCAGTTTCATGTCGCGGAACAGAAAATACATGGCCTGACACAGCGCATCATCACTGACCCGCACCACATCATCCACAAAACGCTGGCACACACCAAAGCTGTAAGGCAATGCAAACGGCGCGCCCAGGCTGTCAGCAACCGTGCTGACTTTCTCCAGCTTTTCAGGTTGCCCGCTGCGCAAGCTGCGCGACATTGAATCCGCGCCTTCCGGTTCCACACCATACACTGCGCAGGCCGGATTGATTTGTTTGACTGCCGCAGCAATACCGGCGCACAGTCCGCCACCGCCAATCGGCACAATCACAGCATCCAGCTGCGGTACTTGCTGCATCAGCTCCAGTCCAACAGTGGCCGTACCCTGCGCAGTCAGCTGGCCTTCAAACGGATGAATCATGGTGCGCGATTCATCTTCAGCAATCTGTTTTGCCCACGCAAAGGCCTGATGCACATCGGGTGCCAGCAAAATTTCCGCTCCTGACGCTTTGCAGGCAGCGATCCTCGCAGGGCTGGATTGTTCGAGCATGACAACTTTTGCATGGGTGCCAGCCAGCGCAGAAGCATAAGCAACAGCGATAGCGTGATTTCCCGCACTGACGGCAACCACGCCCCTCGTTTTGGCTTCCGCATCCAGCGCTTCAATGCAATTCAGTGCTCCGCGCAGCTTAAAAGTACCGGTCTTTTGTAGCAATTCCAGCTTCAGCCAGACTTCTGTTTGTGGCAGCAACTGATCTGCAATCACACCGGTTTGCCATTGCCAGACAGGTGTTGTCAGAACCTTGCCTTGTAAACGTTTCGCGGTTTCCTGAATGGTTTGTAAACGAGGATATTCAGACATGCGTGTTTTCTCCTTATCGTGAATTTTTTAAAAAACTGCGATCCGAAAAAAGTACCGGATCTGCTGGGTGACTTGAAGCTCAGACTAAACCTTACACAGACTGTATCACAGCTTCGTTTTGAAAAAATACATACAGCCGCTTACGGAAATTTTTCCAACTGTCATAGAAATTTCTGTGATGCGCTTTGGCTACGATGAAAAGTTTCTTGGTTTAATAGCAGTAGAAAAACATCTTTTGAAAGGTTACGTAAAGCTGTATGCTCACCGGAGCCTATCTTTAGATTTACTGCTTGCGGAAGACTGAAAAACTCACCAGAATCGCAGCAGTTCATGCTGTAACAGAATGGACAGAATATGAATGAAAACCGCGTGGGGCGCAGTCACCGTAAAAAATGCGGTTTGTAAAAGATAATACTGCGCAGAACTTTTGTGGACGGGAGATTTGCTAACCCGGGTACAAGTGAGATTTCAAGCCAGTATGTCTATGTTCGTCCGATATCCGCAACCACGCCGATGCAGTGCAGGAAATCATGACGTTTGAATGAGGCGAAGCGCCTGATGCTGAATGTGCATGCTGATGCCGCGACGGCTACAACAGCGTTTCGTATGGGTTATGAAAGCCTGTTTCAGCTCAGCAGGGAATAGCAGGGAATAGCGGAGATTTTTCGGAGCCCCGCCACCCAAAGGCATTTCATCCAGTCAGGATGTGTAATCGAAGCAACTTTTGATCCAGAGTTAACGCCGAAACTGTCGATTGTATCGGCGCATTGCCGGCATCGCGAGGATTCCCGCTGTCTTCAATTTCGCTGAGAATCAGCCTTTACCGGAATAGATTCCAGTGCAAATCATGGTGTCACCGGCACCGCGTTCACAGTAGGATTTCTTCAGTTCGTAAGACTGGGTAGCCGGATTGTTAAATTTGTATGGTCCATACCAGCCCTTAGATGAAGCTTTGACCATATCGATCATTCCTTTGATAAACGTATTGCCATCGACATCACGCATCGCCAGAAGATTTTTCCCAACCATTTTCGGGTTTGCACCTTGTGCCAGACAGTTGCCTTCAAAGTCATACACAAAAACGTATAAATCTTTTAATTTAAAACTGTTGTCCGTATGATCAGTAAATGCTTTATAGGCTTTTTCAGTACCCGCTGATTTGACCATAGAAACAGCATCTTTAACCATTTTGACGGCCTCCGCTTCACTGCCATGTTCGGAGGCGGATGCAGATACATGTATTTCTGACATCAGTAACGCTGCAGAAAATACAGCAAACGGTATTGTTTTCTGATTCATTCTTACCTACTCCTGATTGATTTTTTTTACGAATTACATAGTGCATTCCGGTTTCTTTTCTGCCGTTTATCGTTTTAGCACATGAAATACTGATATGTTGAGAATTAACAATATTTCAGGAATCATTGATTCTGAATCAATACTTACTGTCTCTGAAAGCTTGTTGCTGATGTATTACACACGAAATGATCAGCAAAATTGATGTTCAGCACCGGACAAGACTGAGTCTGATGTCGTGGCTCCTGAGTAATGTGAATTTTTGATAATCAGTTCCGTATTTCAGCTACACTGGGATTGTGCAGGCAGCGGCTCAGTGAGAATGATTCACAAAACAGATAAGCAAGATTTTGTTTTTTTACAGAGCAGGAATACAGATGAGTCTTTTAAACACGGTTTCGAAACTTCTTGGCGGCGGAGAGTCTGCAAACTGAAACACCGGACGGAAAAGGTTATCCGCGCGGACTTGCGGGTAATGATGTCCCTGTGGATGCGCGTATCGTAGGGATTTGCGATGCGTTCGATGCGATGACCAGCACGCGGCCTTATCGCCGCGGTATGCCGGTCGAGAAGGCACTTTCAATTATCGAAGAAAATGCAGGCCGTCAGTTCGATGCTTCTTTCAGCAAAATTTTTATCAATATGGGACGCGCTGGAAAACTCGATCCTGTTGTCGCACACAGTGACGAGGGAATCCCGCTGCGCGAATGCCTGCAGTGCGGTCCGGTGATCGTATTGAAAAGAAAGCATCAGCATGGTGATAAAGTGTATTGTCCGGCCTGTACGGGTGAATACTCACTGGTGTCACAGGGCAATTCGATCAGCATTGCGCCAACCGGCGCAACAGGCACACCAAAACAACTGGAACCGGAAGCGGATACAGAACTCATCGCCAGACTTGTCCGGGATTCTGCGCGGGCACTGCTCGCTGGCTGAACCGGAAAGTATCACGCTAATTTTGCTATCGCTGGCTGCACAGGGTGTCGGAGATCTAGCAGCAATCTGACGACACTCCTCGGTATCACCTTGTGGTGAACGAGAAATCCCTTTTGATGTGTGCACCCGATACGACGGCATTCACCGTAACTTTGTAAGTTGTTTTCGGTTTAAATGGCTGATATCCGACCAGATACGCAATATGCCTATCACGGTGGGGATTGGGGTACCGGGTGCTGTTCCACCAGAACAGACGTACACCTAAAGTCTTTTGTGTATTTATTTCCGTCACAGTGGCATCAAGCTGCTCGATGACAGCGGATCTTTCAAAGCCGAAAATCATTGCAGCTGATGTGCCGTTTAGCCAGTCGTCATTTCCCGTCTTGTCTTTCGGTAAATCAGGAACCGGATTCGGATCTTCCGGTGTCATAGAAAGCGGTACGCCTGTCTGCCCGTCGTAAGGGTAATGGAAGAAAAACTGTCCGCTGTTTTTCTGGCATAAGCTGTAACCAGCACTGGTAAGCTGATTGCCAAAATTCAAAACCAACGGATTCAGTTCGTTTCCGCGGTCATTGAGTACCGCATAGCCGATGCCGATATCCGTTGCGCACTGATCCAGCATCAGACGTGCGTGACTGATCGTGTTCAGAAAGTTATAGGCCGGAGACAAATGAAATACAAAATTTGCGCCACCCAGATTTTCGCCGGCAGTTCCGGGATAACCGGCAAACTGGGCGCGCTCGGTGGGCCCGCTTCCGGTAAATTGAGGGCGATCATATTGTTCTGTATGTCCGTAAGCACTGGCATCATCAGGCAAATTTCTGACGATGTAGCGTAAATGATTTTGTGCTGCCGAATCAAGTTGCCGGTTTTGTACCAGCACCCCAAGCCCAAGCTTGCGACGAATCGAATTTAATTCATAAAACGTTTGCAGTTCCGGCGAAAGCGGTAAATAGTCGGGCTCCGGAGCATAGATTTGCAAAGGCAACTGCGTACAGTGCGGATAATCAGCTGCATTATTCATACAGGTATTGGAAAGGCGGCTGCTGTGACAAGCAGAAATTCCGGATATCAGCATGAGCAATAAAGTACATAAATACAGACGTCTGATCATGAGTTGCAATGCATCGGCGTGGTTGAGATGAGGACTAACAGAGCCGCGATTTTACGCAATATTTATTAATTCAGAAAAAGTTTTTATTAACCGTCTTAGTGATGGCATTGAAATTCTGAAAAGCGAATCTGCCATCAGGCATGCAACTGCTCTTAGTGTTGTCAGATGGGCTGATGAATGTCAGGCTGAACTGAAAGCAAAGTGCAACTGTCATTAGCTGTTGCACTTTGCTTTGTCTGGTAAGGGGTTCTACGAAAAGCCAGTCATTGCAGCCATAGTTTACATGACGTAATTTGTGGTGCGATGGCTGATGTGACGGGCTTCTGAATTATTGTAGCGCTTCCGCTGGTCCGAAAAATTCGTAATGGCTTTGTGATTCCGGTACACCGATGTCGCGTAAATGGAATTTCACCGCTTTCATAAATGGCAGCGGGCCGAGGAAATAGGCGTCTACATCGCGTGAAGCCGGAATCCATTGTTCCAGATGTTCACGTGACAGAAAACCGGTCGCATCCGCGCCTTCTGTACCCTGTTCATATACATAGTAGCGCTGCAATTGCGGGTGTGCCGCTGCCAGCGCATCAATATGCGCACCGAAAGCGTGAACACCAGCGTGCCTTGCAGCATGAATAAAGTGCACAGGTCGCTGTGTTTGTAATGCTTTGCTCAGCATTGCCAGTGTCGGTGTAATACCCACACCACCACTGATCAGTACCAGCGGTTTTTCACTACTGTTCAGTGTGAAAGCACCAGTCGGCGGAAACAGGCTGACCTGGCTGCCGACGCTGATATGATCGTGAAGATAGTTGGATACCTTGCCACCCGGTTCGCGTTTTACGCTGATTCTGTAAGTTTTGCCGTTACTGATGTCAGACAGCGAATACTGGCGGCGTGCCTGCTCACCGTCGATTGTGAGCAGTATTGTGATGTATTGTCCCGGCAGAAAATCCATCACTTCGGCCTCGTCTGCGGGTGCCATGACAAAGGAAGTGATCTCGTCGCTTTCTATGGTTTTACTGATCACTTGAAAAGATCTTTCACCTTGCCAGCCGCCAACTGCCTGCGCATTTTTTGTATAAATTTCTTGTTCGGCACCAGTCAGAATTTCTGCCAGCTGACCATACGCGGCAGCCCAGGCTTCGATCACAGCGTCGGTAGCCACTGCTTCACCAAGCACTTCACGGATCGCGCCTAGCAATGCAGCGCCTACCATTGGGTAATGCTCTGGCATGATTTGCAAAGCTGCATGCTTGTTGACGATGCCTTTTACCAGCGGGCCGAGTGCTTCCAGACGGTCGATATTGGAGGCATACATCAGAATGCTGTTAGCCAGTGCTCGTTGCTGTGTGCCGGAATGCTGGTGAGCCTGATTGAAAAACGGCAAAACTTGCGGATATTCGCTGAACAGTTTTTGATAAAAATGACGTGTCAGTGTTTCGCCGCCTTGCTGAAGGACTGGCACGGTGGCAGAGATAATGGCGCGGTGTTCCTGGGATAGCATAATCAAACCTTTAATCTGGCAAATAATCGTCATCCCGTTCTGCGGTAGCGGTGAAGCCGGAAGCTTTTCGCGTGACTGATGCGTTGATGGCATCGTTATCGCAGCAGGCTTTGCAGAGCGAATGACAGGACAATGTTGTAGTCATTCAATGGCATCCTGCATCCATCTGATTGTCTGAGACTGACCTGCAGAAATTAATCTCATTCAGTAACGGGATGCCCCATGATCTGACTCATCGTGCACGCGCGCCGTTGTACGGATTGTTGTCAAAATCACTTGTGAGCCATTGAATTGAACACATTCTATCTGCAAAAAATAAAACATGCAAACAAAAAGCATCTTTATGATTAAGCGTATTTCCAATCTGAAAAATGTACTAGCTTTGATTTCCCTGCGTGGACTGCTCCGTGTTTCAGCGTTCAAAGCCGCGAGACTGGTAACCTCAGAGAAAACGTAATTTTGCCGTCGCTGCTTTGCGAGACCGACGCGTTGCCGCCGTGCAGTATTGCGATCGCTTTGACGATTGCAAGGCCTAAGCCGCTGCCACCATTATTTGAATAACGCGATGCATCTGTCCGGTAAAAACGGTCAAACAGACGTTCCAGATCAGCTTGTGCCAGCAGATCGCCCTGATTCGACACATCGAGAACGACAATTTGCGGATCAGCCGTTTTGGCGGTCAATTCAATGACCGTTCCTTCGGCAGCATAGCGCACCGCATTCGACACCAGATTGGCAAGCACGCGTCGCACCATATGCGGATCGGCGAAAATCTCAGCCTCTCCTGAACAGACAATCCTGAGCTGGCGCTGCTCAGCGAGATCTTCAAAATAGTCGGCAATACGTGCGAACTCATCACTGATGCTGACCGGATGATGTACAAGATCCCGGGCAATTTGCTGATGTTCGCTGCGCGCCAGAAAGAGCAGGCTGTCGACCAGACGTGTGAGCCGTTCAAAGGCTTCTAAATGTGATTCGAGCAAGGCTTCGTATTCGTCAGCGTTTCTTTGTTTGCTCAGAATGACTTGTGTTTGCGTGTTCAGCGCCGCAAGTGGTGTTCGCAATTCGTGGGCCAGGTCTGCTGAAAACTGATTCAGTTGCAGATAGCCATTTTCCAGCCGCGTAAGCATCTGGTTCAAACCATCGACCAACGGAAGCAATTTGCCGGGAACCTGGCTGCTATCAAGCCGCTGAGACAGGTTTTGCGGACTGACGGCGGCCGTTTGCGTGCGCAATTTCCGCAAAGGCGCGAGGCCACGCCAGATAACAAAAAGTAGAATGCCACCGGACAGCAGGCCGGCAGCGAGACTGGTGAACAGAATTTGCAACCGGTATGTTTTCAGTAATACATCCCGCTCTGAATACAATCTTGTCAGCCTGATTTCAACTGGCTTATTCCCGAGACTGGAGATGGCAGTTAATGTGGCAGCCGGAACGCCACTTTCTGTTTGCCAGTGTCGGATGTGCTGTCGTCCTGCCTCATTTGTTAACGGTACCGGTGTTAGTACGGGGAAAGCCAAATTGACGGGGTTGATACGCAGGATCGGGGCGGAGGGTTTTACGCTGACATCATCCATCTCAATCAAAGCATTGCTTTCACCGCTCATCGTATCCCGGACGTAATCAGCCTGAGAACGGAGCATTTCCGCAGTGCTGCTATGGCTGAGTAATTGTCGCAACTGGCGTAATTTTCCCAGCAGCTGTACATCATCCCTTTGTAATAACTGGGCTTCAAAGGTTTCATATAAATACAGCCCGAGTAATGCGCTGGCTGCTGCGGCAACCATTGCACCGGAGATGCCGAGTCGCCATCCGAGTGAGCGTTGTTTGCTCATGATCGCAGTTCACAGACATAGCCCATACCACGGACAGCATGAATCAGTTGTCCGGGCACCGGATCGTTGATTTTCTGGCGCAAACGCTTAATTGCGACGTCCACGACATTGGTATCGCTGTCAAAGTTCATATCCCAGACCTGTGAAGCGATTTCACTGCGCGATAAAATCTCTCCCTGACGACGCATCAGCAGGCAGAGCAGGTTAAATTCCCGTCCGCTCAGGTGCAGGCGTGCATCATTGCGTGTCGCAGTTCGCGCCAGTACATTTAAGCGAAGGTCATTGATAACCAGCACATCATCTTCGCGTTGCGGGCCGCGCCGGAGCAGGGTACGGATACGTGCCAGTAATTCAGCAAACGCAAACGGCTTCACCAGATAATCGTCTGCACCGAGTTCCAGACCGTGAACCCGGTCAGAGAGCGCATCACGGGCGCTGAGAAATAACACCGGTGTGTGTCGCCCCGTAAGCGATTCCCGCAGATGACGCAGAATAGTCCACCCGTCTATTCCTGGCAGCATAACGTCTAGTACGATCAGATCGTAGGCTTGCTCCAGCGCCAGATGCAGCCCGGTTTTGCCATCGTTGGCAATGTCCACCACAAAACCGGCTTCGCTGAGCCCCTGTTTCAGGTATTCGTTGGTCCGGATTTCATCTTCTACAAGAAGCAATCTCACGCTTATCCTCACTGATTTGTCATCTGGCTGAATGATAGCCGGAATACAGCCTTCGTTCGATGACAATGATGTCATCGAGTTGTCAGTAAAGGCTCATGGCAACCTTCTTAAAATGACGCCATGAAAACACTTTTGAAAGCCATGTTGCTGGTAATGATCTCGCGAAATGCCAGTGCACAAACTACACCCGGAATTGTATTCGACGATGCGATGAATCTGGCACGCCATGCGCAACAGCATTGCCGGACTCTGCATCGTGATATTGCGGTATCAGTGGTGGATGCCAGTGGGCAGGCTTTACTGATACAGAGAGCAGAAAGTGTCGGTCCGCATAATCTGGAGGCTGCGCGCAGGAAAGCTTATACCGCCTTATCGACACGACAGCCGACCTTACAACTTGGTCGTCAGGCACGGAGCCAGCCGGACACCGCAGCGCTGCAATACTTACCGGAGTTATTACTGCTTGGTGGTGGTGTGCCTATCCGCCGTGACGGACAGGTCGTTGGTGCAATCGGGGTTGCCGGTGGCGGTGGTCCGGAAAATGATGACGCCTGCGCCCGTGCAGCAGCGGACCTCATTCGTTAACTGATTTATTGATATATAAACGGAGAAGACAATGAAAATAACTGATTTGAAATTATGGCTGATATCTGCAGTACTGAGCTGTACGGCTGTTTCTGCGATGGCAGCGGATACCAATCCCGTCAGTGTGCATGTTCTGGACCTGCAAACCGGACAGCCAACGCCGGGTGTTCAGGTTGAGATCGAGATGCATACAAAAAATGGCGCATGGCAGCCTGTAGGAAAAGGGCAAACTGATGAAAATGGCAGAATCCGGTCACTGATCGCACAGGATGCAATAGCTAACTGGGCAGCCGGAGAGTATCGGGTTGTTTTTAAAACCGGTGACTATTACCGTACTAAAAAGCAGGCGACTTTCTTTCCGGAAATTCCTGTTGTGTTTCAGGTGGAAGATCAGAAAGCGCATTACCACATTCCATTACTTCTGAGTCCTTTCGGTTTTTCGACTTATCGCGGAAATTAAGAAAGTAAGGTAATTTTAAATAAATAAATTAATTAAATTTTTTATTAACATATTTATTGGTGAAATTATTCATGAAACATCAGGTGAAAATTTCATAAATGATTTCATCAAAGAAAGAGATTGCACGAAAGATCAAATTTACTTTTAGTTGCCGCATAAACATTTATTTGAAAACAGTTTAAATAAAGTTAGACGATTTCGAATTTATGCGGTACTATTCGCTTCAGCACTTGCATCAAGTCGTAGTCTTTGTCGGTCTCTTTCCTCTACTGCAGTAGTTATTGCAGCACTGTTTGAATTCCTTTCAGTTACTTTTTTCTTGATCTCCGGTGCCAACCGGGCGCAGCCCATTTTCAATTTTAAAAAGGAAGTAACATGAGCAATCAACAAACAGGTACAGTAAAGTGGTTCAACGAATCTAAAGGCTTCGGCTTCATCGCTCCTGATAACGGTGGTGCAGACTTGTTCGCCCACTTCGGCGACATCCAGACTACAGGTTTCAAAACGCTGACTGAAAACCAGCGTGTATCGTTCGAACGTGCAACTGGCCCTAAAGGCGACAAAGCCAGCAACATTCGTCCTCTGTAATATTCTTTCGCCTCACCATCTTAGTGCTGGCTATTGACCACATTCATCAAACGATACCAGTGTCGCTGGTATCAGCAAGTTTCACGATCGTTACTTGTCCGGAAGGCACTTTGCAGATAGCACTGGTCTCCGGAAGCAGACTCCCGTCACACCACGCAGATAGCATGGGTACCGGGCATCGTGATCGACAGTGAATGGAAGCTCGCTCCGGCGGGCTTTTTTCATTCTCTGTTCATACAGGTTGTTCAACCGCACCATAAGCTGCTTGCCAGCAACGAAGGGAAATGCCATGGCGAAAGAAGAATTGATTGAAATGATGGGCAGCGTCGGTGAAATTCTGCCGGATCTGCGGTTTCGCGTTGTTCTCGATAACGGTCACGAAATCATTGCCTATACCGGTGGCAAAATGCGCAAGCACAATATCCGTATTCTGGCAGGTGACAAGGTCACGGTAGAACTATCGCCTTACGATTTCAGTAAAGGCCGGATTATCTTCCGTCACCTGGCAACCCGCAGCGGTCCGCCGCCAGCGCCGCGCCGCCATCACTGATATTTGCTCATCGCGCATGTCGCAAAACATCAGCGCAGGAAAATAAAAAACCGGCTTGCAATCAGGCCGGTTTTTTTATGGGAGTTTGCAAACGTTTCCGGCGCAGTCATTGTGCAAAAATCCGCATTCACGATTTCCGGAGAGCCGGACTTTCTGCCGACGACTGCCGGATCGCTGTGCTGAACACCGCATTCGGGCTTAAAACAGGCTCTCCGTAGCATACTGATTGATGGCTTTCGGATGGGGCTGACTTTCGATAAGACGCGTTCATCTGACCTCATTCACCTTTTTCATCCACCTTTATAGCCCATTGTTGCAGACAGTCTGCCAGTAAGCGGCGAATTGCCTGTGCATTTCTGAGTCCGTTGCGAAGCCAGACGGCTTTGCCCGCCACTTCGAGGCGGGCAGCATGGTCAAACTGATCGAAATCCTGCGGCCAAACCAGCGCCGGAATCGCATGTTGCAGGCAGTGATACATAATCCCCGCGCCACCGTGATGAATTACCGCCGCATACTTTGCCAGATGGCTTTGATACGAGATATAGCTGTAGCGGTGCAGATTACTGCGCAATGGCTGATGTTGCTGATCGTGACGCCCGTCTGAAAAATGAAAATCCCATTCGGGGCAAATAGCCGCCAGTTCGCTGAGTGCGGCAACCACGGCTTCTTTCTGCCAGTGCAAATGGGTTCCCAGTGTGATCAGAATCGCGGGACGTTCAGCGTCAAATTGCGGTTCAGGGGTGGTCAGCGGTGGTGTGTACAGCGCCGGACCTATGAATTGCAATGCTTGCGGCCAGTTACGCGGAAATTCCAGTGCCGGATCAGCCAGCGCAAGTATGCAATCCGGTGAGTAAGCGGCTTCACTGCCATCCGCGCGATACAGCGTTCTGACACCCAGATCGCGTAGCAGCGGGTAGCACAGGGTGAATACTATCCGTTTAAAGCAGCGGACTTTTTTTCTGTGCAGCCATTGCAGCCAGTATTGCCAGCGGTTTTCCGGCGGTTGCAGACCACCGCAATACGCGGGCGGACCTTCGCTGGTTTCGATGACGCAGGGCGAGGGCATACTGGTCCACCAACTGATCTGATGCTGTTGCGCGATGATGCCGGCCAGCGGCAGCGTAAAGTCGGCAATGATCAGATCGGGTTTTGCCTTCGTGCGGTAGTGCTGATCGAGCTCTGTCCGGAATTGCCGGAATAATCTGAGCGCGGCGCGGAACTGACGCCACAGTGCCAGCGGATTGCTGCGTACAGCCTTCCCTGGATTGGCAATCTGATCCAGCGTGTCGTCTGCTTCGCTGCCTTCCAGCACGCTGTGCGCCTGTAACCCGGCCTGAGCAATCGCCTTACCGGCGGCCGGTGTACTGATGACTTGCACGCTGTGCTCAGCGGCAGCGGCGCGTGCCAGTGCCAGCACCGGATGCAAATGTCCGGCAAACGGCGGCGCCAGAAAGTCGATACGTAAGGCTTTTTTGCCTTTGGTCGCCATCAATGCTTGTAACAGATTTAACAGATTATTTGGCGTGTCACTGGCGCTGTAGCCGGGTTTCTGGTTTGCCTGTTCAGGCTGCACGGTGCTGTTCATGGCGGTATCCCGAAAAAGTCCTGACGCTGATTTGCTCAATGAACTGGCGGCAGTGCTGTAACACTTCCGGCTGTTGCAGGTAATTCAGATGATCTGCATCGACGAGTAAATCAGCCTCTGCAAACCAGCGGCGCGAAATCCAGTCCGCTCTGCCCTGTACCAGTAAACTGTGACATGCGGGTTTTGTCCGCGCGACCGGGCCGTAAGCAAATACCGACAGTTTTTGCAGATCAGCAGCAGGTAACTGCAGGCTGCTCAGTAACTCCAGCCCGCAACTGCCCGCGACAAAAACCGTATGTTCAGCCTGCGCTAACAGTTGCTGGATCAGAGGGCGGTAATGACGCCGGAACCACGGAGTGCGCGCATTCAGATATTCCCGCGCATTGGCCAGACTGGCGCGCAGTAAAGGAACCGGCTGATATGGTTTGTCAGATGGCAGATACGGAAAATTATTCAACACCAGATGACGCCCCTGTCCTGACAGTTGCATCAGAAATGCATGTTGCGCAGGGCTCAGTGCCCAGCAATCAGGCTTGCTTCTGCCATTCAGCATGGCGATTTGCAGTAAATGCTTCATATGATCTGCCTCGTGTTGAGTTCAGGATTCAGCGACATGGAACTGGTCATTGCGTTTGACCTGATACACCCGCGAACGCCAGCGTATGCGGCGCTCACGCAATGCATGCAGTAAATGCAGCGGTTGTAGCAGTTCGGATAACAGCGACAAGCCAAAACGATGTCTGAATGCACCCGTCACCTGTTTTTGTACCAGCATCATTGCCGCACTGCGCATCACCAGCACCAAGACCAGCAGAAACAGCGTAGCGGGCTGCACGATGCATAACAGCAACAGTATCCATAGCAATAAAGGGTGTATGCCTTGCAGCAGTGTGATCAGCAAGGCGGTGCCTTTACTTTGCTGTTGCAATAACAGCGTCGCAAACACCATCCAGCGATGCATTTGCTGACGGTAATGGCGCATGTCGCTTACGCTGGTCTGCACTTCCACCGGCACCGCCAGTTGCAGCAAATCGCCGTCGTGCTGTCTGCACAATTCCGCCATTGCCAGATCATCGGTCAGATGCTGCAATACCGGTGCAAAACCACCACACTGCTGCAAAAAATCACGACGTAACGCATAGCACATGCCATTGATGGATACCGGTGTGGTGAATGGCAGTAAAGGCAGATACGTCATCACCGCGTTATTGTTGACAAACTGTGCCAGCAACTGTGAAGGCAGATTATTACCCTGCTGGTAATGAGGCAGAGCGGTGACGATGCCGCGTACAGGGCAATGCTGCACCAGCGCACGCAAACTGGCGGCAGGCAGCGTTGCATCATCATCCAATACCAGACAAACCGCTGTCTGCAGTAAGGGTCTGGCCAGTTCCAGCTTCCAGGCCTTGGGATTGATGCCGTCCGGTGCCGGATCACACAGCAGAACGTTAATTTGTGCGGCAGGGAAGGATGCACGTAAGGCTGCGGCGATCTGTTGAGCGACGGCATCATCACGATCAATCAGCCACAAAAATGCCTGTTCCGGCAGTGTTTGCAGATTTGTTGCCAGCACTTGCGGCAAACGCGGATCACCGCTGAGCAGCGGCTGGACGATCGTCACTTCCGCCTGCGCGGATTCGCCACTGACACGGAAGCGTTTGGCAGCGCTGTGGGTTTCCGGCATGTTAGCCAGTGCCACCAGCGCATACGCCGTTTTGAAGCCGAGCAGACTCAGGTATAACAGGGCGCACAGAATGATCAGGCTGATCAGCATGGCTGTTCCTTTTGCCAGTCGATAAAGCGACGCAAGCCTTCGCTGACCGATACCGAAGGTAAACCGAGATCACTGATAGTACGTGAAGGATTAAAGGTTTTGGAATAAGCAAACACACTGACACCAAAACGGGTGACAGGTGGCTCACCACGCAGACGTAACAGACTATAAATCTGCTCAATCAGGCCTGCTGCGATCCAGGCTGTTTTAATACTGATACTGCGTTTCGGTTCCGGTAAATCCAGCTCTCTTAATACCTTCAATAAGAAATCGGTAATGCGTACCGGTTCTGCATTGGTCAGGTTATAAGCCAGTGCAAGTTTTTTTGCTTCGCAGGCACGCATCATGTAATCACATAAGGTATCGATATAAATCAGATCGCCGACCGCTGGTGTGTCGGTCTGAAATACAGGTAATTTACCTTCCTTCGCCGCACGAAGAATGCGTGGAAACAGTACGGTATCGCCGGGGCCGAATACTGCGCGTGGTCGCAGAATGGTTTTTTCACCTTCGTATTCGCGCACCAGCAGTTCTCCAGCGTATTTTGTTTCTGCATACAAATTGACAAATGCAGGGCCGATCGGACTGTCTTCGTGCAGATTAGTCTGGTGCCGGTTCTGATAAAACACGGAACTGGAAGACAGATAAATCAGACGCGGCTTACCATGGGTACGGCAAAACTCAATCACGTTACGGGTGGCTTCTATATTTTGCTGTTCAAATTCTTCACGGGTGCCCCACGGTGCTGCTCTCGCTGCCGCATGAATCACAACATCGGGACAAACCGGCAAATCAAATGGCTGGCTCAGATCCAGAGGGTGATACACCACCTGCACCGGTAAATCTGCATCCAGCCGTCGGCCTATGCCATGCAGCGATAAATCACTGCGTTCAGCAAAGCGCTTCATAAACGATGAGCCAACAAAGCCGGAGGCGCCGGTGACTAAAATAGTTTTCACAGATTACTCCTTGTGCGGTGATTGCTGACAACGGATACGGCGGCGTTTTTGTCCGGCTGGCATTGCCTCCCATCCGGCAAAACGTATTTCGGGGGCTTGTAACTGCTGCTGCAAAAACAGCGTGAATAATGCAGCCGCTGTCTGGTGCTGCAGCGCGCTGATTTGCTCTGCTGTCAATTGCGTCGCTTCCTGCAAGCGTATCAGCCAGATAATGCCGTGTTGCTCAATACGGTAGTCTTCGATGGCCGGTTGTAACTGCATCATCAGATGGCGCAGCTTGTCAGGAAAAACCGGTTGCATGCTGCTGTCAGCTGCTGGCAGCCATAAAACATCATCCTGACGGCCTTCAATTGCCGATAACACGCGGCTGTGCCGGCCGCAGCGGCATTGTGCGGAACTGACGCGCAGTACATCATCCAGCCGGTAGCGAACGAAGGCTTGCGTTTCGCGTCCGAAATCGGTGATTTCGGGCGTAAAGCGTTCGTCATCCAGCCAGTGCGGCTGAATATGCAGCCATTCCTCGTTCAGATGCAGCTGCCCGTGTTCGCAGGTATAGGCCAGCAAACCCTCGGTGCATTGATAAATTTGCCCCGCTTGCTGCCGCCACGCCTGCTGTACCAGTAACTTGTCATCTGCTTCCAGCACTTCTGCAACGCTGATGACTTGCTGAGGCTGTATCTGCAGACTTCCCTGCAATTGCGCACGTGCCAGCGCGGCCAGTACCGATGCAGGTGCGATCAGTATTTGCGGCTGTACGCCCTGCAACCAGTTCACCAACGCAGAGAGACTTTGCTGCAGATCGCCATAGTGAAAATGCAGACGGGCATTGTGTACCGTGGTGTACAGCTTGCTGTTGGCTCTTAACAAAAACGCGACAGATAAAGGTTTTGCGAACGGATTCAGTAATTGCCGTAAATGCGCAGGCTTCAGAACCCGTGCGAGGATCACCCCGGCCCAGCGTGCTCTTTCCTTATCGCTGACCAGAAAAACGCCGCGCTGCCCTGATGTCCCGCTGGACAAACCGACGGCAATACCGGGTTGCAGCGGCGCGGAAAATGCGCGTTGTTTTTCAGCGGTCAGACCGAATTGCTGTGCCTGCTGCAGGCTGATTCCGGCCTGATTCAGTTCAGCAAAGTGTTGCTGCATCTGCTCTTTCTGCATCAGCGGCCACTCCGGTAAAGGCTTACCGGCAAAGGCGCGGTAATACGGAATGTGCTGTGCGCAAGATTGCAGGAAGTGGCTGACGCGCCGCTGCTGCCAGTTTTCCAGTGCGGCTCTGTTACTGAAGCGAAAACCATAACGGGTACGGATAAACGCATGCAGGAAAATACCTGCCTGTTGAAGACGGCTCAGCATGATGTGCTCCCGTCACGGTAAGCTGCCAGACTGTCGGTGCAGTGTGAAGGCAGCAGTGCAATTTCCGGATGTCGTGTGCCGAGGGTATGCAATTGCTGCAGCGTATGGCGATACTGGTGCCAGTCATGCATGACGAGGCGGGTCAGCGCAGAAGGCATACTCGCATGCTGCCATGCGGCGCGGGACCAGCAGGCATCGGCACACAGAAAAACTTCACGATCATACTGGTCGCGCAGAATCAGACCCATTTGTCCGGCAGAATGTCCGGGCAGAGATACCGCCATGATGCTGCCATCGCCGAAGATATCGTAAGCACTGCCGAAAGCTTGCCATTGCGCAGCCAGACTCCGCTGCGGATAGGATTCAGCCAGCGTCAGCCTTTGCTGAAAGTTGTCGGGCAACAGGCCGGGCAGCAAGCCGTGTCTGGTCAGTGCAAAGCGACTGCGTTCAGCAAGAACACTGCTGACTTCTGCGCCCATGGCGACAAAGCGTGCATTCGGCAAATCGCGCATACCAGCAACATGATCGGCATGGAAATGCGAAATCAGGCATAAACGGATATCGGACAATGCATAGCCTAGCGTGTGCAGTTGTGATGCCAGTGTCTGTTCCGGCGCCAGTTGTACCGGTGTCGCCCAGCGATACAGACGCTCAGGAAATGGTGTTGTCGCGGTGTCGAAATGTTCAGCGTAGCCGGTATCAAATAATACGGGGCCGGCCTGCGGGTGGACGATCAGCGCGGCAATCGATGGAAAATCCACCAGTTTCCAGCGACCGCGCTGATTGGCGACCCGTTCGCAGTGATGGCAACTGCCAACCTGCATCAGATGCAAACTCACACGTGTTGTCATCGCCGCCTCACAAACGCATGACGGCAACGCCGAGCGACACACCTGCGCCGGTACCGATCAGCGCAATCAGATCACCGCGCTTCGCCTTGCCGGAACGGATTGCTGCATCCAGTGCAAACGGCATCGAAGCAGCTACCTGATTGCCGTGACTGGCCAGAATATTCACGATACGGGCCGGGGAGATATCCAGCAGGCGCGGCAGGATGGAGAGCGCTTTACCGGATGCCTGGTGCGGAATAAAACACTGGATCTGATCGCGCCGCACGCCAGCCTGGCGTAAGACACGCTCAAACAATGCAGGCAAATGGCGTGCAGATAATTTATACAAAGCTTTACCATCCATCTCGAAAAAAGTTCCGACCGCCGACGCTACCTGAGCCTGACCCGCCAGAAAATAGTTGCTGCCACCGGCTTTCAGGTGACATGCATCCTGACCTTCGCTGTAGGTTTCCTGTGCAGCGGCAAGCAGTGCGCTGCCATCCGCATCGCTTCTTTCCAGAATCACAGCGGCTGCACCGTCGCCGAACAGTGGTGCGGTATAGCGGCATGCGGGATTCAGTGCGCGGCTGGGTAATTCAGCAGAAACCAGCAGCACGCGCCGGTAACGCCCCGCCGCAATTGCATAGCTGAGTTGCTCCAGTGCGACCAGAAAACTCAGGCAGGTCGCATTCAGATCAAATGCAGGTATACCACTGCCTTGTAAACCGAGGGCTGCATGAATTTGTGCCGCAAAGCAGGGAATCGCTTGCTGTGGCGTGCTGCTGGCAGAGACCACGCAGTCGAGATCTTGTGCTTTGAGGCCTGCAGAATCTAAGGCCGCGCGGGTAGCAATGACAGCCAGCGATTGCGCAGATTCGCCGGAGCTGGCCTGATGCCGCAGCTCCACACCGCTTGCGGCAGCAGTTGTACCGGCGCGTAATTGCCAGCGCTGGTCAAATTCCGCAGAGGTTACAAGCTGTGGCGGCAGGCTGGTTCCGGTCGATACGATACGTACCGGCAAACCCTGCTGACTGACTGATCCTGACGCGGAACCCGTATAGCCCATGATCCTGATTCTCCTGATGACGCTGAGTCAATTGGTAAATTGGTCAATTGAAAGGAAAGAATTGTCGCATTCTTTTGTCAAAACTTTATGCGTAATACCGACTGGCGCACTGCTGTCTGGCAGCGGTCAGAATGCAACAAAATGCTTGGACACAGTATGCGATGCATCGAAAAATTAGTACACTTAGCTATTAAAAGAAGATAAAAATATGCAATAAAGTATATAAAAAGGGAACTATGTCCACACAGCAAAGCCAGTTAATCGCAAGCCTGAAACAACAATTGCGCAACAAAGGCATCACTTACCGCCAGCTCGGTTTGTCGCTGGATTTGTCCGAAGCACGGGTCAAGAAAATGTTTGCCAGTGAACGTTTCACGCTGGACAGGGTGATAGAAATTGCTGAATTACTGGGAATGACTTTGTCTGAACTGACCCGCCTTGCGGAACAACAGCAGGCTGCAATTCATACCCTGACTGAAAAGCAGGAAGCTGAACTGACATCCGATACCCGTTTATTACTGGTTTGCGTCTGTGTACTGAATCACTGGAGCCCCGAAGAGATTACCCGTACTTATCAGCTGGATACCCACACATGTTTGTTGTATCTGCTGCGGCTGGACAAACTGGGGCTGATCAATGTGTTACCGGGCAACCGTATCCGGCTGAATATTGCACGTGATTTCGACTGGCTCAGCGATGGCCCGATACGCCGTTTCTTTATTCAGCATGGTTTGTCAGATTTTCTCAATGACGATTTTGTGCGAGAAGATGAAAGCCTGTGCTTCACGCACGGCATGCTGAGCCGTGCCGCCATGCATCAGATGCAAGCTGAAATACGTCGCCTGCGTCAGCGTTTTGCAGAATTACACAGCGACAGCATGGCCTTGCCGCTGACACACCGTCATGGCACGGCGATGATCGTTGCGATGCGTGAATGGGAATTACAGGCTTTTGAGTCACTGCGACGAAGCTGAGGACTGATACAAAACGATTTCAGAAAAAAAGTTTTTCACATGAAATTAATATGTAAAATTACATAGTAAATTGAAAACAAATTCTGCCGGATACTGAGAGATTATTTCTGATAATTGCTGGCATGCTATATGCATAAACTGCACCGTGCCGGATGAGCGGGCGCATTTGAGGTTTTACAACGTTCAACGTGCACTTGGGAAGCTGTTATGACTGTTTTTTGATAAAGGTCACGACAGTACACATCGGAATTTTCTTATATGATTTCTGGAGTATGAAATGAACCAAGAAGTAAAACAAGGCCAATGGCTTGCAGAAGACTTTAAATCTCGTTTTTCAGAAAAATTACCGGATCAGGAATTAGAAGCAGCGCTTGCAGACTTACGCAATATCCATCCTGATCGCTTACGCGTAGCCCAGGCCTATTCAGCGTCCGGGTCTCTGGCAAGTCTGGTTTTCTATGTCAGAGCGACATGCAGAATTAATGACGGAAAATCGTTCTCGGGTTCTGCCTGGGGTGTCAGTTTTCCCGGTGGTGGTGCTTTGTTCGGTGACGTGTATCTGGAAGACGGCGTTAGCCTTGAAGCACTTTATCAGGATACGGTCAGTTTCAAATTTATCGCGACACCGGTGTATACCACCTTCCTGTTCTACAACAGCGCAGGAAATCTGCTGGGACATTTCCAGGCAGGAAGTGTATCGACCGTCAGTGGCACGGGTGCCGGAGAAGGTCGCTGGTCGTAATCGCTTCTGTGCGAAAAACAAAAAACCGGCAATATGCCGGTTTTTTTATGGCATCAGAATGATCGATTAACGATATGAACTGAGCGAATCACGCAATTCCACTTTTTTATGTGATTTATGATTTTTCCTGTCGGTTGCGACATCAGCAGAAGCGAACTAACTAACAGGAAAAGCAAACATGCGTAAATTTATGATGGGAATTATTCTGGCCGGAGCATTCGTTTCAGCCCACGCTTTCGATATTTCAAGCAGTAATATAGAAAACGGAAAAGCGCTGGGAAATGCACAGGTTTTTAATGGTTTTGGCTGCAGCGGTGCTAATGTCTCACCGCAGGTGAGCTGGTCGGATGTTCCGGCAGGGACAAAGAGTTTCGCGATCACGATGTATGATCCGGATGCACCGACCGGAAGTGGCTGGTGGCACTGGACGGTGGTGAATATTCCGAAAGAAGTCCGTTCGCTGGCAGCTGGCGCAGGTCAGGCAGGCGGCGCGGCCTTACCGAAAGGTGCTGTAATGGGCCGTACCGATTTTGGTGCCGCTGCATTCGGCGGTGCCTGCCCGCCACCGGGTGATAAACCGCACCGTTACCAGTTAACCGTGTGGGCGCTGAATACAGATCATCTGGATCTGAATCATGAAGCAAGCGGTGCACTGGTCGGCTACATGCTGCGGGCACATGCTTTAGGGCAGGCGAGTCTGACCGGTTATTATGGTCGTTAAGATAGCGGAAGATAAAACGCAGTCGCTGACTGCGTTTTACGGTTTTCAGGGATAGAGCAATGATGGCAGTTTCCACAGCACTGGGTTTTTATCATGCGCGGCAAGTCCAGAGTCTGCGCAGCGTTCGCTTTGCTGAACCTGCACTGTGTTTTGTCAGACGCGGACAGAAACACTTAACCGTCGGTGATTGCTGTTTTCAGGCTTCCGCCGGAGAATGGCTGATCTTGCCCGGCAATACGCCGCTGATGATGGAAAATTGTCCGGATCAGGGGCAGTATGCGGCGGAGGTGCTCAGTGTATCACCGGCTATGGCCAGTGCTTTTTTGCAGTATGCCGGTGCAGAACTGGCATTGCCGCCAGCGTCATCTGCTTTTCCGCTGAATATTCCGGCGTCGCCTTTGTTATCGCAGGCCTGGGAAAAGCTGGCGCAGGCGCAGCAGCCCGGATTTCCTGCGCTGCTGGCACGTCATTATCTGTTTGAAGTGCTAATGGTGGCTGCCTTACATGGCAATGTACAGGCCTTGCTGAATCCGCCCGCACCGGGGCTGGCGGATAAGGTTCGTCAGTTACTGCAAACGCAGCCTGCTGCTGACTGGTCGCAAGCAGATATCGCGGATCGTTTTCATATGAGTACACCGACGCTGCGTCGCCATCTGGCAGCAGAACAACAGTCTTTCCGCGATATTCTGGATGATGTCCGTATGCATCATGCGCTGCACTTTGTGCTGACCAGCCGTAAATCAATCGACTGGATAGCAGGGGAGTGCGGGTTTACATCCCCTGCTGCGTTTTCAACCCGTTTTCGTCAGCGCTTTGGCATGGCGCCGGTAACGCTGCGTAAAACTTGCTGAAACCGGCTACCTTCACCGAAGCAGCAGGACTTCCGAAAGTCAGCGTTCACTGCACGATAACGAAATCAATGATAATCGCGCCCGGTTCTTCGGATACCGGAGAAATTTGTACACGGTCACCAAACAAGTGCGTGATTTGCTGTAGTAAAGGCAGCGGATAATGATCATTGCAGAAGCGCATCGTTTCCCCTTTATCCAGCGCATTCAGTGCACCGAAAATCGCGGCGTGGCGAAAGCGTTTGGCGATACTGCGTGCATCAAACGCATATACACCGTTTTGCATTGTCGGTAATGAGCAATCGTGAGCCATGATGATTCTCCTTTGTTAAAAATAAGATTAAGAATAGAAATTAAAAAGCAGAGTTGTTTTGTGTTGCATGACCTTGCTGTCGCAAAGTCATGCAGATCAGGTGCTGATTCAGCTCATGCCATCAGACGCCGTTTTTTGTTGCTTGTCCGGCTAAGGCGTCGCTGGTTTGTGGCTCGCGGCCACCGGTCAGTAAGCGCAGTGCGAAGATCGCGAGACAGACTGCACCGAGGGCAAACACCACGTCACCCGGTACGCGCAGCCAGACCAGTGATTCCATGAAGGAGGAGTGCACCACTTCTGGCGAACGGGCAAACCACATACCTTTACTGATGCTGGCAGCGGCCTGATAGATGCCTGCCGGTACCAGCGACATGAATACCATCATCGCCAGACCGATATTCATCAGCCAGAACATGGCGGCCAGCCAGCCGTCAGACCATGCCATGCGGGATGATAAGCCGCGCAGGCAGAACAGCATCAGACCGATACCCAGCATGCCGTACACACCAAACAGCGCGGCGTGGCCGTGGGCTGCTGTCATGTTCAGACCCTGCATGTAATACAGTGCGATTGGTGTATTGATAGAGAAGCCCAGCAAACCGGCACCAACAGTATTCCAGAAACCAACGGCGATGAAGCACAGTACCGGCCAGCGATAGGTTTGTACCCAGCGTGCAGAACGCGAACGCTGATAGTTTTTCCAGGCTTCCAGACCCACCAGTGACAGTGGTACAACTTCGAGCGCAGAGAACATCCCGCCGATAGCGATCACAAAGGTTGGTGTACCAGTGAAATACAGATGGTGCAGCGTACCCAGAATGCCGCCGAACAGGAACACTATGGTTTCGGCGATGATTGCGGTATTCGCAGTGGCTGCTCTGATCAGGCCGAGGCGTGTGAACAGCAAGGCAATCACAGCGGTGGCAAACACTTCAAAGAAGCCTTCCACCCACAGATGGACCAGCCACCAGCGCCAGTATTCGATCAGTGCGTAGTGTGTATGACGACCCCAGGTCAGGGATGTCGCATAGAATGCACCGATACACATCGCGGCCAGAAATACCATTGCGATCAGACCACGGCTTTCTGACGGACGACGCAGAGCAGGCATCAGACCACGGCCGAGCAGGGTTACCCAGAACAGCAAACCAACAAATAACAGGATTTGCCAGACGCGTCCCATACTCGTAAATTCCAGACCCTGATTTCCGAGCCAGAAACTGAATTCACTGCCTTTGTGCTGCAAAGTACCAAGCCAGCCTGTAGCAGTAGAGCCAACAACGATGAACAGCAGCGCATAGAACAACAGATTCACGCCGAGCTTTTGCAGTGGTGGTTCTTGTCCGGAAATGGCCGGTGCAATATACAGACCGGTTGCCAGCCACGCCGTTGCAATCCATAACACCGCAAACTGGGTATGAATGGTGCGGCTGATGGTGAACGGTAAAACATCTGCCAGCGGGATACCGAAGAAGCTCTGACCTTCAACTGCGTAGTGGGCGGTAATCACTCCCATACCGATCTGCGCCAGAATCAGGCCGATCACCACATAGAAATATTTGCGGGTGGCACGCATGGATGGCGTTGGTTTCAGACTGAACAGCGGATCTGCTTTCGGCGGTTCCGGATCGTCTTCCTCTTTCGCTGCTGCATGGCGCAATACCATGGCGGCAATCGCGGCAATCAGCAGGATCACGCTGGCAACCGACCAGATACCTGTTGCGGCGGTTGGCGTATTGCCGGTTAATGGTTCATGCGGCCAGTTGCTGGTATAACTGACGCCATCCACACCCGGTCTGTCTGTGGAGGCAGACCATGCTGACCAGAAGAAAAAGCCGGTCAGTGCCTGCAAGTCGCCGGCATCCGGTACCGAGCCTTTTTGCATCGCATATTGCTCACGCAGCTTATCCAGCTTGTCATCGCTGCCGAACAAGCCGCTGTAGTGGGCTGCCACCTGTGCCATGGCTTCGGCACGTTCGGCAGACACTTGCAGGGTTTCAGATGCGGCGTCATAAGTATTGGCGCGCATTTCCTGTTTCAGTACAGCCTGTAAAGCTGCCTGCTTTGCGGTATCCAGCTTCGCAAAAGGCAGTTGATATTGCTGTTGCGCACGAACATCCAGTAAAGCCAGCGCTTCGCGGTGTAACCAGTCTGCCGACCAGTCGGGTGCTAAATAACTGCCGTGGCCCCAGACCGTACCTAATTGCTGCCCACCGGCCGCCAGCCAGGCTTCCTGCCCCTGCTGGATTTGTTCGCGTGTGTACAGCAGCTTCCCATCCTTGCTGACAACTTGTTGTGGAATTGGTGGCGCAGAAAGATAAATCTCACTGCCCACCCATAGTAAAACGCCGAAGGACAGGGCGCAGATGACTGCCAGCCATGTCCAGAGTTTGCGTGTTGCATGCATGGTTTTCCTCTCTGATGAGTAAAAAGACGGAAAGCCGGCTTTTGCGCGGTTTAAAAGCTGACTTTAAAATGCATTTTATCTGCATCTTTTTAAACATGCAAACAAAATGCATATTAAAATACGACAGAGGATTTGAAGCAGATCATGTATGCGCACAGAAAGCCGCACCCGTCAGGGCAGGGCTGTGCTGGCAGAATCTGCACAGATCACGGACAATGACAGCTGTTTGACAATCAGCGGCCAGCCGCACGAAGTTTCAGGACCCACCATGCGATTAACCAGCTATACCGACTACACCCTGCGCACTCTGATGTATCTGGCCATGCATCCGGAGCAACTGGTCACGATTCAGGATATTGTCAGCCTGCATGACATTTCCAAAAACCATCTGACCAAGGTAGTGCATCAGCTGGGTTTATCCGGTCTGATTGAAACAGTGCGTGGCCGTAACGGCGGTATCCGCCTTGCAAAGCCGGCGGATCAGATCGTGATTGGTGACGTCATCCGCATGGCTGAATCGGACTTCGACATGGCGGAATGTTTTCAGGCCGACAGCAGCCAGTGCGCCTACGCCCGTGCCTGCCACCTGAAAGGCGTGCTGTATCAGGCAACGCAGGCGTATCTGGCCGTTCTTGATAAAGTCACGCTGGCAGATATCACCGGCGCGAACAGCGCAAACAACCCAACAGGCCAGCCAGTGACGATCTCGCTGGACTTGCTGACGAAAAAAACGACTTCCTGACCACTTCGCTGCACCATGATGATGGCCGACCCGCGTATGCGGGTGGATGCTGTTGTCATGGTAAAACGGTTGTTCACCCGTTCCCCCTTACTGTGCGAAAATCTGCATTTGCTAATTCCTGAGCGCCAGACTTTCCGCCGACGACAAGCCGGTTGCTATGCAAAAATCCGCATTTAGCCCTGTTTTGGCCATTTTTCAGGGATTTTGGCGCTGCCGCAGCAGACTTTGATGCTTTCCACGGTGCTGAGTTTGTATGTGTTGGTGTCCGTATTTGCCGCATCGCCGCAACAGTCACTGTCTGATCTGGCGCAAACCTTACTGTGCTTCATTTCCCGAAAAGCATCAGGCCGGATTTTCTTTGCACAGATCAAGGAATTCCGTTTTCCGGGGGCATAAGGTGACTGCAGCGGAACTTACTTCTTGATGAGGAATTCATCAACTTGCGCGGTAGTGGGTTCCTGTTCTGTTCTTAATCTGAGCCGAAAGGGAAGAAGATGAAACCTCAAGTCAAACGCCGGGCCTTGTCTGTTGTGGCAGCCATGTTAACCGGAATATTCATGGCAGGATCTGCACTGGCTGCAGATATACCAGCCAAAGCCGCTGTCAAAGACAGTGCATCCGCCAAATTGCCTGTCATTCATGCGCAACTGACCAGTCCGCCGTTCGTACCACCTGCTACTAACCGCAAATCTCCGGCCAAAGTGATTGTCGAGCTGGAAGTCATCGAAAAAGAAATGGCGATTTCCGAAGGCGTGAAATACATGTTCTGGACTTTCGGCGGATCAGTGCCCGGCAGTTTTATCCGTGTGCGTCAGGGCGACACCGTTGAATTCCATCTGAAAAATCATCCGAGCAGCAAGATGCCGCATAACATCGATTTGCACGGCGTGACCGGACCAGGCGGCGGTGCGGCTTCCAGTTTCACTGCGCCGGGTCATGAATCGCAATTCAGCTTTAAAGCACTGAATGAAGGTTTGTATGTGTACCACTGTGCGACTGCACCAGTAGGGATGCACGTTGCCAATGGTATGTATGGTCTGATTCTGGTGGAACCACCGGAAGGTTTGCCGAAAGTGGATCGTGAATATTATGTGATGCAGGGCGATTTCTATACCACCGGTAAATACCGTGAAAAAGGCTTGCAACCATTCGACATGGAAAAAGCCATCGATGAAAAGCCGACCTACGTCCTGTTTAACGGTGCAGAAGGCGCGCTGACCGGCGAGAAAGCACTGGCCGCAAAAACCGGTGAAAAAATCCGCTTATTCGTTGGTAACGGCGGCCCGAATCTGGTTTCCAGCTTCCACGTGATCGGTGCGATTTTTGACAAAGTCCGTTTTGAAGGCGGTACCAATATCCAGAAAAACGTACAAACCACGCTGATTCCAGCCGGTGGTGCAGCGATTGTGGAATACGACACCAAAGTACCGGGCAGTTATGTACTGGTGGATCACTCCATCTTCCGTGCATTCAACAAAGGCGCGCTGGCGGTGATGAAAGTGGACGGCGCTGAACGCAAGGAAATTTATTCCGGTAAAGAACTGGATTCCGTGTATCTGGGTGATCGTGCGCAGGCGAATCTGAATGCGGTGACGGTTGCTACCAATTCCGCAGAAAAAGGTACGCTGACGCTGCAGGATCAGATCAATGCCGGTGCACAGTTGTATGCCGGTACTTGCTCAGTTTGCCATCAGGGTAACGGCGCTGGCTTACCTGGCGTATTCCCGCCACTGGCCGGATCAGACTATCTGAATGCCGACCATAACCGTGCTGTGCGTGCTGTCTTGCACGGATTGAATGGCAAAGTTACCGTCAATGGCAAAGAGTACAACTCGGTCATGCCGGGCATGAGTCAGCTGAACGACGATGAGGTCGCCAATATCCTGACCTATGTGCTGAACAGCTGGGATAACAAAGGTGGCAAAGTCAGTGCTGATCAGGTCAAAACGGCACGCAGTAAAGCGCCTGCAACGAAAGCCGAGGCACACTGATGTACGCCATCAGGCAAAGTACAACAACAGCCGCAGCAGCCGCTTGCGGCTGTTTGTTGTCAGCACTGATGCTGATGCCTGCGGTAGCTGGTGCAGCAGAGTTTGCAGATACGGACATCAGTCCGTATCTGCCCGTTGCCGGTGGCACATTCAAGAGTGTGCTGTCCGGCACCGGCTTGCAAAGCGAGATCCGTGTAGCTGGCTTTCTGATGCGGCGCGACCCTGTCAGTCAGCAGAATTTTCTGCAGTTTGTGCAAAAAAATCCGCAATGGCGCAAAGACCGAATTCCCTCACTGTTTGCAGATAAGGCGTATCTGGCGCAATGGCCAGCGGCAGACAGTTTCGGCGCTGCCGACCCTGCCTCGCCGGTCACAGGCATCAGCTGGTTTGCAGCCCGCGCCTACTGCCAGTCTGAGCGGGCACGCTTACCACGCTGGTATGAGTGGGAACTGGCGGCCGCTGCTGATGAAACCAGTACCGACGCGCGCGCCAGCGCTGCATGGCGCTCCCGCATCCTGAACTGGTACGGACAAAATGCGCAATCCGGTCAGACACAGCAATCCTTCCCGCCGAATGTGTATGGCCTGCGCGCTTTGCACGGGCAAATCTGGGAATGGGTTGGCGATTTCAACGCCTTGCTGATCAGCCCGGACAGCCGTACCCAGGGTGACCCCGACAAACTGCAATTTTGCGGTGCCGGTGCGATCAGCTTACAAAACAAAGAAAACTACGCCATTCTGATGCGGGTGGCCTTGCTGTCTTCACTGACAGCGCGCAGTACCACCGCCAGTATGGGTTTCCGCTGTGTGCGGGATCAGAAAGGAACACCATGAAATTTCACCGACAATTGCGCTGCGGTCTGCTGATGCTGGCGCTGTCCGGCGCAAGTACGCTGGTTTTGGCGGCGGAAAACACCGCAACACCAGCGGCAGCGTCTGCGACGGGCGTAACAACGGCAACAACCGCAACAATCGCAACAATCGCAACAACCGCGCCGCAGTCATGGCCGGAAGATTCGGTTTATCAGCTGGATCTGAAACTGCAGATACAGACTGGCCAGCAAGTTCCCTTATCGGTGGATGCGGGCAGTCCGGTGCTGGTCAGCATGTTTTATAACTCTTGCGAATATGTCTGTCCTATGCTGATCGAAACGCTGCAAATGACAGAAGCTGCACTGACGAAGCGCGAACGCGCAAAATTAAAAATGATGCTGGTCAGTTTTGATCCCGCACGTGATGATGTCGCCGCGCTGAAAAACATACAGCGTCAGCGCCATCTGGATCAGCGCTGGACAGTTGCCCGCAGCGATGAAGACAGCGTCCGTAGTTTGTCGGTAGCACTCGGTATTCAGTATCGTCAGCTGGAAAGCGGAGAGTTTAATCACAGTACCGCGATTATCCTGCTGGCGCCGGATGGTCGTATTCTCGCCAAAACCACCAAACTGGCGGATACCGATCCTGCATTTATCAAAGTATTGAAGCAAACGCTGCAGACAGCCGGCAAGCAGGGCGGAGCGAAAAGCAAACCCGCTGCGAATGCCGCACCCTGAGATGTTTTCTGATGCCTGAGCTGCCGGATGTGTGGTGTGCAGCTCAGTGTTTAGCTTTCAGTTTTCAACGTTCTGGCCGGAAGGTGCAGGGGGCGCGGTGTTGTCGCTATCCAGTGCTGTTTCCGCCCAGTCATCGCCCCAGGTTTCGCACGGATGCTGCGTACGTTCGGCCCCGTTTCCGCAGCGCATCTCGCCAACCTTGCAATATAAATCGCAGCCCCAGCAAATCCGCTCAGGATGGGCAGGGCGCACAGGAAAAGTTTTTTTATTCACGATCTTGCCAGACACAGTGACTTGATACGCAAGCCTAACAGCCAGCCTGTGCACTGTATCTAGCTCTTCAGGACTAGTCCGCGCAGCGAATAGGCGACATCACAGGATTCTTCCATAATCAGTCTCACAGACTTTGTGCTGTCTCAGAGGCTGTCTTTTGCTTATTGGCAGCATACAGCCTGCGACGCGATCGGCGTCGTGACTGTGGAGAACATCATGCATGCTTTAGAGCGCCTGGTCGATGGCTTTCAGAAATTTCAGACGCAGTATTTTGATGCGACGCCGGAATTGTTCCGGTCGCTGCAGGAAGGACAGCGTCCGACGACGCTGCTGATCGGATGCTGCGATTCGCGGGTAGACCCCGCGCTGTTACTGGGTATTGATCCCGGTGAAGTGTTCACGGTAAGGAATGTTGCGAATCTTGTACCACCATGCGATCCCAGCCAGCATTTTGCCGGTGTGACATCGGCAATCCAGTTCGGCGTGGAACAGTTGCAGATCAGCCGCATTATCATTATGGGTCACGCCCGTTGCGGCGGTATCCGGGCGCTGATGGAGCAGCGCTTTACCGGTGAAAACAGTTATGATTACATCGGCCGCTGGATACGTATCGCGCAACCCGCGCGTGAACGTGTCCTGCTGCAAATGCCATCGGCAACGGCGGAACAGCAACAGCAAGCCTGTGAAATGGGCGCGATACTGGTGTCGTTAAGAAATCTCGCCAGTTATCCGTGGATACGGGAGCGCATGGAGCAGGGAAGTTTAACTGTGCATGGCTGGTATTTCGATCTGAAATCTGGCGCACTGTTAGCGTATTCTGAACGTGCCGATGCCTTTTTACCTCTGGTCTGTCCGGTTCAAACACAAGTCAGCACATGAAAGTTTTAGGAATTTGCGGTCATTCCGGCAGCGGAAAAACCACGCTCATCGAAAAGCTGCTGCCGCTGCTGCGTCAGCGCGGTTTGCGCGTCCATGTCATTAAACACAGCCATCACGATGTGGTACTGGAACCGCCGCAAAAGGACAGCTCGCGTTTTCGTGCTGCAGGTGCGGGCGATGTCATGCTGGTTACGCCGTATCGCTACGCCATCATGCATGAATTACGCGATACGCCGGAACCTTCACTCAGCGAATGTTTACACAGACTCAGTCCGGCAGATCTGGTGCTGGTGGAAGGCTTTAAACGTGAGCCGATACCGCGCCTGGAAGTATATCGCCCCGCAAATGGTAAGCCTGCACTGTATCCGCAGGACAGCGGCATACTGGCCGTTGCCAGTGATGCGACTGCACCGGAAGCAGCGCCGCAATGGCTGATGCTGAATGATACAGCCTCAATTGTTAACTGGATATTTGACACAATTTATGCAAACCATTGAACAGACCCGCAACGCACTGCAACAGTTAGCTGCACCGGCATTGCAGACCGAATCTCTGCCGCTGTTGCAGGCCGTCGGCCGCATCGCTGCGGAACCGGTAGTAGCTGCGTTCGATATGCCAGCATTTGATAACAGTGCGATGGATGGCTTTGCAATTGCATTTCATGCGGATAGCGCTAATACCGCTTTTCATCTGATCGGTACTGTATTTGCCGGCGATGCGCAGAGCATGCATCTGCAACCCGGACAAGCTGCCCGTGTATTCACCGGCGCACGCTTGCCGGCCAATACATCGGCAGTAGTGATGCAGGAACAATGCGAATGGACTGACCGCACACTGCAGATACAACAGTTACCGCCTGCCGGACAACATATGCGTCGCGCTGGCAGCGAACTGGCCAAAGGCAGCGACATACTGCAACGCGGACAAATCATCAGCCCTTTGCAAACCGGTTTGCTCGCCAGTCTGGGCGTTGCCGCACTGACGGTGTATCGCAAACTGCGGGTTGCCGTGTTATCGAGCGGAAATGAACTGTGCGAACCGGGGCAAGCCTTAAGCAGCGGACAAATCTACGATGCAAATCGCCCGCAATTGCTGGCCTTGCTGCAAGCCTGCGGTTTTGAGGCGATTGATGCTGGCATCGTGCGTGATGATCCGACGCAGATTGATGCACGGCTCAGAGCCAGTCTGTTGCAAGCCGATGTACTGATTACCTCTGGCGGTGCATCGGTGGGCGAAGCAGACTGGATGCGCGACGTGATTGCCGGACTCGGCCAGTTGCATCAATGGAAAGTCTCCATCAAACCAGGCAAACCGTTCGGTTTTGGCACGGTGCTCGGAAAACCGGTACTGATGCTGCCCGGTAATCCGGTATCTGCGCTCGTCACCTTATGGATGATTGCGATGCCGTGGTTACGTCGTTGCGCCGGTGCGTCAGACGCTGCATTACCACAGCGCAGAGTACGCCTCAGCGCTGCGGTCAGTAATCATGACCAGCGTCCGCATCTGATGCGCAGTACGCTGGAATGCACAGAACAAGGCTGGCTGGCTACAGTCTCAGCCCAGCAAGGCTCAGGCGCGCTCAGTTCGCTGGCGCAGGCAGATTGTCTGGTCGAAGTACCGCCACAAACCAGCTTTTCCGCCGGTGATACGGCAATCGCATGGCTGCTGCCGCAGACCGGCACGCAATTACTTTAGTCTGCAACAGTTAGCGAAGGAACACCGCGCCAACTGTTGCGCGCGGATTCCGCCCGGTCTTTGTTATGATGCCTGAGTGCCTTAGAACTCATTTCATCAATATCCGCGAGATGCGTTTGTCTCATAGCGCGGGCTGGCAAGGCGGGCGAGGCAGTGAATAGCGGTGCTATTCACAACGCGTCCAACGCTGTCCAGCGTGCGCTATGAGACAAACCCTTCGGGAACGGAGGTGCCGGGCGCATTGCTTTGTTGCGTCGCTTGCACAGGCACCAGCCTGTGCTGCGCAACGACGCCGCGCACTGCATCCCGGCACCTCGCGTTCGCACTCGTGGCTATTGATGAAATGAGTTCTAGTATTCGGAGAACTCAGGTGACCATACACATCAACCAAACCGCCCACTTACCCGATTTCATCCGCCTGAATCAGCGCTGGATACAACAGTATTTTCAGCTGGAAGCCGCCGATCATGCGCTCGCAGCTGACCCTGAAAAAGTGATCCGTGACGGCGGTTATATCTTCAGTCTGGAACACGAGGGGAAAATCGCTGGTGTTTGCGCCTTATTCCGCGACACACCGCAACGCATGCAACTGGCACGTATGGCAGTCGACCCGGAATTTCAGGGGAAAGGCTTTGGCTGGCAACTGATGGAATTCGCGCTGAATTATGCGAAGGAGGCCGGTGTCCAGTCGGTTTATCTGCTGTCTAACACCTGCCTGAACGCCGCGATCAGCATGTACGAAAAAGCCGGTTTTCAGGCCATCTCCAGAGACCAGCACCCGGTCTACGCCCGCTGCAATATCGTGATGGAAAAACAGCTGTAAACCCGATTCCGGCTGCACAGATTGTGCAGCTATCCGCATCCCTCATTTCCGGAACCCCAGACTTTCTGCCGACGACCGCAGTATGGCTGTGCTGAAAGCCGCATTTTGGCGGTTTTGGGATGTCTGGCGCCGTTCGGGGCTTTCTTGGCAGCATTTCCGGTCAGATTCCGCACTCGCATGTCAGTAAGTGGTCTGGCAGCTGGTTGTGGTTTAGCGCAAGCGGGCTTAGCAGCGGGGGATGGCTGGCATCGGGCAGTGGTCTGATCCGGTTTGTGTTGTTGTGTTTTCTGGTGTTTTTGGCAAAAAAAGATTTCTGTGCAGAATTGTTTGTGTTAGCGTGTGTTTTTCTGTGTCAGACGAAACCCGGTATTCGGGATGAGAGGCGATTATGCAGCGGGTAACAGGGTTTGGCGGCGTGTTTTTCCGTGCGAAAGATCCGGTGGCATTGCGTGCCTGGTATCAGCGCTATCTGGGCGTGGATGTTCAGGGCTGGGGCGGTGCGGTGTTTCCGTGGCCGTCCGATGCAGAGCGTGCGGAAGGAGATGGCACCATCTGGTCGATTGGTGGTGATGATCATGCGGCGTTTGCCGGTTCGACGGTGCCTTTTGTGATCAATTATCGCGTCGCGGATTTGCGTGGTTTGCTGGCTGTGCTGAAAGAAGAGGGTTGCGATGTGCAGGGCGAGGCGATTGATTCAGAGTACGGCTTGTTCGGACGTGTAGCTGATCCTGAAGGCAATATGATTGAGTTATGGCAGCCACCGGCGTGATTCTGAATCCTGTTTTTATAAATTTGTTTTTTTAAGATATATTTCTGAAATTCACGATTTAAATAAGTTGTGTGGTTTTGCCAGCCGGATGTTTATCTGGTCATTGTTGAATTAAATAAGGAGTTTGCGGTGTTGATGGTGTCTTCTGCGATTGTGTTGCTGATTGGTGTTTTGCATATTTATATTCTGGTGCTGGAAATGTTCCTGTGGGATAAGCCAGCCGGTTTGCGTGCTTTCGGCAATACACCGGAATCCGCAGCAAAAACCAAAGTTCTGGCGGCGAATCAGGGTTTGTATAACGGTTTTCTGGCAGCGGGTTTGCTGTGGGGGTGCTGGCTGGGTGCAGATGGTTACGCGGTTAAAACGTTTTTCTTGCTGTGTGTATTCGTCGCCGGTGTATTTGGCGGCATGACTGCCAGCAAAAAAATTATCTTCATTCAGGCCGTTCCTGCTGCACTGGGTCTGATTGCACTGAATCTGGCCTGATGCCAGTGTCAACGGAGGCCGCATGCAGGCTGTAATTGCTTCTTCTAGCTGGAATGCGATTGCGAAAGACGGCGATACCTTCAGTATGCAACTGGAGATCGGCCTGCCGTATCAGGTGCAGGGGGCAGAGTTTGAAGAATGGGCCTGCCCCGTCAGCCTGACACCTTTGTTCGGGCGTCTGGCGGATATTCACGGTTCTGATGCTGTGCAAGCGCTGGCACTGGCGATGGGGCTGGCGCGAAATTTGTTACAACAATTTCTGCAGGATGGCGGGCGTTTGCTGGCGGATGATGGTTCTGAGCTGACCATCGACGCGATCCTGCCCTGCGTTGCGGATCACTGATTTCTGCAATTTTTCAGCACCGTAATGTGGTCTCCTCACGGTTTTGGTTTTACGCATTCACTCAATTCTCTGATCAGCGGCAAGTCTTGCCGCATACCTTTTCCGCATCAGCTTTGAACAACATTCTTCAGCAGCAGTCTTCAGCGGCAAATGGGGCTGGCTGGCAGTTTGTCGTTGCTCTTTCTTATTCTGATCCCGGTTCCGAACCATATTCAGTAATCTTTCCTCCGCAAGGTGTTGATTTGATAAGTGGTATTATCCAAATGCCATGATCGCTGTGCGCAATCCGTCGTTAAAAAATGTTTCCGGTCAGCAATGTGTCAGCCAGATGTGGTTAGATATGTGTATTGCTGTATGGAAATATTCCACCTTGTCAGGTAACTCAGCTTGCTGGTACGCAAGAGAGAAAGTTAATTTCTATAAAGCAACTGATTAAGGCCAATTAACCGCTTTGTTTTTCCTTTGCCTCTCGCAGATTACTGCTAACATGAAAGTCAGCAGCTTGTCGGAAGTGAAATATCCTGCCGCATGTCTGTCGGCGTTGCGATAGCAGGCAAACGTGTATCAACTTTGAAATGCCATGAATACGAATATTCTGATTGTTGATGACAGTGAGCTGAATCTGATGCTGATGACATCGCTCGCCAGTTCCATTCCTGATGCAGAGACACATGCGTTTGATGACCCGCTTGCCGCATTGCAAGCCTGTGCGGAATTCACACCGGATCTGATTCTGGTGGACTACATGATGCCGGATATGAACGGCCATGAATTTATCCGCATTGTGCGCAGTCTGCCGGACTGTCACGACGTGCCTATCATTATGGTGACTACCGAAAATGAAAAGCAGGTACGCAGTCATGCACTGGAGCTGGGCGCAACTGAATTTCTGGCGAAGCCGATTGATGTCACCGAGTGCCGTATCCGTATGCGCAATCTGCTGGCATTGCGGCGGGCGCAAAGTATGCTGAAGGATCGCGCCAAGCATCTGGAATTTGAAGTCGCGCAGGCGACCAATGCCTTGCTGGAGCGTGAAAACGAACTGATCTCGCGCTTATCCTGTGCCGCAGAGTTTCGCGATCCGGAAACCGGCGGGCATATCAACCGTATGGCGCATTATTCGCGGCTGATTGCTGAAAAGCTGGGCATGGACAAAGCCTATCAGGATTTAATGCTGAAGGCTGCGCCCATGCATGACATCGGCAAGATTGGGATTCCGGATTACATTTTGCTCAAACCCGGAAAGCTGACGCCGGAAGAAATGGATAACATGCGCCGCCATCCGCTGATTGGATCTGAAATTCTGGCAGGCAGCGATGCGCCGGTGATAAGGCTGGGCGAAGAAATTGCCCGCACCCATCATGAAAAATATGATGGTTCCGGTTATCCGAATGGTTTGAAGGGAGAAGATATTCCGCTGTCAGGCCGCATTGTGGCGGTCGCCGATGTTTTTGATGCTTTATCCAGCGCGAGGCCGTATAAGCCCGCCTGGCCAATGGAAGAAGCCAGGGCATTTCTGGTAAAAAATGCCGGTAGCCATTTCTGCCCCGATTGCGTGGAGGCGTTTATCAGCGCCTGGGATCAGGTCGTTGAAATCCGGTACCGGTTTGATGATGAACAAAACGACATCACCGCAATGCCGGTGGAATGTCAGACACCTGCCTGAATACCGTTAAACCGCCATGCGACAGCGTGGCAGCACACAATACGGACGGATTCCGGCAGCCAGTCTTTTGGGGGAGCGCATGAAATTAGTCCGGCAACAGGTTTACCGTCAGCTGATCAGCCTGTACAGCTTTGTGTTAGTGCTGGTTTGGGGTCTGGCGATGTTCGAACTGGACCGCAATTACGAGGTTCAGCTCAACGATGTGAAATTCCGGACCCGTGCCGAGGCTGAACTCGCTGCAGAATATTCCGTTTCTGCGATTAAACGTATTGATGAACTGATTCTGGATTTGCGTGATGACTGGCAGGGAGACTGGGAACAGTTCGCTGATAAAGTCCGTAAGCGTCAGGATATCGTACAGGACATCACATTCCAGATTGCCATTATTAACAAAGATGGCATCATGGAATTTTCAAATCTGGCGAAACCGGATAACCGCGTCGATTTAAGCTCACGCCGGCATTTTCAGATTCACAAGAACCGCCCCGATACCGATGCGCTGTACATCAGTAATCCTTTATTGGGTAAAGTTTCACAAAAGTGGTCGATCCAGTTTACACGACCAATTATGAAACAGGGTCACTTTGACGGCGTGATTGTCCTATCCGTTGCCCCCGAACTGTTTACCTCAATACGTACAAAATTCAGTAATTCTGAAAACAAAGTCGTTTCTGTTGTTCGCGATTCTGGCGATATTCTTGCACGCTCACCGGACTTTGTTCAGTTTGCAGGGAAGGTCGTGAACACACAGGAATTTGCAGGTCCTGCTGCATTGCTTTCCGGAAATTTTCAGCGGCCCTCGCAAGTCGATAGCGTTGACCGGACATTTGGGTATAAACGGGTAAAAGATTATGAACTGACATTTCTGGTCGCAGAGCCTACCGGCATCATGACTGCGGCTTTTCAGTCTTACCGCAACACGGTGTACGGGTTTGCGGTTCTCGCCACCCTTTGCATCAGCGTTTTATTCTATTTTCTGTACCGTTCGCAACGGCATCTGGTATCGATTCAGCACCGGCTGGAAGAACGTGAAAAAACCCTGCGTACATCGCAGGAAATCGGTCAGATCGGCAGTTATTCGCTGGATTTGCAAACAAAGCAGTTTACCTGCTCTGATGCGATGTTCGGGCTGACCGGCTTTGATCCCGGTTTGCCGGTCAGCTTGCATGCCTGGCTGCATCTGATTCCGGCACAAGACCGCCGCCATATCATGCAATCGGTACGCAGCATGCTGTCTGCCACCGGGCGTTTTGAACTGGAATACCGTATCCGGCACTTGAATGATGGACAAACCCGCTGGCTGGCGACGTTCGGCCAGTATTACCGCGATGCGGATAACCGCCTGACCCGTGTAGTTGGTGTTGTTCAGGACATTACCGAGCGCAAAGTACGTGAGACTGAACTGACCAGCGCCAAAGAAATGGCGGAATCTGCGAATGTGGCGAAAAGCCTGTTTCTCGCATCGATGTCGCACGAAATCCGCACGCCGATGAATGGCATCATCGGCATGACCGATCTGATGCTGGAAACCCAGTTAAGCCGCGATCAGCAGCGCTACCTGAACCTGATCCGCTCCTCATCCGACACGCTGATGCGGATTATCGACGACATCCTCGATACCTCAAAAATTGAAGCCGGTAAGCTGGTGCTGGAACAAACCGAATTCGATATGTATTGCGTGCTGATGGAGGCTACCAAATCACTCGCGATACAGGCGGAAAAGAAAAAACTCGAACTGATAGCGGATATCGATATCAATTTGACCCACCAGTACCGCGGTGACCCGACCCGTATTCGTCAGGTCTTGTTCAACATTGTCGGCAACGCGATTAAATTTACTAAAGAAGGTGAAATCACCGTCATCGTGCGTCAGCAAAAATTGTCTGAAACCGAAGCAGAGCTGCATTTTGCAGTCATCGATACCGGCATCGGTATACCGGAAGATAAGCAAAAAACCATTTTCGAACTGTTTTCGCAGGCTGACAATTCTGTTACCCGCAAATATGGCGGTACGGGTCTGGGATTATCGATTTCCTCACGGCTGGTGGAAATGATGGGCGGCAAACTCTGGGTAGAAAGCGAAGCGGGTGTCGGCAGCACGTTCCATTTCACGCTGCGCTGCGAACTAACCAGTCTGCCATGCACTTTACCGCTGCCGACCGGCGAGTTCCCGGCATCCCGCACACTGATCGTGGACGACAACGCGCAATGTCGCCAGTTCCTGAGTCAGCAGATCAGCCAGTGGGGCAGTGAAGTGTCCAGCGCGGCAAATGCTCAGGAAGCGCTGACGCATATTCTGAACGCAGAATTTGCCGGTAAGCCGGTGGAATTGCTGATTTTAGATACCAATATGCCCGGCGTCAGTGGCTTTACCCTGCTGGAAAAACTCAGGGACAGCGGCTTATCACGCATGCCACCGGCCATTTTGCTGACGCTGTCATCCTCGTCGATAGAAATCGAACGCTACAGTGCATTCGGTGTGCGGCTGCATATTCCTAAGCCAGCCCTGCCGCTGGAACTGAAACAGGCAATTTACGCTATGCGTGACAAAGCCCAGCGTGCCGAAGAAGCCGGTTTGCCCGTGACGCAAGTAGCAGGTGCTGCTGCAGGGCAAGTTCACCGCTTATTACTGGTTGAAGATAATGCGATTAATCAGCAGGTTGCGCTGCGCTGGCTCAGCGGTGCAGGACATGAAGTTCTGGTCGCAGAAGACGGACAGCAGGCACTGAATATTCTGCGCGAACAAACCGTCGATCTGGTGCTGATGGATATGCAAATGCCAGTGATGGACGGTATCGAAGCGACACGCAGAATTCGTGCCGGTGAAGGCGGACAGCACCGCGCCGTGCCGATTGTTGCCATGACTGCTAATGTCATGCCGGCGGATGTGGAAGCTTGCTATCAGGCCGGTATGAATGCGTATATTTCAAAACCGATTCGCAAAGAAGTTTTGTTTTCAACCGTCAACGATATTCTGAATCATGCACCGGACGCCGCTGAAAAGCCTTTATCTGCAATGACCGACATTCAGTCAGACAATCAGCCTGCATTTGATTATGCAAACGCAATCCGCGAAACCGATGAAGAAGTTCTGGCGCTGATAGGCGGTGTCGCGCTGAAAAACATTCCGCCCAAGCTGGATGAATTGCGGATAGCACTGACGGAGGGTGATATCAAAGCAGGTGTCATGGCCGCCCATGCGCTGCGCGGCATGACGGGTTATTTCGGAGAAGGCCCGCTGAACACCTTCGCACTCAGCATAGAAAATGCGCTGAAAGCCGGTGACCTGCTGGTCGCCCGCCAGTATTTACCGGCACTGCAAACCGAAGAACGCCGTTTTATCGAAGCGCTGCATCAGCATTTAAATGCAGGTGCTGAAACTGCCTGAGATTACAAGGGATAGCCGCAGGTGCACGATCGCATCGAGCACCTTGCAGGCAAGCCGCAAAACAGGCAAACTCCGGCGCTCCGGCTAACCCTTTCAACCAGACTATGACCACATGCCGTGACCGCTGCGGCGCCTGCTGCATCGCCCCCTCCATTACCAGCCCGATTCCCGGTATGCCGAACGGCAAACCCGCTGGCGTGCGCTGCATACAACTGGGCGAAGATGAACGCTGTAAGATCTTCGGCCACCCAGACCGCCCCGCCTTCTGCGCCGGCCTGCAACCTTCCGCCGAGATGTGCGGCAACACCCGCGAACAGGCGATGTTCTGGCTGGCTGAGCTGGAGCGCGTAACTGCGCCGTTGTGATCCGGCTTGCAGCCAGTCAAATGAACGACAGGTGAGCGACAGGTGCATTAGATCTCCTCTGGCGCGCTACCAGGAATGACGCCACTCTGCTGGAACCGGGAAATACAAATCGTAGTGTTGAGCGGCTGCCAAAGTTAAGTTAGCCCGGAATCGCGCTGCATTCGTCAGTTACTCTTCTCCTGGATGCGTCAAGCAAATGATTTGCAAGGATATTTATTGTGCAGCAAAATCTTCCTTTTACTGTATTTATAAAATTTGCAAGATGATTTCTCTGCTGCTGACAATAATTGGTCTGACATTTTTATCTACATTGTTGACCGCAGCTGCATGCCGCACAGCGGGTGTAGCGATGCGGGAGGTCGCTTTGGGTGCCGGAAAAGCAGTTTTTCGCTACGGGATATTCAGTATTCGTTGTATTCCTGTTAGTGGCAGTGTCAGCTGCTGGCAGTCACAGGACTTAGATGCTGATGAAGCTGCTTTACGTGGCTCCGCCTTGTATGAAAATCAGCCCCGTCTGGTGCAGGCTATGATCATACTGTCCGGGAATCTGGGTTTAATTGCGCTGGCACTGCTACTGGCCGGGTCTGAAGGGTGGGACGCATTTATTTCCGGATTTTCTGAGTTTATATCCGGTGCGCTGAATCCGGAGCTTAACGGTGTCGAGTATTTGCAGTCCGCGCAATCGTATATAAGTACTCATCGCTGGCTGAACTACTTACCACTGGTCGCAGCAAAAGCAGCTGCCTGGAATTTATTGCCATTAAGCGCTTTAAATGGTGGTCAGATCATTATGATGTTACTGAGCCCCGGAAAAGTGCTGAAAAGCCTGTTTCACAAATACTCGAGCATATTACTGATGGTAATGCTTGCCTGCTGGCTGTTTGCATTGTTTCGCTGGTTGTATGGCCATTGATTTGCGCTGCACCGGTTTTTGATCTGAAGAATGCTTCAAAACACCCCAAATGCGGTGTTCAGCACAGCAACCCGGCGGTTGTCGGCAGAAAGTCCGGCTGTCCGTAAATTGCAGATGCGGATAGCTGCACAGGGATGTGCGGGTAGCGGAGGCTTCCGGCGCTGCGTCGTCTCGTCAGCTACGAAGAAATTTTGAGGAAATTTCCAAGAAAATTCCCGAGAAAATTCCGGGGATATTTCGAGTGAGGTTTGTCTTTTGCCCGCGCGCCGGTGGTTTGTTCGCAATGACAGTGCAGTTGCCGGAACCCGATAAATTCAATGAATTTAATAAAAGCAAAAAAAAAACGGGACAGGTGTTTCTCCTGTCCCGGCTGGCTAATCTGCTCGTTCGTTTTGGCCAGAATTACTTGATGGTGATGGTTTGGGTTGTAGTGGCGGTTTTACCGGCGGAGTCAGTGACAGTGATTTTCAGCGAGTAGGTGCCAGCGACCGGAGATCCCCAGTAAGAGTTGATGGTCAGGCCGGTCATCGAGAAGCTCATGCCCAGTGGTACGCCGGAGATGGATACCGATACCCATGCTGCACCCGGATCAGTGATACTGATACTGCCGCTCAGTGCTTTACCGACGCTGCCGGTAATTGCCGGTGCATTGATGGTGATGCCGTTGGCGGCGACATTGAAGACAACGCTGGCGCTGCCGCTGAGGCCGGTTTTACTGTCGGTTGCGGTGACGGTGACTGTATAAGTACCGGCTGCAGCAGGAACCCAGCTGATCACACCTGCAGTGCTGATGCTCATACCGGTTGGTGCGCCAGTCAGTTTGTAGGTCACAGGGTTGTAGGCAGTGACGGCAACGGTTTCGCTGACAGTTGCACCGACCAGTGTGCTGACTGTTTTACCGGTGACGACAGGAGCCGGTACGGCGCTGACTTTTACGCTGACAACTGCGCTGGCGGTGAAGCCGGTTTTGCTGTCTTTGGCTGTCACAGTGACGTTAAACGTGCCGAGTACAGGGGATGTCCAGCTGATCACACCTGCGCTGCTGATGGTCATGCCCGACGGTGCACCGGTCAGTGTGAATGTCACCGGATTTGGTGCTGTGTAGGCCACGGTGTAGCTCAGCGCCTGGCCAACCATGCCCGTGACTGTACCTGCAGTGACGGTTGGTGGTGGCGGGGCTGTTACGGTAACTGTGTACACGCCCTGACCAGTCAGACCGGTTTTGGTGTCAGTGGCTTTCACGGTCACAGAGTAGGTGCCTGCTACCGGTGTGCTCCAGCTGACGACACCTGCTGTCGTGATCGTCATACCGGCTGGTGCGCCAGTCAGGCTGTAAGTGACCGGATTCACAGCGGATACCGATGCGGTAAAGGTCAGCGGTGTGCCGGTGGTGCCGGAGATACTTGCACCATTGACGATAGGTGCTGCGACAGTGCCGCCATCATTCAGCAAAGTCAGCAGGTTGGTGACATTGGGTGTACCCAGACCGGTCAGCTGGTCGAAGCCGGTTTTTGCTGAGCAAGTGCCGCAAGTGCCGTGGGTGCCTGTGGTCACATCGAGGAAACCTTTGGCGTAGTTGGTGGCGTTGGTGGAGATAGTCTGGTACAGGGTGTTGTGCGTCTGACCAACGACTGCTTTACCGGAGGCGGTGCGGACAGCATTCGCCATGGCGACGATACCTGCCCATTGTGGTGTGGACATACTTGTACCGCCTGCACTGATCCAGTTGACGGTGGTGCTGCCAGGGTTGATGACGGCAACATATTGCCCGGTATTCGGATTCGCATTCATCGACACATCGGCCACGGTACGGCGTACCGGTGTGCCCATGCCCGGTACAACGCTGGTCTGGTAAGACGGTGTTGCTGTGTAAGCGCTGATGCCGCCGCCTGTACCGGACCATGCTGCTTCAGAGCGGGTGCCAGTGCCGGAGTAAGTCAGGCTGGTACCGCCGACTGCCAGTACTTTAGTCGAGACAGAAGGCCAGCTGACGGCCATACCGTTATCGCCGGTGGCTGCCAGATACGTCATTTTGGTGTTGGCGAATGCGGTATCAACAGAGCTTGTCCATGTGCCTTCGGCGGCGCCAAAGCTCATCGACACTGCACCCGGGCCCATCACATTAGCCAGATTCACACCGCCAACCAGACTGTTGATCGATGCATCCGGTGCTTCGATCAGAACGATACGTGCCAGTGGTGCAATGGCATGCGCCCATTGCACATCCAGACTGATTTCAGTTGCCCAGCCGGAGTTGTAGGCTGGTGCGGTATTGCTCAGACCGCCGGCCGCAGTGTTATAAGCGATAGCGAATTCACATGTGTTTGCTGCAGGCGCAGCCAGTGGCAGGGCGGTGCCGACAACATACTGTTTCGTGGTGCAACCCGGCAAGCCGAATTTGGTGTTGAATGCGGCCAGCTCGGCAGCGGCATTCGGGTTGTGGTAAGCATCAACGATGTAAATCGTCTGACCGGCACCGAACTGCGCTAACTGTGCAGCAGTTAAGCCAGTGAAGCTGGCTGGCAGGGCAGGCAGGTTATAGGCTGCGCGGACTTGTGCCGGTGTGTAGGTCGTAACCGCCGCAGTGATACCGGCGGCTGGCTGGAAGCGCGCCGCGCTGGCACTGCCGGTCTGTACGAATTCTTTGCGTGCAATCTGCGATACGGTCAGGCCACGGGTGGAAACGCTTTGCAGTGCAGCAGAAATACTCTGGGTATGTGCCGGCATGGATGCGGAAGCACCCGGACGCAACTGGTCTGCGTCGGACGGCTCATTCAGCAAAACCGGGGCAACGTGGAAAGTCGGTGCCGCTGTCAGCGCTTGCGCTTCAGCCGGTACGGTCGTTTCAGCAGGAACCTGTACTGTAAAGGAAGTTGTTGCGGTTGCAATACCTGCAGCAGTGGTGTTATTGGATTGTTGTGCTGTTGGTGTGCTGCTGCCACCACAGCCTGCCAGCCCGATCGCAGTGATCGTGGCCAGTGTGATAGTACTTGCAGAAAAAGTCTTAGGCTGCAAATAAGAAGAAATTGTCATGGTACGCTCCAGAGTTGGGGCGAGGACCACGCAGTCAGCCTGTACAGTCTTACAGACTGGCAACCCCGCTACCATTGCATCATGTGCTTTAGGCCGGAAGCTTTGCGTCCCCGATTTTCAACGGGTTTGCCCTCAAAAATAAAAACTACAACGCAAGTGTAGACTGTAACAATCGTTACGATTTAAGAATATTTGTTAAACATTGTAGCGATTGCTCAGAAACATGGTTACCTTAACCACGTTTCCGTTCAAAACCTTGTTATCCGGTCATTGATTTAAATAATTCTTACGAAAAAATTGCTGTTTACTTCACATTTAGCTGTTGCTGAAATACACAACGCTTGCATCGGAATGCTTGTTTTCAGGGCTTTTTGACCGCCGGATTGCAACAGTCAGTAACATCTCCGGAAACATTTGCCGGAGACCTTCATTTGTTGTTGAGATTGCACTGAAATGGTGCGAAATGCGGTGTTCTGCATAGCACTTGGCTGGTCGTCGGCAGAAAAGCTGGCGGAGCGAATTTGCCTGATGCGGATACCTGCACAATGAATGCCTGTAGCTCTTGGTTTTTACTTTGAATTTTTTACGCTTAACTTTTTAAGCTTCACTGTTTGCTCTGAATGGCTACCTGAACGGCGATCCGGAACTCAAACCAAATCGCAACCTGAATCACAACCCGAACTGCGACTTTTTCCGTGCTTTTATTCAGTCACTAATGATCAGCCACCAATGATCTGCCATCACCGGAAGTGTCGCATCAGCCGCTGCCTTCATCAGCCCGATGTTCTGTCCTTCCGTCGCCATGCCATGGTCTGACTGACAGCCTGCTAGTTCAAAAGGACTAGCGCAGGCCGCAATATAACTAGCGCCGGCTGGTCTTCCGGTGAATAGGCAAAATTGTGCCGCTCTCTAGAATCTGATAGTGCCACTAACAGAATAAGTGAGAGAAAAAATGGCTACATCTGTGCCACCCTCTGCACCCGTTGCAGAATCAAAAAAATACTTTGTGCTCGGCAGCAGTACGCTGGCATTCACCGTCTGTTTCACCATCTGGATGATGTTCGGTGTGGTCGGTATTCCGATCAAAACCGCGCTGCAATTAAATGAAACCCAGTTCGGTTTGCTGACTGCCATGCCGGTGCTGACCGGTTCGCTGGTGCGGGTACCGCTCGGTATCTGGACCGACCGTTTCGGCGGCCGCATCGTGCTGTTTATCCTCATGCTGAGTACCGTCGTTCCGATTTACATGATCAGCTACGCCACCGAATACTGGCACTTCCTGGTGCTGGGTTTGTTTGTCGGTCTGGCCGGCGGCTCTTTCTCGGTAGGTACACCGTATGTTGCACGCTGGTTCAAACCGGAACGTAAAGGTCTGGCGATGGGAGTGTTCGGTGCCGGTAACTCCGGTGCAGCCGTCAATAAATTCGTTGCGCCGGTCATTATCGCCAGCGCTGGCTGGATGATGGTGCCAAAAGTCTACGCGGCGCTGATGCTGGGTACGGCAATTCTGTTCTGGATTTTTTCTGCATCTGATCCTTCCCATCAGGTGACTTCGAAAGAAAGTCTCGGTCAGCAACTGGCCATGCTGAAAGACTCACGCGTGCTGCGTTACTGCCAGTATTACTCCGTGGTGTTTGGCGGTTACGTTGGTCTGAGCTTGTGGATGGTGAAGTACTACGTCACCGAATACGGTCTGGATATGAAACATGCGGCGCTGCTGGCTGCTTGCTTCTCCTTACCCGGTGGTGTGCTGCGCGCGCTCGGTGGCTGGTTGTCTGACCGTTACGGTGCTTACAAAGTGACATGGTGGGTGATGTGGGTATGCTGGGTCGCATTCTTCCTGCTGTCGTATCCGCAAACCGATTTCACCGTGATCACCGTTAAAGGCCCGCAAACCTTCCATATCGGTATCGGCGTAGAAGCCTTCACCGCCCTGATGTTTACCGTCGGTATTGCGATGGCGGTTGGTAAAGCCTCGGTCTTCAAATTTATCTCGGATGAGTATTCCAGCAATATCGGCGCGGTATCCGGCATCGTTGGTCTGGCCGGTGGTTTGGGTGGCTTCATTCTGCCAATCATCTTTGGTGCAGCGCTGGATCTGACCGGCGTGCGCAGTTCCTGCTTCATGCTGTTGTACGGCACCGTTTGTGTGTCGCTGGTGGGGATGCATTATCAGTTCCGTCGCGAATCCATGCTGTCTGCACAAGCAGCACTGGCTAAAGCGTAATTTTATTAATCAGGAGTTAACATGAGCCGCACAATAACCCACTGGGAACCGGAGCACGCCGAATTCTGGCAGCGCACCGGCAAACAAGTTGCGAACCGCAATCTGTGGATTTCCATCCCTTGTCTGATGCTGTCATTTTCTGTCTGGATGCTGTGGAGCGTGGTCGCTGCCAATCTGGACAAAGCAGGTTTTCAGTTCAGCAAAGATCAGTTATTTTTTCTGACAGCGCTGCCCGCTTTGTCAGGTGCCACACTGCGCATTTTTTACTCGTTTCTGGTGCCGGTGTTCGGTGGCCGCCGCTGGACAACGATCTCTACCGCCAGTTTGCTGATTCCGGCTATTGGTATGGGTATGGCACTGAAAGATCCGACCACCAGCTACACCACTTTACTGGTGCTGGCGCTGCTGTGCGGTCTTGGCGGCGGCAACTTCAGTTCCAGTATGGCGAATATCAGCTTCTTTTTCCCGAAAGCCCGCAAAGGTTACGCGACAGGGATGAATGCCGGTATCGGTAATCTGGGTGTTTCCGTTGTGCAGTTCCTCACACCGATGGTGATTTCCGGCGCAGTGTTCGGTGCCAGTATTTCCGGCAGCGGCTTTGAATTTCTGAATCCGAAAACCCATCAGACAGCAACGTTCTGGCTGGCGAATGCAGGCTTTATCTGGGTGATCCCGATTGTGATTGCCACCATCGCTTCGTGGCTGTTCATGAACGATATTGAATCTGCCAAAGCATCATTTGCAGATCAGGCTGTGATTTTCAAACGCAAACACAACTGGCTGATGTGCTGGCTGTACATCGGTACCTTTGGTTCTTTCATCGGTTTTTCCGCCGGTTTTGCGATGCTGATCAAATCGCAGTTCCCTGAAATTGATGTCGCGAAGTTTGCCTTCCTCGGCCCTTTGGCTGGTGCACTGGTGCGACCTATCGGCGGTATTATTTCCGACAAAATCGGCGGCGCACGCTTAACCTTCTGGGTTTTTGCAGCAATGAGCGCAGTCATCGTGGCAGGCATTGTGCCTGCGCTTCACAGTCATGATTTCACGATTTTCCTGGCATCCTTCCTTGGGATGTTCATTCTGACAGGTCTTGGTAACGGTTCAACTTTCTGCATGATTCCGATCATTTTCCAGCAAATGAAAGAACGTGCTGCTGAAGGTCAGGGACAGCAGGCGATGGTACAGGCACGTCAGGAAGCTTCGAAAGAATCTGCTGCAGTTCTGGGTTTCTCCGGCGCGATTGGTGCTTACGGTGGTTTCTTCATCCCGCAAAGTTTCGGTACATCCATCAAAATGACCGGTAGCCCGGACATGGCTTTGTACACCTTCGTCGGCTTCTATATTACCTGCCTCGTCATTACCTGGTGGTTCTATTCCCGCAAAGGCGCAGAAATGCCTTGCTGATCATCACTGTTGTGGCACTTGTGGTATTTCCCCCTCGTCGCAGAGGGGGTTTTTGTTTGTTGTTCGTATATTCAGGATACAGGTTAGCCACACGCAATAACCGAAATAGTCTTTACTGTCCATAGAACAGATGTTCCATAGCTTGTCATTTGCCGCCCGCATAGCATAGTCCGGTCAATCAAAAATCTGCACGGAGAAACGGATGAATCAGAAACTGATGTGCGTTGCGATCGCTGCTGTCATGCTGGCAGCCTGCTCGAAAAAACAAGAAACAAGCGCTTCCTCTGTCGATTCGGCAGCACAGCCTCAGGTGCAAGCAGCCAGTGCTGCAGCACCGGAACAAAAGGCAAAGCCAGCTTCTGCAGCACCAAAGGCGGATAAATCCGTACCGTTCAGCAATTATCAAAAACTGACTGACGGCAAACAGCTGATGTTTGCGTATTACGCTGCGTCAACAGCACCAGTTGAATACGAAAAAGTTGCCGCCATTCTGGAACCGCAAAAATATGTCTATGAGCAGGACGAATTCAAACGCCGCGACGTACTGGCAGCGTTAAAACCACAAATTGATGCTGCAGTTGAAAAAGCAAAGCAATCGAAATACTACAAAATCGCGGTCGGCAGTTCCTCTGATCTGGATAAATACGATTTTGAATCGAAATCTTTTCTGTGTAAGTCGGTACCTTACGATGGTGCAACTCAGTTCTTCACCGACGGTACAAACGAATACCGGTTCACATTTGCGAACGGCGAAGGTTTCCGTAAATTTAAAATCGACAATGAAGAACTCGCGCGCAAAATTGAAGGTTTGAGAACAAAATATAACAGCTTCGAAGTTGTAGCTTACTTCTTCGCAGGCGACACCAAAATCGGTGAAAAAACGATCAGTGGTGAACTGATGAAACTGCAGATCGTTGACAAAGCCGGCAACGTACTGGCAGAGCAATGATGAAAAAAACCATCCTGGGAATCGCCGCAACCGCTTTGCTGGCCGGCGGCGCATTCGCACAAAACCTGGACCGTGATCTGCGCAAAGCGGTCGATGGTTACACCGCACTGGTCGCTAATTTGCAGGCGAATAATAATTTGCCGCAGATTGAATGGTCTTCCTATGTGAAGACGACCGATGTGGATGAAGCGTGGACAGTTTCGGCCATTCCGGGTTTGTTCGCATTCCGTCACATTGCGCCGAATATGGATAAAAACCCGGCGGAATTTGAAAAATGGATGAAGAACAAAGGTTATCTTTTCGAGTCCCGCGCGATCGTGTTGTTTTTGCCGAACGGCGCTGGCTTTATCACACGCACCGGTATGTTTAAAAAGAATCCGGATGCGCTGATTGTTTACGATAAAGATAAAGGCTATCGCAACGGTGCGGATGCCTTACCGTATCTGGCGCAGATTCTCCCGCATCTGCATCTGGATGATTTGCCGAAAGTCGGCAGTAAAAAACCGACTTTTGTACTGATCAGTAGTCCGTCTTGCCCGTATTCAGCAGCGCTGGATCCGAAACTGGTGGAAAGCGGACTATCGTTCCGCGTTAACGTCACCTTCGGCGTTAATCCGATGAAAGATTATCCTTATGTAAACCGGGTCTACTGCGCGAAAGACAAAGTTGCCGAATGGCGTAAACAAGTCGCTACCAAGCCGCTGCCGGACATCAAAATGTTTGATGCCCAATGTGACCGTCAGGAACTGGCACGCTACGAAACCGCTGACCTGAACCTGCTGACCGGCGAAAACCTGCCAACGCCATCCTTTGTATTTGCCGACGGTACTATTTTGTCCGGTGCTGATAAGCTGGAGCAAGTCAAACAAAAATCGCAGGAAATGGAAAGAAAGAAATTGTTCTTCCAGTAAAGGTATTACCGCTATCTGCAAAAAGCCCTTCTGCGCAAGCAGCGGGGCTTTTTTCTTCCTTTTCCGTATACATCTCTGTCAATTCTTTACCATTTCTCCGGATATTCTCTGCACAGCGAGGCCAGGGCCGAACTTCAGAAAATACGTCGGATATTGATTCGGTAAAGCAGCAAAGACGCAGACTGTTTGTAATGGCAAGCGGACTGTGCCGACGAAGAGTTTGAATCCTGCCCGATGCTGCAGTCCGGCGTAATTCTGTTTTCAATCATCCTGTCAGCCGATAAACTACGCGCGATTTGCAGCCGGTGAAGTGCTGAGTCACAAATAGTCGTCTGAACAGGAGACCTGTATGAAACGCAGAACCATCTTAAAAGCCGGAGCCGGTTTATCGCCTTTACTGTCTCTGAGCGCACTCGCAGCATTTCCTGGCGGGCAAAAAAAGTCAGCGCAGGTGCTGGTCATCGGTGCCGGGATTGCCGGTCTGGCCGCCGCAAAGCAGTTACGCGACGCAGGTATTGACGTCATCGTACTGGAAGCCCGCGACCGTACCGGTGGCCGTATTCATACCTATGCCAACTGGCGCGGTCCGGCGCTGGACATTGGTGCATCGTGGATACACGGTGCCGGACCTGCCAATCCGATTGCAAAACTGGCTCGTAAAATCGGTGCACGTACCGTAACGACGGAATATGAAAAAGCGGAACTGTACAATGGTGATGGTTCTGCGCTGAACAGCCGCGATGAAAAGAAAATCGACAGCATCCGTAAAGAAGTGAATCAAGCTATTGCTGAGCAAAGCCGCCGTGGCCCGGATTCATCATTGCGTAAGCTGGTGTATGCAGAAACGGATTATGAAACACGCTCAGCACTGGAACAGCGCATCATTGATTTCACACTGAACTCAAATTTTGAGCACGATTACAGCGGCTCGGCTGACCAGTTATCACGCTTATGGTTTGATGATGGCAGTTCTTATACCGGCGACGAAGTGCTTTTCCCGGATGGATATCGAGTCATTACCAACGCACTGGCAGAAGATCTGGATATTCGTTTGCGTCACGAGGTCACCGCAATACATTATGGTGAAAAAGAGGGCGTCAGTATTGAAACCACACAGGGAGTATTTACCGCAAGCTCGGTGATTGTGACTTTGCCGCTCGGTGTGCTGAAGGCAGGTAATGTGCAATTCACGCCCGCATTGCCACTGCAAAAACAGGCGGCTATCGGTCAGCTCGGTTTTGGCGTACTGAACAAATGCTGCCTGCTGTTCCCTGAAACTTTCTGGAATAAAAATCTGGACTGGCTGAATCATTTACCACGCACCGGTCATGCCGGTGAATGGGTGGAGTGGGTCAGCTTTGCGCGTCCTACCGGTAAGCCTGTGCTGATGGGCTTTAATGCTGCAGAGTTTGGCAGCCGGATTGAAGCATGGAGCGATGAGAAAATCATCCGGAGTGCAGTCTCCACGCTCAGCACCATGTTCGGTAAACCCATTGCCATGCCGCTGGATGCGGTGATCACCCGCTGGAATTCAGATCCGTTTGCACGCGGTTCGTATTCTTTTAATGCAGTCGGTTCCACACCGGCACAACGCGATGATCTGGCGCGTAACGTAGCGGGAAAAGTATTTTTTGCCGGTGAAGCTACTGAAAAAAAATATTATCAGACCGTACATGGCGCTTATCAGTCCGGCTTACGCGCTGCCGGTGAAATTCTGAAGCAGAAGATTCGGCGCTGAGCCGAATCGTCGTCAGATCGCTTTGGATAAATTGCAAAGGCATTACTGCCTGGTACATTCCGATCAAGGATCTTTTCGCCAATTTGCGGGCTTGCATCTTAGTAAACAAGAACCGGAAACACCCTGACGGAATCAGTTTTTCTGTTTCGGGCCGTAAACAGGCAACCTTGTGTTTGCCATTGGAAATGGAAGAGATACGAGAGCAGTTATGTGGCTAAGCTATGCAGGCGATTTTTCATGCCTTCTGAGAACCAAAGCGACTGATCATGATTGACAATGAATGCGTCTATATGCGGAAGGTTTGCCAGCATCTGGCGACCGCGTGCGCTGCCTGTCACCATAATCGCTGCACCAAGGCCATTTATATCCTTCAGACTGGAAGGCGTATGACGAACTACCAGAGCCAGACCATGCGGACCACGGGTTGGCAATCCAGTGCCCGGATTCAGAATATGGTGCTGACGCTGCCCCTGCTCAAAGAAATAGCGTTCGTAATCGCCCGATGCAGCAACAATGCCGTCACTGAGTTCTATTTGACCAAGAAGGCGTTCCGGCTGGCGCGGATCACGTAGTCCTATACGCCATGGGTGTTGATTCAGCTGTCCTTTAACAAAAACATCTCCGCCACCGTTCAGCATGGCATGCTCAATTCCCATACTTTCTATGACCCGTAAACCGGCTTGCAAAATAGGAAGTTTGGCGATGCCGCCTAAATCCAAACGCATACCTCTTTGCTGCAAAAAGGCTGTCCCGTGCTCCTGGTCCAGAATCAAATGCTGTGCGTCAACGAGCTGACGTTGTTGTGCCAGCTCAGATGAGGCTGGGCTCTGGTTGTGCGTGCCGTCAAAATGCCAACCCTGATATGCGCCGACAGTCGGATCGAAAGCACCATGACTTTGCTGTGAGCGTTCTTTCGCCATGCGTAACACGCTGAACAACTCCGGAGGTACCGGAATCGGACGCAGACCTGACGCGTAGTGCAGGGCATTGACCACGGATGTCGGATGAAAACGGCTCATCATTTGTGAAAGTCTGTCCATCTCCTGCATCGCGGCATTTGCTGCCAATTTCAATGCAGCAGGATCGCGTCCCTGCAAGCAGATTTCCAGTTGTGTACCCATCATGTTCTTAGCGATCCGCAGGATATCGCTTTGAACCGGAGGCGCAGCAATGGCGACGCCACAGACGAACGCAGGCAACGACAACACCAGACGACGCCGTTGTTGAAAGTAGGGATCGTTACGGCTTGCTGAAGCAGGGTGTTGTCGCATTACAGAATCCTCACAAAATTGATTAACGTGACTGATTCACCATGAAGTCCACACCGGCTTTAACTTCATCATCGCTGAGTGCTGCCGCACCGCCGCGTGCTGGCATTTGTCCTTTTGCGCCGGTAAAACCTTCTAATGCATGTTTATACAAAACATCCATACCTTGTTGAATTCGGGGAGCCCAATCTGCTTTATCACCGGGTTTCGGTGCGCCGGCAACGTTCGCCGCATGGCACATAGAGCAAGTTGAACCGTAGACTTTTTTCCCCACCGGATTTTCAGCAACTGTCGGTGTTGCCGGGCTGGCAGGGGTTGTGCTGCTGGCAGACGGACTGGATTCTTTGGTGGTTGTATTTTCAGCAGATTTGTTACAGGCACTCAAAGACACTGCAGCGATGAGTAAGCCTAAGATTAGCGTCGTTTTTTTCATTTTTAAATCCTCATTATGGCGAAATAGCGTGTACCGGATATCGGTCTGAATACTTGAAAAGATACATTAAATGCGTATGGAGAATTTTCAACCAATATCAGGCTTGTAGTAAATCAACCTGAAATAACAAATTGAACCGCGTATGTATTTTCTTGACTCGCGTCAATTATTTTTAATGCATGTCAGTAGCATGATTCGGAATGCATTCATCAATTCTCACAAAAGTCATTTTCTGAAAAATACAAATAAAACCTGATATCAGGAATTTTTTTTTGAAAATATCATTTTGAGTGCCGGGCATTTACGGCTAAAAACGGGAATTAGATTCGTCTTTGAAATACATGGATTTCAACTTGTTTTCCGATTTTTAAGTGGGTATTCGTACTGTTGACATGAGAGGTTAGTAATGAGCGAAGATAAAAAATTAAAAAGTGGTAGTACAGCATTGACGAGTCGTCGTAGTTTTCTGAATACTGCTGCAATAGCGAGCCTTGGTGGTCTGGTTGCCTGCTCTGAAAAACCCTCTTCCATGGCAGCTTCGGCAGCAGGATCGGCCAGTGCGCATGCACAGGGAAGTTCGAATCCTGCGCATTTAAAGCCGGGTGAGCTGGACGAATACTATGGTTTATGGAGTGGCGGCCACACAGGTGATATGCGTGTTCTGGGCATCCCGTCCGGAAGAGAAATTTTACGTATTCCTTGTTTCGTACCTGATGCTTTGGTTGGCTGGGGTATCACAAACGAATCTAAGAAAGTGATGGGAACCAAACCTGACGGTAGCTTGAAATATACTGTTGCCGACACTCATCACACCCATGCCTCTTATAAAGACGGGAATTATGATGGGCGCTATGCGTTCATCAATGACAAAATTAATTCAAGAATTGCACGTATCCGACTCGATTATTTTATTTGTGACAAAATTACTGAGTTGCCTAATGTGCAGGGTTTTCACGGAATTTTCCCGGATAAACGCGATCCGGTTGACCAGAAAATTAACTATACCACCCGTGTTTTTTGTGGTGGTGAGTTCTCTGTGCCATTGCCAAATGTCGGTACAGATGACAGTAGCCAGTATCGTTCACTGTTCTCTTGTGTGGATGCAGAAACAATGGAAGTTCGCTGGCAGGTGCTGATTGATGGTAATTGTGATCTGGTCGCGACTTCATACGATGGTAAGCTGGCAGCAACCAATCAGTACAATACTGAAATGGGCGTGCATTATGAAGATATGATGTCAGCCGAACGTGATGCCTGCTTGTTTTTTAACGTTGCGCGTATTGAAGAGGCGGTTAAAGCCGGAAAATTCAAGACAATCGGCGATTCAAAAGTACCTGTCGTTGACGGAACTCATGCTGCGAACAAAGATGCAAAAACTGCATTAACAGCATATGTCAGCGTACCTAAAAACCCGCATGGTGTTAATGCCAGCCCGGACGGAAAATATTTCATTTGTGCTGGTAAGTTGTCACCAACGGCTACGGTGATTGAGCTGTCCAGAGTGCTGGACTGGTTTGATGGAAAACTGGAAAAAATCGACGGTGCGATTGTCGCTGAAGTAGAGCTAGGACTGGGCCCTTTGCATACAGCGTTTGATGGCCGTGGAAATGCTTTTACGACTTTATTCCTGGATTCGCAGATTGTGAAATGGAATGTGGCTGAAGCGATTAAATTCCACAGTGGAGATAAAACAGCGAAGTACGTGGTTGACAGGCTCGATGTTCAGTATCAGCCAGGCCACTTAAATGCATCGCAATCTGAGACAAAGGCAGCGGATGGTAAATATCTGGCTGTAGGTTGCAAATTTTCGAAAGACCGCTTCCTGCCGGTTGGACCTTTACATCCGGAGAATGAGCAGTTAATCGATATTTCCGGCGAGAAAATGGTTCTGATGGCAGATCACCCTGTACGTGGTGAGCCGCATGATTTCATCATTTTTAAACGCGATCTGGTACGTCCGAAGCAAGTGTACGATCTGGATGAATTTCCGTTAGCAGTAAAAGATGCCAAAGATTCCGGTGTGGTCAGAAACGGTAAAAAGGTGACAGTCAAGCTGACATCTTTGGCACCGGCATTCAGTATGCGTGAATTCAAACTGAAGAAAGGTGATGAAGTTACGCTGATTTTAACAAATCTGGACAAGATCGAAGATCTGACTCACGGCTTCGCTATTCCTAAATACAATATTAATTTCATTGTCAATCCACAAGAAACCGCCTCGGTTAGCTTTATTGCTGATAAACCGGGTGTGTTCTGGTGTTATTGCACCCATTTCTGTCATGCACTGCATCTGGAGATGCGTACACGCATGATCGTTGAAGCTTAACCGGTAGTTGTAGCTCAGGTGGCGTTTGACCTAGGTCGGGCGCTACCTTTTTTATTTTAAAGCACATCAAATCAGCGAAATTTAAAAATTCAGGTTAATTCAAGATTTTAGAAAAGTAGTGAAATGTTCTTTGATAAGTTTTAATGAAAAAACGGAGCTTCGTTTATATCAAACGGTTCCACGTATAAAAACGTAAGCATTCTGCAGACCAGCGTCGTGAAAACGAATCTGCGTACGGCTGAAGTTTTCCGCAGTATATCGGTGGTATAGCGGATTGTCTGAAGATTGAATTCGTGAGGAAATGAGTATGGTTTTCAGGTGTATGAGTGGCGTGTCCGGCAGGTCATCCGGATGGATGGCAATGTGTATGCAAATAATTTCCTGTCTGATGATATACGGGCTCATGCCTGCATTCAGCTATGCCAGTACAGGTGCGTATGAAGCAGTACTGCCCGAAAATCTGAAAACAGCAAAAGACATGTGCGCGCTGGTGCCGTGCGGAGAAGTATTTCCTGATGCGGCATCGTTCTCAGAGCGCCTAGGAAATCCCCCATATGTTGAAGCATACAGCGAACAAGGCGGACAAAAAAAACTGATCGGCTATGTGATGTTGTCCACCGATATTACTGACACGCCAGCGTATTCCGGTAAGCCTGTCGTTACCCTGATTGGTATGGATATACAGGGAAAATTTGTCGGAATCAAAGTGCTAAAGCATTCCGAGCCAATTTTATTACTGGGTATTCCTGAGTCTGCTTTACTGAAATTCAATCAGCAATACATAGGAAGATCCGTTGCCGACAAGATCGAAGTTGGTCCAAGTCGTCCAGCAGAAGGGATACTCGGAGTCGATGCAATTTCCGGTGCAACCGTGACAGTGATTGTGCAGAATCAGGTCATGATGGCTGCCGGAACGGCGGTGGCGAAGCAGGTTGGGATTCTGGCACCTACGGTGAGATTGCAACCGGATTACAAGATAAAAAATAAGAAATATAGCTGGAACGAGCTTGCTAGCCTGGGCAGTATAAAGAAAATTCTGGTGCATACGGAGCAGGTAGGTCTTCCTAAATCAGATACGCCATTTATTGAAATGTGGTTCGGAGATCTGAATCATCCGGACGTTGGTATCAGTCTGCTGGGGGAAGATAATTACCAGAATTTGCGTGCGCATCTGAAGGAAGGTGAACATGCGATTTTTATTATACGCAGCAATGGGAATGAATCTTTTAAAGGGTCAGGCTTTGTGCGCGGTGGTATGTATGACCGGATACGGGTAAAGCAGGGCGCTGATTCTTTTACATTCCGTGATTTAGATTACGTGAACTTATATGGTGTAAAGGCACAGGGTGCACCCGCATACAATGAATCCGCGATTTTCATCATTCGTTCTCAGGCGTTTTCACCAGCATATCCATGGACTCTTGCTTTTCTCGGTAATCGGATTGATCGTGCAACCGGCACAAAAAGTTTTGCTAATTTTGAGCAAACTTTGTGGCTGGCAGATGAATTGCTTATTGGAGGGCGGCCTCAGGCTGATACGGCCGATGCTGCATGGATAGGTATCTGGAAAAGTCGTGCACTGTCTATCGCTCTGTTTGTTCTGTTACTGACGTCAGTGACAGTTGCCTATGCCTTCCGTGAAAAACTGACTCGTCGTTCCACTCTTAAGAATAAATGGCCGGTCAATCTCTTTAAATACAGCGCGTGGGTATTGAGTATTGGTTTTGTGGGCTTCGGTGCAATGGCGCAACCTTCCATTACACAGGTGCTGACCTGGTTTCATTCCATTTTGTTCCAGTGGACGTGGTCACTGTTCCTGAGTGATCCGTTTATTTTCGTATTCTGGATTTTTATTATTCTGACCGTTTTTCTGTACGGACGAGGCTTGTTCTGCGGATGGCTTTGCCCGTTTGGATCACTCTCTGAGGCACTGTATAAGGTGGCTGGAAAAATCGGTCTGAAGCGTTTTCAGTCGCATGTTCCGCATGCTGTTCATGAAAAATTGAAGTGGCTGAAATACGCGATATTTCTTGGACTGTTATCGGTTTCCCTGTTCTCCATGGGGCTTGCCGAAGTATTGGCGGAGGTTGAACCCTTTAAGACCACCTTTCTGGTCGGTATCACACATCGTGCATGGCCTTATGGTTTGTTCGTATGCGTATTGCTTGCTGTTTCGTTGTTTATCGAGCGGCCTTATTGTAAGTACATTTGTCCTCTGGGCGCAGCGCTTGCCATTCCCAGCACATTTCGCTGGTTTGGTCTGAAACGTAAGCAGGACTGCAACTCCTGTAAGGCCTGTGCAGTTGGCTGCGGTTCACTGGCAATTGATAAGAATGGCCGTATTGATCATCGTGAATGCCTGCATTGCCTCGATTGTATGGTTCTGTACACCGAACCACATGCTTGCCCGCCTTTGGCGAAAGAGCGGAAGCAACGCGAGAAAGCGGGCCTCAGAATGACACCGATCGGAAAAGATGGCTATTTCATTCCGATACAAGAAATCAGGAATGTGCCGAAGGCTGGCCCTGATCCGCGTATGGCAAGCGAACCTGTTTATCCGGCACACTTAACTCAGTCTCGCGGATGGGTGTGGCTGATGCAGGAGCTGAAGCATCATCTGTGGCCATGGCAACGCACTGCCTGGCAAAAAAATAAAATCTGGCAATTGACTGGATTCGTTGTTGCCGGTGGCGTGAGTCTGGCATGGATTTTTGCGGCAATGGGAAGGCTGGAGTCAGGGGTGATCATTGCATTGTGGTTCGGCTGGAGCATGTATGAGCTTGTGCTGCGTATGCTGAGCCAGCGTTATGTCAAAGAAGGTCCCTGGTGGCGCACACAATACCGTTACGCCAGCCTGATGGATATGTTCAGTTATGTCTGTTTTAAAAATCTGATTATCGGTGCAGGCTTGTTCTTAATACTCAAATTTTTTGCCGATCTGAACGTATGAGAATTTCTCTGAAAAGATGGTATGTGCTACTGCTGTTTGTGTTTTGGGGGAGCACCGCGGCCATTACTCATGCCAAGACAGTATTAGTGAAAGCAGGAAGCTCATTGCAGGATGCGATTTCCGAGGCGCAGGAAGGAGATGTGCTGGAGATTGAACGTGGTGTTTATGTCGGAAATTTTCTGATTAATAAACGACTGACCTTGCGTGGTCTGCGAAGACCCACGCTGAGTGGCGGTATGCGTGGCGATACCATTCGGGTAACAGCGCCCGATGTTGTTCTGGAGGGATTAATCGTGCGTGATTCCGGTGACAGCTTAAAAGATCAGAATGCGGGAATTTATATATATCCGGGGGCACACCGTGCTGTTGTCCGGAACAGTGATCTGACATATAACCTGTTTGGTTTATGGATAGAGAAGTCAAATGATGTGTTGATCGAAGCTAATATCATTACAGGAAAGCGTGACTACAATTCTTCTCAGCGCGGAAACGGTGTTCAGTTATATAACACCAATGGCGCGAAAATTATCAATAACCATATTAGTTTTGTGCGCGATGCTTTATATGTTGATGTCTCACATCATGCGCTTTTTAAAGGGAATAAATTGCATCACAGCCGGTACGGCAGTCATTACATGAATTCCTACTATAACGTGTGGGAAGACAATGACAGTTACTATAACCGCGGCGGATTGGCGCTGATGGAGACACGCGATCAGATCGTCAGAAATAACCGCACCTGGGGCAATTCAGATCACGGCATCATGCTGCGTACCATTCAGGATTCTGTGATCGAAAATAATATTATTGCGGGCAATAACCGGGGTTTGTTTATTTACGATGTTGGTTATGTCACGCTGAAAAATAATCTTGTGGTTGACAACCGTGTTGGTGTGCATTTGTCTGCGGGTTCTAATTATAACCAGGTAGAGGGTAACGACTTCGTCGCAAATCGCGAGCAAGTCCGCTATGTCGGCGCAAAAGATGAAATATGGGGCGTGCGCACAGGAAATTACTGGAGTAACTATGTCGGCTGGGATCGTAATGGTGATCAGCGCGGCGATTTGGCATACGAGGCAAATGATCTGGTTGACAGAATGAACTGGCGCTATCCGAGCTCTCAGTTGCTGGCGGGAAGTCCTGCGGTGCAGGTATTGCGTGGTGTTTCACAGCAATTTCCGGTTTTGCGTGTTCCCAGTGTTGTGGACCCGCATCCGCGTATGCACCCCGGCAATAACAATATTGGCCTTTGGTTTGGAATGCATTATCCGGGAATGTAGAACGATGAACATGGAAACGAAGGAAGTTTGCGCGCTGTTGGCAGATTCAGCGCCCCAGAGTGAAAACGTCAGCGTGATACAAGTGCGCGACGTTAGTAAGCAGTATGGCGATCTGAGCGCGGTAAAGAACGTGAATTTATCGGTGCATCCTGGCGAGATATTTGGCCTGATCGGTCACAACGGTGCCGGAAAAAGCACGCTGTTTAAAATGTTGCTTGGGTTGATTGTTCCCAGTTCAGGGGAGTTACTGATTAATGGTAAATCGGTACAGGGTCGCCATTTCCGGCAGGTACGGCGTCAGATCGGCTATCTGCCCGAAAATGTGGTTTTATACGATAACTTAAATGGTCTGGAAACCTTGCAGTTCTTTGCAAAACTGAAAGGTATGAACGGGCCGGATAGCCGCAATCATTGTCTCGAAAAGCTGACCGAAGTGGGGTTGGAGCACGCGGGCAGCAAGCCAGTCCGCGAGTATTCGAAAGGGATGCGTCAGCGACTCGGTTTCGCTCAGGCATTGCTCGGGCAGCCCGAAGTACTTTTTCTGGATGAGCCTACCAATGGACTGGATCCGCAGGCGATACGTGACTTCTATACAGTGCTCAACACACTAAAGCAGCGCGGCGTGACGATCATGATCACCTCACACATTCTGGCTGAGTTACAGGAGCGGGTGGACAGACTGGCGATTATGGCTGCCGGACAAATACAGGCAATCGGCAGTATTGATCAGTTACGAAAAAAAGCCCACCTGCCTTTAACTATGCGGGTAGTCATTGCTGCACACAATATCAGCAAGCTGGAAGCTCAGCTCAGTGTTTTTTCCAATCGCGGCGTCAGTACTCGGATCACTGCCGACGGATTGCAAGTGCATTGCCCGCGTTCATACAAAATGCAGGTGCTGGAAAAAATGATGGAAATTCCGGGTCTGGTGCAGGATGTTCATTTGCAGGAAGCGACACTGGAAGAAGTTTTTTTCGGAATATCAGATTAGGAAACCATGATGGAATGGATGCAGGTATTCACGCTGGCCGGTAAAGAATTTCGTGACCGCTTAAGAAATCGCTGGGTACTGGTGGTTGCGCTGGTATTTACCGTATTTTCTCTGGTGATCACTTACTTTGGTGGTGCGCAGCAGGGGCAGGTCGGCATGAAGTCCATTGAAATCACGATCACCAGTCTGGTCAGTCTGGTGATCTATCTGATTCCTTTGATTTCACTGCTGCTTGGTTTCGACACCATCGTTGGCGAACGAGAAAGAGGCTCACTGGACTTACTGTGTGCTTTGCCGGTGACACGATTTGAAATTCTGCTCGGCAAATATCTGGGGTTGGCGGCGACACTGACAGTTTCTCTGACACTGGGTTTTTCACTTGTCGCGTTACTGATGCTACAGCAGTTTGGCTGGTCGGGCTTGAGCGCTTACTTATCATTTATGGGTAGTTCTGCGCTTCTGGGGCTGGCTTTTTTAAGTATGGCAGTTTTGCTTTCTGTGGTGACCAGAGAGCGTACCCGCGCATCCGGGCTAGCCATCGCCTTGTGGTTTTTCTTCGTTCTTGTTTTTGATTTGTTGCTGCTTGGTGCGCTGGTCACCACGAGCGGGCATTACGGGGCAGATATCTTTGCTTATCTGCTGTTACTGAATCCGACTGATGTGTTCCGGATTATTAACATTTTTTCGCTGGATGATATCCGTACTACTTATGGCTTCAGCAGCATTATTCCTCCACTGCTGGCAAAGCCCTGGGTAATGGTTCTGGTGATGCTGCAGTGGATAGTTCTTCCTGTATGGCTGGCACAATGGAGATTTAAATCGTGAAATTCAAAAAAAAAGAAGTTTTTGGCTCTTACATCCTTGCGGCATTCGCATTGACCGGAGTTCTGAGTTTAAGTGCTTGTGACGAAGATAAGGCGGCCAGACAAGCGGCTGCTAAAGAAATTACAGAAAAAGAGATCTGCAGTCTGGACGGTATGACGCTGGCGGATTACCCGGGACCAAAAGCCCAGATTAAGTACGAGGGAGAAAAAGAAGTTAGCTTCTTTTGCGACACCATCGAGTTTTTTCATGCGGTTCTCGCGCCGGAACAAGTACGCAAAATCGAAAGCATGTATGTGCAGGATATGGGCAAAGCTAACTGGGATAATCCGCGTGAATACTGGATGGACCCGTCAAACGGCTATTACGTCGTTGACAGTAAGCGTCAGGGTTCTATGGGGCCGACCATCGCCAGTTTTTCTCAGGAAGCCGATGCAAAAAAATATATGAGCGAATGGGGTGGAAAATTGTTGCGGTTCAAGGAAATCAATAAAGGTATGGTGGATTTAAGCGGCGGCGCATTACACGACGAAAAAATGTAATTTCAGATTATTGCTTGCTGCTCCCCGTCTCTGTTCGTCACTGACAGCAATCGGGCACCGTGATCTGCACCGGCAAATAAGTGACACGGAAGGGGCGTGAAATGCCTTGAACGGTACTTTAAATATGGCCCCGAAAGTTACCGCCAGTACCTGATCAGATGGCAGTAATTTCCGCTGCGGGCAACGGTGTTGTTCTCGGAATTCTGATCCCGCCGGTGTCTGTGTTATGCAGAAATCCTCATCATCCGTTTTCTGAGCCCCGGACTTTCTACCGACGAGCAGCCGGTACCTGTGCCCAGATCCGCATTTCAGGTCAAAAACGGCCTGAAATGCGGGTTTGAGGTGCTGATCGTGCAGGACGCGGCTTACAAGCCCAGTGCGCTGAGGCCGGGGTGATCATCCGGGCGGCGGCCTTGTGGCCAGTGGAACAGGCGCTGGTCGGCGCTGATCTTCAGATCATTGATACTGGCATAGCGTTTTGCCATCAGACCATTTGCTGCGAATTCCCAGTTTTCATTGCCGTAAGAACGGAACCAGTTGCCCTGATGATCACACCATTCATAGGCAAAACGCACGGCGATACGGTTCTGATCGTGCGCCCAGATTTCTTTGATCAGCCGGTATTCCAGCTCTCTTTCCCATTTGGCCGTTAAGAACGGAACGATTTGTTCACGCCCTTGAAGAAACTGATCGCGGTTGCGCCAGAGACTGTCTTCGGTGTAAGCCAGCGACACTTTTTCCGGATTGCGTGAATTCCACGCATCTTCAGCGATGCGTACTTTTTGGATCGCGGTGTCCAGTGTGTATGGCGGCAGCAGAATGCCGGTGGTAACGGGTGTGGATAGTGACTGCATGGTATTTCCTTTCAAGTGAAGTCGGGCAGGTGGGGGTGGGATAACAGGTCAGTGTCCGGATCGCGATGCAGGCTGGCGGCGGTACTGAGCGCAAGAAGCTGGTCACGTTCTTGTTTCAGTTGCGCAATTTCCTGCTGCAAAGAATCGATCAGTTCACTGACTTCATGCTCGGTGTAACGTGGGGTAATGTGTTTCGGGCAATTCCAGTCAAAGGCTTCAACCTCAATCACAAACGCGCGTTCTATGGGTGCGCGATAGCTGGGCACTTCCAGCCGCGCAATCAGTGCCGGATCTTCCGCTTCATGCACGATACGGACACGGCCCCACAGCTTTAAGCGGCGGCGATAGCGGTAATCCATCAGGATCAGCGCGATTTTGTTGTTGCTGCGCAGATTGCCAACGCTGATGTACTGGCGATTGCCGCTGAAGTCTGCGAAAGCAACGGTGTGTGCGTCCAGCACTTGCAGAAAGCCAGCCGCGCCGCCGCGGTGCTGGACATAAGGCCAGCCGTTTTCATTGACGGTGGCCTGATAAAAGCTGTCACGCTCTTCGATAAACGCTTTTTCGGTCTCACCGAGCTGATCGTGACCGACGCTGCTCATTTCCAGCGCGAGATTCGATGTACGGCTGCCGTAAGCAGCCTGCGCTGCTTTCACCGATTCCGTAAAGTGCAGTTGAGTAAACGCGCGTGGCATAGCTGGCTCCTGATGGCAATGATGAAGACCGGCAGGCGAACGATGGCTGCCTGCCGGAGCGCATTAATTCAGACTGACTTTCGGAAAGTCGATATCAACGCGGCTGGCTTTGCCGATCATGTTGGTCAGCAGGTTTAAGCCAACGTGGATAATGATTTCCACAATGTCGCTGTCACTGAATCCGGCGGCGCGCGCTTCCAGCAGCTCGGCGGTGGTGATTTCGCCGTGATGTTCCATCAGCGAACGCGCCAGATTCACCGCCACCGCTGCCTGAGCATCCAGGCTGCTGCCGGCACGGTTAGCCTCAATCTCTTCGTGACTCAGACCGGCTTTTTTGCCCAGCGCAGTATGGGCAGACAGGCAGTATTCGCAGGAGTTTTTCTGGGCAATCGCCAGTGCAATCCGTTCACGGGTGGTCGCTGCCAGACTGCCCTGTTTCGTGATGCCGTACAAACCGAGGAAGGCGCGCAGTGCATCCGGCGAATGGGCGAAGACTTTCAGGAAGTTAGGAACCACGCCCAGTTCTGCCTGAATCGCCGCGTACAGGGCTTGTTGTTCGGCATTGGCGTGTTCTGCGCTGACTAAGGTAATACGGCTCATGATGCATCCTTTCGGTGTGGGTTACTCACGGTGTCGTGCTTGCAGCAACGATGGAATGCATTCTGAGTGATAACGTTTGAAATAAGAATCACCGGAAATTGCAATAGATTATTGCGATATGCGGAATAATTGGGATAATCGGAATAATCGAAATCATCAGAATCACTACCTTATGGATCGCTTTATACAGCTGACGGCCTATGTTGCCGTTGCCGAGGAAGAAAGTTTCGCCCGTGCTGCGCGGCGGCTGAATATGTCGGCTCCCGCCTTAACCCGTACCATTGCGGCGCTGGAGCAGACGCTGGGCGTGAAACTGCTGAACCGCACCACGCGCTTTGTGCGTCCCACCGAAGCCGGACTGCGCTATCTGGACGATGCACGTCAGATTCTGGCCAGAATGCAGGAAGCGGATGACGCGGTAATCGGTATCAATGCCGCGCCGCGCGGGCATCTGACGATGACGGCACCGGTTTTGTTCGGAAAATTATTCGTGATGCCGCAACTGGTCAGCTATCTGCAAACGTATCCGGACATGCAAGTCTCTGCGCTGTTTCTGGACCGCGTGGTGAATATGCTGGAAGAGGGCGTGGAAGTCGGTGTGCGTATCGGTGAGCTGGCGGATTCCAGCATGCGCGCGATTCGCGTTGGCAGCATACGGCGCGTGCTGTGCGCTTCGCCGCAGTATCTGGCACAACATGGTACACCGCAGACACCGGCCGATCTGGCGCAGCATCAGATCATCGCAGCCACCGGTGTCGGCACCAATACAGAATGGCAATTTACAGAAAATACACAGCCGCTGACCATACGCGTGAAACCGCGCCTCACCGTCAGTACCAATGATGCGGCGATCTGTGCAGTCATCATGCATGCCGGAATCGCACGCTTATTGTCCTATCAGGTTGCTGCAGAAATACAGCAGGGCAGCCTGCAAACCGTACTGAGCGATTACGAACCGGCACCGTGGCCGGTGCATGTTGTGCATCGCGAAGGGCGCGGCGGCTCGGCGCGCGTGCGCAGTCTGGTCGATCATTTGGTGCAAGGCTTACGCCAGCAGACTGCATTGCAGTCAGTTGACTGATTTTGAGCTGTCGGAAAGCCTGTATGTACCGCGATTGTGACCCATCAAACCGCCGCAACTGAGCACTTGTTTGTGCAGAGATCGTCATACGTCATTTCCGGACGCCCGGAGTTTCTGCCGACGACCGCCAGATGCCTGTGCTGAACACCGCATTCAGGCCGATTTCAGGCTCAGAAACTGCCCGGGATCTTCCTCACCGCCTGCCGGATCAGTGTTGCTTGCGGTACACCGCATCAAACCGGACATTCGCGCCGCCGCACAGGCCGTTATCCGACACCACCAGCTGATCATGCAGCAAGCGGAAACTCGCCACGCAGGTATACGCTGCTTCGGGATCACCGATGCGCAACTGATGACCGGCAGGCCGTGCTGTACCGGACAGATCGCCGAAGTGGATGATGCGTTCACCGGTCGGCCCCGGTCCGCCTACCCAGCGCGCCGTCCCGGTGACTGTCAGCTGACCATCCGCTGACTGCCTGATCATGATACGCGCCGCGCCGCCGATAGATTTCCAGTTGCCAAGCCAGTTCTTCATTGAGGTATCGCGTTCCGGCAAGGCACGAATGTTCTGACTGGCGATCCATCCGACCACTTCGCTGTGTTTTCCTGAATACCATACGCAGCTCCAGCGATCCGATGCATGAGCGATCAGTACTTTGTCGCCCTTCTTCAGCGCATCTTTCTGACTGCACGAGGAGGAATCAGGGCAGCCTTCCCCGTCAGGAAAGACAGCCGCAGGCTGCCCTGCACTGACCGACACTTCGCCGTAACTTATTTCCGGATATGAAGGGAAAGCGCCGTTTCTGCAGGTATCCGGCTCTGCGGCCAACGCCTGCCCGCTCAGCAGCATTATTGCGGTCATTAAAAACAATCTCATCGCATCGCCTTTCGGTTTCTATGTAATCACTCAATTTTGCAAAAAACGGATCAAATAGGCAGCAATAGTTCCGCACAAATTCAGCAACTATTCAGTAACTATTCAGTAATTTTCTGCAACGCGAGGTTCGCATCCTCTGCGCTCACTTCAAAGCAACCCCAGCCATCATTTTGTCCGCCAAAAGGCAATGCCAGCGCAGCCAGCATATCTTCTGCTTTACCGATATTGTCACAGGTCGGAATCAATGGCAGCGTAACCTCTGCCTGCGCATGAAAACGCTCTGCACCATCGTAAAGACTGGCTTCGCAGGAATATCCGTCCTCCCTTAACTTCACTGCAAATGCTTCCGCCGCCTGCATGTCCGGAAAAACGACAGAGAAATCAACAGCTCTGCTGATCCACAATGCATCGCCTTTACATGCCATCATGTAAAGTACATTCCCGTTGTCGGTGTCGGGAAACACACGCATATTGCGCTGACCAAACAACAGATCTGCCTCATAAGAAACCACGATGTGCCAGCCCGGCATCGCAGGCGCCGCCGCTTTCATATCAGCGATGACTGGCATCAGATCCGGATAGCCTTCCGCTGACAAAATCAGATCCATGCCTTCATCGGTTGAACCAATAAAAAAATACAGCCTGTCGTCGATCATTTGCAGCGACGTCAGTAAAGACTCCATCGCTGACAGAGAAGGCTCATCGCCCTCTGTGAATTGCGGCAGCAAGTACAGAAAATCATGCCAGAATGTCTGAACCTGATTCATAAGAAATTCCTCGCAGCAGTAATCGGTATCACCGGATTGACAGAAGCGCATCTCAGACCGGCGTGCTATCGGATAGTTCGCGTCGTCACTTCACAAATCATTGCGCGAAACATCATCTGCTTTTTACCGTTAAACTGCCAGAACAGAAAGTAAAAGCTGACGGAAAACCAAAAAATACATAAAGCAAACACAGGAGCGCGCATGACAAACACAAAAGTCGCCATCATCACCGGTTCCAGCCGTGGCATCGGTGCCGAAACTGCCAGACTGTTTGCCGCAAATGGTTACGCAGTGTGCATCAATTACTGTAAGGATCTGGCGGCTGCGGAAAGCGTGCAGGCCGATATCGTCAGCGCAGGTGGTCGCTGCATCGTGGTGCAGGCGGATGTATCACTGGCAGCCGATGTGAAACGCATGTTTGATCAGACCGAAGCAGCATTCGGCAAGGTCACGGTGCTGGTCAACAATGCAGCCATACTGCAACAACAATGTTCATTTACTGATATTTCTGAAGAAAGATTTTCAGAAATACTGCGCACCAATGTCATCAGTTGCTTCCTGTGCTGTAAAGAAGCAGTGCTGCGCATGTCTACCAGACACGGTGGCAACGGTGGTGCCATCGTCAATGTGTCATCCGGTGCGGCAAAGAGTGGCTCACCACATGAATACATCGATTACGCGGCCTCCAAAGGCGCTGTCGATACCATGACGCGCGGGCTGGCGCTGGAAGTGGCCGCCGAAGGCATCCGCGTCAACGCCGTCCGCCCCGGCCTGATTTACACCGACATGCACGCTTCCGGCGGCGAAGCCAGCCGCGTAGACCGCCTCAAATCCCGCATCCCGCTGCAACGCGGCGGCTACCCGCAGGAAATCGCCGAAGCCATCCTGTGGCTGGCATCAGAAAAATCTTCATTCGTGACCGGCAGTTTTATTGATGCGGCGGGCGGTTTGTAATCCGGTAGTATTGAATCGCGCGAATGAAGCCGCCCCTGAGCTGCGAATCACACTGTACTAAGAGAGATAAAATGGCGATTTCTGATCTGAATCTTTTGCTGCAATCCATGCAGCCAGTATTACATGAAGGTGTGTACGCCTATTGCGTCGTCCCGCACGGCACAGAATTGCAAGGCTTGTCGCCGGTCGTCACTGTCACAGAAGCCGAGGGGCTGACGCTGGTACTGCCTGAACAACAGGCGCTGAACGCTGGTTTAGCCATCCTGTTCCGCGCCGCATGGATTACCCTGACCGTGCACTCCGACTTACAAGCTGTCGGCCTCACCGCCGCTTTCGCGACCGTACTGGGCGAAGCCGGCATCAGCTGCAATGTGGTGGCAGGCGCTTACCATGATCATATTTTTGTGCCGGTGGAGAAGGCGGAATCGGCGATGGATACGTTGAGAGCTTTGCAGCGTGGAGCGGGATGATTGGTAAACTTAAAAATGAAGCGCAGGTTTTTTGGGCAAGAAGTAAGCGACCTCGATCTGTAGCGGCATTTTCTAAAACCCCGTACCTGGCCCGACATTGATTATTCGTTCTGGCCAATCCATTGGCCACATGTGGATACTGAAATCGTTGATTGCGAACACGGAAATGATTCCGATCAAACCTGATATTCCCGCAATCCAACATGCGATCTGCAAAATGTTTTTCTTCAAGCTAAAGACATTTTGTGCGAACCTCAGCAATATCTTTGCGAACACGAAGTACACGCCAAAATCCAGCAGTGCAGGCAGCAAATAAATGTCTTTTGCCAGAGAGAACGCCGGAGATCGCGCATTCCATGGCAGGGGGAAGCCATACAACTCTATCTCTGTGCCATCGAGGCCAACAACCATATTCATGCTGATATAACTGAACAGGAAGATTGTGAGACCAACAGTCGAGAGATGGTTTTTAATTTTCATTTCTTAAAAAAGTTATAATTAAAAAAACTTAAACATAATATTGTTTACTTCCGTGGAAAAAATAAGAAAAGTGCGGTGAAATCTTTTCATACTACATCACCACATCTCTGTCAAAAATAGATTAAATTCCAAGTTATCTGAAAGAACAGACTAAGTGATTGTAATCATCCTGAATATTGACAGGTGATAAACGTAAAATTCTTTAGAAAATCACAGCTTTCAGCCTGAAAGCTTGTTATCCTTGGCACGCTTACGGGCTTCGCAACTGCCTAGACTTTGTTCCTGGACAATGGACAGGCAGTGGCCTGGCGAAAGAGGATTAGTAAAGGTTGATCGTAAATTTAAAGTTTATTTATTGACGACGGCTCCCTGTGCTAAGCAGATAACATGTCTGGCATGTGGGCAGATTTTCAGCGTCTTTATCGCTCCTGTCGCCAGTTAAGTTGGACTCTAATTATTGAATTTGGAAAAGAAATAATGAATAGCGAATCAAAATGGATAGCGGGATTTTGGAGAAGAATTGGAGCATTTTTCATAGATGTTGCAATCATAGCAACTATAGGAATGGTTCTTGGTTATGTATTTGAAAATGAATTTGTTCAAATTGGTAATTTAGGAAGGTTATTTGGGATTTTTGTGACGACAATATACTTTGGTTTTTTAAACAGTAAAGTTTTTGGAGGGCAAACAATTGGTAAAAAGATACTTAAGATACGTGTTGTTGATTCAACAAATAATATTTTGAGCTTACCAAGATCTTTAATTAGATATGCAATATTTTTCATGCCATTATTTCTGAATGGGGTTCAGCTTCCGGAAAGTGTAAGCAGTAAGCTATTTTATAGTTTAGCTATAATGATCACTTTTGGTGTAAATTTATCGGCTACTTACCTTTACATTTTCAATTGGCGGACACGACAGTCATTGCATGACATTGCAGTAGGAAGTTACGTTGTAAATGTATCGAATGAAGATAATAAATTTGCAAGTCTTCAAAAGACCCATAAAATGCATTACGCAGTTGTAATAGTTATTTTTTTTATGGCAGCTGCTTTATCGGTGTATATTAAAAATTTGTTTGGAGATATTAATTTAGTTCAACTAAATTACATCGGAGACATATTAATTAAAGAAAAAAGCCTTGTAGATATAAGCGTAAGTTCCACAGATTTTTACATCAATAAAAATAGTGAGGATAAGAATAAAAATTTAATAATTACGGCGTATATTCGTAGCAATAACGTTGGTGACGTAGAGTTCGCTAAGAAACTCGCAAATGATGCCATGATAATATACACAGATGCAAAGAAAATTAATGCAGTTCAAGTAAATATGGTTTATGGATTTGATATCGGAATTGCATCTAAGTGGTCGTATTATAGGCACATTTTTACGCAAGAAGAATTGGGTAAAGCCAAAAATCCATGATCTAAGAAAAATGAATTGACCGATAAAATTTAAAGCGACTCGGGGTAATTATCCCCTGAGTCAGACTTGATAAAGAAGTTTGTTGCACATCTGAGATTGAGTCTTCGGTTTCAAGTAGTCTGATTTCGCCAAAGTCGGCGGTGTACTTCGGTCGGTGTCCGGTTGCTGAGCGCAGACTTTAGCCGTTCAATGTTATGAAATTTTTTTCATTTTACGATGAAGACTATGGCTGTTTGGCATGTCGAGAACCATTGCTGGTTAATGCAGTCATCGAGCAACATACAGTTGGAAATTTCCATAAAACCGCCCTGCAAGGGGCCGAACGGCTTGATGCAGACCGGCCCCACATTTCGGACCCGCAGCAACTTCATCATCGTAGCGCCTGAAAATTCTACTCCGCTGTCCGATCGGAATACGTATGCAGTGTTTTGGTATGAATTTACTAACACTCTTGCAGCCCATAATACGTTTCAAACACATCTCGCTGGTATTGATCAAATCAGTTCTAGTCAGACGAAACGGGCATGATCTACGAAAGCTTATCCAAAAAATTCCAGATAGTCGGTTCGAATAGTCTTGAATGTTACTATGTACTTTTTGTAACTTACGTATACATCAGTGTAGATGTGTGCATTATATAAATATATTTATATGGCGTCTGGTGAACAACTTCCGAACAAAATAGAGCCTCATTAGAGAAGCTACTGGTTTGGCCTTTGCTCCGGTATCGTGGCAAATTTTGGTGTGTCGACAGTGCTGACTGGACTTGTATTGTTACTGGATAGCGCGGCCTCAGTAGCGTTTGAACGTCAGCCCTTTCTGAACGATATGGAAGATGCGGGAACGAAAGCTTGGTTTTTAATGCTGAGCATGAAATTTCTCAGCGCATGTGTCGCAGGATTTGTCACCGTCCGGTTTTCGCCACCGCGTTCTAACCGTGCCTGGATGACGCTTCTGATTCTTGCTGTAGCTTCTTCAATTTTTGCGCAATTCCCGCAACCGGCTTCTGCTGCGGTGTTGGTGATTTGGATGGCTTCCGCTCCGCTTGGTGTATTGTGCGGGTGGTTACTCGTTCGCAGAAGTGCACTTTTACTTTAGCCCGTCGTCGCATTGAATTTTTAAATCTCTTTGAACTCTGACACTACTCAGCTTATGCGCCCCTTTGACTATATCGGCTTTCTCATTTTGGCGCTTGGCATTAGCGCATCCATACTTGGGCATCACTGGTTTGGTCTTGTGTGGTTCTGGGGTGGATTTGCGCTGATGGCCTTGGGGCTTGGCATTCTTTCGCGTGGCGGACGCAGGGACAAAATTAACAAAGCGATCCGTTCGCACGACGGCCCCGGAGATGGTGGAAATACGGATTATCACGGCGGCCGTGATATTTACGGACATGACTCCGGGCATGTTGGCTTAGACGGAGATTGAGTGCCGCAGGCCGGGTCAACTGTAAGTGCCACCGAGTAAAAGATTCTGACCATCTTACTTGAACGTGGGGGTAAACCGCCAAGTGACTATTCTTTATCCGCAGTCAGACAAAATGTGCTCGGTGTTTTCCGCTATCTCACCGCGAATTGCTTAATTTGCTAAAAGTGGCAGAGGCATCCGTCGGAGCTCAGACAATGAAACATAGGCAATATGTCCTCATCTGTCCCTGATTCCCCTGAAGCGCCGAAATTCTGTTCAAACCCCGTAAAAACACGCCAAATGCGGATCACTGCATACCAATCTGCCGGTCGTCGGCGGAAATTGCGGGTCTTCGTAAGTGATACATGCGGACTTCTGCATAGTCCGCTCTCCTTCTCAGCCCCGCATTAACGGGCGTCCACAGGTGGACTGAACTAAACTCACCGAGCCTCTTCGGCCTTAAATACTGCGCTGATTGACCCGCTTAGACAATGCTTCGGCACTTTCTTTGCGCTCGCTGTAGCGGTCAACAAGATAGGGGGCGATGTCGCGGGTGAGCAGGGTGAATTTCATCAGTTCTTCCATCACATCGACTACCCGGTCATAGTAGGCGGATGGTTTCATGCGTCCGGCGTCGTCAAATTCCAGAAATGCTTTGGGTACGGAGGACTGGTTAGGAATGGTCAGCATGCGCATCCAGCGGCCTAGTATGCGTAGCTGGTTGACGGCATTGAATGATTGCGAGCCGCCGGATACTTCCATGACCGCCAGTGTTTTTCCCTGCGTTGGGCGGATTGCGCCGCTGTTTAACGGAATCCAGTCGATTTGTGCTTTCATAATGCCGGTCATTGCGCCGTGGCGTTCCGGCGAGCACCAGACCATGCCTTCGGCCCAGAGCGTCAGTTCGCGCAATTCTCTGACTTTCGGATGGTCTTCCGGCGCGCCATCCGGCAGCGGTAAATCTTTCGGATCAAACACTTTAACGTCAGCACCCATCGCAGTCAGCAGACGCGCGGCTTCCAGCGTGAGTAATTTGCTGTAAGAGCGTTCGCGCAGAGAACCGTACAGCAGTAAGAAGCGCGGCGGATGCTGTGACGGGCTGGCAGGCCGTAACTGGCTGATGTCCGGTTGCTGAAACAGTTCCGTTTGTAAATTGGGTAAATCAGAAAGATGATGTGACACGCTGATCCTCGCTATCGGTAATGGTTTTATCGCCTTGTTCAGTTCGTTTCTACTGTTGCAGTGACAGTAGCTTTTGGCGTTGCCGGATACAGCCAGTTAAATAAAATCGTAGCGACCATTGCACCGGCTAATTGTGCGACGATAAAACCCAAGGTATCGGCAGGGCGAATTCCGGCAAAAGTATTGCTGGCGGCGCGTGCCAGCGTTACTGCCGGATTGGCAAACGAAGTGGATGCGGTAAACCAGTAAGCAGAAGTGATATAAGCAGCGACTGCAATCGGCGTCACACCCGGTCGCGTTCTGGACGTGCTGATAATGACGGCGATCAGCCCGAAGGTTGCGACAAACTCACTCCACCACTGAGACCAGCCGGTTCGCACATGTTCTGACGCAAAAAATGCCGGCTCGCCAAACATGCTGTGTGCCATCGCAACACCGGCAAAAGCACCGGCAATTTGTATCGCTATATATGGCAGCACTTCATTGCGCGGAAGATTGCCGAGCCATGCTTCCGATAAGCTCACCACCGGATTGAAATGCGCACCGGAAATTGCGCCGAACATCAGTATCAGGGCAATTAAACCGCAACCGGTGGCAATCGCATTCGCGAGTAGGGCGATTGCAATATTACCGCCCGCCAGACCTTCCGCCATGATGCCGGAACCCACCACCACCGCTAACAAAAAAGCCGTACCTAAACCCTCGGCTACCAGTCGCTTCACGCTACCCATTCCTGTATTCCCTTTATTCGCATGCGCATTCCTGACAGCGCATACTTTATTTATGATTTGTATGTTCAGTACAAAACTCAGTATAAAAAAATGTCGTGATTACTGTGCTGGCAGCAGGCTGCCGATCTTGTCCAGTGCTGTTTTCAGTACCGTTTTGTCCTGCACCAGTGTTTCCAGCGGCAAGGCCAGAAATGCTTCAATGCGGGCGCGTAAAATCCGGTACGCCTGCATAAATGCCGCGTTGATTTCATCGTCGCTGCCAGTGGCGTGTGCCGGATCTTCCACGCCCCAGTGCGTGCGCAGCACTGGTCCCAGATAGGCCGGGCAGGTTTCGCCGGCGGCGCTGGCACATACGGTAATCACAATATCCGGCGTGGCTGGTAAATTGTCCCAGGACTTGCTGCTATAGCCTTCGGTGGCGATGCCTTCTTTTGCCAGCAAAGCCAGCGAGCGCGGATGCACTTGTCCGGTGGGCTGGCTGCCTGCACTCATGGCTTTCCAGCCCGCAGGTGCTAAATGATTAAAAGTCGCTTCGCCCAGAATGGAGCGGCAGGAATTGCCGGTGCAGAGAAAAAGTACGTTCATGATGTTTTCAGTAAGCGGATCAGAAAATGGGTATTAGCAACAGGTGTCCGGTGCGCAGGGTGAACCGCCACAGCAGTTTTCAGTGAGAAAACTGACCAGACCATTCATGGTGTCAAAATTGGCCGAATAAATCATAAAACGCCCGTCCTGCCTGACGTTGACCATACCGGCATGGCTTAATTCTTTCAGATGAAATGACAACGAAGAAGGTGGAATTTCCAGTTGCTCACTGATCTTGCTGGCAATCATGCCCTCCGGCCCCGCCTGCACTAACAGACGAAACACCGCCAGCCGCGACTCCTGTGCAATTGCCGCCAGCGCCGCGATCGCTTGTTTGGTTTCCATAGCACCTCATTGTTTAAAATCGATAATTCTATAATAGTCGAATTATAGAAATGAAAGTGGAGGATTGCAATGGTTTTTTGTAATATTGATGAGGAGTCTGGCTTATATAGTCTTTAGCTAATCGATTGATATTTCTAGTGCTCAGATCCTTCAAAAGCAATAAGACATCAGGGACTGGTGTATTCAATTTCGATGGTGCTTGGTAATGAGTCAAATATCTCTGAATAATTTGCGGAAATCATTTTGATGCTGCTTAATCAGGCATTCATTTGAACGCTGCAAGACAGAACGGAAGCTAAGTAAGGCAGGAATTTTGCAAAACAGATGCGCGACAGCAAATCCCTTAAGCCCCCGATTCACTTTAGCCTCCAAAGTCTCCTCAAAACTCACAAAAACACCCCAAATGCGGATCTCCGCACACCAATCTGCCGGTCGTCGGCGGAAACTGCGGGTCTCCGTAAATGATCAATGCGGACTTCCGCATAGTCCGCTCTTCCTCACAGCCTTACAGCGCTTCACTGCAATCGGACTGCATCACAGCGCCTGCTGAACACCCGGCACTATAGCCGACTAGTTCTTTCGGACTAGGCGGGCTAGACCTTACGCCGTGGCGGCTTACCCGCATCGACGAATATTCACAGACGGACTTCATTTTTACACTGCTTACAGTGCCAACAGAGTGGGTTTTCCCACACCAAATGGAGTCAATAATGAGTCACTTTTTAGACAGACTGCGGTTTATGTCGCATGTGAAGTCGACATTCGCCAATGGCCACGGTGCCGTGGTCGACGAAGACCGTAAGTGGGAAAACGCGTATCGCAGCCGCTGGCAGCATGACAAAATCGTCCGTTCCACGCATGGCGTGAACTGTACCGGTTCCTGTTCCTGGAAAATTTATGTCAAAAACGGTTTGATTACCTGGGAAACCCAGCAAACCGATTATCCGCGCACCCGTCCGGATTTGCCTAACCATGAGCCGCGCGGTTGTCCGCGCGGTGCGTCTTACAGCTGGTATGTGTATTCTGCGCAGCGCGTGAAATATCCGATGATCCGTGGTCGTCTGATGGAAATGTGGCGTGAAGCGCGTAAAACCATGGACCCGATCGCTGCATGGGAATCGATCAGCCAGAATCCGGAAAAGGCCAAGCGCTATAAATCGGTGCGTGGTCTGGGTGGTTTTGTGCGTGCTGACTGGGATACGGCAGAGGAAATTATTGCCGCAGCAAATGCGTTTACCGTCAAAAAATTCGGCCCGGATCGCGTCGTCGGGTTCTCGCCGATTCCGGCGATGTCGATGGTGTCGTATGCCGCCGGTGCGCGTTATCTGAGTCTGATTGGTGGTGCCTGCCTGTCATTCTATGACTGGTACTGCGATTTGCCGCCTGCCAGCCCGCAAATCTGGGGCGAGCAGACCGACGTGCCTGAATCGGCGGACTGGTATAACTCCACGTATCTGATGGTCTGGGGCTCTAACGTGCCGCAAACCCGTACGCCGGATGCCCACTTCTATACCGAAGTGCGCTACAAGGGTACAAAAACGGTTGCAGTATCGTCTGACTTTGGTGAGATGGTGAAGTTCGGCGATATCTGGATGGCACCGAAGCAGGGTACGGATGCGGCGCTGGCGATGGCGATGGGCCATGTGGTGCTGAAAGAATTCCACCTGAACGGTAAGTCTGATTATTTCCGTGGTTATGTGAAACAGTACACCGATATGCCGGTGCTGGTGCGTTTGCAGCAGCGTAACGGACATTTTGTGCCGGACCAGTTCCTGCGTGCTTCGGAATTGCCGGGCGGTCTGGGCGAAGCGAATAATCCGGACTGGAAAACGGTTGCGATTGATGCAGCGACTAATACACTGGTCACGCCGAATGGTTCGGTTGGTTTCCGCTGGGGCGAAGACAAGCACAATAACGGTGAAAAAGTCGGCCGCTGGAATCTGGAAAGCAAAGATGGCGGCAGCGGTCGTGAAATCGATCCGGTGCTGAGTCTGGTGGATAGCAATGATGAAATCGCGACGGTTGGCTTCAGCTATTTCGGTGGTAAAGATGCATCCGACCTGTTGCTGCGCGAAGTACCGGTACGCCGCCTGACACTGGCGGACGGTTCTGAAGCGCTGGTCGCTACGGTGTATGACCTGACGATGGCCAACTATGGCGTGGATCAGGGTCTGGGTGGCAGTGTTGCTTCGTCGTATGACGATGACGTGCCTTACACACCGGCATGGCAGGAAAAACATACCGGCGTGAAGCGTGAGCTGGTGATTCAGGTAGCGCGTGAGTTTGCACAAAATGCGCACGACACCCACGGTAAGAGCATGGTGATTGTCGGTGCTGCGCTGAACCACTGGTACCACAACGATATGATTTATCGCGGCATTATCAATCTGCTGATGATGTGCGGCTGCGTTGGTCAGTCCGGCGGTGGCTGGGCGCACTATGTGGGTCAGGAAAAACTGCGTCCGCAATTCGGCTGGGCTCCGCTGGCATTTGCGCTGGACTGGGTACGTCCGCCACGTCAGATGAATGGCACCAGTTTCTTCTATGCGCATACCAGCCAGTGGCGTCATGAAAAACTGCATGTGGATGAAATCCTTGCTCCAACGGCGGACAAGTCGAAATTCAGCCACATGAGCATGATTGATCTGAATGCGAAATCCGAGCGTCTGGGCTGGTTGCCGTCAGCACCGCAACTGGAAACCAATCCGCTGGATATTTGTGATCAGGCCAAAGCGGCCGGTGCAGATCCGAAAGCCTTCCTTGCTCAGGGACTGAAAAACGGTTCCATCCATATGAGCTGCGATGATCCGGATAATCCGAAAAACTTCCCGCGCAATATGTTTGTGTGGCGCTCCAATATTCTGGGCAGTTCCGGAAAAGGGCACGAATATTTCCTGAAATATCTGCTCGGTACACAAAACGCCTTGTTTGATGATGAAAACGATGCGATTCGTCCGGCGGAAGTGAAATTCCGCGAAGAAGCGGCAGAAGGCAAGCTGGATTTGCTGACGGTGCTGGATTTCCGGATGAGTACGACTTGCCTGTACGGCGATATCGTGCTGCCAACCGCAACATGGTATGAAAAAGATGATTTGAATACCTCAGATATGCATCCATTCATTCATCCGCTGAGTGAAGCCGTGCAGCCTTTGTGGGAAAGCAAAAGCGATTGGGAAATTTATAAAGGCATCGCCAAAAAATTCACAGAAATCGGTGGCGAATATCTGGGTACCCGTCAGGACATCGTGTTGCAGCCATTAATGCATGATACGCCGTCTGAACTGGGACAAGCGTTTGAACCGAAAGACTGGAAAAAAGGCGAATGCGATCTGATTCCGGGTAAAACCGCGCCGAACTTTGTGGTGGTGGAACGTGATTACCGTCAGATCTACAAAAAATTCACTTCAGTCGGCCCGCTGCTGGACAAACTGGGCAATGGCGGTAAAGGCATTAACTGGAATACAGAGCATGAAGTGCATGAACTGGCAGACCTGAACAAACGGGTAGCCGATGCCGGTGTCAGTGAAGGTCGTCCGAAACTGGAAACCGCGATTGATGCGGCGGAAATGATTCTGACCTTCGCACCTGAAACCAATGGCCATGTGTCGGTAAAAGCCTGGGAAGCCTTAAGCAAAATCACAGGCCGCGATCATACGCATCTGGCGGTTGGCCGCGAGCACGACAAAATCCGTTTCCGCGATGTACAGGCGCAGCCACGCAAAATTATTTCTGCACCGACCTGGTCGGGTCTGGAATCGGAAGAAGTCAGCTACAACGCCGGTTATACCAATGTGCATGAACTGATACCGTGGCGCACACTGACCGGTCGCCAGCAGTTCTATCAGGACCACCGCTGGATGCTGGAATTCGGTGAAGGCTTCTGCGTGTATAAACCAGCGATTGATACGAAGACGATTGAGCCGGTGCTGGACAAAATGCCGAACGGTGAAAAAGAAATCGTGCTGAACTGGATTACACCGCATCAGAAATGGGGCATTCACTCCACGTATTCCGACAATCTGCGTATGCTGACCTTAAGCCGTGGCGGTCCGCACGTCTGGGTATCTGAACAGGACGCAAAAAAAGCCGGGCTGGTGGATAACGACTGGGTCGAAGTGTTCAACAGTAACGGTACGCTGACAGCGCGTGTCGTGGTCAGCCAGCGTGTGCCGGACGGCATGTGCCTGATGTATCACGCACAGGAAAAAATCATCAATGTGCCGGGTGCAGAAACCAGTAAAAAACGCGGTGGTATCCATAACTCGGTGACCCGCGCCGTGCTGAAACCAACCCACATGATCGGCGGTTATGCGCAGCTGGCCTATGGCTTTAACTACTACGGTACCGTCGGCAGTAACCGCGATGAATTTGTGGTGGTACGTAAGATGAAGCGTGTGGACTGGCTGGAAGGCAAACTGCAAGAACAAGGAGAAGCATCATGAGAATTCGTGCACAAGTCGGAATGGTGCTGAATCTGGATAAATGTATCGGCTGCCATACCTGCTCGGTCACGTGTAAAAACGTCTGGACCAGTCGCGACGGCGTGGAATACGCGTGGTTCAACAACGTGGAAACCAAGCCGGGTATCGGTTATCCGAAAGAATGGGAAAACCAGAAGAAATGGAATGGCGGCTGGAAGCGTAATGCAGAAGGTAAGCTGGAACCGCGTCAGGGCAGCCGTCTGAAGATTCTGGCAAACATTTTTGCGAATCCGAATCTGCCTTCGATTGACGATTACTACGAGCCATTTACTTTCGATTACGAACATCTGCAAAAAGCGCCGTTGTCAGAAACGCCGCCGACAGCACGTCCGGTGTCTGTGATTACCGGTAAAAAGATGGACAAGATCGTCTGGGGCCCGAACTGGGAAGATGATCTGGGTGGTGAGTTCAGCGCGCGCAGTAAAGATGCCTTGTTCGAAGGTTTGCAGAAGGAGATGTACAGCACCTTCGAATCGACCTTCATGATGTATTTGCCGCGTTTGTGCGAACACTGCCTGAATCCGGCTTGTGTGGCTTCGTGTCCGTCCGGTTCGATTTACAAACGTGAAGACGATGGCATTGTGCTGGTGGATCAGGACAAATGCCGCGGCTGGCGTATGTGTATCTCCGGTTGTCCGTATAAAAAGATTTATTACAACTGGAGTTCCGGTAAGGCAGAGAAATGTACGTTCTGCTTCCCGCGTATCGAAGCCGGTCAGCCAACTGTTTGTTCGGAAACCTGCGTAGGTCGTATCCGTTATCTGGGTGTGTTGCTGTATGACGCAGACAAAATCGAAGCAGCGGCTTCGGTTGCCGATGAGCGTGATCTGTATCAGGCGCAGCTGGATTGCTTCCTGAATCCGCACGATCCGGAAGTGCAGAAAATGGCACGCGAACAGGGTATTCCTGAAAGCTGGCTGATCTCTGCACAAAAATCGCCGGTGTACAAAATGGCGATGGACTGGAAGATCGCGTTCCCGCTGCATCCTGAATACCGCACGCTGCCTATGGTCTGGTATATCCCGCCGCTGTCTCCGATTCAGAAAGCCGCTGAGTCCGGCCGTATGGGGATGAACGGCATTATTCCGGATGTGGCTTCGTTGCGTATTCCGCTACGCTATCTGGCGAATCTGCTGACTGCTGGCGATGAAGCGCCGGTACTGAAAGCACTGGAACGCTTGCTGGCAATGCGCGCATTCAAACGCGAGCAAACCGTACATGGCAATACCGACGTGGCCTTGCTGCAGCAAACCGGGCTGACACCGGCGCAGGTGGAAGATATGTACCAGATTCTGGCGATTGCTAATTACGAAGACCGTTTCGTCGTGCCTTCTTCTCACAAAGAAATGGTGGAAGACAGCTTTAACGAAAAAGGCAGCTGCGGCTTCACGTTTGGTAATGGTTGCAGTGGTGGTACATCCGACGGCACTTTGTTCGGCCGCAAGGCAGAGGGCAGTGTGATTTTTGTGGATATGCCGAAGTCGCGCAAAAAAGCGCTGGCAGATCAGGGTTAATCAGGAGGCTGAAATGAATATTTACCGCGTCATTTCAGCGCTGCTCAGCTATCCGGAAGAGGATATGCTGGCAGCCCTGCCTGAAATCCGGACTGTCGTGCAAACACTGGATGCACCAGTGGATTTGCCTGAAGTATTAGCGCCGCTGCTGGATTATCTGTCTGCGCACGATCTGATCACGCTGCAGGAAAACTATGTGGCGACCTTTGACCGCAATCCTTCACAGGCTTTGCATTTGTTTGAACATATTCACGGTGAAAGCCGTGACCGTGGTCAGGCCATGGTGGATTTGCTGCAAGAGTATCAGCGGCATGGCTTTGAGCCGGGCAGCAATGAAATTCCGGATTATCTGCCCTTGTTTCTGGAGTTTCTCAGCTGCATTCCGGCGGAAGAATCCGAGCCTATGCTGGGCGAAGCCATCCACGTGATTGCGGCGATCGGTGCAAGGCTGCGCGATGTGCAGTCACCGTATGCGAATGCTTTACTGGTGCTGACAGCGTACACCGAAGTCGAGCCGCGTCAGCAATCAATGCCGCCAGTACGCGACATGGATGAGGTGATGGAAAAATTCGGTCCCGGCGCAGATGGTACAGAGCCTTTGCTGAGGCCGGGTAAGGATGAGCAGGTGGTCCGTTTTTATCCGAAATCCGCCGCCAATTTTGAATCAACACAACGCGGGAGCGCATCATGAATTACCTGCATCAGTTTTTATACGGTATTTATCCTTATATCGCACTGGCGATTTTCCTGTTCGGCAGTCTGGCGCGTTTTGAACGGGAGCAGTACACCTGGAAGAGTGATTCCTCGCAAATGCTGCATACAGGTAATCTGCGTGCCGGCAATATCCTGTTTCATATCGGGATCATCGGTTTGTTCTTCGGCCACATGGTGGGTTTGCTGACACCGGTTGCCGTGTGGGACAACCTCGGTGTCAGCCACGGCTTTAAACAAATGATCGCGATGGTCGCCGGTGGTGTGTTTGGTACGATGTGTCTGACCGGCTTGCTGATCCTGTTGCATCGTCGTTTTTCTGATGCGCGTATTTCTGCAGTTACCCGCTTCGGCGATAAAGTGTTGCTGCTGTGGATACTGATCACGCTGGCACTGGGTTTATCAACGATCTTCGTTTCTGCCAGCCATCTGGACGGACATATGATGGTGTTGTTTATGAGCTGGGCTCAGCACATCTTCACATTCCGTGCTGACGCAGCAGGATTTATCGAAGAAGCGCCATTGCTGTTCAAAATCCACTTGTTTATGGGAATGAGTCTGTTCGTGATTTTCCCGTTCACCCGTCTGGTTCACGTATGGAGTGGCTTTGCTTCGGTCACTTACCTGCGCCGTGCCTGGCAACTGGTTCGTACACGCTAAGGAGTTGTCATGCCAGTTTCGATCAATGGAATTGAACTCAGCGATGCAGATATGGAGCGGGAGCTGCCGCTGCATCAGGATCAGACGAATCCGCTGGAAAGCGCCATGACCGCGCTGATTCTGCGCAATGTGCTGCAACAGGAAGCCGATAAACTGGGTTTGCAGGGCGACGAAGAAACACGCATCTCTGCATTGCTGGATAAGGCAATACGTGTGCCGGAACCAACGCAGGAAGAATGCCTGAGTCATTATCAGCGCTTTCCGCAGCATTTCCGCAAGGGGCAAATCGCCGAGGTGTCGCACATTCTGTATCAGGTCACGCCGCAGGTAGATCTGGAAGCCTTGCGTGCTCATGCGCTGGCCCAGCTGGCTGTATTGCAGGCAGATCCGTCACAGTTTGCGGCCATCGCGAAAGCGCAGTCTAACTGTCCTTCGGGGCAGCAGGGCGGCAATCTGGGACAGATGACGCCGGGGCAAATGGTGCCGGAGTTTGATGCGGCAGTCTGGATAGCTGTGCCACAGGCATTGATTCCCGCGCTGGTGGAAACCCGTTTCGGTCTACACATTGTTGCGCTGGGTAACAAGGACGATGGTGTGCTGGTACCTTTCGAAGTCGCTTCCGCATCAATCGCCACAGCCCTTCAGCAACGCAGTTTTGAGCAAGCCTTGCAGGAATATCTGCGTCAGCTGGTCCAGCAAGCCGATATACGCGGTGCAGATTTTCTGCCGCAATTTCAGACCCAGTCTTCAGGAGTAGAGTATGCGAACTGATATCCCTCATCTCGTCAGTGAACACCGTGAATGTGATGAATTACTGCATCGTGCAGAAAATGCCTTAAACGATGGGCAACTGACCGAAGCGCTGGTATTGCTGAACCGGTTTTCCGATATGCTGAACCGGCATCTGCAGGAGGAAGAGCAGGACTGGTTTCCTGCATTCGAGAAGCAAACCGGCATGACGACCGGCCCGACAGCGGTGATGCGTACCGAGCATGCCGATATCCGTGACATGGCAGCACAAGCTGCCGGTGCAGCGAATACTGGTCAGGCTGAGGAGGCACTTGCTGCGATTGATACGCTGAACGTGTTATTACAGCAGCATAATGTGAAGGAAGAAAATATTCTTTATCCTATGCTGGATCGCGTGCTGGGTGCAAAAGCAGAAGGCAGTGCCTGTTGTGGCGGTTGTACCTGCTCCGGGTAATCTGCCGACGGCATGACGCTTCCGAAAACCCTGAGCTATGATCTGGCACCGGATCCGGCCATCGTCTTCTTTTGCCTTGTACCCGCTCCGCTGTTGAGCGCAGCAGCGGGTTTCTGGCTGGCTTTCGGCCCGCAAGCCGGTTTTCCGGATCGCTTTTCCGGGCTGGCGCTGGCGCTGGTGCACTGGATGATGCTGGCAGTAGCGTTGCCAGTGATGCTCGGGGCGCTGATGCAATTGTTGCCGGTGGTGGCTGCTGTGCGGGTAACAGAATCGCGCAGCGCACGCTTGCTACTTGCTCCTTTGTGCTGGATCACTGCAGCAGCGCTGATTAACGCCCTCAGCGGGTTTGCAGGCACTGCACAGCTCGCTTTTGCAGCGGCGGCAATATGCGGCAGCTTACTGTTACTGCTGGTCGTGTTTGTCTATTTTCCGGCTCTGCGCAACGTTGAGCTTGTTGATAACACCACGCTGACACTCCGCTTTATTCCTTTACCCTTATGTGTGGTGCTGGTTGCGGGTGTACTGATGGCCGGCTTATTCGGCGATCTGCCTGTTCCTTTGTTACCGGTTGGCTGGTTACTGAATGTTCACGTTGGTGCAGCAAGCGTGGCCTGGCTGGCTGCCTTACTGGTTGGCATCGCATCGACTACCGTGCCGATGTTCTGGCAGACGCCGCGCCCCGGTCGCTGGTTTCAGACATTCTTTCCTGCCAGTTTCTGGTTCACATCCCTGTTGCTACTGATTCCGGCATGGCAGACGATAGCGTTGCTGAGTATGGCCGTGTCGGTCATTGTCTGTGCGGTCTGCTCTTTATTCGCATTGCTGAAGGCAAAGCGGCGTAATGATCCCGGATATCTGTTATGGCTGATTGCCGGTGCGGGCTGGGCTGCGGGCGCGATGATTGTTCTTGCTTTGCAATGTGGCTTACTGACCGGCAATAGCTGGCCATGGATCGCCGGCGTGCTGGTGCTGATCGCTGGCGTCTGGTTACCGGTGAATGCGATGCTGGTCAAAATCATACCGTTTCTGGTGTTTCTGCATTTGCGGCGACGCTTACCACCGCGCAGTAAAATTCCGCCTATGCAAATGTTGTTGCCGGTAAAGCAAGCACTATGGCAGGCAAGAGCACAGAGTCTGACTCTGTTATTGTTGCTTGCAATACCATTGCACCCTGAGCTGCTGCGTGTGATTGCAGGTTTTGGCTTCGCAACGACCCAGATATGGCTGGGAATATTGCTTCTGCGGGTTTTATGGAAATTTCGTAAATTGCAGGCAAGCTGATCACTGACAGAAACGCCGTTTGATCAAAATTATTTGTTAAATATCTTAATTAAGAAATTCAGGTAAGTATTTTTACGTATGATGAAAATGCACTTTTTTTGAAAAAATCCTTGACCGGTTTTTAAAGTCGATTTACAGTACATCACATGAAATCTCAAAAGCACATCACCGTTGCGCAACAAACAGAAGCCGGCAAACAGCTGGCTGTGACTGTTTCTGCACTGATGCTGCTATCCCTACTAGTTATCCTAGCGCTACGACTAAGCTGATCTGCTACGTCGTCTGAAGTGTTCACACTTCACCAGGTTCCGGAATTCCGGAATACAGAAAAACCCGGTTCAATCAGCGTTTCACCCAGTCACTTACCGTGACTGACAGGATAACACCATGATCTTCTTCGCCAGCTTACTGACAATTTCTCTGTTGTACCGCGCTTTTGCCTTGCGCAAAGCAACTTTGCTACGACTACCGCGCGGCTGACCGGCCTCGTGTTCGTGGCAGCCGGTCGCCTCTGACGCCACATTTTCCTATTGTTTATTGTATTCCGGATCAGCAGTCGCTGAGAGTCTGTTGCATCCGTTCATCCAGAGAAAATGCCATGTTGAATCAACCTGCTGCCAAATATCGTCCATCTGCCACTGTAGATTTACCGGATCGTCAGTGGCCGTCACGTCGTATTACGGCTGCGCCGGTATGGATGAGTACAGACTTGCGCGATGGCAATCAGTCGCTGATTGAACCCATGAGCATCGCACAGAAACTGCGTTTCTTTCAGATGCTGGTACAGATAGGATTTAAAGAAATTGAAGTCGCGTTTCCATCTGCATCGGATACCGAATTTCAGTTTGTACGCGAACTGATCGAAGGTGGTCATATTCCGGATGATGTGACGATAGAAGTATTAACGCAGGCAAGAGAGGACTTAATCCGTCGCACCATTGAATCGGTAGAGGGTGCGCGCAGTGTGATTGTGCATTTGTATAACCCGGTCTCGCCATCGTTTCGCCGCATCGTGTTCGGAAAGAGTCGTGCCGAGATTCTGGCGCTGGCAAGCGCTGGTACACAGTTAATCCGTGAACTGACGGATGCCAGACCTGCAACGCAGTGGCGTTACGAATATTCACCTGAAACCTTCAGCATGGCAGAACTCGATTTTTCGCTCGAAGTCTGCGATGCCGTCAGTGATATCTGGTGTGCCGGTCGCGACAGTGAAACGGACATCATCATTAATTTGCCGGCGACAGTGGAAGTCTCCACGCCGAATGTTTACGCAGATCAGATTGAATGGATGCACCGCCATTTAAAGCGACGTGCGCAAACCGTATTATCCGTACATCCGCATAATGACCGTGGCACAGGTATCGCCGCTGCGGAGCTGGCGCTGATGGCTGGTGCAGACCGTGTCGAAGGCTGTTTGTTCGGTAACGGCGAACGCACCGGCAACGTGGATATTGTGACGCTGGCGCTGAATCTGTACACCCAGGGTATTTCGCCGCAACTCGACTTTTCCGATATCGATGCGGTACGCGCTGTGGTGGAAGATATCAACCGTATTCCTGTGCATCCGCGCCATCCTTACGCCGGTGATCTGGTGCATACCGCGTTCTCAGGCTCACATCAGGATGCGATACGCAAAGGCTTTGCGCAACAACAGTCCGGTCAGATCTGGGAAGTACCATACTTACCGATTGATCCGCAAGACATTGGCCGTAGTTATGACGCGGTAATTCGGGTCAACAGTCAGTCCGGCAAAGGTGGTATGAGCTATTTGCTGGAACAGGCATACGGCATTCGTTTGCCGCGTCGTATGCAGATTGCACTGAGTCGTGAAGTACAACAACTGGCCGATGCCAGCGGTGCGGAAGTCAGCGCACAAACCGTCTTTCAGGTGTTTGAAAAAGTCTATTTACAAACACCAACCCATCTCGCTTATCAAGCACATCAGGTTCTGGATCACAGAACATCGCCATCAGATGCCGCACAATTATCGTTGCGTACGGATCTGCTGTTGCACGGCCAGCCACGAGCGGTCATTGCGGCAGGCTCTGGCTTTCATGACGCCTGTCAGCATATGCTGAACAATCTCGGATTTAACGTGCAGTCTGCGCAGTGGTCGGTCATGCCGGATAAACATCAGCACGGCAAAGTGTATGTGATTGCCGAAATTCATACCGGACACGGATACGCTTGCGGTGTCGCCCATCATCAGGATGCAGAAGTTGCCGCGATCAGCGCCGTGTTTGCTGCCGTTTCGGCGCAGATCCCGCAACGAGAGATTCAGGCTGCAGCTTAAATCCATTATCAGATTGATGTAGGGGAGGCAGCGTTTGCTGCCTTTTTCATTTTGAGACGGCAAACCGGATGGATGAAAAACACTTACACTACACACTCTTTGCGTCAACCCTTTGCATTTCATTCTATTCAATCAGGAGAGAAAGATGAGTCAGCATCTGGCAAGTATCGTATGGCAGCGCGGCGAACAGGTATTCAGTGATAATCAGTACAGCCGCGCCCATGAATGGCAATTTGACGGTGGTTTGCGTGTACCGGCATCGTCTGCGCCATCTTCTGTACCATTACCGATGTCGGTCGCGGAAAATGTGGATCCGGAAGAGGCCGTGGTTGCCGCACTGGCGAGTTGCCATATGCTGTTTTTCCTCGCTTTCGCCTGCAAAAAAGGTTACATCGTTGACCAGTATGAAGATCATCCGGTCGGCACCATGGAAAAAAACGAACGTAACCGCCTGTATCTTGCCAATATTGTGTTGCAGCCGAAGGTGACATTTTCCGGTGACAATCAGCCTGATCAGGCAACAATCACCGCCTTACATGAACTGTCGCATGATCATTGCTATATCGCAAATTCGCTCAAAGCCAGCGTGACCATCCAGCCAGTCGTTTAAACATCACACGTCGTTTTCCGGCCATATAGTCCGTCGTCGATCTGTGCCAGTATTTGTAAAGAGAGATCCGTATGCAATGGATGCGTTTATTCGGGGCACTGTCTTCGCCGGTGTCGGGGCGGGTCGTTTTGGGGCCAAACTGGTTTGCGTCAGTCATGGGAACGGGCATGATTGCGATTGCGGGTGCATTATTGCCTGATCATTTCGCATGGATTGATCAGATATCCTTGTTTGCCTGGCTCGCGTCCTCGGTATTTTTAGTGATCTTGCTGATTGTTGTGCCTTTGCACTGGCTGAAACATCCCCAAGTATTACGTGCATTGCTTGATGATCCTGTAGCAATACAGTTTTTCGGTGCACCACCGATGGCGATTATGACTGTCGGAACGGCCAGTTTGCTGACCGGGCAGCACTATCTGGGAATCAATGCTGCGTTACTGATTGCGGAATTCTGCTGGGCCACAGGTACTGTGATGGGTTATCTGGTTGCAATTGCCGTACCATTTCGTTTATTTACCCAGTTGAAAGTCAGTCACGACGGCGCATTTGGTGGATGGTTAATGCCAGTGGTGCCACCGATGGTGTCAGCGACGGGTGGTGCGGTCATCGCGCCCTATATCGTTGACCCTGTTTTGCGCGAGTCGCTGATTCTGGCCTGCTATGCGATGTTTGGTATGAGCCTGACCACGTCGTTCATGATCATTACTCTGATCTGGAGTCGGCTGGCACATTTTGGCTCATCGGCATCAGTGAGGGTACCTACTTTATGGCTTGTACTTGGGCCGGTCGGTCAGTCAGTGACTGCCGCTGGCGGACTGGGTATGGCTGCAGCCAATACCCTGCCGGAACCCTACGCAATGGGCTTGAAATCACTGGCGTTGCTGTACGGTGTGCCGGTTTGGGGATTTATCTGGTTGTGGATACCGATAGCTACCTTGCTGACGTTGCGTGCGCACCAGAATAAGATGGGTTTTGCACTGACCTGGTGGTCATTCACCTTTCCGGTCGGTACCTGCGTTACGGCAACATGCCAGCTAGCCCGCCACAGCGGTTTGCCAGTGTTCAGCTGGCTGGCAATGGTGATGTACGTCGCTCTGCTGGGAGCATGGCTGATTGTGCTGGCATATACCGCCTGGGGCACCATCAGCGGGCATTTGCTGACACCTAAACTGAATGTTCCCCCAGCTTCCGCAAAGAAGATAAGCGATAACTGATCTATTTTAATTCCGGGTCTCCGCAATCGCTTTCAAGTGCTTTTCAAAGGATTGAGTTGACCAGTCAAGGTCAGAATGCAGCACGTCAGGGAGGTAATAATCCCCATTTTTTCTGGGGCGGTTAACGACGATCTTACCCGGCAGAATAACTTTCGTCATTCCTGATGCGGTGGGCTGATAACGTACTTCCATATAAGTTGAATCTACTGAGCTTGGCGCACCGATGAGTTTCGTATTTAGGAAGAACTTAAAATAATCAATTGCATCAAGACACGAGCTGGCGCAGTCGCCGGGTACTATTACCCATACAGGCGTTGTGAGCTGAGGCAGATCGCCTGCTTGCGGTTGTAAAGCAATTTGCATTGCCTGATTGCGCGTTAAACCTTTGGGAAGCGGCGTTTTTTCATTTCCTTCGATATAAAATGGCTCGCCATTGTTGTAGGCAGTTCTTAAACCCTTAGCGAGCCAACGTACATATTCTACATACTCTGGCATACCTCGTTTGATCATTGCTTCAGGCTCGAGTTCCATGGCTTCAACATTCTGAATTGAAGCACGCCGCCATGTTCGTGTCTCAGCAAAGTAGCTTGCTTTTAAGCGCTCGAATACGGATTCTCCCCACAAAGCCTGTGCAGTTCGTACCGCCCAGGAGCCATAGCCGCCCTGGTTGTGTCGCAGATCGATGACGATCATACGGGACTTAAGTAGTTTTTCACGTTCTGATTTTATTTGGTCCAGCATTTGCTCATAGAGCTTGATCTGATCCTGATCCGGCGTAAAATTGGGCAGTGCGATCCAAGCCATTTCCGGAGTAATCCAGCGCATGCCGATCGGGAGCCTGTCACCGAATTTACTTTCCCGACGCCACTGCCATCCCTCTTCAGGTCTTACAGTCCATTGCAACCGGATTTTTTTTGTGTTTCCGTTAATACGAATTTCACAGGCGTTCAGCGGATTCAAAAATGGATTCTGATTATCCGTCATCACATCGCCAGCCAGACTCCACCATTGACCAGGTACGTCTTGTAAGCCTCTGTACTGGAACACACGCTGCTTGATCAGGTCTTCGATTGCAATGCCGTCACAGGCCAGAATCTGTGCCCCTTTGGGTACTTCTGGCAGATCGGAGCGAAAGACCCGGAGACCATTGCCACGCCAGCTTGCATTGAATCCCGGCCAGCGAATCGTCGTGAATGATTCCGGTAGCGTGTTAAATGCTCCGGCATGGCCATCTTGCAATAAGGTACTGAATTTCGCGATGACAGCCATATAGCCATTGGCTTCCGTCACTTGTTGACTCATTGCTATTGCGTCATCTCTCGCCTTATCCAGTTGCAAAATAAATCCCGGATTTTGAGGATCATACATGCCCGGATGGTTTTCCTTTGTTAACTGATAGGCTGCTTCTACATCTTTTCGTGCAGCTGTTGCCCATGCTTGTGCTGTTTGCGGCATTTGTGTCACTGTGAGCGAGCTCGCTTGTAATGCAATTAATGTTGCTGCAAGGGACAGAGTAGTCATATTGTTTGTCTCTCCGGGTATGTGAAGAACAATGGCAGTAAGAAAGCAATAAGGGTATGTTAAAAGTGACTAGAACTCATTTCATAAATACCCGCGAGATGCGTTTGTCTCATAGCGCACGCTGTCCAGCGTGCGCTATGAGGCAAACCCTCCGGGAACGGAGGTGCCGGGCGCATTGCTTTGTTGCGTCGCTTGCACAGGCACCAGCCTGTGCTGCGCAACGACGCCGCGCACTGCCTCCCGGCACCCCGCGTTCGCACTCGTGGCTATTTATGAAATGAGTTCTATGTATTAATTGAAATTCCTGTACATTATTGCAGTGATTGTTTTACGTGGCATTCGGATTTAAGCGAAGCCTATATAGACGTAACCCGCGGCAAAGTCAGCACAAAACACACACCGTCCGCCAGGTTGCTGACCGTAATCGTCCCACCCATTTTCGCCATATAGGTTTTGGCGACGAATAAGCCTTGTCCGCGTTGCCCCATTGCACCGGCTTCGGCCTGATCCGATACACCGTATTCAAAAATTTTATCGATCAGTTCGGCGGAAATTTGTGGTCCGCAGTTTTTAATGCTGATCATGGCGTAGCGCTCATCAGCCTGTAACCCGATTTCAATTGCAGTGTCCGGCAGGCGGTAACGCAATGCATTGTTCAGGATATGGCTGAACACATCTTCCAGCGAATGTTCGTCGGCTTTGATCCAGATTTTCTGCTGACTGTCCGGTGGCGGTTCGGCCCATACCAGACCGTGTATGCCCGCATCCGGTGCATATTCGATGAGCGTACTGACAAATTGCTGTAATTCCAGCGGTGCAATATCCAGCACGCTGGCCTGAAAGGCTTCGGAAGGGGAGGCATTGCCGTACAGTATGGTCAGCGCCTGCTGCATGCGCTGCAAATAACGCAGGCTGGGATCATCTTCGCGCTGATGTAAGGCCAGCAAAGACTGCAATGGCGACATGATTTCATGCCCGACCGCATGCCACATATCTTTTTCCTGTGCGGCACGGATTTGCTCCCGTTCCAGATCTTCACGCACGCGGCGCAATAAATCCTGCAGACAGCTGGCCAGTACGCCGAGTTCATCTGCACTGCGTAAATCATTCAGATTAAATTGCTCTATACCCTGACTGGCTTTGACGTGGCTGGACAGGGCTTTGGCGCGTTTGGACAGCAGGGTGATGCGACGCATGATGTTCACTTCCAGCAAGCCCCAGGCCAGCAGCAGAGCCAGCAGCATCGCTGCGACATACCAACTGATACGCGCAGCGACGATGGTCAGATTCTGCAGTGCGCTGCGCTGATCGCCGGTCAGGCTGAATTCCACCGGAAATGCTGCGGTGTTCAGCACTTCTTTACGTTCCAGTCGCCAGATTCGTTTTTCTACCGGTAGCCAGTTAATTAAGCGAATTAATAAGGCTTTCTGATCCAGTGCCTGTGCGTTGTCACCTTGAAGTTGCAAATACGCTTTTTTCTGATCAGGCCGGCGGATTTCAATTTTTTCACCTGCCAGCAAATGCTGCTGTAAATCACGCAGAGAAAAAATCCCGCTGCGGTTTTCGTGATCACTGTCGAGTAAGACTTGCTCGCTGTTGGCCGCTTTGATTTGCGCATGGATACGCAATTTGTTCAGATCGCTCGGAGGCCATGCGGGATTGCGGTTGGTGTAAATGGCCGCCTGCCATTGCGGAATTGCGATGCGCACAGAAAAGAAAGCCGTGCGCTGGCACTGGCTTTCGTCCTTATCTGACTGCGCCTGATTACAGCGCCCCTGTTGCCAGACTAAGGCACGAAAATCCTTATATGGCTTGCTTTTTCCTGCTTCCAGATCGCTGCTCAGAAAGCCGGTAAAGCGTCCGCGTAACACCGGTGCGGCGTTGTTTTTATTATTGTCGGCTTCAAACGGTGCGATCCAGTGAAACTCCTGATCATCAACGCGCAGCGACAATTCCAGCCGGTCTGCCTTGCTCAGATCGCGTTCGCCGCGTTCATGTTCGGTCAGTGCCGGTGCATTGAAATGCCCTGCCAGATACAAAAACGCGCCGCCCCACGGACTGTTACCGATGCCTGCGCACAGATCGCCATTGTCACCGTACTGCTGCAGACAGCCGGACATCGCAATTGCCTGCTGTACCTTACTCTGATCATCAAAATCCAGCGCGGCAAATGGCAGTATGACAGGATGCAGTCCGGTGCTGGCTTCATTCAGCATGCCCGGATTCAGCAACGCCAGCTGACCGCTGGGATGACGCAGTAACGCGGATAACTGTTGCTGGGTTTTATCAAAATGCGTCTGGTAAGCATCCAGCGCGAGTTGCTTTTCTTGTTGCAGCAAGGAAATTGCCAGCGCGATGGTCGCAATCGCCAGCAACAAAAAAATGCCGCGAAAGACAATCCGCAGCCGGTAAGCCGCCAGCCACAGGCGCTTCATTCGCTCACCCAGCGAAAGCCGCGCAAAGGCACGTTTTCAATCAGGTTAAAGTTCGCATCGATTTCGCGGAAAGCATCGCGGATAGTGGACACGTGTTTGCGGATATTTTCGCGGTTACGTCCGCTTTTCACGACTTCGTATAAGTCGTCGTAGGTGACGACCTGACCCTGATGTTCCAGCAACACCGCAAGAATGCGTTGTGCCGTCAATGGCAGATTCACGCGCTGACCGCGCCAGATCGGATTGCGCTGACGTAAGGGGTCAAGGCTGATGCTGACCGGTTCAGGAGCTACTTTTTGCTGCGATTTTTTTTCACGTACCGCACGCAGAATTTCCAGCAGAGTTTCGATGAAATCATCTTCGCTGAAGGTGGCTTTTTGCAGATAATCCCAGGCATCCAGCGCTTTCATGATGCTGCGGTAGATGGTGGCAGGCATCGCAGATACCACCAGCACCGGCGTCGCGCTGTGTTTATTGATCGCATTGATGATGGCAACACCGGCATGGCGCTCGCGACCCAGCTCGATATCCAGAATCACCAGATCGTACTGTTCACGCAGCAGCGCCGCTTCTGCATCGTCCCGGTTAAACCACTGATCCACCCGCGCTTCCGGTTTGGCGGCGCTGATCCACTGGCGCAGCTGGTTACTGGTCGGTTCGTCGTCTTCTATCAGGGCGATATTGATCATGATGGTTTGGCAAATATAGCAATCTGCCAAGCCTAAACGGAGTGCCGTAAAAAAGCCAGCCATCCGGCTGTGAGTGTTTCTTCACAGGCGACCAGCGGCACGGAATTGAGCCTGAAAACAGCTCAAATGCGGTGTTCAGCATAGCGATCCTGCGGTCGTCGGCAGAAAGTCCGGGCTTGCGGAAAATTGAAATGACGATATTTGCACAGATGTCAGAACTGACCCCGTTTTACGTTTTTTTGCAGCAACCCGGCATCATTCCCATTCGGCGCATTGCAATGCGCCCTACGAGGTACGGGATACGCCTTACGGCCTTTATACTTGCTGGTGGGGCGATGTATCTTTGGCAGCAGCAAGTAATGCAGAACTCTGGGCAGGGGACAGATGAGGCGACTGCTATTAGTGCAGGGGATACAAACAGTGCAACGGCCAGCCCACCGCCTGATGATGATAAAAAGGAAGACGCTGAGAAAAAGATTGATTCAAAGAGTGTTGTGGTTTTGGTTTTAATGCTTTTTGAAATGGGTGTCCTGTGAATTGTGCAAATCTAAATCAATCAAAAACTCTTCCTCATTTACCGCTTCGTTCTCCAAAAATGCTACCCACTTTTTAAGCACCTCGATAAACACAGTCAGCGGCATTGAGAATTCACCATACTCTTCGACCACATGATCTAAGGTCACTATGTCTTTGTTGAAGTACACACCAACCGAATCATAAAACCCTAAATCTTCTACGCGAGTAATTTGAGAAATTTCTGTCGCTAGAGTTAACAACTCTTGAGCATTGGAAGCGAGATAGATATTTCCATGCAAAAGCTGCGCAAGAAGATGATCACCTAATGTATTAACTCTCACCAAAGATGCCCGACCCATATATTTTGTCATGCGGATATGAGAATCCATTATTATTTTCCTTTCCAGATGAGCTTCACTCGGTATTTAGTTCACCATCAGGTGAATGTCACGCAGTGAGATTCTCTTGATTTTGTTTCTTTATCCGGTCTTCCAGATATTGAACCGGCGAGCGGTAACCTAATGTCGAATGCTGCCGCGTTCGATTATAAACTGCTCAATATATTCAAAGCTCGCGACCTTCATTGCATCATGGCTTGCATTGCGAATTCCATGATAACGCTCATTCTTAAAGCTGTTAAACCAGCTCTCAGTCGGTGCATTATCCCAGCAATTTCCCTTACGACTCATCGAGCAACGTATGGCAAACTTTCTCGGTTTATCCCTGAACGCCTTGCTGGCGTGCTGACATCCTCTGTCGGAATGATGGTGCAAACCCAGCGCCGGCTTTTTACGGAACCATGTCACACTCAGCGCGGCCGTGAGGATATCGGCGGTCATGCGAGGCTTGAGCTACCAGCTCACGACTGCCCTGTTGAACAGGTCTAGCCCGTAGGGCTCATTACAATGCGCCAAGCCTTATCATTTTATCGTTTTAACATCAAAATGCGGTGTTCAGCATAGCAACCCGGCGGTCGTCGGCAGAAAGTCCGGGCTTGCGGAAAATTGAAATGATGATATTTGCACAGATGTCAGAACTGACCCCGTTTTGTGGTTTCTAGGCGCAACCCGGTATCATTCCCATTCGGCGTATTGCAATGTGCCTTACAGCTTTACAAAATAGAGAGCGAAATTTTTATGTTAAACCATCCAAATAGTGACACCGATTTTGTTCCGACTCCGGGGTATTTAGTTGGAGGTTTTTCGATTTATGATAGGGAAGAGTCATTGGGAGAAGAGTTGAACAAATTTGATCCCAATGTCTTTTCGGATCTGCAGCAACTCACTGAGAGATATTTTTGTCGCACATCAACGGTCAGATCGTGGTCAGTTCATCACAAAGTTATTTTCCTTGAAATGCTTACGAATGCTTTTCAGGATAGCAATTATGATTTTGCACGAATAATTGAAGACGATCATGATGAGTGCTTTTATCTGCCTTCAGGCTGGAAGATAGATAATGTGAGGCTGATGTTTGTGAGAATGTACGGTATTTTATTGGTGGAATGGCGTGATGAATTAACTGCAAATAATTTCGTTCCCACTCCTGTTTCGACGCTTGAATAAATTCACAGGACACCCAGTGCGGCTGCAAAGCTGGTGAAAGATAGTCGGTGAAAGTCCGACACAGAGAATAAGTAGCGAATTACTCTGGTCGGCATTTTTCAACGTAGATGTCGCATCAATCTATTTCGAGCAGCCATTTGCGCCTGTCTTGTAAGTGAGCTTCCCCTGAAATTTAGTTCCCCAAAGGTGACGTAAAATCAACGAAACTTTGGAAAGACAAATGATGAACAGGATACCCAAAAAAGCTTATACAACCGAGTTTAAAGCGCTGGCAGTCAAACGTGTAACTGACGGCGAAGCGGTCACAGGTTCCCTTAAATTCTATTACTCACTGCGGTGTTGTTGTGGAATCTCGTTCAGGCGCTCTTCGTGTGGAACAATGGATTGAAAATCCGTTTTATAAAAAATAAGGAAAAAAAATGGATGATTTAAAAATATTAACCGCTCGTTGGATGAATTCCCCCTGGAAGGAAGCGGTCGACGTCCTCGTCGATTCGAATAGTACTAAAGAAGTATTTTTGGCAATGGTAAGAAAATTGTATCCTGATGAGGGTAGTGAAATCCGAACCTCATATACACATCGAGGAAAGGCGGAACTCTATGATTTTCGATGTGTAAACTTAGCCAAGAGGAATTTGGAAAACGTTGATTTCTATAAATTCGATTTAAGCGACGGAGATTTTTCAAAATCAAATATTAGTGGTGCAGATTTCGGAACCGCACAACTTGAAAATGCTGATTTTTCCAACGCACAGGCTGATAACTCCACCAATTTTCACGGATGCTTCGCAAAAAATACAGATTTCTCAAGCGCAAAATTTTATGGAGTTGACTTTTCAGGCGCTGACTTTTCAGGCGCGAATTTTGTGAATGCTGTTCTTGAAAATTGCGATCTTTCGAACGTAAGACTGCAAGGTGCAAAATTGGATAATGTAAAGATTATTAATTGTAATGGACAGAAGCTTCAGCTTTCGAAAAATGAGCAAAATGCTGATTGGTTTTTACAAAGTTCATTTAATAAGGTCGATCAAATCGTTTGGATTAACTAAGGCCGTAAGGTGCAAGTATTTTTAAGGCACAATGGGTTTCATCTATTGCGTCGTATGGATGCGCTAGTAGAAGCTCAAATAGACACCCACTCCAAAAAGCAATTAAATTATCAACTCATAGGACACTGTAGTGAACAACTAATTTTGGCCACTTCGTTATAGCTAAGCCAATAATTGTGCCCGGTCTCTTTGGGTGCCAAACCACCATTATGGTGATGCGGCCTGAGCTGGCTGTTGTGGCACAGACTGTAATCCAGTATTGCCTTCTCAGCTTGGACAAATGTACCGCAGCATTACAATCCGGCCAACCCTGTTGTTTTAAAGTTTTAACATCAAAATGTGGTGTTCAGCACAGCAATCCGGCGGTCGTCGGCAGAAAGTCCGGGCTTGCGGAAAATTGAAATGATGATATTTGCACAGATGTCAGAACTGACCCCGTTTTGGGTTTTTTAGCCGCAATCCTGTCCCTAAATTAAAGAAATTGCGCCAATAACTGCCGATGAATTAGGCGCGATTAATATACCTTCTGTAATTGAATTATTAGGGTCTTTGTCGAACGGAAATAGGCAGTTAATACAAAATCCAATTGTGAATTATGATAATCCAGAGCCTGTTGAGGCGGATAAGGCCTATTTCGACCGAATCCGAAGACCAATTTCATTTGGAGAGAGTAAATATATCATGTTCCTTTTTAAAGGCAACTCTGAACAAGTTGCTGCGATCTCGCAAGAGGTAATTATTGGAGATGTTAAAGTCAGCATAGTTTCGCCCTTCTCAATTTCATATCCAGCTGGGGATGTGCCACAGCAATTAAAAGAGCTTCCAAGCTTTAAATTGATTGCCAATTTGCTTGGTACCGTACCTGAAAGAAAGTTGTAATTAACTAAATATTTTATTCTTAACCAGAAACAAAACCCTTACGATACTTATTGGGCTACCTACTATAATAGACCGGATTTTTCTTCGGTAGCCAGTGCAGGTCATGGAAATTTGATTTTTTATCCAATGGATTCGGTCAACGCGAAATCACAAGATTATATTGATTCGACAACGATTCATGAAACAGGCCACTTACTAAGTAAATCATTATGGGAAGATTCTAATGCTGAGTATGCCTAGAAAAATGCGATTAGCACTGATGGGCGAACGCCATCCATTTATTCGAGAAGTTCACCAGAGGAAGATTTTTCAGAGTCATTGGCCATGTATGCATTAAGCAAAGGAGCGCCAAATGAAAGCGCAGCAAAAACTTTATTTCAGAAACGATATGAGTTATTAGATAAAATTCTTATTAATAGAAACTAATCATTTTTTAGAAAATTATGAACATGCCCTGCGATCTGCCAGTTTTAAAGCCGAATGAAATCATTTTAGTTATTGATGTTTTTTCCAAGTCAGTGAAAAAAGAGTTGTTTAATCAAATGCCTGAAGGTGTTCGTTATATAGAAGGTGATGTTGAATGTGAAGGAAAGATTAAGAATTTGTTAATTCCAGTTGCGGAAATAAGAGTTTCTACTTTTGACGAATCTGGAAGATTGGTCCCTAAGGATAAAGCAACTAACATGTTGATTGAATATTTCGATAAGAATGGGAAAGTTTTACATGTTACGAGAATGAAAGGCCGTAAGGAGTAATCATCTGATCGGGTCGAGCTAATGCCGCGAGCGAAGAGGGAAGTCTTGTTGTAATACATTTTCCTTGCCGTTATTGCGTGTTTGATTTGGGGTTCTTCTCTCTAAACATATAAAAAACCTCTACCAAAACCCTAAGCAATTGCCAGGGATTTTGATAGAGGTTTCTTTTTAGTTGTTGCTGTGTAAGCACCCGGTGAAGTCATCTTGAAGTTAAGTGCGTGAGCATAGATGATCGGTATCGCTCCGGCCCAACCACCTGCTCAGTAGCACCGGTATAAATTAGTCGCGCAGCGGCAGCAATTCATCAATCCGGCTATTGGGCCAAGTCGGGAGTTTTTCCGGCGTATCTTTCAGCCATTCGGATGGTTCAATGTCATGCAATTTGGCGGTCGCCAACAAACTTTGGATCGCGTCAGCGCGCTTGCCGGCGCGTTCATTGCCCACAAATAACCAGTTCCTCTTGCCAATCGCAATCGGCCGTATGGCGTTTTCGATTGGATTGTTGTCGATCGGCAGGTCGCCCGTTTCAGCATAATGAACCAGCGCTGGCCAGCGCCGCAGTGTGTAATCGATGGCTTTGGCTAAGCTGCCACCACTGGCCACATTCGGCCGTAGTTTCAACAGCCAATCGTGCAGTGATTGCAGTTCGGGTTGGCTGTGCAAAGCGCGACTTTGCGCACGTTGGTCTGCGGTTTGGACTTTGGCTTGTTCTTCGATGGCATATAGTCGCGCAATACGTTGCAACGCTTCCGCTGCGACAGGGTGACCACCCGCCGCATGCAGTTCGAAGAATTTACGCCGGGCATGTGCCAAGCAGCCAATTTCCCGCATGCCATTGGCAAACAAGGCTTTGTAAGGCCGTAAGGCGTATCCCGCACCGCGTAGGGGGAATTACAATGAGCCAAGCCTTATTATTTTCCGTTTTAACATCAAAATGCGGTGTTCAGCACAGCAACCCAGCGGTCGTCGGCAGAAAGTCTGGTTGTCCGGAAAACAGAAATGACGATATTTGCACAGCGGTAGTGTGGCGGGGCAATCATTGCCCCGGGTTGCAAGTGCCGTATGGTGCAGGGAGCAAGAGAGAAAAATCCCCCGCGGCATGGCGGCGCGGGGGATTTTATTTTAGTAACCGAAGCCGGTCAGGAAGGCTTTGGTGAAGCCCAGTGAACCTGCTTTACCGTAGGTGTTACAGGTTGGCGAAGCGTAGCCCGGTGCGCAGTCTGTATCACGGTCCAGCGACCAGAAATGCACGCCGGCAATACCGTTTTGCTTAGCGTAATTGACCACGACGCTGATGTCTTCCAGGCGGAAGGTTTCGTTCGGCGTGTCGTTGCCGCCTATCATCGGCGTGATTTCGATTTTGCTCAGCGGAATGCCGTACTGCTTGTTCAGGTTAATTGCTGCCTGAACCGCAGATGCACCCATATCGCACTCACCGTTTTTGACGATGCAGTTACCACCCGAAGGGCTGCCGTAATCCATGGTCATCAGGTTGATCGTGTAATTACTGAGCTGATATTTTTTGATCAGCTTAATCACCAGTTCGCCGTAGTAATTCAGGCTAGGGCTGACGTTACCGCCCAGTGTGGCAATCGTGAAGCTGTAGCGCAGATTCGGCCATTTTTTCTGTGCATTCGCTACCCGTTGTACCAGGTTACTGATGTCGGCTTCGGTCTGGCCCGCTTCAATATCAAAATCGATACCGATCAGATTGGCGGAGCTGTAGCGGTTGATGAAGGTTTCAAAACCGGCATCGGTCGCGCAGGTAAAGGAGCCTGCTGCACCGCCAGTGGAAAGAATATATTTCTTATTTTTGGCAACCAGCGCCGGAATATTGGCCGATGCAATTGTTGCACCGGCGACGCCACCCCAGTTCTCCGCACCGCATTCACCGGTGGCAAAGGCCAGCGTGACTGTCGATAAATTCGCAGGCATCGCGTTCGCCAGTGTTTGCGAACTACCGATCACCGTGGTCATCGCCATGTTGGTGTTCCAGTTCATATTGATGCTGATGTCTTTGTACGGGCTGAAGATGAAACCCGGTGCTACGCCGGTTGTGCCGGTGCCGCCAGTTGAACCGCCGGTAGAGCCACCGGTTGATCCACCAGTTGAGCCGCCGGTAGAACCACCGGTAGAGCCACCAGTCGAACCGCCAGTCGAGCCTCCCGTAGAGCCACCGGAGCCGCTGCAGACACCCTGATCCGTCCACGGCTGGCCGGAACCGGCAGGGCCGCTGAATTGTTGCGGATCATTCGCCTGCGTCCACCAGTTGGCTTTGTAGTTATGGCCATTTTCGCTGGCGAAACTGCCACCGGCGTAAGCCACGCCGCTGTTCCATGCTGTTGCGCAGCTATTGCCGCTACCGCCCGTATTTCCACCGGTATTTCCACCTGTACTGCCGCCGGAACCGCCGGTACTGCCTCCCGTGCTTCCGCCTGAGCCACCAGTACCACCAGTGCCACTTGTGTCACCGGTTCCGCTGCCGCCGCAAGCGCCCTGATCAGTCCACGGTTGTCCGGTGCCGGTTGCACCATTATTTTTCAGCGGCTCATTACCCTGCGTCCACCAGTTAGCGACATAGTTGCGGCCATTTTCACTGACCAGTTTGCCGCCGGTGTACGCTGTTTTAGCGTCCCACGCCGCCGCGCAGCTGGCAACCGCTGCGGCTGTCGCCGATAACTTGCCGGAAGGTATCAGCTTGCCTGCTGTGGTCTGAACGACAGACTGACCGCTCAGTACAACCGGCAGCGCAGAGCCGGATAAAGATTGCGCAGATTTCGGTGCAGAGTCTGTTCCGCCGCAGGCTGTTAACAATAAGCCCACGGTCAGCGGAGCCAGTAAATGCAGATGGTGTTTCATGATATTCCTTTCTTTATGGAAACAGATACCAATGTAATACCATCAAATTTACTTCATCTTTTATACTGGCTATTGAAAATCAAGTGTTGATTAGTAATTTCAATTTAATGCAAAAATATGTAGAAAATAGCAAGTCATACTTACAAATCGATTACATTTTCTCTGATGGGGGATAGGTTGTTGTGGCTTGAAGTGGTATTTATCTGTGCCGGGTACGGCGGTATTTCCGGCGGCAGCATCAGAAAAGTTCGGTAGCATAACTGGACTATGCTGCTTCTTTTTCTATGCAAAAAAAGAAACAATCAGTTTCTTCAGAAATGATGGAATCCATAACATCTTGTTGCAAAAAATATTGTTTTTGACGGCGTGGCGGAAATGCCGCATTGCAGGCGCTGATTTCCGGGAAAACGGAATAGGGAGCTTGAAGAGTACGGGTTTGCCGGAAGCAGGTGAAACGGAAATGCAGTACAGAGGGCCGGTAAGTACTGTGCCGGTACGGCACAAATAATTCAGGCGGCAAGGGCATACGCCGGTTTGCCGCCTGAAAAAATGAAGAGGTTTCTGATGCTTACTGTCTGCTGCGCATTTTCAGTCGCAGCCACTTTTCTATTCCTTCCAGCGTGGCATTACCATCTTCGCCGCCCAGCTTATTCGCGTAAACCGTGGTGACCAGTTTGCCGTTTGCATCCAGCAGTGCAAACGACGGAAAAGATTTCACGCCAATCCGATTGAACAATAACTGATCAGCACCCGCGGCCACAGGCCATTTCAACGCATGTTGCTGCAAATATTGCTTCGCTTCTTCGGCTTTGTCCGGTGTGATGGCAAGAACGTAAATATCTTTATTCCTTGCCTGAATCTGATTCAGTACCGGCACTTCACGGATGCATGGCGCACAGTGTTCTGAATAAAAGTTAATCAGCACATATTTTCCCTGAAACGCTTTTTCAGACATGGCATTACCGGATAAATCGTTCAGCTGCTTCAGCGGGAATTTGTCGCCAGCCGCAAGGCTCAGGTTCGGTAATTGCAGGTATTCGCTTTCGGCTGCCTGAGTCAAAGGGGAAATCGTTAAAGCCGCGAGTGCGATAAATGCTGCGCCTGTTTTTTGTTTGAAGCTAAACAAGGATGCCATCTGAGTTTTTCCGATCATCAATAGAAATTGCTGAACGGAAATTGTAATTTTAAATAGATGCTGTAGCAATGAAAATAGTATGTTTCATTGCACAGCATCTTTACCTGCGCTCAGTGCGCAATACTCAGCCTGATTGCCTGTGGTGGCCTTCCACTGCTGACAGTGTTGCTATTGGCAATTAACTTGAATGCACTGACTTCCTGCATCAGATTCGCAGCTTGTTCCTGCATGCTGGCGGCAGCTGCCGCCGCTTCTTCGACGAGTGCAGCATTTTGTTGTGTGACTTCATCCATTTGCGAAATGGCATGATTCACTTCTTCGATACCGGTACTTTGTTCCTGGCTGGCGGCGGCGATCTCATTCATGATTTCCAGCACCTGCTTAACCGAAGAGACGATGTCATTCATGGTGACACCAGCCTGATCGACCAGAACACTGCCGGTATTGACGTTGCTGACGGAGTCTTCAATCAGCGCTTTGATTTCTTTGGCGGCAGATGCAGACCGGTGTGCAAGGCTTCGGACTTCGGAAGCAACGACGGCAAAGCCACGTCCCTGTTCTCCGGCGCGCGCCGCTTCAACTGCTGCATTCAGAGCAAGGATATTTGTCTGAAACGCGATACTGTCGATGACGCTGATGATATCGACAATTTTTCCGGAGCTTTCTTTAATCTTGCCCATGGTGGCGACGACATTTTGCACTACCTGACCACCATTCAGCGCGATATTCGACGCTGATTCTGCCAGCTGATTCGCTTGCCGTGCATTGTCTGCATTTTGTTTGACGGTGGCAGTCAGTTGTTCCATTGCAGACGCGGTTTCTTCCAATGAGCCTGCCTGCTCCTCTGTGCGTGAAGAGAGATCAAGATTGCCAGTGGCTATTTCTTCGGATGCAGCAGTGATCAGCTCTGTACTGGTGCGCACCTGAGCAATCGTCGCTGCGAGACCATTATTCATTTGATTCAGCGCCTGCAGTAACTGACCCGGTTCATCAGTAAACTCAGTTGAGATTTCACTTCGGAAGTCGCCGGATGCCACAATATTGGCAACCTTCACCGCTTCAGACAGTGGTTGAATAATACTGCGGGTGATCAGTACCGCACCTGTAATGCCAAGTCCCAGTGAGCCTGCAAGAATAATCATTAACAGTACTGTCGCCGTACTGATCTGATTTTTGGATTCTGTTTCCAGGCTTTCTGCCTGTGCATTCGCAATACGGACTAACTGATTAATTTGTGCCAGATGCGTGTCATAGCTGGCCTTCATTTTCTGCATCGCTGCAGACATTGCTTCCTTATCCTGCTTTTGTGCCGCCGGGATAAATTCGCTGAAGGCAGTTGTATAAAAGGCTTGTGCCGGCGCATATGATTTATCCAGTAAGCCGTCTGCAATGTTTTTCTCCAAATTTTGTTTCGACCAGAATTCATGCTGGCTGTCGTAATCTTTTTTCAGGTCTTTCAGGCGGGTAATCAGCTTTTCCTGTTCACCGGCGTTTTCAGCTGCCATGATTTGAAACACGACCAGATACGATTCGAGAATGTATTCCGGTGGCGGCAGGATATCCGCAACCAGGTCTTTGCTTTGTGTGATTTTCTGGTAGACGGGGCCAGAGACTTTTAATTCGTTTAAGGTCTTAAATGACCAGATGCCGTAAATCAGAAAGCCTGCTGAAAACAGAACGATCAGTACGGCAAGCCGTTTTGACAAAGACAAGAGGCGAAGCGAAAGCATGTTACCCATCCTTTCATCACTATATGAACGTATTCAGCACCAGATTGGTGCAAATAAAGTTGCTTGTGCCGGAAACTGCTGAGTAAGTGCAAATGACAGATGCTGCAATCTGAATATAAAGCTGGTCTGCACAGGGAGATTCACTGCATTACCTGAGTATTGTTCTAACACCGACTTTTTTCCAGAAGAAAATGCTGCGTATTTTCAATAAGTTACATTTAATTTCCGTTTGGCAATGGAAAACGAAATGCATGCAACAGCTTTCGGCTGATCCCGACGCAGAATTCCACTCCATGATCTTGTGAATTTTTCTTCACAACCCGGAATGAACATCGCCGAAAGATGTACAGACTGGCAAGCCGGCGGCATTGTTTGCTCGGCAACGCGGGGCGCATGATGGCATCACGTTGCAGCGAACACTGCAACCCGTCAGACAAATTACTTAACGGAGATGATCATGTGGAATGGCTTAAAAAAAATCACAGCAGCGATTCGTAACAGCCTCGGCTGGGGCGCAAAAAAAGGTTTGCAGGGTGCAAGCAGTGCGAGCCATCTGGCGGTGAAAAGCGTGCGTCAGTTGAATACCCGCATGATCATGGTGGTGGCTGGTGTCAGTCTGAGCGTGTATGGCGTCTACACCCATACACCGGTACACAGCGTCGCCCGTGGTGAAGCGGTGTTACGCAGCAATCAATGGACCGGCAGTATTGATGTGATTCGTGAAGGCAGCTTTATTGCCGTGCCGGGCTTCCATCAGATTCAGCAAGTGTCGCTGCGTGATCAGTTATACCGTCCGGAACACAGCGACAGCGCACAGGGAGGCTCGCCATTTCAGTCGGTGGAAGGCTTGTCGCTTGGCGTGGAACTGGCTGTACGTTATGCGCTGGATAACGGCAAGCTGCCGCAGTTCTCCGGTATGGATCAGCATCAGATCGATAGTCAGATCGTCGAACCTGTGGTTCAAGCCGTGATTTACAAAGCCTTTTCCCGTTATACCGTCAAAGAAATTTTCTCCAGCAAACGGGCGGAAATTCAGCAACTGATTGAAGCGGAACTGCGTCCGCGTCTGGCGGCAGACGGCATCACGCTGCGCAACGTGATGCTGGGCAAAGTGGATTTGCCAGCCGACTATAAAAAAGGTATGGAACGCTTACTGGCAGAAGAACTGGCTTCAGAAAAAATGCGCTACACGCTGGAACTGAAAGAAAAAGAAGTGCAGCAAACCGCGCTGGAATCGGAAGCCTTAAAAGTGCGCCGTGAAAAAGAAGCCGAAGCGGCGGCGAAAGAGCAAGTCATTGCCGCCAGAGCGCAGGAAGAAGCGATGAAGCATGTACTGCCATTCAAACAAAAGCAAATTGAACAGCGTCAGTTTGAAGCGGAAGCTGAGAAAGTGGCACGGATTAAATCGTCTGAAGGTGCGGCGCAGGCAAGGGTGATCGAGGCCGTGGGTGAAGCGGATTCGCGCCGTAAGCTGGCCGATGCTGAAGCCTATCGTCAGGATCTGATTGGTAAAGTTACCAGCACACAAATGGAAAGAGAAGGGCAGTTACTGAGTAAACATCCGTTGCTGATTCAGAAAACCATGGCAGATAAATTGTCGGATAAAGTGTCGGTCATCATTGCGCCGCCTCCTGCCGACGGTGGTTTCATCGGTGCCAGTCTGCTCGGTCAGAAAAACAGCGCAAATGCTAACCAGAATACAAATCCGGTCATGAACCGGGTCAGCGACACAATGCAGCAACCGGCAAATCTGAATACACAAAATCAGGAGAATTGATCATGTTGTTCAGTCTTGTTGCTGCCAGCAGCTTTGCTTTAGTGATACAGGATGCAGCGGCCTTAAGAGCCGCACCGCGTGACAGCGCCTTGCAGCAAAGCGCTTTATATCAGGGTGATATGGTGGAAATTCGCGGCAGCAAGCTGGATTACCTGCAAGTGTACGACTACCGCCGTGAACGCGGCGGTTATATCCGCGCCCAGCAACTGCGCCCGCTGGAGCTGAATCCGGCGCAGGCTGCCGATAACCGTATGGTGTGGCGTTATCTGCGCGATGTGCCGGGGGCAGAAAGTCTGGGCATCGCTTATACCGCGGCTTATCTGAAAGCGGCAGCACCAACCGACATCGACGCTGAAGCATTTGATGCGCTGGGAACTTTTGCCGACCGGCTTGCGAAGAGGGCGAATAATAAACCTGCCGGAAAAAGTGCAGAGCTGGCGCTGGCGGGACATTTAGAATCCGCAGCATATTACGGTGTGCAAATCAAACGTTACGAGCGCGACGGAAAAGCCTGGTTTTGCTATGACGGCGAAGCTTACCGCCGTGTACTGGCGATGCGTGCTACAGCAGAGCAGCAAGCGAAAGCAGCGCTGGCGCTGACCCGCAGCGATTGCATCAATCCGTCGGCGCTGGAAACCGACAGACAAGCGCACGATGTATGGCGTGCCGAGGTGCTGGATAAAGTCGATCAGAAAGAATTGCCGGATCTGCTGAAACAGCGTCTGCGCTTGCGTAAAGCCGGTATCTGGTCAGCGATTGCGTTTCAGCAGGCGCGCAAAGGCCAGCCATATCAGGCAGCGGGTAGTCGCGCTTTGCAGGAATTCAGCGGCTTAAAAGCCTCTGAACTCAGTGATGAAGATCAGCCCGTGTACACCGAAGCGGCATTGCGGGTTGCGGCCAGCCGCTGGGCCAGTCTGCCGGAAAAGCTGCCACAAACCGCTGCAGTATCCGGCTTGCATCTGAATACCCAGAATGGTGCAGCCGGCGAAACCTGCCTGACGCTGACAGATGGGGCTGCGCCTGCCAAAGCCGGACAAAACAATGTGCTGGCGCGCCGCTGCACTTACGGTATGGCGTGGATGGCATCGCAGCGTGTACATCCGCAGAATCAGGCGCTGGTCGTGGCGGTGCAAACGCTGGAAGGCTGGCGTGAATTGTGGCTGTGGCACAAAGTTGACCAGCAATGGGTAGTGGATGTGATTCCGCCTGCAAACAGCGATCCTGATCTGGCATATGTCGACTTCGCCGGATGGATACCCGGCAGCAACGATAAATTGCTGCTGGCACGCGAAGCGCGCATCGATGGCCGCTATCAGCGCAGCTACGAAGTCTTCAACCGCCAGAACCTGCAAACCGAAACCAGCAGCGAACGCCTGCGCAATGTGGCGCTGTTCAGCAAATGGCAGGATGCGCAGTGGCAGGGCATCAGCCTGATGCAGCGCTGAAACGGTTTCACTGTTCTATCAAAAAAACATGCGGAGATTCTGCGACTGTGCAGAACTCCGCATTTTTATTTTTGCGACAGCCAGACTTTCTGCCGACGACCGCCGGATTGCTATGCTGAACTCCGCATTTTGGTTAATCTGAAGCAAAAATACCTGTTTCGGCACGTCCTGTGAGCAGATACCTTCACACAGGTGCCGGACAGGCCGGTTTTTGTACTAAGCTGCATCGGGTTCAGGTAACGGGAACTTTGTCTGTGACCATTTCGTAGTTTCATTTTCAAAAGGAGGCAAACCATGCATCAGCCAGCGGGATTTCAGACCGTCGTGCCTTATGTTTTTGTGAATGGTGCCGCGGAGTTTTTAAGGTTTTTGGCAGACGGGCTGGGCGCGCGCGAGGTCTTGCGTCATGCCGAGGGAGACCGTATCGCGCATGCACAGGTGCTGATCGGCGATGCGGTCATGATGGTCAGCGATACCGCAGCAGATTTTCCGGCAATGCCATCATCGTTTTATCTGTACACCGCGAATGCCGATCAAGCGGTGGCGAAGGCGATTGCTGCAGGCGCGGTGCTGATCAGTGAAGTGGAAGACAAGCCATATCAGGACCGGCAGGGCGGTGTGCGCGACTGCTGGGGCAACATCTGGTGGATTTCGCAGCGGCTGACCGACGCACCATACTGACAGTTGGCAGTGGCTCACTTTGCCACTTTTCAGAAAAGCGGCAAGTTTACGCAGTTTGCATAGCCGCTTTACGTTGTCTCAGTAGTGCCCAGATAAATCCGCCAATACACAGTGAGCCCGGCCAGTCGCCGACGTAGCTGAAGATGCCGGGCGACGGCGGATTGAGCGACAAGCTGGTGAACAGACTGCTGCCCGGTAAAGTGTCGCTGTGGCGATAGGCGAGTTTTCTGCCGTATGCATCGCTGACCGTCAGCCATCCTTCGCGTGCGCTGCGGACGATAGCAAAGCCGTTCTCAATACCACGCAGCATGGTGATGTTATACGCCATCGCTGCATCCATGCCGAAATCCCATGCGGGCACCAGCAGCAGCGAGGTTCCCGCTTTAGCATAGGTGCGCGACAAGTCCGGAAAATGCATGTCTTTACAGATCGCGAGACCGGCAGGAATGTTGATCAGCGATTGTATTGCGATCTGATTGCCACGCTGAAAGTCACGTTCGCCCGGTGCCAGAAATTGCTTTTGATACTCCCGTTGCAGTTTGCCATCCGGTGCATAGATCCATGCGACATTGCGGGTTTTATCGCTGTCTGTGATCGCGACACCCGCCAGCAGCCACACCGATAAATGCGCCGCCAGCGCAGAAAGACGTTGTTGTGCTTGTTGCGCACCACTGTTGTCCAGCACTGCAATTTTTTCAGGCAGTACAATTAACTCCGCGCCCTGAAGGCGTAAGTGCGCGGCATTGACCGCATATTGCTGCCAGATATGCTCCTTATAACTGGCGCTGGCTTGCAAACCTATCGCATCGTCAATCGCCGTTAAGCCCAGTTGTATTTTTGGGCCCATGCCCGGCTTGACGGTATCGGCCTGATGCAAGCGCCAGTAACCAAAACCCAGGCTCAGCGTCATCACAGATATCGTCATGCATACCGCCAGCCGGACTTTTCTGGCTTGCCAGCCGAAGTGCAGCAGCATAGCGAGTGCAGAGGAACATATACCCAGTACAAAACTGATACCCATGCTGCCGCAAAAGCTGGCGATTTGCAGCACGGGCAGGAAATCAGCCTGCGTATAAGAAATACTGCCCCAGTTTCCATCCGGCAAAAAGCGCAGCATCAGACTGTCAATCGCGGTGTAACAGACCGGAAAAGCCAGCACCGCCAGTGCTTTGTCTTCTTTCAAGAGCAGCCGGCGCGCGAAGTAAAACGCACCCAGCCACGGCAGGCTTTGACCAATGACCAGACAAATTGCGATGACAGGATTCGTGACGTTTGCAAAATAAGCATAACTGCCACTACAAGCCAACAGAACTGCCAGCGACAGACATAGCAGTGCTTTATGCGGCGTCAGCTTCAGGGCTATTGCCAGCAGTACACCTGGCAGTACCCATGCAAGCCACCAGACCGGTTCCAGTCCGGTCACCATGCGGAATGACAGACCAAGCGGTACTGCCGCTAATACCGGAGCGAAGCGTGAAATACTCATGTGCAGGATGCATGGAAGACTGATCCAGCAGCATAACTGATGCTGTTTGCCGGGGAGTACTTTTGAGTTTCGCCATACCTTAAAATTGATTTAAGTGTTGCGTATTATGCAAATATCCGCATTGGACGAAAACGGAGAGCCGGACTTTCTGCCGACGACCGCCAGATTGCTGTGCTGGACTCCGCATTTGGAGCCTTCAGAGTGGGTTTGAGGCTGTTTTGATCTATTTTTCGCGGCTTTTTGGAACTTTACCGTGATATTCAGCCAATACCTGGTATGCGATAGGCGGTTCACTCTGACCGCCAAAACGCCTTCGTCCCGGCCATGCTGTTGATGGTCGGGATGAAAGAAGCTGAAGCAGGTTGTTGCGAAAGATCAGGCAGCTGGCAATGCAGTCAGCGCTTGTTTCAGACTGGTCTGGAATGGCGTCGTCGCGCGGCCGATCAGCTTGCTCAGGGCGCGGCTGTCATCGAATAAACCGCCTTTAGATGCGCCTTCGTCAGAATCTGCCAGAAATGCGGCGAAACCGGCTGGCAAGCCGAAGGATTCCAGTGCAGCCTGATACGCTGCCGTTGGCATATCCTGATACTGCACCTTCTTACCGGATTGCGCGCTGATTTCTGCTGCCAGTTCGCTCAGGGAATAGCTGTCATCGCCAGCCAGTTCCAGCACCTTACCTGCAGCGTCGGCCGCTTGCAGGACGATGGCAGCGGCTGTCGCGTAATCTTCACGGCTGGCAGAACTGATGCGACCCGCACCGGCAGCACCCAGAACAGCGCCGTGCTGCAAGGCTGTAGCCAGACTGGCCAGATAATTTTCGGTGTACCAGCCATTGCGCAATACCGCGTGCGGAATCGCACTGTCGCGCAGCATTTGCTCGGTCGCCAGATGTTCTTTTGCCAGCGCCAGTGGTGTGCTGTCGGCGTGCAGCAGACTGGTGTACGCGATCAGTTGCACACCTGCGGCTTTGGCAGCCTGAACCACATTGCGGTGTTGCGCTTCGCGCTGGCCGATTTCACTGGAAGAAATCAGTAATAAACGTTGCACACCCTGTAATGCCGCTTGCACAGCATCCGCCTGATTGTAATCTGCCTGACGTACCTGTACGCCTTGTGCAGCCAGATCGGCAACGCTGGACGGTGTGCGGACGATCGCAACAATCTGCGATGCCGGAACGGTTTTGAGTAACTGAGCGATCACGAGACGGCCAAGCTGGCCGGAAGCGCCGGTAATTGCAAACATGTTTTTTCCTTTAACGAAACTGGTGAAGACAGGCAGATTCTGCTACCGTTTCTGATGTTCAGCCAGCCAGTGGCAGGCAAGGGTGAATTTCTTAAAAGGAAATGATGATGGATCAGCTCAAAAGTATGCGTCTGTTTTGCGCGGTGGTGGAGAAGGGGAGTTTAGCGGCTGCCGCCGAGGTACTGGAGATGTCCACGCCGATGGCAACCAAGTACCTGAATGCGCTGGAAACCCGCCTCGGCACCCGCCTGATTCACCGCACCAGCCGTCAGCGCAGACTGACACCTTCCGGCGAAAACTACTATCTGCAATGCAAGCAAGCGCTGGGGCTGATTGACCAGGCAGAGGCGGATCTGATCGAAAGCACCGAGCTGCCGCGTGGCAAACTGAAAGTCAGTGCCCCGACCTGGCTGATACATCCGGGTTTTGGCGGGCTGGTCACCGCTTACCGTCAGCAATGTCCGGAGGTGACGCTGGATTTACGGCTGAATGAAAAGCTGGTTGATCTGGTCGCAGAAGGTTTTGATATCGCCCTGCGTGCCACCCAGCAACCCGCGCCGCAACTGATCGCCCGCCCTTTGTGTACCGTGCATTTCGCATCGGTGGCGTCGCCTGCCTGTCTGGCTGCGCATCCGGTCAGTACGCCGGAAGATTTTTTGCAGGCACCGGCTGTGGCGCCAGCGGAAGTCGATTTGTCATCAATGTGGCTGATGCATAAAGATGGCCAGCAGCGGCCTTTGCGTGTCAGCGCCGGTTTGCTGACCGATAGTGCCGCAATGGCAAAATGGTGCGCAATGGCGGGAGCCGGTACCGCGTTTCTGCCTTTGTCTATGGTGGCGGAAGAACTGGAAGACGGACGCCTGCAGCGCGTGCTGCCGGACTGGCAAATCCGCCCGATTACCCTGTTTGCGGTGTACACCAGCCGCCGTCAGATGTCGCCGCGTTTGCGATATTTTATTGATTTGCTGGCAGAACAATTGCCGCAATTACCCGGATTTTCACGTCAATAGACTTAGTTTTACCGAAAAAAGACAGATTTTTGCTCGCAGGTAGGGAGACCTGCTGAAAAAATTTGCTTGACGGATGCAGGCATGATTTCTTAGGATGTCTCGCAAATGACCAACGGTCATTTATTTTTGGTCGATAACTGACCGTTGGTCATTTAAAGGGAAAATCATGGAAAAAGTGAGCGGCAAATGGGCATTGGTAACGGGCGCATCCAGTGGTTTCGGACAGGATTTCGCTGCTCTGTTGGCAGAGCGTGGCTATGATCTGGTGCTGGTGGCACGTCGTGCAGCGCCGATGGAAACGCTGGCCACACAATTGCGCAGCCAGCACCACGTGCAGGTGAAAGTGATTGCACAGGATCTGGGTAGCGCAGAAGGGGCGGATGCGCTGATGGCGACGCTGGCAGCGCAAAACATTCAGATTGAAACGCTGATCAATAACGCAGGTTTTGGTGTGTTCGGTGAATTTACCGGACATCCGTACGCCAAAACCGAAGAAATGCTGCAACTGAATATGATGACGCTGACCCGGCTGACCCATGCGTTCGCACAGCAAATGCAGCAGCGTGGCGAAGGACAGATTTTGCTGGTGGCCAGTATCGGCGGTTATCAGGCCACGCCGTTTTACGCTGCGTATTCCGCCTCCAAAGCCTATGTGTTATTGCTGGGTGAAGCGCTGAATGTGGAAATGGCAAAATACGGGGTGAACGTCAGCGTGTTATCACCAGGCATTACCGCAACCGGTTTTCTGGATGTATCCGGTCAGAAAGCTACGCTGTATCAGCGTTTAATGATGATGCAATCACGTCCGGTAGCGGAAATTGGCTTGAAAGCCTTATTTGCAGGCAAACCGAGCGTGATTCCGGGCATCATGAATAAGCTGACGATTTTTTCGAATCGTTTTGCGCCGCGCTGGCTGCAGGCGAAAATCGCCGGTGCGTTAATGAAAAACTGAAAGCGGTTGCGCTTTACCTGTGCGCAGATCAGCCCGTGTCAAATCTAATTTTTCACTGTAGGGAAAAGTGGTTGTGAGTGTGAATGTACGGGTAAGTGTGAAAGAGAGACAGGAATACGCTTATGAATAAACATCTTTTAATTCTCGGGGCTACCGGGCTGGTCGGGCAGCAATTATTGCAGCAAGCCTTGCAAGATCCGACGGTCAGCCGCGTCACCGCACCCACCCGCAAACCGCTGCCACCGCATGCGAAGCTTGATAATCCCATCGTCGATTTTGCAGCCTTGCCGGAACAGGCAGCGTGGTGGCAGGCCGATGCGATGCTATGTGCGCTCGGCACCACGATACGCCTCGCGGGCAGTCAGGAAAACTTCACGCGTATCGACCATGATTACGTGATCCGCGCCGCACAGCTGGCGCTGAATGCAGGTTGCAAAACCATGGTGTACAACTCCTCACTCGGCGCAAACCCTAATGCCAGTTCGTTTTATCTGCGTTCCAAAGGCCAGACCGAAGTAGCATTGCAGGCACTGGGATTCACTTCGCTGAACATCGTGCGGCCTTCATTGCTGGGGGGTAAACGTTCAGAACACCGGCCCGGCGAAGCAATCGCCTTGCGTGTGTTCAGCTGTTTAGAACCACTGATTCCGCGTAAATACCGCATCGTACCCGCCAGCCGTGTTGCGCAGTGTATGCACCGCATGGCAATGGAACCCGGCACGGGCGTGCACATTCTGGAGTCTGCGGCCATTCTCGGACAGGAATGATCATGCGGTGCTGACAGGCACTGCGCTTCACCGTTGTTTCAAAGTGATGTTTACCGTTAGCTGGTCGATATATTTGTATTCTTAACATGAATTCAGGCAGACTGCGTAAGCCCTGACAGTTGCTGCGTATTTCACACTGAATCCAAGCCTGCAGGCGTCATTCTTCTTACCGGAGTTGCTTATGAATCCTGCGCTGCGCTTGTTATCTGCTTTTTTTCCGCGTGTTAGCACCATGATCAGCGCTGGTTTGTGCGCTGGACTGATGTTGTTTAGCGTGCAGCAACAACCGGTGCAGGCCGCTGGAAAAATCTACGATCCGGTCGCACAGGATCCGGTAATACAGGATCAGAAATATCCGCCCAAAGTATACGAAGTGGCGTTTGACAGTGCCGGTGTGCGTCTGTACGGCAAAGTGTATGCCGCGCAGGGTGCAGCACCGAGGCCGACGATACTGATCGCACGCGGTTTTCCGGATATGACTTCCGGTGCTGATCTGGCGCTTATTCTGCAGCGCGCCGGATATAACGTGATGATGTTCAGTTTCCGTGGCAGCTGGGGAATGGACGGTATTTTCACGATGGAAAATGCATATCAGGATTTGAAGGCGGCGACAGCGTTCTTGCGCAGTTACCGCAGTTCGCTGACGATGCAGGTTGATCCGAATAATATCGTCGTTTACGGTTACAGCTTAGGCGGGCCGCTGGCATTGCGGCTGGCGGCAGAAGATGCCCGCATACGCGGCGTAATACAGCTGGATGGCTTGGATATGCGGGTCATGCAGCCCGACAGCGGTGATCAGACTAAGCCCGCGCTGACCTTACGCAGCATTGCTGTTCCCACTGCCAATGCTCAGCGCATTAGTGCGGATGTCGCCAGCCACTGGACAGAATGGAATCCGGCAAGCTATGCAAGCAAACTGCAGGGAAAATCCTTGCTTCTGCTGTGGGCTGCACGAGGAAATGGCGGTTTAATCAATGCTTATGGACCATCGCTTGCCGCGATGTATGGGAAAACCAGTCATCTCACAGAAAAAACGCTGCAGACCGATCATGATTTCGCAGACAGCCGGATCGCCCTGGCGCGCACGGTACTGGGCTGGCTGAAGCAAGTGCCGATGCAAGCCCCCAGCCTGACAGAGAAACCGGTAGCGGTGCAGCGGAAGCCGGTGCAACTCAGTGCCGCACAAATGGAAAATTATGTCGGTACCTATGAATTGAATGGAATGCGTTTATTTGCCCGAATTCATCAGGGACAGTTGCAAGTGGCAGACGCCAATCAGGAATGGAAGCAAGTCAGCGCACTGGAGGCGCATCGCTTTGTCGTGCAGGGCGAAGAAGCGAAGGATTGCGCAGATATTGAAGCGAATGAAGATCTGGCCGGAAACGTGCTGTCCTTCACGCAGCACTGCAGCCGTCAGTCCATGGAATGGAAACACATCAGCAATGCATTGTTGTTTCCGCCTGAACGTACGTATATCGATGCGGATGATGCAGTGCTGGCCGCGTACGCCGGAGAATATGCAATGCCAGCTAGTATGCGTATCGAAGGGTTGATGCAGGTCAGGGTAGATGGCAAGCGCCTGATCGCAACACCACCAGCTGGTGGTCGCGTCATTTTATATGCACTGAGCGACACGCTTTTTGTTGATAAAGCCGGCAGTATGGAAATGCTGTTTGTGAAAGACAGTAAAGGAAATATCAGCCACATTGATATGCGTATGCAGGGGCGTGAGTACCGGTTTCAGCGGCGTTAGTGTATTAAAATCTGTGCTGAAAACAGCGAGTGACTGGAGGACGAAAAACGTGTCTGATATCCCTGTGTATTTTTTCGTAGAAATGTCGCAGTATTGATAATTTAAATACCGATGCACGTCATCGGATAAGCGGAATTTCTGATTTAGTTCTTAGTATCATATTTATGTAAAATATTATTTATCATGAATGAGTCTATGCAGCCGGTGTGGATTGTCTTTCCGAAAATTCCGTGGGGAAGTCTTGGTTGGCGTATGGGGGCCGGAGAAGTCTATTGGTGTGAATGGACTACCTGGTTTCGCTCGCTTCCAGAAACCGAACGGCACGTCTACAAGTCCAAATGGCTTGAGCCTGATCGCTGGATAGGTTTTTACTCCTTCATTGAGACGGGAAAGTTGCCTGAGTGGTTTCAAGATATGCGCCGGAAAGTTGCTGAAGCTGCCATCCCTCCAACTCCTGATGAGGACATAATTGAGCACTATTTTCGCGTGCTTTGGCTCATTCGCGAGCACCTCAAGCGAATTTGCGTCGAGCATCCTCTTCCCGGGGAAAGCATTGCCGAGCTTTATCTGGGACCGGATGGAGTGCAGTGGCGGCTATCGTCCGATGCGATTCGTGGTGGAATGAGGTTGGTGCGGCAAGCGCAATGAGGTATAACTTGCCACTTCAGCAGACCGCCCTCAATATCCGCTCACTTACATTAGAAACACCATCCCTCTCGTCGCTGAGGAGAAAATGTTCTGAAATCAGAGTAACCAAGGAAAAGACTTTTTGTCAGTTCCATTTCTTACCCGCGCACTGGCAAGGCTACAATAGCGGTCTTGTGTTTTGAATCCTGTTATGAAAACCCGTGCCCTCAGTCATCACGATAAACAAGCCAAGCGCAGCCTGATACTGGATGCGGCCCGTGCCTTATTTTTGCTGAACGACCGGCAATTGCCGTCGGTGATCAGCATCGCGCAGCAGGCGGGGCTGGCAAAGGGGACGGTGTATTTGTATTTTCAGACCAAGGAAGAGATTTTTCTGTCCTTGCTGGAGCAGGAATTTCACGGCTTGCTGCATGCCATTCGTTCAAAGCTGGGTACACTGGCGGAAGCCGGTGCGGGGAACGGGATGCTACCTGAACAGCAGAGTGCGCTGGCGGGGCAGTTGATTGCGGGGATTCTTTCTTATCTGGATGCGCATCCGGCGTTTCTGCGGCTGGACGCGATGACGTACAGCGTGCTGGAACAAAATCTCAGTGAAGCGTTTCTGCGCGATTTCAAAATAGGCTTAACGCAGGCGCTGACGGCAACCGGAACCATACTGGATCAGGCTTTGCAATTACCGGAAGGTCGTGGCACCAGCCTGCTGTTGCGCAGCCATGCGCTGATCCGTGGATTGTGGCAATCGCTGGATTATCCGGCGCATTTGCGCCAGTTCCTGAACGAACCGGAGTTCGCTGCTATTCGGCCCGACTTCCGTACCGAGCTGCAACAAGCCTTGGCGGAATACTGGCGCGGCGCGCTGGCCTGAGCCCGCGAAACCAGCCTGCTACGCCCGCAAATCGCATCCTGATTGTGCAGAAGTCCGCATTCGATCATTTCGGAGGCCCGGACTTTCTGCCGACAAGAACGGAATCGCTATGCTGAACTCCGCATTTCGGGTGTTTTCGGGCAATTTCAGACTGTTTTACGGGCTCACTGCTGCTTCAGGCTTTCCCGTCAGCCGGACCGTAGCCTTGCAGTATCGTTGCCAGCGCTTGCTGATGTTCCGAGCCAGCGGCTTGCAAGCCGTGTACCAGCGAATCATGATTCTGGCGGGTTTTGTCCTGACTGACTTTCCACTTGCCTTCCAGGGTAGCAATATCCAGTTCGATGCCGACGATGGCGGTGCAAAGTTTTTCAAGATAGTCTGCTGGCGCATCATCGACGCTCCACGGGTGGGACTGACTGCTTTCGTGCTGGTCAGTCAGCTGGCGCAGGATTGCCAGCAGAGCTGCCGGTTCGCTGACGGTGCGCAGCGTACAGCGTGCATGAACCACCGCATAATTCCAGGTCGGCACCACACGCGGATCATCGGCTTTGCTGGCGTACCAGTTCGGTGAAATATACGCTTGCGGCCCCTGAAAAATCACCAGTACCTGCTGACCATCGGCATGTTTCCAGATGGGATTAGCGCGTGCCACATGGCCGATCAGTTTGCCGTGACCTTGTTCACCGGCAACCCATTGCAGCGGAATGTGATCGGCGCAAATATCGCCATCCTGACTGGTAATGATGGTGGCCAGCGGAAATTGCTGCATCAGTGCAGACAATACTTCGGGACGGGTTTCCTGAAAACGGGTCGGGTTGTACATGGGTGGATTGTGGTCGGATAAAGGTGAAAACGCTGATAGTGCAGGAATTTTCAGCAAACGATGCATGACAATCGATCAGGCAAACTTGCCATATCTGTATCGGAAAGCAGAGCTTATTTACAGCAGATGCACCCCGAAACGTCGCATGATCAGCGCAAATCCGGCAAACAGCGCAATCGTCAGCAGTGCTGACAGGATCAGTGCAGGCCAGAACCCCAGCCGTGATAACAATGCCGGAAACATCAGAAACATGGGCAGCGTCGGTAGTACGTACCAGAAGGTGTACCACGCGTGCGAAGCAATTTTTTCCTGCGGCTGTTGTTCAATATGCAGCCAGATCAGGGTCAGGATGGTGACAAACGGCAGCGCAGCAATCAAGCCGCCCAGCTTGTCGCTGCGTTTGGCAAATTCCGAAATCGCAACCACCAGACCTGCTGTCACCAGATATTTTGTGATTAACCAGCTCATGTCAGATTCCTTATAACGGGCAGTAATAGCAGGCGGCGATTATAAATGCTGGTGCTGCGCGCCATGATGTCAGTCTGTATCGGGCAGATTTTTTGGGAGAAAAGCGGACAGTGCCTGTCAGAAAATAGTTCGAAAGAACTATATGCTCTAGCCAGCCAGAGCAATTGTGTGCAGACGATGACTGGAACAGAATGAACATTATGCCTGCCAATTCCACCATTGCTGCCATTGCTGATCACCACGACAACCGGCCCGCGTTGCGCGACCGCTTCGGACGTGATATTCGCTATCTGCGTATCTCAGTCACGGATAAATGTGACCTGCGTTGCAATTACTGCATGCCCAAAGGTTTTCGCGATTTTACCGAACCGGCGGAGTGGCTGACCTATCCTGAAATTCTGCGTTTGACGCGGGTTTTTGCAGCACTGGGTACGCGCCGCGTGCGGATTACCGGCGGCGAACCGCTGACCCGTAAAGGCTTACCGCAACTGATCGCCGGTATCAGGGATATCGACGGCGTCGAAGATATTTCACTGTCCACGAATGGCACTCTACTGGCTCCGGTGGCGGCCGAATTAAAAGCGGCTGGATTGCATCGTCTGAATGTCAGTCTGGACAGTTTAGACCGCGCCTGCTGGGCTGGGATTACCGGTGCAGACAAGTTGCCGCATGTGTTGTCTGGTCTGGCGGCAGCGCGGGAGGCAGGCTTAGGGCCGGTCAAAGTCAATATGGTCTTGCTGAAAGACGTGAATGAGCATGAAATTCCCGCTGTGGTGCGTTATTGCTTTGAGCACGGCTATATTCTGCGGCTGATCGAAGAAATGCCGATGGGACAAACCGGTGCTGCGCGCGGGATGGCAACGCTGGAAACGATACGGCAGCAACTGGTCAGCGAATTCGGTCTGGTGCCTGTGACCCGGGAGCTGGGCGGTGGCCCGGCGCGCTACTGGGAAACGCCGGATGGCAGCAATTCGCTGGGCTTTATCACACCGATGAGTCAGCATTTCTGCGCCAGTTGCAACCGCGTACGGCTTGCCTCCGACGGACGTTTGTATTTGTGTCTGGGACAAGAACACAGTGCTGATCTGCGCGCGCCGCTGCGCGATGGCTGCAGCGATGCTGAGCTGACCGCGATCATCCGTCAGGCGATTGAACTGAAACCGGAAAAACACGAATTTCGTGAGCAACCGCATCAGATTATCCGGTTTATGTCGCATACTGGCGGCTGAACACGGTAATCCGCTGATACTCTCTTAAGCTCCGCAACCTATGCAAAACCTGCTGCTACCTTTACGCCAGCGTCTGACTTTCCGGATTCTTGCCACCACGCTGGTGGGCCTGATGCTGACCTTATCTGCGGTTGGCTACACCTTGCTGTTATCGTGGCAGCTGGAAGGTGGTGCAGCAGCAATTAATGAAGCGGGCACCATGCGGATGCGCTCTTACAAGTTGCTATCGCAAATCAGTCTGAATGCGCCGCCGCAGGCATTGCAGGATGAGTTACAGGAATTCCGTCAGACTTTTATGCTGCTGCATAAGGGAGACCCGCAACGGCCATTATTTTTACCGGCGACTCCTGCGATACAGCAGCAACTGAATGATGTGGAACGCCGCTGGCAGCAGGAAATTCAGCGTTATACCGAGGCGGTACTGAATGCGCAGGATGGCTCGCAACGTCAGGCTGCGTTATCGGTATTGCGTGATCACATTCCTTTATTTGTCGGCAATATTAATCAACTGGTATCGGCCGTAGAAACGGAGCTGGCAGAAAAAACCACATGGTTACGGCTGTGCCAGACCGCGCTGATTTTTATGTCGCTGGCTGCCAGTGTCGCGGTCTTGTATCTGTTATTCCTCTGGATTATTTCCCCGGTGAATCGCCTGCAGCAGGGCATTGCGCTGATGACGCAGAATCATCTGGATGCCAGGGTAGAAGTTGACAGTGAAGATGAGTTCGGAGAACTGGCCAAAGCCTTTAATCAGATGGCCGATAAAATTCAGATGGCGCAGCGTACACTCGAAGAAAAAGTGACGGAAAAAACGGCAAAGCTGCGTTCACAAAACCATGAGATCTCGACTTTATATGAGATCGGCGGATTTCTGGCCGGGCCGCATACGATAGAGGAACTGAGTCGCGGATTTCTTGCACGGATTATGCAGCGCACCGGCGCAGATGGCGGTACGGTCAGAATTCTGGATGGCGACAGCGATAATCTGCATCTGACGGTGCATGAAGGCATTTCGGAAGACATCACCGACAAAGAACACTGCATGAAGGTCAACGCATGTTTTTGCGGCGAGGCGACGCGCAAAGGTGTGATTGTGATTCAGGATTTGCAGGCACTGACCACACCGAAAACCTATCTGTGCAAAGAGGAAGGTTTCCACGGGCTGGCAGTATTTCAGATTACCGTGCTGGATAAGGTCATCGGTAGCTTCTCTCTGCATTTCCGCGACGCACGTCTGCTGACTGCTGAAGAGCGCCGTTTGCTGGAAACACTGGGACGGAATCTGGGCGCAGCGATTGAGAATCAGCGTCTGATTGCCAAGGAGCGTGAATACGCCGTGTCACAGGAACGCAATCTGATGGCGCAGGGTTTGCACGACAGTATTGCGCAGGGTCTGAACTTCCTGAATTTGCAGGTGCAGATGCTGGAAGACTCTCAGAAGCGTGGTCAGTTTACGGAAGTCGAAGACATTATTCCTTTGTTACGTGCAGGCGTTCAGGAAAGTTATGAGGATGTACGTGAGCTGTTACTGAATTTCCGTACCCGTCTGCAGGAGTCCGATTTTGAAGCAGAGGTGCAGAATGTGCTGAAGCGCTTTGAACGTCAGACAGCAATTCAGGCAAATCTGGAAGTCAGCGGGCAAGGTGCGCCGCTGGGGCCGGAGCAGCAATTACAGGTTTTATTTATTTTGCAGGAAGCCTTATCGAATATCCGCAAACACGCGCAGGCAGATCAGGTACTGGTCAGCATTCTGAACGAACGCGATTTTATGCTTAGGGTAGAAGATAACGGACGCGGGTTCAGCGCTGCCGAACTGGCAGAAAAAGGCGATTCCCATGTGGGATTGCGTATTATGCAGGAGCGCGCTGCGCAGATGTCTGCGAATCTGGATATTCAGAGTGCCAGCGGCGAAGGTACACGCGTCATTCTGAATCTGATGCGCCACGAACGGCGCGTTGCCTGATGATTGAGGCGGGAGACAACATTACAATGACGATTAAGATTTTACTGGTAGACGATCACACACTGTTTCGCACAGGCATTCGCTTGCTGTTGCAACGGCAGACGGATTTTGAGATTGTCGGTGAAGCATCTGATGGTGCGGAGGGCGTCAAACGTGCGCGCCAGTTGCAACCGGATGTGGTACTAATGGATCTGAATATGCCTGGCTTGTCGGGTCTGGAGGCAATGCGCCTGATCGTCGCCGACATGCCATCGACGGCAGTACTGATGCTGACCGTATCCGAAGAAGCAGAACATCTTGGCGAAGCCTTGCGTACCGGTGCAAAAGGTTATCTGATCAAGAATATTGAAGCGGATTATCTGGTGAATGCTGTCCGTCGCGCTGCTGCCGGAGAACCGGTGGTTTCCGAAAGTATGACGGCTAAACTGGTGATGCAGTTACAGCATCAGCACAACAGCCCGGCAGCGTCAGAAAAAGAAAAACTGACCCCGCGCGAACGTGAAACGGTTGCCTGCCTGGCGCAGGGACTCAGCAATAAAGAAATTGCCCGGCAGCTGGATGTGGCCGAGAGCACCGTCAAAATTCATGTTCAGAATATTCTGAAGAAACTCAATCTGTCCAGCCGCGTTCAGATCGCTGTCTACGCGGTGGAGAACGGGCTGGATAAAACGGCCTAAGCGTTCTAGTTCTCTTGACGTATAGGCAGTCCGGCGGTGTTTACTTAGACTGTGTGCTGACAGGAGGGAGCACATGGACTTTGATACCGTTACCGGCGTACTGCAGAATCAGCGCCTGTTTAAAGATGTCAGTACCAGTGAGCTGCGTTGTATTGCTCCGGAACTGATACGAACCGAACTCCGGCGTGGCGAGCATTTACGAAAAACCTATGAACTGAACGATGCAATTGATCTGGTCGTTTTTGGCCTGGTCCAGCTGGTATTGCCTTCTGATCAGGGGGCACACCGGATTATGGAACTGATACGGCCGGGGCAAAGCCTGGGCGAAGTCATGTGGATGCGCAGCAAGCCCCTGCCGTTTTGCGCCGTCGCCGCTGAACCTACGCTGATTTATCGCTTACCGGCAAGTACGGTCAGCTGGCTGATGCGGACTTCACTGACCTTTAACCGCAATCTGGCGGAAGGTCTGGCCGACCGTATGGCTGGTCTGATGCACAATATCGAACGTCTGAGCATGCAAAACGCTACCCAGCGGGTTGCCGACTATTTGCTGCAGTCAGCTGAAATGCAGGGATCAGACCGGTTCCGTCTGGAACTGAAAAAACATTTAACTGCCTCATTTCTGGATATTTCTGCAGAGACTTTATCGCGGGTTTTTCACCATCTGATGCGTGACCGCATGATACAGGTCAATGGTTCAGAAATTGCGATTCTCAGCAAGGAAGGCCTTGCACGCTTGCTGCAACCGGCACCTATGCAAAACACGATGCGTGCCTGAAACGGAACACTATGCAATTACTTCGTATTGCCCCGCACCGGCTGTATTTTTTCAGTGGCATGCTGGCGATTCTCGCTATGTTTGGCTGGTGGGGATACCGTTTACCAGCTTTGTCTGCCGGTGGATTGCAAACGCACGCGATGCTGATGCCGCTGGGCTTCTTTCCCTTATTCATTCTTGGATTTACCTTTACCGCCGGGCCGAAGTGGCTGGCGATGCCGGATGAAAAACGTGGCTTTGTGCTGGCTGGTGCCAGCTATCTGACTGGTGTGGCCGCGCAGGTTTTTTCAGATATCAGCGGGCTGTCATGGACAGGGCTGGTCGGCAGCCTACTGATGTTACTGGCCTGGCTGGGAGTGACATTACGCTGGGCAGGAATTTGTGGCAGCAGTGCGGTCAAAGACCGCTGGCATGGCTGGGTATTATTGTCCGGCATGATGCACGGTGCTGTTGCGCTGTTTACCCTGATGCTGGTCCGGGCAGGGCTGTCGCAATACGCATTACCGACAACGGCACTGGCGGTGTTTGGTTTCTTGTTGCCGGTATTTCTGAATGTCTGTCACCGTATGCTGCCATTCTTCAGTCAGAATGTTGTTCAGCCTTATCAGATGTGGAAACCCTACTGGTTGCTCGCAACATGGGTGGTTTGCTGTGAGCTGATTGTCATTGGTCAGGGATTCGTAATACCTGTAATGACAGCCACAGGTGCAGCGGGCTTATGTCTGAGCGGCATGACAGCGCTGTATCGCTGGCAAAGTCATCGCTGTCTGAATAATCGCTTGCTGGCGATGCTGCATTACGCGTTTGTATGGTTACCTGTTTCAGCGGCATTGTTGCTGGCGCAGGCATCGGGTCTGAATACCGGTAGCGCTGCAGTACACGGATTTGCGCTCGGGCTGATGGGATCGATGCTGATTGGCTTCGTCAGCCGTGTTTCCTTCGGACACAGCGGACGTCCTTTGCAGGCACCAAACTGGTTATGGCTGGTCTACTGGGCAGCACACTTCGCAGCAGCATTACGTGTACTCGCCTCAATACTGCATCAGACGGTACTGATGCAGGTGTCGCTGACCATCTGGATTATCGCCTTACTGGTTTGGGGGGCGAAATTGTTACCTGTATATCTGCAACCGAGAGCGGATGGCAAAGCCGGCTGACGATCCGGTCGCAGAAAGCCGAACAGATCGTCAAATACACCGATACCGGTCGTATCATTGCGCTGATTTGTTTTCTTAAATATACGATTTGGACACATGGAGCCTGCATGGTATCGTGCTGCATCTTATGGAAAGGTGAAGATGATGCAGCGTTTCATGCCGGCTGTGACAACCGTATTTTTAGTATGTTTGTTTTTATTCTCCGCAACTACAGGTGCAGACACCGGTGAACTGGAGAAAAAAGTACAGACACTGACTGAGACAGTGCCACCTGTGTCGGCGTATTCTCATACGCCACAACGTCGCCTTCCGGTGCCGGAACCCGACAATGCGCCAGCATCCGCTTCAGCGGCTTCTTCAGCATCAGAAAAACTGGTTGATAAAAACCGCCATGATGCAACCCGTGAGGCCTTCCGTCAGCGGCTGGAAAAGGGGCGTTCAAACCGCACCGAGGGTGGCATCGAAGAACAGCGCATTTACGAAACCGATGGTCGTCCGGTCTCACAGATCAAAACACCTTACGGCACTTACTGCGTTCGTCATCGCAAACCCGGTGAACCGGATCATCTGAAACCACCTTCTGTGCCGGGTAAATGTCCTTAACCACCTTGCTGATGTTGCTCATGTCCCTCTCGCGTTGATGTGGCATACGGACGCCGTTGTTGTGCAGAAAGCCGCATTTATAGTTTTCGGAGAGCCGGACTTTCTGCCGACGAGAGCGATTTTGCTGTGCTGAAATCAGCATTTTAACCATTTTTGCCGTTTTTACCCGCCTGATCCCCGCCTGATTTTGTATTTCGGATGTGCTGCCTTAGACTTAGCGTACAGCGTGCTTAACCGCTGGATTTGCTACAGGAGCGGGAGACGATGAAATATTTACTGATGAGTCTGGTGTCAATTCCGGCGCTGGTGTCCGGCCGTGAAATGCTTGCTCAGGAAACGCAAGGAGCCATGGTTCCTGCGATCGTCTCTGGGGTTGTGACAGACAAAAAAGTTTTCCCGGACGGCTCGGAATATACCGGTGAACTGCAAAACGGAAAGCGCCATGGTAAAGGGGTTGCGGTCTGGCCGGACGGACTGCGCTACGAAGGTGAGTGGCAGGACGACAAGCGGCACGGACATGGTAAATCGAGTAATAAGGGCGAATCGTATACCGGAGAATACCGTAACGATCTTAAGAACGGCGTCGGTCGCTATGTATGGACGAACGGATCGTCGTACGAAGGTGAATTTCGCAATGGATTAGCGCATGGCTTTGGTGTGATGCTGAATGCCAGGGGGCTTCGCTATGAAGGTGAAATGGAAAATGGCAAAGAAAATGGGTATGGCTGGACAGAAGTGACCGCAGCTAATGCCATTAGCCTCGACATCGAAAAGACTTTTTTGGGTGTTTCTACCGGCGCTTACGAACGCATCACGCTCGGCGTAGGAGATACCTACTCCAGCATGCACCGCAATGGCTCATTCGTTGATTCTGGCTGGTTTGTAGAGAAGAATGGCAAACGACAACAGACAAAGCGTCTCGATTACGGAATTATTAAACTGACTGGTGACAGCACGGAGCCAACTGAACTGACTTCAAATGTGGCAAAAACCCGTCAGGCTGCACAGGATGCGCAGCGACGGGCGACAGAACAAGTCGCAAAGACGCAAAGTATTCTTCAGCAAATTCAGCCCGCAGGTAACGGCAGCAATATGCAGGTGGCGCTGTTACCTCCGGTTCCTGTGAATCCAAGACTGGCATACACTGCGACGGCACAGACTCCGCAGGCAGCTCCGCCAGAGTCTCGTGCAGTTGGTCAGGGCAGTGAGGCAAGCGTCAGCAAGCAGGGTTCCGGCGGATCGTCAGTAGCTCCGGCAGCAAATCAGGCAGATACCCTGACGGCGGTGACCACCTCAACTGTAACCAGTACGTCATCTAATGCGAATCCGGTTAAACCGGTAACGATGAGTACGCCGGCAAATACAACGGTAACCGCTCCCGGAAAACCACTGCGCTATCCCGACGGAAGCAGTTATACCGGTGGCTTGCTAAATGGTAAGCGCCATGGCACTGGCACCATGGTTTGGCCCGATGGCGACAGTTACAGCGGTGAATTTCAGCATGATCAGAAACAGGGGAACGGGCGCTATGGATTTGCCGATGGCAGTTTCCTGCTGGGACAGTGGCAGAATAATCAGTTCAGCGGACTCGGTATAGCGGCATTCAAAGACGGCACGCACTATGAGGGTGAGTGGCAGAACGGCGAAAAGCATGGTTACGGACGAATCACTCTGGCAAGTGGTAAAACCTATACCGGTGAGTTTCGGAAAGATAAGCTGGAAGGCTGGGGACGTGCGGTGCAAGCTGATGGCAGCCGGACTGATGCGAAATGGACAAAAGATGCGCCTGACGGTGTCGCCGTCTTTGTCTGGCCAAATGGTGCAATTGATGATCAGGTGTTGCGCGCGGGCTTTATCCGCAGTGAAGTACGGCGTCAGCCCGGTGCCGTACCCGCCAAATCTGTACAGGCCTTGAACGAACAAATTGAGAAAGCAGTGCAGGCTGCTTTGACGGCGAGCAAACGGGCAACAGAGCAGGCCAATAGCGCGCAGGCAGTTGCAAAATCGGTCAATCCCGCCATAACACCGGTTGCCGCATTCCAGTCGGTTACCCCCGCCATCGTTGCCGCACCGAATTCTGTACCTGCGCCTGCGCCAGTCGTAGCGGCGAGAACAGAAGCTGTACCGCCGGTTACTGCACCCGTACAGAAGTCCGTGCAGCAGACAGAAATAAACGGAAAGAAAGTCTTCGGTGCCGAAGTCGGCAAAGCGCAGCAGGGTGTTTATGAGGGCGCGTTGATGAACGGTGTTCGCCACGGCTATGGTGTCATGGCGTTTAATGACGGGCGACGCTATGAGGGTGAGTGGAGTAATGATCAGTTCAACGGCTACGGTGAATTGATCCGGGCCAATGGTATTCCGGTCTATGTCGGGGAATGGAAAGACGGCCATTACCACGGCAAAGGGCGCGCAACCTATGGTCCCAACGGGAATGTGGAGTGGCGTGAAGGAGACTGGGATTACGGGCAACCCAGTGGCAGATCGGTCTGGCACCAGCGAAATGACGGGCTGGAAGTGCTGGAAATTTATAATGCCGATGGTGATCGGATCAGTGAACAGGTTGTGACCCCGGCCCAAAGACAGGGAAATAATTCGTCAATTCTGGCTGCCGCTGCAACAGCGCTGGCCCAGATGCGTCAGAAAGCCAGTGTGCCGGATATTGTCGCCGCACAACAGCGCGGAATTGCCATGGCGCAGCAAGTGCAGCCGCGGCCAGCTTTGCCCAGTCCGCAACCGGTGTATAACAATACGGCACCGAATACTGGGCGCACGGCAGTACCTGAAACCAGCGTGCTGCCGCCTGTAAAACCAGTTTCTCCTGTCGCAAAGCCTGCGACGAATATACCGGCCAATACGATTCCACAGGCAGTTAGCACGGCAACGCCGGTTCCCGCAGGGAACAGTCAGGCAGTTGTACATGCCCCTGTATCTGGCAATGGCGCTCCCGATTTCGTACAGGATTTCAATAACCGGGCTGCGGCCCTGAAAGTATCACCGGCTAATTCGGTATCAGCGACGCCTGCAGCCAAAACGCAAGTATCTTCCGGAAATGTCTCTCAGGCGGCGAATACTGTGCCAGCTCCTGTCAAAGGAAAGGATTGCCAGTTACCGGATGGCAGAAATGCTCCGGGGAATACTGCGGGCTGGTTTGATTGCGAATATGAATACAAAATCGTTACGGTCGAAGGGAGGTGGACAGGTTGCGAATCTTCACGTGAGCTCGCGTTGCGCTGGGCACAGCGTGGTTTGGAAAGTAACGGCATTGAAGCATGCTGGGCACTGGGTACCGGCTGGAATGCAGTGGATACAGACAAAAAAATGTTCCAGTTCCCTGGCTATGAACAAACACCGGTTTGCAAGGATGGTAAGAGCTGGAAAGCGGAAATTACACGGGCTATGGCAATTTGCAGAAAGCACCGCTGACAAGCCATGTAGATTTCAGATGGATTCGATGGCTTGTTGTGCGGCGCTTCCGGTGCGGAATGTTTTGCAGGTCAGGCGATATGCAGTACCTTCTGACGTAAGTTCCGTATGCTTTGTTTTAATTCCGGCACACAAGAGCCACAGCGCGTTCCGCAATGCAGGTTTTTCTGCAGATGCTGCAAAATTTTTTGTTCTGCTTCCGGTGTTGCGGGCGCTTCCTGTTGACTGAGGAACTGTGAAATCTGCGCTTCACTGACGCCCAGACACTGACAAATTTGTGCGCTGCGTTGAATGACAATTCCTGCCGGAGCTTTATCCTGTAACAGTGATGATGACGGCATATCGATTTCTCTGGCTTCCTTAAGCCATTGCCTTATCCATTCCGGTAAAGGATGCCGGCCAGTTTGCATAAGGGTTTGTAACTGCCGGTTTTCCAGCCGGATCAGCCGCGTACTGCGCTGCGCATCCTGATAGCGTATGTGATCTTGCTCGCTGAATCCGAATACCTCCGCCAGTGCTTCAAACATGGCGGGTTCAAGCTGATGCAGGCAGGCAAACAGGGAAATGCCGGTGGTGTTGCCACCGAAGGGCAGACATTCTGCGTAGGGTAAATCACGCAGCAAGTGGCGACAGGCGCGTTGTACATCGGCGATCCGCTCCGTCGGTAAGCGGCTGACGATATGCAGGAAAAACGGGAATTCCTGCTTTTGCAGTTGTACGCTGGCAAATTTGAGTTCCGGCTGAAATGATTGCGGATCAAGTGCAGGGCTGGCTAAGGTATTCGCACCCAGATTACGGATATCGCCGCTGCATCCCCAAACATATTCTTCGCCCCAGTGCATAGGCAGCCACAGCATGCCGCTGCGTAATGCGGGGTTGGCGCGGATGCGCCAGATTTGCTGACCGCGCGCGTTGCGCAGACTGACCATATCACCATCTTTCAGGAAACGTGCTGCCATGTCCTGCGGATGCATTTCTAGTAGCGGTTCCGGCTGATGTGCGAATGCAGCGGGATTCACACCGGTACGGCTCATCCCGTGCCAGTGATCACGCAAGCGCCCGCCGGACAGGATAAACGGCGTTCTGGCATTGATTTTGTCGATTGCAGGCTGATACGGCGTACAAATCAGACGCGCTTTACCGTCGGCATGCGCAAACTGAAAATCCGTGTACAGCCGCGCTTTGCCCGTAGTTTGTCCTTCAGGGCAGGGCCATTGCTGCGGTTCCTGCTCCAGCAGCGCATAACTGAGACCGGTAATATCCAGATCCCTGCCACGGGTCAGTGCGCGGTGCTCATTCCAGATTTCCTGACTGGACGGATAATCCAGGCGCAGCGCTTGCTTCTCCTGCATCTGCGCCTGGATTGCCTGTCCGATCCGACTTGCAATCCACCAGTCCGGTTTCGCCATTCCTGCTGGTGCAATGGCTGCGCGTACCCGCGAGATGCGGCGCTCGGAATTGGTCACCGTGCCTTCTTTTTCCCCCCAGCTGGCCGCCGGCAGTAATACGTCGGCATAGGCGCAGGTCGCGGTATCGCGAAAAGCTTCCTGTACGATGACCAGTTCTGCCGCTTCCAGTGCCGCCCTGACTTGCGCCTGCGATGGCAGGGAATGGGCAGGGTTGGTGCAGACTATCCACAGTATCCGTATCTTGCCACTGCGGGCTGCTTCAAACATATCCACCGCCGTGGTTCCGGCCTGAGCCGGTAATTCCGGTATGCCCCAGAACTCAGTCACTTCTGCACGATCTTCTGCACTGTTCAGATTGCGGTGTCCGCACAATAGGTTCGCCATACTGCCGGTTTCCCTGCCACCCATCGCATTTGGCTGACCGGTCAGCGAAAAAGGGCCGGCTCCTGCACGGCCTATCTGCGCAGTGACCAGATGCAGATTGATCAGTGCGCTGTTTTTTGCTGTACCGGCGCTGGACTGATTCAAGCCCTGACAATACAGCGACAGGCTCGCAGGCGATTGCGCAAACCAGCGTGCGAGCTGATAAATATCGTCGGCGGAGACGCCGCAAATGGCTGCTGTCTGTTCCGGCGTGCAGTGACGCACACTGTCGCGCAAGGCATCAAAACCACTGGTATGCGCCGCAATCCAGTCAGCCTGTATCCAGCCCTCCCAGAAGCAGATATGCAGCAAGCCATTGAGCAGTGCGACATCAGTGCCGGGTTTGATTGCCAGATGTAAGTCCGCATCCTGTGCGCTGTCGGTACGGCGCGGGTCCACCACCACCAGCTTCATCTGTGGTCGTTTGGCGCGTGCGGCTTCCAGTCGGCGGTACAGCACAGGATGCGCATACGCCGGGTTCGCGCCGATGATCAGCACCAGATCCGCATGATCCAGATCTTCATAATTGCAGGGTGGCGCATCGCTGCCCAGCGATTGTTTATAACCAGCGACCGCACTGGACATACACAGCCGCGAATTGCTGTCGATCTGATTGGTGCCTATCAGCCCGCGCGCCAGTTTGTTAAACAGAAAATAGTCTTCGGTCAGTAACTGGCCGGAAACATAAAAGCCTATGCTGTCCGGCCCGTGTTCCTGCACGCAGCGGTGGATACGCTGCGCGACGTAAGCAATGCTGGTATCCCAGTCAGTTGCGGTCAGCGCATCAGTCCGCTGGTGGCGCAGCATGGGTTGCTGCAAACGGCGCTGAGCCTGCACCAAAGGTGTGCTGGTCAGATGCAACTGGCTGCCTTTGCTGCACAGCCGTCCGAAATTCGCCGGATGTTCCGGATCACCGCGCACGCCGGTAATCTGCTCGCCGTCACTGCTGATCAGCACACCGCAACCTACGCCGCAATAGCAACAAGTGCTTCTGGTTTCTTTGTGCTCAGACATACTGTTCCCCGTCCGTGATGCGTATCAGGCTTTGCCGCCGCAACGCAGTTCGGTTTCATCCATCAGCACCTGTCCCTGTTCCACGCGCACCTGAAACCGTGCAGCGCAACCCTGATCTGGGGCCACCGCTTCACCGCTGCGCAAATCGATATGCCAGTTATGCAGCGGACAGGCAACTTTATCGCCGACCACCATCCCCTGCGACAGCGGGCCGCCTTTATGCGGACAGCGGTCTGTCACGGCAAACACCTGATTTTCAGCGGTACGGAAGATGGCGACATCGTCCATCCCTGCGCGTTGCAATATGCGTGCGCCCTGACGCGGAATATCATTCAGTTCGCAGATTATTTTCCATGTAGTCATGATGATGGCTCCCGGTTTCAGACAGTCAGTGCGCTGAACTGGCGTGTATCGACATGCGCCGCCTGCGGCTGATGCCACGGATCCGCTTCGCCACTCAGTGCAAACAGTAATTCTTCATACAGTGCGCGGCGTTTTTCCGCATCCTGCAGAATCACCGACTTTACGTAATCCAGACCAACACGGCTGACAAAATGCACGGTGCGTTCCAGATACCAGGCTTCCAGCCGGTACAGCTGCAGGAAAGCGCCGGTGTATTCCATCACTTCTTCCGCTGTTTTTACCTTCACCAGAAACTGTGCGACTTCGGTTTTGATACCGCCATTGCCGGCCACATAAATTTCCCAGCCCGAATCCACGCCGATCACACCCACATCTTTGATGCCGGCTTCCGCACAGTTACGCGGACAACCGGATACCGCCAGTTTGACCTTATGCGGCGCATACATACGTGCCAGCGCACGTTCCAGCTGCTTACCCATAGACGTGGAATCCTGTGTACCAAAACGGCACCATTCGCTGCCTACGCAGGTTTTGACGGTGCGCAGCCCCTTGGCATAAGCCAGACCGCAAGGCATTCCGAGATCCTCCCATACGGCAGGCAGATCGGCTTTTTTCACACCCAGCAAATCAATACGCTGACCACCGGTGACTTTGACAGTCGGGATCTGATATTTATCGACCACATCGGCAATGCGGCGTAAGTCCGCGGCACTGGTCTCACCACCCCACATGCGCGGAATCACCGAGTAAGTACCGTCTTTCTGAATATTCGCATGTGAACGTTCGTTGATCATGCGCGATTGCGGATCGTCTTTCGCTTCGTGCGGCCAGGTCGAAATCAGATAATAATTCAGCGCCGGACGGCAGCTTGTGCAGCCATCAGCACTGCGCCACTGCAATTGTTTCTGTACATCGGGAATGCTGAGTAAGTGCTGTTCGCGTATGGCGAGCCGTACTTCCGCGTGGCTGAGATCAGTACAGCCGCACATCGCTTTTTTGCGCGGTGCAGCGGAATAATCGCCACCGGCGGTGCTGACCAGTATCTGTTCCACCAGACCGGTGCAGGAACCGCAGGAAGCGGATGCCTTAGTGTGTTTGCGCACATCTTCAATCGTGAATAAGCCTTTCTCCCGAATAGCTTTCACGATGCTGCCCTTGCAAACCCCGTTACAACCGCAGACCTCGGCCGTATCCGGCATCGCAGCCGCCAGTGAATGGCCTTCATGGCCGGTATCACCGATACTGCTTTCACCAAACATCAGCTGATCGCGGATGCTGCTGATGTCTTTGCCTTCGCGTAGCAGACGGAAATACCATGCGCCGTCTGCCGTATCGCCATACAGACAGGCACCAACCAGCTTGTTGTTTTGCAGTACCAGTTTTTTGTAAATACCACCGTTAGGATCGGACAAGACAATTTCTTCGCGGCCTTCGCCACCCATAAAATCACCGGCAGAAAATAAATCAATGCCGGTTACTTTCAGTTTGGTGGACGTCACGGAGCCCTGATAACGCCCGATACCGAACTCGGCCAGATGATTGGCGCAGACTTTCGCCATATCGAACAGCGGCGCTACCAGCCCGTAGGCCGTACCGCGATGGCTGACGCATTCACCGACTGCATAAATACGCGGATCATAGGTTTGCATGGTGTCGTTCACGACAATACCGCGCTGGCAATGCAGGCCAGCCGATTCCGCCAGTGCGGTATTCGGACGGATGCCAACCGCCATCACGACCAGATCGGCAGCGACTTCGCTATCGTCTGTGAAGCGCAAGGCACGGACTCGTCCCGCTTCGTTGCCCAGTAATGCAGCGGTATTTTTACCGAGCAGGAAATGCAAACCTTTTTGTTCCAGCGATTGCTGCAGCAAACCGGCGGCAACCGGGTCCAGTTGTCTTTCCATCAGCCAGCCCGGTAAATGCACCACACTGACTTGCATGCCCCGCTGGCGCAGGCCATTGGCGGCTTCCAGTCCGAGCAAACCACCACCGATCACCACCGCATGTTTATATTGCTGTGCTGCCTGTATCATCGCCTCCGTATCAGCGATATCGCGATATGCAATCACGCCCTGCAATTCACGCCCCGGCACTGGCAGCATGAACGGGATGGAGCCGGTCGCCAGTATCAGTCTGTCGTAGGGCGTGACGCTGCCGTCATCTGCAATCACCTCGCGCCGGTGGCGGTCAATTTTTGTGATGGTGGTGCCGGTGCGCAGCGTAATACCATTGCTCTTGTACCAGTCCCAGTCGTTCAGAACAATGTCTTGTAAGCTCTGTTCACCGGCCAGTACCGGCGACAACAGAATACGGTTGTAATTTGGCCATGGCTCGCTGCCAAACACCGTGATCTCGTATAAATCCGGTGTCAGTTTCAGCACTTCTTCGATAGTACGCACACCGGCCATGCCATTGCCGACCAGTACCAGACGCAGTTTTTTCATGATGATCTCCGTGACTCAGGCAGCCTGTGTGGCCGGATGTTGCTGGCGGTGATACAGGAATTCCAGAACCGCGCTGCGGCAACGCTGATATTCGCTGTCCTGTGCCAGCGCAACGCGGTCACGCGGATGCGGCAGAGGCACTTCCAGCACTTCACCTATCGTTGCAGCAGGGCCGTTGGTCAGCATCACGATGCGGTCGGATAACAGTACGGCTTCATCAACATCATGCGTCACCATCACCACAGTGGATTTTGTCTGCGCCACGATTTTCAGCAATTCATCCTGCAAATGGGCGCGGGTCAGCGCATCCAGTGCGCCGAAAGGTTCATCCATCAGTAAGACTTGCGGTTGCATTGCCAGCGCACGGGCAATACCGACCCTTTGCTTCATGCCACCGGAAATTTCATTCGGACGTTTTTTTGCTGCGTGTGACAAACCCACCAGTGCCAGTGCCGCTTCGGTGCGGTCACGCAGTTTGTGTGCGGACTCTTTGCGTGCAAACACGCGCTCCACACCGAGATACACATTTTCAAAGCAGGTCAGCCATGGCAGCAGCGAATGATTTTGAAACACCACCGCCCGTTCCGGCCCCGGCCCGCGTACTTCGCGCTGCGCACACAGCACATTGCCGCTGCTGGGCGTCGTCAGTCCGGCAATCAGATTCAGCAAGGTGGATTTGCCGCAGCCGGAATGGCCGATCAGTGACACAAATTCACCGCGATGTATCTGCAGATTGATATCTTTCAGCGCATGGAAAGCTTTTCCCTTGCTGTGAAAAACCATTTCCACCTGCTCAATGTCGATATATTTTTTGTCGTGCGGATGCAGATTCAGTTCAGATCTCAGTTCAGACATTTCAGGCTCCTGTATCTTCGTAAGTCACGATTTTTGCCAGCGTCACCAGCATTTGTTCCAGCAGCAAACCAACACCGCCGATAACAAAAATCGCAATCAGGATATGGCTTACATTCAGGTTGTTCCATTCATCCCAGACCCAGAAACCGATACCGACACCGCCGGTCAGCATTTCTGCCGCCACAATTACCAGCCACGCCGTGCCGATCGCCAGCCGCACACCGGTTAATAAATGCGGTAACACTGCGGGAATCAGAATTTTGGTCAGAATTTTCCATTCGCTCAGATTCAGTACCCGCGCCACATTCAGATAATCCTGCGGTACGCGCTGCACACCGGTCGCGGTATTAATAATCAGCGGCCAGATTGAACAGATGAAGATTGACCAGATCGCTGCCGGATTCGCAGATTTGAAAATCAGCAAACCAATCGGCAACCATGCCAGTGGCGACACCGGTTTCAGCAGACTGATCAGCGGTTGCAGCATGCGGTGTGCGAAGGCAGAGCGCCCGGTCAGAAAACCCAGAGGAATACCCACCAGCGCTGCCAGTCCGAAGCCCAGCGCCACCCGTTTCAGCGAAGCCAGAATATTCCAGCCTATGCCCTGATCATTCGGGCCATGCTGGTAAAACGGATCACTGAATACAATGCGTGCTTCGGTCCAGGTTTGTTCAGGACTCGGAATACTGCTGTTTTTAAATGAAATGATTTGCCAGATTAAAACCAGCAAAGCCAGACCGGCAGCCGGCGGAATCAGTTGCAGCAGCAGGCGGCGTACAGAAAATGCCTGCCATTGCTGCTGCAAAACAGTGCGGGCTGCGGATGTTTTTTTCGTGGCGGTTTGCTGGTCAGCCTTCGCGTTCATGGCGGCGGGAAGTGATTTGCTCATGATCGTGACCTCAGGCTCTGATCTTGAATGAAGCTGCATAGACCGCCGGATTTTTACCATCCCAGACCGTACCATCTGCCAGCTTGCTGCTGCGCATCAGCTCCTTCGGCACGCTGACACCGGCTTTCGCAGCACCATCTTTGTACAGATCAATCCTGTTGACTGCTTTAGCGACAGCCAGATAATCCGGATCCGCTTTCAGCAAGCCCCAGCGTTTATGCTGGGTCATGAACCACATGCCGTCCGACAGGTAAGGGAAATTCACCGCGCCGTCATTGAAGAATTTCATGTGATCAGGGTCGTCCCAGGTTTTTCCTAAACCATTCTGATAACGGCCCAGAATCCGCTGATTAATTACGTCAACGGAAGTATTCACATACGCCTTATCGGCAATCACTTCGGCCATTTTGTTTTTGTTCGACAGCGATGCATCAATCCAGCGGCTGGCTTCCAGTACCGCAGCGATCAGCGCTCTGGCGGTGTTCGGATACTTATTACTGAATTCTGCAGTGGTGCCGAGCACCTTTTCCGGATGGTCTTTCCAGATTTCCTGCGTGGTGGCCGCCGTGATTCCGATGCGGTCAACAATTGCACGATGATTCCACGGCTCACCGACGCAGAAACCATCCATATTGCCGACCCGCATATTGGCCACCATTTGCGGTGGCGGCACGGTAATCACTTTGGCGTCTTTCAGCGGATGGATGCCATGTTGTGCCAGCCAGAAATACAGCCACATTGCGTGGGTGCCGGTGGGGAAGGTTTGTGCAAACGTATATTCACGTTTATCTGTCTGCATCAGTTTCGCCAGCGAAGCACCGTTGACCGCGCCTTTATCCGCTAAGGCTTTCGACAAAGTGATGGCCTGACCGTTATGGTTCAGCGTCATGAGGACATTCATATCCTTTTTCTGGCCGCCTATACCTTGCTGCACGCCGTAAATCAGGCCATACAGCACATGGGCGGCATCCAGTTCGCCATTCACCAGTTTGTCGCGCACACTGGCCCACGATGATTCTTTGGTCGGAATGATTTTGATACCGTATTTTTTGTCGAAGCCGAGCACGGAGGCCATCACGACGGAGGCGCAATCGGTCAGCGGAATAAAACCAACCCGGACTTCTTCTTTTTCGGGCTTGTCGCTGCCCGCCGCCCAGACGTGGGGGGCTTGCCCCAGTATTCCTGCTCCCAGCATTGCACTCGCTCCTTGTATCCATTTCCGGCGTGGCAGATCGCAGGTCTGTGACAGTGTGCCGGTTGCTGACGCGGACTTCAGATTGACTTCACTCATCGCAGCTCCTTCGTGATTAAGATTCAGAAAAGCAAAAAGGCGTCTGTTCATTCCGCAACGCAGAATGAAGAGACACCTTTGTCTGATGTGAACAGCCGCCGTTAGCCGGTTCACAGGGCGCACCTTCGTTGGTACATACACTGTTATGCAAACAGTGTGCCAGCCGGAAAGCGCAGTGAAGTAAGGCGAAAAAACGGGTGGCAGATCGTGATGCTCAAAAATTGAGCAATATTTTGGTGCGCCGCACCAAAAAAGTTCAGCCTATCAGATCTGCCGCATCCAGAATCCGCTGCGCCAGTTCGCCTATGCGCAGGTTTTTTTCCATCGCTTGTTTGCGCAGGCGCTGGTACGCTTCCTCTTCCGAAAAGGAAAAGCGCTGCATTAAGAATCCCTTGGCTTTTTCGATGTATTTACGTTCCGCCAGTCTGCTGCGGGTATCAGCAAGTTCCTGACGGACTTGCTGATCTACCTGAAATCTGGCCATCGCTACTTCCAGCACCGGTTTAATGCGTTCGCTCTGCAAGCCTGCCACCACATAAGCAGAGACACCGGCTTCCATCGCTTTGCGCATATGGCTGGGCTCGTCATCGTCAGTAAACAGGACGATAGGCCGTGGTGCCTGCTGCGACATAATCACCAGATGCTCCAGCACATCACGTGCATCGGACTCTGCATCAATAATGATCATGTCCGGTTCCAGCTGGCGGATACGGTCGATCAGGAACATATCACCCGGCAAAGAAGCAATGATGTCGTAACCCGCCTGCAGCAGGCCGATGCGCAAGGTGGCGGAGCGGTTTTTCTGTGCTGCATCGGTTTCAGGATCTTCCGGCGGCAGCACACCGGCCGTGTTTACCACCACGATCCGTAATGATTCGGCATGCATTGCCACAGACTTTGCCATTTGCAATCCAGTGTAGGTCGATACTTGAATGGCAGATGCAAGAAGCAGACCAGTTTGCTTTCGTACATACCTACGCTATCTGACGACGGGAGGGGGAATGTTGTTGCAGACGAAATTTTCGGAAAAAAGTGTGCGCCATCGGGAGTGAATGGTACAGTCTGTTTTTTTTGTGATGAAAATTGCATGTCTGTTGTATACCGGCAAGCTGAAAACCTGATGCGCGCACTGTTTATCTGTACTCACAACAAACTCCGCAGCCCGACTGCAGAACACATTTTTGCCAGCTGGCCCGGTGTGGAAACGGATTCCGCCGGTATCGGCGCGGATGCCGAAGTCCCGCTGGCGCCGGAGCAAATTGCGTGGGCAACAGTCATTTTTGTGATGGAAAATGTTCATAAGCGCAAACTGTCACAAAAGTTTCAACGCTATCTGAATGGCAAGCGCGTCATTTGCCTCGGCATCCCGGATGATTACGACTATATGCAGCCAGAGTTAGTGGCTCTGCTGCAAAAGAAAGTCGCTCCGTTTTTACCTTCAAACTGAATAAAAAAAGAAGATGATGAAATTCAGGAAATTAACATCAGCACTGGTACTGGCGACAGTAGTTCTGAGTGCCTGTGGCAAAAAGGAAGAAGCTGCTGACTTGAATGCGGCATCGGTTGCTGCTGCAGAAATTTCTCTCAGCAAGCCTGCTTCTGCAAATAAAACGCTGGCCTATGAGCACGAACTGAACCTGAATGTCAGTGAAGAAGCATTGCCAAAAGTCTTTAACAGTGTGAAAGCAGTCTGTCTGGCGGAGCCTGATAACGGATGTACAGAGTTGGGTTCCAGCATCCGTACCGGTGATTTTCCGTCCGCGACTGTGAAACTGAGAGCGAAGCCTGAGAGCGTGCAAAAGATCGTGAAAGGCTTGTCGCAGCAAGCAGTCATTGTTTCTCAGAACAGTCACGCAGAGGATTTATCGCGTCCTTTGGCTGACAACGCAAAAAAAATACAGATGTTGCGCGATTACCGGAATCAGTTAGAGGAACTGCGCAAGCAAACCGGTAAAGACGTTGAGACGCTGATGAAAGTCAGTAAGGAACTGGCTGAAGTACAAAATGATATCGAAACACTGGAAGGCAGCCAGTCCGGTATGGTGCAGCGCGTACAGACAGAGTTGCTGACGATTTCCATGTCGGTGGAAGGCGCCGGACATCAGCAATCCAGTGTTAAGCAAGCTTTGCATGCATTCGGTTCAAATTTTTCCAGCGCACTGGCTGCCACGATTACCGCAATTGCCTATATGCTGCCGTGGGTTGGATTACTGGCTGTTGTCTGGTTGATGATCAGTCAATGGCGTCAGCGCAGAAAGCGTCAGCAAAACAAAGATCAAAATTCATAATGAAAAATATTCCGGTTCCTGCCGCTTTTTTACAAGCTTGCGACATCATCGATGCTGACCATCCGGCGGTGCTTGCCAAAGCACAGCAGCTGGCGCTGGGTGCAGATGGCGTAATGGAGACAGCGCAGCGCTGCTTTGAATTTGTGCGTGACCATATACAGCACAGTTCTGATTTCAAACGTAATCCTGTCACGCTGCGTGCTTCGGATGTGCTGGCACATGGTACGGGCTACTGTTATGCCAAGAGCCATTTGCTGGCGGCTTTGCTGCGTGCCAACGGCATTCCTGCCGGCTTATGTTATCAGCGACTGACGGTGGGTGATCACGGGGAACCGTATTGCCTGCATGGCCTGAATGCTTTGTATTTGCCGGATGCTGGCTGGTATCGCGTGGATGCACGGGGTAACAAGCCCGGCGTGAATGCTCAGTTTTGTCCGCCGCAAGAGCAACTGGCATTTGTAATTCGTCCGCCGCAGGAACTGGATTTTCCCGGCGTGTATGCCAGACCCGTTGCGGTGATTTGCGATGCATTACGCACCCATGCGACTTACGATGCGGTGCTGGCAAATCTGCCGGATGCCGCAGTATTGCCGCAATCAGCCGACTGGTTGCCCTTGCGCTGATAAAAACTGTTCAGCGGCTACTGCACGGATGGCAATCCGACTGCTTCAGGGCTTACAATAAAAACTGGTTGTTGAAGCAGGAGATGCAGTGTGATCAATCGTTTGCCTAAATGGGTAGAAATCGGCGGTTTTTTTCTGGCGCTGAATGCCGGTGTCATTAATGCGATCGCTTTACTGGGATTTAAACATCAGGCGGTATCGCACCTGACCGGTACGTCCACCTTCCTGTCGCTGGAACTGGCTAATCTTCAATGGAATGATGCATTGCATCTGAGTTTCGTGATGCTGAGCTTCGTCGCCGGTGCTGCGCTCAGCGGTGTGATGATAGGCAATACCGCATTACAACTGGGGCGTAATTACAGCGTAGCATTACTGTTTTGTGTCCTGATGCTGCTCGCTGCCTGGTATTTTCTGAATCACAATTCCCCTTATGGTCACTATTTTGCTTCCGCTGCCTGCGGCTTGCAGAATGCGATGACCAGTACCTACAGCGGTGCTGTGGTACGTACGACGCATGTATCCGGTATTTTCACCGATCTCGGTGTTTCGCTCGGTTTATGGTTGCGTGGTCAGGTGCCGGATCGCCGTAAAGTCATTTTGTACATCACCCTGATCACCGGCTTTCTGGTGGGCGGGATTGCCGGGGCGCGTGGCTTTATGGCGTTTCGCTTCGATGCGATGCTGTTACCGGTTTGGATTACTTCTTCGATAGGTCTGGCGTACTGGTTGCTGGTACACCGTGTCAGAACCGGGCCCGACGGCACCACATAATGTGCAGAAATCGTCTTTTGTGATTTACGGAGACCCGGACTTTCTGCCGACGACCGCCAGATCGCCATGCTGAAATCCGCATTTGGGGTGTTTGGGAGGTGTTTTTGATGTTTTCAGCGGCCGCGGGAGGCACTCTGTCCTTCCCGCCAGCCACTGCACGAAACCGGCGGTGGCGCCCGCGGTTCCGTGCTGCTTCGGTTTCTGCTTCTGATACCGGCTTTTGCTGAGTCTGGTTTTGGCTCAGTCTTTGTACTGAGGTCCGGTCAGAATGAAGCCGCCACCCTGATACATCGTGGTGACATCATCTGCTGCCGGATAATTTCCGCTGTCCGGGAATAAATGCACGAAGGGTTCTGAACTGTCTTTCGGGCGGAAGCCCAGATGCGCCGCTTCGCGGTTATCCCACCATTTTTCACGGTTGTCCGATGCGCCGAAGACGATGGTGTGGCCGACACGCGGTGTCATCGCTGCGCAACGCAGTAATTCAAATAAATCGTCGTAGCTCAGATAGGTCGTCAGCATGCGGCGGTTTGCCGGTGCAGGGAAGGCAGAGCCGATACGGACACACACGGTTTCGAGGCCGGTACGGTCGTAGTAGTAACGCGACAGGCTTTCACCGAAACACTTGCTGACACCGTACATACCATCCGGGCGCGGCGGCATGCTGGCGGTCAGCTGATCGGTGGTTTTGTAATAGCCGATCGTATGGTTGGAGCTCGCAAAAATCACGCGCTTTACGCCATGTTTATGTGCTGCTTCGTAAATGTTGTAAGTGCCCTGAATGTTGGCGCGCAAGATGTCTTCGAAGCTGGCTTCGACCGAAATGCCGCCGAAATGCAGAATCAGTTCAACATCTTTCACCATTGCCAGTACGGCTGCTTTGTCAGCCAGATCGCATTGCACGACTTCTTCACCGGCCTGCGCAGGGCCCAGATCAGAAAGGTCGCTGACGACCAGTGTGTCAGTCCATGCTTTCAGGCGTTCGCGCAGGATTTTGCCGAGGCCGCCGGCAGCACCGGTCAGTAATATACGGCGAAACGGTTTAGCAGCTGTTTGCGTAGTCATGTTATTCCTTGTCTCTTGATCAGTTTTGTAAAAGCAGGCGCTGCAGCGCCGGAAAATGCGTGGGTAATCTCAGGTGATAGGCGCAGGGTTAAACAGCACCAGAGCATTCTGCAGTTTCCAGTGTTCTGCCCAGGTTTTTTTGCCGCTCGCCACTTCCAGCATCAGATGGAATAATTCCCAGCCCAGTTCTTCGATGCTGGCTTCGCCTGTTGCGATTTTGCCCGCATTCACATCCATCAGATCATGCCAGCGACGTGCCAGATCTTCGCGGGTAGCGACTTTAATCACTGGTACCGGTGCCAGACCATACGGTGTACCGCGTCCGGTAGTGAAAATATGCAGGTTCATACCGGCGGCAACCTGAAGCGTGCCACAGATAAAGTCACTGGCTGGTGTTGCCGCATAAATCAGGCCGCGCTGTTGCAGCTTTTCGCCGGGAGACAATACACCGGAAATCGGCGAGGAGCCGGATTTCACAATCGAACCCATGGCTTTCTCAACGATATTCGACAGACCGCCTTTTTTATTGCCCGGCGTGGTATTCGCACTGCGGTCAGCGCCACCGCGTTTCAGATAATCGTCATACCATTGCATTTCGCGGATCATCGCATCCGCTACTTCCGGCGTTACCGCACGCGAAGTCAGCTGATCGATACCATCCCGTACTTCAGTGACTTCAGAAAACATGACGCTGGCTCCGGCGCGTACCAACAAGTCCGTGGCGAAACCCACCGCCGGATTGGCAGTGACGCCGGAAAACGCATCGCTGCCGCCGCACTGTACGCCGACAACCAGTTCCGACGCAGGGCAGACTTCGCGCTGACGACTGTTCAGCCGCTCCAGATGGGCTTTCGCCTGCGTCATGATTGATGCAATCATCGATTCAAATCCGGTATGCGCCGCATCCTGCAGGCACACCACCGGCACTTCTTCCTGTGTACGCAGGGGAATGCTGCCGGCCGGGAACAGGCGTGCCGGTTGCAGTTTTTCGCAACCCAGGCTGACAACCATCACTTCGCCGCCAAAATTCGGATTTTTTGCCAGATTACGAATCGTGCGGATAGGAATATCCGCGCCCGGCGCGTCAATCGCAACACCGCAACCATAGGTGTGCTCCAGTCCGATGACATCATCGACATTCGGATAGGACGGCAGTAATTCCGATTTGATGCGTTGTACCGCAAATTCCACGACACCGGAAACACATTGCACTGTCGTGGTAATCGCCAGAATGTTACGTGTTCCGACCGAACCATCCGGATTGCGGAAGCCAAGAAAGGTATAACCATCCAGTGGTGGTAAGGCTTGCGGTACGCGGCTGGACTTCGGTAAATCATCAAGTGTGCGTGCATCCGGCATGCGGATTAAGCCTTCATGTAACCATTGACCGCGCTGCACAGCTTCCATTGCATAGCCAATCACCACGTTATAGCGGCGTATGACATCGCCAGCCTGCATATCGCTAAGGGCAATCTTGTGTCCTTGCGGTACTTGTCCGGTCAGTGTCAGCCCGCAGGGAAACACCGTGCCGGCGGGCAGGCCACCATCGTTTGCCACAATCGCGACATTATCGTTATCGTGCATTTTGATATACAGGGGAACTGGTCCGGTTGCCTGTGACATGAAAAATCCTCTCTGAGTTGGCGCTGGCTGTACTGATTTCGCCGGATTACAACAGAAGACGCAGAGTTTTTGGTCTGTCCGCATGTAAATTGGACTGACCAGTAAATCATGAAAACACAATGTGGTTAAGCAGTTTTTTGTACCGGAATATCGACGGATTATTCAAATTAACGCTTAAAATTCAATGATTTACCAACAAATTCTAGGTCGGTTTGCAGTGTCTGGGTATAATCAGAAATTACAGATTGTGTGGCGAGTATGCCACTTCGAAAAAATTTTGGCTAGTCCAGATTGATGTTTTGGTCAGACCACTTTAGAATGGCCTGACCGAATAAAAACTGACTGGCCTTTCGTTTGAACAGGATCGTCAAGATGAATAAGAAAAATCAGGTGGGACAAGCTGACGCAGCAATCCATGAGCCGCGTCTGTACAGAGTTGTTGCAGACAAAATTCAGGCGCTGATTGCGTCGGAAGTGATTCAACCGGGGGAGAGACTTCCTTCCGAGCGCGATCTCGCAACCAAACTGAATGTGTCCCGCGCTTCATTACGTGAAGCCCTGATTGCACTTGAACTTGGCGGCGTTGTTGAAGTACGGGGTGGTTCGGGTGTGTATGTCAGTCAGCAACCCGAGCCGGATACTGCATTACCGGAATCCGGCCCGGGGCCTTTTGAAGTCTTATCAGCACGCCGGCTGATTGAAGCGGAAATCGCAGCGATTGCTGCCCGCGTGGCAACCGATTCGGCGATTGATGAGATTCTGAAGGCAGTACTTGAGATGGAGAAGCATCATGCGAATTACGCCAGTAATGAAAGCGCAGACCGGAATTTTCATCTGTCCATTGCAAAAGCTACCGGAAACAGTGCTTATGTGGGCGTGGTGGGATATCTGTGGGATCAGCGCGGTCGTTTATGGCATAAATTAAAGGAGCATTTTCAGACCGAAGAATTACGTCAGCAGACACTGACAGATCACAGAAATATTCTGGAAGCTATTGCATCCCATGATCCGGCGGCAGCGCGAAAAGCGATGCGTGCCCATCTGGAGCGGGTAACCAGAACCTTCTCGCGCGGATAAGGATTCAGCAGAAATCCACCGCCCGGAGACAAATCAATAAGGCAAAGACACATTTGCCAGCGTAAGAAAAAACTAAAGAATCAGACCTTTTTTCGACCGGCTGAGACCCCGGTGGGGCTTCGTGCGCCCATCTTCGTCGCAGTGGCAAGGAGTACGCGAGGTGCTCCGGATTCGTTACCAGATGTCGAAGACACGGTAACGTCGTTGATGAAAACAGGAGTTTGAGGAGACATCGCAATGAAAAGCAAAACAGCAAACCGCAAACGGTTTGTGTTAACCAGTATCAGCCTCGCTGTTTTAACACTCGCAGCAGAGGTTCATGCACAAGAAACACAACGTGTCGAAGTTACCGGTTCATCGATTCGCCGGGTGGCAGCAGAAGCTTCTCTGCCGGTTACGATGGTCACTGGTGAAGAGCTGGAAAAACGTGGCATGACCACACTGGCTGATCTGATGATGGCATTGCCGGAATCAGCATCGCTGGCACCATCCAATGCCGGTTCCGGCACCAATATCAATCTGCGCGGCCTCGGTGTCAACCGTACACTGGTGTTGCTGAATGGTCGTCGTATGGCGAATGAAGCAATCGCTGACGGGTATGCCAATCTGGATGTGATACCGATGAGTGCAATTGCCCGCGTTGAAATTCTGCGGGACGGCGCATCTTCCATTTATGGTTCGGATGCAATTGGCGGTGTGGTTAACTTCATCACCAAGCGTTCATTCGAAGGGAAAACCATTTCCGCACAAATGGTGCAGCCGCAGAAAAACGGCGGCGCAGACGAGCAGCGCTTCAGCTCTACAGTGGGTTTCGGTAATCTGGAAAATGATGGCTGGAACTGGTACGCGACGGTTGACGGACACCGCCGCAGCCGCTTGCTGGCATCGGATCGTGCTGAACTGAGTACACCGGAATTACTGACCAGTATCGGCCGTGCGCCGACGCTGGGCAGCGGCGGTTATGCAATGCCAGCCAACTTTACTACCGCTACTAACAAAACAGCTCAGAACCCTTATTACGCGCAGGGCTGTGCCGCACCGTACTCAATTCAGGGCGCGAAAAATACCTGTATTCTGAATGCCAATTATTACGGTACGGCGCTGTATGCCAATGAGCAGCTGACTTTTTATACCCGCTTCACAAAACGCTTTAATGAAGATCACACGCTGACCGTCGATTACATGCGTGGTCAGGAATATATTCTGGGGACAAAAAACCCGAGTACCAGTCTGGCTGCAAACGGTGTGACTGCACAATTACCGTCAACCAGTAAATGGTATCCGGGCGGCAGTGGCGGTGTGCCTGCAGTGGCTGGTCTGAAGGGCGAACCGCTGACTGTGACATGGAGTGTCGCGGATCTCGGCGAAGCGACAACCAAAGATAAGCAGGTCAACCAGCGGATTGCTGTAAATGATGAAGGGCGTCTGGGTGGCTGGGATTACAAACTCGGCTTTGTTTATGGCCACAGCCTGCGTGAAAATTATTATGACTCCGGCTATGTCAGCGGCCCCGGCTTACTGGCAGGTCTGGCGAACGGCAAGCTGAATCCTTTCGGCTTACAGGATGCAGCCGGTAAAGAATATCTGGCGAGCATTTCTGTTGACGGTGCAATGAACCGTCATTCGGTCAGTACATTTACCGGCCTGGATCTGACAGGCTCACGTGAGCTGATGTCTCTGTCAGGCGGCCCGGCCATGCTGGCGATTGGCGCAGATGTACATCGTGATACGAACGAAGATCAGAAGACAGATATCACATCCATCGTTACTTACGCGAATGCATCGCCGTCATATGCGAAGTCATCACGTAATGTGATGGCAGCGTATGCAGAATTGGAATTGCCGGTAACGAAAACCCTGAACCTGAACGTGGCGGTACGTGACGATCATTTCAGTGATTTCGGGAACACGATTAATCCGAAATTCAGCTTCCGTTATCAGCCGACGAAAGCAGTGATGTTCCGTGGCTCTGCAAATACCGGCTTCCGTGCGCCAACACTTTTCGACCGTTACGGATATCGCTTACCGGGTGCAACCACCACCACGTCCGCAAAATGGGATGATCCGGTTCAGTGTCCGGGCGGCACCCCCGGTGTAGCAGGCACTGGTAAAGCGTTGCCGGGTCTTGTGGCATCGACAGTATGTAATACGACATTGCCAAAACAAACCGGTAGTAATGCAGATCTGCAACCGGAAAAATCCAAAGGCTACACACTCGGTCTGGTGGTGGAACCCGTTAAAGATCTGATGATGTCTGCAGATTATTGGCACATCGAAATGAAAGATATGCTGGCGAATCTGCCGGAACAGGTGTACTTCCTGAATCCGGAAAAATACGCCAGTTATTTTGTACGTAATCCGGATGGTTCTCTGGCTTATCTTAAAAACGTCACGATGAATCTGGGTGGGCAAAAAGCCAGCGGTATTGATGTGTCTTTATCGTATGCATTTCCAAAGACTGCACTGGGTAACTTTAAGGCACAACTGGATGGTACGTATCTGACTCAGTTCGATAATCAGCTGGAGCCGGATGGTCCGTATATTCCAAACGTAGGACGTTTTGGCGCTGCCAGCAACGGTACAACATCCAGCATGCCGATTATTACTTTCCGCTGGAAGCATACGCTGACTTTATCCTGGAATCGCGGCGACTGGGGTTCACAGCTGACGCAAAACTTTAACACCGGATATCACGATCAGAATCTGGTGGCGGCACAGTATTTCCGCGACATCGAATCTTATGCAGTGTGGAACTGGACTGTCAGCTATCGTGGTTTCAAAAACACGACGATTTCTGCCGGTATTACTAATCTGCTGGATGCAAAACCGCCTGTGACCAACCATAACGCTTACACCTTTGGTTATCTGAGCAGTGCAGCAAGCCCGATTGGCCGCGCATTTAATGCACGTCTGACTTACAACTTCTGACCGGCCACCCCTCCGGTCTGAGGCCGGAGGGCGTCACAGGAATGATGATATGAATGAACTGATGAATCCGAAACGCCGTACCCTGATTCAGGCGGCATCTGCAGCAGGCTTATGGGTGGGAGCGGGAATGCAGGCAGCCAGCGCTGCCAGCACGCTGAAAGCTGACCCGTGGAAGCAAGCGCAGACAATTATCGACCGCTTTGCACGTCCAATCCGTTTTCGCAAAGAAGATTTTCCGATTACCGGCTATGGCGCAAAAGCCTGCGAGGTGAAACCTGTTGAAGCATGGGTTTCTTTTGTTGACCGTAAAACGCTGGAAACGCCGGTGGATGGCGCACATGATTGCTATCCGGCGATTCGTGCAGCGATCGAAGCATGCAATAAAGCCGGTGGCGGACGTGTACTGATTCCCGCTGGCAACTGGTTTTGCGCCGGGCCGATTGTTTTACTGTCGAATGTGAACGTGCATTTACAGGCGGGTGCCCATGTCTACTTCAGTAACCGGCCCGAAGATTACGCGAAGTATGGTGAATTCGATTGCGGTCCGCGTGGAAAACTGGCGATGACACGCTGGGAAGGAAATGATTGCCTGAATTACTCCTCGATGATTTACGCGATTGGTCAGCGCAATATCGCATTGACCGGTGATGACTGGACAGCGATTCTGGACGGACAGGCAGGTGTGAATTTCCCCGGCAGTGAGTACTGCTGGTGGTCGTGGAAAGGCCGTGAAAAACCAAGCTCTGCCGGTGATATCGCGCCCGGTGGCGGTAACTGGGTCAGACATCAGAAAGGTGAAACTGAAGTTTCACTGAATCCGCTGAATCCTGCGTCGCTGGCTGAAGTTGCACCGCATCTCAGTGAAGAAAAAATCCGCTTCATTCAGGGAGAAGGCGATAAATGGCGCCGCGATTCAAATTATCTGCGTGCGCTGGCAGAAGCCGGTGTACCTGCGAATAAGCGTGTATTCGGCATTGGCCATTTTCTGAGGCCGCATATGGTGCAGGTCATTAATTGCACCAATGTCCTGTTTCAGGGCTACCAGCTGACCAATTCGCCGTTCTGGCAGCACAATCCGGTGGGTTGCCGGAATGTGCATGTGAAAGGTATTTACGCGAACAGTATTGGTCCGAACAGCGACGGCTTTGATCCTGAATCCTGTGAATACGTGCTGATCGAAGATTCAACCTTTGATACCGGTGACGATTGTATTGCGGTTGACTCCGGTAAAGGCCCTGACATTCAGTATGGCCCGTCAAAAAACATCGTGGTTCAGAATTGTAAGATGCACAGCGGTCACGGCGCGATGACCTTTGGCAGCATTATGTCCGGCGGAATCGAAAATGTGTTTGCGCAGAATCTGGTATTCGAAAACAGTCACTGGAAAACAGATCCGCTGAATATTGCCATTCGCCTTAAATCCAATATGAGCCGCGGCGGTTATCTGAAAAATTTACATATCCGGAATATTCAGATTCCGAATGGTATCCGCACCACACCGGCATTTTATTCAACCCTGCCCGGATCGCTGATTCCGAACAAATCTGTGGCAACCTCTGCCGGTGGGATTATCACGATCGACTGCGGCTATGATCCGGTAAATGACAATGTCAGAACAAGGCCGCCGGTTGTTCAGGACGTGCATATTTCGAATGTGCAGGTTGGGAACGTGGATACCGGAAAAGGGCAATTCTCCTGCTATCAGGCAATTGTGATTCTTGGCCCGGTTGCCAGTGATTACAACGGCCCCGCCAGCCCGCCACCGCATATTGTTCCGGTGAAAAATATCACGATTTCTGATTGCAATCTGGGTAATCCGGTCAATAGTGAGCAGCCGCTGTATTTGTATAACGTACGCGATCTGACACTGAAAAATGTCCGTATCGGTAATACCGTTCACAACAAAACCCTCTCTGCTTAAGATTTTCTCACGGTGAGTTCGAGCCTCCTTCGCGAGGCTCTTTTTTCGGATATACGCTATGCAAATCAGATTTTTTAACCGGCTTTCCGGCTGGTGCAGTTTGATTCCGGCGCTGATGTTACTGAGTGCCTGTCAGAGTGCAGCAAACATTACGACGCCAGTCAGTGCGCAATCGCAGACACTGATTCTGGTTGGTGACTCCACGATGGCTTCTAACAGCGGATATGGTAATGCGCTGTGCGCACAGTTCAGCTTGCCTGTGTCTTGTCTGAACCTTGCAAAAGGTGGTCGCAGTTCAGGCAGTTACCGCGCCGAAGGCTCCTGGGAACAGGTGATGAAAACGCTCAAGGCTTTACCCGCAGGGCAGCAAGGCATCGTACTTCTGCAATTTGGCCACAATGATCAGCCGGGTAAGCCGGGACGTTCGACTGATCTGCAAACGGAGTATCCGGTCAATTTGCAGGGATACATTCGTGATGTACGCGCCGTCGGTGGAGACATTGTGCTGGTCACACCACTTGCACGCCGCACTTTTAAAGACGGGATATTGCCAAATGATTTACGCCCCTGGGCGCTTTCCATGATTGCCGTTGCAGCGCAGGAAAAAGTCGCGCTGATTGACTTGAATATGCACAGTCACCAGCTACTGAGCCAGATGGGACAGGATGAAGCGGATACGCTGGCAATGGTACCCAAACCGGTTTTGGTAACGCCTGCAGGCGGAAATGCGGCCACGGAACCGCAGGGGGCACCAAAAAGTGCATTTGACCGCACACATGTTGGCGTGAAAGGTGCGGAATTGTTTTCGGGGATGGTTGTACGTGAACTGGTCAGCATCAGACCGTCGCTGGCATCTTCACTGATACAGAAAGGCGAGAAATGAAGAAACGATTATATGCCAGTCCTGCGGCTGCCTTCTTACTGCTTCTTCAGTGTCTGACTGTTCAGGCACAAGACAGCCGTCAGGTGAAAGAGCCGGTTGTACCGCCGGTTTGCCAGTGGATTGGCGCAAAACTGAATCATGAGCAGGTCAATGTTCAACAAGGTAATGCACCGGATACGCAGCGTCTGCAAGCAGCAATTGATCAGTGCAGCGCCGGTCAGGCAGTCAGGCTGACTGCCGCCGGAAATAACCGCGCATTTCTGGCGGGGGCTTTACGCCTCAAGCCCGGCGTATCTTTGCTGATAGATGGCGGCGTAACCTTATTTGCCTCACGTTTTCCTGCAGATTTTGACCGTGGTACCGGAAGCTGCGGCAGCAATGATGAAAAAGGGCGCGGATGTTTTCCGTTTATTCTGATGGAAAAATCAGCACATGCAGGTATTTATGGTGATGGTGTGATTGACGGGCAGGGCGGCAGAAAAATGCTCGGTTCTTCGGAAAGCTGGTGGGAACTTGCCCGCCGCGCACAGCGCGAGGACAAACATCAGAACGTACCGCGTCTGATCGAAATTCAGCAATCTGAAGATATCGCGCTGCACCGGATCTGGCTGAAAAATTCAGCTAATTTTCATGTCACTATCACGCGCACTGACGGTTTAACCGCCTGGGGAATTCATATTGATACGCCGTCGGATGCGCGTAATACCGATGGTTTTGATCCTGTATCTTCGCGCAATATCACCCTGACACGAAGTTACATCCGCACGGGCGATGACAATGTGGCGATCAAAGCCGGCAATCAGGGACTAACGGAAAACATCAGCATTACCGATAATCATTTTTACAGCGGTCACGGAATGTCCATCGGTAGCGAAACGAATGGTGGTGTACGCAATATTCTGGTCAGAAATTTATCAATCGATGGTGCGACTTCCGGCTTGCGGATTAAGAGTGATGTGTCACGTGGTGGTTTGGTTGAACAGGTGAAGTATGAACAGATTTGTGTTCGCAACAGTAAAGCCCCGCTAGACTTCGACAGTTTTTACGGTAAGCGTGCACAGGGAAATGCACTCCCGCTGTATCAGAATATTCAGCTTGATAAAGTCTTTGTGCTGACCCCGGGAAAACTGATTTTCCGCGGACTGGATGCTGACCATGTGATGCGCGTCAAAGCAAAAACACTGAAGCTGTCTGGTAACAGCACCATCACAGCACAGCATGTCAGTCTGGAAGCTGATGACAGTGATCTGAATAGCCAGTTCGCTTTGCAACCGGGTGGTGATCTTTCGGCGACCACAGCTTGTAAAGTTGCGTTCGCAGAATATCCGAATTCTGATGCCGGTGTACGGCGACCTCAGCTAAACCCCGAGCAGGCGGCATATTACTCGATGGAGAATGTGCTTGGATTTGCCGGATTGCCGGGCAAAGAGATTGCTGATCCCTGGAATCCGCTGGCTGATCCGATTGCTAAGGTGGGTCAGTTTGTACCAGACTATATTGTGAGCCAGACGCGCAAGCCGGATGGCGTAAAAGTTTTCCGGCATTTGCAGGACGCATTTAATCGTCTGATTCTGGATTCGCAAAAACCACAGCAGGCTGCATCCGATCCTGTGCGCAAGCGCTTGTATATCGAAATTGAACCCGGTGTTTACGAAGGCCTTGCTTATTTACCGGAGACGCCGCTACCTGTGACCGTGACGGGACACGGCAGTCAGCAAACCCGTCTGCGCTCTGCACCGGAAGCCGCAATGACCGGCGAACAGTTTGCTGCGCTTTACGATGCACAGTTTCAGGATGCACCGGCAGCTGTTCTGGCAATGGTGGACAGTGTCAGACGGAGGCCGGTCATCGGTACTTTTGGCACGCCGGTACTCTGGGTAAAAAGTCAGGCCTTTCAGATGCGTGATATCACGGTAGAGAACAGTTATAACCGTGACGGCACTGCATATAAGCCCGGTTGTCAGGGCGCTGCCTGTGAAGGTGAGGGGGTATTTGCCAAGATGAATATGGTTCACCATCAGGCTCTGGCACTGATGACAGACGGTGTTGATCGTGCGCAGTTTGAGCAGGTTCAGTTGCTTGGCTTGCAGGACACCTTGTATATGCGTGCAGGCACTGACGGAAAAACGGCGCGTAACTTTTTTTATCGCAGTCTGATAGAGGGGGACGTGGACTACATCTTTGGCGATGCGACAGCCTATTTTCTCGAAAGCGAAATCCGCTCAGTCGGTACCCGAACCACCTCGTATGCAGTTGCACCGAATACTAATCTGATGACGCGCTATGGTTTTGTATTCAACCAGAGTCGTTTCACCAGCGATCACAGCGTGAATGCAAGAGCAGGCCGCTTTTATCTGGCCAGACAGTGGTTCAGCAATCAGAAATGTACGCCGTATGACCGGGTGCCGCTGGATGGATATCGCTGTGTTATCGGCAACGTCAATCAGTTCAACAGTCCCGCTGGCAGCATTACCCGTGCGACGCTCGAAACCGTGGGGAAAATGGTGGTGATGAACTCGGAAATCGGGCCGCATATTCAACCGGTGACGCCATGGTCAGACTGGAATAAACGCGGAACGCTGCCATATCGTCCTGCGCAAACGACGATTGCCGAATATTTTGCCAATTTACGTACAGCCGGTATTGATCCTGTGCGTGACCTTGGCTACAGCCTCCCTTTACCTGACGGCATCATTCTCGGTGAATTTCATAATATCGCAGGTGAGCCATCTGCTATCCCGGCAACAATGAAAAAGGAAAAACCATGAAATCATCGCGAACGCATTCTGTACATCCGCTACCGCCGCAAATGGCACGCCGGAGATTATTGCAGGGATTATCTATTGCGGGACTCGGACTGGGGCTGGAAGGAGGACTCATGAAATCTGCGTTAGCCGCAACGCAGAACCCATGGCAGCAGGCTGATGATATCGTTGCACGCTTAAGGCAGCCACTGCAGTTTCGGAAGAAGGATTATCTGATTACTGCGTACGGTGCGCGCACTTGCAATTTAAGGAAAGTGACTGCCTGGATTTCATTTGAGGAACAGGCACTCACCGAAACCCCCGACGATAATGCGCCGGATTGCTATGCCGCGATTCGTACTGCAATTGAAACCTGTCACCGTGAAGGTGGCGGACGTGTCGTGATTCCGGCCGGAAACTGGTTTTGCGCTGGCCCTATTGTGCTGCTCTCAAATGTGCATGTGCATTTGCAAGCCGGTGCGCATGTTTATTTCAGTCACAGACCGGAAGACTATGCCCGTCACGGTGAAGTGGATTGCGGTGAGAACGGGCGTCTGACGATTTCTCGCTGGCAAAGCAATGATTGTCTGAATTACTCACCGATGGTGTACGCCCGTAATCAGGACAATATTGCGCTGACAGGTGAAGACTGGACAGCAGTCTTGCATGGTCAGGGTGGCGTTGCATTTAATGATGCCGGTGATTGCTGGTGGACATGGAAAGGCAAACTGAAAACCATTAATGCAGTCGGGCAGAATTCGGTTCCGAATTACAAGGCAGGTAAGCCGTCTGAAAACGCTGTGAATCCGCTGAATGCAGAGTCACTGACACAACTGGCACCATCGCTCGGCGAAGCAATGCGTCAGTTAATACAGGGACAGGGAGATAAATGGCGGGCTGATGCCAACTATTTGCCTGCATTGTCGGAAGCCGGCGTACCGCTGGAGAAAAGAGTTTTCGGGAAAGGACATTTTTTGCGGCCACCGATGATACAACTGATTGGCTGCCGCAAAGTATTGCTTGAGGGTTACGAGGTCAGAGATACGCCGTTCTGGCAGCATCATCCTGTCGCCTGTACGGATGTGGTTATCCGTAAAGTGCATGCCAAAAGCCACGGCCCTAACAGCGACGGATTTGATCCGGAAGCCTGTAATTATGTGCTGGTGGAAGAGTGTACCTTTGATTCCGGTGATGATTGTATTGCCATTAAGGCTGGTAAAAACCGTGATACCCAGTACGGTCCATCACAGAATATCGTCATTCAGCATTGCACTATGCAAAGTGGACACGGTGCAGTGACGCTGGGTAGTGAAATGGCTGGCGGTATTCAGCATGTGTATGCGCGCCACCTGCTGTTTGAAAACATACACTGGAAAACGAATCCGCTGAATACGGCGATTCGCTTAAAAACCAATCTGAACCGGGGCGGCTTTTTGCGCCATTTCTATGTGCAGGATGTCCGTATTCCGAATGGTGTGCAAACCAGTCCGTCGTTCTATACCTCTTTGCCGGGTTCGCCGATACAGTCAAAAACCGTTGCGACAGCTGCAGGTGCGGTCGTGACCTTTGACTGTGATTACACACCCGTCAGCGACAACGTGAGGATTCGTCCGCCGGTCGTCGAAGATATACATATTTCCGGTATTCGCGTCGGTAATGTGGATACCGGAAAAGGGCAGTACTCGTGTTATCAGGCCATCGTGATTCTTGGCCCGGTCGCATCCGATTACAATGGCCCTGCGCCTGTTCCGCCAGTACCTGCGGTACAAAGAGTCACGATACGTGATTGCGATTTCGGTACGCCGGTAGCATCGTCAAATCCCGTGTATTTGTATAACGTCAGGGATTTACAACTGACTGATGTCCGCATTGGCGGAAAAGTCCTGAACGGACAATTCTCCGGTTAAAAAAAGAGCCGGTGCCGGATTTCCGGTACCGGCTCAACAGCCATTTCATTTTGAAGAAATGGCCGCCCAGAGCTTATGCTTTGTCTGATCAGCGAATGGCGGTCATACGTTTGACTGGTCGGGCCGGATGAATACGGCTGACTGAAACGGTCGCTTCTTTTGCAGCGTCATCCGGTAAGGTGAATTCGCGTACCAGGGTTGCAAGACCGGAAGCCTGTAACTGCAGACTGTCTGCAGCTGCGGCAGCTTCTTCCACCAGTGCTGCATTTTGTTGCGTCACACTGTCCATCTGGCGAATGGCTTCGCCGATTTGTGTAATACCAGTGTGTTGTTCTTCACTGGCTGCGGTGATTTCCTGCATGATAGAGGCGACTTTGCCAAAGCCGTCGACAATGCGGTGAATGGACGTACCGGCTTCCTGCGCCAGTTGATTACCCGCTTCCACCTGCTGTTGTGACGCATCAATCAGAACCTTAATTTCTTTCGCTGCAGATGCGCAGCGTTGCGCAAGGCTGCGGACTTCTGATGCAACGACAGCGAATCCGCGCCCCTGTTCTCCGGCACGCGCAGCTTCAACAGCGGCATTCAGTGCCAGGATATTGGTCTGAAACGCGATACCGTCGATCATGCTGACGATATCCACCACAGCACGTGCAGACTGCGTAATTGTTTCCATGGTGTTCAGCATGTTACTCATCACTTCACCGCCCTGACTTGCCAGTATGGTCGCTTCACGTGTCAGATTGTTGGCGTGACGGGCATGTTCCATGTTCAGGCGCACTGTCTGCTCCAGTTCATGCAGTGTCGCAGAAGTTTCTTCCAGTGCGCTGGCCTGTTCTTCCGTACGCGACGATAAATCCAGATTGCCCGCAGCGATCTGTGTCGATGCCGTTGCAATTTGTTCGGAGCTGGTACGGATACGGCTGACTGTTTCCGCCAGATGGCTTTGCATGATCTGCATATAACGCAGCAAGCTGTTCTGATATTTCGGGCTGACTTCAATTGCACCGGACAAATCATTGTCTGAAATACGCTGAGTGATCGCGGTTGCGTAGGCAGGCTCACCACCAAGGGTGGCGAGAATAGAGCGGATAATGCTCCAGCCGGCAGTGACCAGAATACCCAGCCCGATGACAAAGATTGCCAGCAGAATGCTGGCAGCATTCCAATAGGTTTCCTGAATATCATCACTGAAGAAACCGGTACCTATCCACCAGTTCCAAGGCGTGAATTCCACCAGCCCGTTCAGTTTGGGGGCCAGTGATCCGTCGGGGCGACGGGATTGCATGGTGACCAGCGCGATGTGCGCATCGCGTAAGGCTTCGCGGTAAGCCTGTGCATCCGGCTTGCCATCCATCGTTTGCCCCTGTGCAATGGTGCCGATTTTTTTCGCATCCGGATGTACCAGGTTTAAGCCATCCGGCAACCGTACCCAGTAATAGCTGACACCGTGACGAAGCTGGGATAAGGCGGCCTTTGCCTGCTTTTGAGCTGCTTCACGACTGAGCTCGCCTTTTTGTTCTAACTGATAATAATGTCTGACCAGATTTTCACCCATATACAGCATAGTTTCGATCTGGTACTGACGGTCTTTCATCAGTACGCTGTACAGAGAAGAAAGCCCGACACCACCAACGGTGGCAATCGCAAGCGCAGCGGCTCCGACTAACAGCAATAATTTTCTGAAAATATTCATGTTGATCAGGAAGTGAGGATTGCCGGAAGACGGCTACGCAATTGTGAAAACAGGGAGTGAGCGGATGCAGATATCCGCGCACTCCCGTGGTATCAGATCCGTTCTTTTCGCTTTGAAAGAGACGGATCTGTCTTCCGGTTAAAAAGGCTTATTTGTCCCATCCGGAGCCGAAAATATTCGACTGGCCGATAGCAGGAAAATCGACGAATGCCTTACTGCAATCCAGTACTTTGTCGGCATCGACTGCCCAGGTTGCAACGCCGTTGACCGTAACGCGATTTTCTGCAGAGGCAAGTACCGGCAGGTTCACGCCTTTAATCGTCAGCTGTGCATCAGATGCCGTAATGCGTACATTTGACGGATTTTCAGCGACAACATTCGTCATGGTCATAACCAGCGGGAACGCTGGCAGATTAAGACCACCGGTATTTGCCTGAAAGCCTTGCAGCTTGACTGCGGTATCGCCGAAGATACGAACGTTTTCCATACGGATATCATGGAAGTTCGGTACGCGCGGACCAGTGGCCGGTAACGGACGTGTGCTGTAGTAAGTGGTGAACAGCAAGGCGTTGTCCGCATCACGAATACAAATATTTTTGTAATTGATATTGCTGACTTCGCCGCCGCGCGCGTAATCCGATTTGATACGCAAGCCTTCTTCGGAATGCATGAAGGAGTTGTCGTACACTTCCATATTGGTCACACCGGCATTCGTTTCGCTACCGACAGAAATACCGTGTCCCCAGTAAATATGGTTATGCGCAATCACCATGCCGTATTTGCGGTCACTGCGTACATCGCGGTTGCCGTCAATGGCCGGAAGATTACTGCCTGCCGGACTCGGGTTATTGGAACCCTTCATCGCGACATCGTCATCACCTGTACTGACATAGTTGTAGGCGAACACGAAGTTTTTCAGATAACCGTCGAATGCGATTTTTGCTGATGAAGTGGTGGATTTACCGGTAGTCAGCGCAACGATGGTCGGACTGGAAGCTGCACCCGGGTCAAATGCATCCGTGTTTTTGACATTGTCCTTGGTATAGGTATCACCTGTGTACAGCGGATTACCATTACCTGCAGGATTCGCAAATGCAGCCAGCGACGGTGTCTGTACCTTCACACCCCAGACAGTCAGGCCATCAACACCACTTGGTACAACGTGGAAGTTGGCGCTGTTGTTCAGCGTTACACGATACAGGGTCAGGTTTTTCGCATAGTTGAATACCATCATGCGGAAATTCGATTGCGAGCCGGAACCGGTAGAACCGTTCTGCACCATGTTGCCGAGGTAAGCCAGATCCCACCAGGTCATGTTGCGGGCAGTGGTTTTGGAATTCACCAGTGTGCCGCCGTTGTCACAAGCGGTACCATCGGCTGCCTGTTGACCTTTTGCATATGCCACATAGGTGTTGGAGCAGGTCAGGTCGACTTTCATTAGCGGATACAGCTTATCGGTCGTCACAATTTCTGCATAGCCACGGCTGTCAATAGCGCCGTCACCGACAACCGCAGAGTTGATCAGATTATTACCGTTGATCAGTGCAAGACAGTTGCCGGAACTACCGGCTTTGGTGGAGCTGACTGCGGTATTAGCACAGTACGGACCGGCCAGATTCGGTGAGTATGCTTTGACATCGCGGCTCGCGTACATCGTCACACCTTTGTCGATCCACAACGTCACGCCGGAGGGCAGGGTCAGCGGGCCGGTGATAAAACTGTCACCCACGCCTTTGCTGTTGACGACCAGACGTACGGCAAATTTGCTGCCACGGTATTGTGGTTTTGCCAGTTCTTCACCGGACACACCGGCGATATTTTTATTCGGAACGGCGGCAGCCTGTTGCTGAGCAACGGCAGCTGCATCGGCTGCTGCAATGGCAGCGCCGACTTCTTTATCGACTGCGGCACCACAGGCGTCCAGTGCAGCCTGAATACGCGCCTGATCCGGGTTAACGACAGCCGGATCAGCTGCAATGCCGACACCCGGTTTTGAAGGGTCAGCTTCCGGTGGCAGAGAACCATCCGGGCGACGCACCAGATTCGGGCTTGCTTCCAGCGTTGCACAGACTTGCGCATCGGTAGGCAAAGTCGGTTCAGGCGGCAGAGCCGGATCAAACGTTGTTGTGCCGACTTTAAATACTTCACCCGGCGAATAGCTGACCGCAGTACTGTCGCTGCCACCACCGCCGCCTCCGCATGCGCTCAGAATCAGGGTTGTTGCCAGCGTGCTGACGGTTGCAATCGGTAATACAAAGCTTTGTTTTTTCATCATGATGATTGTCTCCTTCATCCGGCATCAGAATCGGGCCAGCATGCCAACGCCGATAGCGCGGGGGCTGTCACCCGGTGCGAGGAATGCGGACGAAGTACCCAGATTGTTACTCTTCAGCGGGGATTGTCCGAGGTTGATACTTGCCTGAGCGTTATTCGTGATTTTTGTGAAATACACATACGGCGTCAGCATGTCGTTCAGCTTGTAACGCAACATCAGCGAAACCTGTTTTGCCTCGAAATCGCTTTCTGTAAACTGACGCACACCTTTGAGACCACCGAGTTTGCCGTAGCCGGCCAGAACGCTGGCTTGTCCGAAGTCTTGTGCGACGGTCAGAACAAACGCATTTTGTTTCAGCGTATTGTCCGTATTGCCTGTGTAAATACTGGAGGCACTCGGATTATTGAACTGGGAAATACCGAAGCGGGCTGTTTCGTAGCCTGCGCCCAGCGTGGTGCCAGTAGGTAATGCATAGCTGGCGACCAGTTTGGTGTATGTCGTGGCGTTGCCATCCTGCGCATTCAGAATCACACCAAAACCGCGTTGCAATTGTGTGGTGTCGATGCCGGTATTGCTCTGGCGATCGTAGCCGACACCAATACTCAGACCTTCCCATTTATAGCGTGCAGCCAGGGAAAAGCGGCTGCGGTCACTACGGCTGACACGGGCTTCATCAAAGCCGTAGGAGGCGCCGGCCTGAATGCCATACAGTTCCGGCGACAAATAGTGCACCGAGTTTTTCATGCGCGACTCACCGCGGCTGAAAATGCTGTCCTGGTTACCGGATAATTGTGCAGAACTGTTATTGAATCCGTCCACACCGTGAACGGTCATCCCCAGATTACCACCCAGTGCACCACCGGAACCGACCAGACTGCGGTAGACGGAGTCGCTGTTACCTATGACCAGACGTCCGAAACGCTGGCTGTCGATTCCGACAAAGGTATTGCGGGACTCCAGCGTGGCGGTCTGCCCATTGTCATTGGTGCCGCCCTGTTCGAAATTGTTCAGGCCACCTTCAATTTGCCAGATGCCTTTTAAATCTTCATTGATGGCTACTTTGCCGGTGAAACCAATGCGCGAATTGCCGTCAGAAATCCGGCCGCGACGTTCATACGGTGTGGCACCGCCTTTTGCTTCAACGGATTCAATCTGACCATTGATAAAGCCATACACACTGACGTACTGATTCAGTTCAGCCGCCATACTGGTGCCGGCGGCGCTTGCGCAGATCAGCCCGATGGCTGACTGCAATACTTTTCGGGTAAAACCATTTTTCTGCATGATGCGCTCCTGTGAGAAGAGAATGAAAGACGGTGAAATGCAAGCGCCGGAGCGGCTGTGTGCAGGTTGTCGCAGTCAACACGCAGGCGGATGACTGGTCTGGAACGAGGGCGCGGGTGGAATATGCAACAGACTTCTGACTTGCCGGACATCACCATGCAGGTGAAGATGAGACGAACAGCGAGAAAATCTACGAATTCTAATTTACGACATCGTACAACTTAAAAAGCGATTTAACCTTAACAGAGCAGCTGACAGCGACGAGTTATCTCCTGATTTCGGATTTTTTCCTGTTAGTTGCAGCAATTCACTGCAAGGAAATCCTGTTCTTTTTAATTTAAGTGGTATGTTATCGTATAACTTGGTTTTTGGAAATATTGTGCTGAAAAGGTTTTGACGGCGGTCAGGTGGTATGCACACGCAAGGGGAATGCCCGCCGTCAAAACAAAACTGGTTCAGGCCTCCGCGGGAAACAGAGTTTCTGCAATACCTTGCGCACCGGGGCGGATTATCAGCGAGTGTCCGTTCCATGCATCCGCTGTCTGCGGATCCGGATTGATCGATGTGATAAGCATTTCATCCATATTGCTGCCGCCGAAGCTGCACATGGCCGGTTTTTTCATCGGCAGACTGATCGTGCGGTCAACTTTGCCTTCCGGTGTGAACCGAATTACAGCGCCGCCGTCATTGGCGCAAATCCAGTAGCAACCATCGGTATCAATTGCAGCACCGTCAGGACGACCTGCCATGCTGGTCATATCCGCGAAAACGCACTGACCATGCGGTGTGCCGGTTGCGGTATCGTAATCAAATGCCCAGATCAGCTGGCGTTGCGGATGCGAGTCAGACAGATACATGGTTTTGCCGTCCGGTGACCATGCCAGGCCGTTCTGCGTTAATAACTGACTGACAACCGGTGCAGATAATCCGGCGTCTGTTGTGTAGCGATACAGTTGACCGATATCGCGGGCTGCAGCCATATACATGAACATGGTGCCGCTCCAGTAACGACCCTGACGATCGCAGCGCCCGTCATTAAAGCGTATGCCCGGCCCTGCTTCCGGCAGCTTCGCCAGCAGGCTGGCGCTGACTGCCGGACCATCCTGCAGTATGAGATGGAAAATGCCGCTTTCCATCCCCGCGATCAGTGTACCTGCCGTTGTGAGCGCAATATTCGCAACCATTTCGGCGCAAGCCCAGGAGCGTGTCAGGCCGGAGGCGGGATCAAAGGACCAGATGGTCTTTCCCGGAATATCCACCCAGTACCAGCGTTGCTGATGCACGCTCCACAACGGGCTTTCACCCACAATGCAGGATTGCGTACTGACGATGTCAAAATTGTTCGGGTTCATGTCGGATCAGAATATGTTTGACGATAAGGCGATGGTGCGATCAGAGATCAGTAATATCTTTATGCGCCGGAACCAGTAATTTCATGACGGTCCATGCAACCAGATAAGCTACCGCGCAGAAAGAAAACATGATGGCGTAACCTGTCTGAATACTGCCCGCAGCTTTATAGTAATCAAACAGCCAGCCGCCTGTTTTTGAAACCAGCACGCCACCCAGACCACCAGCCATACCACCGATACCAACAACGGAAGCGACCGCTTTTTTCGGGAACATATCCGATACTGTGGTAAAGATATTGGCAGACCATGCCTGATGCGCAGAAGCGCCGATACCGATCAGTAACACCGGAACCCATGCGCTGATGTAACCGAAAGGCTGGGCCAGTAATACGACGAGCGGGAATAAAGCGATCAGTAACATAGCGCGCATACGGCCTGTGTACGGTGCCATGCCTTGTTTCATGAAATACGCTGGCAGATAACCGCCGCCGATACTGCCCACCATGGTCATGCTGTACAGCACGGTCAGTGGCAGCACGATATCGGTTTTTTGCATTTTGTACTGCACTTCCAGATACTTTGGCAGCCAGAACAGGAAGAACCACCAGACACCATCGGTCATGAATTTACCGAACACAAAAGCCCAGGTCTGACGGTAAGTCAGCAATTTCAGCCAGGATGTTTTTTCACTGGTGACGGCGCCCGGTTCTGCCGGTGCGTCGTGTTGCTGAATATATGCCAGCTCTTCCTTGCTCATACGGCGCTGATTTTCCGGTTTGGCATACAGCATTTCCCAGAACAGCATCCAGACAAAACCCACTGCACCGATGGCAATGAATGCTGTCTGCCAGCCCCATTTTGCTGCAATCCAAGGCACTGTCAGCGGTGCCAGAATGGCGCCGATATTCGCACCGGAATTGAAAATGCCGGTAGCAAATGAACGTTCGTGCTTAGGAAAATATTCTGCAGTCGCTTTAATTGCCGCCGGAAAATTACCGGCTTCGCCCAGCGCCAGAATTGCGCGTGACAACATAAAGCCAGCAACGGAAACAGGAACCACTGCCAGACCAAGTGCGCTCAGCACATTGACCGTCGCTTCACCGGCAGGAATCGCGAACGCATGCATGACAGCGCCCAGCGACCAGATGATAATTGCCAGCGTGTACGCTGCTTTGGTGCCTATCTTATCGATCAGACGTCCTGCGAACAGCATCGCGATCGCATACACAAACTGAAAAACGGCGGTGATATTGGCGTAATCGGTGTTAGACCAGCCAAATTCTTTACTCAGATCCGGCGCCAGTAAACTCAGAACCTGGCGGTCGAGATAATTGACTGTGGTGGCAAAAAACAAAAGGGCGCAGATAGTCCAGCGGTATTTGCCGATAGAAGTTGAACTCATCAAGATGTCTCCATATAACCGATACTTGCACATCTGTTGTGTGTGCTTTTCGTGACCAGCCGGATGTCCGGGCAGGATATGGCTGGCAAAAACCGGCGGACAGCTTTGCGCTATCCGCCGGTTACTTTTACAGCTTCAGTTTTCCATCCACGGTACGCATCAGCTGCCACGGATTGTGATCCTGCAGACCTTGCGGTAACAATGCAGCAGGTACAGCCTGATAGCAGACAGGGCGCAGGAAACGGTCGATGGCAGTGGCGCCGACAGAAGTACTGCGGCTGTCAGACGTCGACGGGAACGGGCCGCCATGCACCATTGCGTGACACACTTCCACACCAGTCGGGAAGCCGTTAAACAGAACCCGTCCTGCTTTGGTTTCCAGTTTGTGCAGCAATACGCGGGCTTCGTCGTAGTCGGCTGCATCAGCGTGTATCGTGGCTGTCAGCTGACCTTCCAGATGGGAGGTGACTTCCAGCATTTGTGCCATATCGTCACACAGAATGATCAGTGAAGAAGGACCGAACACTTCATCCTGCAATGCGTGGTTACGCATGAATGTCTCTGCATCACAAGATGAAATCATCGCGCAGGCAGTATTTGGTGCTGAACCCGGTAAACCTTTACCCAGAACGCTGACCTGCGGCTGTTGCTGCAGTTTGTCGCAACCGGAGGCATACGCACTGTAAATACCCGGTGTCAGCATGGTTGCGGCTGCTTTCGCAGCAACTGCTGTTTTAGCCGCTTCGATGAACTGATCCGCTGCCGCACCTTTTTCCAGCAATACGAGACCAGGATTCGTACAGAACTGACCTGCACCCAGCGTCAGGGAATCAATAAACTGCTGTGCCAGTTGTGCTGCTTGCTGAGAAAGGCTGTTTTTCAGCAAATACACTGGATTGATTGCACTCATTTCGGCATAGACCGGAATCGGTACTTTGCGTGCATTGGCAGTGTTGACCAGTGCCAGACCACCGTTACGCGAACCGGTAAAGCCGACAGCCTGAATCACAGGATGTGCCACCAGTTGCTGGCCGACTTCCGCACCCGCACCAATGACCATAGAGAATGTGCCTTCCGGCATATTGCAGGCGATGACCGCTTTCTGAATCGCACGTCCCACCAGTTCAGATGTACCCAGATGCGCGTTGTGTGCTTTCACGACCACAGGACAACCGGCAGCCAGCGCCGACGCAGTATCACCACCGGCGACCGAGAATGCCAGCGGGAAATTGCTGGCGCCGAACACAGCAACCGGGCCCAGCGGAATTTTCTGCATACGCAGATCCGGACGCGGCGGCGTACGTTCCGGCAGCACGGAATCCAGCGTCGCGTTTAACCAGTGGCCGTCACGCACGACCTGTGCGAATAAGCGCAACTGATTGACGGTACGGCCACGCTCACCTTCAAGCCGAGCCACTGGCAAACCGGTTTCCAGATGCGCGCGGGCGATCAGAGCAGGGCCGATCGCCATGATCTGATCCGCGATTGCTTCCAGAAATGCAGCGCGATCAGCCAGAGTGGTCTGACGGTAAGCGTCAAATGCCTGATATGCGAGCACACAAGCGCGGTCCGTGTCATCCGGTGTGGCGAAGCCGTAAAACGGCTCCATTTTTTCACCGGTAGCCGGATTGATCGCGTGTGTGCCGCCGGATTTTCCCATGACCTGCTGGTGACCGATCAGCATTTGTCCTTGCAATTCCATACTTCATTCTCCGATAAGGGACCGGCAGGTGCCGGGAAAAAATTGTTGTGTATCAGACTGCTTGCGAGCCTTGTTTCAGGATCAGCTGACGCAGCATTTCATCTTCTTCCGCTGTCAGATCTGTCAACGGTGCACGTACCGGACCAGCGCTGTGGCCTACCAGACGGGCACCGGCCTTGACGATACTGACCGCATAACCGGACTTACGGTTCCGGATAGCCAGATATGGCAGGAAAAATTCGTCGATCAGGCGGTTGGTGGTGGCGTGATCATCTTTCGCGATCGCGTGGTAGAAATCCATCGCCAGCTTCGGTACAAAGTTGAAAACGGCGGAAGAATACACCGGTACGCCCAGTGCTTTGTAGGCTGCTGCGTAAACTTCAGCAGTCGGCAGGCCGCCCAGATAGGTCAGACGGTCGCCCAGACGGCGCCAGATCGATACCATCAGTTCGATATCGCCGATACCGTCTTTAAAGCCGATCAGGTTAGGGCAGCGCGCAGCCAGCACTTCCAGTGAGTCAGCAGTCAGGCGGCAGATACCACGGTTATAGACAACCACGCCAAAGCTGACCGACTTACAGACTTGTTCGATATGCGCGATCAGTCCATCCTGGCTGGCTTCTGTCAGATAGTGCGGCAGCAGCAGAATACCGTCTGCCCCCAGACGTTCCGCTTCCTGTGCGCAAGCGATGGCATGACGTGTGGAACCACCTGCACCCGCCAGCAGCGGTACTTTGCCACGGCAGGAATCAACAGCAACGCGAATGACATCGCCGTATTCTTCACCGCTCAGAGAGAAAAATTCGCCTGTACCGCCGGCAGCAAACAATGCACTGGCTCCGTAAGGTGCGAGCCATTCCAGACGTTCAGCATAAGTCTTGGCATTGAAGTTACCTTGCTGATCAAAGTCAGTCAGTGGAAATGACAATAAGCCAGAGGACAGGATTTTTTTCAGTTCTTGCGGATGCATGATGTCTCCAAAGGTTAAGGGCAGTGGTGTGATGTCTTTGATGAACGGGAATGCCGTGTGTGATCAGTTTTAGCGTTCATTCGTACGACATCGTACAACTGATTTTTGAATCATGCAATCACTTGCCCGGAAAAATTCCGGTCAGCCGGAATTTTTCTGAGATTCTTCGAATTTTTGCTGTGCCATGCGCAAACGCTCGCGGCTGTTACTCAGGTGCGTACGCATCGCAGCCCGTGCACCTTCGGGATCTTTGCGCAGAATGGCGTTATGAATATCTTCATGCTCGCGGTTGACCCGCTCCAGATAAGCATTACCGGCTTCCTGACTGATGGCGGCAGAATCCAGTCGTGCACGCGGAATCAGTGTGTTGCCAAGATCCGACAAAATATCCACAAAATAGCGGTTGCCGGTGGCTTTTGCGATCAGCTGATGAAAACGCATATCTGCATTGACGGAAGCGGAATCGCGCGGAACGTGGCGCTGAATATCTTCAAATGCGCTGGTGATCGCCGTCATTTGTTCTTCTGTACGACGCGATGCGGCCAGCCACGCTGCTTCGGTTTCCAGGCTGATACGCAATTCCAGAATATCCAGTACATCACGCACGGTGACGATGGCATCCTTTTGCAGACTCAGCGGATTGGATGCCGGTGGTTCCTGAATAAACGTACCGACGCCGTGGCGCGTATGCACCAGTCCGGCTGCCTGCAAGTGCGAAATTGCTTCGCGCACCACAGTGCGGCTGACTTCATACAATTCCATAATTGCTGATTCGGTCGGGAGTTTCTCTCCCGGTTTCAGAATCCCGCTGCGGATATTATTCGTAATACTCTCTGCAAGACTCTGTGACAGGCTTTTATGGCGGCGTTTTGTATTATTTGTAATTAAAGCTGGCTTTTCCATGCACGGATCTTTGTAGGGGAGGGGTTAGTCAAATGATTGTAGCGGAAAAGCCTGCTTATATGTTGTATGATGTCGTATGATTAAAATAAGTCGTTCACAGACAAGTTCTATGGTTCCGGTACTGTTATATACCGCAGGCGGCGCGCAGTGCACGATATTGCGTGAAGGTGCGAATCTGGTGTCGTGGATACCGGCAAATGGTGGTGAACAATTGTTTATCAGCCGCTGCTCCGGTTCAGTTGACGGTTTGCCGGTGCGCGGCGGCATCCCTCTGGTATTTCCGCAATTTGCTGAAATGGGGCCATTGCCAAAGCACGGCATTCTGCGCAACGTCAACTGGGACCTGATTGCCATCAGCAGCCAGCCAGACTGCGCCAGTGCCACCCTGCAAACTGAATGCCGTCCGTTTTCTTACCCCGGCTGGCCTTATGCTTTCCGTGCCAGACTGGTGGTTGAGCTGCAGGATCACTCTGTATTTCTGCAATTCAGCATTCAGAATACCGGCACACAGACTTTTGCATTTCAGTCTGCCATGCATGCCTACCTGCGGCTGCCCGGTGGCACGCCGGCGGATATTCTCGGCTGCATTCCTGCCAGTTATTTTGATAAACAATTGCAGAGCTGGTGTGAACCAGCGATGTCTGCACCCGTGCATATCAATGCTGCTACCGACCGTATTTACCAGTCGCCCGCAACCCGCTTGCAATGCCAGTCGGGCGTGACCCGACTGACGCTGCAATCCGGCGGTTTTCCGGAAACGGTGATCTGGACGCCGTGGCGTGAAGGCGCAGCTGCGATACCGGATCTGGGCGATGATGAAGGTGATCAGTTCATATGTATAGAACCGGCTGCCATCTATCAGGCACAACAACTTGCCCCCGGCAGCCAGTGGCAGGGGCGATTACGCTTGCTCGCTGAAACGGCTTCGGAACCTGACCACGAACCTGTACCCGCATCGGAAAGCACGCAACCATAATCGCTGTTCAGATGTTGCTCTGACGGGATGCAAATGCCCGGAAGCTTTCTGTAAGGCTGCAACAGGCCATTTTTTGCCATTTTGCGGATTCCTGCATACCAATCTGGCGGTCGTCGGCAGAAAGTCCGGCTCTCCGGAAATCACAAATGACGATATTTGCACAATCGCGATATATTGACGCATGTTTGTCATTACGCTAATGTGAGCAGCCCTCTCGTTGTGAGCATGCTTATGAACGCACCGGCCACCCGTTCCGTACAACTTCGCTTCCGCGTTTTCGTCCATCTGATTACCGTGACCGGATACCCCGGAAACTGGCAGGCATGGCTGACCGGTAATGAGGGTAAGCGTCGTCCGGCAGATTGCTGTATTCCGCCGGACTTGCAGCAACACGAATTGCAGGAATATCTGGCGGATGTCTTCCATGAAGATGCCACGCCGCGCTATAACGAAGTGCTGCTGCTGAGCAGCGAATAATCCCGATTTTTACAGCCACAGGTTGCCGGATCGCTTTGCAGCGACTGCCTTCCTGCAGTGGCCAGAACAATTTTCAATATGACTTATCAATTCAGAGCAGCAAGCCCTGACGATATTCCTGCCTGTATCACGCTGCGCGGTTTAACCCGCGAAAACCCCGCAACGGCAGAGCGGCTGGCGGAGCTTGGCGTCACGGTGGAATCGTGGTCAGCGCAAGTGCGCAATCAGGAACTGACCGGCATCATTTGCATGCACGGCGCAGAAATGGCCGGCTATTGTTTCGGTGACCTGCAAAGCGGAGAAATCGTCGTGCTGGCGCTGTTGCCCGCATATGAAGGGCAGGGCACAGGCCGACGCTTATTGCATGCAGTCATGCTGCAATTACAGCACGCTGGTCACCAGCGTCTGTTTTTAGGCTGCAGCCCTGATCCTGCTGTACGTTCTCATGGCTTCTACCGCCGACTTGGCTGGAAACCCAGCGGTAAAACCGACAAACTCGGCGATGAAGAACTGGAATATTTTTTTGAGTCGCACTGATACTGCATGCTCTCAATGAACCAACAATAAACGTTCAACGCTTAACACAATGACGCAAGCTGCCTTTCAACTTCGCGCCGCAACCGGGGCCGACCTTTCAGCCATCGCCGCACTCAGCCAGCTGGTCTGGCTGCACACTTACACGCCGGAAGGCATCAATGCAGACGTAGCAGATTATGTGTTGCAGGAATTCACGACAGCCAATACCCGCCAGCGTTTTGAAGATCCGAATCAGCATTATCTGCTGGCCGAAGCCGACGGCAAGCTGATCGGCTATCTGTTGCTGCAACTGAATGCAGCCTGCGAAGCCGACGCCGGTTGCAGCGCAGAGATTGCGCGTTTATATGTGATACCGCAATTTGCCGGTAAAGGTGCTGGTCGCGCCTTACTCAGCAAAGCCCGTCGTTTTCTGCAATCACGCGGACACCATGCACTGTGGCTGACCGTGTATGCGGGCAATCAGGCGGCGATTGGCTTTTACCGGCATTGCGGATTTACCCACACCGGCGACACCTTCTTTCAGCTGGGCGAACAGCAGCACGCTAACCTGATTCTGCAATGGCGTTTCTGAGCAGACATTGTTCAGACGCCGCAGGCAGCTGACAGAATGATGCCTAGAACTCATTTCATCAATAGCCACGAGTGCGAACGCGAGGTGCCGGGAGGCAGTGCGCGGCGCCGTTGCGCAGCACAGGCTGGTGCCTGTGCAAGCGACGCAACAAAGCAATGCGCCCGGCACCTCCGTTCCCGGAGGGTTTGTCTCATAGTGCACGCTGGACAGCGTTGGACGCGTTGTGAATAGCACCGCTATTCACTGCCTCGCCCGCCTTGCCAGCCCGCGCTATGAGACAAACGCATCTCGCGGGTATTTATGAAATGAGTTCTAGTAATCCACTGCATGCGCTTTATCCGTTTTTTCTGGTATCCGGTAAGAATTCAACGTAAAACCATTGACATACCCGCCAGTTGACTTGAACCATCGCCCGCATTACGATGCCAGAGTATTGCCGTATTGTTAAGGTTTGCGCTGATTAAGCAGAAATAAATCCGCGTCACGGCAAATTCCAAAACAGAACAAAGGAGTCCAGTATGCAAGTGCAGTTTCAACGTCCTACCGGCGCATTTATCGGTGCCGCATGGTGCGCAATGGCCGTCGGCGCAGTCGCTTACCTCGCAGGCTTGTGGAATTCCAGCATGCAACTGAATGAACAAGGCTATTACTTCACCATTCTGATGTATGGCTTGTTCTCAGCAGTATCTCTGCAAAAATCCGTACGCGACCGCTCAGAAGGCATTCCCGTCACTGGCATTTACTACGGCCTGTGCTGGACCTCGCTGGTGATTGCTATTCTGCTGATGACGGTCGGCTTATGGAACGCCACCATGGCAATGACAGAGAAAGGCTTTTATGCGATGTCATTCTTACTGAGCCTGTTCGGTGCCGTCGCTGTACAGAAAAATATCCGCGACGCTGCGCTGTTCGACAAAATGCATCCGCAGGCGGGCTATAACGATGAAAGTCAGAACTGAAAAACCCATTCCTTACGGAAAGAAAACGCATGAAGAGGGATTTCCAGACGGAAGTCCCTTTTTTATTGTCTTGCGGAAATGCTTTTGCCTGTTACGTAGCATCCTGTAATGCTGCTGCAGGATTTGCAATTGTTTGCGTCTTATAAACTTTGCAAACATTGCAAACAAATATTGTTTTTGCATTGTTTCCTGTTTGTTCACACTATATAACTTCTGTGTTGATGAAAACGATCAGCCCCGCTTTGCAATGGCGGGAAACACGGTGGTGCTTCGCATCACTTCAATAATCACACAGAGGAAAACAGGTGCAATGATGGATGGTGTACAACTGAACAAACTGCAGGAAACGGCAATGAATATCGCGACGGAATTCGGGGTCAAAATTCTCGCGGCGATTGCGTTCTGGGTGATAGGCCGCTGGCTGATTGCTAAAGTGGTGGCGGCGGTACAAAGCTCGGCGCAAAAACAAAAAGTCGATGCGACCGTGATGCGTTATCTGGGATCGGTGGTCACGGTTACGCTGAATGTGTTGCTGGTGATTGGTATTCTTGGTTACTTCGGCATTCAGACCACGACGTTTGCAGCACTGATGGCAGCAGCCGGTGTGGCGATTGGTATGGCGTGGTCCGGCTTGCTGGCGAACTTTGCAGCGGGTGCATTCATCATCGTGCTGCGTCCGTATAAGGTCGGTGATTTTGTGACGGTGGCGGGTGTGACAGGTACGATCAAGGAAATTGGTTTGTTCACGACATCGATTGATTCGCCGGACAATGTGCTGGTGGTGGTGGGTAATAACAAAGTATTCGGCGACACGATTCATAATTACTCCAGCAATCCGTATCGCCGTGTGGAACTGAAATGTCAGTTGTCCGGTAAAGCAGACAGCACCGCCGCCATGTTATTGCTGCGCGAAAAACTGCAAACCATCCCTAACGTGGTTGCCAGTCCATCGGTAGAAGTTGAAATTCTGGAATTTAATCTGGTTGGACCCGTGCTCGCGGTTCGCCCGTTCTGTCATACCGATCATTACTGGCAAGTCTATTTTGATGCGAACCGTATGCTGGCAACATGCCTCGCCGAAGCCGGTTTCCCTGCACCAATGCCTGCGCAACAAGTGCTGGTACAGCAACTGGGCTGATAATCCGTATCGCTCAGTCCCAAAGCTGAGAAATAAAATAAAAAGCCCGGTATTTTCCGGGCTTTTTATTTGCTGTGATTTTTTCCTTTAGCGAACCGGATAGAATTTTTTCAGATTCCTGTGGCGGTTCTTAAAAACCATGTTAACAATCAGTGTCACCAGTGGAGTCATCCAGTACATGCGTGGTGTAAAGATCAGTTCGTCAATTACGCTGCAGCCGTTTTCAGTTGCTGTCACCAGACGCCGGTGCTGCCAGTGTTTATTATTCCACGATGACGATGTTTCGATAAATTCACGCTCTGCAGGGAATACGATTTTTTCAAAGGAATGACGGTCGATAGGTATCAGACCGAACAGCAACACCCAGCTGGCAAATAAAGTATTGTCACCCCGCCAGTCCTGCAACTGAATCTGACGGTAATGCGGCGGTGCCGTCATGCGCAGCCATGGCCCCATTTCCTGACTGATGGTTGCAATCGACTGGCGTTTCCAGAACAGGTCCGGATCAACGATGATGTCAGTCTGAAAGCGCAGTTGTTGCATGCTTAGTCCGCCTTAATGGGTTTTCTTAATGAAAGGTTTGACGTTTTGTACCGCCTGATACTGGTGGCGGCTGTAATGTTCATGATCTTCCATGTTTAGCTGCGCCTGCGCAAGCATATAGGTCAGTGTACGAAAGGTCTCTGTCTCCAGGCGCAGGGACAGATTTTGTACTGCCAGATGGACGATGCCGCAGTCTGCACAGTATTTGACATCACCGATACTGCTGCTGGCCAGATTCATATGCTGGCACGGATTACTGGTTTGGCTCATGTGGTCTCTCCGGGTTTGGTGTTGATGGTCATGCCGGCGCAAGGATCGGGCCGGTTTTGCGTTGGCAAGGGTGTTTGTGTATCCGCAGAGGCGGCAGATACGGCGGATTCTGAAAACAGATGGCTGTGGACTGATTCAGCACCGGCGAAACGCAGCCAGTACGCCACGCCAATGTCTTTACGCACATGGCCGTTACCGGCAATCAGGATACTGCGGCGGCTTTGTTGCAACAGTTTTTCTGTCATCACGATATCTCTGGCGATCTGGGCTTTGGCCATTCCGGCAGCCATGCTCAGTGGTAATTGCCCGCAGTGAGCTTTCAGCACTTCTTGTTGCTGCGCCTGAACAACAGCGTGATGCGGTGAGCTTGCTAAATCGTCTTCGCTCAGTTGCCAGCGTTTGATATCCGCTTCCGCCAAAACGGCGCGGTAGCCTTCTTTCATGACACGGCGTGCATCGCTGCGTGACAGATTGCCAGCGACCAGAGGGAGTTTCTGATCCAGCGCCAGTTGAATCAGTGGTGAGTACAGCGACCATTGCCATTGCAATCCGGGCTTTTTCAGTGTTTGCAGCAGGCAGTCTGCCGTGCTGCAAAGGCGCTGTGCTTCGTCCAGTGCAGTTTGCTGATCGGTATCGAACTGCTCCAGTACCAGTGCGGTCGGTTGATTTGTTGCCAGTTGCTGGCGGATAACAGCGAGTCTGGCCTGATGGCCTGCTGCATGATCATGCACTTCGCCCAGCAGCAGATAACGCGGCGTGACGGTTGCCGCCGCGCTGACAGGGGCTTGCGGCGTCGCCTGACAGGCAGTCAGCAACCCAAGGATAAGTGGTAATACTGCAGTAGTGATGATTTTTTTGTTAACACTAATATTAATTTTCATCTCATGACCCCTGGTGTGCCTGTGATTGCTGCTGGCGGCAATGAAAAGAAATCACCGGCGCTGCGATTTTTTTCCGACGGTGTGGCGGAATGCAGTGCAGTACGGTTTCACCATCGGCGCTGCGTAACACTTGCCAGCCGGTCTGATACAGCTGTTCCAGTTGCGGTACAGCCTGCAGCGTGGCCGGGCAATCGGCCATTAACTGACCATCCCTGATCATCCAAAGGCGTTCAAAATACTGTAGCGCCTGATTCACATCATGCAAGACTGCAATCACGGCATGGTGACGCTCGCTTGCGAATTGCTGTAAGCGATGCAGTAATTCAGATTGCAAACCAGGGTCCAGTGCGCTGACCGGTTCATCCACCAGAATGATCGCTCCCTGCCTGTCCCAGAGCTGGGCAAATACCCGTGCCAGTTGCACCCGCGCCTGTTCACCGCCGGAAAGGCTGTTGTACTGACGCTGCAGCAAGTGAGCAGCTTCCGCCAGTTGCGCTGCCTGACGTACAACTTCCTGCTGATGCGAGTCAGCATCACGCGCAATACGTCCCAGCGAAATCACCAATTCTACCGGCAAAGAAAATGCCATCTGATGACTCTGCATCAGTACTGCACGATGCTCTGCCAGTGCTTGTGCTGAGTACTGTTGAAAGTCTTCGCCATTCAGAAATACGGATTTGTGCAGCGCTGGAAGATCGCCGGATAAGGCTTTCAGCAGGCTGCTTTTCCCCGCGCCGGAAGGGCCGAGAATCGCGATGCGTTCGGCACCGCGTACCTGCAGCACAAACGGGCCCATCGTCGCTTGACCCTGTTGCCAGCCTGCGCAACGGATCATCAGTCTGGCGGCAGTCTGTTGTTCGTTCTGAATCGAGTGCATATCCGCTTTCAGTAAAGGCGCTGGCGGCTCTGGTACAGCAGCCACAGTAAGACCGGACTGCCGCATAAGGCAGTCAGAATGCCAACCGGAATTTCAGCAGGCAGCGCCAGAGTACGTGCCAGCGTATCAGCCAGCAGCAGTACCAGAGCACCGGACAACATCGCACCCGGTAACACAATGCGCTGATCCGCCCCGCGTTGCATACGAACCAGATGAGCGGCGATCAGACCAATAAAACCGATAGCGCCGCACCAGGCCATCACCACACCGGTCAGCACTGCCACCGTCAGAATTACACGCCAGCGCAAGGCTGCAATATTCACACCGCTGTGCGCTGCGGTCTGCGCACCCAGCGACATTGCATTTAAGGCTTGTGCTGTGTGTTTTAGTCTGTGCAGCGATAACAGCAGAATCATGCTTAACGCCAGCAATGCAGGCCAGCTGGCTGCGCTCAGCGAACCCAGTGTCCAGAACGACAAATTGCGTAACTGCTCGTCGGTACTCAGATAAGTGCAGATACCGATGACCGCTGCCGCAAGCGCATTCATCGCAATACCGGTCAGCAGTAATCCGGTAACTGAACCCGGCGTCAGCCAGCGTGCGACGGCATCCAGCAATAAACAAGTCAGCAGTGCGCCGCTGAACGCCGCCACCGGCAGTATCCAGCCGCGTAAAGCCGGTGATACCGGCCACGGCAGATTGCCGATAAACACGATGCTTAATGCCGCGGCGCAGGCAGCGCCGGTGGTAACACCCAGTAAGCCGGGATCAGCCAGCGGATTGCGAAACAAGCCCTGACATAAGCCTCCGCTGTAACCGAGTGCCGCACCGGCCAGTAATGCAAACAATACACGCGGCAGACGCATAAACCAGAACACATACAACTGACTGCTTTGCATTGCGGACGGCGCTTCTGCCAAGCCCAGCCAGTGTTGCAGCGCTTGCAGACTGGCATCAGCCAGCACAGGCCATTGCAGATGCACCGCACCGGCCGCCAGGGCAGTCATAATCAGTAAGGCACTCAGCAGTGAATACAATGGCCAGTGACGTCCGCTGCTGACTGAACGATGCGCTGCGGTAAAAGCCATTGCCATCAGTTGCTCCGCTTGCGCATTTGCTGCTGCGCCGCTTCGCGCAGACTGTTCACCGCTTGCGGCAGACGCGGACCGAAACCCAGCATCAGCATAGCTTCCTGCACCACGACGCGCTGATGGCGTGCAGCCGGTGTTTGCGCCATGCCGGGTAAGCTGAGCAGTGCAGACTGATTGCCGAGCGTCTTAACGCCTTGTTCTGTCGCGATCAGCAAATCCGGCGCACTCTGAATCAGGGCTTCTGCATTGATGGCTTTGTAACCGCTGACATCTGCAAAGGCATTCTGCAGACCGGCGTATTCCATGATGGTGTGCGCATGGGTATCGCGTCCGGCCAGCATGACTTGTCCCGGTGCATGGGCCATCACAAATAATGCGCGCGCTTTGGTCGTTGGTTGAGCGGCGGGGTTTTGTACCTGCGCCCATTCCTGCGTCAGTTGTTGCTGCAACTGCTGTGCCTGCGCTGGCCGCTGCAACAATTGTCCGAGCAGGGCGATGGTGCTTAGTAAATCTTTAAAGCTGCGGATTTCCGGTATCTGGTGGACGCGAATGCCTGCGCCTTCAATCTGACGTAATACCGCAGACGGTCCCGCTTCATGGCTGGCAATCACCAGTTGCGGGCTCAGGCTCAGGATGCCTTCGGCAGATAATTTGCGGGCATAGCCTACATTCGGCAACTTTTGCAGCGATGCCGGAAAGTTCGATGTGGTATCCACGCCCGCAATACCTGCTTCACCCTGCAGCCTGACCACAATTTCAGTGATCGCACCGCCGATACAGACGATACGTTTCAGATTGCCGGATTCGGATTGTGCGGATGCGGTTTGCCACAGCGCAGGTGCAGCACCCGCGATTCCGAACACACCTGCCTGCATCAGAAAACGACGGCGTGGATTCATGCTTTGCATAACAGATGCTCCGTCCGCATTTGATCCAGCAGGGCACGCCATTCGCAGCGTTCCGCCTGTCCCGGTTTTCGTTCACCAAACAGCATACAAATCAGTTCGTGATGTGCATCAAACAATTCCAGCGAGCACACCAGCCCGTCCGTCGTTGGTTTGCGCACTATCCATGCTTCCGCAATCAGATCAGTACGCAGATGTAAATTGAAGCCGGCATCCAGCACATTGATCCACGGGCCTGTAGGCAGCACCTTGCTGACAGGGCCGCTGTGAATCTGAATCATGCCGGCATTGCCGGTGAATACCATAATCGGTACTTGCTCTTGTGCAGCGGCCAGTAAAACATCACTGGCGGCGGCAGTATCCAGCTGTTCCGCATAATCAACACCGGCTTCGCGCAACGCCAGTGTGCGGCTGATCTTAAACTGACGCAGCATACTGAAAAAGTCATGCGTATCACGCAGTGAACGCCAGGCATCACGGAACGCAGCATTGTCAAAATTGTCGGGCAGAGTGGCCTCGGCGCGCGGTGCGGCAGCCTGTATCTGCAATGGCGCGGCATGGTCATCGGCGAAAGCCATGATCAGTGCATCAAATGCCTGCAGATTGCTTTCCGGTTGCAGAAAAATTTTGTGTATCGCTACGCCGCTGCGGTCAAAGAATTGCAGGCTGCGCTGCGTGCCGTCGGCCAGTTCTTCCTGAACCGCAAAGCCACTGCTCCAGTGCTGATAAAAAATCCGCAGATCGATATCACCCGCCAGCACCAGACCGGTCTGGCCGTTGACGCTGCTGTGGTGATATACCCCTTTTTTCTCATGCACACAGGCTTCATTACGGGTTAAGGCCATCACCTTGCCCAGCGTTTCCACCGTTTTTATCAGATCCGGCCAGCGCGCTTGCAGACGTACTGCACGCAGACTGATCGCGTCATCATCTGTCATCACGCCGCTGTGCGCTGCAATCAGTTCTGCTTCGCTGATACCGAGTTCCAGCGCAATATCGCGGTGCCGCTTTTTCTGGGCGCGGCGCATTTCGGTAAACAAACGGGGAATGTTCAAGCTGTTATTCATGGCTGCTCCTGAAGTCGTAACGTAAGCTGAGAAGGAACTGGCGTCCCGGTGCGGTATAAGCATCTTTCACGGTGCTGCTGTCGGCGACGCCGCGCACATCGGCCCAGCGCCAGTATTTGCGGTCAGTCAGATTGCTGATCTGCGCCTGCAGCGTCCAGCCTTGCGCCAGTTTCCATGCAGTGCCGATATCCAGCGTCGTGAATGCACCCGGTGCGAAAGCCGGTGTGGCAGCCACCGGAATATCCGACAAGGCTTTGCCGCGCTGATGCTGAATCTGCAGCCAGCCGCTCAGTGCATTCTGGTTGTAATGCAGCGTGGTTTGCAGCCGGGCCGGATTGATGGTTTCCAGCGGATCACGCTGGCTGCCTTGTGTCGTCTCGCCGCGCCCCTGCGCCCATGCGCCCTGTAAGCGCCAGACCGGATCAATTTGCCAGTCCAGTCGCAGTTCTGCGCCGCGTATCGTGGCTTGCTGCAGATTGATGTACTGAAAAATCATCGGATCGCCCGGTCTGCCGCTGCCGCCGGTAACTTGCTGTTTGATGAAGTCATCATAAGTATTGCGGTACATCGCCCACTGATAACGCAAGCCTTTAACCTGACCGCGCATACCCAGCTCCAGACTGTGCGCAGTTTCCGGTCGCAAATCCGGATTACCACGGGTTTCGTAACCCATTACCGGATTGCTGAAACCGTTATTTACCTGATCCGGCGACGGTGCGCGGAAGCCCTGTGCGATCTGGAAATAAGCCTGATGTGCCTTTTGCAATTGCCATACCAGCCCCAGACGCGGGCTGACTGCCTGATCACTGAGCGTAACGGTTTTACCGCTGTAACCGGCCGCATCCGGACTCAGCTTGTAATGATCGAGACGCACACCGGGCTGAATGCGGAACGTACCGGCTTGCCAGTCTCCCTGCCAGAACGCACCGGCGACGGTGTACTGCGTATCCGGAAACGGTTTGGAAGGGAAGGTTTCGCCCGTCGGCGGCGTCACGCCATCGCGCAGCGCTGAAACCTGCGTACGGCTCCAGTCCAGACCATAACTGACCGGCGCACTGGCCATTTCGCCCTGAGCAGTTGTAGAAAAATGCCAGCCACGGTTTTCATAATGGTTATCGCGCACACGATCAGGATCGGTGTAGCGGTCTTCCAGACTGAACTGACGCGCTGACGATTTCTGATAACTGAGCCGACTGTCTGCCTGTTGCAGCCAGCGCAAACCGGCAGGTTGCCAGCGGTGTTCGAGTGCAATTTTGTCACGCCGCGTTTCATCATCGGCAGTTAAACCAATCACGCTGTTGCTGCGATATGGCGCAGTCGCGCGGCCGCTCAGCACATTGCTGTCAATTTCCTGTCGCAGTGCTTCCAGCGTGATGCCAAACCGTTGTTGCGGATGGAATTGCCACTGACTTTTTGCCAGCAGATAGCGGCCACTGGTATCGGTAGGATTCGGTTTGGTACGGCGGCTGTCCGGGCTGGCATCATCGCCCTGATTCGCCACTTCATGCCCTGTGCGGCGGCTGACGAAGATTAAGTTTTTCGTTTCACCAGCCTGCCATGCCACTGCGCCGCTGCTGAACCAGCTGCGGTCCAGACTGCTGTAACCACTGCGCAGAAAACCACCGAAACGCTGCTTTTCAGAAATAAAGTCATCCGGATCGATAGTACGGAAACTCACCGCGCCGGCCAGACCATCACTGCCATGCTGCATCGACGCCGGACCGCGCAGCACTTCCACCGACTTCAGCGCATCCGTATTCAGATACGCACCGCGACCGGTACTGAACGCACCGAAACTGAAACTGTTCGGCAACGGTACACCGTCGCTCATCAGTAAGACCTGATTGTCTTCCAGACCGCGGATATTGATGCTTTCCTGACCGGCACGACCAAATGCACTGCCTGCCGCCGTAAAACGCGGCGTCGCGGCACGCACGCTCAGATCCGGTTCCATGCTGAACAAATCCGCCAGCCGTCCGGTTTGTGCGCGTTCTATCTGCTCGGTTTCGCTTTGCGTTACCGTCACGGCCTGCTGGCGCCGGTCACCGGCACTGCGAGTGGTGCGCACATGAATATCCTGCAAAATCTGCTCAGGACGCTGCTGCGCCTGTTCCATTTCCTGCGTGGTAATCGTGGTCTGCACGCTTTGTGCGCCTGCAGATAAGGGAGTCAAGGCCAGCGCAATTGCCGCCGCCATCGAAGTTTTCTGAATCATCTTCTTTCCTGAAAATTTCAAATGTGGCTGGCACAGGGCTGGCAATCCGGAGAAAGGTCAACAGGAGAATGGCTGCTTCACCTGTGAGGGCAGGGAAGCAGCCACCGAAAGCTGCACCGTATCGCATTGAATTGCGCTGAGCCGGGAAGAGTGAGGGAGATCCCCGGCCTGTTCAGCACAACAGCGCCTGAGTAACAGCGGAGCGTGTTGACCCATGACCAGTGCAACGACAGCAAACAACATCACACCGGCGATCATGTGTATGCATTATAAATGCGAATCATTATCATTTGCAACAAAGAAGTGAATCTTTCTTTCATGATGCAAATGTCACTGCCAATCGGATGAATACGGAGGAGCGGACCATGAACAGCAATCCGCGAAGAACGAATCAACAGAAGCAGGAGAGTACGCTGAGGTCAGCGCAGAGCTGAGCGAGTCAGAGCGGCTCATCGCGGGAAGATAAACCAGCAAGTTGCAGCTTTTCCCTGACTGTATTTCAGGCTGGCGAGCCAGTTCAGTCCACCAGCACACCTCATCCGGCTCAAAAACCCTGTTTTACACCCCAAATGCCGATTTCAGCATGGCAATCCGGCGGTCGTCGGCAGAAAGTCTGGCTGTCCGGAAAACATCAATGCGGATATTGGCATAGTAATTTCCTTGTGAAGGGTATGTAATCTGCGGTTCTGACATGTCAATTTACTTTCCAGTGCAGGGGATTCTGTTGCTGTCGCTGCAGCGGGAGGTGAACTGGCAGGCGTGGCACGATGATTGCAACTGACTGCAAACGCGCTCTCCAGCGTGTTTGCCGCGCTGCCGGTAACCTCACCTTGATGAAGGAAAATGAACATGGTTGCGACTACATTTATCATCAATAACAATCAAAAGCTTTATACGCCAGAACAAATCTGGGTCAGCTTTGACGGTAGTATGACGACCTCCGATACGGTGGGCGGGATCGCTTGCACAGACGCCAGTTGGCAGTCGTTTCAACTGAGTGCGATGCAGGCTGAAGTCAGCCTTCCTTACTTCAGCAGCAACCCGCTGCAATACACATTTTCACTGGATAATTTTAACGGGCGTATTTATGTGAACTATGGCGCCGCTGCATTAACGGCTTCGCCAAATCCGGGGCAGCCGGGCAATGTGCCTTACATCGTTTTTGAAGCAACGGTGTTGCCAAGCAATTCGAGCAATATTGATCTTTCTTACGTGGATGGTATTTCAGCCGCTGCAGGTACTATGCTGCGGGATGCGACGACAGGCGCAGCCTTGCTTGCCACTTCGGTCAATCCGGTCAGTGCCAGCCCGGAAATTGTCAGTCTGGTCGCAGCGCAGGTTCCTGATGCAGTGATTTCGAATGAGAACGGCATTTGCCGGATTATGTCAGCTTCCGCGTCACCATCCAGTTATCACGACTGGACTGCATTGCTGGCTGCGCTGCAAACCTCAACCAGCCAGACACCGTTAAATATTGCCGATTACACCAGCCCTGCAACCGGGCTCCCGGCAAAATCTGAGCTGAACGGTGTGCTGTTTGGTTACTCCGGTGCGCCTGCCATAACGGGACAATTAAGTGGATTCGATCAGCAGCAAAGCTATACATTAACGGCAACATTTCAGGCAGATCTGAATCCTGACAGCGATCCGACTCTGACCAGTCTGGAAATTCCCCAAGGAACAGCAGGCGTGCTGATGACCGGCAGCGGCACGGTGAGCGGAACGTTTTCGATCTACATTACGAATGCCGCGATGAATGCGGGAACAGGTATTTACGGGAATAATCCCGCCTATGTTGTTGTGCCATCGGAAAGCACTCAGGGAAGCGCGTACGCGACCAACGGAATTTATAACGATCTGAGTGGACGCATCGTCGGCGATCTGATGGCGGGGATTGTCTTCGGCTGGAGTAACAGCGCAACCAATATTGCGGATCATGCGAAGAACACAAATACGAATTTGTACGGCATGATATTCAGTGCGGATACGGTTTCCGGAATCAAGACCGGTGAGCTTTTCTTTCTGCTTTCGCTGGCAGCCACACAGGGAAAACTAAGTCATTGGATAGGTGCAGGAATCAGCAACAATCCGCTTGAATACGATCCGTATTTGTATGCAGTTTCTCAATACACTTATGCCTATGCCAGCGGATTTACGGATCGCTTGCAAGGATTTGCGAATCCCGACACATACTGGTACACCAGCAATCCACCGGCGATTCCGTGGAATGCGCAAGAGAATTTTCCGCTGATTGGTTTTGTACAGCTGACACTGGGTGCAACAGCAATCGACTATACCATCGACTATACCGTACAAGCGAATCAAGCCTGGCAAGATACGGGGCTTGCAGTGCATGCGGATAGCAAAATAAAGGTAGAGTATTTGTCCGGCAAATGGACTGCTGATCCGTATACCAATAACGGGAACTTATATGGCGCAGCTGGCTGCCCCGGACTCATCATGACGCAGCCTGGTTATCCTTCGGTCGATGCTGACCTGCAGGCGAACATGGGTGCTTTGATGGGACGCATCGGCGGAGAGGGCGGAAAAGTCATACTAATCGGCGATGGTCCGGTAAGTCTGCCTGCAGGCTATAGCGGAAATCTGGAGTTATGTATTAACGACGATCTGAAAGGACATTACGGCGCCGGTCTGACTGACAATCAGGGGGCAGTCTGCGTTTCAATTCGGCTTGGTTAAATGCCGGATCGAATCTGGAAAATCTAAGATAAAAAGGGAGCTGATATCAGCTCCCTTTTTATTAAATGCTAAACGGCGATCAACCCGCGTTCGCCTCAGCCCACCATGCGCATACGGAACTGGCGGCCTTTGATCTGGGTGCGGGACAGGCGTTCCAGTGTGTCTTCGGCGATGCTGCGTTCGATGGCGACGAAGGTGACGAAGTCGCCGACGTTGATTTTGCCGACTTGCGCTTTTTGCAGACCGAGGTCGGCGCACAGTGCGCCGAGCAGGTCGCCGGGGCGCATTTTGTCTTTTTTACCGGCCTGAATACACAGCGTCATCATCGGTGCCTGCAGCGGGGCATCGTTATTGATGTCGAGGCTGTCCAGCTCCAGCCATTGCGCCTGTTCGCCGCTGTATTCTTCGATATTACGTACCCATTTCTTTTCGCCGGGCGTGACCAGTGTCAGCGCCAGGCCCTGTTCACCGGCGCGGCCGCTGCGGCCAATGCGGTGGATGTGTACTTCGCTGTCTTTCGACACATCGACATTAATCACAGCGCCGAGATTCTGAATATCCAGACCACGTGCGGCAACGTCGGTTGCGACCAGTACTGAGCAGCTTTGATTGGCGAAGCGGATAAGTACTTCATCGCGGTCACGCTGTTCCATGTCGCCATGCAGAGCCAGTGCGCTGATGCCTTGTGCATGCAATTCTTCGGTTAATTCGCGGCAGTGAATTTTGGTATTACAAAACGCAATGCTGGATGCAGGCTGATAGTGTTGCAGTAAGCGGCCGACGGCGGCATTGCGCTGTTCCGGCGTGGTCTGAAAAAACCATTGCTGGATTTGATTTGCGCTGTGTTGTACTTCGACCTGAATTTCTTCCGGCTGATTCAGCAATTGTTCGCTGGCGGCGCGGATGTCATCCGGATAGGTTGCCGAGAACAGCAGCGTCTGACGGCGTGGCGAGCAGGCAGCGGCGATATCGTAAATATCATCGTAAAAGCCCATGTCCACCATGCGGTCTGCTTCATCCAGAACCAGCGTCTGAATGGCATTCAGTCGCAGCGTGCCACGGCTGATGTGATCAATCAGGCGACCCGGCGTACCAACGACAATGTGCGCACCGAATTCCAGCGAGGCGATTTGCGGACGCATAGGAATGCCGCCGGTCAGCGTGACGATTTTGACGTTCTCGATACGGCGCGCCAGACGGCGTAATTCATTAGCGACCTGATCGGCCAGTTCGCGCGTCGGACAAATCACCAGACCCTGTACTGCAAAGTAAGTCGGGTTCAGCTTATTCAGCAAACCCAGCCCGAATGCCGCCGTTTTACCGGAACCGGTTTTTGCCTGTGCAATCAGATCGCGTTGCTGCAGGATGACCGGCAAGGCCGCCGCCTGAATCGGCGTCATTTGCTCATAGCCAAGGCTGGCCAGATTGTCGAGCAGGGCGGCTTGTAAGGGAAGGGAACTGAAGGAGAGTGTGTCTGACATGGAATGCTTTACAAAAACTGGCAGGCAACAGGCCCGCCGAAGGCGGTATTGTAGGTGATGTGGGGCGCTTCTGCGGCCTTCTTGCAGAAAGAATGCATTGCTCTGAGGGAAATATCTTGCCAAACACATATTGCAGGTGTATGTTCGCGCTTGTTATCACTTTGTGCATATTTCAATGCGTAAAATTCAGATTTCAGCGAAGGCTTTTGCGGTACAGGCGGTGGTCAGGTTTGTTCTGACTGAATTGCTCACGTTCTCTGCATTTATGGCGGTGTTTTACTCAGGTGTGCTCAGAGGACACCGGCCAGCGGGAGCGGAATTGGCTGGTTTGGTACTGGCGCTGTGCTGGCTGGGCTGGCGTGCGCTGCGGCAGCTGAAAGAGTGGCGCCGTGATCCGGCAAATGGTGATGCGCCGGTGCCGTCCGGACAGGCGTATGCGATGGTGGAACGTAAGCTGCTGGTGATTCGTCAGGGCATGTTTGAGACCCGCATTGATCTGACAGCAGACACGATGATTGCAGTGGAGCAAATCGCGCCGGTTTCGCTGGTTACTTCGGGTGCGGAAAAAGGTTTGCGTATCCGCCTGAATCGCTGGATGTCGTTTCGCCTGACTGGCGCTGTACCGTATGTGAATCAGCTGATCAGTGATATCGCGCAGTATCGCGTTGTCGATACAAAGTACACCGCGCTGACAGCCTGATCTGAACGCTGTCTCCCGACAAAAAACGCTGGCTTGGTATGCCAGCGTTTTTTATTTGTGCAGGCAGATCGCTGCGTGAAGGAAAGGATCAGCTTTCCAGTAAGTGCCGCTTGCGCGCAAAGCGCAGCATCAGGCCGCCACCGAGCAGTGGTGTGATTGCCATCGCCCCCAGATACAGGTTCACATGCGCTGTCTGTTCCAGTGTCGGCGGAAGAAACACGGCGCATATACCCAAAGTTAGTAATTCGGCGAATACGGCGCCGCTGATAAATGCCAGTGTGATACGGAAGGCTTTACGCGGTGCGTTGAAGGCCAGTGCAATAAAAAAGATGCAGGCCAGCAGCAGTGCGCCTGCAGTTGATAGCAGTATCAGTGAAAACAATGGCGCCATTGGCTTGTCAGAAAATTAAAAACAAGCGCGATGATACCGGATGTGTTGTTTTTGATAATGCTGAAAAGCTGGAGTAAACCGTCGATTTTGGGCAAACGGGCTGACTTGCAGGGCAATTCGGATGAACGGCGCTGCATCTGCTTGTCATATACGATCGGGGAAGGCGGTGAAAGCGCTGGTCACTCTGCAGAAATCGTCATTTCACTTTCACGGAGGCCCGGACTTTCTGCCGACGACCGCCGGATCGCTATGCCAGACTCCGCATTTAGGCCCGAAAATGCCCGTTTCGGGCTCCGTATGAAGCGAATGATTACTGACAACACCGGATGTTGCGGGTGATCAGCTAAGGCAATGCACACGACAAGACATACTGGCATCCTAGGCTTTGCGGCTACGAAAATCTGAACGGCGTACCTTGCTGGCTTCTTCTGTATCTTTATGGCTGTTGCGCATCAGAAACAGGCACAAAAAAAGATGAAGATTTAGCAGTTCAGATATTTGACATCTTACATCAGATCTGAGAAGATCATTCTCAACGGTACTTTCTCTATACACGGATTATTTCATGATGAAGTCTGAAACCATGCTTCCAGCACTGCCAGTGGCGGTGGTCAGCGGTGCCAGCGGGCAAAGCGGCACACGCTTGTTTGCCGGACTGGGCAGCGCCGGTCAGGCATGGTTCGGGCTGGATGTCACGAATACGGGGGCTGGCTGGGTGTCGCTGGCACCTTTTCCGGCGGAAGCACCGCAGCAAGCCGCTTGCGTGACGATACAGGATCGTATCTTTGTGCTGGGAGGCAGTATTCTGGATCAGCGCAGCGGATGCATGCGTCAGAGTACCCGCATCTGGGCTTATGACATGCTGCAGGATGTCTGGCATTGTATGCCGTTTGAACAGCACAGCGATTTTCTGGGCGCGGTTGCGTTTGCCGATCCGCAGCGCGGTCTGATGGTGGCCGGTGGTTATCATCGTGGTCAGTTTGATGATTTTTGCATTCGTATGAGCAGCCTGACAGCGGAAGATAAAGAGCGGTTCCGTTCAGATTACATGGCACGGGAAATCGCCGGTTTCCACTGGAATACAGGCTTGCGCCGCTTCGATACGCGCACGGCCTGTCTCGATGTCATTGCAGAAAATCCTTTACTGGCGACTTGCGGCAGTGGCCTGATACAGCAGTCTGATCTGGCCTGGCTGATTTCGGGTGAAGTCAAACCGGGCTTGCGTCGTAACGCTGTGGTTTGTCTGGATACATCAAACTGCGAAGTGCTGGCAACAGAGCAGGTCAGTGGTGGTAAGGTGTTTGGACAGGGCGATGGTGTTGCATCGCCGTTTGCGGGGCTGTTACAGCAAACCCCGCTGTTTGCCGGCGGAACGTACTTTCCCGGTGCTGCGAAAAACTATCAGGCGGGCAGCCTGTTCGCGCATCGGGGTCTGGAAAAACGCTGGTCAGACGAATGCTTCGTGCGGACTGGAGAAGGCTGGCAACTGGCAGGAAATCTGCCCGCTGGTCGTGCGCACGGATGCAGTTTTGTACTTCCGGAAGGCATTTTGCTGACCGGAGGTGACAGTCAGGATGGCGTACCGGTGCTGGAAAACTGGTTGTTGTCAGACATGTCAGTTAATTAGAAAATAATGACTCTTATTTAAAATTCTTACAGTCCGAGGTCGATATGGCGACAAAAATTCCTGCATACAAATTAGCGCAGGGCGAAATTAAGCAGTACATCGAAAAGAATAATCTGCGTGAGGGTGATGCGCTGCCACCGGAAGGTAAGCTGGCGGAAGAACTGGGGATCAGCCGCCCGTCGCTGCGTGAAGCGGTGAAAGCGCTGGAATCACTCGGCATTATTGAATCACGCCATGGCGAAGGCATTTATGTGAAGCCTTTTACCTTTGATTCGATTCTGGAAAATCTGCCGTATTCGATGATTACCAATGATTCACAAATCAGCGATCTGCTGTATGTGCGGACGTATTTAGAAGTCGGGGCGCTTGCTTCTGTGGTTAAAAATATTCAGCCGGAAAACACACTGAAACTGCGTCGTCTGGCAGAGAAAATGCTGGAAAAAGCACGTCAGAATGAAAGTTTTGCAGACGAAGACCGCGAGTTTCACGCGGAAATGTACCGCTGCCTCGACAACCGTTTCTTGCTGGCGCTGATTGATTTGTTCTGGAATATCTTCAATAACATGCTTAAACAAAGCGGACCGGCGAATACGGATCCGTGGGCAGCTGAAGCGACTGCCAATGACCATCTTTCTATCGTGAATATGCTGGAAACCAAAGATGAAGCCGGTTTACTGAAAGCCCATCTCGGTCACTTTGAATCCATCTTTAAACGATATCCCAAAGGAGTTGCATGATGCGTTAGTCCGGATAGCGCATCGGGCGACTCAGTTCGCTCAATCCACCAAGCCTGAATAGGATAGGAGACTTATGTTGACTTATCGTGGTACTGGCAGCATTGCGCTGTCAGCGGCTCTGGCCGCACTTTTGCAGGTAAGTTTGCCCGCAGCGGCTGCAGATACCGTGTTTACCGGTGCGTTTGATGTGGGGCCACAAGGCAACCCGCAGAAGTTTAATCCGCTGACGGCATCTGCCGGTTTTGGATTTTATAATAAATATTTTAACACGTTGACGCTGTATGATCCAGCGTTTCAGAAAATATCCGGCGATCTGGCGGAAAGCTGGTCGTTTTCTAAAGATGGTAAGAGTTTTACCATCAAGCTGCGTAAAGGTGTGCACTGGCATGACGGCGCACCGTTCACTGCAGCCGATGTGAAATTCACGCTGGGGCTGATCAAAGATCCGGACATGGCCAGTGTGTTTGCCGTGCGCTTTGCCGATGTAGTGAATATCCGCGTCGCGGATGAACATACTGTGGTGCTGGAGTTGCTGAACATGGATGCATCGCTGCCGGATGCACTGACCAATGTGATGATGCTGCCGAATCATTTGCTGTCCAAATTCACCGCCAAAGAATTACGTACCTCAGACTGGTGGAAATCGCCGGTTGGTACCGGCCCGTTTAAATGGAATAAATACGTGCCGGATCAGTATGTCGAATTGCTGGCAAACCCGGATTATTTCCGTGGCAAGCCGAAAATTAACCGTCTGGTCAATCGCTATTTTAAAGACAGCAGTTCTGCGGCGATTGCGCTGGCTGCAGGCGAAATCAATTACAGCTATTTAACCCAGGATCAGATACGCGACGGTGCCGGAAAAAATGTGCAGGTGATTTCGGGTCAATCGATGGTGCTGAACTATATCGGTTTAAATAATCAGGATCCGCGTTTTAAAGATGTGCGTGTGCGTCAGGCTTTGCTGTACGCGATTGACCGCGCCGCGATTGTCAAAAACATTTATAAAGGCAGCGCAGTTGCCAGCAACTGCGTGCTGAGTTCACCAAAATATATTCCGCAGGATGCAAACAGCTATGACATGAATCTGAGCAAAGCAAAAGCTTTGCTGGAGGAAGCGGGCTGGAGCAAGCTGAATCACGGAGAACCACTGGAATTGCTGACGTATTACAGCGATCAGTTATCCAAAGATGTGGTCGCCAGCCTGCAAGTGATGTTCGGACAAATCGGTGTCACGGTGAAACCGCGTTTTGTGGATGCGCCGACTTACGGGCAAATTGTCGATGCCGGTAAGTTCAGTATGGTGTTCGCCGGTGCCGGTAATGGCCCGGATCCTGCATCCCTGATGCCACTGCTGCACTCTTCGTATGCACCGCCAAAAGGTGTGAACCGTATGCGTGTCCGTATTCCTGAGCTGGATAAATTATTTGATGCCGGTCAGGCGGAAACGGATGACGGCAAGCGCAATGATATTTACAAACAATTGTGCCGCATTACGAATCAGCAATTGCCGTGGATACCGTTGTGGGTGGCAAACCGCTATGGCGGCTATACAAAGAACGTAACGAACTTTGTATGGACACCATCGCCCGGCGGTGGTCGCTATCAGGACAGTCCGGAAAACTGGACCCTGCGCTGAACTGCTTTTTACCGTATTGCAAATGCAACTCTCCCGTTATACAGGCTGCATCCGTACAACGTGTGTTTGCAATCCGGCTGACGATTTGATCTGGCTGAAGACATCATGTGGACTTATTTGCTGAACCGCCTTGCTGTTAACATCCCCACGCTGTTTGCGATTCTGGTGGTGGTGTTCGTATTGATGAATATGGCGCCCGGAGATCCGGTTGACGCTTTTGTACCGCCGACTGCGGTGCTCACCGATCAACAAAAAGAAGTGCTGCGCCACGAAATGGGACTGGATCAGCCTTTGCCGCTGCGTTTTGTCAGCTGGCTGCAGCAGGTGGCACATGGCGAGCTGGGATTGCGTTACAAAGACGGTTCTCCGGTATTGCAGGAAATCGCACGCCGTGCAGTCCCGACCGGCTTGCTGACCGTTGCAGGTCTGGGTATGGGCGCTTTGCTCGGCGTGCTGACCGGCCTGATTTCTGCGCGTGCTTACCGCCGCTGGCCTGATCATGTGCTGTCTGTACTGGCGTATATCTCAATTTCCAGTCCTGCTTTTCTGGTGGGCATTATTGCGATGTATGTGTTTGCGCTGCAGCTGGGCTGGTTCCCGTCCGGTGGTTATACCGATCCCGGTGATGAAAGCTGGCGCAATATTCTGTACCACCTTGCCATGCCTGCGATGGTGTTGTCCCTGCAGTTTATCGGCATCCTGATGCGTTACACCCGCGCCGGATTGCTGGAAACCATGAGCCAGGATTATGTCCGCACTGCCCGTGCCAAAGGCTTAAGCCCGCAGCAAGTCTTATTCCGTCACGCTTTCCCGAACACCCTGATTCCGATTATTACCGTGATCGGTGCGAATTTCAGTGCGTTGATCGGCGGTGCAGTGTTTATCGAAACCGTTTTTTCGTGGCCGGGCATGGGCATGCTGTTCCTCGATGGCATTGAGAGCCGAGATTACCCGCTGATTATGGGAATTACGCTGGTGATGGCGGTCGTGATTCTGATCATCAATATGCTGACCGACCTGATTTACTCACGGATCGACCCGCGCATTACCTTGCGCTGAACCTTTCGCTTCAACCTGTATTGCACTGTATGTCAGGCCTGTTTTCAGGCCGGCAGGGGAAGATGCAACCTGAAACCTGTCTTACATCAGAGGAAATTATGTCTAGTGTTACTGCCATGCGTTGGCAAAAGTTCCGTAAGCACCGCCCGGCGATGGCCGGACTGCTGATCTTCGGTCTGATCAGTCTGCTGTGTTTATGCTCCGACTGGTTATTTCATGCAGATCCGAATGCGATTGATCTGGAAGCTACCTTGCAGGCACCCGGCAAACTGCACTGGCTGGGAACCGATCAGACCGGCCGTGACATGCTGGCACGGACTTTTGCAGCCGGGCGTGTGTCGCTGATGGTCGGAGTGCTGAGTGTCAGTCTGGCTTTGCTGATTGGCACCTTTCTTGGTGCGCTGGCCGGTTACTTCGGCGGCTGGATCGACAACCTGATCATGCGTTTCGTCGATATGGTCATGACTTTCCCGCCGATTATCGTACTGATGACGCTGGCTGCGGTGCTCGGTCCCGGTACGGAAAAAACCATTGTGGTGATTGGCTTATTGTCGTGGCCGCTGATTTGCCGCCTGGTGCGTGCACGGATTCTGACTATCCGTGAAATGGAATATGTGGCTGCGGCGCGCACCCTCGGCGCTGGTCACACTTACCTGTTATTGCGGCACTGTCTGCCAAACACCATGGATGTACTGGTGGTGTCTTTTTCACTCGGTTTCGTGTCGGCCATCATGGCTGAAGCCGGTCTGAGTTTTCTGGGGCTGGGTGTGCAGCTACCGGATGCGAGCTGGGGCAGCCTGATCAGTATTGCCCGTGAAGCCTCCGTGCTTCAGCAAAATCCGTGGATCTGGCTGCCATCCGGAATCCTGATTGTCCTCACGGCGTTGTCTGTCAATTTTATTGGTGATGGCCTGCGTCAGTCTTTCGATCCTAAATCTTTAAAGGAATAAATCTATGTCCGCTCTGAAACTGCACGGCATTGTGCCGCCGGTCGTTACCCCTCTGACGCCTGACTATCAGGTGGATGAAGTCAGTCTGCGCAAAGTGATTCGTCATTTGATTGATAACGGTGTACATGGCTTATTCCTGCTCGGTTCCACATCCGAAGTGGTATTTCTGAATGCAAAACAACGTGCTGACGCAATCCGTATTGCGCTGGATGAAGCAAACGGCGCAGTACCTGCGGTGTGTGGCGTGATGGATCCGACTACTGACCGAGTGATTGAAAACGCCCGTCAGGCAAAAGAACTGGGCGTCGATGGTCTGGTCGTGACTTCGCAGTTTTATCCGCGTACCAGCCAGAACGAAACCATCGTACATTTTTCGATGATACGCGAAGCAGTGGATTTGCCGATTGTGGCGTATGACATTCCGGTTTGTACGCAATTAAAACTGAGCCGCGAAACACTGATGAGCATGTATGAGCAAAAGCTGATTTGCGGTCTGAAAGACAGCAGCGGCGATGATGGCAATATGCGCATGGTCATGAAGGACTTTGAAGATAAGCCTGACTTTTCAATACTGACCGGTTCGGAAACCACCGTGGATTACGCCTTGTTAGGTGGTGCACATGGCAATGTACCGGGTCTGGGAAATGTGGATCCGGCTGGCTATGTGCGTTTGTATGAAGCGGCGCAACGTGGTGACTGGGATGCAGCGCGTGCTGAACAGGAGCGCTTGATCCGCGTGTTCCAGATCGTGTTCCAGGGTGTGCCACACACCAGCCCGAATGCTTCCGGCGTTGGTGGTTTTAAAACGGCCATGCACTTAATGGGACTGATCAGCCACCGCCACATGAGCCGTCCGAATCAGCTGATTCCGGATGCAGGCGTGGAAAAGATCCGTCAGATCCTGACCGAAACCGGTTTACTGCATTAATCAGAAGGTGTCAGCCATGTCCGATGAAACGCAGGTCATTCTCGATGTGCAGCAATTGCGTACCTCATTCGCCACACCGGCTGGCACCGTGGTCGCAGTCAGCGATATCAGTTTTCAGGTAAGGCAGGGAGAAACGCTGGCGATCGTCGGCGAATCCGGTTGCGGTAAGTCTGTCACATCATTTTCTCTGATGGGCTTACTTGGCGCAAATGCAGTCACTACCGGTAAGGCAAAACTGCAAACCGGTGCAGGCCAGTTTGCCGATCTGGTACGGGGTACGGAAGCACAGAAGCAGGCGTTACGCGGCAAAGCCGTCAGCATGATTTTTCAGGAGCCAATGACATCACTGAATCCGCTTCAGACCGTTGCAGACCAGATTGCGGAAGCGATCACGGTGCATGGTGTCGCGAATAAAAAATCAGCGATGGCAAAAGCGGTGCAGCTGCTGAAGCTGGTGGGTATTTCTGATCCGGAAACACGGGCGAAGCAGTATCCGCATCAGTTATCCGGCGGCATGCGTCAGCGCGTGATGATTGCAATTGCACTGGCTTGTGAACCGCGTCTGCTGATTGCTGATGAACCGACCACTGCGCTGGATGTGACGATACAGGCGCAGATCCTGCAACTGATTCGTGAATTGCAGCAAGCCACAGGCATGGGTGTGATTTTCATTACGCACGATATGGGCGTCGTGGCTCAAATCGCTGACAGGGTTGCGGTGATGTACGGCGGTCACATTGTGGAAAGCGGTACGGTGCAGCAAATCTTCAGTCAGCCTGTGCATCCGTACACACGGGGCTTACTCGCGGCGATTCCGCGTCCGGCCCCGGATGCCGTACTCAGTGGCATTCCGGGACAAGTGGAAAGCGTGACCGGCGAGCACCGGCAATGCCGCTTCGCTAACCGTTGTGAGCACGCCAGTTCTTTATGCCATCAGCAATTGCCCAAGACCGCAGCCGTTGCGCCGGAACATTCGGTGGCATGCCATCACTGGCGGCATACCACCCCTCAGCCACAAGGAGTAGCAGCATGAGCGCAATGACGTCTGCCAGCCCACAAGTCTTACTGGAATTCGATCAGATCAGTGTCAGTTATGCCGGGAAAGCTTCATTGTTCCGTCCGGTTCGACGGGTAAAAGCAGTGAATGCCGTCAGTTTTCAGCTAATGCAGGGTGAGGTGCTGGGTATAGTCGGTGAGTCCGGCAGCGGTAAGTCCACCATTGCCAAACTGGCGATGCGGATGCTGAAACCGGATGACGGTGAAATCCGTTATCGCGGCAAGCCACTGAGTGAATATCGTGGTCGTGATGAGAATTGTCTGCGTAAAGAAATTCAGATGGTGTTTCAGGATCCGAATGCCAGCCTGAATCCGCGTCTGACCATAGAGCAAAGTCTGCGAGAACCGTTTTATCTGCATGATCTGGGTAGCAGCATTGAACAGCACGAGGAAATTACCCGTCTGCTGAAACTGGTTGGCTTGCCGGTATCCGTGCTGCACCGCTATCCGCATGAATTATCCGGTGGACAGAAACAAAGGGTGGTGATTGCGCGTGCACTGGCATTGCAGCCCAAAGTGCTGATTGCAGATGAAGCGGTGGCAGCACTGGATGCTTCTGTCAAAGCCCAGATCATTAATCTGCTGCTGAGTCTCAGAGAACAACTGGGACTGACGATTATTTTTATTTCACACGATTTACCGCTGGTACAGATTATGTGTGACCGCGTACTGGTGCTGTATCTGGGCCAGAAAATGGAGCTGACCAGTCGCGCCATGATCGCCAGTGGTGGCGAACATCCTTATACCCGTGCGTTGTGGGCCAGTTCTCCGGTGGCAGATCCTGCCCGTCGTTTGCAGCGCGAGCAGTTGCTGCAGGGCGAAATTCCGAGTCCGTTGTCACCGCCGCCGGGTTGTGTATTTCACACCCGTTGCCCTGATGCTCAGCCAGTGTGCCGTGAAAAGAAAGTCGCACCGCCACTGTCAGCCAGCGTATCTGAAGTGATTTGCCATTTTGCACAAGGAAAGTCTGTATGAAGCAGGAAATTCAGCGTTTGTCCGGTGGTCTGGTCGTTTCTTGTCAGCCATTGCCGGAAAGTCCGATGAACCGGCCCGATATCGTCGTCGCGATGGCTGCTGCCGCGATGCAGGCGGGTGCGGCAGGCGTACGCATTGAAGGCGCGGAGCATGTACGTCTGGTGCGCCAGGCGCTGCCGGAAGCCTGTATTACCGGCATTATCAAACGCGATTTAACGGACAGTGATGTACGTATTACCCCGTTTCTGGAAGATGTAAAAAGTCTGGCCAGTGCCGGTGCGACCATCATCGCCTTTGATGCGACTGCACGCGGCAGACCGGTATCAATTCAGCATTTGTTTCAGGCAGTGAAGCAAGCTGGCTGTCTGGCGATGGCAGACTGTGCAACGCTGGCGGATGGCATTCTGGCCTGGGATATCGGTTGCGATCTGGTTGGTACTACTTTGTCCGGCTATACCGCTGAAACCGGAGATCAGGATATGTCGGCACCGGACACCTTGCTGATCAGCCAGCTGGCACAGCGCGGTATTCGCGTTATGGCGGAAGGGCGCATCCGGACGCCGGCTGATGCGCAGCGCGCGCTGGCTGCAGGTGCGTTCAGCGTCACCGTCGGATCGGCAATCACCCGTATTGAGCATGTCACCGCGTGGTTTGGTGATGCCTTGCGTGAACTTCAAACCGCTGAAGGTGGCTGAGATGCTGGCAACGCTGGATATAGGCGGCACCAAAGTCGCCGCTGCACTGACACAATCCGGCAGAGTACTGGAGCGTCGTCAGTTGCCGATGGTGAGTCAGCGAGAAGATTTGCAACCCTTGCTGGCGAGCCTCTTGCAGGGCTGGGAAGGCATACAGAAAATCGGTGTTGCGACGACCGGTTATGTGCAGCAGGGCAGGGTTTATTCCGTGAATCACGACATAATCGGGTTCTGGAACGGACTTCCGTTGCAAGACATTTTGCGGAGTATTTGCGATGTACCGGTCGTAATGCTGAACGATGCACAGGCTGCTGCATGGGGTGAATATCTGGCGCGCCAGCAAGATGGTAACGGGCCGGCAGATCTGATGTTCATTACCTTATCGACCGGGATAGGTGGAGGATTGGTGCTGAACCATCGCTTGCGTACCGGGCAGGCGGGTCTGGCCGGACATATCGGCCATATTCCTTCACACATTAGGAGTATGGATGGTCAGTTGCGTTGCGGTTGCGGCCAGACCGGCTGTCTGGAGCTGATTGCTTCCGGTACTGGTCTGGCAAGGCAAGCCAGTACCTTAATGGGGGAAACTTGTGACAGCCGCAGCCTGTTTATGCTGGCGCAACAGCATCCGGCAGCAGAGCGGCTGATTCAGCATGCGGCAGATGCGGTGGCAGCCATGCTGGCGAGTCAGCATCTGGCACTGGATTTACAGGAAATTGTGATCGGTGGCAGCGTAGGCATGGCACCCGGCATGCTGGAACGCATACAGCGTGCTTTCAGCCGTATACCGATTCCGGCTGCTCCGGTCATCAGCGCAGCACGCTGCGGTGCTGATGCCGGCCTCGCAGGCATCATGCACTGGGCTGGAGCCCGATCATGAAACCGCGCCGCTGGTTCGTGCTGGTGATTGCCGGACAATCTAATGCACAGGGCTTCGCTGAAGCGCTGCCGGAGGCATCAGATCTGGAGACTTCTGAACGGATTTGCCAGTTAGGCCGCTATCGCGGCATGCGTCCGGATGGTGCTTGGGAAGACCGCTGGAATCAGCTCTTGCCCGCTGGTCATGTACTGGATGATGTGAAAGACATGCGATTTGCCAACCGTCGTGGCAATACGAATCTGCGTTACAGCGGTACGATAGGTCCCGGTTTGTTTATCGCCCGTCGTTTGCTGCCGCTACTGCCACAGGACACCGGAATTCTGTTGGTACCACAGGCGCATGGCGGCGCTGGCATGGTGACCGGACAGCGTGGCATCTATTTATCCCCTGACGATGCAGGACCGTATCTGCAACCCGGTGCTCAGACCGGACGCGCGGTTTACCACTATCCCGGTGTTCCGGATCAGAATTCCAACGGCGCCATGTGCTGGGGCGGTAGTGATTCGCCCTTGTATCTGGACACCGTAGAGCGCATACGAACTGCGCTGGCACTCAATGCTGATAATCGCTTACTGGGTGTGGTCTGGTGTCAGGGTGAAAGCGATGCCCATGCTGGTCTCGATGTGGCGCAGCGCCATCTGGCTGCGTTCAGCTCGATGCTGGATCAGATGGGAAAAGATCTTGCTGCCTGCCACCGGCAAATGCCGCAATCCCGCTGGGATGCCGTACCGTGGCTACTGATGGCAGCAACGCACTGGTGGGATGACAGTAAGGCTGCACATGCTGTGGTACTCAACGGGTACAGACGGCTGGCGCAGCAACGTCCGCAACAATGCTACTGGCAGGATATGCGTTTGCAAGCCAATGGACAGCCACAAACGACAAATGCGAATTACTTTCAGCCGGATGAATACTGGGCGGATGGAGAACGCAGCGACAATCTTCCAGCTGCCTGGACGGATTCCCGCACTTGTCCACCCGAAACAGCGCATATCCATTTATCAGCAGAAGCATACCGCGGTGAGGTTTCTGAACGGCTGGCAGCAGCGCTGCTACCGCATCTTAATAGTTTGCTCGCAGAACAAGTGACTGAACAAGCACAGGAATAAAACATCGCAGGAGTCCGGCATGGCTGCAAAAATCATTCAATGGTTATCCCAACGCGCACAACGTATAGAAACACGCCTGAATCTGGCCGCCATGACACTTGCTTTGCTGGCGTTACTGTCGGCACTGACGGGGATTGTCGCGCTGAACAGTTTTCGCAGTCAGGTGCGCGAACTGACCGGAACGCAGCTTGAACGCCGTGCGCTGTTATCCGGGCAGCAGCAGAATTTACAACTGATCGCTGTCGCGATACGGCATATTGCGCTACTGACCGATGCAGAAGCGCTGAATGCAGAGAAGGCCAGGCTCAGTGATTTGCAAAGCAAAGAGCAGCGCGACTTACAAACCATACTGCGCCATTTCCCGGATACACTGGATCGTCCGGAACCTGCAACGGCTAAGGGTAATACCGATAAAACGATGCAGCAGGAATTTCCTGCACCTTCACGCGACAGTCTCACAGCGGAGAGCGCCGCATATGCAACTGCTGTGCGGCAGGCGCTGCAGTTTGCCGAGTCGGGCGGCATTATGGAGGCGGCGAATTTTGTGACTCAGCATCTGGAGCCAATTCAGAGCAGGTATTTCGGCAGCCTGAGCACAATGACCCGTCTTCAGGACACGACGCTGGACAATAAAATTGCAGACCTCGAAAAACAAGGTGCACGGGTAATTACCGGAATGTTGCTGATTCTGAGTTTCTTGCTGATCGCGGGTTTCTGGGTATCAAGGCGCTTAGCTGCCTCTATTGTCCATCCTTTGCAAAGTTGTATGCACGTCGCGGATGCGATCAGTCACGGTAAGCTGAGTCAGAAAATTACTGAGAATGGACATGGCGAGCTGGGCGAGTTGCAACAGTCAATTCAGCGCATGCGTGATGTGCTTCTGCAAATCGTTGAGATGATGCAGACCCAGGCCGGAGCGCTGGAAAATACCGGCAATGAATTACAGGTCAGCAGTACCGAAAGTCACCGCGCTGCTGCTCATCAGATCAGGGTCTTGCATCAGGTGCTGGAGGCCAATCAGCGGCTTGCGCACTCGGTCATGCAAAATCAGACGTTTGCGGTTTCTGCAGATGAACGTGCCGGACTGGCTGCACAATCTGCCAATGGCTGCGAGGAAATGATACGGCAGTTACTGAAGTCTATGCAGTCTATTCAGACTGGCGCTGAACAGATCGGTCAGATTACCGCAGAAGCAGACAGCATTGCGATGCAAACTAATATGCTCGCCATTAACGCCACGATTGAAGCGGCACATGCAGGTGATGCAGGCAAAGGATTTGTGGTTGTTGCCGGTGAGGTGCGTGCGCTTGCTCAACGCAGTGCGCGTGCTGCAGCGATGATCCGGCAGCTTGTTGATGAAAGTCAGCGAAATGCCGGGCATGGCGGTATGCTGGTCAAAGAAATTCATCAGCGTGTGAGCGGCATCGTGGCTGATACCGGTGAAGTCAGTAGCGAGATGGCTGGCATACGTGAGCGCTGCGAGCAGCAGCGCAGCCATATTGAAGAGACTTCATCGCTGCTGCTTGCATTGCAGAATCAGACCAGTCAGAGCATTACACGGCTGGAACAGCAGCAGGCATCCGTGCTCGCCCTGACCGGACAGTCAGCTCAACTACAGCAGGCAATTCGCTTTTTCCGGCAGGATGAACAACATCAGCTGGCAAATCCCGTTGCCCTGCGAAGATGAGCGAGTTTAGCGTGCTGGTGAAGGCACAACTGGCAAGCGATCCGCAGTTTTCACAAATCCCACGCATCCTGCTGCAATAATCAGTAACACGCCTGCCAGACGGATGACGTTCTCAGGATTGCCGTTCAGCAGGCTCAGATGATACAGAGGCAGAGTGAAAATCTGAATGATCATTGGGATAACAATAAACATATTGAAAATACCCATGTAAATACCGGTTTTTTGCGGAGGTATACATCCGGCCAGCATGACATACGGATTTCCCATAATACTGGCCCAGGCCAGCCCGATGCCAATCATAGGAACTACAAGCAAGACAGGATCCGTAATCGACGGAATGCTCAGCATCGCAATACCAGCACAAATCAGGCAAACCGCGTGTGTGATTTTCGGGCCAAAACGGCGGGTAAAAGGAATCAGGGCAAATGCCGCAAAAAAAGCAACCAGATTGTAGAAAGCGCCGATTTTTCCGTTCAGCAAACCCGCCTCACGAAATCCGGCCGAGGTCGGATCGGTGGTATGAAAAACCGTCCGGGCAAGAGATAACACGATGTACTGCCAGTAGCAAAACATTGCATACCACTGAAACAATTTAACCAGTGCAAGTTGTTTCATGGTCAGCGGCATTTCGCGGAAAGCTGTCGCAATATCGCGCAATGTGGTACGCCAGCCTGATGGTTCCGAGCGGATAATCCGAATTTCTTCGTCGCTCAGCGGGATTTCAGGTGTGGTTTTCAGCGTCCATAAAATGGATGCAAGTGAAAAAAAAGCACCGATCATAAACGCGGCTATCACGATATGCGGTATGTTGTGCGCATTCACCGCATCTTTATTCATACCGAGCCAGACAAGAATCGATGGTGTCAGATAGGCCAGTGTTTGCCCCAAACCGGTAAATGCACTTTGTGTCAGAAAGCCGAGAGAATGCTGCGATGTATCCAGTTTATCGCTGACGAAGGCGCGATAAGGTTCCATCGTTACATTGTTTGCCGCATCCAGAATCCACAATAAACTTGCAGCGATCCACAATACAGGGCTGTAGGGCATCGCCAGTAAGCCGAGACTGCAAAGAATCGCACCGATCAGAAAATATGGAGACCGGCGCCCCCAGCGACTGACAGTGCGGTCACTCATAGCACCGATCAGCGGTTGCACAATCAGACCGGTGACAGGTCCGGCGAGCCACAAATACGGAAGACTGGATTCATCCGCTCCCAGATAAGAATAGATGGGACTCATACTGCTTTGCTGCAAGCCAAAACTGAATTGAATACCGAAAAAACCGGCATTCATATTGATGATCTGGCTGAAATTCAGTGCCGGTTTTTGCGTCCGGGATACCGCGGAAGTGGAATTCATCATGATCAGGAGCACCGTGAATATGGTTCGGAGTCAGAAACTATTGCCAGGCCTGCAGCCATTCTTTGTAAAGTGAACGAGGCCCGGCAGCGCCGCGAACCTGACAGATGGCGCCGGCAAAGTCCTGTGCGCGACGCAGCGTTATCTCTGTTGGCCATTGCTTCAGTAATCCCAGTAAAAATACCGCAGAAAAAGCATCGCCTGCACCTACTGTGTCAGCGACATCGACTGCTTGTGCCGGCTTGCCGCGTAAGATATTTCCCTGCTGATCCGCATACGCATAGCCTTCTGCACCGAGAGTCACAATCAGCGCTTTCAGTTCAAGCCGGGACAACATCGCTGTAAGCAGATGATCTGAAGGAGAAGATTCGCTGTCCTTAGCAGAGTGTATCGTTTCAGAAACAGAATACATGGTCAGCAGAATCTGTAATTCATCCTCATTGATTTTGAGAATATCCGCAGCAGCGATTGCTTCGCGAATGACTTGCTCACCCACTTCCTGTTGCCGCAGATTCAGGTCCAGATAACGTAATGCCATATTGTCTGTCAGAAGCGACCGCAATGCGCTGCGGGAAGTCAGCTGGCGCAGGGCAAGGGTGCCGAAATACAAAATCGCTTGCTGACTGCGGCATCCTCGCTGCTCCAAATAAGATTCGAACTGGCGACGTGCCTCGTCGCCATCAATCTGATCGTAAGCCTGATTGCGTACAATCTTAAAAGTATGCGTCAGCGGGTCATTAGCGTCGAAGTCTACTAGCACGCGCCCGGTTGGCCATTGTTTATCAGACTGAACACCCTGACAGCGCATATCTGCATCGCGCATATCCTGACGAATCAACGCTGCAAAGTCATCTTGTCCTGTGCGTGTGATCATTAACGGGTCTGCACCAAAGCAAGCGAGGGCACGTGCAACGTTGTACGGTGCGCCGCCAATAACTGCACCATCCGGAAATTCGTCAAGCAACACTTCACCGAATACTGCGATACAAGCCAGCGTCATTTCTGTACTCCCGAAACCGATTCATTATCCTGTGTCAGCCAGATCTGGCCCCAGGGTTCCAGATCCAGTGTATCGCCGCAGAGATTTCCATTCACGCTTTTCCATTGCTGATGTTGCTCATCTTCACTTCTGCCAAAAAGTGCATTAGGCGTTGGTAAAACCACTGACTTCCTTTGATCTGAAAAATTACCGACGAACAGCATGGCATTATCTTTTGCGATGCGGGCCATGATTAACAGTGCAGGGTCATTGCTCTCAATAACTTGTCTGCGATACGGTGCTGCCAGTTGTGGCAATGACCGTCGCCAGCGCAGCAGGGTTTGCAGGCTGTACCGGAATTGCCCGGATACAGTTTGATCGTCATGGCTGGCCGATGCGAGTTGCTCACTCCACAAAGGACGATGCAACCAGCGTGCATCCAGACGGTGTGCAGCGCGATCGGTGTAAGTGTCATCATTTCCCTGCGCGAACTCATCTCCCATATAGATCAAAGGCATTCCGCCAAAGCAGAGACTGAGTCCGTACAGTAATAACATCCGGTTCAGTGCTGCCTGACGTGCTTCCGGCGAAGTTGCCTTCTGCAGTCCGCACAATGCAGAAGTCATCCCTACAGTGCCGTGTACCGCTGAAGGATCACTGGCCTGAAAGCTGGCGCCGCTGGCAAAGCTACCGTCAAGGCCTGCATAGAAACGACTAACTGCGGATAAGCGTTGCTGAACATCGCCGTCCAGATTTGCGGCATCAGGGCGCAGTACATTCCAGCCAATATCATCATGGCAGCGTACATAGTTCAGCCAGCTGGTATCCTGTGGCAGTTCCGGCGTGTTTCGGATAACTTCAGACAGCAGGCTGACATTTTGTTCTGCGACTGCTACCCATGCACCGGCCATCAGGCTACTGTGATATGCCATGTGACATTCTTTTGTTTTGCCATCGAGCGAGCCGAGGTAAGGTGGCAAGTCTCGTGTAGGAACAATCGCTTCCGCTTTCAGAATGACGCCGGGTACGACGATGGCCGCAATGGCGCGCAGACACTGAAGAATCTGATGAGCTTCCGGTTCATTCATGCAGCTGGTTCCCGGACGTTTCCACAAAAACGCCGTGGAATCCAGGCGAAAAGCTTCAATTCCCTGATTGGCCAGGTGCAGCATTGCAATGCTCATCTCTGCAAATACTGCCGGATTGCTGTAATTTAAATCCCACTGATAAGGATAAAACGTCGTCCACACCCACGATTGCATCTCTTCGATATAGGTGAAGTTACCAGGAGCCACTTGCGGGAAAATCTGCGGCAGTGTCTTTTCAAACTGATCGGGTATCGTGCGGTCGGGGTAATGATAAAAATAGCTGCGGTGTTCTTCACTACCGTTGCGGGCGGCAATTGCCCACGGATGATCATCTGCAACATGATTCAGAACCAGATCAGAACACAGGCTGATACCGGCACTGCGTAAAGCAGATGTTAAGTGCTTCAGATCGGCCATATTGCCAAGCGCAGGTGCAATTTCAGCGAAATCAGAAACAGCGAAACCGCCGTCGTTTTCACCTGCACGTGCTTTTAAGAAAGGCAGCAAATGCAGATAGGTGACACCCAGATCCTGCAAATGCGGAATGTGTTGTTCCACACCGGAAAGCGTGCCGCCAAAACGATCTGCATAAGCGCAGTATCCCAGCATATGCTGGCTGGTGAACCAGTCCGGATGCAACTGGCGGTAATGATCCAGCGCCAGTAAATCCTGCGGACGTTCTGCCAGTTGCTTTGCCATTCCTTCAGTCAACTGCAGGCACCAGTCTGCGAAGTCCTGTCCGGAATGGAATCGGGCTCCGTATAAGCTGTGTAAGGTGCAAAATAACAGAGGTGCGTTTTCCTGAAAGCGCTGATCGATATCCCGTTGCAAAGCGATATTTGTCTGACTGAGAAAACGTTCGCGACAAGCGCGAACCACCGGTTCGATTTCCATGTTGAGTGCGGAGTGCATAGGATTAGTGTGAAATGGGTTCCCCCGGTCGTCGAGGGGTGACCAGAGGAACCCAAGTACTGCAAACAAACAGATAGATAACGCTGAAGCAGATCAGAAGCTGTATTTCAGCGTGGCACGAATGGTCCGGCCATTGATAGAGCGTGCAGCATGTCCGTCGCCTTCCACCTCGGTGTAACCAATCGTGTTCAGCAGATTATTGATACCAACCGATGCTTGCAAACGATCTGTCAGCTGATAATTCACAAATGCATTCAGTACGTTAAAGCCCGGCAGGGTGATGGTGTTTGCATCGTCACCGAACGATTTTGTCGTGCCAATCAGACTGGCGCCGAATACCGCGTCGCCCATCGTGTAAGTCGGCGAAATCTGATAGACGTATTTGGCCTGTCTGCGTGGTGTTTTGCCGATAATCGAAGCATCTGCAGCATTGGCAATGCTTGCATTGGTATAAGTCAAACCACCAGTCATACGGAACGCACCGATTTTGTAACTGGCCTCGATTTCAAGACCTTTCGCATCGTAGGTGTTCGCAGAAAATTTCTGAGTCGTTGCTTCGAAATTGGATTCAGAAGTTTTCGCCTGGAACATTGTCACAAAACTGCTGAAATCACCTGATTTCCATTTCACGCCGGCTTCGTGCTGTTTAACGATATTGGTACTGATAGGAACGCTGCCGTCCAGCGGATTACCGAACATTATCCGGTCTGCATTGAATGCAATACCTTCACTGGTACGGGCGAATAAAGCCAGATCTTTATTCAGGCGATAGTTGACACCGAAAGAATACGAAGTGTGGTTAACCGTATAATTAATAAACTTTGTATTTGCCTGGCTGTATGCCTGATTAACGGCCTGATTATAAGTGCCGCTGGCAGATTGCTTGTCATTGCGTGCGCTGCCGTCAACATTCCAGTCACCTTGTTCCCAGCCAAGATTGGCATACAGTGCGTTCGTTTTGTACTGCGCATCGATTGCACGGTTACAGCATCCGCCCCAGACATTCGTTCCCTGAGCAAGCAGACCCGGGCTGCCACTGACCGTTGCAGCTGAGTTCAGTAATGCCGGTTTATCACCGGTTGCCTGCATCAGATACTGATTGAAGTTCCAGGTCAGTGCTACATTCTGAATGGAAGTAAAGTAACCGGCGGTTGCGGACAATTTGCCTTGTCCGAAATCGAAAGCTTTGGAAATGCGTGCATCATTGGTTGTACTGCCCAGATCATCCAGTGAAGTATTGAACACTGTCGCAGTAAATGCAGGGCCGGTATAGGCTTTACCGGCATTTGGTCCGGTGGCATAGGTCATACCCGTGCTGTTATTGGCACTGTCTGCCGGAAACAGAGAAATGAAGCGTCCAGTATTGGTAGATTTGCGGAATTTTTCATCCAGCGTCCAGCCATCGCCCAGACGGAAAGACGCTTCCGCGCCGAACGCATTACTCTGAACATGCAGGCCATCATTTACATTGGTCGCAATTTTCTGGTTGTTTTTATCCAGAACAATGTCGCGTGTCCAGTACGGCGAATAAAAGCTGGCTGTACGCGGGTCGATGCCGGGGAGTTCGGAAATCGTACCGTTCACCGTTTTTACCGGTACCGGCATGTTCATGGGCGTTTTGTCATCAAGGTGCTTGAAGCTCAGACGAATATAACCATTATCCAGATCATGCGTGATATTGCCACGGATCTGACCGCCATCTTCTGCAGTAACTCCCGCAGGGCGAGAGCTGTCACCCTGACGGTAATAGCCGGCAACGAACATCCGGGTTTTCGGTGACAGTGCCGCACCATAATCAAAGTCGAAGCGGGTCTGATCAAAATCCAGGCCTTTGGTAATACCGATACTTCCGCCTTTTTCCTTACCATTTTTGGTAATGAAATTGATGATGCCACCCGGCGCATTGGTTGCCAGCGTGGAAGAACTGCCACCACGCACGACTTCTAAATGACTGAGGCTGCCATCCGCGCGGATATACATGTCCGGCGTAGCGAACGCGATATCACCGAACAGCAACACTGGTAAGCCATCTTCCTGAAACTGCACATAGCGCGCACCACCTGCGGAAATTGGTACACCGCGTACAGTCAGATTGGCATTCCCTTCACCACCTGAAGATTCAGCACGGACACCCGGTACGGCACGCAGAATTTCGGCAGCATTGGTTGGTGAGGACTGTGCAATCTGATCCGCGTCCAGCGAACTGATCGCGACACTGGCCTTCATTTTTGATGTACCGGTTGGTGTACCGGTTACGATTACCGTATTCAGATTCAGCGAATTTTTCTCTTTCTCCTGGCTTGCAGCAGTCGGCGCTTCCTGCGCCCAGGCGCCCGCCATGTGCAAAACTGCCAGGGTAACGACGCTGGCCATACGTGTCATACGATGTTGCTGAGGTGTCATTATTGTCTCCGTTATCTTTTGCCCACCGGTTGTCCGGCGTCAGGGGGAAGTACCTGTGTCGCCCAAACTGGAAAACGACTGTGATGCAGCGTTGGTGTTCGGGAGCAAAAGACCTCCAGCAATTCCCGGTGCGATGATGTTGATGCAGGTTGCAGCATGTCCGGCATCACCAGAAATTCCTGAAGATCTTTTGCACTGTAGGTGAGTGCCATTATTGTGCAAAAAATTTCTGTTTGCAATCGATTGCAAAGATGCGGTGCAGCATGCGCCGATATTGTGCGTTTAAGGTCCTGATTTCAGCATCAGGCGAGAAATGGAAATGCATTCGCAAACGATTGCAGGCGGAGTTTCGTTGACGAATCGCCATTCGTTGAATGTCCGTAAATGATGCGAAATGGCTATTTGCGAGCTGAAAACGTCTGAAATCTGCAACTGCATTCGATTGCATTTCTCATTTTTGCTGCAATGCAAAATGAGAAATCAGCCTTTGCTTAGCGCTCGAAGGGCCTTTTTGTTTGAATACACAGATTTTTTTGCAATCGTTTGCAATCGGAGGATGGTATTTGCAAACCGGGTGCTTCAGATGCTGCTCTGTCGCACGATCAGTTCGGTTTCCAGTAAGCGTGGCTGCATGCTCTGGGCATCGATTTGATGCACGACAGCGTCTGCCATCGCAAGCGCAGCCGCTGGCATGGGCTGGCGGACAGTCGTAAGAGGGGGATGGAAATAACGAGCCAGCTCGATATCGTCATAGCCGACAACCGCAATATCATCCGGTACACGGAACTGCTTTTCGCGCAGGGAATTAATCGACGTCATTGCCAGCAAATCGCTGGTGGCGAATAAGCCATCAAACCGGACTTGTCTTCGGCAAAGTTCATCTACAGCCTGACGGCCACCATCTTCTGAGAACGATGCCGGAATGATCAGTGATTCCTGCAGGGGAATGCCGGCATCCTGCAGTGCTTCGCAGTATCCCTGAAAACGCAACGAGACTTCCGGCAACCTTGTATCACCAAAAAAAGCGATCGATGTTTTACCCCGGCTGATCAGATGACTGGTTGCGAGACGTCCGCCGGTAATATTGTCGCTACCCACTGTAACGTAAAGTTGTTGCGGTAATTGTGCGCCCCAGACAACCAGCGGAACTTTGCGTAATGCCAGTTCATTCAGCTGATCATGATGCCGCCACTGTCCGATCAGAATAATTCCCGAGGCGCGGCCTGTATCGTAAATTTGTGACACGCTGTCCAGCTGCTCCGCATCAACACGCGATACCAGCATATCAAAGCCACGTTCAGTCAGCGCATCGGCAAGGCTACCCAGCATGCCAAGAAAGAATGGATCTGTTAAGTGCTGGCGGGTTTGTGTGTCATAAGGAATGACCACTGCGATCGTGCGGCTTTGCTTTAGTCGCAGATTCTGCGCTCCTATATTAATTGAGTAATTAAGAGATTTCGCAAGAGCGGCAATCCGCTCTTTGGTTTCATCGTTGACCAGTTTGCTGCCACTGAGTGCGCGCGAGACAGTTGAGGTGGAAACGCCGGCAAGTCGTGCAATGTCTGCCATTTGTAAGCGACGCTGCTCTTTTTTAGCAGCAGAAGTCTGATTCTGTTGTTCTGTCTTGCTGTGTTTCATATCAACGGTCCGGCCTCTGGGTTACATACGCAGGTGCAAGGATAGCAAATTCAGTGCCGGGATTGGCGAACTTCTCGCTGGCTTCGCAATAGCCAGTTGTCGACATCGTTGTAAAAAGAGTGTCGTTTTTTTAATCCCAGAGAATTAATTAAAGTATTTGCAAATCATTGTTCTGGTGTTATAGTTAACTAACACACCAACACATTGAGAGGGAGCGATGGCTGTGTATAAGAGAAAAGGATCGCAATGGCGCATAACTGGCACGACAACGCACCGATTTACCGGCAGTTAAAGGAAAAAGTGGTGCAAATGATTCTGCAAGCGCAACTGGCACCGGGTGATGCATTGCCTTCTGTCAGGCAAATTGCTGCAGATTTTGAACTGAATCCGCTGACAGTGTCGCGGGCATATCAGGAATTGGTGGATGAGGGGATCATAGAGATGAAGAGGGGGCTTGGCATGTTTGTTTTAGATGGCGCAAAAGACCGCTTACTGCAAAGCGAGCGCGAGCGCTTCCTGCAGGAGGAGTGGCCTGCCGTACTGAAAAAAATGCAGAGTCTGGGTATCAGAATTGATGATCTGATTGCACGCAAAGACAAAGGAGGCATCTGATGGATGTGATGATTTCCGCCAGTGGCCTGGGCAAGTCGTATGGCAAGACCGAGGTCCTGAAGCAATTGAATTTCAGCATTGAACGCGGACGCATTCTGGGCATCATTGGCCCGAACGGCTCCGGCAAAACCACCCTGCTGAAAGCCATTCTGGGCATGACACCGTTTAAAGGTGAGTTATCGGTACTGGGCCTGAATCCGGAAACCGAGCGCGATGCCCTGATGAATGACGTGTGTTTTGTCGCCGATGTTGCCGTCCTGCCGCGCTGGATCAAGGTCAGTCAGGCACTGGATTTTGTGGAAGGTGTGCATCCGCGCTTTAACCGCGCCAAAGCCGAGCGTTATATCGCCGCGACCAAGTTAATACCGTCGATGAAAGTCAAAGAAATGTCGAAAGGCATGCTGGCGCAATTTCATCTGGCGCTGGTCATGGCAATTGATGCGCAATTGCTGGTGCTGGATGAGCCAACACTGGGGCTGGATATCATGTACCGAAAAATGTTTTACCGGCATCTGATTGAAGATTACTACGATGCACAACGCACCATCATCATCACTACGCATCAGGTCGAAGAAATTGAAAACATCTTATCGGATGTGATGTTTATACAAAACGGCGAAATCGTTTTGCACGAAACGATGGAAAAACTGCAGCAGCGCTTTATTACCATCGCCGTCAAACCAGAAAATCTGGAACAGGCGCTGGCTTTAAAACCGATTGATCAGCGAAAAACACTGGGTAGCCAGATCATGTTATTTGATGGTGTTGATGCGGAAACGCTGATGGCTCTGGGTGAGTTGCAGGCATGCAGTGTGACAGACGTATTTATTCAGGCTATGAAGGGAAATTATCAATGAAGACTTCATCAGATTTTGGATTGTTAAACCAGATGTCGATTCCAGAAAATAAAATGAATAATCGCGATTTCAGTCAGATACATGTTTTTAAGCAATTGCTGAAAAAAGAATTTTGGGAGCACAAGCAGCTGTTCTGGTTACCAGTAATTTTTTTTGCAGTTTTTTTGGCATTGTTTGTATTTCAGTATACATATCTCGCGCCAATAAATTTTTTTGGAACTTCGATAATTGTATTCAACGCAGGTTTGGTAAATGACTTGCCTCTTGAACTAATGATTACAGGTTCTTTCAGTGCGATGCTTTCGTTAATGTACGTGATGGGGGGCTTACACACGGATCGCCTTGATCGCAGTATCCTGTTTTGGAAGTCGCTGCCTGTGCCGGACTGGCTTACTGTACTGTCAAAGCTTGTTTATCCGCTACTCTACGGACCTGTAACCGTCATTCTGGTTTGCTTGCTGTTATTTGTTGTTAAAGGCATGGTATTTCTTATCCTGACTCAGCAGTTAAGTCTGGCACAGATTGCCAGCGTGTTATTCAATCCAAAGATATGGCAGGATTTCACTCGAATTTTTGTGATGCTGCCTTTGTATAGCCTTTTCGCACTTCCGTCAGTTTCGTGGATGCTGATGATGTCTGCGGTATGTAAATCACGTGTATTTCCCTGGGCGATCGGAGTGCCGTTTCTGATTGAATTTGTGGTGCTTATTTCAAAAGTAATGGATAAGCTTGGATGGAGTACTTTTGAGTTTTCATACCAGATATTTGTACGCGGTATCTGCAGTTTAATTCCTGGCATTTGGTATTTTGCTGCAGATGTTACTCAAAATAAAATACCTACACCTGAATTCACTCTGGAAAACACTTATCAGCAAGCGTTGATCGAATATGTAAGCCCAGGTTTGTGGATCGGTGTCTTGTGTTCTTTCGTCATGATTGCAATTGCCATCCGCCAACGCCGCTACGCCGACGTCATCTGATTTGCAAGAAGTTAGCATTTCCTGTTTTTACCGTGGTTTTTCCCGTTCAGTTCTCAAAAACTGAGCGGGTTTTTTTATTGCGAAAATAAAAAAACGGACAAAGCCCAGTCAAGCTTTGTCCGTAACCCACTTTGGAGAAGTTGGGGTAAAAGGGATAAAAAGGAAAATTACTTAATAATCATGTTTAAAGGAAGGCGCATAAAGCGGATGCCGTTGCCGCCGTTTTCATAAATGATGCCGACATTGTTTGCATCCACCAGTGTCAGATCGCTGTATGCGGAAGCGCCGGAAGTAATCAGAATCGAATATGGCCAGGTTTTGCCGTCATCGGCACTGGCGCGTATGGTCAGGTTAGAGCGGCTGGTCGTCGAGGCGGGATTAGCGTGCAGCAGGTATTTTTTGCCATTCCAGACTATGTTCAGCAAACTGCCTTCGCAGACGGGATCAATCAGATTCTGATCCGGCGCTGCTGTTGCAAAATTCTGGCCGCCGTCAGCACTGCTGGCAACGATACGGCGTTTGCTGACACCACTCTGATCGCGGCTGTTCAGCATGACCATTGTGTCACTGAGTTCTGCCGCAGTAGATTCATTCGCGCCCGGATAGGAAGCAGGATTGCCGATTTTAAACGTATCGCCATGATCATCGCTGTAAAACACATAGGCACGGCCATCGGCGTATCCGGCTAAAGGAGGTCCGGCAGTGAAGTTACCCGGAACGATCAGACGTCCGCTTGAGTGCTGTAAGCCATGACCCGGCCCCATCGCCAGCGTGCGCCAGCCAGCCGGATTGTTGTACGGAGCTTGTCCCATTTTGGCGGTTTGCGCGGTGATATTGCGTGGCGTGTCCCAGGTCAGGCCATTGTCGACAGAAGTGACAACATATTGCTCGCGTGAACCTTTACCGCCATTGCGCAGCGTGCTTTCTGAGACATTGCCGGTGTTATAAAACAAAAACAGACGGCCATTCGGATAGCGCGGATCTTTCATATCCAGCAAAGGAACGGCATTGCCGGCCTGTACTGTACCGTTACGGGCAACGACGGTTTGTGCAGACCATGTTGTACCGCCATCTGTACTGCGTTTCATGACGATCTGGATATTGCCAAAGTCGGCGCAGCCGGACGGGCGACCTTCGCTGAACGCCAGTATTTCGCCGTTCGGTAATGTGATAGTTGCCGGAATCCGGTAGCAACCATAACTGGCATCCGATGCCGGAAATGGTGTGCTGGCCGGAATACCGGCTAAGGCATTCAGACTGGTGCAGGCAGTTGCCAGCAGCATGGTGATTGCCGGAATAGTCATCTGAAATTTCATTGTTGTCTCCTCCCCCTGACTTGCGGGATGCGTTAGATATAGCCCATACCTCCGTACAGCGATATTGTCCTGATGGGCAAAGGACAAAATTCTGCATATTTTGTTGTCAGCAAATTCTGTTTTTGTTGTATTGCGCAAACAGTAAAAACGGAAATTGTCTTTATGGATATTGGTTTTATAAACAGGCAGTGTGCAGCGGGAGTGATGTGCTGAGCTCTTCCTTTCACCTGTGACAGGAGAAATGTTTCCTGTCACAGGTGAGAAGACAATGCACGCATCGTTGCCGTTTTAAACGGTCTTGGTAATTTTTTTCAGATAGGCCGGTGCATCCGGATTCATGCCACGGGCAATCGCAAGGGATTCCACCATCAGATAAAAGCTTTGAATCGCCGTCACCGGATCAAGATGCAGATCATCGGTGCAGATCAGATCGAGATCGCGGTCAGCAATATCTTCAGGCGCTGCCAGCAATACCTGCGCACCACGTTCACGCATATCACCTGCAAAGCGCAGGCAATCCGCTTGTTCAGGCCCGCGCAGCGCGAGTACCAGTACAGGATAACCGGGCTGTATCACTTGCATAGGACCGTGCCGGACTTCCGCGCTGGAGAACGCTTCTGCCTGTATGCCGCAAGTTTCTTTCAGTTTCAGCGCGCATTCGCGTGCGATGGTTTCACCCAGTCCGCGGCCAATGACATAGGCTTTGTCTGCGCTTTTCAGAGTAGTGATTGCGGTTTGCCACGGGTTATTGCAAGCAGCTTTCAGTTTTTCCGGCAGAGTTTGCAAGGCATTGATAAGGCTGGCATCGTCGCTGGCATAGGCCACAAATCGCGCCGTCGCCGTCAGCGATGCGATGAAGCTTTTGCTGGCTGCAACGCTTTGCTCAATGCCGGCGCACAGCGGTATATGCCACTCCGCGACTTGCTCCAGTGCCGAATGTGGCAGATTGGTCAGGCTGACGGTGCGTGCGCCTTGCTGGCGTAACTGGCTGATGCTGGTGATCAGATCCGGACTGGCGCCGGATTGCGAAATCGCAAATGCCCATTGCTTTTGCACCGGAAACTGCGTCTGATGCAGTGTCATCAGTGATGGCGGCAGCGACAGTACCGGACGTTTCAGTTTCAGCATCGCCAGATAAGCAAAGTAAGCAGCGGCATGATCGGAACTGCCGCGTGCGATGGTGATCAGGTAACCCGGCGGGCACTGATGATAAGCCGCGCATAAGTCGCGTAATGCTTCGCTGGTGGTTTCACCCTGAAACTGCACCACGTCCGGTGCACTCAGCGCCTCTTGTTTAAGCAGCGAGCTCAATATCTTCTCCTTCGACCCAGACTTGCCGGATCTGTAAATCATTGTCCAGCACCACCAGATCAGCCATCATGCCTGCGGCCAGCTGGCCGCGGTCAGTCAGACCCAGATAGTGGGCAGGGCGTAAAGACAGGCAATCGGATGCGGTTTGCAAAGGCAGACCGATCTTCACCAGATTGCGTAAAGCCTGATCCATGGTCAGGCAGGAACCGGCCAGCGTGCCGTCTTTCAGACGCACACCGCCCATACATTTGTGAACCTGATGGCTGCCGAGTAAATACGTACCATCCGGCATACCGGTAGCAGCAGTCGCATCACTGACGCCGTACAGACCCGGAATGCTGCGCAGCGCAGCCAGCATGGCGCCCGGATGTACGTGCAGCAAATCCGGGATAATTTCGGCGTATTCGGCATGCGCCAGCGCAGCGCCAACGATGCCGGGTTCGCGATGATGCAAGCCACTCATCGCGTTAAATAAATGGGTAAATCCGCTGACACCTTGTTCCAGCGCGCGTTTACCTTGCTCGTAACTGCCATTACTGTGTCCGATTTGCAGGCGTATACCGGCGCTGCTCAGCTCTTTCAGCAAAGCTTCATTGCTCAGCATTTCGGGAGCCAGCGTCAGAATTTTGATTGGAGCCAGTGCGCATAATTCACGGATGCGACTGGCATCGGCATGCTGAATCTGATCCGGTTGCGCGCCGAGCTTCACGCGGTTCAGATACGGACCTTCCAGATGCACGCCGAGAATCCGGGCACTTTGCGGGCGGCGCGCATCGCATAAAGGGGCAATGGCACTCAGCACTTGCTTCAAATCTTCATGCGCGGCACTGACTGTGGTGGCAACCAGTGAGGTGGTGCCAAAACGGGCATGGGTGCGGCAAATGGTGTTTGCGGCTTGCGCACCTTCCATCAGATCTGCACCACCGCCGCCATGCACATGCAGATCAATGAAACCGGGCAGTATCAGCCGGTCCGGTACCTGATCCGCCGGTAAGCGGGTGATGCCGGTAATACGGCCGTCGGCTCCGGTGTGTAAGCGGCCGGGCAGCATTCCCTCGCGGGTATAGAGATTGCCTTCGATGGTACGCATAGCGGGAAAAAATCAGAAAATTCAGACAGTTCAGAAACGGGTGCGCAGAAAAAAACGTGGTGCGTGTGCGCCGCATCACGCACCACGAAACTCGCAGCACCCAACCTACTCAGGGTTCGTTCACAACAGTGTGTTTGAAAGACGGATGAAGATGACGACTGCCTGACCCATGAAGTGATCAGCGCACGATCTCAACTTGCTGGCCTTTCATGCGCAGCAGAAACACATCTGCACTGGCTGCACCGCCTTGCAATTCACCACCGACAATCAGCACACCGTCATCTAGCTGAAACGCTGAGCCATAGCCCATCGCCACCGGCAGTTTGCCTGCCAGTTTCCACTGACCTTTGCTGTAGCTGTAGATTTCATCGCGCCAGGTTTTCTTCAATCCTTTGTGTGCAAAGTTTTCACCTGCACTGAATTGCTTCCATGCACCGGGGAAGTTTGCACCGCCAGCGACCAGCAGCGTCCCTTGCGCATAACCGGCAAATGCACCTGCAGGGCCTTCCTGCGCTTCATTGGCAGAAACGGAAGGCAGGGTTTGCTGCGCTTTCCATTCCAGCTTGCCGTCTTTCAGAATCACGGTTTTACTTTCACGGGAACGCAAACCGGGTTTGATTTCACCGCCGGTAATCGTGATCGTATTGCCACTGACTGCCAGTGCCGCACCAACGGTACCCGGATTCGGATCAATGCCTAAAAAGCGCCACTGATTGGTGCTGGTGTTATAGGCCAGCACATAGCGATTGAATAAATAGTCAGCCGGTTTGCGATCGAAATAATGCTGCGCGACTGCATCCTGCTTTTCTTTCTGACCGCCGGAATGCACGAAATAATCAAGGAAATAACCGTTGAAAATTTGCTGATTCACACCGCCAAAGAAAATCACTTCATCTTTGCTGACGACCGCAGAACTTGCCAGCAAGCCAACCGGTGTGCGGGTCGGCAGTTTTTCCCAGCGGTCTTCTTTGATCAGATAACGATAGACCGTATCAAACATTTGCAAATGTTTATCTGCAGGATCGGCTTTGCCTTGTCCGGCAAATACATAGACCGCGTCGCCAACCGTGACCGAGGTGGCAGCATCACGCGGCTGATCAGGAAACTCTGCCAGCGCGGTCCATTTCAATTCTTTTTCAGATAAATCCAGTTTGTACCAGGCTTTGCCTGCAGTACCCAGACCCGCATAAATCACATTACCGGCTTTCGCACCAGCCGTCATTTTGGCTGGCACCGGGAAAGCCGGATAGTGTGCATCGGCTGCCAGCACGGGCAGGGCGGTTTGCGACATGACAGCGGCGAGCACAGAACTCATAAATACTTTCTTCATTGCCTTCATCTCCACAGGGAATGGCGATCAATGGAAAACTGCAATCAGCTTGATGCCTTGATCAATGCGGAGCGCGTTGCTGCGCTCCGAGTCATACATCAGAAGTTGCTGGTAAAGCCGACACGCAATTCAGTGAATTTTTCGCCGGTCGCCCATTTGCGGTACATAGGACGCGCCCACAGCGTAGTTGCGCCATGTGGCTCGCCGATATTGAACTTGTAACCCAGTTCTACGCGCACTTGCTGGAAATCGGCGGTGTTCGCGCCAATGCCATCAACCTTATGATTGATGTAGACAGGGCGCAGGTGGAAAGCCGGCGTCACTGCGATATGACCACCCAGAATCAGCTCTGTATCTTTTACGGTATTGCCTGCTGGCAGCTTGGTTTTATCCTGATTAATCAGGAAACGGACTTTATGATCGCCGACCGGCACCATCGCGCCCAGTGCCAGTTGTGTGGTGTCATACACGCCGTTACCAATCACCACGCCATCGGTGGATTTCGCACCGCTCAGATTTTGCTTCTGACCACCGAAGCTGGCATCAATACGCACCGCCGGAATTTCATAACGTGCAGCCAGTACGTAACCATTAGCACCTTTGGTGTTCGGTGCGACATTCGGTGCTGTGCCGGAAGCCAGTGTTTCATCATTAAAGCTGACGCCGTTCCAGTAATACTGGCCGCGTATCGTAGTGGTGCCTGCCAGTTTCGGGCTGGTGTAGGTCAGGGAATTGTCTGCCCAGATTGCATTCGAAATACGGGTCAGACCAGCCGGATAGCCTTTCGCAACGCCGGTACCCAGTTCACTCATTTCACCGATGTTACCGCCGGAAGCATACGGGTCCATGATGTTGATATACGTGTCTACCCACTGACGACCAAAGCGGAACTTACCGAATTCATTGCTGTTCAGCGCGCCCCATGCCTCGCGGTTACCGACAGAATTGGTCCAGCTAGGATTCGCATCGCCGGATACCAGTTTGGTCGACACAAAAATTTCTGTCGTGAACATGCTGGTCTTCAGCGGCAGCTGACTGCCCAGTTCCAGCAACAAGCCCGGATGGCTGCGCTGGCGGTGCTGATTGTCACCTTGCTCTTTCACACCGGCGCGGTCACTGATCGAATATTCAAACTGGCCAAACACAGTGAACGGCAGATTCAGGTCCGCTGCCAGTGCGGATGTGGAACTCAGTGCAAGGATACTGCTGCAAATCAGCTTACGCTTCAGATTCATGGTCACTCCTCTAGGTTCAGAATTCATTGTTAGTGTGTTCAAGATCAGTCTCCGGCTCGTCCTGCAGCAGCAAACTGTGAAACCAGTGTACAGATATATGACATCTAATGTCAAACAACAAGAAATGCGATGTTGCGAAATTCCGCCACTCACCGTGGTAAATCCGCATCGTACATGCCGAAATAGTCAAAACTTCATGCAATTTCGCTCATAAGTCATGAAATTTCGCCAATAAATGCCCGTCAAAGCACGGCATCTGGCACGTAAATCGCCGATTCACATAGAAACCGGCTCACCGCCAGTGCCATACAGGACATCCATTTGCCGATGGCGCCGGATGGCAAGTCAGATCAGTTCGGGGGGCGTATCAGAAAAACAAGGGGAAGGCAGTCGCCGGAAGACGGGCATGCAGAAGCTGCAGAGGTAAGAAATGCATGCCGCCGTGGCAGGTAATCCGGGATATGGCAGGACGGTGTGAGTAGCATGATACGGACAAACGCTGTGCAAATATCGTCATTTGCTATTTCCGGAGCCCCGGACTTTCTGCCGACGACCGCCGGATCGCTGTGCTGAACACCGCATTTGAGGCATTTTGTGTCGAAACTTTGCTCTTTATCTCAGCCGAAAGGTCTAGTGCGTGTGATGGCGAAGGGAGCTGTACGGCAGTGTCTGTTCGAAATAAAGAAATTGTCCCCCCGTACATTTTTTTATAGATGCGGCGTATTTCAATTTAAGTTTCAGTTAATAGTGCATATAGAGCGATATAATTATCTTCTTCACCACATTTGCTTTTTAAGCAGTCCTGCTCTTGTCCCGCTGTATATCCCGACCGTTACCAATTTCATTCTTATGCAAATAAAATTATTACCTGTGCTGTTAATGAGTTGCATTATCGTTGCAATGCCGTTGCCCATATTCGCTGCTGATATACAAAAAGCAGAACTGCAGTTTGCGCATACCGCCGCCGAAAATGAAGTACTTGGTCTAAATGCGGCTCAAAAAAATGACATGACGACTGCGCAGCTATATTTCAGTAAAGCTTATGAAATTGATCCGTCGATGTTCACTTCCGCCCGTTTTGCGGCGGTGATTGCCGCCGAAACAGGGCAAACTGACGCGGCCTTTGCCTGGCTGGAACGGGCATATCAGGCGAAGATGACGAATGTGAATCAGATTCGCAACAGCAAGAATTTTGAAAAACTGCACGCTGATCCGCGCTGGGCGCCGCTGGTGAAAAAATTTGAAGCAGCAGAGCAAGCGGAAAAAGAGTTCTGGAACGGCAAACAATGGACAGGCAGCTATAAAGCGAAACTGAGTGAAGATGAGCGTGTGGCAGGCCTGTCCAAAGTCTGGTCAGAAATCAAATTCAACTTTGCATTCCCGGAAAAACTGCAGTCGCTGCAATGGGATCAGCTGTACTTACAATATCTGCCGAAGGTGCGTGCGGCAAAAGACAATGTCGCGTATTACCAAACGCTGATGGAAATGGTGGCGCTTCTGAAAGACGGGCATACCAATGTATATCCGCCGGACGAAGAACTGGATATGTTTTATGCCAAGCCGAAGATTCTGACGGAGCTGGTTGAAGGCAAGGTGATCCTGCGTCAGGTCGGGGATGCACAGTTACAAAAGGCCGGGATCAGCGCCGGTGACGAAGTGCTGGCCGTCAATGGCTTACCGGTGCGTTTGTATATGGAGAAAAACATAGCGCCTTTTGTCTCTTCCCCGACGCCGCAAGATATGGATGTTCGCCTGTATCAATACGGTTTTTTGATTGGCAAAGCAGGCGAGAGCCTGACGCTGACGCTGACGCTGCAAAAGCAAAGCGGTGAAACCGTGACGCAAGCGGTAAAACGTGCACCGTATAAAGACCGCTTATCGTCCGGCGATGCCAATTATGAGCTGGTGATGCGCGATGATGGCATTGCCGTCGTCACGCTGGGAAGTTTTGGAAATTTTGAAGTGGCCAAGGCATTTATCGATGATTTCAGCAAAATTTCCAGCGCCAAAGCGCTGATACTGGATGTGCGTGCCAACGGTGGCGGTAGTGGCAATGTTGGTTTTGAAATCCTGCGCACGCTGGCAAATGGCAGTTTTACAGCTGCAAGAGCGACGGTCCGGAATTACCGTGCCGCATCCCGCATTCATAACAATGTCAACAAGGAATACACCTACCCGCAGTTGACCATTTCTCCGAATCCGACGCTGCATTTTAATGGTCCTGTGGTCGTGCTGGCTGGCGGCCAAACCTTTTCTGCCGCGGAAGATTTTGTCGTCGCCTTTAAAAACATGAAGCGCGGCAAAGTGATTGGTGGACTGACAGCAGGCAGTACCGGCCAGCCACTGGGCTTTACCTTGCCGGGAGGCGGTGAGGCACGTGTTTGTACCAAGAATGACAGTTTTCCCGATGGTACGGCATTTGTCGGCACCGGTATTGTTCCGGACATTTCATCGTTCCAGACGCTGAAAGACCTGCGCCAGAAAACCGATACGGTACTCGAACGCGCCGTGGCGGAGTTAACAGCGCAGATGAAGTAAAGAAAGCGCGCAGAAACGATGGATGTAATCAGCCGTTTGCAGGGGATGCCTGCAAACGGCTGTTCATTTTGACGGATGAGCAGCCTGTATCCCCGCGTGTTGATTGTGCAAATATCGTCATTTGCTATTTCAGGAAGCCCGGACTTTCTGCCGACGACCGCCAGATCGCTGTGCTGAACACCGCATTTGAGGCATTTTTTGCCCTAAGCTATGCGCTACAGGAAATGGCGCTTCAACTTCAGTCGTGGAATCATTGAATTTTTTAAGCCTGATATCGTGCAGGCTACAGGTATTCTTTTGTGAGTTTTGAGAAAAATTTTATGCAGTCAGATGTTAATAACGTGATGGCGGATATTTCTGAATCACAGTTGCAGCAAAAACAGGTAGTACAGCATCAAACCGAGACGGAGACGCAAGTTCAGCCGGTTCAACAAAAATCCCCGATGACGCCAATCGCCAGCAACGAGCGTATTGAAGTGCTGGATGTGATACGCGGATTTGCGCTGATCGGTATTTTTCTGATGAATATCGAGTTTTTTAACCGCAGTACGTACGAAATTGGTGAAGGTATTCCGCATGGTTTAGCAGGACTGAACTGGCTGGCGGCTGTTGGTATTCAGTATTTTGTCACGGGCAAATTCTGGACCATATTTTCTGTCCTGTTTGGTATGGGGTTTGCTGTGATGCTGACCCGTGCGCAAGCCAGCGGCAGTGAATTCTTAAAACCATATATCCGACGGGTTGCTGCGCTGGCGGTGTTTGGTATCTTGCATAACACTTTTTTGTGGTCCTGCGATATTTTGTACTGCTACGCCGTAACTGCCAGTATGTTATTACTGATTTTATTTGCGTCAGTCAGGGTCTTTGTATCAGGTACGGTGTTATTCGGCGTAATTGCTTTCTTTCCCGCTATGAGCGCTTTCTTCAGTATTGCCGCCGTATTTGCGCTGGCAGCCTGGATCGCTTTGTATTTACGCAATGAAAGGGGCATCGTACATGGCTTTTATGCGGTTAGTGCTTCTTTATTAATGGTAGTCGCGGGAGGAATTGCAGCGTTCACAGAAAAAAAAGATGTCGCGCTGATCGTATTGCTGATTGCTGTATTTGGTTTTGTCTTGAGCTATGTACTGAAGCGCTTTCATCGCAAGCCGGAACAAAGGCCACTTGCCGTTGGCGTGATTTATTATCTCAGTATCTTCGTGGTTGCCGTTGCAATGTCTGCGTATCAGTATGTTACCGTCGATCAAACGGAGACCGTTACATCCCGGATTCATCAGAATTCTCAAAACGATCAAAAGACAGCAGCGGCAGACATGGCCAGTGCTGCAGGATCAGCCAAGCCTGCGCAGAAAACTGAAGATAAGAAAACACTGAAAAATCCGGAAAAGAAGCAACAGAACAGTAGCGATAAGGGGGATGACCAAAGTGATGATTCTGATGAAGAAGTCCGGCTTGTTCAGATTAACGCATATATTGAGTTAGTTAAGTTTCGTGCATACGAATTTGCGGATAATTATGGCGGACGAATTTGGGCGTCGCTTACTGTGATTGCCCTGTTCTTGATCGGATTCGGTCTCATGCGTCTGGGTGTGATGGAGAATACGGGAGCTTATTTATCGCAGTTTAAAAAAATGGCATGGACAGGCATTCCGGTCGGATGGAGTATAGGACTAGCGTCTGCTTACTTTGCAACAGAACACTTTCCCGGGAAAAATGACGAAGCATTCAGTCTGAGCACTAGCATGCGGGATCTCAGCGATTTACCCGGCTGCTTAGGCTATCTCTCACTGCTGGTGTGTTTAATGCACACTCGCTGTGCCAGGTACTTACGGCATTTAGCACCATACGGACGCATGGCGCTGACCAATTATTTAGGGCAAAGTCTGATCGCCAGTACGGTGTTTTACGGCTACGGTCTGGGCTGGTATGGCATGGAGCGCGCCAAGCAGGTGGTATTTGTGTTTGCCGTCGCCCTGCTGCAAATCGCTTTCAGTCACTGGTGGCTGGCACGTTTCCGTTACGGGCCGATGGAATGGGTATGGCGTGCCATTACTTACCGGACCTTGCCTGAGAACCGGATAAGGCGCACATCCTGATCTATCGGCTGTGCAAATATCGTCATCTGCTATTTCCGGAAGCCCTGACTTTCTGCCGACGACCGCCGGATCGCTGTGCTGAACACCGCATTTGAGCCATTTTTTGCTTGAAAACCGGTTTTGCTGGCGGTTTTGCGGGGGCTTCTGGTATGTTGGGGGATTGTGCCTGCGGGCAGGCTGATGGCGGAGAGGGTATGGCGGCGGGGATAGGGTTTGCGCTGATTGCAGGGATGTTGTGGGGGCTGGTATTTATTGCGCCGCTGATGCTGGCGGAGTATCCGGCAATGTTGTTGTCTGCGGGACGCTATCTGGCCTTCGGGTTGATTGCACTGCCGCTGGGCTGGCTGGACCGGCACAATCTGCGTCGTTTGTCGGCAGCAGACTGGCGCGAGGCGCTGAAGCTGGCGCTGGTGGGCAATCTGCTGTACTACCTGTGTCTGGCCAGCGCGATTCAGCGTGCGGGTGGCGCATTGCCGACCATGATCATCGGTACCTTGCCGGTGGTGATTGCGATTACTGCGAACCGGCGTAATGTGCAGCGCGACGGGCAGTTGCCGTGGCGTTTGCTGGCGTTTCCGCTGGTGCTGATCCTGAGCGGCATTTTGCTGGTCAATCATGCGGAAATGCAGGGCATGCAGCAGACTGGCGAATGGTCGCTGCAAACCTATGGCAGTGGCGTTTTGCTGGCGTGTCTGGCGGTGGCGTGCTGGACCTGGTATCCGGTGCGCAATGCAGACTGGCTGCGTAATCATCCTGACCGCAGCCCGCGCTCATGGGCGACGGCGCAAGGTTTGATGACGTTGCCACTGTCGGCCATCCTGATGGCGGGTATCGGTTTGCTGCCGGAAAGCGGCGGCGTGGCATTTCCGTTCGGCCCGACGCCGCAGAAATTCATTCTGCTGATGCTGGCGATGGGCTTGTTAGCATCGTGGCTGGGCACCTTGTGCTGGAACGAAGCGAGCCAGCGTTTGCCAACTGCGCTGGCGGGCCAACTGATTGTGTTTGAGACCCTGTTTGCGTTGCTGTACGCCTTTGTGTTGCGTGGTGAATTTCCGCCTTTGCAGATACTGGCCGGTATCGCATTGCTGGTATCCGGTGTGATTCTGGCGGTGCGGATACGCCCGGTCGGTGCGGTGGAATCGGCACATTAATCAGTAAGTCATCAGAGAATAGGGTTGTTGCACTGCAAATAACGCCGGATTGCTGAAATATTCAGCATTTCCGGCGTTTTTGCTATGTATTCCGGGTAGATTCTGTTGCGATGCAAAATCTTTTAACGTCGCTTAAATCACATTGAATGTCGCGTAAACATCAGTTAAATCCAGATTAAATACTCTAAAAACACGCCGAAAACCGAATGAGATGTCACACTGGCAACGGGGACTTCTATACTCACTGCAGCGTCACTTTGCAGTCCGTATCTACCCATAATAACCAGGAGACACCCATGCAAGTTCGTCGTATCGCAGCACTGTTGCTGGCCGCCAGCGCCACCTTGACCGCAGCACAGACTCAGGCAGCAGCTTACACCCAGACCCGTTATCCGATTGTGCTGGTGCACGGTTTGTTTGGCTTCGATAACATCGGGCCGGTCGAATATTTTTACGGCATTCCGTCCGCACTGCGTTCCGGCGGCGCAACGGTGTACACGCCGCAAGTGTCGGCGGCTAACAGCACCGAAGTGCGGGGCGAACAGCTCTTGCTGGAAGTAAAAAAAATCGTCGCGGTCACCGGTAAACCGAAAGTGAATCTGATTGGTCACAGCCACGGTGGGCCAACTATTCGGTATGTGGCTTCTGTGAGGCCGGATCTGGTGGCGTCGGCAACCTCGGTCGCGGGTGTGAATAAGGGTTCTGCCGTGGCGGATATTCTGCTGGGCATCGCGCCTCCGGGTAGTTTGTCACGCGATGTGATTACCACTATCGCAACCGGACTTGGTAAATTGCTGTCGCTGCTGTCCGGTAGTTCCACATTGCCGCAAAACTCTCTGGCTGCTGCGCAATCTTTATCGACGGCGGGTTCGGCAAAATTCAATGCTGCGCATCCGGCTGGTTTGCCAACAACGGCTTGCGGGGAAGGCGCCTATCAGGTCAATGGCGTTGCATATTTTTCGTGGAGCGGTGCGTCGAATTACACCAATGTGCTGGACATTCTGGACCCCGCGCTAGCAGTGACAGGGCTGGCATTTGGTGGCGCGAAAAACGACGGTCTGGTTTCTTCGTGCTCCAGCCATCTGGGTAAAGTGATCCGCGATGATTATGCGATGAACCATGCGGATGAAATCAATCAGAGCGTAGGCATTGTGAATCTGTTTGAAGTAAATCCGGTGTCGGTGTTCCGTCAGCACGCCAACCGTCTGCAGGGCATGGGCCTGTAATGCGCAGCTTGCCGGTATTGCCCGCTGCGGCGGGCATTTTTCTGACCGTCACCGGTTTTGTCTGGTTCCTGACAGAACCGGCGGCCGGTGTGCCTGCGGCTGCGCTGAATTCTGCTTCTGCACCCGTGTTTGCACAATCCATGCAGGGAACCCGTCCTGACGGGCAACTGACGATACGGCATGATCAGTTACAGGTCGATCCGGAGTTACTGTATCTGTTCGACTATTACCTGTCTGCGCAGGGCGAAAAACCCCTGCCGCAAATTCTGGAGGCAATTCGTGCAGAATTGCGTCAGCGTTTGCAGCCTTCGTCGCAGGCACTGGCGCAGGCGGAGCAATTGCTGAACCGTTATCTGGACTATAAAAAAGCCTTGCTGGCGCTGGAAAAAGCAGAAAACTCATCAGAAACAAAACTGAACACGGCCGCCAGACTGCGGGCACGTCTGTCACGTCTGCATCAGTTGCGGGTCAGTATGTTTTCCGAGAAAGATGCGTTAGCCTTGTTTGCGCTGGAAGAAATGCGCGATGCCGATGCTGTACGGCGTATGGAAATTTTTGAAGACACTAAGCTGAGTCTTGCAGAGAAACAGCAAGCCTATGCAAGGCTGGATGCGAACTTACCGGCGCGCTTAAAAGAAGAGCGCGAAGCGCCGCAAAGGATTCAGAATGTGGAACAGCAGGTAGCGCAAATGCGTGCATCCGGTGCCAGCGAGCAGGATGTTTATCAGTTCCGCGCCATGCAATTTTCTGCTGACGCCGCGTATCGCTTACAAGAACTGGATCGCGAAGAACAACAGTGGGCAAATCGCATTCAGCTTTATCAGCAAGCCTTGCGACAGGCATTGCAATTGCCGGACGGCCCCTTGCATTTGCCAGCGGTGCTGACGCCGTCACAACAGATCGCATTGCAATCGCTGCGTAACCAGTTTTTTAGTCCGCAGGAACAGCAAAGACTGGCGGCTTACGAGGGACGCAGCTGATTTTTTCGTGGTGAGGAGAATGCCATGCGGCACACCGTACGCATGGCATCGTTCTGACTTTCAATTTCTACTGCGGATCACACGGATCACTTTGATTACACTGGCGTGATATGTGTGATGTGCGGTGCACCTTGCAGCGGCTGATAAATCTGTACGATGGCTTCCCACTGACCAATAGCAGGGCTTACCAGGGAAGCAAGGCATTTATAACGGTAATTGGTTCCGGCCACAACCTGTGTCGAAACCATTTGCGGTGTATAGCTTACACCGAGCAAGCCGTGTGTCGCTTCTACGAAAATTATCTTTTCTTCCGGTGTAACAGGACCCCAAGCAGACCAGCCGCCAACTGTGTTCGTTGTCATTGCGATGCTCCTTAAATTGGTTGAGAGAAGAGTCAGTGCGAAACAGTTCGCTAGCCGACAACATGACCATTGCAAACCTTGTGCCAGCTATGACCAACCCGTCATCAGACCCGGAGCGGGTTTGTTTTAGTGTAAAAAAGGGATTTTTTGCTTAACTGACATGTCAGTGACATGTGTTAGCCTTGTAAATTATCTCAGTTACGATCAGAGTTTCCTGCCTCATCCTTGTGTTGGCGCAAACGCCTGCTGCAGACCGCCTGAAACAATACAATCAGACTTCGCCGGAGATGCCACAGATGGAAAATACGACGACTACCCCGAAAAAAATGCGCTGGTGGTTTTTGCTGCCACCGGTGGTGCTGGTGTGTGGTGTGCTCTGGTTTAACAGCAGTCATCCGCAACAGGATGTGTACACGGTGCAGCGCAAGGATTTCATTCAGACCGTGGTCGCCAGCGGACGGGTGGAAACGCCGCACCGGATTGATCTGGGGGCGCAAATAACCGCGCAGGTTGTCAGTGTTCCTGTTGCTGAAGGTCAGCAGGTCAGCAAAGGACAGTTGCTGATTGCACTGGATGCCAGAGAAAGTGAAGCATTGCTGGCACAGGCAGAATTACAAATTGCGCAGGCCGAAGCCAGACTCAGGCAATTGCGTGAGGTGGATGCGCCGGTGGCGGAGCAAAGTCTGCGTCAGGCCATGGTCACACGCGATACGGCGCGCAACCAGCATCAGCGGCAGCAGGATTTATTCAAACGCGGATTTATCGGTCAGGCAGCGCTCGACGAATCACAAAAAAATCACGATGTGGCGGAAGCCGCTTTGCAGGTGGCAGTACGTCACGCAGCTGGCACGGCGCCGAAAGGCAGTGATACCGCACTGGCGCTGGCAGCACTGGAAACCGCGAAAGCCAGTGCTGCGGCTGCCAAAGCCCGTGTGACCTATACCCGCATTACCGCACCAGCCGATGGCGTGCTGATCGCGCGGCAGGTGGAGCCCGGTGATCTGGTGCAGGCAGGGAAATTACTGATGACCTTGTCCCCGCAGGCGATACCGCAACTGGTGGTGCAGATCGATGAAAAGAGTATGCGTCACCTGCAAATTGGGCAGGATGCACTGGCATCGCTGGATGCGTTTCCCGAACAGCGTTTTCCGGCGAAACTGGTGTACATCAATCCGGCGGTGAATGCGCAGACCGGTGCTGTGACTGTGAAGCTGGATGTATTGAAAGTACCGCCTGAAATGCGGCAGGACATGACAGCGTCGGTGGATATTCAGGTCGCCAGTCATCCGCAGGCATTACTGATTGATAGCGCCGCAATCCGGGAACCTTACAGTCGTGAACCGTCGGTGATGCTGATCAGTAACGGCAAAGCGGAAAAACGGGTGATACGGACCGGCGCCAGTGCAGGCGGGCAAACCGAAGTACTGGACGGTCTGGTGCAGGGTGATCAGGTTTTGTCTGCGCAGTCTGCGGTGAAAGCCGGTGAGCGCGTACGTGTAGCGGCGCAGTAAGCGGAGGGCACATGAAAAACTGGCTGCCGTTTGAATGGATAGTCGCGCTGCGTTTTCTGAAAGAAGGGCGCATGCAAACTGCGTTTATTATGGGCGGTATCGCCATTGGTGTGGCGGTGATTGTGTTTATGTCGGAGTTACTGATCGGTCTGCAGGGTAATTTCATCAAGCGCGTGCTGACCGGCCAATCCCATGTGCAGTTACTGAATCAGAAAGAACAGGCCAGACCGTTGCGTGAGCAGGAGGCCGCAAGTATTCAGGCACCCGTGCAAAGGGTGCGCTCCATCGACCAGTGGCAATCGGTGAAAAAAACGCTGCAGGCGATACATGGTGTGCAAGTCGTGACGCCGACTTTGTCCGGCGCGGCATTGCTGACCCGTGGTGGTGGCAGCCGTTCGGTGTCGGTGGTTGGTGTGGAAGCGGAAGATTATTTTCGTATCGTCGCCATTCCGGAAAAAATCGTCAAAGGTCAGCCGCGTTTGTGGGCCAGCGATGTGCTGATCGGTACTGATCTGGCAACGGATCTCGGCGTTTCGCTTGGCGACAAAGTCCGGCTCGATACCGGTAACGGTTCTGCGATGGTGCTGACGGTGTCCGGTATTTTTGATCTGGGCAGTCGCGGTGCTAATCAGCGCACCACTTTTGTTGCGCTGCGTACGGTGCAAAGTCTGCTCGGCTTGCCGGGCGGCGCAACCACGCTCGAAGTCACGGTCAGTGATGTCTGGGCGGCGGAAGACATGGCGCGCCAGATGACGCGCCTGACCGGCATCGAGGCTGACAGCTGGATCCATAACAACGCCCAGTTTTTTGCATCGATCAGCGCACAAACCACCGCCAATACCGCGATCCGTTTTTTTGTTGGTTTGTCGGTCGCTTTTGGTATTGCCAGCGTACTGGTGGTGTCGGTTGTTCAGAAGTCGCGCGAAATCGGGATTTTGCGGGCGATGGGGATCACGCAGGGAAAAATTCTCAGAGTATTTCTGTTGCAGGGCGGGTTGCTCGGGCTGGGTGGTTCACTGATTGGTTGTTCGCTCGGCGCTACCGGTTTGCTGCTATGGGAGCATTTTGCGCGTAATCCCGACGGCACGCCGATGTGGGTACTGGAATTTCATACGGCGCTGTTCGGTGGTGCAGTCATTCTGGCCATGCTGACCGGCTTGTTGTCTGCGCTGGCACCGGCCTTACGTGCTGCACGGCTGGACCCTGTGATTGCTATCCGCGCCTGAGAGACTGACCATGAATACGCTGCCCGATCAGAAAAACAGTGTGCCGGTGATGGAATTGTCCGGCATTCGCAAGTCCTTTAATGTCGGTACGCCGATAGAAAACGAAGTCCTGCATGGTATTGATCTGATATTGCCGCAGGGAGAGTTTTGCGCCGTGATGGGACCGTCCGGTTCTGGTAAAAGTACGCTGCTGAATATTGTCGGTTTGCTGGACAGACCTACAGCAGGTGATTTGCGTATTTTAGGCGAGTCCACCATCGCGCTGGATGATGCTGCACTGACCCATTTGCGCGGAAAAACGATCGGCTTTGTGTTTCAGTATCACCATTTAATTTCTGCGTTTACTGCTTTGGAAAATGTCATGATGCCGATGCTGGGCCAGCGCGGATTTCCGGATGATGCTATGCGCGCCCGCGCTGAATTTCTGCTGGAAAGCGTCGGTCTGACGCGCTGGAAAGATCAGCCAGCCAATCGCTTATCCGGCGGACAGCAGCAAAGGGTGGCCGTGGCACGCGCACTGGCAATGGACCCGCCATTGCTACTGGCAGATGAGCCTACCGGTAATCTGGATACGCAAAGCGCCGAGAGTGTATTTTCCATGCTGCGTGAAGTCAGCCGTGCACACGGCACCGCAATCCTGTTCGTCACTCATAACCCCGAACTGGCAGAGCGTTGTGACCGCACCGTCCGTGTGGTGGACGGGCGTTTGCAGCAGTAAACGGTAAGGCCTGAAAACACTGCAGACGACCGGAATTCACTCTAGTTCCTTGCAATTGCATTGCTGACAATGGCAGATCTGCCGGTTACTGCACGCCATGTGATGGTAGCCGGATTTCTGTTACCAAACGAGGTCTGTCATGCAATTCACGGAAGAGATACAGCAAACCCTGCTGCAATTCAAAGCGCAGGGAAAAACCTATACCCAGTGTGTGTTTTTACTGGCGGGAGAACTTGGCTACAGTTTGCCGGTTGCGCACCGGATTACGGAAGCGGTATGGAATCTTGAAGGCAATCAGCGCCGGATTTTTCATTTGCCACCGTCTGCGACCCTGCCTTGCCCTGATATCAATACACAGGGTAGCGGTGCGACGATTGCTCTGTCAGACCGGAAAATTTGCATTGCATTTGAACAAATTGCAACGCGCATTGTTTTGCTGGATGGTTTCTTATCTGATGCGGAATGCGATGCCCTTTGCGCTTCAGCCGGAACTTTTCAGGCATCAGTGGTGATGAGCGGGAATGATGCAGCAAGCGAAGTGGACCGGGCGATTCGCACCAGCATGAGTGCATCGCTGAATACAGGCGAATCTATCGTGCAGACCGTACAAAAACGGGCAGCGGAATTGCTGAACTGGCCTTTGCATCAATGCGAAACCTTACAGATTCAGCGTTATCTGCCGGGTGACCAGTATCAGCCGCATTACGATTATTTTCAGCCCGGTGCGGATGATTTTGAACAGATCGTCAGCTACAGCGGTCAGCGTGTCGCGACGCTGATTATGTATCTGAATACACCGGAGCGTGGCGGCGATACTTATTTCTGGAATCTGGGTATGAAGATCAAAGCCCGTAAAGGCAGCGCTGTCTTTTTTAGTTATCCGGATGCCAGTCCGCGCGGAGGCAGTTTTCATGGTGGTGATATGGTGATCACCGGAGAAAAATGGATTGCAACGCAATGGCTGCGTTCACCGCCAGTACCGGTATCAGACGATACCGGTCAGTAAGCATCCTGACCGGTAACAACGCATGAGTCCGAACGCGGAAGATGCGTCGTGGCGTATAAGTTTATGCAATTTAATTATTTTTCAATCGCAGCACTTCGTTCTTAAGATGGGAGTTTGTTCACTCATCTTTGGAGCGCTTGCGAATGAAACCAGAAACGCTTGCAGTACACGCTGGCTATCAGCCAGATCCGGTGACACGTGCAGTAGCTGTACCGTTGTATCAGACAGTCGCGTATGCCTTCGATAACACGCAGCACGGCGCGGATTTATTTGACCTGAAGGTCGCGGGAAATATTTATTCCCGCATCACCAATCCGACCAATGATGTACTGGAAAAACGTGTCGCCGCGCTGGAGGGGGGCATCGGTGCGCTGGCACTGGCTTCCGGTCAGGCAGCGATTACTTACGCGATTCAGACCATCGCCGAAGCCGGTGACAATATCGTTTCTGCGGCAACCTTGTACGGCGGTACTTACAATCTGTTTGCGCATACCTTGCCGCAGTACGGCATTGAGACACGGTTTGCAGATGCGCGTGATCCGGCATCGTTTGCGGCGCTGATTGATGAGCGTACCAAAGCGATTTACGCGGAATCGATTGGCAATCCGCTGGGCAATATCACCGATATCGCGGTGCTGGCGGAAATCGCGCATGCACACGGTGTGCCGCTGATCGTGGATAACACAGTGCCGTCGCCGTATCTGTTGCGCCCGTTTGAGCATGGTGCAGATATCGTGGTGCATTCGCTCACCAAATATCTGGGTGGTCACGGTACGTCGATCGGCGGCATTATCGTGGATTCCGGCAAGTTTCCGTGGGCGCAGCATAAGGAACGTTTCCGCCGCCTGAATGAGCCGGATGTGTCCTATCACGGTGTGGTCTATACCGAAGCACTGGGCGAAGCAGCTTACATAGGTCGTGCGCGGGTTGTTCCCTTACGCAATATGGGTGCGGCGCTGTCGCCGTTTAATGCCTTCCTGATACTGCAAGGCATAGAAACACTGGCACTGCGCCTCGACCGCATCACGGAGAATACGCTGGCGATTGCGAAACACTTGCAACAGCATCCGAAAGTGGAGTGGGTGAATTACGCCGGATTGCCGGATCACCGCGATCATGCGCTGGCGAAGAAATATCTGGGTGGCCGTCCTTCCGGCATTCTGACCTTCGGATTAGCCGGTGGTCGTGAAGCCGGTGCACGTTTTCAGGATGCACTGAAACTGTTCACCCGTCTGGTGAATATCGGCGATGTGCGTTCGCTGGCATGCCATCCGGCGACCACTACGCACCGCCAGCTGAATCCGGAAGAACTGGCTAAAGCCGGTGTCACCGAGGATACTGTGCGTCTGTCGATTGGTATCGAGCATATTGATGACCTGATTGCCGATCTGGAGCAGGCGCTGGCGGAAGCGTGAGCCTTTTCCTTCGTGTCAGTGTTTTGTCCGGCGTCACCTGAGCTGCATTTGCCGGACGAATTCCCACAGTTTTACACCCGATATTGTGCAAATATCGTCATTCAGCATTTCCGGACGCCCGCAGTTTCTGCCGACGTCCGGCAAATCGCTGTGCTGAACCCCGCATTTGGGGCATTTCCAGGCATTCACCGGTGTTTTTTCCTGTTTTCAGACGATAAACTCAGGGCTGGCAGGGTGCCGGTGCGTTTTTGTCCAGATACGGCTGAATATACTTTTCAGCCCTGCCACCGGGATTCAGCGAAGTCAGTGCTGTTTTCAGGCTGTTCATTGCCTTCTCTAAACCATCCGCTTTATACGCTTTGGAAGCGACCAGAAACGCATCTCTGCCGCCAAAAGCGATGGCGGGCTGGGCGACGATTTTTTCGTTTTCTTCGGTGAAACGCAGATCAAATTGCGTCGTCGTGTAACTGGCAATAAAGCCATCAATACGCTGCAACATCAGGTTTTGCATATTCTGTTTGCTGGAATTGACTTCATCGCCGGTAATCACACCGTTTTGTATGGCTTCGGTAAATTCCGAAGGCAGCGCATAGCCACGGCTGTACCCGATGCGCTTTCCTTTCAGTGCCTGCAGAGACGTATACTCCCTGAGCTTTTCTTTGCGTATGAACAGTGTCGGAACGCCCTGATGCAGCGGGGCAATAAAATGTGCAAAGCCAGCACGCTCTTCGTTATAAAACAGAGGTAAGGCGAACGGAACTTGTCCGTTCTGCACCAGATACAAGACCCGTTTCCATGGGTATGGCACGATCTTTAAGCGGACTCCGGCCAGCTTTGCCGCATCCTGCAGCAAATCGATATCTGAACCTTTCGCAACTTGTTGTCCGCAGGAAAAAGAATACGGTGCCAGTGCCTCATCTACCGCGACCTCCCACACGGTTTCCTGTATCTGCTGTGTCAGCTGCGTATGTCGGGCTGTAGCCGTACCCGCGTGTCCCGCTAGTAGCAGCACCGCAGCGGTGAATATCAGGCGCCGGTAGCGAAGCAAGCTGTTCATTACCGTTGTTGCCCCTGAACGGGGAAAAATGCGGTTGAATCATTGTCAGTCAAAGTGCACTTCATTGTTTTCTGACCAGGTTGGGGTTAGTAGTCCGAATAACCCTGCTCATTGCAGGTGAAAGGGCAAATTTCCAGCAAAGGATTGTTGTTTTTCCTATAGTAGAACGAGTCGCACGATCATGCCAAATTAACTTTCAAAAGACATTATTTCGACACAAGTTTTCAAGCGTTCGTTGTTAACAGGCCATGCCAGTGAGTCAGTACAGGAGTAGCGGATGCCTCATCAGATTGACAGTCGTATCAGCGCAACGGAATTGATGTATGCCGTGACAGAGCAGGAATTGAATACGCTGTGCGAAGTCGCTGCCAGTTTTTTTCAGGTGCAGTGCTGCGTGGTCAAAATCCGGGATGCTGGACATTTTCGTATCAAAGGCAGCTCCGGTACGCCGGAAGCATTACCTGAACCGGGCACCCATTACTGCCTGCAGGTGATGGAAAATCGTGAACCGCTGCTGATCAGTGAACTGATGCTGAACGAGGCAGGGGCGACAGGAAATGCCGTTGTGGCAGCGTATGCCGGATATCCCTTATGCGTTGAAAATCAGCCGGTGGGTGTTTTTTGTCTGACTGATCAGCGACCGCATCCGGATTTTCAGGAGGCAGGTTTTCGCGCAAATCTTGCCCGTTTTTCGGCACTGGCAGCAGCGGTGCTGACCGCAGCGTATCTGAAAATGCGCGCCGCCGCCCGCCCGGACATTTTTCGTCACAGCCCTTTCGGCATGCTGGTCTGGCATATGGGGCCAGTGATGCGGATCACCTATGTTTCGGATCAGGCCAGAACTTTACTCGGCGATGATTTATTCATTTCAGCAACCGATTCCGGATTCCTGAGTCTGCTGACACCGGATGATGCACTGGCATATCAGAGAATACTCAGCCATCACAGAGCACCGGATACCGCAGAGCAGGAACTGACGTTTCAGCTGAAAGATAAACCGGTCTGGATCAGTCAGTTCAGCTATCCGGAATACGATACCAACGGGCATTTGCAGTCTGTGTACTGCTATTTGCTGAATGCCACAGCGCAAAAGGCGGTAGAGCAGCAACTCGAGCGTGCAAGGCTGGAAATGTATGTCAGACTGGATTCGGTTGCGATCGGTACCTGGTCGTATGATCCGCAGACGGAGATCCGGCGCGTCAGTCCGCGTATGGCGGAAATACTGGGTTTTCCGGCTGAAGAATTACGTATTGCTCAACGGGACTGGGTGGCGCTGATGCATCCGGATGACCGTGCCTACGTGAGTGCGGCAACGCAGGAGGAATTGCAGAACCGGCAACGCTTTCCGCATGAAAAGCCGCGTCTGCGTTCGGTGGAATACCGGATACGGAATCGCGAGGGTGTGTATGTCTGGGTGCAGAGCGGCGGTGCTTTTATTGAAAGCATCGATACGCCAGGTCGCTTTGTCCTGATGGGCTCGTACATCGATATCACCGCACGGAAACAGGCCGAAAGTGCGCTGAATGAACGCAGAACCCTGCTGAATATCATCCAGCAGGCGCAGCAGCAATTTATGCTGAACCGGGATCTGCATGCGGCATTTGATCTGATGCTGAGTCAGTTACTGACCCTGCTGCAATGCAGTCTGGGCTGTATTGCACTGGTCAGGAAAGATGCCAGTGGCCGTCTTGACTATTATCTGAGCGCAGTGCTGGATGTGTTCGGTGAACATCCGCATCCTGCGCTGAATGGCGCGGCACGCACCAGTGCGGGTCTGGAATCGGAGAATTTGCTGTCTGAACTGGTGCGTGAGGGCAGGGCAATGTACTTCAACCCACCCGCAGTTGCACAGAACGGTTTTCCCGAAGGAATGCCGCAGCCGGAAAACTATCTGGGTATTCCGGTTTTTTTTAATGGCGAACTGACCGGTTTGCTGGCGCTGGCAAACCGCTCGCAGGGATTCAGTAACGAAACCATTGAGTTACTGTCACCGGTGGTGCTGAGTCTGGGGGCGCTGATTCATACCCGGGATGAAGAAGAGAAACGCATGCAAACCGAAGCGCAGTTAGCCAGACTGGCTGTGACGGATACGCTGACCGGCATCTTGAACCGGCGCGGTTTTTTTGAGAAGACCACTGATTTTCTGGCACTTTTCCGGCGCTACGGAACGCCTTCAACCATGGCAATTATCGATATCGACTTTTTTAAGCGGGTGAACGACCGCTACGGACATACTACTGGCGACGAAGTATTGCGTTCAGTCGCAGCGACGCTGGATAGCGGCGTGCGGGATACAGATGTGGTCGCACGGTTCGGCGGCGAAGAATTTGTGATTTTGTTTGCCGCAACCGGTATGGAACAAATACAGGCTGTGATGGAACGAATCCGTGTGGCGGTGGCCAGTGTCAGTTATGAAGCGCCTGGCCGGAAAGATGAGTTCTTTGTCACGATCAGTGCGGGTCTGGCACAGCTGACAACGGAAGAAAACACCGTTGATAAATGGATTGCTGCAGCCGATGTCGCGCTGTATCAGGCCAAAGAGCAAGGGCGAAACCGGGTGGTGTGTTTTATGAGTGGCGGTGCGGGATTTTCATAGCAAAAAGGAAAAACCTATTCTTTTTATAGTCAAATACAATTGGAAGTAGTTATTTGATTTGTCTAATCTATCGATGTTGTCACACGAAACCCGAATAAAGGAAGCAAATCATGAGTACACCATCCAAATGCCCGTTTGCTGCACAACACGCCAACAAAGCCGTCGCCAGTGCGCGTTCCAACAGTGACTGGTGGCCGAACCAGCTGAATCTTGCCATTCTGCATCAGCATCATCCTGCATCTAATCCGCTTGGTGGCGAATTCACCTATGCGGAAGCGTTTGCACGCCTTGATTACACAGCCCTGAAACAGGATCTGACAGCGCTGATGACCAGCTCGCAAGACTGGTGGCCGGCAGACTGGGGACATTACGGTGGTTTATTCATTCGTATGGCATGGCACAGCGCCGGTACTTACCGTACTGCAGATGGCCGTGGCGGCGCAGGCACTGGCAATCAGCGTTTTGCACCACTGAACAGCTGGCCGGACAACGGCAATCTGGATAAAGCACGTCGTCTACTGTGGCCGATCAAACAAAAATACGGCAATCAGATTTCCTGGGCAGATCTGATGATACTGGCCGGTAACGTGGCACTGGAATCGATGGGCTTTACAACCTTTGGTTTTGCCGGTGGCCGTGAAGATATCTGGCAGCCGGAAGAAGACATTTACTGGGGTTCGGAAAAACAATGGCTGGCTAACAGCAAAGCAGAAAACAGCCGTTACAGCGGTGATCGCGAACTAGCGAATCCGCTGGCAGCTGTGCAGATGGGCCTGATTTATGTGAATCCGGAAGGTCCGGATGGCAATCCTGATCCGGTTGCCTCAGGCCGTGATGTACGCGAAACCTTTGCCCGTATGGCGATGAATGATGAGGAAACCGTCGCACTGGTAGCCGGTGGTCATACCTTCGGTAAAGCCCACGGCGCAGGCGATCCTTCACTGGTTGGCCCTGAACCGGAAGCCGCACCGATAGAAGCGCAGGGTCTGGGCTGGATTAATCAGTTTGGCAGCGGTAAAGGTGTGCATACGACCACCAGTGGTATCGAAGGTGCATGGAAACCAAACCCTACTCAATGGGATAACGGTTATTTCGACATGCTGTTTGGCTACGAATGGGAACTGACTAAGAGTCCCGCAGGCGCACATCAGTGGGTAGCGAAAGATGTGAAGCCGGAACACATGATTCCGGATGCGCATGATCCGTCCAAAAAGCATGCACCGATGATGACGACAGCGGATTTGTCGCTGCGTTTTGATCCTGCGTATGAAAAAATTTCCCGTCGCTTCCATCAGGACCCTGCAGCATTTGCAGATGCATTTGCCCGCGCATGGTTCAAGCTGACACACCGCGATATGGGCCCGAAAGCTCGTTATCTTGGCCCGGAAGTGCCGCAACAAGAACTGATCTGGCAGGACCCTTTGCCTGCCGTGACACATGCACTGATCGGTGAAACAGAAATTGCTGCGCTGAAACAGGACATTTTATCCAGCGGTTTGACGATTGCAGAACTGGTATCGACTGCGTGGGCATCGGCATCGACCTTCCGTGGTTCCGACAAACGGGGTGGCGCAAACGGGGCACGTATCCGTCTGGCACCGCAAAGTGAATGGGAAGTGAACCGTCCGCAACAATTGCAACGTGTATTGTCCGTGCTCGAAGGCATACAGACACGCTTCAACACCAGCCGCAGTGACAATATCCGCGTCTCGCTGGCCGATCTGATCGTTCTGGCCGGTACAGCGGCAGTCGAAGCCGCCGCGGCTGCAGCCGGACAAGCAGTCAGCGTGCGCTTCACACCGGGTCGTACGGATGCAACAGCTGAGCAAACCGATGCAGAATCATTCACTGTGCTGGAGCCGGTTGCGGATGGTTTCCGTAATTATCAGAAACAGACTTACCGTATGCCTGCCGAAGCTTTGCTGGTGGATAAAGCCCAGTTGCTGGCACTGAGCGCACCGGAAATGAGCGTACTGGTTGCCGGTCTGCGTGTACTCGGCACCAATGCCGATGGTTCTGACACCGGTGTTTTCACCAGCCGTGCCGGTCAGCTGACAAGCGATTTCTTTGTGAATCTGCTGGACATGCAAACCAGCTGGAAACCTGTGAACGAGTCTGCGCAATTGTTTGAGGGCACAGACCGTAAAACCGGTCAGCGTAAGTGGATGGCAAGCCGCGTGGATCTGGTGTTTGGCTCAAATTCGCAATTGCGTGCGATCGCTGAAGTGTATGCGCAGCAGGACAATGCGATGAAATTTGTGCGTGACTTCGCTGCTGCATGGAGCAAAGTCATGGAGCTGGATCGCTTTGATCTGTGATGATTCCCCCTGTGCGACCCGCTTCCCCCGGAGCGGGGTACAGCACAATCCCGCTGCGGCGGGATTTTTTTATTTCCGGCAACGCATTCTGCTGACATGACGTGTGTGTAGCCATTCGGGTAACATATATTCGTTTTCCCTTGTTGCTGGATTTTTGCGTGGATGCCAAATGAAAAAGCAGATTGAAAAAATCGGACAGGTCGTTGTGCGTTCGGCCAATGTTGCTGGTCGTGGATTATCCGGTGTGCAGCATCATGCGCAAGACCTCGGGCAGGTCATCACCCATACCGTCAGCAAAGGTGCGCAGGATGTCCTGGAAAAAGCGAGTTCAGCCGCCGGTTCGGTAGTCAGCACCGCTGCCAGTACGGCATTGCAGGCAAAAGACCTTGCGGTGCAATCGGTGACGGAGGTGATCACTCACGAAAAAACCAAAGCGATTGTTGAGCAAGTGATTGACGTGAGTACTACGATCGTTGACGGTGCGGGTCACGGCGCAAAAGTCGTCGGAACTCAGCTTGTTGATTGCGTTAAAAAAATTGACCAGAGCCTCGAAGAAAATCACCACGACATCAAAGAAAAAACGGAAATGGTTTCCATGGGCTTTGGTGTTGCTGCCGGCGTCACCGCCGGTGCCGCCATCATTGGCCCGCCAGTGGTTGCCGCGATCGCGCCTGTGATTGGCGCTGCCGCTACTGTATCCGGTGCCGTCGCCGGTACGGCTTACTTTTATTCTAAATGGCGTGAAAAGAAAGCGGGTACCAGTGAGCAGGCACTTGATTCGGAGAATAAAAATACTTTGCCTGACGCAGAGAGCAGCCACAAGCCAGAGTAGCCACAGCTGCGTGCATTCATCTGAAAACCCATGCAAGTGTTTGACGGATGCGTCAGGCCTTTAATCCCGCCGGACTGACGGGACTATGTTACGGATTCACAGGCTCACCGGTTCATGGATTCAGGGTTTCTGAATGTGATTTTTCAGAAATTTTTCAACCCGGGTCCAGAAGTCGATATTATTTTCCAGTCGTTGCCAACCATGGCCTTCATTCGGATAACTGACCCATTCCACTTGCTGATTGTGCTGCGTAACTGCATCGCGGAATTTGGTACCGTGAATCATCGGAACCCGCAGGTCTTCCGCTCCGTGCGCATACAGCAATGGCTGCCTGAGTCTGGCTGCATTCTGCAAAGGAGATGTTGCTTTAAATTGCGCAGCATCTTTGATGCGGTCACCGACTTTCAGAGGCAGAAAGAACTTTTCAACATAATCGTTAGAGTCACTCCAGGTCACGCTGTAGCGTAAATCGATATCTGTTACCGCCGCCCACGCAATGCCGCAGCGATATAACTCCGGTTCTTTGATTAAACCCATCAGGGTGGCATAGCCTCCGTAGCTGGCACCGGCCAGACAAATCCGCTGCGGATCTGCGATACCTTGCTGTATCGCCCAGCGAGTTGCATCGGTGATGTCATCCTGCATCGTTAAGCCCCATTGTTTCCAGCCCAGGCTTTCATGCTTTTGTCCGTATCCTTTACTGCCACGGAAGTCGACCTGCAAAACCGCATAGCCACGTGAAGCCAGAAATTGCGCTTGCGGATCCCAGTGCCAGTATTCACCCCTGAGATTCGGACCACCGTGAATCAACACAACCATAGGAAGCTGTTTTTTCTGGCCACGTGGCAGCGTCAGGTAAGCAGGCAGGCTTAAGCCATCTCTGGCGGTGATTCTGACCGGATCGCGATATGCCATTCGTGCCGGATCTATCCAGGGCTGTAACTGACCAACCGTGGTGATTTTTTTACTGGACGGATGGTAAATGTGGAAACTGCCGGGATCGTTGTCTGCGCCGGAATAGATCAGTATCACATCCAGATCACGGCTCGGCGACAGCAGATTCGACTTCCCTGGTAACAACTGATCGATGGTCTCCTGTATCTTTTTCAGTTCCGGATTGAACCATAACGCGCCCGGTGCATCGGTTTCATACTGCAAACCTAACCATTCACCGTCTTTACGGCTGATCAGAACATCGCCATTGTAATCATAGCCATCAAATGCAATCACCGGTTCAGCCGATGTCTGCAGCGTTTCTGTATCAAAGCTGTACAGTTCGCGCAGATCGTGGTTTTTCAGTTTACTGACATACAGCTTGCCGTGCTGATCAAAAAATTCTGCACGCAGACCATCGTCCTGAAACAGCGCCTCATCAAATAATTTTTTCTTGCTGCCGTCAGTGTTGAGCAGATAAGTCACACTGCGTCCGTTTTCGGACACGCTGACAAGGCGCGGGAATTTGTTCTGATCGAGCAGCCAGCCAAGCGCTTCGCCCGGACGCGGAATCAGTACCTGCGTACCGGTTCGGGTATTCAGACGCAATAAATCATTCGTCGGGGCACGGCTGCTATCGTTGTGATACTGCACTTTGTAGACAAAAATATCGTCCGGATAGGCATCACCAGCGCTGCTGACAAACCGGTGATTCCATTCAAGTACGCGCTGCATACTGCCGCTTTCTTTCCAGCCACGCAGAATCAGCTGGCGCTGGTTGCTGCCATCCGCATCAATCGCCCATAAACCCGGGCCACGGTTGGATTCGTCTTTATCCAGCTGATAATTACTGACCGAATAGACCAGCCGCTGACTGTTCACCCAGTGAAAACTGCTGATATCTACGTTGGTAAATTGCGCGAGGATGCGCGGTTTTAAATCTGACACATCCATTACCGCGAGTACATGGCGCTTCGCAGCACCTTCCGCCAGCATGGCGATCCGCTTTCCGTCGGGCGACAGTTGTGCTTTGGTCAGCGAAGGCATGCGGAAAAAATCCGCTATCGGTATGACTTCCTGCTGCCCGCTGGCGACAATTTGTGAAGTGTCAGCAGAAAAAGCCGGTGCATGGAAGATTGTGCTGGCGATCAGCGCACTCAGAATCAGTTTGTGAGGAGACAATGAAATCATATGTTTGTACAGACAAAAAACGGGATGGCGCAGCACTGTCATAAAGAAGGCCGTCAGAAAAAATGATCGGGAAAGAATATATTGATAAAAAGGCAGATTCCGGGTCTTTTTACTGTGCTGTGCGTATTTCATGCATTTACATATCGATGCGCATTTATGGTGTTGTCTTTGAGGCATATGAATCCTCATGGCAACAATATTTTTATTAATAAAACTGGTTACTAAATTTTTGTTTTCAGTAAACGAAGTTCATGCAAAGCAGAGGGGGAATTCGCTAACGTGTAAGAGACAACAATGTCATTTCCGGATGACACATGATCTCTTTCACCGGCTCAGTAAAGACTGAGCGTGATGACTTTGTCCCGATGTCTGAGGGAATGCCATTACACAACGTGCCGATGGGGGGGCACTTCGGCGTCCGGAGTCTGTATCTGGTGGAAAGCAGGAGGTTGCGTATCGATGAACTGAGCTCTGCGTACGATTTCTGCTCCGGCGCCCGGGTTCATAAACATGAAGCATGCTGAACACCGAGCGCAGAGCAATTGCAGATGACAGATTGCGGGAGGAGAGTACTGTCAGGTTGCTATTGATTTCTATCTGAAGCAGAACTGCTGATGCTTAACTTTTTGCGTCTGTGCTTGAAGCGCTTTTCTTAAACGGATTGCGCTCCGGTGCCTCATCATGCTCCATGCCCAACAGTAAGTGTTTGATGACCTTATTCAGAATCGGCTGGCGGTGTCTGATCAGGACGGAAAATTCCTGTGGTTTTGCGCCAAGCGCTGCTTTGGGCTCAAGTGCGGTGCGGCCGAACGAAAGCTCCTTGCAACCGAGTGCCAGTGCATCAGCAATTGCCGCGTGCAACAGCCGCAGATATAAGGGCAGTCCCTGATCCGCTGCCTGACGGTCGAAGCCGATGTGCCATGCAATCGCGGTGTCTCCATCTTTCAGTGTGACGATAAAACCAAGTAATTCGCCGTTACGACGTATGCCACTGGCGCGCAAAAGCTTGCCTGCTGTTTGCTGTAATGCCGGAAAATAACCGGCGTCCAGTTCAAACGGCCGGAAATCTGCGTTGATTTGTACCATTTTATACAAAGCATGGATGCGTTCAGCTTCACCGCTGAGATCCGGCAGGCTGACCAGCTCACAGCCTGCATCATCTAATGGCTTAAGAATACCGTTTCTCACATTGCTGCGGTATTTGGACTGCAGACTGGCAAGATAGTCTTCCCAGGTTTTCCACGCCGGATCAAGCGTCAGCACCATATTCGGTTCCGTTTCCAGCAGACGGTAACTCAGATGTGTCAGTCTGGCGGCGGAATCCTGCCACGGTGCGTGCAAATCTTTGATCATCATAAAATGCGTAGAGCCTGTCAGCTTTTCTGCGCGACGCACACGGTATAAAACCTCAGCCACACCATGCCATGCCTGCTCAGGATCGGCATATTCTGCAAATGCCAGACCATGCTGACCAAAGGTGAGCATGTTGCCGCAAATCAGAATTCTTTGTCCGGGTGTGATTTTATCGATGGTTTCTGTAAGCACAGCCGCACTGCGGTGTACATCCGCAGAATGAGTTTGCTGCAGCCGTAACGTAGCGAGTTGCATCATCATCGCAACCAGCGGTTTGCCGTCTGCATCACGGATGATGGCGTAACGCGGCCACAAATTGTCCGGCAGCGCAGATTCCATCGCCTTCAGATAGTGTCGCGAGAGTAGCCAGCTGGTGTTTGCGGTTAATGCATCCCACACCTCGGGATTGAGATCATCGATATGTTCACTGATGGTGTAATGCAGGCTGGCCGGTCCGCGCAAGCGCTTTCGCTCAGCCTGACGCTGAAGATTTCTTGCGAGTAAGCTTTTGAAGGCGGTAGGCAGTGACATAGGAAGATCCTGTAAAGACGGAGAGGATATTGTATATGAGGTGTTTTTTATGCAATCACAATTCTGCCGGACGGTTTTTTTGCGCAGGGAGATCAGAATTTTTTCCGGAACCGTCACGGAAGCCTTCCGCATTTGCCGGTGCTGACTGAGTCATATCCACTCTTTCGCTTTGCCGGCACGGGCTTATTTCTGCAGCAGGGTTTGCTGATATGCCACCGGTGTCATGCCGGTGAGCACACGAAATGCGCGCACAAAATGAGCCTGATCGAAATACCCCAGTTCCAGTGCCAGCGCCGCCCAGTCCTTGCTGTCACCAGACTGAATACGGGCGATTGCTTCATGCAGACGATAACGCTGAATCACCCATTTGGGGCTGACGCCGACATATTGCTGGAACAGGCGCTGAAGCTGTCGTTTGTGGATGCCGTAACGCTTTTGTAAATCTTCCACGCTGTTCAGTTCCGGCTGTGCGACGATGTCCTGCATGATTTGCTGCAGAAGCGGCAGGGCCGGATCGGCGTTTGGAATCTGTGGGAGCAGGGAGAGAAACATCTGTTCCGCCAGCAGACACAAGGCGCTGAACGGCTGCTTGTCGCTGACTGCTGCGGTGAGTTTTTCTGCGGCTGATGCGATGTTTGCAGGAACGGCGCATTGCTGGTTATGAATGCTGGCCACGGGTTGTCCCAGCCAGTGATAAAAACCTCCGGCACGGAATTTGATACCGAATACGCTTTGTTTTCCGTGCAAGCGGCGTGTGAAGCGATCGGTTTGCACGCCCCAGATGCGGGCTTCCCCTTGTTCGATGACCAGATGCACATTCGGATGCGGCAGCGTGGTCTGTTCCGTCGCTTCGGCATCCTGAACATCCCAGGCAACAAACCAGAAATGTTCAATCCAATTGTTTAACTCCGCGCACGGTGCGTGTCGCTGATGCTGAAATTGCGCTTCGGGAATCTGCGGGCGTAAAACGCCGCGTGGCGGTGGCAGGCTCATCAGCTTGTTTGTCGCGTTTTTACTATGGTGAAATCGGGAACCGGTGTTTAATCGCTTATCTGTGCTGCATCCGGTATCCGGCGAAGCCAAAACCGATGTTGCTGTCGTCGAAGCTGCATTTAGCGTTGACGTAACAGCGGATCTTAACAGGAGCGGTCAGTATGTTCAAAATAAGCAATCGTATCGCGTTGTCACTTTGCGCTGCGTGCTTGCTGCAGGCAGGCGCTACTTACGCATCTGCAACGGAAACGAACAGTAATCAACTGAATCAGGGGAAAAACATGCAACAGATACGTGGCAGCTTCGAGGTGCAATTGCAGGCGCAGCCAGCGGCGGATGCGATTGTCAGTGCAGAGCTGGGGCGACGCACCATCGTTAAACAGTTTCACGGTGAACTGCAGGCTTCCAGTCTGGGGGAAATGCTGTCGGTACATACGCCGGTGAAAGGCTCTGCGGCCTATGTGGCGCTGGAGCGTGTCAGCGGCACGCTAAGTGGCAGACAAGGCAGCTTTGTACTGATGCATACCGGTCTGATGGATAAAGGACAGTCGTCGCTGACGGTGCAGGTCGTTCCTGATTCGGGGACAGACGCATTGCAGGGATTAAGCGGCAGCATGCAGATCGAGATACGTGAAGGCAAGCACTTTTACGTGTTTGATTACCAGTTGCCATCAGCGCAGTCGCCGGACTGAGCGCTTGCTGATTGTGCAAAAATCGTCATTTTGTATTTACGGAGAGCCGGACTTTCTGCCGACGACCGCCGGACCGCTGTGCTGAAGTCCGCATTTGGGGCTGAAAATGCAAAAAAACGCGCCTGAACGCGTTTTTTTCGACTGTGCCTTTTGATTCTGGGTTTGCCTGCAGAAACAGTGCGCTGCCGGATATTCACGGACAGCGCACGGTGTTGCTTATTTTGCCAGCGGTGTTACGAAATCTCGAATCGCCTGATTCAGAATGGCTGGCTGATCTTCCATTGGGAAGTGCCGCGATCCGCTGATGGGTTTCACCGTCAGTTGCGGGATGCCTTGGCTGAGTTCTGCCCAGTAAGCATGTTTGACCGCTTCGTCACGGAAGCGCGAATTTTGCATGTCCGGTGCGTAGTAAGGGGAAATCAGCATGACAGGAACGCTGATCTGCGGCAGGTCTGCGCGGAAATCGTTCAGGTACACATCGCTGACCCAGCTGGCTACCGTTGCCGGATCACTCTTGCTACTGCGCTCTGCGAAGTAGTCGGCGGTGGCCGGATCCACCATGCCCATGATGCGCATATAGTTTTTTTGTGAAGCAGCGTAAGCTTCGGCGCTCATGTTACTCATCCCTTGTTTCATTTGAGCAGCCACCGCTGTGCGTTGTGCACCCTGCGTATTTTCGCTGAACGGCAATACCGGTAAGCCATCCACTGCGACAACACCGCGAATCTGATCCGAATGACGGGTAGCGAACCATTGCGACAGGCTGGCTCCGATGCTGTGGCCGATCAGTACTGGTTTATTCAGTTTCTCATCACGGATCAGTTGCTGCAGAGAGGCTTCAAAATCCTGACGCGGTTGCGCAGACAGTTTTTCAGGGACAGGGCGACCACCAAAGCCGGCAAAAGTCACCAGATAAATCGCGTAATCTTTCTCAAACGCCGCAACCACATTGCGCCAGCTTTCCGCATCGCAGCTGAGACCGGGAACCAGGATCAGTGCCGGTTTTTGGGTGTTTTGTACGCCGCGCTTCTGTACATAGAACACACCAGTACGGGTTTCCGGCTGCGCTGACGGAATGCTGTTCTGTGTTGTGCTGGCTGCGCTGCTGGTATCAGCGTGACTGATGACAGGGAGGCTGGCTGCACTGAGCGCAATCAGGGTGCTGATCAGTGTTTTGCGCAGAAATGTTGTTGTGGTTTGCATGCTGAACTCCTGAATTTTGTTGAAAATGCCGGGGAAAACGTCAAAAAATCAAAAAGCCAATAAAGCAAAAAGCAAAAATCAAAACGAAGTAAGAACCGGTTTAATCTTCAGAAAAAATCTCTTCAATCCGCTTGCCAAACAGCCGGGCCAGCGCGAAAGCCAGTGGCAGGCTGGGGTCGTATTTACCGGTTTCAATCGCATTAATGGTCTGACGCGATACGCTGAGTAAATCTGCCAGTGCGGCCTGGCTCCAGCCTTTTTCTGCGCGTAAATCTTTGACGATATTCTTCATACTTCACCCCGGAATTTGCGGAACATGCTGATCACGAGCCAGCTGCCCATGAAGATGCCGTAATAGATAAATCCACTGAGACGCGCAAAGCCGACGCCTTCCAGAAAACCGTAGCTGAAAGCCAGCAGGGCAGTGAACCCGCCGGAAATCGCCAGCGTTTCCAGCATGATCAAACGCACATAGTCATCCATACGGCGCAGATGGCGGATCACGACCCACAACACACCGGCGGCCGGAATCGCTGGCAGCAGTACGATGGCCGCGCGCAGAACTTGCTCCGTGATGCCTTTCGCAATCCAGATCGATGCAAACAGCACCACCATGTAAATCGCGATGCAGCTGAACAATTCCTTACGGTACTGGCGCAGGGTGTTGATTTCGTGTTGAGAGTAGTCAGACATGGTGTTTCCTTTCTTTGTAAAGCAAACTTGACTTTCAAAGGGATTAAAAATGCCGCAATGCGGCTTCATGCCTGACACCGGTTTCCTGCCTGTTGTGTGTCAAGCTTCCTTTACATCATAGCGTTTACATTCAGGATGTCAAGGACGCTTTACATCAATGTTGGAATTTTGCAGAAATCGTCATTGGTGATTTCGTGAGAGCCAGACTTTCTGCCGACAAGCATGAAACTGCTGTGCTGAAGTCCGCAAAACGATGAAAAAGTGCTGTTTTTCAGCGATCTGCCAGTACTGAAATGAATACAGACGACACGGTTGCACCACTGCGCGGAAATTTTTCAGAATTATTTATTTGGCATGTCATAATTCTCAGCTTTGACTGACCACGGTATTGAGGTCCGCATGGCAGGAATACTGAAAAAGCATCGCTTAATCTCCCAGAAAGATCCGTGGCTGACGCTTGAAATCGAATTGATTCAGGTACAGGGCAAGGACGATGCGCCACGTTTTCTGGTGAACTGGCGCGAGGGTAAGTCCGGCACATCCTGGCTGGAAAACTCAAAGACGCCGTTCCCGGTATCGTTGCCGGAGGCTGAGCGTTTATTCGATGAGTTGTTACAAAGTCGTCTGCAGCAAGGATTTATCCATAAGGATGTGCAGTGGGCGGAAGCAGCAGCACCGGTACAGCACAACAGGCAGCAGGCGGATAAGACGGATGCCGGCACCGTGACGACTCAGCAAAAAGCCTTACTTGCACAACTGGGTCAGTGGCGCAGTTTGTCTGCCCGTGCGCGTTCACGCCTTGCTTGGCAGCTGGGCGAACACCGCTGCCGCGCAGCCTTGCCACAATTGATTCCGCACCTGCAATCCGGCACGGATTTACTCGATTACTGCATTTGTTTCGCGATCATCCGCTGCGATGATCGCGGTGCTTACAATGCGGTTCATGAATTACTGAACCGTACCTCATCCGATATGGTGCGCCGTATCGCCCGTCTGGCATGGTTACAGCTTTGTACGGAGACAGAAGCGCAGACTTACACAACGGGTCTGATTCAGGCATGGCCGGATGAGTTGCAGAGCGCCTGGCAGCACGGATTAAAAACGCAGGATACAGAACCGGTGTTAAAGGCCTTGCTGCATGGAATGGCATGGCATCACTGGCGTCTGGACGACTGGCTGGAAGCTTTGTATCTGATCAGTTGCAGCGCAGGCGGACCTGCCGCTGCACTCGCGCGGAAGCTGGTACTGTGCCAGTGCCGTAATTTACCGGTGGATAGTCTGGTTTTCCGCGCTTTGCGTCGTTTGTGGAAGAGCGCAGAAATGCGTCAGGACGCTGAATTGTTCGGCGTGCTGTCCATGCGTTTTGAGATCACACCAGCCCGCTTGTTTATCGCAAGCGCGCAGTCAAATATTTTTCTGCAGCAAAAGCGCCGCTATGTTCGCTTCCGGAACGCAGTCCAGCAGGAAGAAAATCAGCTGTGTTTTTCTAATCTGACCCGCGATTATTTCCGGCGTCGTGCATGGCGCACGTTACGCCGTCTTGCCATGATGGAACCGAAGGCCTATCCGGCGATGGCAACGGGTATTTTGCTGGCGGCGCGCGATAAAGATGCGCCGAAACCGTTTGTATCACGCCATCCTTACTGGGATGCCGACACACGCCGCTACAACACACATGAACGTCACCATAGCCCGTATTCGCGCTGGCTGGTGTTCAGCCAGATTCTGTTCAGGGAAGATCCTTCAGTTTGCTGGTCTTCCAGCGGACTGAGCTGGTGGCGTCAGCAGCCGGAAGCGCAACTGGCATTTGAGCTGCAGCCACGTACCGAAGCATTTGCCGATTTGTGGAATGCGCAACCTGCATGCTTAATGCAATGCCTGACGCAGGCCGATATTCCTGAAGTCAAGCGGTTTGCAGCCTGTGCGCTGGCGGATTTGCCGGAATTTCTTGCTGCGTTGTCAGTTGCTGAATGGGAGATTGTTTTGCAGCAGGGCGAGTACGGACTCGCACTGGCATGGCATTACTTCAAACCATTGCTTGAGGCAGGAACAACGTCAGCCAACTGTGCAGTCTGGTTTTTACGTGCAGTGTACGCGCCGGCAACGGACTTTTTGCTGAACTGGATAACGGCGAACCCTGCTGTTATTCAGCAGGTTCCGGAAATCCCCCTTTATCTGGCTTTACATCCTGATGCACGTTGTCAGCACTTGCTGGCATTGCTGATGCCGCGTTGCGAACAGACAGATTGTGGCCGGATCATACAAGCGCTGAATCAATGGTTATCAGCGAATCCCTCGCCGGATGCAGCAGCATCTGATCGGGTTTGTGTCTGGATACAGCAATGGCTTCCGGCAACCGTGTCTGTCTGCGGAACTGCCGAAACGGCTGTCTGGAAACATTCCTTACAGGAAGCGAATCCGCGTGTGAAACGGATCGCACTGATACTGCTCAGTATGCATCCGCAATGGCAGGCTGAAAGCTGCATCCGTCGCTTGCCGGAGTGGATGGCGGAATCAGATCCGGATTTACGGGTTCTCGCTGCAACACTGTGTATGGTGCTGCCACGTGCGCTGATGTATGAACGTACAGATCTGATCGCGTTTCTGGCATGTGCGCAACATGCCAGCGTACGCAAAGCGATATGGCCTTTGCTGTATCAGCTGGAAACGGGATCGTCTGCAGCAGGACAATTAGCCCGTGCGCTGGTGGACAGCCTGTTCCGCGCTTTACCGGATGATGCCGAAAGCGATGACGTTGAAACACCTGCTCATCATTTGCATCAGGAAATTGTCGGCTGGATGCAAACTTATGCCGCAGATGTCATCGGTGCTCTGGACACTGATTTGCAATGGCGCTTATTGCAGGCTCGCAGTGCCGGTGCGCAACTGGCCGGATTCTGGTTGCTGGAGGCAAACGATTCCACATTGCTTCCATCCATGACCACTGCCCGCTGGGTCAGTCTGGCAAAACATCCGATGGCTGCTGTTCGCCAGCGTATGCTTGAACATATCCGGCAAATTCCATTGCGGGAGCATCCTGACCGCTTACTGTGGCTGGATGCATTTAACTCGCCGTGGCCGGAATTACGCTCGTCGTTGATCGGGTGCTGGGAACAGCAGTTTGCTCCGGAAGACTGGACTCTGCCAGAACTGATGCATTGCTGCGATCATCCTTACGATGATATTCAGCGCTTTGCCCGTCAGTTGCTGACATCACGTTTCAGTGTCGAAGAGTCTGCACAATGGCTGGCGGAACTCAGTCAGCATCCGTCTGAGAGCATGCAGTTATTTGTCAGTCAGTGGCTTGAACAAGTATTTGCTGCAACGCCTGCTATCGAAAAAATATCATTGCTGACGAAGTTGATGCCATATTTTCTGAGTGTGCTGTCGCGTGTGAATCGCAGTCGTATTACCCGCATCCGTATTCAGCATCTGCTGCATACGCTGGCAGCACAGCAAGCTGATCTCGCGCAGCGGATTATTCCCTTATATGTGCGGCTGGTCGCAACGCAGGCAGTACAGGATAAAGCGAGCTATATCCTCGGCCTGACGGAGATACTGCAAGCCCATCCGCAGCTGGCTGAACTGGCAGAAGGCATTGTCAGTTTGCCGCAACCGGAAATACGTGTATACCGTCGCGGAGAACCAGTATGAAGTTTCGTTATCGCTATTACGGGCAGAGTCAGATTCAGGATTCGGCAGACAGCACGCAAATGCAGTTTGCTCCGGACACTTTGCGTGCACCGGTTTTTTTCGATGGCGTATTACAGCCTTCTGCCTCACTGCATTTTCGGGAGGCAATCAGCAGTCTGCATGATGTTGTGGTTTCTGACCTGAAAACCCGTCCGAAAGACCGGTCTGCTTATCAGCAGTGGTTGCAGGAAAATCAGCAATCCATGCTGAACCAGTTTATGGCGCGCTCTGATGTTCTGCGCGAGGAAAGCGGACTGATTCAGAGTGAGCTGACACAGTTAAGAACAGAAAAGAATAAATTACTCAAACCTTTTTATGAGGCGCGACAACGCTATTTTCACGACCTGTATCAACAGAACCGTGATATGTGGATCGTGCTGGATCCTGTGATCACTGTGCATCCGGATCAGATTTTGTTTGAGTGTTTCAGCCGTGATGAGGCCAGTTACGCCAGTTTATCCTGTTCGCACAATGTGTTCAGTCAGCGTGGCGATATGGCTTACGGGACGACGAATATTGATTATTCCGATGCACTGTATTCGGAATTTCAAAAAATACGCGATTACAAGAAAACCCGCTTTGGTGTCCAGCAGGCTGGATTTTCGGTGGCGACCGCGAATGATGAACAATGGCAGGAACCGGAAATTGAACTGCCGGACAGCTGGGTTCGTGGTTTTCTTCAGGTCAGTACCGCGATGTGTTTACCTTCGGTGCAGTTGCAATTGCATCCGATGGATATTCACAGTATTTGCCTTGCTTTACGTCGCCGTAAAGAAAAAAACGGGCCACGTTCTTTGCGCTTTATCCTGACGCCCGGAAAGCCGGTTGAGGTACTGATAGAGCCATGGAATCAGCGTCTGCAATTTTCCCGCTCACTGTTTCAGGGAAACGATGCGAAGGAAATTCGTATCTGGGGACGACGTCGTTTGCTGACGCTGGAGCGACTGATTCCGGTCGCGCAATCTTTTACCGTGCATTTGCTCGGCAACGGTATGCCTAGTTTTTGGGTCGCAAATATGCCGGATATGGTGTTCACGCTCGGTTTGTCGGGATGGACGTCGAATGACTGGTCGTCAGGCAGTCAGCTGGCGCTGATGGCGCCGCGCGCTTATTTCCAGGCTTCAACGATGCAGGCTGTGACGAACGCGCTGAATACCCGGTGGCATCTGAGCGTTGCAGATCTCAAACAGCAGCTGTCACTGCCGGAAGCTGAAATTCCGGCCGCAGTGGAAGCGCTGATACAAAGCGGCAGAGCAGTGTACGACCTGCAAACGCAGTCTGTGCGCTGGCGCGACCTGATGCGTGAGCCGTTGAAAATGGAAAGCTTACGTTTTCAGAGTGAGCAGGAATCCCTTGCCAGTGCGCTGGTGACAGAAGGACTTGTGAAGGATGCAGGAATGGAAAGTGGTGGCGAATATCCGCTCTGGCGGGCGCAGATTGCTGACAAACCATACGGTAAGTCGCGCTGGCTGGCAGTTTCTCTGACGCTGGATACTGATCTGAGAATTCGCGAAACGCAGTGCGCTTGTGATTATTTTTTCCGCCATCAGCTCAGGCGGGGGCCGTGCGAACACATTCTGGCTTTGCGACAAGTTGTTTATCAGCGCTAAGCAAATGATTTGATGACGTATTGCGATATTGAAACTCAATTCACCAGTATCCGCGAAATGCGTTTGCACGCGTTGCTATGAATGAAGTGAATTCCGGAAATTAAGAAACGTTTGTAAATTAATATTCAGGCTTTGGTTTACATGGCTGCAATCAGGCAGTAGAATCGCAGTTGGCAGGAAGGCTCTTGCAACCCGAATGATGTTTCGTCATTCTTGCAGTATGTCTTGTTATGCATCACTGAGCCGCTCTTCACTGTGCCGTATATGACTACCGGCGCAATGACGATGCGGGTTCCGTGAACCTCATTAGCGCCGGTAGTCATATACGGCGTCGAGTGGAGCTTCTCAGTACCAGAGGCTCTTCGATGAGCTTCCTGCCCTCTCTTCCTGATTGCTGTCGTTCATTTTATGTTGACTATGACAGCGAACTCTACAACTCCCGCCAAACCTTTGTCGCAAATGACGCGCGATGAACTGTATGCCCATGTCAGAAGTCAGGGTAAGGACCTCATTGTTTTGCGTGAAATGCAAAGACTGGGTTACTGGCCGCAGAGCACTGATATTCCAGCTCCCGAAGAAGAATTGCTGGAGCGCGAAAAGTTTCTCACGCAGCGACTACTGGACATGCAGTCTGAACTGGCGAAAATCAGTGATCCGGAAAAAGCACTGCGCTTACTGCAGCGCGAACGGATGGATGCCGCACGTGAACGGCGTGAGCAGACCCGGCGTGAAAAAATAAAACAGCGATATGAAAAAGCGCAGGCATTCTGGCAGAGACGGCAAACAGGCATTGACTATATTGGTGAAGACCTGAGTGCCGGACTGGTGCAGCAGCAAAGTAATGTTCAGCGCTTGCAGCAATATGGTTTGCCGGAATTTCACGATGCTGCAGGCTTGGCATCATTTCTGAATATCAGTTTGCCTGAGCTGCGCTTCTTAAGTTTTCAGCGCAAGGTCAGCCGCTATTCGCATTACCAGTATTTCTCGCTGAAGAAAAAAACGGGTGGCTTACGCGAAATTGCTGCGCCTATGCCCAGAATTAAACGTGTGCAATACAGAATTCTGGATGCTTTATTGCAGAAAGTTCCGGTTCATGATGCGGCTCACGGATTTGTCGGCGGCAAGTCTGTGCTGAGTAATGCGATTCCGCATACGGGACAGGCTATCGTCATCAATCTGGATGTGAAAGATTTTTTCCCCAGCGTAGGCTGGCGCCGTGTAAAAGGCATTTTCCGGCAGCTTGGTTACAGCGAGCAGGCAGCAACTCTGCTGAGTATGTTGTGCACCGAGTTGCCAGTCTCTCCGGTAAAGATTGACGGCCAACAGTGGCTGGTTGCACGTGCAGACAGACGATTGCCGCAAGGGGCGCCAACCAGTCCTGCGCTGACGAATTTGTTGTGTTTCGGTATGGATAAACGATTACAACAACTTGCCCAGCGGCTGGGATTCCGTTACACGCGTTATGCGGACGATCTGACATTTTCAGCGGCAGAACCTAAGGCACCGGTAGGGAAACTGCTCTGGCGTGTCAGTAAATTAATGACAGCAGAGGGATTTACTTTACATCCGGATAAGCAGCGCGTGATGCGCGCGCATCAGCGTCAGGAAGTGACCGGTATCGTGGTGAACCAGCATCCGTCCCTGAATCGCGACACCTTGCACCGGTTTCGCTCCTTACTGAATAAACTTGAAAAACAAGGGCCTGCTGGCTTGCACTGGAATGGCAATACGGATGTGTTACGTGCTGCAGAAGGTTTTGCACGCTATCTGATGATGGTACAGCCGTCAAAAGGGGCAGTCGCGCTGCAACGCGTACACCGGCTGAAAAAGCAATGGAGTGGTGCGCCTGCATTTACCGGTGGCAATGTCTGGAGAAAAACGGCGGCTGATGGCGGCGTGCCTTTACGTAAAAATGGCGCACAGTGGTGGAAAGCCTCAACTACCCCCGCACCGGTGCAGGAAAAGACAGATTTACAGCGTCGTGAGCAACGCATGCAGGAAAAACATGCTCAACTTGCACCCGACGCTTCAAATGATGCAGCCTTGCCTGAAAACAGACAGGCCGCTCCGGTAAATCATACGACGCAAAATGCGGGGGCAAACCAAAGCGTTTCCAAACTTCCACCTGTGATCAGTGCTGGTACAATGATTGCTGATCTGATTGCAGGGCTGACGCTCAGTATTCTGATGGGTGTTGCCACACCACTGCTACTGACGCTGCTATCGTTTTATGCCACGTTCAGGTTCAGGCGTAATTTCCGGCCTTTGCTTTTGGGAGTGTTGATACTGTTGCTGATATTGCATGTGATGAAGTGATTTTCAGGTATTCAGGTGGTATTGCACGATCTCATGACTGAATATCTGCTCAGAATTGCCTAAACGATATTGCTAGCTGTCGATTCGTCTTTATCCTGTAGTAAAGCCCGCGTCGTCGTGCAGGGGTGTCGGAGAAAGTGTATGGACAGAATTGCCAGTATGTTGCCGGATTTGATTCAGGATCTGGAAAATTTTCAGCGGGTATTATCTGAGCTGGCGATTGAAGAGTTCGAACTCCGGAAAATCGAGTCTGCGCTGGAAGCACGCAGCGCCCATCCTGCCAACTTTCCTGATCTCGCTAAAAAACGTGCGCAGGTCAGTGCGCTGAAAGAAGCTGCAGCGCATCTTCATTCCCGTCTCAGTGGTCGCATTGAGCAAAGGCAGCGCGATTTATTCGATCAGATGCCCACTTTCCATTAAGACGATCCAATGCCGTTGCTGTATCGGCTCATAGAGTTTCGGATCTGATGATCTGACCTACAACTGCACTTCTGATGCTGACCGGTAGTGGTCTATGGAGCGGGTGGGAACACATGCGGCGAAACGCGTTTGTCCCGGCAGAAAAATTTTCAGGAGCAGAAAAAAATGAAGCCCGCTGGAGGGCGGGCTTAAATCCAAACCGATTAAGTTTTGGAGGAGACAGGTGTAACTATACTGCGCCGCAGCAAAGTCAACCAATTCTTTCTGTGAATGTAAGATATGCGTCGGCGTGATGTCTGATGACGCACAGCAAAAAAGCGGCCTTCAATCCGATGAAGACCGCTTTTTTATTCAGAGTGCAACTGCAATGAAATCAGAATTTCAGTGTGCTGGTCAGATCACCGGGCGGCAAAGCGCGCTGAGCTTCAAATGCAGCATTACGGACTTTTAATCCTTCCAGTAAAGGCAAATCAAAGCGGCGTGTCAGGAAACGCATGATGGATGTGGTGTCGTAAAAGTTATGATCCACATGCTTTTTCTTGGCGAACGGCGACACAATAATCGCCGGAATACGGGAACCCGGCCCCCAGCGATCACCTTTTGGCGGTGCGACGTGATCCCACCAGCCACCGTTTTCATCAAACGTAATGATGACCAGCATGCTCTTCCATTGCGGGCTTTTTTTCAGATGTTCCAGAATATTAGTGACGTGCTGATCGCCCGATTCCACATCCGAATAGCCTGCATGCAGGTTCAGATTGCCCTGTGGTTTGTAAAAGGTGACCGCTGGTAATTTACCGGCAACCGCATCAGCGAGGAAGCGGTTGGACATCGGACTGTCTCCGGTTCCGCCATCACGCAAGTGTTCCGCACGTGCCGCCGTGCCGGGCGCAAATTGCTGAAAGTAATTGAATGGCTGATGGTGATACTGGAAGTTCGGTTTTTCACCGCCGCCACGGTATTCGAGGGCCGCCTGCCATGCCGCGCCGTACCAGGCCCAGCTGATGCCCTTGCGTGACAACAGATCGCCAATCGTGTCGTAAGTTTGCGGTGGCAGTGTGGATTGATCGGCTGGATCTGCGAGCAGCGGATCGCCGCCCGGTGCGGGTTTGATATAGCTTGGCTGGTAAGGTGGTGCCATGGTGTTGACCGCATAACCATCCGGCGTAATCGCACCGTCGTTGACATACTTTGGTTTGCCTTCCAGCGCAGATTTTGGCGAATTCGGATCCAGCGCCAGACGTGTGCCAGCCGGGCCATCTTCCGTGACGGCGATCTTACGTTTTGCGGCTGTCGTCGCTGCGTGGAAGTATTCCGGTGTGCGGCCGGAAATCAGGAACTGATGGTTCAGATAAGAACCGCCGAACGCTGCCATAAAGAAGTGATCGCACAGCGTGTATTCTTCCGCGACTTTCCACAATCCCAGATTGCGACTGGTTTGTCCGTAATAACCCATGACCAGCGCACCGGAGTCAGCAAAGGCGACAAACTGATCATTTTTTCCACCGTTGATCTGCATCTGATTCTGATAGAACAAATGGCATAGATCGCGGGTGATGACGGATTCCGGTAATGGTTTGCCGGTTTCATCTTTCAGTGTGAACGGCGCATTTTCCAGGCCGGTAATTTTGTCTTCGCCAATCGAATACTGTTTGCCACCGATGTTCTGGCTGCGCGGCACCATGCCGCCCCAGATTTTCGGTAACTGCGGCAAAACACTGCCATCACGGTCTTTTTGCAGATACGCGTCAGCACTCAATCCGGACAAGGGTTTTGCCAGACCCGGAAAGTTGGCGAACAGATTATTAAAGCTGCGGTTTTCCAGATAAATAATCACCACATTCTGGATATGCTGCTTCAGTTTGGCATCCAGACTCGTTGCTTTTACCAGCTGATCCGCGGCTGTTGTTGTGCCGGTGGCGGCGAACAAGCCGCCGGACAAACCGGCCAGCGCAGCACCTTTCAGGAGCTGACGACGTTGCGGGGCTTCGGGTTCAATGGATGAATTGGCAGAACCTGCCGGAAGATTTTTTTGCATAACAGACCTTGTAGAAAGCGTCGCGAGGCAGACGCTGACAGAAAACCGTGGGCGTGAAATTCACGCGGTTTTATCAGACCATACAGTTTGGCGGAAGTTTCGTGCAGTCGTGTAACGAAATACAGCAGTGCCCGTTGTGAGCGGGCGCTGTAAAGAAAAGAGAGGGAATTAAACTGTGCTGCGGCCGGACGGATACATTTCGTCCTGCAGAGAGCGGAACTCAGCTTGCGGCGCTGCGTTGATTTGCTGTTTTTGCTGCTGTAACTGGCGCAGCTGATTTTCCTGACGCTGAATTTGCAGCCGTACGCGCAGAAATTCAGAGACGTATAAACGGCTGGTATCCGATAAATTCTGATGCGTGCTTTCGCAAAACTCGCGGTAGGTATTTTGTCCCTGAGCTTTGGCTTCTTCGGAAAAACTCTTCCATTGCTGAGTCAGCTGACGGTTTCTGTCGATCAGTACACTCTGCGAGCGAGCCTGCTCATGCAAGGCATCGATCTCTTCCTTCAGCTGCGCAATCTGGTGATCAAGCCAGCGCAAATACAGCCATGAAGACTGTAGCGGGCGAAGCACCTGTTTTTTGAGGCTGGAAGGCATAGTAGGAATACGGAATCTGTCAAAGTCTTATCAGAATTTCGAGATTATATATTAACCCTGACATTTCACGAGAGAAATGTTTAATAGAATGCAATTTTATGCGTTATTGTTAAAAACTGTGTCATATACCGCACAATCCGTGTGTTCTATTTTTGCTGAATTTTTACGCAAACGTTTGCACTCTGGTTACACCCTGATGCAACTCTGACGCTTAGAACTCATTTCATCAATACCCGCGAGATGCGTTTGTCTCATAGCGCGGGCTGGCAAGGGTGTAGCAGGAAATTCATGCAGCAAAGCTGCATGCCTGCGTAACGATGTGCGCTTACCAGCGCACATGCGCCCTGCAAGGGGGCGAGGCAGTGAATAGCGGTGCTATTCACAACGCGTCCAACGCTGTCCAGCGTGCGCTATGAGGCAAACCCTCCGGGAACGGAGGTGCCGGGCGCATTGCTTTGTTGCGTCGCTTGCGCAGGCACCAGCCTGTGCTGCGCAACGGCGCCGCGCACTGCATCCCGGCAACTCGCGTTCGCACTCGTGGCTATTGATGAAATGAGTTCTAGATACAAAGTGCATCATTGTCACAACGTCATTCAGAAAAATTTCCCGTTTTGTAAGACAAATTGTCAGCTTTTATGCTGACCGAATGTATGCTGACCGCGGGCGAAAACAAACATCCAAGATTGCTGCACGATCAGTAATCACGCCCTAACCAGTGCAATCCCGTACGGCGGGCTGTCTTCACGAGAGCACGGCACGCCGCATTTTGAATGTTCAAATATGGAGAAGCGGTCTATGCATCAATTAAAAAAAGCAGCACTGATCGTCGCTGCTGGAATGGCGTTCAGCCAGTCCGGATTTGCGGCGGACAAAACCGTCTGGATTACCCTCGGAGACACGGCATTCCAGCAATTACAGCAAGCGATCCCTGCTGTACGTTCTGTGCAAAACAGTCAGCAATCGGTAGCCGGATTCAAAGCGGCAACCCATCACAGCGAAGCGGTCCATGTGGTGCAACTGAGCGAGACCCAGTTGCTGAAACTGTCCGGCATCGTGCATCAGAAGCTGAACCGTTGCGGTGGCTTCATTCAGCACAGCAGTAAGGAAGAAGCCGTTACCGCGCTGTATGCGCAGCCAAAAACACTGGCGGCACTGGCTCGTCCTTCTTATACCATTGACAATCAAACGATTGTCAGCCCTATGGTTGCGCAAATGCAGGCGACGAATATCGCGCAAACCATTATCGATTTATCCAACTTCACGAACCGTTATTACAAAACCACTGCTGGTACGAATGCCTCGAACTGGTTGCTGAACAAATGGAAAACCATGAGCAGCGCCCGCAGCGATATTCTGGTGGAGCAGTTCACGCACAGCAGCTACCCGCAAAAATCCGTGATCCTGACGATCAATGGTACCGACAACGCGGCGGAAACCGTGGTGCTGGGCGCGCATCTGGATTCGATTAATCTGAATGGCACGACAGAAACCACCCTCGCACCGGGTGCGGACGATGATGCCTCCGGCATTGCCAGTCTGACGGAAATTCTGCGCACGATGCTGGCCAATAACTACAAACCACGCCGCACAATTAAGCTGATTGGCTATGCCGCGGAAGAAGTCGGTTTGCTTGGCTCGAAAGATATCGCCGCCAGCTTCAAGGCGAAAAATGCGAATGTGGTCGGTGTGATGCAGCTGGATATGACCAATTACAAAGGTTCGCCGCTCGATATTTATCTGTACACCGATTACACCGACAGCGCACAGAATCAGTTTGTCGCGAATCTGATCACGACTTATCAGCCGACCCTGAAAATCGGTTACGACAAATGCGGCTATGGTTGTTCCGATCATGCATCCTGGTACAACCAGGGTTATCCGGCATCGATGCCGTTTGAAACGGCGTTTACACAAGATAATCCGAATATTCACACCGCCAACGACACTTTCCAGAATGCGGGCGGTAATGCTGACCATTCGCTGAAATTCGCACGTCTTGGTTTGTCATTCGCGGTGGAACTGGCCAGTGACGGCCCTGCAGTGGGCGACAAAGTCGAAAACTTCAGCGGCAGCCTGACCAAAGGCCAGAGCAAGAGTTTCGGCCCGTTTAAACTGAAAGCCGGCGGCACACTGACGGCCAGCACGACCGGTACCGGTGATATGGATTTGTACGTACGTAAAGTGTCGGTGCCAACCACCACTACCTACGATTGCAAATCGGACGGTTCCAGCTCTACCGAAAACTGTAGCGTCAACAGCACCACCAATACCGATGTTTATGTACTGGTCAGTGGCTACGCGGCAGGTAACTACGCGCTGAAAGTCAGTTATCCGGCGCAGTAAGCTTAATTCTGCAAGGCCGTTCACATCAGAAAAAGCCGCGCTCGTGCGGCTTTTTCTGTTTGTACGATCAGTTTTTGTCATGGATAACAGCTGTCGTCATGCCGGAGCAGTTCTGAAAAACGGCCAAAGAACAGCCAAAGAACAGCTTTGGACTGGCTTTTTCAGCCTGAAAACACCTGAAATGCGGTGTTCAGCACAGCAGTCTGGCGGTCGTCGGCAGAAAGTCTGGCTGTCCGAAATCGCCGGATGACGAATCCGGCACATTTTGTGAGCAGTGCAGTGCGGCATTCAATGCGGACAGTTGGAGGAGTTTTGCCGTGCTGGTGTACGGTGTCTGAAATCTGGCTGCCAGGCTCAGTGATATCCGAACGCAGACAGCATCATGTTGATATCGCCGGTTTGCTGCAGAAACCGAATGTCTCTGTCCAGTGCCGTGACGATCTTTTGCAGGTTTTTTGCCTCTTTTTTCAGTTGGTTCACCTGCACACTGATTTTTTCGTGACGGGAAATGTTGTAGCGCTGCCGGAATGTGTCGGTCATATACTGAATTTCAGAGCGCAATTCCTTTTCCTGTTCCGCCAGTACCTGCAGGTAATGCTGTAATTTTTCTTTGCTCAGGCTGGCAAGATGCTGCTGGTCAATTTGCTCCAGCCTGAGTTGCAATTCCATTAGCCGTAGCAAGTCCCGTGCGTCATACGCGGCATTGACTTCCTGCATCAGGCTATTTTTTTCAATGCGCTTTTGCTCATCCTGTTCGCGGTCCGGATGCAGCATGCTGGCCAGCTTACGATAGACTTCGCGTATCGACAGACTGACTTCCTTTTCCTGTTGTTCAATACGGGCTTGCTTTGCTGCTTGCCGGCGGCGTGCATGTTCGCGTTTTGCGTTCTCTGCTTCAGTTGCGGCGTCGTCTGCGTTTTCCTCTGCAATCTCTGCTGCAGATTGCGCCTGTTCTTGCTGGCCGGTATCAGCATCATCCGTCACCGTTTTCAGTTCATCCTGCAAGTTTTGCTCTGCGTAGCCTTTTTCAGCGCTGTGTTCCTGATCAATATCGATATTGCACCAGTATGAAAATATGGCCTTCAGCGCCGGTTCACTGTCGGTATCCAGTATCTCTTTGCCGAGGCTGTAAATCAATTCGCCGATGATTTTCTCAAGTCGTTTATTGATTTGTGTCTGTCCGGCGGTCTGATCAATCTGTTTGATCAGCTGCACTTTTAACGCGTCAATGGCCCGTACCTGAGGGTAATATTCATGGGCAAAAACCACGTCAAATGCGGTGATATCTGCTTTCAGCGTAGCCAGTGTCTGCCGGTATGTATCAATTTCCTCGATCAGCGTATTGAAGCGTTTCAGATCCTTACTCAGTGCGTTTTCTTGCGCAGCCGCGCTGATTTTCAGATTCGTTGAAATAGAAATAGTCATGTCTTTCGTGGCAGCTAAAGCACAGCCGGATACGTCGCTTTGTGAAGGACCGTATTGTATCCTTATCCGTTTTCGACACGGGCTGGTACGGGCTGATTTCGTGCTATGCAGGCTGGCTGCCACCGACAGGGCTGAAAATACCCGCAAAATACCCCGAAAACACCCGAAATGCGGAGTCCAGCACAGCAATCCCGCTGTCGCCGGCAGAAAGTCAGGCTGTCCGCAAACGTCAAATGACGATGTTTGCATAACGGATGGCCTCAGTTCAGCATGTGCCATCCAGCACGTAACACTCCTGTCAGTAGTGCGAGGCCAATCAGGGGCAGGGCGTTGATTTTTTTACTGAACAACAGGGCGGCGGCTGCAATGCAGATCAGAATGCTGCTCCAGTCGGGCGCTTGCCAGCCTTGCGGGAATAGCACCGGCACGGCGAAGTACAGAGTTAAGTGCAGAATCAGGCCGGAAACCGCAGCGCCAATCGCATTCAGCGGACTATGCAGCGATGGCAGATGGCGGGTGGTTTCGATCAGCGGTGCACCGGCCAGAATAAATAAAAACGATGGTAAGAAGGTGAACCAGACCACAATCGCCGCCGCCAGCAATCCCGATGGCGCCATACCGAGCGCCGCAAGCGGCAATTGTCCGCCTGCCAGAAAACCGATGAAGCACACAATCATAATCAGCGGGCCGGGCGTGGTTTCGCCCAGTGCCATGCCATCCAGCATTTGCGCACCACTGATCCAGCCGAACTGGCGCACCGCCGCATCTGCCACATACGGCATTACGGCGTACGCACCGCCAAAGGTCATGAATGCCGCTTTGGTAAAGAACCAGCCCATCTGCGTATACGCATGCGTCCAGCCCAGCGCAGCGATCAGTGTCAGCAGCGGTGCTGACCATAACAGCAGAAAGCACACCACAATGCGCGCTGCACGCGGCCATTGCCAGCGTGCATGCTCAGGCAACGGGGAATGATCATCAATGATGGCGGGGCCGGCAGATGTTTGTCCGGTTTTGTGACCGCTGCTGGCAGGCATCTTATAAAGCCAGCCGGTCAGTGCCGCAATCGCCAGCACCGCTGGCACCGGCAATTGCAGCCAGCTGACACCCGCGAGGCTGCCCAGCGCCAGAAGCAAGCCCAGCGGATGTTCCATCGTTTTTTGACCTATCTTCCATGCTGCATGCAGAATCATCGCCAGTACCACCGGCTTCAGCATGTCGAATGCGCTGTGCATCAGCGGATGATTGCCAAAGCGCAGATATAGCCAGCCCAGCGTGCTCAGCAACACGAACGAAGGCAGGATAAAGCAGACACCGGCCAGCACGCCCCCGCGCGTGTTATGCATCAGCCAGCCCAGATAGGTAGCTAGCTGCTGTGCCTCCGGCCCCGGCAGCAACATGCAGTAATGCAGCGCATGGGTGAAGCGTGCAGGCGAAATCCAGCGTCGCCGCTCGACCAGCTCCTGATACATCAGCGAAATTTGTCCGGCCGGTCCGCCAAAGCTGACCAGTCCGAGCCACGCCCAGAAGCGCGCCGCTTCAGTAAAGGAAATCCTGGGTGTTGTGCTTGAATTCATGTTGGCCGGAAGGAGCGGAGATGCGGCGAGTATAAAAGAAAACGTCCGGCACAAACGATGCCGGACGCAGTGGTCTGTTGCAGATTCAGCGTTAAGAAATCAGCGGCCGTACATCCGCTTTTCTTTTTCTTCGATCAGGTTTTGCACGATCACGCAAACCGCATGCGCCTGCTCCGGTGTCAGGTCAATGTTTTCAATCACAGAACGTTTGAAGCGGATGCCGTTGACCAGGCCGCTGGTTTCCACGAAACCCAGTGTCAGCTGGCGGTTCAGAAAATAATAAATAGCGGCGATGATAAAACCGATACCCGCTACCAGAAAGAAATCGCTGGCACCGGAACTGCCTTCACGGGCATGACTGTTCAGCACGGAGAATGCAAAAAACAGGAAGAACCCGAAAATACCGGCCGCCGATTTCCACGGCTTGTGATAACCGTAATAGCTGGAGCAAATATTTTGCAGCGGAATAATGCGCGCCTCGTTGCCTTCGATGGAGCCGGACGCAAATTCCAGTCGTTCCGGACTGACGCGTATCGTGGTGGTCGGGTCAATTTTGACCAGCGATAACAGCCATGCCACCAGCCCGCCTTTGCGGCCGGTAATGCTGACGTAATTGTTAGCACTATCGACCGGTTTCTGATCAGCTTTCCATTCTTTGATTACGAGTGCGCTCATGCGGTTTCCTTATGATTTTTATGGGGAATTGGCGGATTGGCCAAGAGTCGGATCATAGAGGAATTGTTTTTAAAGTTACATGTAAACGCGGAAATCTGCATAAAAATGCAACATTGCTGCCAGCGCAACAGAGTTGTCTCTGTGTAGCTTTGTTTTTAAAAATTTGGACAAATGTCCAAAAAAGTGCAGAATAGGCGTACCAATACAGTCAACACGGCGGGGATGAACATGCATCAGCGGGCAGAAACAGCGGTACAACAGGCGGCGATGGAAGCGATACTGGCAGCGCAGAAAACAGCTTACGGCAAAGAAATGTGTCCGCCGTGGCAGTTGCGGCGTGATCGTTTGCAGCGTTTGCGTACGCTGGTGAAACAGCATCAGTCCGAGATTGCGGAAGCGATCAGTGCTGACTTCAGTTACCGTCCGCAGGAAGAAACCCGCTTGCTGGAAGTGTTCCCGTCGCTGGCAGGCATCAGCCATGCCTTATCACATGGCCGCAGCTGGATGAAACCGCGTCGCCGTCGCACGGGATTCTGGTTTTTACCGGCCCGTTCCCGCCTGTTGCCGCAACCGCTGGGTGTGGCTGGCATCATGGTGCCGTGGAATTATCCCTTGTTTCTGGCAATCGGCCCGCTGACTGCGGCACTGGCCGCAGGCAACCGCGCCATGATCAAAATGCCGGAACTGACACCGGCATTTGCAGCGCTGTTTGAACGCCTGATCGCCCGGTATTTTGCACCCGAAGAAGTCGCCGTGATCAATGGCGATGCTGCCATCGCACAGGGTTTCAGCCAGTTACCGTTTGATCATTTGCTGTTCACCGGTTCTACCAAGGTCGGGCATGAGGTAATGCGCGCTGCCAGTACCCATCTGACACCGGTGACGCTGGAACTCGGTGGTAAATCGCCCGCGCTGATTTGTCCTGGCGACGGCAGCGAAGCCGCTTTGCGTAAAGCCGCCGAAGCAATACTGCGCGGTAAATGCGTGAATGCAGGCCAGACTTGCATCGCACCCGATTATGTATTGCTGCCGGAAGCGCAGCGCGACGCTTTTATCCGCATCGCCGGTGAAGTATTTAGTAGCCTGTATCCGGCAGAACGCGCAGGCAAGGATTACGCCGCGATTGTGTCTGAGCGCCATTACCAGCGCCTGCAACATCTGGTGCAGGATGCAGTGGATCAGGGCGCGCAGGCGCACCAACTGGGGCAGGGCGCAATGCAGTACAGCCCGCGTCAGATGACGCCGGTATTGCTGACCGGCGTGCAGGATCAGATGACGGTGATGCAGGAAGAAATTTTCGGGCCGGTGCTGCCGGTGGAAACCTATCGCAGCCTGCCGGAAGCGATTACCCGCATCAACCAGCGTCCGCGCCCGCTGGCGCTGTATGCGTTTGGCCGCGATACATCTGAAATCAATACCGTGCTGAACAACACCATTTCCGGCGGTGTAACGGTGAATGACACGCTGCTGCATATCGCGCAGGACGACTTGCCTTTCGGCGGCGTTGGCCCCAGCGGCATGGGCGCTTACCACGCACGCGAAGGTTTCGATACTTTCTCTAAACTGAAACCGGTGCTGTATCAGTCGCGCCTGAACCTGACATGGCTGGCGCAGGCACCGTATACTGCGCGGTTTGAATGGCTGTTGAAATGGATGTTGCGATGACGAACGCAGAAGAATCAGCAGAAAATCCTGCGGTAAAAACGGAAGTAAAGCCAGCAGTAAAACCGACAGTAAAATCAGCGTCACAGCGCGCGAAAGCACCCAAAAAAAGCGCGCTGAAAAAACAGGAATTACTGCAACAGGCGCTGTTGCTGCTGGCAGAAAAAGGTTTTGCCGCGCTGAATCTGCGCGATCTGGCCAGCCGCGCCGGTATGTCGCTGGGCCTCATCCACTATTATTTCAGCGATAAACAAGCACTGCTGATCGAAGCGCTGCAATTGTATAAATCCGGCTTCATCGCACAACTGCACACCACCTTACTGCAAGCCGACGACGCCGATCAGCTAATCAACACCGCCGTTCAGGTCTTCACCGCCATCGCCACTGAACCGCAATCCCTGCACCGCCTGTGGTACGACCTCAAAGCGCAAGCTATGTTCGACACCGCCTTCCGCGAGGTCTTGCATCAGACCGAACAACAATTAATCGACCTGTGCGCCGTCTTCCTGAACAAACTAAAGCACCTGCGCGGCACCACCAGCCCCTTATCGCCATTGGACTTATACCTTTTGCTCGACAGCCATTTGCAATACGCGATGCTGCATCAGGGCGAAGAAAAAGCCAGCGGGGAATGGCTGGCTGGGGTTATAAGAAAGGAAATTAATTAGCGATTTCTTTCTCTATAAAACCTTACTGACTCTAATATTTGATCACTTGTAAGTTTTTTAAGAAAGGCGATTAGTTGAGGTGAATATTGGTAAGTATTATGATTTTGATTTTTCCAGCAATAAATTTCATTGTCTTTTATTTTGTGGTGAAATATTATGGCGTCGAAAACATGGCTATTAAATTTTTGACCTCGAATGTTGCTACCTATTTCGGCTAATATTGCCTTTCTTAATAATGGATGCGATTTATTTGGATCTATATGTTTTGATACCAATAAAATTGATTCATGTTCATCTCCATTTACTCCAACAATAATATCTGCTGATTTAATCTTTTTGGTTGATTGAAGATTGACTTTAAAGATGGTTAAAAATCTTCCAGTATCAATTTCGTTATCTTCAAGTTCTTTTGTTGTTTGTGATATCGCGGAAAGAAATTCAAGCACCGCTGGCTTCTTTTCGACGCTTGAGCCTATAAATGAAATCGGATCTGGTGGCGCTGAAAAGCTAAGAGGTAGAAGATTAAGGTTAACTTCGTTTGCAATATCAAGTTCGAAAATGAAAAATACTATATCTCTGAAATTGGGCGCTGTTGCACAAATCCTGAACAGGTCGAGACACCCCTTCCCCCAGACCGATTTACGCCACCGCCACCGTGCATGGACGGCCCAGCATGCTGAAGCGATTCAAGATGGCAGCACGCACTTGCAG
>NZ_JAGSPN010000199.1 GCF_018139685.1 Cognatundibacterium luofuense
TCCGCCGGAGATTGAATTTGTTGTAATAAGCTAGTCATAGTGGGTCGCGGTTTACGCTTGTCTTTGTACGATCAGATCGGCCAGATCATGCAAGTAGTGTGCCTTCTCACCAAAGGGCAACAGGGCCTCATGAGCGTCACGGCACAATTGGCCAGCCAGTTGACGTGAGGCATCCAGACCAAGCAGGCTCACATAAGTCGGCTTGTTATCGGCAGCATCTTTTCCTGCGGTTTTACCCAGAGTGGCTGAGTCCGCAGTCGCATCCAGAATATCGTCCACTACCTGAAAGGCGAGACCGATGGCACCCGCATACGCATGCAACGCTTCTGTTTCTGTCGCATCGGGTAATTTGCCACAGATAGCGCCCAGCATGACCGATGCACGCAGCAGCGCGCCAGTTTTCAGTCTGTGCATC
>NZ_JAGSPN010000200.1 GCF_018139685.1 Cognatundibacterium luofuense
CACAACGCGCCAGTGTTTTTGGGGCGGCGGCAGGCGGCGTGTACATGGCAGAATATACTGTCATAGTAAATTATTAAAGTTTGCCAGCTGTATAACGTCGTAATACATGTGGTCAGTATCGATATGTTTGTATCGCTTTGATGCAATGCAGAGGTGCTTAATTGTCCGGCATGCTGACATATGCTATCGATAAACCGGGCAGAGATTAATGGTAATGCAGGGCGTTTGCTTCATTATTTTCTTCCCGGTTTGCGACTCGCCGAATTCCAAAAGATGAATCAGCATGTTTCCGCAACTGCGTAACGTTGCTCAAACAGGATATGTCGGTATTCGTTGCACTCAGCCAATGGGAATTTGTTGGCTGCCCCTTGTGTAAAGAGTTGTGTTGTTCAGCTGCTTTACTGCGTTCACGGGT
>NZ_JAGSPN010000201.1 GCF_018139685.1 Cognatundibacterium luofuense
TTTATCGTCCGGCGTCATCACGATACCCGCTGGCAGCTTGCCAACCGGAATAGTCCATTTGACTTTTTGGGTCGCCAGATCGATCGCCGACACCTGATCGCTGCCCTGTTGGGTAATGAACACGGTCGTGCTGGCCGCATCAAAGGCCATGTGGCTAGGCAGTTTCGCGAGCGGCACACGGTTCGCCAGTTTCAGGTCCTTGCCGTCATAGCGGTAAAAATCGACGCGGTCCAGGCGCAAGGAATTCGACACAAACCATTTTTGATCCGGTGAAAAACCAATCTGATACGGATCGGCGATATCGCTGATACGACGCTGAATCTGACCGGTCTTAGGATCAAGGAACACCAGTTCATCACCGACCGCATTGGCCACGATGAGCGACTTGTTATCGGGTGTCGCCATCAGATGATGC
>NZ_JAGSPN010000202.1 GCF_018139685.1 Cognatundibacterium luofuense
TATACACAATGCTAAACGGAAATTATTTCCTTATTCAGTATTTCTTAGTCAGTGTTTTTTCTCAGCGGTTTTTGCTAAGGGTCACCCATGTCAGAACTTTCTACCATTGCTGAAGCCTATGTCCGGCTAGTCCTTGCCGTCGGTTTGCATGATCCCGGCTACGTCGATGCCTACATCGGGCCGCAGGCCTGGCGCGATGAGGCACAGCACTTGCCGCTGGCGCAGTTGCAGCAGCAGGCCGCTGACTTATTGGGGCGCATCGCTGCGCTGTCTGACAGCGATGTAGAGCAAAAAGCGCGGCAGGCTTTTCTGCGCTTACAGATTGCTTCGGTGAAGACGTATATTGAGCAATTGATGGGGCAGTTGCTGCCCTTTGATCAGGAATCGCTGGCCTTGTATGATGCGGTTTCTCCG
>NZ_JAGSPN010000203.1 GCF_018139685.1 Cognatundibacterium luofuense
TATGCGTTCGGCCGGTGAAATGAGGGTCAGCACCGATCCTGCATACCAGGGTTGATGCTGGCGCAGTGTCAGCGCCAGTGGCTGGGACAGCAGCCAGACCGGGCGCAGAAAGGCATGAGCGGCACTGGCCGTGGCATAAGCTTGCGCGGACTTTTTATGCAGCACGGAGACCCATTGATTGGCGATTTCAGGCCGGTAATCGGCTAGCGGTGCTGCCTGTAATACCTGATGTTCGCCCAGTCTGGCCACCAGCAGCGAGAGCAGGCGCTGATGGTCTTCGGGTTTGCCGCCCGGTTGGGGAAATAAATCCTCGCTGTGTAACTGGCGCTTTGCGGTCTCTGTCACTTCCAGTTCCAGTGCAATCACGGGTCCGCTCAGACGCAATTGTTGCAGACGCTCGCGCACCAGCAGTT
>NZ_JAGSPN010000204.1 GCF_018139685.1 Cognatundibacterium luofuense
TTTTGGATATTTGGCTGCCATGCAGTGGTCGAGAATATTGATTTTTTTTAGCTTTATATCAGCCGTTACTGGCTGTTCGGGCTGCTTGACTGACTCGGGTTCATTCGCGTAGCACATTGGGTTGCTAAGACTGAGGAGAAAAGCAAAGATAAGCAAACTGCGCATAGTGAAGTACTTTCAATCAGAAGAAAAATAGAGCCGGCGCAAAATCGCGTCAGTGATGTTATGGATCTGGCTTGGAAACTTGCACTAGCAGCGGAAAATCATTGCTGAGCGAATGATTGCAATCAAGCAAGTTCGCTGATCATAGCATGACTTACTTGCATGAATAGCAAACCAGCCTGAAAAATTCCCGATGTCGTTGAATGTTTGTTGCACCGATGGAGCCTGCACTTTCGTTCGCGTATCCTGC
>NZ_JAGSPN010000205.1 GCF_018139685.1 Cognatundibacterium luofuense
GGGATTACTTCAGAAATCTGATTGCGGTAAGCACAAAGGCGATATACCAGCGTCTTTGCGATATCCTTAATCACGGCAAAACCACCCGCCATATCACCATACAACGTGCAGTATCCGACTGCCATTTCACTCTTATTGCCAGTGGTCAACACTATCGAACCGTATTTATTCGACATGGCCATCAGCAAGGTGCCACGTATGCGCGCCTGAATATTCTCTTCAGTCGTGTCTTCTTTTAATCCCTGAAACTCATGTTGCAAAGTAGCGCGGAAGGCATCAAAACAAGGACTGATAGACAATTCATCATAGCGAACACCAAGGCGCTGCACCATGTCACGTGAATCTGTGAGGGAAATATCTGCTGTGTAAGGTGAAGGCATCATGATCGCGCGTACCTTATCCGCGCCAAG
>NZ_JAGSPN010000206.1 GCF_018139685.1 Cognatundibacterium luofuense
CCAGCCTTCTGTTTGCCGGGTTCCATCCGCTTTCGCACAGCGCTGGCGCAGGGCGCAAAACTGAGTTTGCAAGAAGTAGCGGTCACGCATACCGATATCGCTTTCCTGCAATACACCGGCGGCACAACGGGTTTGTCTAAAGGTGCAACGCTGACGCACAGGAATGTGATCGCCAACATGCTGCAAAACGATGCCTGGGCAGGGCCTACGATGCGCCATGAAGCTGAAAAAGGCGCGCTGGTCACCGTCTGCGCTTTGCCGCTGTATCACATCCTGGCATTGAATGCCTGCATGCTCATGGGGATGCGTTGGGGCGCGATGAATGTCTTGATTCCCAATCCGCGTGACATGCCGGGCTTTGTGAAAGAACTCGCGAAATACCGCGTCAATTTTTTTCCGGGTGTGAATAC
>NZ_JAGSPN010000207.1 GCF_018139685.1 Cognatundibacterium luofuense
TACCTGGAGGCCGTGAGAAGGCTGAAGAGCGAGGGCCACCGGTTCCCCAGAACCATCCACATGACATTTGTGCCTGACGAGGAGGTCGGAGGTCACAAGGGGATGGAGTTGTTTGTGAAGAGGCCTGAGTTCCAGGCTCTGCGGGCAGGCTTTGCTCTGGATGAGGGCCTGGCCAACCCCACTGATGCCTTCACCGTTTTTTATAGTGAACGGAGTCCTTGGTGGATACGGGTTACCAGCACTGGGAAGCCAGGCCATGCCTCACGCTTCATTGAAGATACAGCAGCTGAGAAGTTGCATAAGGTTGTAAACTCCATCTTGGCATTCCGGGAGAAGGAGAGGCAGAGGCTGCAGGCGAACCCTCACCTGAAGGAAGGGGCCGTGACTTCGGTGAATCTGACTAAGCTCG
>NZ_JAGSPN010000208.1 GCF_018139685.1 Cognatundibacterium luofuense
CGCAGGAAGCACCTATGTGGACTGGAGAAATACTGGCATTTAATTTGGATGGAAAAAAACAGGACTACCTGTACGGTTACAACATGTTTGCACAATCCTCTAAGGGCGACAGGTACGATGATGACCATGGATTTGGCAGCATTGCTTTTATTCCCAAAAATACAAACGGACAGTTTTTTCTGGAAGAGCATAAGTGGAGCAACAATCACAGCACAGTATTGCAAATCAACGCCAATAACGCCGCCCGAAAGACTGTAGCGGATATTCCAGTACCTGGCCTGAAATTTACCTTTGATAAATATGGCCAGCCAAGATATGCGTCAGGTAACAACGAAAAATACGTAGGTATCCTCTACAAACACGATGACAAAGACAACTCGTGGAAAGAAATAAACAGTGGCAGCCTGGG
>NZ_JAGSPN010000209.1 GCF_018139685.1 Cognatundibacterium luofuense
CATCGGTCCGCTGGCGCAGCTGGAATTGGAACGCGATGACAACGGCGATCTGGTGGAAGCCATGATTTCCAGCGAGCGCTATCAGTCTCTGAATCTGAAAGTCGGTGAGGCACTGGTGCTGCGCCCGCGCCGTTTGCATGTTTTTGTCAATCAACAATAAGTACGGCAAATCTGCAACGCGGCCCCGTCTGCCAACAATAAACAAATAAAGACTGAAGCAAAATTGTTACGGCTTGGCGTTATAAGGCCAGCAGGACAGTTTTGCGCAGTTTCCAAAAGGAAGATGCTATGAATTTTCAACAATTACGTTCTATCCGCGAAGCCTCACGGCGCGGTTTTAATCTGACCGAAGTCGCGAATGTGCTGTTCACCTCTCAACCCGGCGTGAGCCGCCAGATCCGTGAGTTGG
>NZ_JAGSPN010000210.1 GCF_018139685.1 Cognatundibacterium luofuense
CGGTAGTATTTTGTCATGCTATTTAAGCCAAATTACTTGATCGATGACATCCAAAAAACTTGTGGGCTACTGCCGACAAGCTACGCGCCAATCTGGATGATGCAGAATACAAGCACCTCGTTCCCGGTCTTACGCGACACCCTGTCCACGGCTGATCTCTGGCCAGCTGCGTCTGCCGGATGATAAGGCGCAATAACAATGGACATGTAATCAGTGAGTAAGAATATTAACTTACTGTTACGTTAGCTTAATTTTTTCAGGCAAGCAGTTTTGTTTCCAGCACTGCTAAAGATGCGTAATCAGCACAGATATCGCTAATGCGGGGCTTACAATGACATCACTACGCTAAGCATTTAACGAGCTTGCTGCGCCTCGTATCAAATTTGACCTTAGTTCTATCAGTTATTT
>NZ_JAGSPN010000211.1 GCF_018139685.1 Cognatundibacterium luofuense
GTGCTTCCAGCGCGGCTAATTCGGCTTCCAGCTTACGCAGGGTGACGTCGCCATCAATCGCGTAGTCAATTGCACTGCGTTCCAGCGGCGGTGTTTCCTGCGCCACGTGCGCCAGTTGCCATTTAGCTGGAAATTCTATACTGCCCTGATCCGGATGTAATTCTCCACGCAGCATCGCGAACAGGCTGGACTTACCCGCGCCATTGGAGCCGATCAGACCAATTTTATCGCCGGGGTTGAGCGTCACGTCAACGCTGTCAAATAAAGGTTTGGTACCGCGGGCGAGAATGACTTGTTGCAAACGTATCATAGAGAATTCAATTAGGAGTAAGGCTGTGAGCCGCAGTGCCACAGCTGCTATAACACTGAGGCTGCACTGAGGCTGCACTGAGACTGCACTAAGGCTG
>NZ_JAGSPN010000212.1 GCF_018139685.1 Cognatundibacterium luofuense
ATCACGATCGCATTTTCCATCGAGCCACCACGCGCCAGTCCTATGCCACGCAGCATTTCCACATCTTGCATAAAGCCGAAAGTACGCGCTCTGGCCACATCTTTCACGAACGAGACTTTTTCAAAATCGACCACGGCAGTCTGTACCGTGCCATCGACCGCCGGATGATTGAACTCGATAAAAAAGTGTAGCTTGAAGCCATCAAACGGTTCCAGGCGCGCCCACTTTTCACTGGCACCTGAGCCTTCACGAATTTCGACCGGTTTCAATACACGGATAAATTTTTTAGCTGCATCCTGCTGCTGCAATCCGGCTTGCTGCAATAAATACACGAAAGACGAGGCGGAGCCATCCATGATAGGGATTTCTTCTGCACTCACATCGATATATAAATTGTCCACACCCAG
>NZ_JAGSPN010000213.1 GCF_018139685.1 Cognatundibacterium luofuense
GTGCGGAGATTTTGAAAGGGATTAATCTCGATATCGAAGATGGTCAGTTCCTGATCCTGGTCGGCGGTTCCGGCTGCGGCAAATCCACCTTACTGAATATGATCGCCGGACTGGAAACAGTATCCGAAGGCGGCATTTACATCGGCGATCGCTGCGTCAATGACGTACCGCCCAAGTCGCGTGATATCGCCATGGTGTTTCAATCCTATGCCTTGTATCCGACCATGACGGTACGTGAAAATATCTCTTTCGGCTTAGGCATACGCCGGGTCGCCGTCGCAGAGCAAAAGAAAATCGTAGACCGGGTCGCTGAGACTTTGCAGATCACCCATTTACTGGATCGCAAACCGGCGCATTTATCCGGCGGCCAGCGCCAGCGGGTCGCGATGGGACGTGCGATTGCACG
>NZ_JAGSPN010000214.1 GCF_018139685.1 Cognatundibacterium luofuense
GATTGATAATAATTGGGTTGAGAACCAGATTCGTCCGGTGGCATTGGGACGAAAAAACTGGATGTTCGCCGGCAGTCTGCGCGCAGGCAAACGTGCGGCGGCGATCATGAGTCTGATTCATTCAGCCTGGCTCAACGGTCACGATCCTTACAGGTACATGAAAGACGTGCTGGAAAGACTACCATTACAGCCATTCAGCCGTATGGGCGAACTACTACCACACAACTGGAAGCCTGCTTAAATGAGGACTAGTCAACCTGTGTTGACCGGGTGCTTACTTTGACCTGGTCTTTGCTTAGTTCTTGTTCTTTTCCCGCTTTCCGACCGCACAAAGCAAAACCCCCGCCTCTGTCGAGAGCGGGGGTTTCTTATAGGGAGCCTGACGATGACCTACTTTCACACTGG
>NZ_JAGSPN010000215.1 GCF_018139685.1 Cognatundibacterium luofuense
TGCCAGGCGGAAGCGGTGTTCGAAATCACGTGCGGCGATACCACGGTGCAGATAATTTCTCTGACTTTCGTCTTTGTGACGACGACCAACTACTTTCAGTGTATCGCGCTCGCTCTCTATCTCCAGCTCTTCACGGCTAAAGCCAGCCACCGCCATGGTGATCGCATATTTATCTTCAGCGATCAGCTCTATGTTGTAAGGCGGGTAGTTGCTGGCTGTGTCACTGCGTTGTGCATCATCGAAGAGTTGTGCCAGACGGTCAAAGCCGATAGCTGAACGGTATAAAGGGGCAAAGTCAAAATTACGCATGATGATATCCTTGTTAACAGAAGCGATGATTGAGTAAATACAGTGTTTTCATCCCATCTCTGATGCGGATGAATCAGACCTCGTTGAGCATCTGAT
>NZ_JAGSPN010000216.1 GCF_018139685.1 Cognatundibacterium luofuense
TCAGTAAAATCACCATGAATCGCTGAAGTCGGCACGTTCCTCGGCGAGTTTTTCGACAAAAAGCTTTCTAGCCTGGCAAATGCCTGATCATTTTTTTCGACGTAGACGGCGCGAAACTTCACCGGTTTGTTGACGGCTTTGAGCGCGTACTGCACTTTTGACAGCAGATTCATCGAGATCGCAATTGAAGTCGATCCCAGATCATTACTTTCGTCTTGCCAAGGACCGGCAAAGCAATCAACAAAAATGATTTCATCATGTCCTAATAGATTGGCGCTCCATCCCACGATGTAAAGCAACCGCTCAAGATACCCATCAAGCAGCAAGTGCTTTATGTACGCTTGCTCCCGTCCCACGTAAGCTGTGGGAATGATCTCATGAGGATTAAATTTCATCTATTTAGCC
>NZ_JAGSPN010000217.1 GCF_018139685.1 Cognatundibacterium luofuense
CGCCTATGACGCGCCCGTGATTGGTTTTGAAAATCAATATCCTATTGATGCGACCAATCTGTATTTTGGCAACCCGGATCGTTTCGACTGGAAGCTATTAGGAAAGAAAGAGATGTACATTTCCTATAACAACTTCAAGTTCAACGATGGTTCGATCAAGCCTGAGGACGCATTCCGGGAAAATAGTATCAATCCTGCTCTGGAACGCTACGAGCTGCACCGCGTCTGGGTTGTTGAGGGTACAGTCAAGCAAGGTTTCCGTCATTCCGCACCGAAGAAAGTCATGTACTTCGACGAGGATAGCTGGAATGTAGCAGTTGGCGACGACTATGATGCCCAAGGCAAGATATGGAAACTCAAAGAAAATAAAATTCTTCCGGTCTGGGAACTCGGCGGTACCTG
>NZ_JAGSPN010000218.1 GCF_018139685.1 Cognatundibacterium luofuense
TTCAGGATGCGCGCTACGTGTGATTACGGGTTCAGAGAAGGCCGCACGAATAGCAGCCTCATCCGGTAATAGTTTAACGTGCCAGTGTATCAGTCGCAGGCCTGCATCTTTACAGGCTTTGGCTTTTTGATAGTCAGTTTCGTGATGAGGGGTACGACCGCTTCCGTCGTTCAGTTCGATTGCCGCCACCACTGAAAAATCTTTTTTGCAGATGACATAGTCAAAACTCAGCTGGTTAATACGCTGATGCCATTCCAGCAGATTGGCACCTTTTTTGACTCCCAGTATGCGCGACATCTGTACCTGGGTCAGTACGATATGCTCGGGTAATGCTGTCGTCAGGCGGTGAAATAATATCTGTTCGGCTGCACCCACCGGACGTCGCAGGTAATAAGGCCA
>NZ_JAGSPN010000219.1 GCF_018139685.1 Cognatundibacterium luofuense
TGGCTGAATTTCCAGCTTTACCTGCTCCGTTACGCCAGGTGCTCGGCTACAAGGCAGCAAGTCTGGATCGTGTTGTGGCTGAGCTGGTTGCTTGCTCCTTACAGACATCGCCACAACTGTGCCATGTTGCCATGCCTGTCATGCGCGATAAGCGCTGTATGGCGATTGATGGCTACCATCCTTCCGCGGTGGGCGCAGCGCTGTGGGCGGAGCAATTACTCACAATGTATGTAGGGAAACACAAAAATCTGTGTTCGTGAATGTTACTTATGCACAGTCTGTCAAGCACAAATTTTAAGCAATTTAAATTTGCAAAATTAGTTAACGTAAATAAAGTCAATGAAATCATATAGTTATGCGGATTATTTAATAACCATGATGATAAAATCGAAGTAAAC
>NZ_JAGSPN010000220.1 GCF_018139685.1 Cognatundibacterium luofuense
GATCTGACTGCGGATGATGATGCGCCTAAATTGCATAAGGTGCTGGCGGAAGCGGGTCTGGGTTCGCGGCGTGATATGGAAGAGCTGATTGTGGCTGGGCGCGTGTCTGTTAATGGTGAGCCAGCGCATATCGGTCAACGTATTTTGCCAACGGATCAGGTACGCATCAATGGTAAGCCGATTATGCGCAAAGTGACGAAAAAGCCGCCACGTGTGCTGATTTATCATAAGCCTGCCGGTGAAATTGTCAGTACCAATGATCCTGAGGGGCGTCCTTCGGTATTTGGTAGTTTGCCTACCATGAAGGTGGGTAAGTGGCTGGCGGTTGGGCGTCTGGATTTTAATACTGAAGGTTTGTTGTTATTCACGACTTCCGGTGATCTTGCGAATCGTCTGAT
>NZ_JAGSPN010000221.1 GCF_018139685.1 Cognatundibacterium luofuense
TCAATGACTCCGTCACGAAATCGAAATTTGATAACCTGTATGGCTGCCGCGAATCGCTGGTGGATGGTATCAAACGTGCCACTGACGTGATGATCGCGGGTAAGGTCGCGGTGATCGCTGGCTACGGTGATGTTGGTAAGGGTTCTGCGCAAGCGATGCGTGCTCTGTCTGCTCAGGTCTGGGTCACAGAAATCGATCCTATCTGCGCCTTGCAGGCAGCGATGGAAGGTTACCGCGTGGTGACCATGGATTATGCAGCGGAACATGGCGACATCTTCGTGACCACCACGGGTAACTACCACGTGATTTCGCACGCCCATATGCAGAAGATGAAGGATCAGGCCATCGTCTGTAATATCGGTCACTTTGATAATGAGATCGATGTGGCTTCGCTCAAG
>NZ_JAGSPN010000222.1 GCF_018139685.1 Cognatundibacterium luofuense
CCTCACCGCTGGCAGTTGTCAAAAAATGGATAGAGTATGCGAGTCCGCTGGAAGCCTATGATCCGGCCAGCATGAGCCGCCTGGCCTGGATTTTTTCGGGTGAGCTGATCCGTGACACTTTAGGCAGTATGTATCGCGTCGTGGTGGGTTTTATGATCGGTGCCGGACTGGCCTTGCCACTAGGATTGGCGATGGGCTCCAGTCAGCGTGTGTATGCTTGGATGAATCCGCTGATACAGGTATTGCGCCCGATACCACCGATTGCCTATATCCCGCTCTCTATTTTGTGGTTCGGATTGGGTAATCCACCGGCAGTATTCCTGATTTCTATCGGTGCTTTTTTCCCGGTGCTGATGAATACCATCGCCGGTGTGCGGCATGTGGATGGCATCTACATT
>NZ_JAGSPN010000223.1 GCF_018139685.1 Cognatundibacterium luofuense
CAAACAGCGCAGTCGCCACGGTCAGTGTCAGCGGTGTGATCACGCCTGTTTCGGCAGGTACCGTAGTGATCACCGCAACGCAAGCAGCAGTAACCGGTGTGAATGCGCAGGCGACACAAACCTATACACTGACAGTTGCTGCACTGCCGGTTCCGGTACTTACCTTCACTACGCCAACTTCAGCCAGCGTCGTGATGGGCAATAACTTAACGAATGCAGCCAGCTCTACATTAAGCGGCGGCAGCTACGGCATGATCAGCTATAGCAGCGCAAACAGCGCAGTTGCCACGGTCAGTGTCAGCGGTGTGATCACGCCTGTTTCGGCAGGTACCGTAGTGATCACCGCAACGCAAGCAGCAGTAACCGGTGTGAATGCGCAGGCGACACAAACCTATAC
>NZ_JAGSPN010000224.1 GCF_018139685.1 Cognatundibacterium luofuense
CCGGGTAAGGCAAAATGTGAAGACGTGGCTGCCTTGTTGTCCATTCCTTTGCAAAACACCGTCAAGTCCATCGTTCTGACCGTCGATGCAGACAAAGAAGAAGACAAGCAAGTCTGGCTGCTGCTGTTACGTGGCGATCATGAGCTGAATGAAGTGAAAACCAGCAAAGTACCGGGTCTAGCGACGTATCGCTTCGCGACCGAAGCGGAAATCGTGGAGTGGTTTGGTACTAAGCCTGGCTATCTCGGTCCGATTAATACTCTGAAACCTGTCAAGGTCGTGGCAGACCGTACTGTGGCCAATATGGCAAATTTCGTCTGCGGCGCGAACGAAGCGGATTTCCACTTCACCGGCGCAAACTGGGGCCGTGATTTGCCTGAGCCTGTGGTGGCGGAT
>NZ_JAGSPN010000225.1 GCF_018139685.1 Cognatundibacterium luofuense
GACTCAGGGCAGAAATCTCGAATACCGGGCCTTTCCAGGCGAAGCGTTTAATGAAATCCTTAACCTTCTTTTTACGCTCATCTTCGCTCAACACATCCAGCTTATTGAGTACCAGCCAGCGCGGTTTCTCATACAGGCTTTCATCGTATTTGCGCAATTCCTTGATCAAAGCTTTTGCTTCCTTGACCGGATCGACATTCTCATCGAAAGGTGCCAGATCGACGATGTGCAGCAAAATACCGGTACGCTGCAAATGCTTCAAAAACTGTATCCCCAGCCCCGCACCATCTGCCGCACCTTCAATCAGCCCAGGAATATCGGCAATCACGAAACTCTTTTCATGGCTAACGCGTACCATGCCCAGATTCGGATGCAGCGTCGTAAACGGATAATCGG
>NZ_JAGSPN010000226.1 GCF_018139685.1 Cognatundibacterium luofuense
AATGACCCAGTGAATTCCTGCTCAGGTGATAATACGGAAAGGAAATCACATGAGCATGGTCATGGAAGAAGAAGTCAAGCGATGGACGGCGAAGCGCAAGGCAGCGCTGGTCACTGAAATCATTCAAGGTAAAACCACGATCGCCGAGGCAAGTCGGGCCTTCGATATGCCGCCCTCAGAAATCGAGGAATGGGTTGACGAAGCTAAGCGCGGCATGGAGAACGCCCTGCGGGCCAAGCCGCTGGATGTGCGCGAGCAGTATGAACGCCAGATCAAGGAACTTCAGGAAGCATATGGCGAGGCCATGCTAGAACTGCGTGCCAGAAAAAAGCTGGCGTCCCTGCTGGGCGAGGAAGAGAAGTGATCGAAACGATCCACCAGGGACTGGAAGAAGA
>NZ_JAGSPN010000227.1 GCF_018139685.1 Cognatundibacterium luofuense
ATTATCCGGCGTGATGCTGGAGAACAGGCTGACCCAGGTATTTCTGACTTTTTCTCTGCGGAAGTAGTCCAGCGTTGTGGTTTGCAAAATGCGCTGAAACAGCATGGGTAATTCGGCCGCTGGCTTGTCGCCGTATTTTTCGGATAACTTGATCATCGCTTCCTGCACGATGTCGAGCGCGGACTCTTCATTCCTGACGGCATACATCGCATGCTTAAAAGCACGCCGTTCCACGCCCTCAAGGAAACTGGATAATTCTCTGTCGGTGGCCATTGTTGGCAATATTCGCTTGGTAATTCAGATAGTCTGATCCCGGTCACGGGACCGGAATTGGCGGTTTTTGTTCCGTAAAAGTGCGCACATGCTAGCAAAAATGACTCTACATGTCCTTAACT
>NZ_JAGSPN010000228.1 GCF_018139685.1 Cognatundibacterium luofuense
TGAATCTGTGGAGCGATAACCGCAATCACTTGCTGGATGACTTTATCCGCGATATTTACATGGGGGTGATTGCGATTGTGATCGGCGTTGAGCCGCGTCAGTACGTGATGCTGGTGATGGCATCGCAAATGCTGCAAAGCCTGCAGCATGCGAATGTGCGTATCCATTTCGGAAAAATCGGCGAGTACCTGCTGGTATCGCCACGCTTTCACCGCTTGCACCATGCGATCGGTATCGGTCATGAAAGCGAAGGCAAAGGCACGCTGGGCGGGCATAATTTCGCGGTCTTGTTCCCGGTTTGGGACGTGCTGTTTGGTACCGCCTTATTCCAGAAAGAATTTGTGCAGACTGGCATCCGGGATCAGTTACCTGCGCCGGAAGGCAGTGCCAGAAAC
>NZ_JAGSPN010000229.1 GCF_018139685.1 Cognatundibacterium luofuense
TCGCTTGCTGCAGATCGCTGTAACGCACGATGTACATGATGGGTGCGAAGGTTTCGTGGTGCATGGTCGCCGTCTGGGATGGCATTTCGACTAGCGACGGACGCACGTAATAGCCGTTTTCACAGCCGGCAACCATCACACGTTCTCCGCCTTCGACTTTACCGCCATCCTGTTGTGCAGCTGCCAGTGCGGTTTGCATTGCATCGAATGCGGCCTGATCCACCAGCGGGCCAACCAGCGTACCTTCGCTGAGCGGATTGCCGACCGGTAAGCCGGCATAGATTTTTTTCAGGCGAGGAATCAACTGATCGTAGACGCTGTCGTGTACGAATAAGCGACGCAAGGTAGTGCAGCGTTGCCCTGCAGTTCCCACTGCGGAGAATGTAATCGCACG
>NZ_JAGSPN010000230.1 GCF_018139685.1 Cognatundibacterium luofuense
CGTGCGATTACATTCTCCGCAGTGGGAACTGCAGGGCAACGCTGCACTACCTTGCGTCGCTTATTCGTACACGACAGCGTCTACGATCAGTTGATTCCTCGCCTGAAAAAAATCTATGCCGGCTTACTGGTCGGCAATCCGCTCAGCGAAGGTACGCTGGTTGGCCCGCTGGTGGATCAGGCCGCATTCGATGCAATGCAAACCGCACTGGCAGCTGCACAACAGGATGACGGTAAAGTCGAAGGCGGAGAACGTGTGATGGTTGCAGGCTGTGAAAACGGCTATTACGTGCGTCCGTCGCTAGTCGAAATGCCATCCCAGACGGCGACCATGCACCACGAAACCTTCGCACCCATCATGTACATCGTGCGTTACAGCGATCTGCAGCAAGCGA
>NZ_JAGSPN010000231.1 GCF_018139685.1 Cognatundibacterium luofuense
GATCTTGCCGTGTACTTTGGCCGGATCGGTATTTTTTAAGTCTTGCAGGCTGGCGACGCGTACGATGTCGGCCTGCACGCCGCCCTCGGGTGTCGATACGCTGTGACCCAGCGCAGTGACCTGTAAGCGGTGTGGATAAGGACTGATCACACTGGCTAGTTCCGACAAACGCTGCCAGACCGGATACTGCACCGGCTCTTTCCAGACCTTGTCCAGCCCTAACGCACGCATTTTGGCTTCGGCCCAGGCCACCGCACGCAGATCGGCTTCGCTGCCAGCCAGGCGCGCCCCGACTTCGGTGGTCAGGCTTTCCAGAATTTCATAGCTGCGGTTATCGCTGAGTGCATGCTCGCGTATCCATGCCGCAGTTTGCATCTCTGCTTCGCTGAGCCG
>NZ_JAGSPN010000232.1 GCF_018139685.1 Cognatundibacterium luofuense
CCGGTCACCGGCCAGCGCTACCAGCTCAACCGTGCGTTGCTGCCCCGGCTCAAACCTGACTGCGGTACCGGTCGCAATATTCAGCCGCATGCCATAGCCTGCAGCACGCTCAAATAACAAGGCTGGATTCGTTTCATAAAAATGGAAATGGGAACCGACCTGTATCGGACGGTCACCGCTGTTTGCCACAACCAGCGTGCGCGTCGCGCGGCCAGCATTGAGCGTCAGCTCGCCGTCGGCAATCAATAATTCTCCGGGTATCATAGCGACTCCTAGGGGATAGGATGATGGACGGTGACCAGTTTGCTGCCGTCCGGGAAGGTGGCTTCCACCTGGATATCAGGAATCATTTCAGGCACGCCTTCCATCACCTCATCACGACTCAGTATCTGT
>NZ_JAGSPN010000233.1 GCF_018139685.1 Cognatundibacterium luofuense
GACTTCCAGCACAAACACCACATCCTGACCATCTTTTTGCTGGATCGCGAATTGCACATTCATCAGACCGACGACGTTCAGACCTTTCGCCATCAGTGACGTCTGGCGCTTGAGTTCGGCGATAGTTTCCTGAGACAGTGAGTATGGCGGCAGGGAACATGCGGAGTCCCCCGAGTGCACGCCAGCCTGCTCAATATGCTCCATCACACCGCCGATAAAGGTGCGTTCACCATCTGACAAACAGTCCACGTCAACTTCAATCGCATCATTCAGGAAGCGGTCCAGCAAGACCGGAGAATCATGCGACACCTTGACGGCCTCACGCATATAGCGCTCGAGATCACGCTGCTCATGCACGATTTCCATGGCACGACCACCCAATACGTAGGAT
>NZ_JAGSPN010000234.1 GCF_018139685.1 Cognatundibacterium luofuense
TTTTGATAATCAAGCGTAGATTTGAAAACCGCCTATTTCTTGCGCATGGACAGGCCAGATCACTGTGCAAATTGAAGAAACTTTGCAAATTTTTCTTCTGGATTAGCCAGGTTTTTGCCTGTCGGCGTAGGATAGTATGGTGGGTGCACAGCGTTGTAATAGTCGACTGAACAGGCTCAGACTGAACTTCTTCACTGCCGGCAGATGCTGGCTGTAAACCGCCGTATATTCAAGTGCAGGCAGGCCGCCACGGGCCAGTTTGAACTGTGCTGCACCTGAGCTGTAATGCAACTTCATTTGCTTATCTTTGGCTAACTTGAGTAATAAAGCCATTAAGCGACGGTAAATTCCTAATTCTTTAGGTAGCTGGGTGTCGTAACCTATGAGGGGG
>NZ_JAGSPN010000235.1 GCF_018139685.1 Cognatundibacterium luofuense
TCTTCAATCACGTCGAATTCCATTACGAAATTCTGTCCAAGCGTATCCGCGAATTGTCCTTCCTGAACAATGGCGTACGCATCAAACTGAATGACCACCGCACCGGCAAAGAAGAATTGTTTGCGTTCGAAGGCGGTACCCGTGGCTTCGTTGAATACATCAACAAAGCCAAAAGCGTACTGCATCCAACGATTTTCCAGGCGACCGGCGAACGCATGTCCGACCAGGGCACCAACATCACCGTTGACGTCTCCATGCAATGGAATGATGCCTACAACGAACAGGTCCTGTGCTTCACCAATAATATTCCCCAGCGCGACGGCGGCACCCATCTGACCGGCCTGCGTGCTGCGATGACACGCGTCATCAACAAATACATCGAAGAACACG
>NZ_JAGSPN010000236.1 GCF_018139685.1 Cognatundibacterium luofuense
TGATTGAGCAGGCGTTCCACTTCTTTGGCTTTTGCTGTTCCGGAACTGTGAAACATAGCGTCCATACTGCGCAAATAAAGTTTTTCACAGCGTTTCAGTAAGATGGGTGGATCGTTTTCTATTTTGAAAAGACGGGAAATTTTAGCCTGCTCAAATTCATCACCGTAAGTCGCACCAGCGACGACGCCTATTGTTTTTCCTTTCAGATCCTGCAAATCATTGAAGTTGAAACGCGCATCGCTACGCATCACCAGCCAGACGTAGTTGGCGTATACAGGCTTGGAAAAATACAGGTAGCTTTCGCGCTCTGCCGTTTTTGAAATATCGAATACCAAGCCCTCGCCTTTTTTTAGATTAGAAAAAATCCGATTAAAAGGGTAGAAATTAATC
>NZ_JAGSPN010000237.1 GCF_018139685.1 Cognatundibacterium luofuense
TGATTTGTCAGTTGGCGCCACAAGACGCTTTTTTTGAAATGCTGTCAAATACCACACAGGCTCCGGATTGCCGTTTACCCGATACCGGTATTTCTTTCGAACGCGAGCGCCTGTTGTCCTCCCCCTGCATCGTGTCGCAAGACTATGGCACCCGGGTTTCAACCTTGCTCAGAATTCACCACGACGGCAGCACAGAATTTATGGAAAAAACTTTGCGCTGAGTGCGAGCCTGTCGCGCTGGGTTGAAGTATTTACCTTAAACCTTATCCAACTTTGCCCGCATCAGTACGACCAGTGCAGCTGCCTTCAGGATGCTGGGCACGATCGCATACGTGATCGTCAAAGCACTCAAACCGTGTACGTTGCCTGAGACTGTATTCGGTGTATAG
>NZ_JAGSPN010000238.1 GCF_018139685.1 Cognatundibacterium luofuense
CTGACAGCGCATGGGCGAGTTTGTGCTCCAGTGTATGGGCTTGCATTAGTGCGAGTTCCGAAGCCTGGCTGTGCAGCTCGCTTTGTGCCGCCTGCTCAAGTTTGCTAATGATCGCTGTGCTGAACACCATTGCAAAACAGAATACCATTGCTACCCAGATTTCGGAGTTGATTCGCTTGATTTGGGAGGAAATGGACATTGTGTTGAAAAGCGCTGATAAGGAAAGTAAATTATTTCTTTATGGAAAGTATATGCGACAAATGAAGTTTGATGCAATTTTTGCAGCATAGCCGGGAAAATGAGACTCAATCTTATTTGCAAGTCGATCATGGCTGTGTGATACATATCAAGCGGAACGGCGTTGCATGCACTATTCTGTGCAACATATT
>NZ_JAGSPN010000239.1 GCF_018139685.1 Cognatundibacterium luofuense
GGATCTGGTCGAAAACCGTTATGTCGGTATGAAATCCCGTGGTTGCTATGAAACGCCAGGCGGCACCATCATGCTGCGTGCACACCGTGCGATCGAATCGATCACACTGGACCGTGAAGTCGCACATCTGAAAGATGATCTGATGCCACGTTACGCCAGCCTGATTTATAACGGCTACTGGTGGGCTCCGGAACGCGTCGCACTGCAAACGCTGATCGACCATACCCAACAAACCGTCAATGGCTGGGTACGTGTCAAACTGTACAAAGGCAATGTGATTACCGTGGCACGCGATTCGAAAACAGACTCGCTGTTTGACATGAATATCGCGACGTTTGATGAAGACGGCGGCGCCTACAATCAGGCTGATGCTGGCGGCTTTATCAAG
>NZ_JAGSPN010000240.1 GCF_018139685.1 Cognatundibacterium luofuense
AGCTTACCCTGATAGCGAATTTCCCTTTGTGGCTCCAGCACACGCGCCAGTTGCAGCTGACCTTTGGCACTGGCCACGCCTTGTGTGATTTCCACATTCAGCAATGAAGAGAAATACGGATACAAACCAGCTACCGGCAAGCCCTGCGCATCCAGATCCAGCTTGAGTTGCGCTAATTGCGCAGTGCTGCTGCCATTCAGTTTCAGGCTACCTTTGCGGTTCAGGCGGGATTGCAACTGGAATTGCATGGCATTCGCTAAATCACTGCGCCAGCCTTGCAATTGCAGATTCAGATTTTCTGTCGTCAATTTAACCGCAGGGCTCACCGAGCTATCCTGGAATTGCAAAGCGGCGTTGTCCAGTTGTACCCGGCCCGCAGCCAGTTT
>NZ_JAGSPN010000241.1 GCF_018139685.1 Cognatundibacterium luofuense
GCTTTCTGGTGAAAGCAGTGGAGGCCGGGGTGACCGGTAAACGTGATATTCAGGAAGCGCTGGACGAAGCGGTGTTGATCTGGAACCGCAAACTACAGAGGCGCGCGCACTCATGAGCTCAAAACGTTTGTTAGCCTGGCTATTCGTGACACCGGCGCTGCTGTTACTGGCGGCCTTTTCATTCTGGCCCGTGCTGTATGGTTCGTATCTGAGTTTCACCGATTTCAGCCTGATGCGCGAAACCAATTGGGTGGGCCTAGATAATTATGTCGCGCTATTCAATAATGAAATGTTCCTGACTGGCTTGCGCAATTCCTTTGTGTTTTTGCTGGTTGTGCCTTGCACCCAGCTGGCGGCCATCCTGTTGGCGGTGCTGGTGAATAATC
>NZ_JAGSPN010000242.1 GCF_018139685.1 Cognatundibacterium luofuense
CGTGATCGGTGCCTGCACCAATGCTGACAATGCCGGTCAGGTCGATGAATTACGTCTGAGTTTCCTGCTCAACGACACGCCGGAAGTGATCTACGGCGTGATCTGGCCCTTGTATCAGGCAGAAGACCAGCAAACCGCTATCGGTCTTGATGATCAGCAGGACTTACAAGGCGACATTCCTGAAATCCTGCGTCAGGCTGGCATCACCGACATCGTGCTGCTGGATGAAATTTTTTCTATGGAATTCTGCGACGACTGCGGCACACCGCTGTTTCCGGATCATGCAGGCGATCTGGTACATCCGGAAATGCCGGACGACATTCCCGCACCAGGTACTGCACATTTCCATTGAGATGAATTCTGTGCCCCGTCTTATGCGGGGCTT
>NZ_JAGSPN010000243.1 GCF_018139685.1 Cognatundibacterium luofuense
CGTAACGCCTGGGATGTGGTGACTTGTTATCCAGGCTTTCAGGCGATACTCATGCATCGCTGGGCGAACTGGTGCTGGCAGCGTGGCTTGAAATGGCTTGCGCGCTTCATCTCACATCTGGCACGTATCCTGACCGGGATAGAGATTCATCCAGGTGCTACGATAGGGCGCCGCGTATTTATTGATCATGGTTTTGGAGTGGTGATCGGTGAGACGGCAGAAGTCGGTGATGACTGTACGATCTATCAGGGTGTGACGCTGGGTGGAACTTCGCTCACGCGCGGAGCCAAGCGTCATCCTACACTGGAGGCTGGCGTCATCGTAGGTGCAGGCGCGAAAGTGCTGGGTAGTTTCACTGTTGGTGCAGGTGCCAAGATCGGTTCT
>NZ_JAGSPN010000244.1 GCF_018139685.1 Cognatundibacterium luofuense
GTAGCCTGAATGCTATCCGCTTGAGACGACGCAATTGATGTGGTCTGGAAAATGGATCAGAAATGACCGCTGTCTGAGCGCAGCGAGTTGCGGTCATTTCCCATTTTTCGGAGTACATCAATTGTGCTGTAGCGTAGCGTAAGCACCCGTAGGGCGAGTCTTGCGGTCGTCTTTCTTTTGCTTCCTTTTCTTTGACGAAGCAAAGAAAAGGGAGTGGCCGCCGGGCCACCCCGGCAAAGCTCAGGCAAAGCATCCATGAAGCCAAATAACCAAGTCCACACACTTTGTCGCATTTCCGTCACACAATACCCATCGAAACCAAAAGCTTACTGGGTGCCAACTCAGAGCACAGATAGAATTTACTTATGATTTATGAACCTATC
>NZ_JAGSPN010000245.1 GCF_018139685.1 Cognatundibacterium luofuense
TCCTGAATTTTCATTTTTTGCAGGGACTGTAAATCGGATTGTGCTAAATTAAACTGACGCAGTCGCGCATACAACGATGCCCGCTGGCACAGTAATTCCGGATCTGGATTGCTGTTGTCTATACGCTGGTTTAAGGAATTTAAATCTCTGGTCAGCTTATCGCTGATTCTTTGTTTGTAGGGGGCGTCCAATAACAGGGCCAAGGAATTGTCTTTGATGTCAGTTTTCCGTATTTTTAAGGTGTTGTCGATGACCTGCGAGATTTTTCTGGCATAGGCCATAAAATCCGCCACCTGCATAGGGGGAATCTGTTCGCTTAATATGCCTAGTCCCAGGCGTGCAGTGAGATCTTTGCCTTTAAAGCTGATGTTTTCAGTCAGGGT
>NZ_JAGSPN010000246.1 GCF_018139685.1 Cognatundibacterium luofuense
GGACTGACCACGGCAGCCTCGGTGTGGGCATCTTCGGCCATTGGTATCCTGGTTGGCGTAGGATTTTATGCTGCTGCGATATTGTTGGCGCTGTTATCCGCCGCCTGCATGATCTGGGTGCACAAACTCGAAGCCTGGCTACCGGCGCGGGCCGCGATTGCGATTACTTTACGTTTTCAACCTGGCTTACAACCCGATGAAACGGATTTGTTGCGTATGGCGGAGCGACATGGCTATGAACTGGCTGAGGGCACGCTGGCTATTGCGATGCAGGCGGGCTGCGCGGAGTGGCGTTTTGTTGCAGTTGCATTGAACCGGCGCTCAGCCAGCCCGCTGGCCGTGCTGTCGCATGACTTTCAGCAAAAGCAGTACATCACATCCTT
>NZ_JAGSPN010000247.1 GCF_018139685.1 Cognatundibacterium luofuense
CACGGTGCAGGTAATGAAATTCACATACCCCGGTGTAGCCCTGGCGCAGACATTCCGCATACAACTGGGCGGCGATAGCCTGACTTTGTTCCGGACTGATATGCAGCGCGTAGCGGTACATCAGATCACGCCAGGTCCAGAAACTGTCCTGTGTGTTCCCGGCGATTTCCGTCATACCTGCCATCGCACGCTGAAAGGCATGCGAATGCAGATTACTCATACCCGGCAACAGCCATGTCACCTGTTGTTCTGTCGCGGTAGCGGATACGCCTGTCTCGATCTGTGTCAGGCTACCGCTGGCATCCCAGTGCAGGCGTACCTGTTGCGTCCAGCCTTGAGGTAACAGCGCATGCTGTGCAAATAAACTTTGCGTGGACATCATT
>NZ_JAGSPN010000248.1 GCF_018139685.1 Cognatundibacterium luofuense
TGACTTTAGAAAATGCCTGTCGCACCTTATCCAGCACACGCCTGGCGGTACTGGCCGTCGTATCTGGGAAAATCACGGCAAACTCTTCACCACCGTAACGGCCAACGATGTCAGTACGGCGCAAACGCTGACGCAGAATACGGGCCAGCGTGCGTAATACCTGATCCCCGGTCGCATGACCGTAGCTGTCATTGATCTTCTTGAAATTATCCAGATCTATCATCGCCAACGCCAGCGGCGCGCCATTTCTGTGAGCCTGCAATACTTCAGCTTCCAGCTGTTCTTTAATCGCAGTGTGATTCAGCAAGCCGGTTAAACCATCACGCATGATCAAGGCACGCAGTGAGCGGTAACGCTCAGCGCGGGTCGACAGCGAAGAGACC
>NZ_JAGSPN010000249.1 GCF_018139685.1 Cognatundibacterium luofuense
CAACTTGCGCATTCGTAGCCTGTAACTGTGCTTCCGCGATACGGATATCCGGACGGCGCTCTAACAATTCAGACGGCACGCTCAATGGTAATTGCGAAGGCAATTGCAGTTGCGCCAGTGTAAATTCCACTGGCAGCTTATCGCCGGGTAGCAAGCCCAGCAATACCCTTAACTGACCACGCTGCTGATCAAGTGCACGCTGCACAGGTACTACACTGGCTTCAGCCTGAGCCAGTGCTGCCTCTTGGGTTGCGACATCCGCCGCTGATGCCACACCCAGCGCTTTTTGCTGACGGGTCAAGTCTGCTAGCTGACGGTTCGCCAGCAACTGCGACTGGGTAATCTGTAATTGCTCACGCAAACCGGCTTCCTGTACCACGGCC
>NZ_JAGSPN010000250.1 GCF_018139685.1 Cognatundibacterium luofuense
CATGGGAGCGAAAACAGTAACGATTAAACCGGTCTGCTGAGTTTCGTTCACAAAATCGAGACGGATTTCAGCTCCGATGCGATTGGCAATCGCTTTAACAATGGATAGTCCCAATCCTGCGCCAATTTGCTCACTCCCCAGCGTGCGGTAGAAGGGATCAAACACCCTGCCTCGTTCAGCCAACGGAATGCCAGGCCCGCTGTCCTGGACACGTAATACCACCTTTCCGTCCGAGAGACCAATAGAAAGATCAACTCTGCCTCCTTGTGGTGTGTAGCGGATGGCGTTATCAACTAGGTTCTTGACTAGGGTGGTCATGTCCATCTCGTTAGCCCACACTTCAGCATCTTGCATGTCTGTGACTCCGATGTCGATGTGTTTG
>NZ_JAGSPN010000251.1 GCF_018139685.1 Cognatundibacterium luofuense
ACAGAGATGGTGATGTTTTCCGGTTTGGTTTTGTAGACCTGGTTGCGTTCTGCCGGCAGCTTGAGTTTGACCACGTCGGTGATCACCGGGGTGGTGATCAGGAAGATGATCAGGAGCACGAGCATGACGTCTACCAGCGGGGTGGTGTTAATGGTGCTGTTGACTTCGTCTTCATCACCATCGTTGCCGACTGCCATTCCCATAGTTGTTCTCTTTCCTTCTTGATTCGCTTGTCCCGGCCGGGGTGTCTGCTGACAGGAGACAGTCAGGGCACGACGGGGCCGGGGTCTGGTGTGCGGAGTTCAGGAGGCGTTGCCTCCTGTGATTCCGGTCAGATTATTTCTTGCCCATGTTGCCGGACAGCAGCACGGAGTGCAGGTC
>NZ_JAGSPN010000252.1 GCF_018139685.1 Cognatundibacterium luofuense
CTAAGCGGGAAACTCGCCTTAAGATGAGACTTCCCAGAGACTAGATCTCTTTAAAGGGTCGTTCGAGACCAGGACGTTGATAGGCTGGGTGTGGAAGTGCAGTAATGCATTAAGCTAACCAGTACTAATTGCCCGTAAGGCTTGTCCCTATAACCTTAGCAGGTTGTGGGCTGCAAGTGAGCAATATGAAGTGGTTGCCAGTGAGTTGGATACGAATCATAACCAGTAATACCTAAGAAATTAGGAAAACGAATAGAGATTGGTGCGAGTTGATATAAAGACGGCGCACATTCTGCGAAGCTTCTTCTGAATTGAGTTTGTTGTGAACACACAAAGGAACGTGTGCACAGCGGACTGACAGTTTATGCCTGATGACCATAG
>NZ_JAGSPN010000254.1 GCF_018139685.1 Cognatundibacterium luofuense
GGGTTGGAAATTGTGGGTCACGAATAGATATCGTATGTTCACCAATTACCCCTAAATCACCTCCGGCATTAATACAGGCACGCTGTACCGCAAAATTTTTCAAGACCTTGGTAGCCTGATCAACCGCATAGCCTTTAGCAATCCCGCCCACATCCAGCCAGTCATCCCTTAATTTTTCAATGCACAGGTCATCAACAAAACGAAAAGCCTGCTGATCAGGAACATACTGTGGCACCCTGGTCTGCGAAGGCAGTAATCCAAGGCGGGCCAATCTGCTGGCGACGCGCAGATCAAAAATTCCACCTGTTTGTTGTTGCAACTGAAGAGCAGTCTGAAGCACCGCAGCAGTATGAGGATGTAACTGGAGACAGGTGCCTGTC
>NZ_JAGSPN010000255.1 GCF_018139685.1 Cognatundibacterium luofuense
GGTACAGGTCAGTCGTCGTCTGGATGAAGAAAAGCGATTGTTGCAGCGTTGTGTGCAAGCCTGCCCGGCGCTGGGCGTGGCTGGCAGCGATCACAATGAATGGCAATTGCAGGAACCCGAGCAATGCCTGGAATTGCTGACTGAATTAAAACAGCTCGAAAGCGAAGGTGTAGAGCTGGTGTGGCCGGAAGGCGAGCGCTTCCGATTAAAAGGCAGCCGCTCGATGGACAATCTGCGCCTGACCATTAAGCGTCAGGGCGAATGGTTTGTCGCAGGCGGTGATGTGGTGCTCGATGACGGTCGTGTGCTGGCCTTGCGTGAGTTATTGCAGATGGCCGAGTCCGGCAAAGGCCGCTTCTTGAAAATTGGTGATCAGGATT
>NZ_JAGSPN010000256.1 GCF_018139685.1 Cognatundibacterium luofuense
CAGGTCGATGGCACGACTGATAAACATGGGGAAGTCGGTATTGACTTCAATCAGGCTGCGATTATTTCCCTTGTACCAGTTATACGCGCTCCAGACCTGATTATTGACGTAGGCAATTTCAAAACTTTCGTTGTCCGGTAAAGCGATATACCGCAGCGTCCTGGCACGTGCTTCATTGACAGCTGCAGTAAACACCGCGTCGAGTTTGTCACGCGGAATTTCGAATTGACGGTTGTAGGCAGACAGACGTGCATTGAGCTCACCCTGCCCCGGTACCAGCGCATCCAGTTCCGCCAGTGTCGCATCCAGATCGGCTGGCGTCAGTGGCGGAGAAACCGCATCATACAAGGCCAGCGATTCCTGATCAAAGGGCAGCAACT
>NZ_JAGSPN010000257.1 GCF_018139685.1 Cognatundibacterium luofuense
GAGCGACAATTCTGGGCGCGGAGCTGTGCCGGCCATGTCCAATCCGGCTAATTTCAACGAGGCTGGTCTGGATCCGACAACAGCTTTCCCTTACACAGCATTGAGACCGGGTAATAAACCGCAATATGGCATCCGTGTTGGCTATACCCCTGCGGGGACATCACTAAACCTGGCTGCTTACTACGAAAACTATACCGATAAAAATCCGGTGTTTGGATCCATCGCAGGAGGTACCATGGGGGCTGCGCAATACCTCAAAGACCGCGACCTGTTCGGTGTCAGCGCGAACTTCCCCATCGGCGATTGGGCGATTGGCGCGGAGCTCTCATATCGTCCGCGTGACGCTGTTTCCATGTTAGGGTGTTTCGGCGCCGGCGGG
>NZ_JAGSPN010000258.1 GCF_018139685.1 Cognatundibacterium luofuense
TCCCTAGCGGACAATGCACAAAATTTGATGATAAATTAAATGAGATGTTACTAATAGTCAGAAATAGCTCCAAGCATGATTTAACTGCATTTGTAACCCAAATCGATTCTTTACTCAATCAAACATCACGTGGGTATCAAACGCAATCAAATTTATATACGACTTATTTTTCCGGGACATCAATTACACAACTTTTAGGAGCCTTGCACTTATCGGCGCATAAAGGCAGCAAGATTGTTAATCTTGATTCATTTGTTGAAACCTTTGGTAAGCAATACGTCATCCTACTTGAATTGCTTTTTTGTATTGCCACATATAACAAGACAATAAATACTCAAAGGTAAGCGCCCGGTCATCACACCTTGACCGGGCGTTCCAG
>NZ_JAGSPN010000004.1 GCF_018139685.1 Cognatundibacterium luofuense
AACCGATCACCTCTTTAAATGCATGATTCTCCAGTGACAGGTCAGCAACCATCATTTTGAGTTTGCGATTTTCCTCTTCGAGGTCTTTCAGGCGCTTGATATCTGCTGCCTCCATACCACCATATTTTGATTTCCACTGGTAGTACGTAGCTTCGGAAACGCTGTGCTCACGGCAAACATCTTTCACTAAACGGCCCGCTTCGACAGACTTCAGAATTCCAATGATTTGTGTTTCGGTAAATCGGCTCTTACGCATTTGTGCTCTCCTTTGGCATCTCAGTTTGCCTCAAGAACTCTGGTTATGCATGGTTCGATTTTACGGGAGGGTTACATTTGGACTGGGGCGTCCCAGATTACAGCGCGCTATCCAGGCGGCAGCAGACGCTGCAGGTCAAAATTCCCTACCAGAAAAGCTCAGGTGCGCTGCATCTGCTGGTGGATAGCACAGGCATCAAGATGTTGGGCGAAGGTGAGTGGGAAACCAAGAAGCGCGGCGCAGAATATCGCCGGCAATGGCGCAAAGTGCATCTGGGCATCGATGCGCAAACCCTGCAGATTCGCGCTATTGAGGTGACTGACAACCGTCAGGGCGAAGCGCAAATGCTGCCTTCGCTATTGGCGCAGATCCCGGCCGATGAGCCGATAAGCTGCGTGAGCGGGGATGGGGCTTTCGATACCCAAGTCTGTCATGAAGGGATTGCCGCGCGGGGCGCAAGTGGATGCATTCCGACTCGCAAGAATGCGAGATCGTGGAAAGGAAGTTCGCTGGGTGTTCTGGCCCGGAACGAGATTCTACGGGCAACCAAACGACTAGGCCGGGCGATTTGGAAGCGCTGGAGTGGCTATCATCGCCGCAGTTTGGTGGGAACCAAGATGTATTGTTTCAAACGGTTGGGTGAAAGGGTGACGGCTCGGTGCTTCGATGGTCAAGTGGCAGAGCTGCAAGTGTGTGCTGCCATCTTGAATCGCTTCGGCATGCTGGGGCGTCCATGCACGGTGGCGGTGGCGTAAATCGGTCTGGGGGAAGGGGCGTCTCGACCTGTTCAGGATTTGTGCAACAGCGCCATTTAGAGTCCATGATTAAAAAAATGTCTGCAAACGGATGTTTGTAATAAATACATTGAAAATTTCAGCGTAGGAAATTTCGATAATTATTTCTATTGATTATAAAATAAATTTATCAAAATATAGAAAAATAATCTTCTTGTAAAGGGGGGGTGTTGTTTTTTTTGGTATTTTTATTTTTTGTTTTTATTGAATCCAATTATAGAAACATTTATAGTATTTTTCATACATCAAAAAATAGGCCAACCAAAACTCTGAAAAGAAGAATGTACACATCAAAATTGGTGAGAATATTAAGATGCGACGAATGTTGACTCAATATCTGCCACATTTGAGCTCATCGCAGTTCGGCGCGATTGCTCTGGAGTGCAAATGTTGCAAATGTTATTCAAAGTCGCGTATATGGTAACTGCAGTTTTTTCGATTTAACTCTCTGTGCAAAAGAATATCTCTCATGCTTTTTAGACGCGAGGCCGTTGAGTACAAGCAGGCTAATTGGATAAAGCCTGCAAAGATTACTGAAGGCGCGATACCTCCTAGTATCCCCATACTTGCTGTAATTGTTACATTATCACTATTGACGTTCTGTCTGACAGCGCGTATCCCACGGAAAATTTTGATCAATGGACACCTAGAGCCCAGGTCGGGTCTGGTAACTATTTCCAGTGGTGTGCAAGGTTCTATTTTGTCCGTTGGTGCAACCGATGGTCAAATGGTTGCAAAAGGACAGCCAATCTTCGAGATCGGTACCGATAAGTATATTGGTGGCGATTCTACTGCACGGCGTGTACAAATCTCCATTGACGAGCAAAAGCTCACATTAAAACGAGAGATCAGTTTACGTGAACAACAAAGTAAGCAGCGAGGAGTGGCCTTAACTGCGCGCGTCAACGGACTAATGCTTCAACGTGCTAATTCGGCGCAGGATCTCGCCTTATCGCGCGAACGCTTGCTGGTAACCGAGGCTGAGTGGCAGCGTAGTATTGAACTAGGGCGCAACGGACTGGTACCAAAATCTCAGGTCCAACAAAAGGAATTAGAAAACCTAGAGGCGAAATCACGTGTAGCAAATTCGGAGCGCGTCCTAGCAATGATTGACCTCGATATTCAATCCGCCCGTTCAGAGCTTGAAGGTTTGAAAGCGCAACTTGGTCCCGACATCGAAAATCTGAAACGCTCTCTTGCTGCCAACGCTCAAGCTAGCGTGGAGGCTGCAATTCGTAGCGGTTTAACAATCACAGCCCCTGTGGCTGGCATGTTAACTCTGCTACATCGTAATGTTGGCGAGGCTGCGCAAGTCAATCAGATTTTGGCCACTATCACCCCGGCCGTGGATGTTAGTGAATCCGGACAGATTAATCTCGTTGCGACTTTATTTGCTCCAAGCCGTAGCATTGGTTTTATTCGACCGAAACAGTCGGTAGTAATTAAATATCAAGCATTTCCATATGAAAAGTATGGTGTTGACTTCGGTGTGGTGGAAAACGTCAGTCCGGTAGCTGTAGCGTTACAGGATCTTCCTGTGATGTATCAGCGCCAAGCTGCACAACGCGGAGCCGATGTAGAGAATTATTACAAAATCGTTGTGACACTTTCCGGCAAAGCTACAAATCGATACCGAAAAGAATTGAATTTGAAAGCTGGCATGATTTTTGAGGCTGAGATTCGGCAGGATGAGCGTTATGTCTGGGAGTGGATTTTTGATCCGTTTTTACGTGCACGAACCATTTTTTGAAATTTGATAGATGTCGTCGAAGCACAAGCTTGGCGTCTTTTATTGAATAGCGCGATGTGCCCGGCGTGACTCAGGGTGCGTTAAAAAGGAGCTTTTAAAAATGAATGAAAAAGATCAACTAGATGTTGCTCTGGGTGACGTGATCTTGTCATCTAGTAATGGCAGCGAGGTGGTTAAGCGTTTGTTGACACCTGCAGAATGGGACGATGTTGTCGGTGGTGATGGTTATGCTCAAGGTGGCAATTATACTCAAACCAGTGGTAACTACAGCCAGTCAGGTAGTGGCAGCCATTCGCAAACCGGGGGAGGGAACTATACTATGGCTAGCCCAATTACTCCCCCTCCTAAAGGTATTGGCTAATTTAGTTAGTTGTCCCGCGATGTAAAGTCTTTACAGACAAGGCTTTTCATTGTGGGTACTGAAAGGATATCCGCAGCTTTCCAAATACTAGGGACTGCTAATTACTCTTCAGTTGGCAGAAATTTCACAGCACTTTTGAGTCTATCAGCGGTTTCCTAGTGTTATTGATTTATCTCATAATATATAGATAATATGCCTTTCGACACATTGCAGGTCATTCTCAAAGTATCAGAACGTTGTAATTTGGCCTGTACCTATTGCTACTACTTCTATGCTGGTGATGATACCTACGCAAAAAGACCGCCTGTTATGAAAGAATCTACAGCGGAGGAAGTAGCCGATTTTTTGAATCAAGGAGTACGTGATTTAGGAATATCACGTGTACTCATTGCGTTTCACGGTGGCGAGCCATTGTTACTGAAACCAGAACGTTTTCGATTCTTCTGTGATATTTTCCGGCGCAAATTAAATCACGTCCAACTTGGTTTTCAAGTGCAAACCAATGCTGTGCTTATCAACGACGAATGGATCGCAACGTTCCAGGAATATGAGGTTAACGTAGGTATAAGTATTGATGGTGGTGAGCAAGAAAATGATAAATTTCGAATCGCTAATAATGGTAAGGGTTCATACAATGAGGTGGTGGCCGGGTTGCGCAAAGTTCAGGCAGCAACTCAGGGTGTGAGGGCTCTTTCGGCACCAAGCACTATTTCTGTTATTAATGCCGCTTTCGATTACCGTAAAATTTTCAAGCACCTGCATGAAGATTTAGGTGTCGAGCAAATCTCTTTTTTGTTTCCAGATGTGCAGCACGATACAGGTTTGCCTTTTAACACCCCAGCTGAAAGGTATGGAGAAATACTCTGTCAGATATTTGATGCCTGGATAGAAACCGGAGCTCAGGCCAAAGTGCGTCAAATTGATCGATTATTAAGTTTTTTTCAACAAATTAACGAGGTTAGTATTCCGTCAAATTCAAGTGGGCAAGGTCTAGGCACTCAAATTATTGTTGTTCAAAGTGATGGAGAATTGTCACTTGATGACTCTTACATGGTTGCATTGGAATGGCGTCAATCTCAAAAAACACCGCATGTAGCACAAACAAGTCTTGAAACTTATTTAGCACAACCGGTATTTGCTGATATTGATGCCTATCGCGCCAAACTGCCAAGTACCTGCAAATCTTGCTGCTGGAGTCGTGTTTGCCGTGGCGGAGATCTTGAGAATCGTTATTCAAAATTGAATGGCTTTGACAATCCCAGTGTATTTTGTGATGGTTTGAAAAAGTTCTACACTCATGTGACAAAATATCTGATTGCAAATGGATATTCACGCTTCGAGATTGAAAGACGTTTATTGGGCAAAGGGACGGCAGTATGAAGAGTGTAAATGAATCAGGTAGCAGTTTGTGGGTAAGGATTAGATGTGTATCAATGCTTATATTGCTTTATACTTTCGCATCAACAGCACTCGCGCAATCAGCTCTTGTGACGCTAGCTTTCAATGCTGACCATTCGAGTGTCGAGGCCAGCTTCGAATTATCACATGCGGTCGAAGTTTTGCGCTTTGCAGGAAATGGTGAAATTCGATTGAGATCTTGGGTTCCACAGGGCGGTGTGCGTTTGAATGCTGATGGTACTGCATTGCTGCTACCGAAACCACAAAAGCGTTTTTCTGTACGACTGAACGCGTTTGAATACGATGGTTTGCTTGATCGAGTTTACACTCCGGTTATACTCTTTGGAGACGGGCGTGGTGCGCAGGTTTATTCGGAATATTTGCTTCCAAAAGGTGGGGGGGCAGTAAATCTCGCTAATGCAGGTGTGGTGTTGGGACGTGCCGTAAGCAAGGGTATGATAGTCTGGCGTGCTAATGATCCATCCACCTACATAGTTATAGGTCAAGTTAATACGAAAGCCGAAGCTGCATACGTCATCACAATAGATAATGCACTACCGAGTTGGATCGCTAAATCTTTGGATAAGCGAGTAGGTTCCCTCATGGACTTGTACTCGCGAAAGTTTGGTATTAGTCCCAAGCATAAACCGTGGATTGTAGTTTCATATGATCCTGTTGCGGCAACTGGTGAATTCGGTTTTCGCGGTGACACTAATCCTGGAATGGTCCGCCTGAACTTGATGGGACAAAGTTGGAAGCATGAAGATGTAGACCAGGCCTATCAATTAGATAATTTTGTCGCGCATGAGCTATTCCACCTGTGGAATGCTGAACTTTGGCATTTAAAGAACAATGAGCCTGTCTGGCTCTTGGAGGGCGGAGCGGAGGCTGCTTCGCATGATGCCTTGCGCACTTTAGGGCTTGCTGATACTGAACGCTATAGATATCAGCGTGCGAACACCCTGATTGGCTGCACCACAGCAAATGGTGAAACACTATCAAGCAAACTTGTTAGTGGCGGACGTACGCATTACAACTGTGGAGCTTCTATTTTCTATCTTGCTGCAGCAATGAGTGAAGACAGCTCCCTTCCCATTACCCCCCTGGACTTATGGGCTGATTTATTTGCGGCCACCAAGACATCACGCAGTTACACAGTTGCAGATTTGCTTCGAGTCGCGATGCAACGTGCGTCTCATTCATCCGTTTCTACACAACAATCTTACCTTAATGACCTGATCGAATCGAAGCTCCCATGGCGTGAAGTGCTGGCGCGGGGGCAGCAAATCTTTCATATACATCAAATTACGGCGGGGGAGCATCTACCCGCCATTGTTGCTAAAATTATACTGGATAAGTTGGTTATTGACAGGGTCGCCTACGATTGTGATGGGGCGACAAGCGTCGCCTACGATAATCAAATCTACCAAGTAGATGCTCTGGATTCATGTCACAGAATCCGGCGACCAGTGATCCTAACGCACCTGGGCGGATATTCGATGCGTGAAAACGGACTAATGGCCGTAGCTTACGCGCGCAATCAATGTTCAAAAGGTCTTGATCTGCATTTTGGTGGCAAGGAAGATGTATCACTAGATATTCCATGTTCGCAAATGCCTCCGATGCCATCCAGCCTGTTTGTCCCCGATTTCGATCATTAAATAAGTAGATAATTTTGCAATTATTTCGAAGCATGTAAGTAACGAGTTTTGTCTATGAAGATTGTTTTTCAGTCTGAAGCAGCCGAATGCGGTCTGGCCTGTCTTACCATGATCGCTAACTGGCATGGTAATGATCTTAATATTGTACAGCTACGCAATATGGTTGGCGCGAGTCCACGCGGTATGAGCCTCAGGCGCCTAGTGGGTGCCGCTGATTCAATTGGTCTAATTGCTACACCGATGCGTATGGGACTTGATACATTGAAAACCATTAAAGTGCCCTGTGTACTACATTGGAATTTCGATCATTTTGTTGTGATGCGATCCTTTGCAAGAGGTTATTTTGAAATTTACGATCCAGCAGTAGGTGTCAGGCGGATGTTGCCTAAAGAAGTGTCGCATCACTTCACAGGGGTTGTTGTTGAATTTTCCAAAGTCGCCGCTTTTGCGCCGGAGACGCCCCGTGTGCAACCAAGCATCACACAATACTTTGCCCAAACAAGTGGTCTCTTGCGTTCATTGATGGGTATTGGAGTTATCGCATTAGCGCTTGAGGTGTGCAGTTTGTTTGGGCCTTTGTACCTGCAATTTGTTATTGATAATGTCGTGTCCTCTGCTGACTTCGATTTACTGACTATTTTAGCAATCGGCTTCGGCTTAATTTTATCTGTACAGGCTCTGTTGGCTTATCTTCGGTCATGGACGATTTTAATTTTGACACAGGATCTAGCCATACAGTGGGCAACGAATATCTTCTCTCATCTAATCAAATTGCCGATGGAATTTTTCGAACGCCGTCGCTTGGGTGACATTGTCTCCCGTTTTGGTTCAATAGGCACTATACAACAAGCACTCACTGTAAGTGCTTTGGAAGCTGTACTTGATGGCTTAATGGCGTTAGCTTCATTGGCAGTGATGTTGAGCTATTCGCCAATGTTATCGGCCATTTCAATTACTGCCCTCCTTGTGCAAGGAGGGGCGAGATTCGTGGTCTACAATAAGCTAGAGCGATTGTCAAAGGAGCGTCTTGTTATTTCCGCAAAGGAAAGTACCTACTTTCTTGAAACTATTCGGGCCATGCTGCCGTTGAAACTCTTTAATAATGAGATGCAGCGGCGACAAAATTGGCAGAGCCTAATTAGAGGTGTGCAGCAGTTAGATCTACGCAAAGGTAAGATTGACGTAGCACTTGGTTCGGTGGTTTGGTATGTTGGTGCATTGGAAAATATTGTTGTCGTTTGGGCTGGTGCACGATTAGCTCTTTCCGGAGATCCCCTGCATTTCTTAACGATCGGAATGCTCATCGTTTTTCTCACCTATAAAATGCAATTTTTGCAGCGAACAAATAATATTCTAAAATTTTTTGTCGACTTCAAAATGATCCGCATGCACTCTGAGCGCTTGGCAGATATTGTGCTAACTACTCCCGAACCAACATTCGAGAAAACTGATCTCTCCCATTTGCCTGCAATGATCGAATTACGTAACGTAAGTTTTCGTTATGATAGTAGTGAGGCGTGGGTGCTACGCAATGTGAACTGCTGTATTCAAATGGGTGAAAGTGTAGCGATAACTGGCCCTAGCGGTGGGGGTAAAACAACATTGATTAAAATTTTGTTGGGCTTGTTGACGCCGACAGAGGGCGAGGTGTTGTATGGAGGAGTCAGGATTGAGACATTGGGTATAAAAAATGTCCGCAGCATGATTGGCACGGTGATGCAAGATGACGCACTTCTTACTGGAACCATCCAAGAAAATATCACATTCTTTGATAATGATATTCCTGCCGAATTCGTACAAAATTGCGCTCGCCTAGCTTATATACACGATACTATTCAAAAGATGCCAATGGGATATCATACGCTTATCGGTGACCTGGGTTCGGGACTCTCTGGTGGTCAAAAGCAGCGTCTGCTGCTAGCTCGCGCGTTATGCAAGCGTCCTAAAGTGTTGGTGCTTGATGAGGCAACAAGCCATCTAGATGCTCAAAATGAAGCTGGTGTCAACGGGGTACTTGCTGATCTTGGACTGACACGGATTGTGGTCGCTCATCGTCCTAGCACTATTGCATATAGTAGCAGAGTGTTGAATGTCGCGGATGGTGTTGTTTTTGAAAATGCATAATAGTTTAGACGGTCTGCTTCGTAAAATCACTGCTACCAGCATGAATTCTTAGTTTTTTTGATTGCAGTTGTTGTTTTTTTTGGCGACATGCTGCCATATCGCGGACCTTTCTAATAGCTTGACCATTACCTTTGACGACGATCAACGCATTTGACATAACCAGTCCCGCACTTGGCATTCTCGAAACAAGGCTGCATAATTTTGCTTCCTTATCGCTCCTGTTCAATTTGGATATTCTTGGGAAAGAGTCCTTGAAGTAGTAATCGGAATAGGTATTCAGTGTTAGCTACGCCAAGGTAAACGACATGTACGTAGCCAATTATTCGTATGAGCGAAATCAGCTAGCTGCCAAGGAAGGTGACGGCATTCGCGGCTGCGCAGTTCGGTGACTTTGTCTGGTGTGTTGATTCCCTGGTCGAAAGAGCTCTGCGCTAGGCGAAAATGCTCCTCTAAACTGCTCCCCCCAAAATAGGCACTGTGAAGATGTAGAGTCTGCCTATTTTGCCAGCACGGAATCAGCGAAGCCACCTACTACAACTGGAAGCCAAATTCGGCTCACGACTGTGTCTACGATGTACGGTGACTCAAAGTCACGGAGGCCGAGAATACGCAACTCGAGCACTTGCTGGCGGAATCAATGCTCGATAACGCAGCTTTAAAATTCATCGCCAGCCAAAAAGTGGTAAGCCCACAAGCCAGGCGTGTTGCCGTTTTGCATCTGATGACAGCACATGAGCTAGGTACTCCCCCGTGCTTTTGGACTGATCGGGATATCGAGATCCAACTACCGTTATCAAGGCTAGCCACAGGACGATACTTCGTTCAAAGCACGGCTGCACGAATTGGCTAGCCAGAGACGGCGCTGGGGCCACTGGCCGCTGCACATCCTGTCTCGGCGGGATGGCAGGGCGATTAATCACAAGCGGACTTACCGCCTTTATCGGGAAGCCGAGGTGATGATTTGCCGAAGGAAACGCAAACGTTTTGCCGGTATCGAACGCATTTTCAAAGCATCGGCAATGGCATCGAATCAAAGCTGGTAGATAAATTTCGTCTCGGACGGTATGGTAAGTGTACGACGAATCCGCTGCCTGAATATTGTCGATGATTTTACGAAACAATGCCTAGCCACCGAAGTGGATCATTCTTTGCCCGGGCGAAGGGGCGTTCATGTATTGGAAAGGCTGGCAGAAAAATGTGGACTGCCGGCATCGATCAGGGTTGATAACAGTCCGAAGTTTGCAAGTAAAGCACTGGATGCATGGGCCTGTGAATGTGGGTTTAAACTCTATTTAATCGAACCAGGCAAGCAGCAGAACGCTTACATGGAGTGCTTTGACGGAAAATTCAGGGACAAATATCTGAATGAACATTGGTTTGTTTCGCTGCGCTACGCTAGGGAAGCAATAGAAGAATGGCGTCGAGACTATATTGAGCAACGACCACACGGCACAATTGGCTATTTGACGCTGAATCAGTTTGCATACAGTTTTAAATCGCGGACTCTAGTTTGGTTTCGTACTAACTTTTTTTGGGGGCGGCAGGTCACCTCGAAAAAAACGAACGAAATATAAAAACTATGATAAAGTTATTTTATTAAAATGTAAATTTATTTATTTACATAATTAGCAATGCTTGGATAAAATCGTCTCGGCAGGGCTAAAACACTTCGGCCCTATTGGAAATATCGCAAATAAGCGATGCCAATCTGCCAGCAGGCAGCATTTTTGTGAAAACCTTGGCTAACCGGTGGCAATGCAGACGGTACCCATAGTACGACAAAGAACCATAACGTCGCAGAGGTACGTTTTGTACGCCGTCAATCATTGTCATTAACGAAGGGTAACTGATGATGTCACACCAAACTCCATCCACGCATCGCCACTCTATCCTTTGGCTCGCAGCGGTGAGCTTGTGCACCTCGATCGCTTTTGCCGATGAGGCGATAAACGCTAACGCTCTGGCTAAGCTTAACCAACGTATATTACAAGTTCCGCCATTATTGACTCCAAACGACTTTCCTATCAATCACACTCCTAGTCCAAGAGACCAGTTTGAAAAATCATACGACCTGTTTATTCGCTATACCGACGGCAGTATTTATAACCCGATAACAGGGACTGCGGATAAAGTCAGACTGCGCGCATATCAGCAAAAAAAAGATCGATCATGGGATACTAATATACTCGGCGCCGCTCGCTTTCAGGCTCCCACAGTGATGATGGTGCCTGGACAAACCGTACGATTTAAGTTGCATAACCAATTACCTGAGCAGGTTGAGAAACTCTCTGCACACACGGATCAGACCGAAATTCAATGCCCACCTACGGAATTGAATGCGCCTGGCAGCCCTGGCTGCTTCAATATCACCAATCTGCATTCGCATGGCTTGTGGATTTCACCCAGTGGGAATAGCGATAACGTATTGCTGTCCATTGAGCCAAATGTCAATTTTGAATACGAATACAACGTTCCGGTAGATCACCCGGCAGGAACGTTTTGGTACCATCCCCATGTGCATGGCACGACTGCGATGCAAGTGGCGAGTGGTATGACGGGTGCATTGATCGTAAAGGGCGAGCGTTACCCTAATCTGGCAAAAAATGGCGATCTGGATACCTTACTCAAGGAATTCGAACCTAAAAAGGGGGGAAGTAGCGCTGAAGTTATGCTGTTGCAGCAGGTGCCTTATGCCTGTTTCAAAAGTACGCCGGGTAATCCCTATTCCAGCTATCAAAGTGTTTACGATAAAGATGGTAATGAAATTGGTCCTTGGTCTTGTGCTGAGGGTGAAGTTGGCGTTGTGGAGAATTTTAATCAAGTAGAAAAACCTGGCAGTTGGCGTGCGTCAGGGCGTTACACCATGATCAATGGTCAGGTACACCCTAAAATTGTGATGGCCCACAACACGGTCCATCGCTGGCGTTTGATTGATGCTGGCTTTCAGGATACGGTGAAATTGCGTATCAAACAGGTCACTAAGCCTGAGGAAGTTTCTGACCTATTGAGTGGCAAAAAGTCGATAGAAGAAGTATGTAGTGGTAGCGACGTGTGGCAATTTGAGGTCGCTAGCGATGGCTTGACGCACGCAAAGGCGATTTCGAAAACCACGAATTTTCTACAACCAGGATATCGCAGCGACATTCTTTTTGCGCTTCCCAACGCAGGTCAATATTGCGTTTACGATGACAAGGCACCAGCCTCGCTTAACAGTGACCAAGCCAAAAATGCGCGTTTGCTCGCGATAATTGATGGTGGTACATCAGGAAAATCTTCTGCGAAAACTATACGTGCAAGTGATGAGGCTAGCCAAACGCAATTCATGACTCAGCAACTGTTAGTCGCAGCGAATAAACAGCCAGCCATTCTGCGCGAACAAATCAAAGCGGATCTAAAGAACGGCTTGCAGCTCAACAAATTTGTTCCGCATAAAAGCTTTACGCCTGAAACACTTGCGAAGCTAAATAGTCAGACTAAAGAATACGTTACCTTTGATATCGCACCGGTCGGCGACAAAACACGTTTTATGGTCGAAGGGAAATTTAATCCCAATCTGCAACCTAGTCTTGAATACACCTATAAACCAGACCGTACGGACCATACGCTGATTTTAGGAACTGAGCAGATTTGGACACTCAGATCCAAAGTAGGCAGCCATCCATTCCATATTCACGTTAATCCTTTTCAAATTATTGGAATCAAATGGGTAGGTCAGGGGCCTGAAGATAAAACCTCGGATGCTTATCAGCAGTATCAGAATCTGATTGGTACGTGGAAAGATACTTTATTAGTTTCACCGGATTACGAGATCGAGGTGGCAACCCGCTATCAACGTTACATCGGTGAATACGTTTTACATTGTCATATCCTCGAACATGAAGATCAGGGCATGATGCAGAACGTTAAGGTGGTTGTGCCGAATAGTAAAGGTGGCGCTTCTTCTGGCGCACATGGTGGGCATAGCATCCCTGTTAAACACAGTGAGCACTCTGGGCACTGAATGACATTACATCTAATCAGTAAGAAAAGCTCAACTCTGCTTCTTACTGATTTTTAAGTCCAATAAAGTCACCCGGTTACTTCATTCAATTGATCCATTTCGAGCAGGTACGGATTTTGCTGTTGAATGTTTCAACTGGCCTAGTCCCGCCAGCTTAGGTTGAGAGCCCGCTCTCAACCTGGAAATGGACTGTAGCGCCGCGTCAAGTCGTTTCTCCGTTTACTTCAATTGACATGTAAGGATAAAACGCATATGAGTACTTCAGAGCAAGCTCAATCCACACTTCCCAGCCAAGCCATGAATTTTTCGGTGGCTAATCCCACGCCTTCTGCAAATCTCTCTTTAAGCAAATATCAAGGGGCGGGCTTTCGTTCGCAATACAGTACCTGGTCGCTATTGGAAAATGGCGGCCTCATGCAATTCAATCTGCAACTGAGTAGTCCGGTACGTGTCGCCTGGGATATGACTGTTTGCGCCGCCTTGGTTGATGGCAAAGCAAACAATCCTATTTCCATCAGCGTCAATGGCTTTTCTTTTATTCCGGAATACGTCGATCAAAATCCTAATTTCCACACGGTCAACTGGAGCATTCCACCATCGCTATTAAAATCAGGCGCGAATGAGATCACTGTCACTTTGCTAGGTTCGGCAAGCAGTCAGTTTTTCATTCAATCAGTTAACGTTGCAGCTACGAGCCTGACGCGTAACAATGCCTGGAATAACGGCGGTACCTTTCAAAATCCAGATTTACTCTGGTACGCCAAAGGCGTGCGCGCAATGATGGCAAGGCAATTGTCTGACCCGACCAGCTGGTGGTTTTTCGGGGCAATTCATGGTCAATATATAGTCAATGGCGATGATCCTGGCACGCCTGTGCCTAGTGGCTTCCCAAATTGGGCGGATATTCCACCGGTGCCCGCAGTACCGACGAGTCCTTTACCGAGCACCACGCAAATCGCTCAGTTTTGGGACCAGTGTCAACATGCCGGTTGGTTCTTCCCACCCTGGCATCGTGGCTACCTGTATGCCTTGGAAAATATTTTAAGCATACTGATACAACAGCAAGGTGGTCCTGCCAATTGGGCCTTGCCATACTGGAACTACCTCGATACAGACACGAATCAACTCAATATGCCGCCGGCTTTTGCCCAAACACATTTGCCGGATAACACCGCCAATCCGTTGTATGTCACTGCGCGTTATGGCATACAAGGGAATAGCCAAATCTATATTGACCCCAAGGTAGTTAATCAGAAATGCCAGCAAAACACGGCTTATACCAACGAATATGGCGGTGGTAATACCGAAGGTTTTGCACATTTTGGCAGCTCTACCGGTAACCTCGAACAAAATCCACACAATATGGTTCACAACGAGGTAGGTGGACAAGTCAGCGATACACTCTGGGGCTTGATGGCGGACCCGGGTTTGGCGGGTCTCGATCCGATTTTCTATCTGCACCATGCAAATATCGACCGTCTCTGGGCGAGTTGGAATCTGGCGGGAAATGCCAATCCGACCGATGCTGATTGGTTAGACGGACCCAATGACAGCGATCCCCGAGGTAATCGCCGTCCCTTCTATATGCCTAATCCGAATGGCTCAGCCTGGCTATACTACCCATCGATGGTGAATACCATTAGCCAGCTTGATTACTCCTATCAAAATCTCGGCGCACAAGCACATGTCCCAGTCGGTAATTTGATGCATGCGCGCTTGCGTGCTTTGGCTCAAAGCCAAACTTTGACAGTTCCGACGCTTATGGAAAACAAAAACACTCCAGAGTTATTTGGTGCATCTAACCAAAACATAAGCCTGGGTGCGGCTGCTACTCAGGTTAAGGTTAAATTAGATAGCGCTCCACAACAACTGTTAGCAAAAAGCCTATCTACAGCCAGCGCCAGCCAATTACCTGACGATGTTTACCTTGTGCTGGAGGGTATCAAAGGGCAGATGGATGCGGCAATTTACAAGGTGCTCGTCAATAATCTTGATGCTGGCCACTTCTCACTTTTTGGAATACGCAAAGCAAGTGCTCCAACCAGTCATCATGCTGGCGCTGGTTTGACGGTGAAATTGAATATCTCCGAAATTGCGGATCAATTGCATTTATCGGGAAATCTAACCGACAATTTGGATATTCAGATTGAACCGCAAGGGAAGATATATGCTGATGGTAGCACTTGCACCATAGACCGAATTAGTATCTACCGACTGTCTAACAACTAACGGGTAACCGCGATGAGACCATCAGCAAAACTGGCACGTAAGATTAATTTTTTGCTGATGAGTCTCAGCTTGTTGGCATGGGTTCTCATATTTTTCAAATCCGGCGACAAGCTTGAAATAGACGTTTGCCGCACCATCGCACCGAAAGGTTTCGATCTAAATTTTATCAACGTAGACAGCATCATGAAGTTGGGAGGGCAGTGGTGGGCATGGAGTTTAATGGTGCTAGCAATGATGAGTCCAAAGTTGATTTTACCGTTACAACAACTGGCAGCACTTAGCTTGAAAAGATTGCGCTTTAGTAACTGCATTTTGTTTGTGCTTGGTTATCTGAGTAGCTGGAGCCTTGCTAGCCTGCCGTTGTTACTCCTTAGCCCAATGATTCAGCGTCAAGAACTTAGTGGTTACTTGTCAGCGTCATTAGTTTTGATAGTTGCGTTAATTTGGCAATGCTCGCCTTACAAGCAATATTGTTTAAATCAGGGGCATCAACATAAAATTATCAGGGCCTTTGGCTATCAATCCGGTATTGATTCATATAATTATGGTTTGCAACACGGCATATATTGCGTTGGTTCTGGGTGGTTGCTTATGCTTTTTCCTATGATGGTAACCGCTGCTCATTTACCAGCAATGGCAGCCGTTACTTTCATCATGTTCAGTGAACATTTACAAAATCCCCGTCCTGTAAAGTGGCGTTTTGACTTACGTTTGCAGCTTTTGACTTATCTGTATTATTTAGTGATGAGATCACTTAGCGTGAAACTCGGAAGGAATATTTGAATCTTAGGGACTGTTGGCAATTAAATTACTTGCATGAATGTGAAGATATCGTTAATAAATGATGTGTAAATCTGCATCAACTTTGAGGAAGTTTGTATTATCTATTGCTGAGCGAAAGTAGTCCTGATCATTCCATACTTGATCGCAGTGCATTCGCAGTTTGCAAACGTGAAGTTACGCATGTAATATTATTTTAAAATTACTATTTTTAATAAAACGTAATTCTCAGTATTGTTCGTTGTCACTGAGCAATGATTTGAAAGGGTGCTCGCAGTTAGTGTGCAGATATATAAATTACTTGACGTGTACGAAGTAGATGTCATGCTGATGTGTTTTGCAGAACGCATATTTCATATTGCGATCGCCGTAGTTCATCCCGTAAAAATTATCCTAATTTGATGATCTGAATTTATTTTCCTGGAAAATAAAATAATTTAGTAGCATTTAATGCTCGAAAGATATATATTTCCATTTTTAAAAATAGAAAAAATTCCATTGGTGCTTTGGTAATTTTATTTGAGAGGCAGTATTGAAACTCTACGTACTTGATAAAAAAGGTAACGGTAAAATATTTATTCGTTCTGTTGCTCGGAGCCGCCCGGCGCTTGCGCAAAAACTAGGGGGCAATATGTTTATGTCCAATGGAGTAACTTATGACGTGAACGACGTTTTTGCAGAAAAAGGCTCTGACAATACAGCACTTGGAATGTTAGTTGGTGGTGTAATTGGGGCATTAGGTGGAGGTCCCGGTGTCGCAGCTGGTGGCTTTATTGGGGCGCTTCTTGGAAAGGAGCAGGATAAAAAGGAGGATGCTGAAGTTGCAGAGTTCAATGGGAGCACCGCATGAGCCGGGGTAAATTTAATGTGCCGCGGTTAGCCGTGATCTTAGTATTGCTGATTCTTGGCGTTGTTTTGGTAAATTTCAAAGACGAAGCTAAGAATTTTGTTCGCATTTTTCTTGAGTCAAATTGGCCTGCAGTCGTTATTTGGCTTCTTGCTATCGTTGGTGTTGGCGCCAGTAAGTTCTTCAGTAAACTTGAAAAAAGTAAATCCAACGGGTTCATTTATCAAAGCTTTGGGGGGTATGCTGATTCAGTGTTCACCATTGCAACCTATGGATTTTCCGGTAGCACGTCACTTGCACTCTTAAAAGGCCTATACTTGCAGCTATTCTTTGGGGGCGCTTTTTTTACTGGATTTGGTGACTTCGACCTAGCCTCTATCTTTGTTATATCATCATTTTTGTTATTCTATTCTGTCATTAGTACTACGACGCAAATCCTAGAAGTTGTGTTCCAAGCTGAAGCTGCAGAGGTGACCTCGATATAGCGATTGGATTTAAGGAGCATAATCGATTTGGAGTAGAGTGGCTTCGCCCCCAACTAGCCTTTGCTGGACCTGTCGCCCTACGGGCTCAGGCTTGTCCGTCAAAACTCGTCGGCCTCCCGCCTGCAACACTAACGCTCGGTGCCTCGATTACAAGCGCCGCTTGGAAGTTTGCACTGATTTGTGTAAGTTTGAAGCCGCCTATTACCTTTGAGGCGAGGCTGTCTTTTCGTGACACGGTAACGCTTTTGCTGCGTGCGTTCTCTCGTCGCAAATGAAGATTGGGTGTGAAATGTTCACGCGGTTTCTCATTAAGATGCCAGCCTAAACCGAGCTAACTTGGCATAGCTATTACCTCGAATATCACAGCTAAGAGTGATGTCATAACTACGTCAGAATAAGTGCGAGAAATCGAGAATCGAAGACCTTACAGCTCTCGTTTGGGCAGTATTTTCCTGTTGTTAAAGTAGTACATGATTGATTTTAAGCTAGGTGCTCGACGCCTAATGGTACCTTGTTACTTGCGATCTGAAAGGTTTATCAATGTCAAACTCGGTTTCCGCCACCTCGTCTCCCGGAGACATTACACTTCGGTTCATTGAGCTGTGCCAGTTCCGACGATTGGGTAAGGTTCAGCTGGATGTCGATAAGAAAACCACCATTCTGGTCGGAGCGAACAACAGTGGGAAGACTGCGATACTCGCTGCTCTCCGTCACTTTCTTGCGGAAGGTTCGCCTTTTGGCGCCTTTGACATCAGCCTGTCGCAATGGCCAAAATTGAGGGCTATTGGCAAGGAGTGGGAAGCTCTGACAGAGGATCCTCTAACCGTCGCTGGAGACGAAGAGAAATGGAAGCAAGCGCTTCAAGTTCTTCTTTCTACCATGCCTACTTTGGACCTTTGGTTCGATGCGGAAGCAGGCATGTACCACTACGTCGCCCCCTTCCTGTCCAAGTTCAGTTGGACAGGAGGCCCTGTGGGCGTTCGCCTGCGCTTGGAGCCAGCATCTACCCTTGAAGAACTAAAGCAACTGGCCTGGCGATATCGAACGGCACGAGAACCAGTGAAGGATATGGGAGCGGACTCGCTGGCGTGGCCTATAGACCTTCTGGATTTTTGGCTCCGCGAGCCTTCGAAGCTCGGTCAAGTTCGAGCATACAAGCTGAATGCAGAAAACAACCCTATAACCTCATCCAAGACCTACGCCACCCACGCCCTTGCTGCAGATGCCACCCCCATTGAACGGAAGCACCTGTCCAGCGTAATTCGGGTGGATTTCGTGGCCGCTCAGCGTGGCCTAGGTAGTGAGGAAGCTGAGTCGCGTTCTGCATCGGGTCCTCATCGAGTTGGTATGTTCTCCAATCAACTCCTCAAGTTCGCACGTCAGCACTTGAACGTTGCCAGCACAGGGCATAGTCAACGAGCGGACCTATTTAAGGCCGTAGCGGAGGCGCAGAGAGACCTAGATAAGAAAATTCATGAAGCTATTGCCGATTCGGTTGAGGCGGTGAAAGTCCTCGGATACCCGGGCCTTAACGATCCACAGGAAATTCGATTCCGTACACGTATCCAGACTGCTGACTTGTTAGACCATGGGACTGCAGTTCAGTACAGTATGCAGAAGGAATCGCTTGAAGAACTTCTCCCTGAACACTCCATTGGACTTGGTTATCAGAACCTCCAGTCACTCAGCTATCAGTTAGTCTCCTTTAAGGCCGCCCGACTAAGGCCTGAGAAGGGCGCACCTGCGCCGGTTCACCTGGTGATGATTGAGGAGCCTGAGGCACATCTTCATGTCCAGGTGCAGCGCATTTTCCCAGACAAGGCGCACAAGCTTATCAGCCCGACAGAAGCAGACGCTTCTGCGCTCAAGAGCCAACTACTTATCAGCACCCATTCAAGCCATCTCGCGCATGCTGAGGACTTTGACCGCCTTCGCTACGTCCGGCGTATTGCAAAGAGTGTGGCGAACCCGATGCCTACGACTGAAGTGGTCAATCTTGGACAAGTTTTCGGTGATGACAAGAAGACGCGCCAGTTTGCGGAGCGATACTTCCGCGTTCAGCACACCGACTTGTTGTTCGCCAATGCAGCCATTTTTGTCGAGGGCGTAGCCGAACGTATGCTCATTCCTCTCTTCATGGAACGAGATTTCAAAGAGTTGAGCAGTAGGTATGTATCCTTTCTTGATATCGGAGGAAGTCATGCTCATCGACTTAAGCCGCTAGTTGAAAGGCTTCGGATTCCGGCTGTTATCATCACTGATATCGATCCTTGCGAAGAGCAGGAAGGCAAACCTAAAAAAAATGGGGACCCAACCAAGAAGCTCGTTGCGGTTGCCAACATCGGTCAAGCAGACCTTCGGTGTGGTAACCCTACGCTTCGCGGCTGGCATCCGAAGCTCAAGATGCTTGACGACTTTAAGAAGCCGACCGACGCCCACTTGGTATGGAACGAGATTGAAGGATGTTTCGTGCGATTCGCTTGGCAGTTGCCAGTTGTTGAAGCCGATGGTAACTGGCCGAGCTCCTTTGAGGATTCGCTGGTTCTCACGAACATACCGTGGTTCAAAGGGCTTATGGAAGAGACGGTGGCGGAGGACGACGAGGACATCGAACTACCAACCGGTGCACTTGGCGCAGTAGCGAAAGCTGCAGCCGGTGCTAATAACATTGCTGAGATGGTTACCGCGCTGCATAAAGTAATGCACGGTTCGCTCAAAAAGGGGGAGCTTGCTGCAAGTGTTTTTGAAAAACTATCCGCTAACGAGCCAATTGTCTGCCCGAAGTACATTGCAGATGCCTTAGCCTGGTTACAAGAACAGCTCGAACCCAACAAGGAAGTGGTGGCATGAGCGCGGCCCTTATTTTTGAGGAGAATGAGCGCGATGCTGGAGTCGTCGAGGAAATCTGCGGATATCTTACCGACGAGCCTCCGCGCAGTTACTTCCTCTTTGCCGGGGCAGGCTCTGGAAAGACACGTACCCTGGTCGAGGTGTTACGTCGGATGACGGGTATTGTTGACCATGAAAAAGGTGGCCAGTTCGCGCGGCGACTGCGAATGTACGGCCGCTCAGTACGTGTAGTCACCTACACGAAAAACGCTGTCGCGGTCATCAACGGCCGCCTCGGGGACAACGATTTAGTTGGCGTTTCCACGATTCACGCGTTTTGCTGGGAGCTTATTAGCGGCTTCAACGACGACATCCGTGCTGCGCTTGTCGCCGTTAAGGAGGCTCAACTCGAAAGGGAAACTGCAGAAGCGACGGCTAAGCCGAGGGGAATCACCGCCGCGAAGCAGCGGGACTTGGATGAAATCAAAGCCGACATTGAGGCATTCAAACTGACCGACGTATTTATCTATCACCCTGATCGAGACACTTATGGTGCCGGTGCGCTCGCCCACAAGCATGTGCTGGACGCGACAGCTTGGCTGTTATTGAATCGACCAACGCTGCAAACCATTCTGAAGGATCGCAATCCCATCATTCTTATAGATGAGTCGCAAGACACGATGAAGGGCATGCTGGATGCCTTGATGAGTTTAGCGGAGCCCAGGGGGAGCGGTCTCACACTCGGGCTGCTTGGCGATCATCGGCAGCGTATTTACACCGATGGTCACTCAGACCTTCCCAGTCTTATTCCGGCTGGATGGGCTATGCCGGAACTGCAAATGAATCATCGCAGTCAACGCCGAATCGTCGAGCTCATCAACAAGATATGGGAATCCAAGCTTGATGGCAGAACACAGCCGGCCAATGGTGTGGCTCAGCATCCGCGAACAGAGAAAGCTGGTGGAGTGGTGCGGCTCTTTGTTGGTGACACTTTTTGCTCTGCAGATCAGAAACTCGCAGGCGAGCGTTGGTGTGCAGAAAAGATGTTGCAGGTGACGGGGGATGCCGCTTGGCGCCAAGGTCGTTATCAGCTTCTCGCCCTGGAGCACAAGCTCGTTGCAACTCGTGGCTCGTTCCTTGAGGTGTACGGCGCCATGGTACTGCTCGATCCGAATTCTGCCGCGCCTACAGGGAGTGGTGAGAACAAAGGACCAACTCCTGTTCAATTGCTTCTGAACGAACTTGCTCAGTTGGAAGCCTGTATCGGTGCCAATGGTGCCGTAGATGAATTCAAGGCCACCGAAGTCTTTCTCCGTTTTGGTCGGCTCGAGAACTTGCCAGAGAATGAGGTTGAGCGCGCGAATCGTGTGGCGGCGATGCTTCAAGCCATTACCGCCTTTGGTGCTGCATGCACGGCACCGGGAGCAACTGTGGAGCAAGTTCTCAAGCCGGTCTTGGAGGCAGAGCTGTTCGAGGTTGACTATCGTCTTTCGGAAGCCTTTGCTGACAAGTCTCCGGCACTTCCGGCTCCCGGACGTGGAGAAGAAGAGTCCAAAAAGGACCGTATGCGGCGGGGATGGTGTGCGCTATTCGCCAGCCCGTGGGGTCAATTGCAGAAGTATCGCACTTACCTCGCAGGTAATTCGGTGCTCGCAACTCACCAGGTGGTCAAGGGCTCGGAGTTCCCTCATGTCATGGTTGTGATGGACGATAAGCTGGCCGGAGGCAACCAGATTTCTTATGACAAGATTTTTGGGGGCGTTCAGCCCAGCAAATCGGACTTGGAGAACTTGGAGAAGGGAAAGGAGACGACCATCGACCGATCCCTGCGCCTCCTGTATGTCACCTGTAGTCGGGCGATGGAATCGCTTTCTCTTGTGCTTTGGTCTTCTGATCCGGCGGCTGCGCTGAGGAGAATTAAGGATAGCGATTGGTTTGCGGACGGTGAATTTATAGTGATAGAGTTGAACGATGCAGACTCGCTCTAACTATTTTAATGCGGTCACATTCAGACGTGGTAGCTGTTCGGAAATTGGTCTGAGCGATGGCGTGCCGTCTGTTCTCAGTGCAATAGATCTGCCCCGGCGAATGCCGGGGCAGAGGATGCTTGTGGTGCTAGGTATCGGCAAAATGTCGTTTATTGGCAATAGAGTAACTCTAAGTTGATGATTTTTAAAAAAAGTTGGTTTTAGGTAGATTTTTTATAGGTTTTTCATAGGTTGTTTTGCTCTGATGAGGAGCCAGACACACAGCAAGCTGTGGTCTGTGGCAGCCAGAAGGACACGACGGAGCGGTCCGAACACTCAGCCCTAGTGGGATCAGTCATGGTTGATTGGTGATGCCGATAGTGGTATAAGGAACGTGAGAAATTCTATTTAATAGGTGATTGCTATGAAAAAAATGGCATATGCTGGAATGAATGGTTTCCTCCTGCAAGGAAAGAAAGTAAAGCCTGAAGTAAAGGGAAGAGCTGTTCCTGTTCTTTCTGAATCAAGAAAGAGGTTGTTTGCTGGAATTGAAACTTCTTCAGAGTTTAGTTCCGCAGCATTCTATGAACGATATTCCAATATCAAAAAGAGATATTGATCTTGGTTGATGTTAAAACAACAAAAATAATTGAAGGCGTCTTTTCAAATGCAGGTTTAGATTTAGAAGAATTCCGTAATCTCTTTGTTGATTGGAAAAGTTTAGGTCCAAAGGGTGAAGATGAAGTTTATGAATTCGGAAAAGATGTTCCATATGAAAAGCCTCATGTAAATGGACAAAAAAATGTGTTAATGCATGTTCATTTGGTTCCAATAGTAGATATTGAGCAAAAAGAAAAATGGGATAAAAATTGGGAAAGATGCTCTAGAAGAACAAGCAATCGTTCATTGGTTTATGTAAATGATGGCAGTAAGAAATTTTTGCTAATTGATATCATTCCTGAACCAGATGCTCATGAAATTCCAAAGATGCTTACACAACTGCATAAAGAAATAATGGAATTTTATGCAGAGATTGCGGATAATTTCATTTACAGTGGAACTATCATTGCCTAAAAGCACCTTCGGGTGCTTTTTTCTTATCTTGCTACCTGATAATTATTATCTAGCAAAGGAATGAATATGGATAAAAATGAGCCATCCATATGGCCACCTTATCAAGTCTTCTATAACGGGCCGGAATTTATATCAGCAAGCCTTGCGGACTGGGCGCAAAAGCATGGGATTCATCTGGAATTTATTGAGCCGGGCAGGCCAATGCAAAATGGTTTCATTGAACGTTTTAACCGCAGTTACCGACAAGGTGTGCTGGATATGTACGTGTTCAGGAGTTTGCAGGAGGTGAAAGAGCGAACGGAACAATGGATGACCGATTACAACGAGCAATGCCCGCATGATTCACTCAACGGGATGACACCTGTTGAATACCGACTGTTCCATCAGCCTCAAAACTCTGGTAATACCTGGCACTGATTAGGGGAGGTTTACAGACGGAGATTGTTTCTACGCCCAGAAGTGGAGCGCTGGCTTGCTGAGCAGGCAAATGCCCATCAACCCGAAAATTAATCTATCTGAATTAACGTCGGAGACCGAGATGTAATTCGAAAACGCCTTAAGAGCGATTATTTAATTTTGTGAGAGCAGAAAAGACAAACCCCCGAACTATCGATCAGTTGACGCTGAACGACTCGGGGGCCTGATGACAATTCTTGGCGGACTGTCACAGACATATTGGCTTTTCTAGATTGGACTGTCAAGCGTTTCTACGCTTGCGCCTTCTCTCGCCCTTTCGAACCGCAATGCGGCGGGCTACGCCTGTCCAGAGAGAAGCCATATGTCTTGTCATATCGAAGTGTTCCGCAATTTTGCGGAACACTTACAGTCCGACTTATTTCGTGAAACTGCACGGCACTCAGAATACCCTACAGCATTTACCCGAAAAGGTGGCAAATTACCTTTGCCTAGCTTGATTGCTGTGATGGTTAGCGGCATGCGCATGAGCGTGCGAGCCGAATTAGATCAATTTTTTGCACACCTCCGACAACAAGCTCAGTTAGTTCATCACGTTTCCGAGCAGGCTTTTGCTCAAGCACGAGCCAAGTTGTCTGGTGCCGCCATTCCTAAACTCAATGATTGGTTTATTCAGCAAGTTGATGCGGCAGGCCTTGTACCTAGATGGCGTGGTTTGAGGTTGGTTGCTGCAGATGCTTCCAATCTGCGCTTCGGCTTACGAGCAAGTCATGTACCCCGAGCGGCCACTACAGAGCAAAACGCGTTTGCATTATTTCTACCCGGCGTAGAAATGACGTTAGCTGCAACACTATATGATGTTAGCGTGGGTGAACGTCAAATGCTGTTTGAACATTTGGAAAAACTGAGTGTTGACGATATTCTTTTGCTTGACCGCGGCTATCAAGCGAGATGGTTGGTCGCTGCGTTAAATCAAGCAGGAGTTCACTTTTGCATGAGAGTAGACCGCGCTGATAAGGGCGGTTTTAACTGCGTACGCGATTTTATACGTTCTGGCAATGATGAGGCAGTCGTTAGGCTGGGCGCACCAAATCAAAAGGATGTTACTGATTACGGTTGCCCTTCAACAGGGCAAGAAGTGCGTCTTGTGCGTATTGTTACATCAGATGGTGCCATTCGTGTATTGATGACTAACTTACTGGATGCACGCGCCTTTCCTTGCGTCGAGTTCGGTGAGCTTTATCATCATCGCTGGCGCATCGAGGAGGCCTTTAAACGATTAAAGCATCGTCTAAGCCTAGAACATGTGTCTGGCTTGTCTCAATTGGCCGTGATGCAGGACTTTGCAGCTAAGATATTGTGCGACAACTTACAGGCTTTAGCATGCCTTGCGGCGATATCAGATGAGCCCTTGCCAGAGGGACGCCGAATTAATCATTCGTACGCTCATACGGTTTTAAAACGCATACTTCCAGTGCTGCTATTGACTTCAAGTGCAAGTCTCATACTGAAGGAGGCATTATTACTCATAACCAGCCATACCTATCGCCATCAGGAGGGGCAGTCTAAACCAAGAAAATCTTCGCACAAACCACATAAGTATATGAGTCATAAGGCATGTTGACGCTGCTGATGATGGAACATAGCGTAGATTCTTGCGAAATAGACCTTACTTCAAGCAAGGTATTGAATTTTCAGTAACCATCCCCAAATTAGCCATATAGAAAGCTAAATTGGGGCTTATATGTCAGAAAAAAATGATTGCATCAAAATATTAAGCCTCAATGGCGGCGGCGCCAGAGGACTTTTTACCATCAATGTACTTGCTGAAATAGAACGCATAATCGAAGAAACAACGGGTCAAAAAGAAGTCAAAGCTGGCGATTACTTTGACCTTATTACTGGTACATCTATCGGCGGCATCTTAGCGTTAGGTTTAGCAGCGGGGAAAAGTGCACGAGAGTTAGAAGCTGTTTTCCGAAAGCAAGCGCCACTGATTTTTCCTGCACAATCATCATGGTTAAAAAAAATACGTGCGGCATTCAGCCCACGATATAGTAGCCAACCGTTACTAAACGCTGTAGTTAGCATGATTGGAGCAGACACAGCCTTTAATGATCTAAATCGTCGCGTTATGATTCCAGCGGTAAATTTATCTACTGGTAAGCCTCAATTTTTTAAGACCCCGCACAACCCACAATTTAATAGGGATGGACGCCTCAAGCTGGTCGATGCTGCAATGGCTACCTCAGCTGCTCCGACCTATTTTGCACCGCATTATTGTGCCGACCTAGATGCATATTTTGCCGATGGTGGTTTAGTCGCCAACAATCCAAGCTTTATTGGGTTACATGAAGTGTTCCGCGATATGGGGTCGGATTTTCCCAATGCTTCAGTAAGTGATGTACAGATATTAAATATTGGCACATTAGGTGAAGAATATACCGTGAGCCCTGCTGCTTTGGGATCGACAAGCAACAATGGATACTTGGGATTGTGGGGCGTTGGCGAGCGCCTAGTTTTAACGACAATGACAGCTAATCAGTTACTTCATAAAGCAATGTTACTGCGTGAACTTAGGTCTGCAGACGCTTTAGAAAACTACGTATATTTGGATGATACGATTCCCAACGAAGCTGCGTCCGATATCACCCTTGATAATGCGAGTGAAAGTAGCCTTCGCAATCTTGCCAGTCGTGGCAAGCAGTTAGCAACTGACAAATTCACTAAAAACCTCAAGCTGCAGAGCTTTTTTGCGCATCCCGCGGCTCCTTTCAAACGTAGTGAATCTGCCCATAGGGAGTAAATCGTGACTTATAATTTTCACAATTATTACACTGACCGTGCGGACGGGCTCATCAGTAAATTGACACTGACTGATGAACGAACCCAGATGCTTAAAGAGTTACGCAGTCGTGTTCGTACTCGAACCAAAGAGGTTTTTGAAGAAGCTAAAAAGCTAGCTAAAAACAAGACTCTTGTAGCTCTTTCTATGGAAAGCTTCAAAGTCGAGCTTGCAACAACTCGGCTTCGCCATTTATCACCAATGGCTCAGGAAGAAATCGCTCTTTTGATTAAGAATATGGATGAGCAAACACGCACAGCGTTTTTAGAGTTAACCCCAAGGTTTTGGACGCAAGGTAGTTTTCAGTATAACACCCTCAATAACCCCTACAACACACCACCTCAAGAGATGGATATTGATGATGGAGCCTATCTGCCTATGGCTATTTTCGAGGATAAGCCGGTAATTGGCCATCGGCTTCTCTTGCTTCTAGTCGATTCATCACTGCAATCACTTGTTGCCGAAAATAAAGGCTGGGAATTTGAAGCTAAACGAACCTGTGCTCGCATCAGAATTCCCGCTAAAAATACGCACATTGATGTTCCAATGTATGCCATTCCTGAAGATCAATTTTTACAGAAACAAGTGGCTTTGGCGTCATTCCATGAAACGGCTTTCGATTCTGTTGACGCGCGCGCTGATGCATGGATGAGCAATCGTGCGGCCTACGAATTGGATTCAAACTCGGTAAACCTTGCTTTACGCGATGGTGAACAAAAATGGTGTAAGAGTGATCCCAAAATTGTTGAGGATTGGTTTAATGAAAGTTGTGGACGTATTGGCCGCCACCTGCGCAAAACATGCCGCTTCATGAAATCTTGGCGCGATGCTCAGTGGGATAGTGGAGGACCTTCATCTATTTCACTCATGGCTGCTACTGTAAATATTCTAGATCGTCTTCCACATGACAGTGGTGATTTTGGTGCAACGATGTTGTTGATTGCGACGCATCTTCCCAGCGAATTCAGCAACGGTATAGAAAGCCCTGACCATACAGATGAAAAACTGCTTTTCCCTCACTTCAGTGAGCATGGAGAACGTGAGCAGCAAATTATGGGTAAACTTCATGAATTAAAGGAGATCTTGGTTGAGGCTGAACGCTCTGCGACGAAAGAGCTCGCACTGAAAGTGATTAATCGTGCATTTGGTCAGCGTGTAACAAAAAGCGATTTGATCGTTAATAAGCAATCAGCTCCTGCGTTTAAGAATGATCCAAGTGTAGGCGATCAATCCAAGCGTATTAGTGCAACGATGTCTAGCGGTTAATCCCACGTGTCAAGTCAAATGCATCAAATCTTGCTGGGTTGCGGCTATCGCTATACCAAAACTCAGCATCTTCCGCAGAAAAATCCATTGCTCATCCATGACAAAGCTACAGGTTTCTATGTTAAGGAATACAGCACAGCAGGCGGAGCATTCAAGATTGCTTTGAGTTTCAGTGGCGATCCTCACATTGAATTACCCGATGCATATGTTTTAAATAGCCCTGAGCAATACCGCGGTTGTTTATTACCGCATATTAATTTTGGATGGTATCTATGCTACGTCGAAGAGATGGAAGCGGATTGGAACCCCAATGATCTAGATGGGACCTATCATCAAGTTGATCAACAAATTCAGCTGACACTCGATAGTTCTGTTTCTTCTGTTGTTGAAGGTACTCCTGATGATGTAGAACTGGAGGGAGAGTTTTCGTCATATTGGTTAGGCGACAAAACGGTATATCTGCTATCGGAGGCTGAAGAAGGACAAAATTTGCAGTGCTTAGTCGCTATTGCCGAACCTAATAAAGCACGTCCTATAAGTAAAGAGAATGAAGAATGGGTCGCCTACCATGCGAGCCATGAATCGGAATGCAAGATATGGCTTAAGCAAAGGAGTTTGATGGACAGCGACAGCGCTCGAATCCTTACTCGCGGTTTTAAAATTAAGCCTTCTCGTTTGGCTGGAGTCTCGTGGCCTCCTGAAGATTTAAAATCGGTGTTTGAATGGTTATCGGAAGTGGATCGCGCGGCTCTGATTCGAATTCTTGAGCATTTTGTTACTAATCCTGTTAAGCGTCATTTGTTACTGCTCGACGTTCTTCATCAAGATATGGTCGCCCTTTACGTAGAGTTTAATCTTAAAGCGACTGCATTGGGCAGCTATTCGGTTAAGAAAAGTCGTCAAAAAGGGACTGGGCGGACTGTTAAGCATAATGCTTTAGCTACTGGCTTATCAGGCAAAACCTCATGCAACAAGTTTGATCGCCTTAGCGTTACCAGAGCTGATCGAAAAACGATCTTGACCCGTAATCGACCAAGGCCAGAAGTTGGTGATTTGAGTGGGAAACGGATTGCGCTTATTGGTTGCGGCACAATCGGTGGCTATTTATCTGGCCTATTACTTCGCGCAGGAGCTGGATGCGGCAAAGGTAATTTTCACCTTTATGATGGCGATACGTTTGGCCCACAAAATTATGGGCGGCATGCACTTACAGTAACCCATTTTGGGCAAAATAAAGCCGTTGCATTGGCTGAAAATCTCAAATCGACCATTCACCTTGCAAGCCAAATAGAAGGAATCCCTCTCTCCTTTCCGATCACGACGGAGCATCTAAGAAGATATGATATTGTTATCGATGCCACAGGCCGTCCCCCTGTCTCAAAGCGCCTTGCCAAGCTAATCAATTCTATGTCTAGCGAGCAAAGGCCTATCGTTGTCCATGGGTTCAACGATGGAAACGGTCGATCCTCGAAGGTGATTGTTGATGATGGCCATTGTTGCTATGGCTGCTTGCAAGCCGACCCTACTTTCTATAATCAAGACGGCGTTGATTTGCGTTTTAAAGACATCGATCACAAATCAGAACGACACATCAGTTGTGGTAGTACTTATACGCCTTATGATGCTGCGGTTAGCGTGATTACTGCCAGTATGATGCAAGAGGCCGTACTGGCTTCTCTAGAGCCTGAAAGGCCTTGGACCTACAGCGAACATATGTTTGACGGTAGCCGATCAAGGTCATCTCGTCACTTATCTCGTCAGCCTAAATGCGGGATTTGTTATGGTTGATTTTGAGCTGACATTTAAAGATAACAATGGCCATCTGCTGGTGATCATGCCCACCGTTGTAACTCGATTGCTAGTGTATCGTCAGTTGCATTGGAATAGTAAAGAAGCGGCAGGAGTACTTATCGGTGAACGACGAGGGCCGCATTTAGTTGTTCAGGATATTTCTGAACCTGGTAATGGAGATATTCGTAGTCGTTATTCAGTCGACAGGCGTGGTTCTCACCACCAGACCGTTGTTGATGAGGCCTTTATTCGATCTTCAGGAACGTTGCAATACTTGGGTGAATGGCACACTCATCCGGAGGATAAACCTTCTCCTTCGGCGAAAGATTTAAGCAGTTGGCGACGGCATCTTGTTGATTCGGAACAAATGCTTTTGGTCATCGTTGGGCGAGAAGAAATGTGGGCTGCAAAAAAGATTGCAGATACGATTATTCCACTTAACAAAATTTAGAATAAATCTTTGATTTAAGTAAAACCTGAATGTCTAATGCTTTATTTTAAATAAGTCAAAGCAAGCACGTGCTGTCTTTATATTTGTTAGCTTGGGTGGATTGATCTTGTAGGTGGGATTGTAGGAAATATATTCCCAAGCCTAATATTGAACAAGCCAGAAGAAACAGATGTGCCGCATCACATCTTCAGAGCCTACTATTTAAATGATGGAATTTATCAAGTGCTGGGTGAAAGACATAATGTTCAACCAATACTTGATGAAGTCATGAGGGTTCATGAACTGTTGGAAGGGTTTGATGAAAGTGGTGGAACGTTTAGGCAATAAAAAAGCACCTTACAGTGCTTCTTCTTAATAAGATACAGGAAGTGTTAAGGTATCTTTATAGTTATTCGATTTATCATATTGATTTTCCGGGATTGATACCATCACATATCTTGATGTAATTTCAAACTGCACAACAGTTTTTATACTGGAAGTGTAATTAATTGCATCTGTATTTCCTGAAGTAACTCCAGTCATTGTTTTTGATGGATTTCCAAAAATTGTAAGTGTTGGAGTCAAACGGTAATCATTCCGAAAATTAACAGACGCTAAAAGTAGAATTTTCTCGTACTATCAGCGTAGGAGATTCTTCATGAAAATATCAAAATTCAGTGATAGTGTAGTGGCTTACTGAATTTGTCCACCTGATTAGAGGTGTTATGCTGCACCTCGTAAGCAATTGGGTGACATGATGAATAACATTTAGTCCTGAATTCCGTCTTGAGTGTGCGCAGCTTGTACTGAATCAAGGCTATTCCGTTGCCAAAGCCGCTCAAGCAATGAATGTGGGCAAATCGACCATGGATAAATGGGTTCGGCTATTACGTAAAGAGCTTGCAGACGTAACGATCTGCTCCCCAGATTAGTGCGATCAAGATGTAGAATCTACCTATAGGAGGCCGTATGAAAAAGCGATTGACTGAACTCCGGGGAAAATGTACGTCTTTGCTTGCTCATCAAACACCTCTCGATGACGAGTATTCTCGCCTAAATCAGTGTTCGGATGCATTACAGGCAGTTTTCAACAGTTCCTTAAAAATACCTTGAAATTCTATTCGCATACGGACTATCAGCGGCTTAGGGAAATTGTTCTCATCAGATCTTCCATATGCCTGAAAAAACACTGCGGTTTCATTTGAGACCATCATTTTTTCGAATTCGCAGGCATTATTTTTGGTTGTGGTCAACTCTAAGTCGGTTAGTTTGCCGGATTCAAAATGTAATGTAGGTATTATGTTTTTTGAATCAATGTTGGGTCGCCAGTTGATTGCAATTATAAGTGGAATGTTTCCATCTTTGTCTTTGCCTGCTTCAATGCGAGCTTCCCAGTTGGAGTAAAGTGTGTAATTTTGATAGCGATTGGGAGCTAATGTAATCGAACAAGTAATGTTACTTTCTTTGGATGCGCAATAGTTTACTGCAATAGGTATAGGGTACTTCTTTGCGTTTGATATTGAAGAATTATTTTCATTTAAAACTCTCGAGCTAGATTCGATCAGAGCTTGTGTTGAAAAATAATTCCCTAAATACACGGCTGAATAGAGTGAGACCATGTAAATAAGTAAAGATGATTTTATTCTTTTTAATTCAAATTCCGAATTTATACCGAATTCTATTTTTATTTTTTTAAATGAAAAGTTTAGATAGTATAGAGCACCAAGTGAAATTGCGAATAAGTCAATAAGTGTTGAGATGGCTACTATCAATGTTGAGGGGAATTCGCTCTGGATCGGCAATTTAATTATTAAATTGGAAGTTATTGCCCCTATTGCTGTGGACATCGTTGCAAAAATAATTGCCATCGAAGTAAGTAGCAAGGTGATAATGCAAGTTTCGACAAAATTCAATTTAAATTCATTGATTATTTTTTTTGTAAGTAATAATCCAGTAAATACTTCAAATGCTATATATGCTAAAATAATTATGAATGGAGTTGCTATGGTTGAAATGGGATTTTTTGTGAATGCACTACTTATTTGGTAGTAATTGTACGTGTAAGGGAAGGATGTTAGCCACAAATTTAGAATTATCCCAGCAATAATTGCTAAAATGCATAGTGTGCCTAATCCAGAAAAAATGCCATTTCTTTTTTTTGAGTCGTTAAGTGACGAGAAAAGACTTTCTTTGCTTGATGCGAAATCATAGATTAGTTTAATGTTGCTTATTGGGAATTTTAACAAGTTTTTCATAATATGAAAAATAATTTCAAATAATTTATTTTCATGTTTTTGCATATTTGCGCCTACTTTTTAATTATTTTATTTAATTAATTTTTTTTATGAGTTTTTTCTATTTTTCTTTGATTTTGTGGTTCTGATAATAAGAATAGGTATTATGTTTTTTTTGATTTTCAGATTTAATGGAACAAAGTTTTTGTATTTTTCGGCGATTTTTTGATGGAGCGGTTTGATAATAAAAGTTGATTAAATTAATTCTATGCTCTTCAGAAAACGCAGATTATCTTTAAAGATGGATGTGTCCGAAGAATCTAGAGGTGAATTGGTGTTCGAGTGCTTTTGTGTAAATTAAGCTTTCAGTCTAAGTGAGATAATTCGATCTTTTGTCTAATAAGATTAATGAATTATCTTAATGAATTTAATCAAAAGAAACTTAATTGGCGCTTCCCTAAGGATGAAATTCCGGTTTGTTTAAGCTATTTTTCTGTAAAAATTGTCGCTTGTAGCGCCTCGAATTGAGTAGACAATCCAAGACGCTCCACTAAAAAATTAAGCGCTACCAAATCCAGTTGGTCTATTTTTGCTACTTAGAATCGACACTGTTTACAATGAATGTAGACCATGCCTCCATCAACGGCCGACGCTGTTCAAGTAAATCCGTTCGATGATAGGCAGCCTCGACTTTATTTTGTATAACATGAGCCAACGCTCGCTCAGCTAAATCACGCGGGTAACCGTGTTCACTACACCAGTCTCTGAAACTTGACCGGAATCCATGGGCAGTTGCGAATCGCCCTTCGGTATCGCTGGGCGCTTCACATCGGCGAAGGAAACTGGTTAACGTCATATCTGATAATTCGATTTGGTCACGAGGTGATGGAAAAACGAGTTCGTCGTGGCGCCCCTCCTGCTGTCGCAAGATTTCCAATGCGCGAGTTGATAACGGTATGCGGTGTTGTAGCTGGGCTTTCATGCGTGTCGACGGAATGGTCCAGATGGCATTTACCCAGTCGACTTCAGTCCATTTCATTCCCCGGACCTCTCCCGAGCGTGCAGCAGTCAAAATCAAGAACTCAAGCATGGGACGTGTAACGTCGTACCTTGCAGAAGCGATTAATTTTTCCTGGACAAATGCCGGGATATCGATCCATGGCATAGCGGGTTGATGTTGTGTCCGAACCGTTTTGGAGGGCTGTTGTGGCAGTAAGTGTTCGACAACGTCAACTGGATTAGAGGTGCAAAAACCATGGGCCCACCCCCAGGCCATAACCGCATGGAGCCTTTGCTTCAAGCGACTAGCTGTTTCAGCTTTCGTAACCCAAACTGGACGTAATGTATCAGCGATGTGGCGGGGTTGGATCTGATCTAATGGCATTTTCCCGAGTTTTGGAAAAGCATAGGTTGTGACTGTGTTGATCCACTGTTGTCCATGTTTTGCATTTTTCCATCCCGGAAGTAATTCTGAATGCAGCGTGATCGCGGCTTCTTTGAACGTTGGAATGACTAATTTTTGAGATTCAGCCACCTTTTCTTCGAGCGGATCAATTCCCTGCGCCAGCTTCTCTCGCATCGTTGACGCGACTTTGCCAACTTGGGCGATACCAACTTCCGGGTAGCTACCTAAGCCCGCATTCCTTCTTTTGCCAGTCACTGGACTGACGTATCGTAAAACCCATTTTCCACAACCTTTTGTCTTCGTAGGAAGTAACGAAAGCCCTGTAATGCCACCGTGTGATAGGGCAGGTGAGTCGGGCTTGATGTTGCGTGCTTTTGCATCAGTCAGTATTGCCATTGTCAGCCTCAGCTATAAGAAATTACCACAAACCAGTATGCCATTCAGTATGCCATTTGTAGTGAGAACGGGTTGGAAAATGTTGGTTTCGATTGGATATTAATCCGATATAAGTGTATGATTTTATTGGAGTAAATTTGATTTTGCTGGAACTTGTTGGACTGTCTTATGGACGCCCCCCTCTCCGCCAGAACATAAAAAGCCCTTGATTTCTCGAGGGCTTTTTTGTTTTTCTATCGGGTCAGTATGCCACGCAGTATGTTATTAATGGCACGTGCAAAGATCATTTACTTTGCCTTTCAGAGGCCAAGCTTTTCAGTAAGTAAAATTTTGATTATGTTAAAAATAGAATTTTTGCGTGTGTGAGTCTGAACAGACGTTTGACTGACGCGACTAACAAAGGCAGCAACGGCCAGTACAGCCAATAACTCAATTAAAGTAAAACCTATTATTCTACGAAGTAACATCGGTCATGTTATTTTCTCTTGCATAGTGTCACCAGTATATATGCCACACCGTGTTAACCTTGCCGAGGGTCAGTGGAGTATATGTCATAGACGTCATCTCCTTCTTTAGATGTGAGTGGCTTGAAAAAATGCCAGCAGATACTCTCCCGCGAGAGGGAAAGCAACCCAGAGAGCTTGCGGTCGGAGGATCGCGTCATGGTAAGGGCGGGAAAAACCAATAATATGATTACTTCTGGAATTGACAAAGACGGGGAATCCTTGCGTTTATTGGTCGCGCAAGCGCTCCGCTCTTATCCTACTGAAAGCATTCATCCTTTCTTGGAAGACAAGAACGTGCTTGTGCGAAGCGCCGCTGCAAGGGAGGTGCAGATTCGTGGAGAGTTCGTATCGTTTCAATATGCAATTGGTCTTCTTCAAGACAAACGAGCATATGTCCGGGAAATTGGCGTTTTTATACTAGGGCAGCATGGCACGCCGACTTATCCTTATAAGGCAGAGTCGATAGCCTTAATTTCTGAACGACTAACGTCAGATAAATCCAGTGCTGTTAGAGCTGCTGCGGCGGCGAGCCTCGGCCATCTAAGAGCATATGAGGCAATTGAGTTCTTAATCGAAGCCGCGTCCGACACTTCGGCTGATGTGCGTGGATGTGTTGCATTTGCACTAAATGGTATGAAACGTCGGATCAGGGCTCGAGAAGTACTCAGAACACTTAGAAAGGATGAAAATGGTGAAGTTCGTTTTTGGGCTGATGAATAAAGGTCTTAACCTACAAACTTAGTCAAATATGAGGATTAAGTGCGCCACCTGATGGTTCAATTCGGCGGCGCTTTATTTTCAAGCCTTGCCTAACCGTTCCTTTTTGGTTTCGGCGTAGTCAAAGACTGGCTGTCAAGCGGATCAAGGAAAATGCCGAGAGTTCGGTTTTCTGGTCTAAACCAGCGTTGCAAACTTTGACGATATGTCACAACATTCATATTCTCAATTTCGTCACGTAAGCGGTAATAGCTTTGCCAGTCCCCACTGACAACATGCTGTGCGATGCTCTCCACAAAGAGTTTTGGCGATTTTTCATTTTTGTTCAAATCATCCAATAACTCTGCTTTTTGGGCGTCGATCATCTTATCCGTCACTTGCAAAGCCAGATTTTTTTCTTGCTGTTTCAGAAATTTTCTCAGTTCCGCGAGTTGCTGTTCTGTACTCAAGCGTATTCTCAACATGAAAGCGCTGCCGTGTACAAATGGGAAAGTGTACGCTTCGACGGATTCTGCTTTTTTTGTATCCAGCAAGGACTTTTGCCAAATGCTGGTATCCGTCGTCGGAGAAATGAATGTACCTGCCATCAATACCGCAGCGTATTCCGGTGAATTTAATTGTGGCACGCGGTATCCGACCCACACCACGGGTTTGGCATCGTGTTTACGGATGATAAATTCCCGTTCACCATACTGTGGCAATTTTTGATATTCGAATCTTTTTGACTCTTGCTGCGGTAGTGGAACGCTGGAAAATTTTTCTGTTATCAGTGCTAAGGTACTTGGTAAGTCAAAATTCCCGGCAATCAACAGTGTGGCGCGGTCCGGGCGATAGTGCTCAGACCAGTATTGTTTTAGATCTTGCAGAGTGATGCGTCGTAAGTCTTGTTTTTCGCCGACTGGATTAACGCCATAGGCTTCGTTTCTGAAGAGATCTTTCAGCATCAGGCCATATTCCGTGTAAGTTTTATTTTGATGTGCGGCCGTGAGTTCTTCGTCGACTTCATCGACAGATTGCGTCAGGTAAGACACATGATCTTTGAACTGGCTCATGCGTTCTCTTTCCATTTCAATGAAAGGAGCCAGATCTGTTGCATTTGTCAGAACTGAGCGATAGTAGGTAAAGTCGCTGGCCGTAATCCCTATACCTCTGAATTTCAAATCAGAGTAATTGTTCTTGTGCGTTTCCTGGCTTCTGTGCACGAGATAGTGTTCCAGGACATGATTTAACTCTATCAGCCGCAATTGCTCATTTTTTCTGCCATGGCGGTAAATCATGTTCACAGCCAGTTCAGTGCTGTTTGTATCCGGTTTCAGCAGAATCTGTAATTGATTGTTGAGCCTGTATTCCCGTACGCCGTGAAATTCGCCGACATAGCTGGGTATCTCTTGCTGAGTAACTGAGCCCCATGCACATTGACTACCGAGTAGCCAGAATAAGAAAACGACAAAAGATAAATAACGCATATTTCCCCTGTTTAAATATTCATTGAGTTTTGCAGGATTGATAAAACTCACCGTATTCCGGATGCGCACTTTCGGTCAAACGTTCAAGGATGGGTATTTATAAAAGTGACGGCGCCGTTTATTGGAATTGTGTTTTTGAAAACTAGTCAGTATAACCATACTTGTGCAGTATTAATACTTTTAAGTAATTAAAGTTGCACTTGTTGAAACTACGAAGCATGTAACTATTGATTCAATTATTAGACCTCCATCAATACCCCGCCGCACTTAATCCGCATACTAAGTCCCATATGACCGCCAGGTCATTTATTCACTTGTTTTGCGGAGGAAGTTCAAATGGCGACGCTGGAATGGGTGTCGTGGTTCAATCATCATCGTTTAATGGAGTCGATAGGTCACATACCACCGGCGGAAGCAGAAATGAATTATTGTCAACAAGTTTCTGGTCAGGCCATACCGGCCTGACTCACACAAAAGGGCCTCTCAAAAAACCGGAACGGTTCAATTTGCTATGCGTTTTTCCGAAGATTTGAATTATCGCGAATATATAAAATGTATAGCTGCGGATAATTATTCAGCAGCAAGAGTCGCGTTGGAGACTTGTTTAAGTACAGATTCGATCTTGTCGTTTCAAAAGGCCTTTCTTCTTCAACAAATAGGTATTACCTATTTTTTGAAAATCAAATCGATCAGGCTTTGCATTGCTATGAGTTGTCTGAGCAAGTCGATTTTGATTCATTGATGCCACGATATTTATTTGCAAAATTTTTTGCAAATAAACTCATGAATTACGAACGGGCGATTGCCAAATGCGATGAAGTTATTTTTTAGCAACGTCATCGCCGTTCAAAAAAACGGAAAGTGATCTAGGTAGCGACTATTACGTAGCAAAAGCCGAAGAACTTAAGCAATTCTGTCATGCGCAGCAAATGGGAAAGTAATGTTCTGTAATTACTCGTCCAATAAAGTTTTTAAACGGTGTGGGTAATGATTTAGAAAATTGCGTGTAATTGCAAAATGCTCCGTATCTTCATATTGAATCTCACTGAGGCCGGAGCTATCAAATAAAACGATCTTTGCGTGTGGGTACGCTAGTAAAATTGGGGAATGCGTCGCAATAATGAATTGTGATTCCTCTTTAACAAGTTGGTGAATTGCTGAGAGTGCTGCAAGCTGTCGACTGGGTGAAAGAGCGGCTTCCGGTTCGTCAAGTAGGTAGAGTCCGTTTCCACGAAACTTGGCAGTAAGAAGCGCCATGAATGCTTCACCATGAGAGCATTGGTGTAACGATCTACCGCCATAGCTGCTAATCACGCCAAAATCACGCAATTCGTCAACGTATGTGGCAACGTTGTAGAAGCTTTCGGCGCGAAGGAAATAATGATCTTTTGGAGTGCGAAAACTTTTTGCCGTTTTTATATAACGATGTAATTGAGATACTGTTTCTGCAGTTTGGAACAAAGTATTTTTTGTGCCACCTTCCGGGCTAAATCCAACGGAAAGTGCGATTGCCTCAAGCAAGGTTGATTTGCCTGAACCGTTTTCTCCAACAAAAAAAGTAACGTCTGAATGAAACTTTAGTACATCAAGATTTTTTATTGCAGAGATATCGAACGGATATTCTTCAGTGCTTGGTAAAATATCATGGCGAAGTGATACCTCTCGAAGGTATGGTTTAGTTTGCATTGTTGTATGTGCTTCCAATGATCATAATGGCAGTCTAAGCATATGATCTCCGACCGGCAAGGTAAACCGTACCGGAAAATTGGTAGGCTCCAATACTTGAGAGAATGGAGCTATGAACGAATCAAAATATTCCCCTGAAGTGATAGAACGTTCCGTTCGCATGGTCATGGAGGCCTGAGTGAGTACGGCTCGCAATGGGCAGCGATTGAATCTATTGCCGGTAAAATTGGCTGTACTGTAGAAACCTTACCTCTCTGGGGGTGTCAGTATGAAACCGATACAGGGCTTGGGAACAGTGTGACGACTGAAGAACAGGAGCGCATTCGTACACTGGAGCGCGAAGTCAAAGAACTGCGCAAAACAAACGAATTTCTGAGGCTTGCGAGTGCTTTTTTCGCACAGACGGGGCTCGACTGCCACCGCAAATAGTTAGCATCTTCATTGATCAGCATCGGGCAACCTAAGGGGGAGAGCCGATTTGTAAAGCATTGATTTGCCGCCCTTTGTTTTGTTTCGTATTTTTGAGTGTCAGCCTATTTGTAGACGACTCCCCGGCCACTGCGCTGATCACCGCTTTAGACCTCCATCAATACCCAGCATCACTTTATCCGCATACTAAGTTCCATATGACCGTCAGGTCATTTATTCACTTGTTTTGCGGAGGAAGTTCAAATGGCGACGATGATGAAAGCTGCAGTAGTACGTGAATTTGGTAAGCCACTGTCGATTGAAGAAGTGCCGGTGCCGACGCCGGGGCCGGGGCAGATTCTGGTGAAATATGAAGCGAGCGGGGTTTGTCATACGGATTTGCATGCGGCGAATGGTGACTGGCCGGTGAAGCCGACGCCGCCGTTTATTCCGGGGCATGAAGGTGTTGGTTATGTGGCGGCGCTGGGTGCGGGTGTGAAGCGTCTGAAAGAGGGCGATCGTGTTGGTGTGCCGTGGCTGCATACGGCTTGTGGTTGCTGTACGCCTTGCCGCACTGGCTGGGAAACACTGTGTGGCGAGCAGCAGAATACCGGTTATTCGGTGAATGGCAGCTTCGCGCAGTATGGTCTGGCGGATCCGAATTTTGTGGGCTTGCTGCCGGATGGTCTGGAATTCGGCCCTGCAGCGCCGGTGTTATGCGCCGGTGTGACAGTCTATAAAGGCCTGAAAGAAACCGAAGTGCGCCCGGGTGAATGGGTGGTGATTTCCGGTATCGGCGGTCTGGGGCATATGGCGGTGCAGTACGCGAAAGCGATGGGCATGCACGTGATTGCCGCTGACATCCATGAAGACAAGCTGGCGCTGGCGAAAAAGCTCGGTGCAGATATGGTGGTGGATGGTCGCAGCATCAATGCCGTTGCGGATGTGCAGCGTATTACCGGTGGTGCGCATGGTGCGCTGGTGACGGCGGTGTCGCCAAAGGCGATGGAGCAGGCTTTTGGTTTCCTGCGTGCCAAAGGCACGATGGCGCTGGTTGGTTTGCCGCCGGGCGATATTTCTTTGCCGGTATTTAACACGGTGTTAAAACGCATTACCGTGCGTGGTTCGATTGTCGGTACCCGTCAGGATCTGGAAGAATCGCTGGTGTTTGCTGCTGAAGGCAAAGTGGCGGCGCATTTTACCTGGGATAAGCTGGACAATATCAATGCGATTTTTGAACGCATGGAACAAGGTAAGATTGACGGACGTATCGTGCTGGATTTACGCTGAGTTGCTGTGCAATTCCATTGCCGGGGCATAGCCTGAACCGGCAATGAATTGTTCAGTGTCAGCGAAATCCAGTATCAACAAATGTTTTTGAGATCAATACAACGCCCTGCGGGGCGTTTCGCATTCATACTGTAATTTGCAGGTATCCGTTTCTGCGGTGAGAGGACTTTATGAACGATAAGCCGGGTGGTGAGCGCCAGACGCACGAAAAGTGGGAAGGAAATCTGGAGAGGGTGGATCTGGAGATCGTCCGGCTGGCGATTATTTGTCAGGTGCGTTTGTTTGATGACGGCGTGCTGGCGCGGATTCTGGATAACGATAACCGTGTCTGTCATCAGGATGCGGCGCATGCATTTGAAAGCCTGCGCGGTTTGCTGTTTCTGCATTTTCAGATGCAGAAAGAACTTGCTGAAGCCTTTGGCGAAACAGACAGCGAGCAAATTCATCAGCGGGTGTGGGAGTATCTGCGTCATCGCATCGGCGATCAGCTAGGGCGGCATTCGTTCTGAGTTTTGCTTTCATCCCGCAAACTTGATTTGTAAAATCTGAGCAATAAAAAAGGGCGGCTAAGCCGCCCTGAATGATGTTTATGGTCGATTTACCGTGGCGATAACTGGTGAAACTTACCAGTATCCAAGTACCTTCCACCATACGCTGCCGACGGTGGCAAATACCAGCAGTTCGACCACGCACATGATCATTCCCACCCGCCACCAGTTCCCCATCGTCACATAACCGCTGCCGAAGATAATCGGTGAAGTGCCGGTTGCATAGTGCGTCAGCGTCATCATAATGGCGGAGCCAGCGGTCATGATCAGCATAAACGGGATCATGTATTCAGCAGGCAGTAATTGCGCGCCGACAGTCAGAAACGCTAACAGCATCGCGCTGATATGCGCTGTGGTGCTGGCGAAGAAATAATGCGAGAACACAAATACCAGCAGCAAGACGGCGGCAGCCGGAAACCATCCCATACCGCTGGCGATAATGGCATCGCGCATGCCATCCGAAAACCATTTCACCACACCGGTTTTGTTTAACTGCTCTGCCAGCATGACCAGCGCACCGAACCAGATCAGTGTATCCCATGCGCTTTTTTCTTCCAGCGCGTCGTCCCATGTGATCGTGCCGGTGATAATCAGCGCAAATAATCCGACAAAAGCCACGACGGTTGCATCCAGCGAAAACGCTGGCCCGAACAGCATGGCGGGGATATTGGCCCATAAAATCAGTAACAGGGCAAACGTGCCGAGGATGACTTTTTCACCGGCGGCTAAATGCCCCATTTTGCTCAGTTCCGTACGCGCAAACTGCACTGCATTCGGCGTTGCTTTCAATTCCGGCGGGGATAGGAAGTAAATTACCAGCGGCATCAGAAAAATGCAGGCCAGCCCCGGCAACAGCATGCACAGCGCCCAGGTTGTCCACGTCAGTTGCAGGGCATGGCCGGTGGCTTTTTCTACGCAACTGACCACCAGCGGATTCGGTGCGGTTGCGGTTAAGAACATGGCGGAGGTAATCGGATTGGCGTGATAGTTCACCAGCGATAAATACGTGCCGACTTTGTTTTGTGTGCCTTGCGCCGGATCGGAATCAAAAGCATTGGCAATGGATTTCATAATCGGATGCACGATGCCGCCGCCGCGCGCTGTATTGCTGGGTGTGAACGGTGCCAGCACCAGTTCGCAAATTGCCAGTCCGTAACCAATGCCGATGGTGCGCTTGCCGAGTAAGGCAATAAACATCAGGCCGATGCGTTTTCCCAGACCGGTTTTTTTCAGGCCGCGTGAAATGATAATGGCGACCACAATCAGCCAGATCAGCGGATTGGCGAAGCTGGCCAGCGCATCGGTAATCGCGCCCTTGGATGAGTTAGACGTTACCTGCGACAGCGATACGATCACGATTGCCATCAGCGACATCACGCCAATCGGCATGACTTTCAGAATGATGGCGACGATGGTGGTCAGGAAAATCGCGACCAGATGCCAGGCTTTCGGGTCCAGCCCCTGCGGGCAGGGTGTCAGCAACAGCAGGATCAGTACCAGCGTTGTGATCAGTGCGGGGACAAGCCGGAATGGCACGGCGTCGTTAAAGTACAGCAAGGTTGCTTTGATTTTGGCAAGCATATTTTTCTCCCTCAGAGTGTTGAGGCCTTTTGTCAATGTGTGAATTTGTGAATCAAGAAGCCAGAGGAAGTTTGACGTTACTGCAGGTCAACATTGCACGGTATGTTGCAGCGCAAAAACATGCGTATTTCTGCACAGGATAAAAGTGCGTTCGGTGCTTCAGGCGATGGCAGGAGAGCGCATTTGTATGCGATTGGGGTTCCGGCACGGAAGCGGAAAAGCCTTCAGACCTTATTGGGAAAATTCGCTGTTTGCGTGGCTTCCTGCCTGCTTTCAGCGTCAATCTCGACGGGTTCGTAAGGCTGATCAGCGGTTGCTATGATGCAGATATCCGCATGGGTAACTTTCGGAGACCCGGACTTTCTGCCGACGACCGCCGGATCGCTATGCAGAACACCGCATTTTGGCTGTTTTTGGGTAAAAAATGGCTTGCTGAGGATGTTCAGACTGCACCTGATACAGGCAGTCCGATCCATTCTGCATGCTCAGTGCTGGCGCAGCGGATCAGCATCAGCCTGTCGTGACTGATCATCAGCGTCTGGCGGGACAGCCACAGGGTTTGTTTGCTGACGGAAACTGCACAGTGTTCCGGCAACGGCACGGGCAGTAACAGCGTGCAGGGATCGGTATCAAACCCTGTTGCCAGCGCTTTGACAATCGCTTCCTTCGCGCTCCACAACTGCTGAACATGCATTGAGCGGTGATCTGCAGGCAAATTGTTCAGGCTGTTGATTTCCTGCGGGTGGCAAAACGAGGCCAGCATGTCAGCCGAAAATGCAGCGCTGTTTTCGTATGATTCCAGATCCGCACCGATTGCGATGTCAGCGTCCGTCACAGCAATCAGATAATGCTGTTCGGTATGGCTGACGGTGATCTTCCAGTGAGTATTCTGTTGCAGGCAAAACGGCTGCCCTTGCACAGTGGTGCTGATGCGTATGCTGTCCGCCGTGGTTTGCAAACAATCGGCGAGTAAGCGTTTCAGGGCGATGCGGGTGCAGGCGAAGCGCAGTTTATCGTTCAGATGCTGGTACTGCAGACAACGCTGGCGTTCTGCATCATCCAGCAGGGCGAATCCGGTTTCAAAATCCTGCTGACGAAAAACGCCGGTGCGGAAAAAAATCCTCGCTGTCATTGTGGCATTTCGTGTGATGGTGCTGTGATGCGGCTGCCGGCAATCTCTTGCAATAACTGGTTTAAGGCATTGCGGTTGATTGGTTTGGTCATATAACCATCCAGCCCTGCAGCCAGCGCTTCCTCCTGTTCACTGGCCAGCGCGGAAGCAGACAGCGCGTGAATCGGTACACGTGGTCGTTTTTCCTGAATTTCCAGCGCACGGATCAATCGCGTTGCATCCAGTCCGCCCATCACCGGCATTTGTAAATCCATCAGAATCAGGTCGAACGTGTGCTCGCGGAAACAATCGACCGCTTCCTGACCATGTTGGGCGAGGGTGGTGTCATGTCCCTGTTTTTTAATCAGACTAAGGATCAGCGTCTGGTTTACCGGATTATCTTCCACCACCAGAATCCGCAGCGGCTGCGCATTTGCGTTTGGTAACAGTGCCGGTGCTGCCGGTGTTTTTTGAGGTACGCCAGCGCTGGCAAGGTGCAAAGGCAGGTGCAGAGTAAAGCGGCTGCCCTGACCGGGCTGGCTGTGCAGTGTGATTTTTCCGCCCATCAGTTGCGCGAGTCGCTGACTGATACTCAGGCCGAGGCCAGTGCCGCCGAATTTGCGCGTGGTGGAAACATCCTGCTGGGCGAAAGCATCAAAAATTCTTTCCTGATGTTCCGGTGGAATTCCGATGCCGCTGTCTTCCACTGTGATTTTTAAAGGAAGATCGTCGCCGTCGGCAATGTCGCAGATCAGATTGACCGAACCGGACTGGGTGAACTTAATCGCATTACTGATCAGGTTATTCACGATTTGCTGAATCCGCACCGGATCACCCTGAATATACGATGGCAGCGGCCCGTTAAAATGCAACGCCAGCATCAGGTTTTTTCTGCTGGCGGCATTCTGATGTGCAGGAATCAGGTCTTTCAGCAATTGCGGCAAATGGATGGTCAGATGTTCGATATCAATCTTATTTGCTTCGATTTTGCTGAAGTCCAGAATGTCATTGATGATGACCAGCAGGTTCTCAGCCGAACGCTGCGCAACATTCAGATATTCCTGTTGCTCGGCGCTGAGTTTTGTATCCAGACACAGCTCAAGCATGCCTATCATGCCATTCATCGGCGTGCGGATTTCATGGCTCATGTTCGCCAGAAAATCGCTCTTGGCGCGATTCGCCGCTTCCGCCTGTTCTTTCGCTTGCGTCAGCGCCAGACGCGCCTGTTCACCTTCCTGCACCAGCGTGCTGATATGGCTGATGATGTCGCTGATCGCGGTTTCCTGCGGCGCTTCGCGCGCGGCGGGTGGCAGCATGCTGACCAGAATCTGGCGCAGCGAAGTCAGGGTGTTTTCCCGCTCCTGCAATTCATTCCGTAATTGCGATGCGGTGCTTTGCAGAGTAATCAGCGTTTGCCGTAATTCAGCAGGCGCCTGATTGATCAGCGCCAGATTGTCGGGATCATCCTCGCCATGCTCACGCAGTGTTCTGACGTTGACTTCCTGCAAGGTGCCAAGCCAGCGTCGCAACGGATACCAGATCAGCAACAGGCCACCGGCAAAACTGATAAACATCATGTACAGCGCAGCCCGTGCAACCTGCCACATATCCTGCGCAATCTGGATATTGTCAAAGCGCAGCCGCAGCACGCCGTAATCGCGACCGCCGACGTTCAGAACACGGTTGTCGTCATACAGTTTTTCTGCGATCTGATTTACGATCCAGTCCGGCGCGGATTCGTTTTTCGCCCGGGTTTTCTGGTGACTGGAAATTGCCCCTGCATCAATAGGAATAAATTGCGCAGCCAGAAAACTGGGGCTGACCACCATTTTGTTCAGGGTGCGTTGTATGGTGTCGTAATCACCGATAACAGCGCTGTCAGAAACGATATGCGCCGATACTTCCAGTAAGGATGCCGCCGATTCCTGAGCGTCGCGGATCACTTGTGTAAAGCGGGTTTCGTAATACATCACAAGACCGGAACCCATGATCAGAAACCAGGTGAAGGTGTACAGCGCAAACACACGTGCGACCAGTGATTGCGGTAATAAACGCTGCAGACGGAACCATCCTGATTTCATGCAGTGCTCCGGTTATTTCAGGCTGGCTGGCGCAGACTGGTAAAAACGCTTGTAGCTGGCGTAGTCGCGGTCGTCTGCAGGAATGAAATAAGCGTCTTTATCCATGCCGGTTTTTGCGGCGGCTTCATGCAGAATTTCACGCCCTTTAGGATCGTTTTTCATATTGAAGAATGCAGTAGCAACGGCTTTCATCGTGGCATCACTGACCTTGCTGGACGCCATCAGCGCCAGATCATGATAAGGCTCGGATGTCCATAAAACGCGGAAAGACTTTTTCTCGCGGTTCGCATAGGCATCAATCAGTTGCGAATTGCCGCCAACTGCTACCACTTTTCCTGCGATCATTTGCGCGATGGCGCCGTTCATATTCCCGCCGAACAACACATTGACGCTGATATTCTGATTCAGCAAATGGGCGTAAGGGACTTTGTAGGCGATAAAGGCTTCCGGGCCGGGAAACGCGACCGACTGATCTTTCAATTGTTGCAGGCTGGTGATCTGTGAGTCCGAAGGCACAACGATTTGCCCCTGAATTGCCGGTGTGTTGCGGCGTCCGAATACACGCCAGCCCAGCTTTTCGCGTTCCGGTGAAAACAAGTGATTGCTGAACACGAATTCAACTTCTTTAGCCAGTACATAGCTGGTGGTGTCGGCGCTGGTGCGGCCAATTTTCAGACTCAGCTTCACACCGCTTTTTTCTGAAACGTACTGAATAATCGGATTCCAGTAGGCAGCCGTCAGGTTAATGTCGTACTGATTCACTGGCGAAAACCGGTACACCGTTTCCTCAGCGCTGGCCGTCAGAGGCAGCTGACAGAAAAATCCCAGACTGAGTAAGGCGAGCGGTTTGAAAAATTGGCGCATGATGTTCTCCGAAACGTATTAAAGCCCGGTGCTATCGGGACACAGACTGGCTCTGTCGAGTCAGCGGTAGGACACTGCTGACTGCATTATGGCCGAAATCAGCGAAGTTGCTATTCTGAAACAGCTTCTGCCATGAAATTTTGCAATGTGTTGTTTGGAAGAAAAGCCAGCCATCAGAAAATTCAATCGCAGGTCAACAAAAAACGGCGTTATCCGTTTCTGTGACATCTGACCGCATTTAACGGAGTTGCTATGAAGCCAATTTATCTCGTGTTTCCTTTGGTAGCCATGCTTGCAGGTTGCGCCAGCACGCATTACCACAACAGCCAGCCGGGCTATCGTGATTATCCGCAAAACTACCGTAACGGCTATCCGCAGCAATACAACTCGACTTACACTGAAACCGTCACGATTGTGGATTTGCGTCCGATGAATGTGCAGGGACGCACTTCCGGTGGAGGTGCAGCCGTTGGTGCACTGGTGGGTGGCGTGCTTGGTCATCAGGTTGGTAATGGCACCGGACGTGATCTGGCAACAGTAGGCGGCGCTATCGCTGGTGCGATTGCAGGCAACGAAATGGAAAGAAATCGCACGCCGGATCAGGTGAAGTACGAATTCACCTTCCAGTTTCCGAACGGTGAGCGCAGGGTGATGGTGTTAGACCAGCGTGGCTACTACCGTGTCGGCGACCGTGTGCGGGTCACAATTCAGAACGGGCAAATCGTCGCGATTAACTAACAGCCAGCCAGTCCGGCTGTCGTTGATGCTGAAATTCTGAAACCGGCGGTCGTCAGACCAGCCGGTTTTTGTTTTTCCGGCGTACAAAAACCTGTATCAGATCAAGAGCAGACCAAGATTCAGACCTGAAATAAGCCGCAGATACGCATGCCTGCTGCATGTCAGCGGATGAAGCCGTTACAATGCTGGCAGTCATTTATTTCTGAAGAGCCGATTTGTGAGCGGAATGAAACCTAAAGCCCCGATGTTGAGTGTGCAGGAAGCACTGGACTATTTGATGCAAGCTGTCCGCCCGGTTGCGGAAAGCGAAACATTGCCGACGGAACAATGCTGGAACCGCGTGCTGGCCAGCGATCAGTTATCGCAATTAGATGTGCCACCGGCGGATAACACACAGATGGATGGTTACGCGGTGCGTGCGGCGGATTGCACTTCCGGCGATGCGCTGCTGCCGGTCAGTCAGCGTATTCCTGCCGGTGTGGTCGGTGCGCCTTTACAGGCTGGCACGGCAGCGCGGATTTTTACCGGTGCGATGATACCGGCCGGTGCTGACGCCGTGGTCATGCAGGAACAAACGGAAGTGCAGGGCGACAGTGTGCGCATTCTGCATCAACCCGCAGCCGGTGAATGGGTGCGCCGTCGTGGTGAAGATGTGCAAGCCGGTTCTGTGATTTTGCCAGCCGGAACCCGCCTTGGCGCTGCGCATCTGGGTCTCGCCGCCTCGGTCGGACTGGCAACACTGCCAGTGCTGCGCCGTTTGCGCGTCGCCGTGTTTTTTACCGGCGATGAACTGACCATGCCGGGTCAGCCTTTAAAACCCGGTGCGATTTACAACTCTAACCGTTTCATGCTGCGTGGTTTGCTGGAACAGCACGGCTGCGATATCACTGATCTGGGCATAGTGCCGGACAAGCTCGAAGCAACACGCGCTGCTTTGCGTGAGGCGGCAAAGGGGAATGATCTGATTATCACCTCCGGCGGTGTGTCGGTCGGCGAAGAAGATCATGTGCGTCCCGCGGTGCAGGCGGAAGGGCATTTACATCTGTGGCAAATTGCGATGAAGCCGGGCAAGCCGCTGGCGTTCGGGCAAGTCGGGCAAAGTTTTTTTGTCGGCTTACCGGGCAATCCGGTCTCCAGTTTTGTGACTTTCCTGCTGTTCGTGCGTCCTTTCCTGCTGGCGCTGCAAGGCATGCCTCAACAAGCGCCGCGCAGCATTACCATGCGTGCAGATTTTGACTGGCCGAAAGCGGATCGCCGTCACGAATTTATCCGCGTGCGTTGCAATGCCAGCGGTGGTTTAGAGCGTTTTGTGAATCAGGGTTCCGGCGTGCTGACATCTGCCGTCTGGGGCGATGGTCTGGTCAGCATTCCACCCGGACAAACCATACAGAAAGGTGAGATGGTGAATTATCTGCCGTTTGAATTTTTAGGAGCAGTCTGAGATGGCAACCACGATTGAATTACGTTTTTTTGCCAGCGTGCGTGAAAAGCTGGGCATCAGCGAAGAGAAAATCGCCGTACCTGACAACGTCAGAACGGTTGGTGATGTGCGTGCATGGCTGTGCAGCCGTGGCGAACCGTGGTCAGAAGTTTTAGCAGAAGGCCGCGCTTTGCGCATGGCGCTGGACCATGAAATGTGCGAGCCGGAAGCGGAAATTCATGCCGGATGTGAAGTCGCGTTTTTTCCGCCGGTGACCGGAGGCTGATATGAAAATTCAGGTGCAAACTGCTGACTTTGATTTGCAGTCCGAACTGAATGCGATGCGCGCCGGACGTCCCGACACCGGCGCAATCGTCAGTTTTATCGGACTGGTGCGCGATGTCAACGATGGCAAAAGCGTGGCAGGCATGGAGCTGGAGCATTATCCGGGCATGACTGAAAAAGCCCTGCAGCAAATCGCTGAGCAGGCGCAGCAGCGCTGGGAACTGATTGACCTGACCGTGATACACCGCGTCGGCCCTTTACTGCCTACTGATCAGATTGTGCTGGTGGCTGTTGCCAGCCGTCATCGCGGCAATGCCTTTGCAGCCTGTGAATTCATTATGGATTATCTGAAAACCGAAGCGCCGTTCTGGAAGAAAGAGCAGACAACGGAAGGCGAGCGCTGGGTCGATGCGCGTGAAACCGATCAGGTGGCGCTGGAAAAATGGATCGCGGCGGGTGTGCCGCAGGATTGTGCGATATGAATCCGGCCGGATTTGTTGCAGTCGGGGTCGGTGCCGCACTCGGTGCATGGCTGCGCTGGTGGTTATCGCTGAGTTTTAACGGCATTCTGGCAACGTTGCCGCTGGGGACACTGGCGGCAAATCTGGGCGGCGGTCTGATGATCGGTATGGCGGTTGCGTTTTTCAATGAAGCGACAGCCATCGCGCCGGAATGGCGCTTATTCATCGTGACCGGCTTCCTCGGTGGCCTGACGACGTTTTCCACCTTTTCTGCCGAAGCCATGGCGTTATTGCAGAAGGGCGAACCCGGCTGGGCTTTAGCGCACAGTGCTGTACATTTAATGGGTTCCGTTGCCTGCTGCTTCGCCGGTTATCAGTTGTGGAAGTGGCTGCACTGAAAATCAGGCAATATGTTTGATCATTCTGATCGAACAACCATAGTGATACTGCATTTGCTCTTTGGTGTAGCGATGTTCCGGTGCTTCCGGGCATGACCAGCGTGCGATGCAGTTCACTTCACACAGTGAATTTTCCTGCTGGCGGTAATGCAGACATTTTTGCAGGTCATAGCTGTCCACCGTTAAGGCCGCGGCGGGGCAGATACGGATACAGATTTTTTCCTCGCAACGCTGACATGGCGGCGCGCTCTGATGCAGGGCTGTGACTGGTAAATCCGTATTGGCTAAGATCACCGCTCGATAGGCGAACCATGAACCGAAGCTGGCGTTAATGCCTACCATAAACGGGGAAGCGTGATGCCATCCGGCCAGTTGCCCGAGTTCCTGCAAGTTCAACAGGTAGGCTCCCGGATACAGCAGGGTATATTCCGTCTGCGGATGTTCGGTCTGCATGAAGGCATTCACTTTACTCACCGTAAAATCATCCACCGGATGTTGGTCATCCTGCCTTGTCAGCTGCTGTGTCTGCTGTTCAGTTTGTGTTGAATTCTGTGCTGTTAAGGCAGCCCAGAAATCTTTGCCGCCATGTCCGATTAAAATCAGTTGCCGGTAATGCAGATAGTCAGGATTCGCATCGTGCAGGCTGTTACGCATCGCTTCCGGTAAATCAGCAAGCCGGAATACCGCATGGCAATTCAAACCCGCCTGATTCAGGATGGAAGATGTCAGGGTTTGATAAGGATTCATCATGGTTTGCAAAGAAAAGTGGCAGGCTGGCATGCATTGTAACAAGTCACCGCATAATTCCCTTAAAATCACGGTTACGCAGTTTTACCTCTTTAATTCCTCTAAAGTACTCAATGTCATTTTCTCAACTCGGTCTTTCCACTCCTTTGCAAAACGCGGCGCAGCAGCAAGGTTTTACCCAGCCTACGCCGGTTCAAAGCGAAGTCATTCCTTCTATCCTGTCCGGGAAAGATGTATTGGCGAGTGCGCAAACCGGTTCGGGAAAAACGGCAGCCTATTGTTTGCCGGTGCTGGAATGCCATCTGCAGCGCAAAGCGACAACGCCGAAAACCGTGCATACGCTGATTCTCGTGCCAACCCGTGAGCTGGCGGTGCAGGTCGGCGATACGCTGCGTACGCTGAGTAAAAGTTTTACGTACTATCCGAAACTGGCGGTGTTATTCGGCGGGATTTCGATTAACCCGCAAATGCTGCATTTACGCGGTGGCGCCGATATTGTGGTGGCCACGCCCGGACGTTTGCTGGATCTGGTGCAGCAAAATGCGCTGCGTCTGGATCAGGTGGAGCGGCTGGTGCTGGATGAAGCAGACCGTATGCTGGCGCTGGGTTTTGCGGAAGAGCTGAATGCGGTGCTGAAATTATTGCCAGCGCAACGTCAGCATTGTTTTTTCTCAGCGACGTTTTCAGACAGTATCCGTGAGCTGGCGCACAGCCTGTTGCATGATCCGGTGAAGGTCAACATTCCGACTACAGAAGAGGGCAAGCCCGATATTCTGCAGCGCGCGATTCTGGTCGATGCAAAGCAGCGTACCCAGTTGCTGAAACATTTATTCAAATCCGAGAAATGGTCGCGTGTACTGGTATTTGTGGCGACCAAATACAGTGCGGATCTGATTGCAACCAAATTACGCCGTCTGCACATCAGCGCCGAAGCCTTACACGGCGAGCAAACGCAGGGCAAGCGTATGCAGGTGCTTAGTGATTTTAAAGATGCCCGCGTCAAAATTGTGATTGCGACGGATGTGGCCGCACGCGGTATCGATATCAGTCAGTTGCCGGTGGTAGTGAATTTTGATTTGCCGCGTTCCAGCGAAGATTACATCCATCGTATAGGCCGTACCGGACGCGCCGGTGAAGCTGGTATGGCAGTCAGCTTTATCTGTGCCGATGCTGCCAATGAAGCGCATTTCCGGCTGATTGAAAAACGTCACGGCGTCAGAATTGAACGCGAACAAGTGCCGGGTTTTGAAATTACACCGGAAACGCTGGAGCAGGTTGTCCATGCCAAAGTCAGCGACCCTAACGGCGGTGTCAAAGGCAAACGTCCGAGTAAAAAAGATAAGCTGCGCGCGCTGGCAGCCCAGGCCGAAAAAAATACCTGAACCATTTCAGCACTGACCGGACGAAGACGCCTGCAACGGGCGTCTTTTGCTTATCCTGCTTTTCCTTTCTGTACTGATCACAGAAAACCGCTATCCCGCACGGTGCTAAAAGTGGTTTTCGACTCACCCCAAAACCTGTTCAGAATATAGTCAGAATATCCTTCAGAAATTTGTAGACAAACTTTTCTAGAAAAGTTATTCTGCAACCATTGTGCTATTCCGATATTCCGTGAAGGACAGGTAATGACCCAGACCGATAAAGATCTCAGCCCCGATTCCGCCCAGCCAGTGAAGCCAACGGCAGCGGAACTGAGTTTTCTGCAAGCCCTGTTTCAGACGGGCCCTGCAACTGCCAAGCAATTACACGAATTCATGCTGCGCGACCGCGCTGATCTGACCTATGCGAATGTGCTGCGTCAGTTACAGATCATGCATGGTAAAGGCATGCTGAGCCGCGATGAAAGCCAGCGTTCCCATGTGTATGCGCCGGTGGTGGCGCAGGATTCGCTGCAGACCAGTCTGCTGAAAGACATGATCCAGAAAGTCTTTGCCGGTTCTGCCAAATCCATGGTACTGGCTGCCTTGCGCGGGCATGTCAGCCATTCTGAACGCGAAGAAATCGCCAAATTCCTCAAAGACGATCAGTCATGAAAACCGGAATGATGATCTGGACAGAAACACTGGGCTGGATGTTGCTGCATGCGGTCTGGCAAGTGGCACTGATTGCCGGTCTGGCAGCTGTCTTGCTGGCCGGTATGCGTAACCGCCATCCGCGCAGCCGTTATGCGCTGGCGCTGATCGCTTTACTGGCCTGCTGGCTGGTGCCGGTGGCAACGGTGCTCAGTGGCTGGGGTGTGCCGCAAGTGCTGAGTATGGATGCCTGGGCGGCGATAGGGAGTCCGGTGTCAGCGGTGGCAGAACCGGGCTGGATGCGAAGTTTAAGAGCATGGATGCCGGCGCTGGTATGCGGCTGGCTGGCAGGTGTGCTGCTGATGGGTAGCCGCGTCGTGATTGGTTTGTGGTGGCTGCGTCGTCTGGTCAGACAATCTTCCGCGTTGCAGGGTGAGTTGTCGTCGTATGTGCGCAGCCAGCTGCACAAACTGGGTGAGCGCCGTGCAGTGCGCGTGCTGGCACATCCGCAAGTGACGGCGATGCTGACGACCGGTTTGCTGAAGCCGGTGATTCTGGTGCCGTCGTCTTTACTGACCGGCATGGACCCGCAGATGCTGCAGGCCTTGCTGGCGCATGAAGCCGCGCATATTTCGCGCTGGGATTATTTGTTTCTGCTGCTGCAGCAAGGCATACAAACCTGTCTGTTTTTTCATCCGGGTGTCTGGTGGTTGTGCCGTCAGATTGATAAAGAGCGAGAACTGATTGCCGACGACATTGCACGTCAGCTGACCGGCGATGGTCGCCAGCTGGCGCTCGCACTGCAGCAACTGGATCAGTGGCAACTGGCGGCGCAGCAGCATGGTCTGGCAGCCCACGGTGGCGATTTGCTGAGCCGTATCCGCCGTCTGGTGCGTCCTGAACAGCAACACTTGCGCTGGCGTACGCTGGCACCAGCCTTTGTCTCCGTGATGCTGGCGCTGGCTGGTGGCGGTTTATGGCAACCGGCAGTCGCGGAACGCGGCGGCTCTCCGGCGCCGTTGCAACGCGAATCAGCTGCTGTGCGCACTGCCGACGCTGCACCGGCAAAAAACACGATCTATGTCGATACCCATTCCAGCCATGCGCTGGTGATGGATGAAGCCAGTGGTCAGGTATTACTGGAAAAAGCGGCGGATACGGTGGTGCCGATGGCCTCCATTTCCAAACTGATGACCGCCATGCTGGTGCTGGATAGCGGATCTGCACAGGATCAGATGCTGACTGCAGACGCCACCGATCTACGCGATCCGAATGTGTTGCCGATGAAACTGAAAGCCGGTATGTCACTGAGCCGCGCCGACTGGCTGGCGCTGATGCTGATACCGTCCAGCAATCAGGCAGCGAATGTGCTGGCCAGACATTTTCCCGGCGGTGAAAAAGCGTTTTATGCCGCCGCACAGCGCAAGATGCAGGCACTGGGAATGCGCAGCATGCAGTTTGTCAGCCCGTCCGGCGTGGATGAGGCGAATGCAGCCAGCGCACGTGACATTGCGCTGTTACTGAAGGCAGCGGCTTCGTATCCGGATATTCGTCGTCTGACCACGACGCCGGAGCTGGTGCTGAATCTGCAAGGCAAACCGCAGACTTTCTGGCACTCGAATCAGCTGGTGGGTGACCGCGACTGGCAACTGACCGTCACCAAAACCGGTTACTCACGCAAAGCAGGACGTTGCCTGAGTATGATGACCAGCCTGAATGGTCGCCGTGTGCTGATTGTGCTGATGCACGCCGACAGCGCGGAACAGCGCACAGACGATGCGCGTCAGATTCTGCAGCAATTGCAAAAATCTCCGGTGTTGCCACAAGGCGCAACAATGGCAACCCAAACACTGACCACCATGCCGGTCTCATAAGCTGCAGAGCAGCCGGATCACCAGGCCGGCTGCTCGCAGCTACGTCGTTTTCAACCTCACTGCAATGTCACGGGACGGTACAGCCAGCGCTGTACCGGTGGTATCGCTCACATTTTTTCAGGTTTGATGTCCGCTAGTCTGCGGGCAGGGCGAGCTGCATCCTGTTTTACTGAATGACTGATTTACCGAAAGGATTTTTGCCATGTCTGATGTTCATCCGGTACGCCGCCTGCAAGCCGTTTTTCGTCTGCGCCATCTGGTTTGCCTGCTGGCGGGCGGTACGGGCCTGTTTTTGCCTCAAATGCGGGTTTCTGCACAGGAAATTCAGGTTGTCCGCGTCAACTCTGGCGCTCCGGAGGGGCGGTCTGACGAATTCAGCAACAAGCAAAGCTTCCAGCGGGCGCAACTGATGCAATTCGGTGCGACTGATGCCAGCGAGTTATTGCGCCAGTTACCCGGCGTGCAAATCGTTCAGCAAGGCAGTAAAGCGAGCGAGGTTCGTTTGCGCGGGATGGGCAATGGCTATGTGCAGATACTGGTCGACGGGCAACTGATGCCGCGCGGATTTTCGGTAGACAGTATTCCGGCCAGCCAGATTGAACGCATTGAGATTGAACGTACACCCGGTGCCGGACAAAGCCAGCAAGCGGCGGCCGGTAGCATTAATCTGATTCTGAAGCCGCGTTTTCGGGCAGGACAAACGGAAACTGAACTGACGCAAGCCTTCCGTCAGGGCCGCTGGAGTCCGGTATTCGCCGTGCGCCAGTCCGGTCAGCATGGTGACGTATCCGGTTTATGGAATCTGCAGACGGAACAGCAAACCGACGATGGCTTGCTGCAGGCAGACCGGCGCAGTAACGATGTACAGCATACTATGCAGCAAACGCTGACGGAAACCAGTCAGCAACGTAAGACCGCGCTGAGCAGCCAGCAACGTCTGCAATGGCGCATGCCTTCCGGTGATCAGCTTGGCTGGCAAAGCTGGCTACAGTGGCTGCGCCCGCAACAGGATAAGCAGCGGCAGGAAAACGTGCTGGCTGGTGACGCGGTGCCGTTTCCATTCAACCAGAGTCAGTTTGCCGCGCTGAACCGCAGCTGGCGGCAGGAAGTGCAATGGGATAAGGCGGAAGCGGACTGGGGCAAGCTGAACATGATTGCAGGCTGGAATCAGGTATTGCGCCGTACCCGTTACGACTTTTCCGGCAGTGATCAGCAAAACAGGCTGACTGAAAAACGGCTGGTGACAGGCAGCGTGCATGACAATGAATTCCGGCTGGCACTGAACTGGCAACAACTGAACGCCGATGAGCAGGGCTGGAAAGGCGGCATCAGCTGGCAACCGGCCTCGCGTACCGAAACCCGCGATGAAACCGATCAGCCGTTGAACGGCGGCATGCCTGAAAGCGATCAGCGCCGCTTTATTGCTGACAGCAGTCGCAGCACCCTGTGGCTGGAACGTAACTGGTTCCAGCAAACCGGCTGGCATCAGCAAGCCGGATTGCGGATGGAATACTGGCAGAACCGTTTGCGCAGCAATGGTCTGGCCGATGTCACACAAGGCCGCTGGCTGATCAGTCCGGTCTGGCAGCAAGTCTGGAAGGCCAGCGAGGGTAGGGAATGGCGTCTGGGTATCAGCCAGAGCTGGAAATTGCCGACCGCTTTTCAGCTGATTCCGCGCCGTTATCGTGTGGACGATCACAATTCACCGTTTAACCCCGATCAGTCCGGCAATCCGGCGCTGAAACCGGAAGCCATCACCGGTATCGAGTTCAGTCACCAGCGCACACTGGATAAAGACACCGCACTGGAACTCGGCATGTTTGCCCGTCGTATGCGTGACCGCATCGGTTACGATCTGACGCAAACCAATGGCATCTGGAACAGTAGTCCGGTCAATCAGGGCAATGCACGCTGGCTGGGTGTCGAGGCGGAACTGAAACGCGATGGCAAGCTCGGTGAGCTGCGTTACCAGATACGCTGGCACGCTTATGCGAACTGGTCGCGCCTGCATGCTAACGGTGTGCAGAGCCGCTTACCGGAACAAATTCCGTATGGCAGCCAGTGGCAGCTGGACTTGCAACAAGGCGCATGGAAGACCGGCCTGAGTCTGCAATGGCAGGGAAAAGAAACGTATAACGAAACCGGCGTTTTGCAGGCGGAAAATCATCATCCTTTGCAGCTGGACTGGTATCTGCACTGGCAGCACGGCAATCAGCAATTCAAACTCAGTGTGACCGATATGCTGGCGCGCAGTCAGAATAGTGATGACCGTTTTCAATGGCAAAACCAGACGCTGGAAGAAAACATGCGTGTCAGCAAAGCCCGCACCCTGAAGCTGGTCTGGCAATCCAAACTCTGACGCAGAAGTAAGGCAGAAGTGGTGTTGTACCGAATCGTCCGGCAGGTTTGCTGCCGGATCACCGAATTTTATCGATTTGTATTTTGCAAAGCAGCGGAACGCCGCACAGTAAGGGGTTCGCCGCCTATAATTCCCGCATTCCAGAATTCAAAGAGAAAACTTCATGAGCGACGATATTCTGTTTCCGGCCACCGATCCGCACCGCCACGGCATGCTGCCAGTCGATGAACTGCATACGATTTACTGGGAAGAATGCGGCAACCCGGATGGCATTCCGGTGCTGTTCCTGCACGGTGGTCCGGGTGCCGGCACTTCTCCGACACACCGCCGCTTTTTTCATCCCGATCACTACCGCATCGTGCTGTTTGATCAGCGCGGCGCGGGGAAATCACTGCCGCTCGGTGAATATCGCCAGAACACCACGCAATTGCTGATCAGCGATATCGAACAATTGCGTACCATGCTGGGCATCGATCAGTGGCTGGTGTTCGGCGGCTCCTGGGGTTCCACGCTGGCGCTGGCTTACGGCGAAACGCATCCGGAACGCTGCCTCGGCTTTGTCCTGCGCGGCATTTTCATGTGTACCCGTAAAGAAGTCGACTGGTTCGTCAATGGTATGCGCTGGTTTTATCCGGAAATTCATCAGCGTTTTGCCGAAGGCGTACCGGAAGACGAGCGCGGCGATTTGCTGCAAGCCTATGTGAAACGCCTGTTCTGCGATGATCCGGCGATTTACACCGAAGCCGCACGCAACTGGAGCCGCTACGAGGGTTCCTGTCTGTTCCTCGAACCACAGGCAGATGCGATTGCCAGTTTTGAATCCGATGCGGTCAGTCTCGGTATTGGTCGTCTCGAAGCGCATTACATGCTGAATGGCGCGTTTATGGAAGACGATGCGCTGATCACGAATATCGCACGTATCCGCCATTTACCCGCTGTGATTGTGCAAGGCCGTTACGACGTGATCTGCCCGCCGGTTTCTGCATGGCGCTTACATAACGCATGGCCGGAAGCCGCCTACCATGTGATTCAGAATGCCGGACACGCCGCAATGGAACCGGGGATTGCCAAGGCGCTGGTACAGGCGACGGAAGATTTCCGCTTGCAGCGCAAGTTCAGTTAATGTCTGCGTTTCAGTAACTCTGAAAACAAAACGGGCCTGCAATATTGCGGCCCGTTTTGTTTATGTACATTCAGGGTTCAGACCGGTGTCGTCATTCCGGCTAAGTTGGTTCCTGAACACGCCTTTTCTTTTCGCTGTTCGCGTACGCCCAGATACAAAGGCAAGGCAATCGCTAAACCAATACAAAAGCAGATGACGATGTACAGCCAGCGCAACGGAATAGCTTTTTCTTTTGCATCAGTCAGCATCCAGATACTGAAAACGATGGCTGACCAGTAAACGTCCAGCGTGATAGCCGTGGTTAACGGTGTCAGCATGGCTGCGCCGAAAAAAGCCGCAGGCTCAACGCTGCCGCCTTGTATCAGATACTGTGCGTTGAAAATCCAGGTGATGATCAGACCGGCAAGAGCGAACAGATAATACAAGGTGGAACGTTTCATGGTTTTCTCCGTATGAGTAAAAAGCACAGATTCAGGATGTCAGGATTGCTCGTTCAATGCGCGGATCTTGCGTGCTTCCGAACCGCGTTGCGTGCTGATGATTTCAAAACGCACTTCGGCACCGGCCTGTAAATCCTGAGTTTCCAGATGCTGAACGCGGAAATACATATCCGGGCCACCTTGCTGCTGAATAAAGCCAAAGCCGCGATCCTGCTGAATTAACTTGATACGGCCATGACCGATGGTTGGCAGCGGACGTTGTTCCTGCTGACTGATCTGATTTTGCTGAAAGCTTTGCTGATCCGGCGTTTGTTTTGCCAGTGCTTCAAAGCCGCTCATGGTGCGGGTATGTTCCAGATCGCGCGCAGACACCGGTGCGGCAACAGAGGACTGATTACGCGCAAATTCTTCCAGACGGCGTAAATACCATGCCGGTTTGACCAGCGAAGGCGCGAGCGATACCAGATAGCGCTGATTTTCCTTACCGAAGCACACGGTGTACAAATCTGCCATCCAGACGCGCAGAATCGCGTCTTCGGTACGGGTGACGGATGAACGGGAAGAGAAATGGCTGTTCATCTGATTACCGACCTGAAAATCAGCGGTCTGATACGTGCCCTGTGTTTCTATCCAGATCAGCGTAGAGCGGAAATACATGCGTGACCACAGCAAATGACCAGAACGCAGCGCGTGTAAAGTCAGCATTTGCAAAGCCAGTAAGCACAGCACAAAGTTATAAACGCCGGCTGGTTTAAATTCTCCGAGCGCGGATGACAGAATCGCGGCACTCAGAAACGCAGAGAAGGCCGCCAGCACAGCCAGTCCGTTCAACCCCACCAACGCGGGGCCAAAGCGGGTTTGCAGCAAACGCCCCGGTTCGCCATTGCCGCTAGGATGTACCGGTTCCGGCTGGGTTTCTTCGAGAATGTAACCCTGAAAACGGCCACGGATTTCACCGGCAATTTCCGGCGTGATATTCGCATAAGCGCGGTTAGGAATGCCTTCAAACCAGTTTTCTTTGAACAGCTGATTGATTTCCGTCCACAGCTGGCCTGGTGCGGCATTCATGGTCAGACGGGTTTCTTCGCAGGCGACGGAAGTGGAGGCCGGAATATCCAGTTGCGCAACCAGTGCATATAAAGCCAGACCGGCATTCAGCAGCGTACCGGTCAGCAAAATCAGGGGCGGCGTCCACATTGGCGTAATATCCGCATGCGGTAACAGGCGCGGTACCAGCACTGGCCCCAGAATTGCAAAGCCGATCAGGCCGATCAGGCGCAGCATAAACGGCATTGCGGAAGTTTGTTGCGCGGCATAGCGGCGTTGTAACACCGTCAGCAACGACAAGCCAGTCAGCGGCAGATACAGCACGGACACTATGCCTTCCTGATCACTGCCACTGAACAGCAGCCATGAACTCAGCAAGGACAGCAATAAAGCGCCGTTAATCAGCAGCGATTCAAAATGCTGTTTCGCCTGCTCACGTACCGCGCCCGGCGCCACCAGCAAACTGCGGAACAGCGCAAACAATAAGCCTTCCACCGGCCCCTGTGGTTCACTGAACGGAATAGTCTGATGGCGCATCAGTTCTATCAGCTGATCTGCCTGTTTGCTGTGACCAATCACACCTGCATTCAGCTCTGGTGCCAGTCCGGCCGGATAGCCACGGCCGAACACAAAACGCAATTGCGTCAGCAAACGAATCGCGGTGCGGCCAAGTACAAATAAAAACAGCACGGTCAGCAGCATACACATGCCGAACAGCATATGTTCGCTGTTACGCAGATAGGTGCGCGCATTCAGGAACAGCACAATCACACCCGCCAGATTCAGCAGGCTGACAGCGAGCAGAAACCAGTTTTCGGTTTTATAGGGATTCGGATAACGACTGAATAACTGATCTTTGGTATTGAAATCGAACGACATAATCAGAAGGCCGGAGATAAAAAAGTTTATTACAACACAATATTGCCTGAGCGACCATCCTGAAGCGGCAAGGGACGGCGCGCAATGAGGGTGATTGTCAGAATAATTCGTACTCAGTTACTGCGCAGAGCAGGGTTTGCGCTAAAACAAATTTTTATGTGCGTGCGCTTTCTAAACTGCTTGAAAAGCATTTCTCAGCCCCAAATTGGGAGTTAATTCAAAATCAGGAGCACAATCATGCGTCTCGATAAATTTACGACTAAATTGCAGGAAGCACTGGCAGATGCGCAAAGTATGGCGGTCGGTCAGGATCACCCTTACATTGAAACCCAGCATTTGATTCTGGCAATGCTGCAGCAAAGTGACGGCAGCAGCCGCTCGCTGTTGCAACGTGCCGGCGTGAATGTGAATGGCTTGCAAAATGCCTTAAAACAATCGCTGGAACGTCTGCCTAAGGTGTCAGGAAATGGCGGACAAGTTCAGCTCGGGCGCGAACTGGGCGGCTTGCTGAATTTGGCAGATAAAGAAGCGCAAAAACGTCAGGATCAGTTTCTGGCGTCTGAAATGGTGTTGCTGGCGCTGACCGAAGATAAATCCGATGCCGGTCGTTTAGCCAAAGAAAACGGCCTGACCCGCAGCGCACTGGAAGCCGCAATTAATGCGGTGCGCGGCAGCGCACAGGTCGATAGTCCGGAAGCCGAAGGCCAACGCGAAGCCCTGAAAAAATACACGCTGGATCTGACCGAACGCGCCCGTCAGGGCAAGCTGGATCCGGTGATTGGCCGCGACGATGAAATTCGCCGTGCGATTCAGGTTCTGCAGCGTCGCAGTAAAAATAATCCTGTGCTGATCGGTGAACCGGGCGTTGGTAAAACCGCGATTGTGGAAGGGCTGGCGCAGCGTATCGTGAACGGTGAAGTACCGGACAGTCTGCGCAATAAACGGGTGCTGAGTCTGGATATGGCGGCCTTGCTGGCCGGTGCCAAATACCGTGGCGAATTTGAAGAGCGTCTGAAAGCGGTGCTCAAAGAAATCGCGATGGATGAAGGCCAGACCATTGTGTTTATTGATGAAATTCACACTATGGTCGGTGCCGGTAAAGCCGAAGGCGCGATTGATGCCGGTAACATGCTGAAGCCTGCGCTGGCGCGTGGTGAACTGCATTGCGTGGGCGCGACCACGCTGGACGAATACCGCAAATACATCGAAAAAGATGCGGCGCTGGAACGCCGTTTCCAGAAAATTCTGGTTGATGAACCAAGCGTGGAAGCGACGATTGCGATTCTGCGCGGCCTGCAGGAAAAATACGAAGTCCATCATGGCGTGGATATTACCGATCCGGCGATTGTGGCGGCAGCAGAATTGTCGCACCGCTATATCACCGACCGTTTCCTGCCGGATAAAGCGATTGATCTGATCGATGAAGCGGCGTCGAAAATCAAAATCGAAATCGATTCCAAACCGGAAGTGATGGATAAGCTGGATCGCCGCCTGATTCAGTTAAAAATCGAGCGCGAAGCAGTGAAGCGTGAAAAAGATGAAGCTTCGCATAAACGGCTGGCGCTGATTGAAGAAGAGATCACCCGTTTGTCGCGTGAATACGCGGATCTGGAAGAAATCTGGAAAGCCGAAAAAGCCTCGGTGCAGGGCAGTGCGCATATCAAGGAAGAGATTGAGCGCATCCGTCAGAAAATGGAAGAAGCGCGCCGCAAAGGCGACTGGCAAACCATGTCGGAACTGCAGTACGGCAAGTTGCCTGAGCTGGAAGCGCAACTGAAACAAGCCGATGCCGCAGAAGGTGCCGGTGATGGTCAGCCTGCGAAAAACCGTTTGCTGCGTACGCAGGTCGGGGCGGAGGAAATCGCAGAAATCGTGTCGCGTGCAACCGGCATTCCGGTCTCGAAAATGATGCAGGGCGAGCGCGATAAGCTGTTGCGCATGGAAGATGTGCTACATGATCGTGTGGTTGGTCAGCACGAAGCGATTGTGGCGGTATCGGATGCAATCCGCCGTTCCCGCGCTGGTCTTGGTGATCCGGGACGTCCTTACGGTTCGTTCATGTTCTTAGGCCCGACCGGTGTCGGTAAAACCGAGCTGTGTAAGGCGCTGGCGACTTTCCTGTTTGATAGTGAAGAGGCGCTGATCCGCATCGACATGAGTGAATTCATGGAGAAACATTCGGTAGCCCGTCTGATCGGTGCGCCACCGGGTTATGTTGGTTACGAAGAGGGCGGTTATCTGACCGAAGCGGTGCGCCGCAAACCGTACAGCGTGATTTTGCTGGACGAGGTTGAAAAAGCGCACCACGACGTCTTTAATATCCTGTTACAGGCACTGGACGATGGCCGTATGACCGATGGACAAGGCCGTACCGTGGATTTCAAAAATACGGTGATTGTGATGACCTCGAATCTGGGTTCGCATCAGATTCAGGCGATGGAAGGCAGCGAACCGGCGCTGGTGAAGGCGGCGGTAATGGCCGAGGTGAAAACCCATTTCCGTCCGGAATTCATCAACCGTATCGATGAAATTGTGGTGTTCCACGGACTGGATGCGAAACACATAGGCTCGATTGCGAAAATCCAGCTGAAAACTCTGGAAAAACGTCTGGCACAGCTGGAAATCGGTTTGCAGGTCAGCGATGCAGCGCTGCTGAAAATCGCCGAAGCCGGTTTCGATCCTGTGTACGGTGCGCGTCCGCTGAAACGGGCGATTCAGCAGGAAATCGAAAATGTGTTGTCGCGTAGTTTGCTGAAAGGCGAATTTGCAGCGAAAGATACGATTCGTATCGATGTGCAGGACGGCGCACTGCATTTCAGCAAGGCGTAAGTTTCGCGGCGTACAATGCACGCGTGGCCTGAAAACAGGCCGGAAAGAAAGCAAGTTGGGGCGGCAAGCAATTGTCGCCCTTTTTTTGTCTGTACGGACTCAGAAGGGCAGAGCAGCGCAGTGGTGCGGTAGCTGTCTGGCATGGTAGTGCGCTGGTCGGACAGCACCGGATGGCAGATAAAAACTCCGGAAAATCAGACAGGATTGTGCAGAAACCCGCATTTGCATTTTGCGGAGCGCCGGACTTTCTGCCGACGACCGCCGGATTGGTGTGCTGGAATCCGCATTCAGGCTAAAAACAGCCGTTTTGGAGGACTTGCGGTGCTCTCAGGCGAAGACCTAAGCAATCACTAAGCAATCGTTAAACAATCGCTAAGGAACCGCTGCAGAAGCGGCAACGAAGCGATCAAAGTCCGTTAGCGATGATGACTGCAAGTCTCCACGGCGATGCTCAGTATCTGCCCTTCGGTTTCGGCACGGAATTGCGCGAGGCTGCTGCCTTCCATATGCGTTTCCATCGCTTGCTGGCTGGCATACAGTTCAAACAGGATGATGCTGTCCGCCTTGTCATTCGGCGTCATGATTTCAAATTGCAGCGTTCCCGGCTCAGTCTGCAGACTGCGCACACGGTGTTGCACCAGCGCTTGCACAATCGCAGCGCGGTGTTCAGGCAGACAGGTAAAGGTCACGGACAGGGCGATACTGGACATGGTGATAAGCAATCAGAGTAAATCGATGCCTTTCATTGTAAAGATGGAAATTAAAATAGGCTTGATATATTGCTTACGTCACCATTGTGATGCTGGCGAAAGTTACGATGACGAGGATGACGCGGATTGCACCTGCAGACCATTCGCATCCGACGCGCTGGTTTGATGACCACTGAAAAACACTCCCGGCGGCACGCCCAGCGCCTTGCGGAACATGGCACTGAATGCAGACTGACTGGCATAACCAAGTTCCGCTGCCACCCGCGACAAGGGCAGGCCTTGCGCCACCAGCGGCACTGCCAGACTCAGGCGCATTTGCTGCCGCCACTGCACAAAACTCATGTGCAATTCTTTTTCAAACAAGCGGTTCAGCGTGCGGGCAGAAGCACCGGCGTGGCGGGCAACAACTTCCAGTGAGTCCGCATCCGCCGGATGTGCGATCAGCCAGTCGCAGGCGGCGCGTAAGCGCTTTTCTGATGGCATCGGCAAATGTACCGGTATGGCAGGCGCTGCCTGAATTTCATCGCACAATACCGCGCTGATCCGCAATTCACGCTCGCAAGTGGCTGACGGATCCAGTTGCTCCATTCGTGCAATCAATTCTTTGATTAACGGACATATTTCTAAGACTACACAGTTAGTACCAGGGCGCGGATTATGCGACGCATCAATGTGTAATACCCGTAAGCGGGCAGTACTGAGGGTAGTCACTTCATGCGGAATGCCGGGCGGTATCCAGATCGCCCGCTGTGGTGGCACGAACCAGACTTGTCCACCCGCCGTGACTTGCAGCATGCCTTGCGGCGAGTAGGTCAGTTGCGCCCACGGATGGCTGTGCGGTGCCAGCTTTTCCCCCTGATTCAGATTGCGGGCAATCAGCCGCACGGGATGCTGCTGATCCGGCTGGTAGGGTGAGGTGCTGGTGTCGGTCAGTACCGGTACAGGCATGCTGGTTTTCCTTTGCTGTCTGATGTGAATGGCTGCGGTTTGCTGTGTCAGACTGGGTTATGTGACTAAAGCGACTAATGTGACCAATGCGGCTAACACAGTCGCCACATGCCGCTTACCGGCCTGAGTATTTGCGGGAACAAGGCAGCACCCTTGATGCGATTACATAGCCTTGTCGGTGTAAGCCAGTTTGCAGGCGATTTGCTTTGACGTAAATTCAATAAAAGATGTCAGTTTAACTGAAATGCGCCAAATCGCTTTTCATTACACTGACGGTGTTGCGCAACACTGGGTTTATTTTGCCGGAAACGGCATAAACGCTATCCGCAAGCGATAGCAGACAGAATAAGGAGTCTGGAATGACGACAGCACAGGCAATGCCTGCCGTGCCGGTCCGGCAGGATGCACTGGTGATTGCACTGGTGGGACTGGCACACAGTATTTCCCATTTTTTTCATTTGATACTCGCGCCTTTATTCCCGTGGATTAAGGCGGAGTTTGGTCTCAGCTACGCAGAACTCGGCATGCTGATGACTGCGTTTTTTGTGGTATCCGGCATTGGTCAGGCATCTTCCGGCTTTGTGGTGGATAAACTCGGCGCGCGCACCGTGCTGTTTTTCGGCGTGTTTTGCCTGATGTTGTCCGCCATTGTGTTATCAATGGCAAACGGCGTTTGGATGCTGGCTGCCGGTGCGGTCATCGCCGGTGTCGGCAACAGCGTGTTCCATCCGGCGGATTATTCGCTGCTGAACCAGAAAGTGTCGCATCCGCGTTTAGCCTACGCATTTTCCGTTCACGGCTTAACCGGCAATCTGGGCTGGGCCTGCGCACCGGTGTTTCTGGTTGGTATTGCACAAATTGCCGGCTGGCGTAGTGCTTTGTTGTCTGCTGCCGTTTTACCGGCATTGGTGCTGTGCCTGCTGTTTGCTTACCGCGAGGTATTGCACACCAAACCGGCGCAAAAAGCAGTGCAGGGCGCTAAAGGCGGCGGTCTGGATTTTCTGAAACTGCCTACGGTCTGGATGTGCTTTGCCTTCTTTTTTCTGACTGCAATGGCGCTGGGCGGCGTACACAGTTTTGCGGCAACCGCATTGCGTGAGCTGTACGGCATGTCGCTGAACGCAGCCACATCCGCATATTCCGCCTTTATGCTGGCTTCCGCTTTCGGCATGTTCGCCGGTGGGGTACTGGCCGCCCGTGGCGGCAAACACGACCGCACCATCGCTATTGCCTTCGTCGGCTCTGCCGTGTTCGCACTGATACTGGCCACAGGCGCAGGCAACGGCGCGCTGGCACTGGCTTTGATGGCAGCTACCGGCTTCTGTACCGGCATCGCCGGACCATCGCGTGACCTGATGATCCGCGCCGCCGCACCGGCAAACGCCACCGGCCGCGTGTACGGCATCGTGTATTCCGGTCTGGACAGCGGACTGGCCATCGCACCGGTGTTATTCGGTGTTTTCATGGACCAGCACATGGTCGCATCGCTGTTCATCGGCGTCGCCATTTTTCAGGTACTCGCCATTGCCACCGCCGTCAACGTCGGCAACAACACCCGCGCCCGCCAACTGGCTGCACAAGCCTGATCACCACTGAACCGCTGCTGAGCACTTCAGCAGCGCCTCTTCCACAGCTTTTCAGCCGGAATTCGCGTCAAATGCGGATTCCGGCACACCGATCTGGCGGTCGTCGGCAGAAAATCTGGGTCTGCGAAAAAGACGGATGCGGAGATTGGCATACTTTTCTTTGCGAAAGCACTTAGCGAGAGTTGGCTGCGTACATGGGAAAAACCGGAATGCAAAAAAGTTTGTTTCCGATTAACGGACTATCGTTTTCGATAGCGTTGGTTGGGAAATGAAACGAGATGAAGGGGTATTGCGGTCTGCATCTCCGAATAAGGTGATTAGAGATGATGCGTCTTCAGGCTTAATTGATTTAACTGTTTTTTTGGGTTTTTTCTGGACTTTTTACATTCTCAATGTTGGAGCTAAGCGGCTTGACGCATCGTGATACGGAAGGTCATGGATGAAGTGATGGCCTGTTGTAGTAGGTCGCGGTGATTTCGCTCGAACGACGAGTTCGGCTTCATACTAACCCTGCTTGTTAAATAATTTCTGACGAAGTTCGGAAATGACTTCATCGACATGCAGTTGCAAGTTTTCCCAATCTAATTCGTGCAGGGCTTTGCTCGCCACGGACCGTAGATCGTCCCAGCCTTCCAAGTGAAACATCTGAAAATCATCACAGCGGAAGGACTCTTCCGGAAGTTCATTGCATGCAAGCCAAACTGCGGCGAGAGCCTCCCTCAAAGATGGCGATAGATCAGGCGGGAACTCCTCCAAGAAGCTGGCTATGGGCAGCATCATCATTGACCACGTCTCACAGGCCGGACAATACGGAATCTGAGATGACTGAGTCTCTGCTGGTGCTTGCAAGAACTCGAGTGCCTTTATTAGTTCGCAAACCACTAGTAGCCGCCGGCGTTCATCGGTTGCATACCACGTCCAGAAGTGATCCGAGAAATCCTGTTCCATGAGATGCCTAACGTGTGAGTTCAGCGGGCGCCACAGCTGACTTGCTGCAACGATGGGTTGTACAAAGTCGCTATGCGGAGAAGGCTAAACATATCGAATTCCGTATTTAAAAAAGCAATTCTATCTCAGACCTTCAGTTTGGTAGGTTTTCCTATATTGGATAGACGATGAACGAAGAATTGCCGCCGGAGTTTCAAGTTTCTCAAAACACACTTACGGCGCTTGCGACTTGCAGGGTTTTGGTCGAATGCCAAACAAATTTACTTTTTGGGGTTGCGAGCTGGGTGTTGCTTCGATATGCCCCAAAAACACCATTTTCCACCCCAAATGCGGATTCCCGCACACCGATCCGGCGGTCGTCGGCAGAAAGTCTGGTTGTCCGGAATGGGCTGATGACGATTTCTGCAACATCCCCAGCGTCTGCGGCAGCGCAAATTTGAGCTGATGCTCTGGCGTCGGATACGCCAACTTTCTGTAAATCATGGCAAACTGATGCGGGATCGTTAACTCAACCGCTAGGAGTAACCATGGATTTTCAGACCTGTGATTTGTGTGATGCTAATGAAGACCTGATTGCGCGCGGCATTGTGCGTGCGTTGCCGCCGGTGTTTCGTGATTACGGCGGGGTGCTGCGTTTTGCGGGGCAGGTGGTGACTTTGCGGCTGTTTGAAGATAACGGGCTGGTGCGTACTTTGCTGGAAACGCCGGGGCATGGGCGTGTTTTGCTGATCGATGGCGGCGCCAGTCTGCGTTGTGCACTGGTGGGCGGCAATCTGGGCAAGCTGGCGGAGCAGAACGGCTGGTCCGGCATTGTGGTGCACGGTTGTGTGCGTGACAGTGCAGAACTGGCGGCTTGTGAAGTCGGCGTCAAAGCGCTCGGCACCATTCCTGTGCGCAGCATCAAACGCGGCGGTGGTTTGCAGGATGCGGTGGTACAAATCGACGGTGTGCGCGTCGCGCCGGGGGAATGGCTGTATGCGGATGAGGATGGCGTGATTGTGAGTAGTCAGCCTTTGCACAGCTGAGGAATTTTGTTTTCTGATGTTCAGCAGCCGGCATGTCCGGCTGTTTGTTTTTGTTGTCAGTGCATCATTGAAGCAGGTTGCCGCAAAGACAGTGTTCTTCATCCGCGCTACACTGCGGTTTTTCCTGATTTTCTATGTCTGCGATGCCGGAATTTCTTACGCCAGCGATGCTGATTGATACGCACTGCCATCTGGACGCTTCTGAGTTTGGCGATGAAGCGGCGCAGATCCGTGCGCAGGCGCAGCAGGGTGGTGTTGGGCAAGTGGTGATTCCGGCGGTGCATCGCAATACCTTCGCTCAGGCGGCGGAAATGGCGGCGCGTTTGCCGGGTTGCAGTTATGCGCTCGGGATTCATCCTATGTATGTGCCGGTGTCCGACGAGAGCGATATTGCGCTGTTACGCGAGCAAATTGCGCAGCGGCTGCCGCAGGATGCGCGGCTGGTGGCGGTTGGTGAAATCGGGCTGGATTATTTTGTACCTGCGTTGCGTGAAGCGCCGTTGGCAGAAAAGCAGGAATGGTTTTACCGCGAGCAGTTAAAAATCGCACGTGACTTTGATTTGCCGGTGCTGCTGCATGTACGCAGATCGCAGGACCAGATTCTGAAACATTTACGCCGGATTCCGGTGCGCGGCGGCATCGCTCATGCATTCAATGGCAGCCATCATCAGGCCATGGAATTTATCAAACTCGGTTTTAAACTGGGCTTCGGCGGCACCATGACTTTTTCCGGTTCGCGCCAGATTCGCCGGCTGGCTGCCGAGTTGCCGCCGGAATCCATCGTGCTCGAAACTGATGCGCCGGATATTCCGCCAGCGTGGTTGCATGGCCAGCGTAACAGTCCGGCAGAATTACCGCAGATTGCGCAGGTGCTGGCGGAATTGCGCGGCTGGACACCGGAAGAAACCGCCCGTATCACAACACAGAACGCGCTCGCCGCCATGCCACGGCTGGAGGCTTTACTGCGATGAGGCGCTGGGCTGCGGGATTTCTGGCTGGTACGCTGATCCTGCAGCAACAAGCGACACTGATCAGTGCTTATGCAAATCAGATACTGATCGCGGTTTTATTTCTGCACGGGCTATGGTGGTGGCTGCGGCAGCCTGCGAGTCCCGGTTTTCATTCCAATTTTGTTCGCAGCCGTCGTCGCTGGTTGTATTCCTTTGTTTCGCTGATGCTTGGTCTGCTTGCAGGATTGAGCTGGGCGCACTGGCAAGCCTGTGATGCGCTGCAAACCCGCCTGCCAGCGTCATTCGACGGGCAGGAAATTCAGACGGTGGTGCAAATCGACGGTTTGCCTTACCGCAATGACACCGGCTGGCATTTCACAGCAAAGCTGCTGCAGGCAGACTGGCCTGCAAACATCGACACATCCCATCCTCCGCAAAAACTCAGCGCGAACTGGTTTCCGCAACGCGAAGCCTTGCCGGAACTGATTTCCGGTCAGTGCTGGCAAATGCGGCTGCGGCTGAAGCAAATTCACGGTACTGCTAATCCCGGTGGCTTTGACAGCGAACTGTGGGCGCTGGAGCAAGGGCTGGACGGCGCGGCTTCTGTGCGTGAAGCCAGCCTGCAACCTTGTGGCGGCGCTGAATGGTCGGCGTCATCGCAGTTTGCACGCTGGCGTGCAAGTTTGCGTGAGCGTATTTTTGCGGCGTTGCCGGAACAGCGTTATGCCGCCGTAGTGGTGGCTCTGGTGATCGGCGAGCAGCGCGCCATTACGCAGGATGACTGGAGTATGCTGATGCGCAGCGGTATCGGGCATCTGATTTCGATCAGCGGATCGCATATCACAATGATTGCAGCTCTGATGGCATGGCTGGCCGGACAGGTCTGGCGACGTTCGGCGTGGCTGCCTTTGCAGCCAGCCTTGCCATTGCGCTGTCCCGCGCAGCATGTGATGCTGGTGACAGGTGTAATAACCGCCTGGTTCTATGTCGCGCTGGCGGGATTCGGGGTGCCGGCGCAACGCACAGCGATTATGCTGACGGTAGCGGCGCTGGCTAACTTCAGCGGTATTCCGTGGCGCTCTTCACAGATACTGGCGATGGCTTTGCTGGCGGTGCTGATTATTGATCCGTGGGCGGCGATGTGGCCGGGATTCTGGTTATCGTTCGGTGCGGTTGCGGCTTTGATGTCGGTAGCGCAGCCGCAGCAGGAAAAAACGGTAAAGAAAAAACACTGGCGGCAAATGCTGATGCAGGCGCTGCACAGCCAGTGGGCGCTGATGGCTGCCATGTTACCGGCGTGCCTGTTCTGGTTTGGTCAGTTCAGTCTGGTCAGTCCGTTCACCAACGCGATTGCAATTCCGGTCATCGGCTGGCTGGTCACGCCGCTTGCGTTGTTCGGTTGTCTGCTGCCGGATATGCTGGCGAAACTGGTGTGGCAACTGGCGCATTTGTTGTTATCGTGGCTGATGCCACTGATGGAATGGATGGCGGGTCCGGCGTGGGCGGTGTGGCAGCGTCCCGTGCCGGAATGGCCGTACTTGTTGCTGGCAACGGCCGGTAGTCTGATTTTGCTGTTGCCACGCCGCTGGCCTTTGCGCTGGCTGGGTTTGTGCGGCTGGCTGCCTTTGTTATTGCCAGTGCCGCAGCAGCAGACCGGATTGGTGCTGCAGTTTCTGGATGTGGGGCAGGGCATGGCGGTGCTGGTGGAAACGCCGCATCATCGCTTGCTGTACGACACTGGCCCCGCATGGAATGCCGGTGCAGATGCTGGCGCGCGGATTGTGCTGCCGTATTTGCAGAGCCGCGGAATTTCAAAGCTGGATGCAGTCATTGTTTCACATCAGGACACTGATCATTCCGGCGGAGCGGCGAGCATCGCAAAAAACATCGCTACTGTGCAGTGGTACAGTTCTTTGCCCGAACAGCATGCATTGCAAGCGCGTATGCGTCCGCATCAGCGCTGCGAAGCGGGTATCAAGTGGCGCTGGGGTCATGTGGATTTTGAGTTTTTACAACCGGCTGCCGTTAGTTATGCCAGCGATAAATGGAAACCGAATGCGCGCAGTTGTGTGCTGCGCATTGCTTACCGCGATCAGGCGATCTTGCTGGCGGGCGATATCGAAGCAGTGCAGGAAGATGAAATGCTGCAAATGCAGCCGGATAAGTTACGCGCCAGTGTGCTGCTGGTGCCGCACCACGGCAGCGGTACTTCATCTACACCGGCATTTTTGCAGGCAGTGCAACCGGAATGGGCGGTGTTTCAGCTCGGGTACAGAAATCGCTACCGCCATCCGCGTGCCGATGTCTGGCAGCGTTATGCGGATTTTGGAGTAAAACGTCTACGTAGCGACTCGGAAGGTGCGATACAGTTTGTTTTTTCAGAAACAACTGAAGTCAGTAGCTATCGCTGGCAAAGGCCGCGCTACTGGCAAACCCGCGCAGACGGGAGTGGAGACCATGAATAAACCCCGATTACACTTTTTGCACGGTAATGGTTTTCCGGCGGGTACTTACCGCCGGTTTTTATCGTATCTGGAACCGCATTACGAGATTCAGACCACAGAACGCATTGGGCATCATCCGGATTATCCAGTCACGGATTGCTGGCCCTGGCTGATCCAGGAAATCGCCAGCGATTTGCGTCAGCGTTATCAGGAGCCGGTGATATTGCTCGGGCATTCGCTGGGTGGTTTGCTTTCCATGCTGGTTGCGCATCAGCATCCTGAACTGGTAAAGGCTGTTGTGGTGATTGATGCGCCGATTGTGGCAGGCTGGCGCGCTGGTGTGTTATGGACAATCAAAAAGCTCGGCGTTGATAAATACCTGTCACCGGCACGCTTTTCTGAAGTTCGCAAACAGCAGTGGGAAAACCATCAGGCGGTGCATCAGCATTTTGCGGTCAAAGACGTGTTTAAGGCATGGGAGCCTGAAGTGCTGTGGGATTACGTGCATGCAGGGACAGAAGCGAATGCGGATGGCGTAACTTTGCGTTTTCTGCGTGACATCGAAACCCGCATTTACCGCACCATGCCACACCACATGGGTAAGCTGATCCATGAATGGCCGGATGTGCCGCTGGGTTTTGTCGGCGGGACTGAATCAAAAGAATGTGGCATGGCGGGTGATCTGCATACGCGGCGTTTAATGAAAGAGCATTACACGCTGATTTCCGGCGGACATCTGATTCCTATGGAAAAACCGGCTGAAACCGCGCAATCCGTGTTGCAGATGTTGCAGAAAGTGCTCGGTCAGCAGTCTGCAAAGCGTTAAAATCAGCCTTCTGTACTCTCCGGATTCTTATGATGATTTCTAAAAATACCATTCGTACCGTTTTCTCCTTGGCGCTCGCCAGTGCTTCCGGCTTCTCTTTTGCTCGGGTGTTGCCTGACTGGCAAGAGTGGCAGCAAGTCAGCACACAAGGAAAATCTGCGTGGATGGTGGAAGTAGAAAATGACAGTCTGCTGCTGAAGCGTGATGACCGTTTTTTTACTGCCGGTGATCATCTGAGCCGCCGCTTTCAGTTGCAAACGGGTACGCAAGTCGTGGAGTACGGCTGGCATCTCGGGCAGGACTTGTACACCGGCTCCGATATTAAGCTGACGCCGGCACAAATGCCGGTCATTGATCATCCGTATGCGGCATGGCTGTACGCTGGTGTCTGGCGCGAGCAATCGGATGCTGCCGGTCGTTCCTGGAAAGTCGGTGTGGACATTGGCTGTCTGGGCCCTTGTGCCGCCGGGGAAAAGTCACAGGAAGTTTTGCACAAAATTTTGCGACAACCGCAGGCGCAGGGCTGGAGTACGCAGCTGAAAAATGAGGCTGGTATCGTGTTGTCCGGCAGTTATTCTCCGGGGAAAATGCTGCCGTGGACTGGCGTTGAGTTTCGCCCGCTGATCAAAGGCCGTATCGGCAATATCTTTACGGATGCCGGTGTTGAGGCGGAATTGCGCGCAGGCAACTTAAATTTGTTGCCAGGTCAGCAAGCTTCCTATGCATTTTTGCGCACCGAACTGAAATGGGTAGGCTATAACGCGACCGTGCAGGGCGGCTATTTCCGTAACCAGACTTTGCCGGTACATATTCGTCACCGTGGTGGAGAAGTGGAGCTCGGATACCGCTGGCAGGGCGCGCAGTGGGGCGTCAATGCCTCAGTCGTGCGGCGTATGAATGAGATCCGTGAAATCACCGATGCTACTGGAAATCAGAATTTCGTAAGATTGCAATTTGTATATCAAAACTGATCCGGAAATATGGCAGAATTTGCGGGTACTCGTGTACTCAGCCAAAGCTGATGTATAATTCCGATTTCCCGCTTGTGCCGTAGGGCACCTTCTGCAATGACAAAATTCGTTTTCGTTACCGGGGGCGTAGTCTCCTCTCTGGGCAAAGGTATTGCCGCTGCCTCTCTCGCCGCGATCCTCGAATCGCGCGGCCTCAAAGTCACAATGCTCAAACTGGATCCGTACATTAACGTTGATCCGGGTACAATGAGCCCATTCCAGCATGGTGAAGTTTTCGTTACCGATGACGGCGCGGAAACTGATCTGGATCTGGGGCACTATGAGCGCTTCATCAGCAGCAAGATGAAGAAAGTGAACAACTTCACGACTGGTCAGATTTACGAATCCGTGATTCGTAAAGAACGTCGTGGCGAATATCTGGGTAAAACCGTTCAGGTTATCCCGCACATCACTAATGAAATCCAGGAATTCATCCATCGCGGCGCAGCAGGCGCAGAAATCGCGATCGTTGAAATCGGTGGTACCGTTGGCGATATCGAATCCCTGCCATTCCTCGAAGCAGCACGTCAGCTGAGTCTGCGCGCTGGCCGCAATAATGCGTCCTTCGTGCATCTGACACTGGTTCCTTACGTTGCCGCTGCCGGTGAACTGAAAACCAAACCGACACAGCACAGCGTTCAGAAACTGCGCGAAATCGGTATTTTCCCTGACGCACTGCTGTGCCGTTCTGATCGCGCTATTCCTGATGATGAACGCGCAAAAATCTCCCTGTTCGCGAACATCCGCGAAGAAGGCGTGATTTCCGTCTGGGACGCAGACACCATCTACAAAATTCCGCAAATGCTGCGTGCTCAGGGTCTGGATACCATCGTTTGTGAAGCACTGGGTATCAATCCTAAGCCAGCCGATTTGTCTATGTGGGACAAACTGGTGTACGCGCTGGAAAACCCGAAAGAAGAAATCACCATCGGCATGGTTGGTAAGTATGTCGATCTGACTGAATCGTATAAATCGCTGACTGAAGCGCTGCGTCACGCCGGTATCCACACTGAAAGCCGTGTGAATATCGAGTACGTAGATTCCGAAGAAATCGAAGCGCAGGGAACAGATTCCCTGAAAAAATTCGATGCGATTCTGGTGCCTGGTGGCTTCGGTAAACGCGGCGTGGAAGGCAAAATCAAAGCAGCCCGTTTCGCCCGTGAAAACAAAGTACCTTACCTCGGTATCTGCCTCGGTATGCAAGTCGCGCTGATCGAATACGCACGTAACATGGCTGGTCTGGGTCAGGCTAACTCGACTGAGTTCGATCCTGAAACACCACAACCGGTAGTTGCGCTGATCGACGAATGGCAAAACGCTGACGGTAAAGTTGAGAAGCGTGATGAAAATTCCGATCTCGGCGGCACCATGCGTCTGGGCGCGCAAACTTGCGCAATCAAGCCAAACACACTGGCAGCAGAAATCTACGGCAACGTTGTGACTGAGCGTCACCGTCACCGCTATGAAGCAAACAACCATTACCTGACCCGTATCGAACAGGCAGGTCTGGTGGTTTCTTCCCGTACTGCGACAGAAGATCTGTGCGAAATCATGGAATTGCCACGTGACGTGCATCCGTTCTATATCGGCGTGCAGTATCACCCTGAGTTCAAATCGACACCACGCGACGGCCATCCGCTGTTTATCGCGTTTGTCAAAGCAGCACTCGCTCAGAAGCAGTCCTGATATTTGCGCTGTAAAAGGAAAACAGTATGAAATTATGTGGATTTGAAGTCGGTCTGAACCAGCCTTTCTTTCTGATTGCTGGTCCGTGTGTGATTGAAACAGAACAAATGGCGCTGGATACAGCGGGTTATCTGAAAGAGATCACGACAGAACTCGGTATTCCGTTTATTTACAAATCCTCGTTTGATAAAGCTAACCGTTCTTCCGGCAATTCGTTCCGTGGTCTTGGTATGGAGCGCGGACTGGAAATCCTGGCAAAGGTCAAACGTGAGATTGGTGTACCGGTACTGACCGATATTCATTCCACAGAAGAAATCGCTCCTGTTGCAGCGGTAGTAGATGTGTTGCAGACACCGGCTTTTCTGTGCCGCCAGACAGACTTCATCGAAGCCTGCGGCCGCTCCGGTAAGCCGGTGAACATTAAAAAAGGCCAGTTCCTCGCACCGCGCGATATGGTCAATGTGATTGGCAAGGCACGTGCAGCAGCACGTGCAGCTGGTCTGAATGAAGATAATTTCATGGCTTGCGAACGTGGTGTTTCGTTTGGCTATAACAATCTGGTTTCCGATATGCGCTCGCTCGCGATCATGCGCGAAACCGGTTGCCCGGTTGTATTTGATGCCACCCACTCTGTGCAATTGCCGGGTGGGCAGGGCGTTTCATCCGGTGGTGAACGTCAGTTTGTGCCTGTGCTGGCACGTGCGGCGATTGCCGCAGGTGTTTCCGGCGTATTTATGGAAACCCATCCTAATCCTGCAGAAGCTTTGTGCGACGGCCCGAATGCAGTGCCGCTTGGTCGTATGAAGGAACTGCTGTCGACGATGGCGGAACTTGACCGCGTCGTCAAAAAAACCAGCTTCCTCGAAGCTGACTTCTGATCCGCATTTGTAGCCTGCTGTGGCTGCGAACAACGCGGCGACAGCAGTTTCTCTGTCAGCCGCGTTTTGTGCTTTTTTCGATGGCTGACAGACTGAAAATCGTCCGGTTTGTGTTTTCTTATTAAACTTTAGGAGCCTTGTATGAGCGCTATCGTAGATATTATTGGCCGTGAAGTCATCGATTCCCGCGGTAATCCAACCGTTGAATGCGATGTGTTGCTGGAATCCGGTGTTATGGGCCGTGCAGCTGTTCCATCCGGCGCATCCACAGGTTCGCGTGAAGCGATCGAACTGCGTGACGGCGATAAGTCCCGTTACTTCGGTAAAGGTGTACTGAAAGCGGTTGAGCATATCAACACTGAAATCGCAGAAGCAATCATCGGTCTGGACGCAAACGAACAGGCTTTCCTGGATCGCACAATGATCGATCTGGACGGCACAGAAAACAAGAGCCGTCTGGGCGCGAATGCAATGCTGGCAGTTTCTATGGCAGTTGCAAAAGCAGCAGCGGAAGAAGCTGGTTTGCCACTGTACCGCTATTTCGGTGGTTCCGGCGCAATGCAATTGCCAGTACCGATGATGAACGTGATCAACGGTGGCGCGCACGCAGATAACAATCTGGACCTGCAGGAATTCATGATTATTCCGGTAGGCGCACCATCTTTCCGTGAAGCGATCCGTTACGGTGCGGAAGTGTTCCACACACTGAAAAAAATCCTGCACGACAAAGGTCTGACAACCGCGGTCGGTGACGAAGGTGGTTTCGCTCCTTCCGTAGAAAACCATGAAGAAGCGATCAAACTGATTATTCAGGCGATTGAAGCGGCAGGCTATGAGCCAGGCACGCAAATCGCTCTCGGTCTGGATTGCGCTGCTTCTGAATTCCATAAAGATGGCAAATACCATCTGGAAGGCGAAGGCCTGACACTGTCTTCGACAGATTTTGCAAACCTGCTGGCGACCTGGGTTGATAAATATCCTATCATCTCCATCGAAGACGGTATGGCAGAAGGCGACTGGGAAGGCTGGGCGATTCTGACAGAAAAACTGGGCAAAAAAGTTCAGCTGGTTGGTGATGATCTGTTCGTCACAAACACTAAAATTCTGAAAGAAGGTATTCAGAAAAATATCGCTAACTCTATTCTGATCAAAATCAACCAGATCGGTACACTGACCGAAACGTTTGCAGCGATCGAAATGGCGAAACGCGCTGGTTATACTGCTGTGATTTCTCACCGCTCCGGTGAAACAGAAGACAGCACGATTGCTGATATCGCTGTCGGTACCAACGCACTGCAGATCAAAACAGGCTCTATGTCCCGTTCTGATCGTATGGCGAAATACAATCAGTTGCTGCGTATCGAAGAAGATCTGGGTGAAATCGCTACTTACCCTGGTCGTGACGCGTTCTACAATCTGAAGTAATTGTTGTGACTGACACAAAGGACATCTGTCCTTTGTGTCGGCAAGGTGTTTATTGTGCGTCTTATTGCGCTTGGTTTTGCATTTTTGTTGATACTGATTCAGTACCCACTGTGGCTGGGGAAAGGCGGCTGGCTGCGTGTCTGGGAGCTGGAGCGTCAGCTTGGTCAGGCTCATGGAAAGAATGAGCAATTGCGTGAACGCAATGCAAAGCTTGGTTCAGAAATTGATAACCTCAAAAATTCGACAGAATCAGTTGAGGAGCGCGCGCGCCTTGAGTTGGGTATGCTGCGTAAAGATGAAATTTTTGTGCAGATTCTGGATGCTAACGCCACTCTGCCACCGCCACCTGCCCCCAAAGAGCCATCGCCTGCTGCTGAAAAACGTAAGCGCTGATGGTCATGTCTCGTTTTATTCAACATGCAGTGTTTCTTGTTTGTGAGCAAGAAATTCCACTTCATGATCATTGATTTATCCGCTTAGTATTTACCTGAAATTATTTTAGGTTTAAAGTATCGCGCATTGTCGCAACCGGAGTAACGGATGACCATGCAGGTCTCTGGTGCAGATGATGCCGCATTTGTGCGTCAGCATCTCCCGTCAAAAAATCTCTGGCCAGAACGGCCTTTTTCTCTCCCTGAATTACAGTATCCCGAACGCCTGAATTGTGCGGAAGTATTGCTTGAAAAAACACTTAATCCGCATTTTGCGAGTCGTCAGGCATTGGCGGGCAGTGGCATCTGCTGGACTTACGCTGAGCTGTACACTGTTTCCAGTCAGATTGCGCTGACACTGCAAAGTGATTACGGTTTGAAATCCGGTCAGCGTGTACTGATCAGCGGAACCAATCACCCGTGGCTTGCAGCTTGTCTGCTGGCAGTTTTACGCGCAGGTGCAATTGCGGTTCCGGCGATGCCAATGCTGCGTGCAAAAGAACTCAATGCAATGACTGAGCATGCCTGTATCAGCCATGTGCTGTGTGACGAACAGGTATTTCCGCAGATTGCACAAATGCAGATATCTTCTTCACAAACGCTGCAGATTATCCGTTTCCGTGAAGAGGGTGCTGAATTTCAGCAGAAAGTACATCTGGCAAACGCGGCGCAATTCCGTGCTGCAGATACAGCAAGAGATGATCCCTGCCTGATTGCATTTACTTCAGGTACAACAGGCAAACCCAAGGCAACCGTACACTTTCATGAGGACATGCTGGCGATTTGCGACCTGTTCCCGCGTTCAGTTCTCAGGGTCACGGAACACGATGTGTTCACTGGCACACCACCGCTGGCCTTTACCTTCGGGCTGGGTGGCTTGTTGCTATTCCCTTTGCGCTATGGCGCATCGAGTGTTTTGCTGGAACGCTACACGCCGGAATCTTTGCTGGCGACAATCTCAGAACATCAGGCGACCGTGTGTTACACGGCACCAACCTGTTACCGGCAAATGATTCCGATGGTGCAGCAAGCAGATTTGCGTTCATTACGCACCGTTGTTTCGGCCGGTGAAGTGCTGCCGGTTGCAACGCGCACCGCATTTGAGTCTGCCACGGGGTTAACCATGATCGATGGCATAGGCTCCACTGAAATGCTGCACATTTTTATTGCTGCCGCGGGAGATGAGGTCAGGCCTGGCGCAACCGGGAAAGCCATTCCGGGATATCAGGCGTGCGTGCTTGATCAGAATGGACAGCCTTGTTCGCCCGGTGTGGTTGGCAGACTTGCCGTCAAAGGACCAACCGGCTGTCGCTATCTGAACGATACCCGCCAGCAAACCTATGTGCAGAATGGCTGGAATCTGACCGGCGACGCTTACGCAACCGATCAGGATGGCTATTTTTACTATCACGGGCGGATAGACGACATGATTGTCAGTGCAGGCTATAACATCGCTGCGAGCGAAGTAGAGGATGCGTTGCTCGCACACGAGCAGGTTGCGGAATGCGCTGTGATTGGCGTACCTGATCCGATACGCGGGCAACTGGTGAAAGCATTTGTTGTGTTACGTGAAACGCAATGTGCAGCGCCGGAAATGGTGACATTGCTGCAGCAATGGGTGAAGCAGCGAATCGCACCCTATAAATATCCGCGTTTAATCGAATTTGTTTCCGTGCTGCCGCGTACCGATAGCGGCAAGCTGCAGCGCTATGCGTTACGACAAGCTGAATTACAGAAAAGCACTGAGGAAACGGTATGAAAATTCTCATCAATGGCGGAGGTCCGGCCGGACTGTTCGGTGCATTATTGCTGAAAAAACGCCGTCCGGACTGGGAAGTTCATGTCACCGAGCGGCATGCAGCAGAAGATACTTTTGGCTGGGGTGTGGTGTTATCGGAGGATGCGCTGGAAGCAATCACTTTGCAGGATGCAGCCCTTGCTGATGCGCTGTCACCGTTGCTGCATCACTGGAATACGATAGAAATACGCCGCAAAGGTGAGCTTGTACGCAGTACCGGTCACGATTTTTACGCGATCAGCCGTTATCAGTTGCTGAAGCAAATGCAGGATCAATGTAAGTCTGCCGGTGTGGTTTTCCACTGGCAGCAATCGGTCGCAGATCCTGTGCAACAGGCGCTCAGTATGCGTGCTGATTTACTGATTGGTGCTGATGGATTGTACAGCGCGGTGCGACAGCAACTGGACGCGCATTTTCAGCCGAAGCAAACACAGGGTAAAACCCGCTTTGTCTGGCTGGGAACGACGCTGCCGCTCGATACTTTCTTGTTTTCGTTTATTGAGACAGAACATGGCTGGATGCAGGCACATGCATACAAGCATGATCGGGATAACGGCAATGATGCTGTTTGCGCGACATGGATTGTCGAAATGCCTGAAGCTGTGTGGGAAAAAGGCGGGTGGGCAGATCTGCAAACGACAGACGCACTGAGCAGACTTGAGCTTCTGTTTGCGGATGATTTGCAAGGGCACAAACTGTACGCGCTGGCGCATCAGCAGCGCGGTTCCGTGCAGTGGATGCAGTTTCCGCAATTATATTGCCAGCGCTGGTACACGGAATCCGAAGCGGAAGGTCATCGGCTGGCAGTGGTGCTGGCTGGTGATGCTGCACATACTGCCCATTTTTCTATCGGTTCCGGTACGCGCCTTGCGATGGATGACATGGCGGAACTGGTGCTGCAATTATGTGGCAGCTCTCAGCAAACGCTGGCGGATGCGCTGCGTCAATATGAACAAAACCGCCAGACCGGTTTTTTGCGGTATCAGAGTGCTGCGCGAAATTCGATGAACTGGTTCGAAAATGCGGGCAGATATCAGCGTTTGCCGATGTGGCAAATGGCGTATTCGTTGCTGACACGCAGTCAGCGCATACTGCATGACAATCTGGCGCTGCGCGACCCTGCGCTGGTGGCAGATGTCGAACAAAAAATTGCTGTGCAGGCAGGCGCTTCGACGGCTGCGCATCAGCGAAACTTTCCGGCACTGACACCGTTCCGTGTTCGTGAACTCAGTCTGAAAAACAGGATTGTGGTATCGCCAATGGCCCAGTATCAGGCGCAGGATGGTATCGCCGGTGATTACCACGTCATGCATTATCTGAGCCGGGCAATGGGTGGCGCTGGGCTTGTGATGACGGAAATGACGGCAGTCCGCGCAGATGGCCGCATTACACCCGCTTGTACCGGTTTGTACAACGATGATCAGCAGGCTGCATGGGAGCGGGTTACCGCTGCGGTTCACAAGCATAGCGATGCACGTATCGGTATTCAGCTTGGTCATGCCGGTGCGAAGGGTGCGTGCCGTGTGCCGTGGGAAGGCGATGATGTCCCCCTGAGCGTCGGCGGATGGCCATTGTTTGCCGCCAGCGAAACCACATGGAATAAAGGGGTTTCTATACCTGCGAAAGCGATGACGGTTTCGCAGATGGACGACGTCAGGCAATCTTTTGTCGCGGCAACACAGCGTGCCGCCGTGGCTGGTTTTGACTGGCTGGAGCTGCATTGCGCACACGGTTATTTACTGTCCGGCTTTCTGTCTCCGCTGACGAATCAGCGTCAGGATGCGTATGGTGGCAGTACAGAAGCCCGTTGCCGTTTTCCGCTGGAGGTTTTTGCCGCCATGCGAGCCGTCTGGCCTGCACATTTACCGATATCCGTCAGAATTTCTGCTCACGACTGGGTAGAGGGGGGGATGACGCCGGAAATGGCAACGGAAATTGCAATGCGCTTCCGAGATGCCGGTGCCGATGTGATCGATTGCTCATCGGGACAAGTCAGCAGTGTTCAGCAGCCAGTTTATGGCCGCATGTACCAGACCCCGTTTGCCGATCAGATCCGTCAGGAAGCCGGCATCGCCACGATTGCCGTTGGTGCGATTACGTCGCTGGATCAGGTGAACACCATCATTGCTGCCGGACGTGCTGATTTGTGCGCGATCGGCCGTCCTCATCTGGCAAATCCGAACTGGACTTTGCATCAGCTGGCTCAGGCGGGCGATATCCGTCAGTGGCCTCTGTCCTTGCAAGCGGGCGCAGCGCAATTGCGGCAACAATTGCAGGCGAACAGGTAGAATCAGGTATGACTACCAACGGAAATTTACACGGGCAGCATGCGTGGGTGACCGGCGGTGGTTCCGGCATCGGTTATGCAATTGCAGAAGCCCTGTTGCGTGACGGTGCAAAGGTCACCATCAGCGGTCGCCGCGGTGATGTGCTTGCATCTGCTGTTGAGCGCCTGAGTACGCTTCATAAAGGTGATATCGCCAGCGAAATTGCCGATGTGACTGATAGCGCTCAGGTGGTGTCAGCGGCGCAAAGCGCCAGACAACGCTTTGGTCAGATCAGCATTCTGATCAACAATGCCGGCAGCACGCACAGTGCAAAATTTACAGACACCACCCCGGCAGATTTCGAGGCGATGTATGCAGTGCATGTACTCGGTGCAGTGCATACGATGCAGGCGGTTCTGGGCGACATGCAGGAATTGCAGCAAGGCCACATCATCAATATTTGCAGTACAGCCGCGATCAAACCTTACAAAACGATTTCTGCTTACGGCGCAGCCAAACATGCGTTGCTGGGCCTGACCAGATCGGTTGCGCTGGAATATGCTTCGACCGGTATCACGGTGAATGCGGTTTGTCCCGGTTATACCGCGACCGTTATCGCAGAGCAGGCACTGGAAAACCTGATGCAGGCAAAGCAGCTGACGCGGAATCAGGCACAGGCAATTCTGGCCGCAGCCAATCCGCAGGGCAGGCTGATTCAGCCGGAGGAAGTTGCTGAGACCGTACGCTGGCTGTGCCAGCCGTCTCAGAAAACCCATACAGGACAAGTGTTTCCGGTATGCGGTGCAGAGTGGATAGGCTGATGCTTCCTGCAAAACAGGGGAGTATCCGATAAAATGGCACGATTGTCCGAATAAACATGCGGTGGTTGAAATATACCCCCGGGAGTATCTGGAACACAAAATGAATGCTCAAGAGCCCGAAATCAGGGATCTGGAAAGTCGCCTGACCGATGATCATCACCAGTCGCTGCGGTTATGGCTGCGTATGCTTTCATGCAGCATGATGATAGAACGCGAAATCCGCAGCCGGTTGCGTGAGCAATTCAGCATAACCTTGCCGCGCTTCGATCTGATGGCACAGTTGGAACGTTATCCCGAAGGATTGCGTATGGGCGAACTGTCGCGCCGTATGATGGTGACCGGCGGAAATGTCACTGGCATCACCGATCAGCTGGAAGCGGAAGGCCTGGTTGTGCGCGAAGCGGATTACCTGGATCGTCGCGTGTATACCGTGCGCCTGACCGAACAGGGGCGGGCCAGCTTTCATCGCATGGCAAAAGTGCATGAAGCCTGGGTCAAAGAGCTGATGTCCGGTGTTCCTGCAGAAGAAAAAGACCAGATGCAAAACATCCTGACACGCCTGAAAAGCCATTTGTCAGATGTTTCCCGTGATTAATAGCGGCGCGATCAGCGCTGAGAAAGCGAATGGCATGAATTACCTGCCCGGAACCCCCGCAATACTGCCCGGTCAGCAGACCGGAACAGCTCACCTGCAGTTACAGCATTCATTGTTAGAGATCAGCCACGGTGTTGCAACGGTGACGCTGAATCGCCCCGACCGCAAAAATCCACTGAGTTTTGATTCCTACACCGAATTGCGTGATTTCTTTCGCGCATTGTCTGATTGCAAATCAGTGCATGCCGTCGTGCTGACCGGTGCGGGAGGTAATTTCTGTTCCGGCGGCGACGTCCATGAAATTATTGGTCCGCTGACCACAATGGATATGCCTTCCTTGCTGGCTTTCACTCGTCTTACCGGCGATCTGGTCAAGGCGATACGCCATTGTCCGCAACCTGTCATCGCTGCAATCGACGGTATTTGTGTCGGTGCGGGCGCGATTCTGGCAATGGCATCGGATATCCGCTATGCAACGCCGAAGACAAAAACGGCTTTCCTGTTCAATAAAGTCGGACTTGCCGGTTGCGATATGGGAGCCTGTGCAATCCTGCCGCGGCTGATCGGTCAGGGACGTGCATCTGAATTATTGTTCAGTGGCCGTGTAATGTCGGCTGAAGAAGGCGAACGCTGGGGCTTTTACAATCGTCTGACAGAAAGCGATCAGGTGCTGGCAACTGCACAGCAATTTGCGGCGCAACTGGCATCGGGCCCGACCTTTGCAAACAGCATGACCAAAAAAATGCTGCATCAGGAATGGAATATGGGCGTTGACGAAGCGATTGAAGCAGAAGCGCAGGCGCAGGCAATCTGCATGATGACCAACGATTTTCATCGTGCCTATCATGCTTTTGTTGCGCGCAGCCAGCCGGAATTTGAAGGAAACTGAAATGAGTGCAGCATTACCGCAAGCCGTAGCCGAGCAAATGGAATGGCCGTTTTTCGATGATTTCCACCGCACATTCCTGCCTGAACTGGATCAATGGGCGCAGCAACATTTGCAGCTCGGGCATGAGGATGCTGATGTAATCTGCCGCGAACTGGTGCGCAGACTGGCGGATGGTGGCTGGTTGCGTTATGTGGTCGCTGGTACGGCGTATGGCGGTGCCAGCGAACATATCGACACCCGTATCCTGTGCTTGTTACGCGAAACCCTGGCCCGTTATCACGGCCTCGCAGATTTTGCGCTGGCGATGCAGGGACTGGGTTCCGGCGCGATTTCGCTGTTTGGTACGGAAGCGCAAAAAGCCCGCTATCTGCCGCGTGTGGTCAACGGCACGGCCATTGCCGCATTTGCGTTGTCGGAGCCTGAAGCAGGCTCTGATGTGGCAGCGATGCAATGCAGCGCGGTGACGGATGGCGATGAATATGTACTCAACGGTGAAAAGACCTGGATATCGAATGGCGGTATCGCGGATTTTTATGTGGTGTTTGCCAGAACCGGCGAAGCACCGGGTGCACGCGGCATTTCAGCATTTATCGTGGATGCGGATACGCCGGGACTGGAGATTGCCGAACGGATTGATGTGATGGCACCGCATCCGCTGGCCCGCCTGCGCTTTGTACAATGCCGTGTTCCTGTCAGTCAGCGCATCGGGGTTGCCGGGCAGGGGTTTAAGCTGGCGATGGCAACGCTGGATGTGTTCCGCACTTCCGTTGCTGCGGCTGCACTTGGCTTTGCCCGTGCGGCTCTGGATGCAGCATTGCAGCGTATGACGACGCGTAAGATGTTTCAGAGTTATCTGGCCGATTTTCAGCTCGCGCAGGCGCAACTGGCGGAGATGGTCACTGCAGCCGACAGTAATGGCTTGCTGATTTACCGCGCAGCGTGGCGGCGCGATCAGGGCATACCAGTCACAAAAGAAGCTGCAATGGCGAAGTGGCGTGCTACTGAAGATGCACAGAAAATCATTGATACAGCGTTGCAGATGCATGGCGGTGCCGGTGTGGTCAGTGGCGCACTGACAGAGCGCCTGTACCGCGAAATACGGGCTTTGCGCATCTACGAAGGTGCGAGCGAAGTTCAGCAAGTGATTATTGCCAGAGAAACGCTGAAGAACGTGCGGCAGGGTGAAAAAGTATGATTCAGAAAGTATTGCAGCCGGAAGGCTGGTCTCGTCCTTCAGGCTACGCAAATGGTATCGCCGCCAGCGGGAAAATGGTTTTTGTCAGCGGCATGATAGGCTGGGATCAGCAACAGCAACTGGTCAGCGATGATTTTGTGATGCAGGCGCGGCAAGCGCTGCTGAACATCGTGGCTGTGCTGGAAAGCGACGGCGCGCTGCCAGCGCATGTGGTCAGGCTGACCTGGTATGTGACAGATAAAGCGGAATATCTTGCGCAGCGCAAAGCACTCGGGCAAGCGTATCGTGAGATTTTCGGGATGCATTTTCCGGCAATGACGGCGGTGCAAGTTGCCGCATTGATGGAAGACGGAGCAAAGGTGGAAATCGAAGCGACAGCGGTGATTCCGCTCTGCAACGTCTGATCAGGAATGTTTACTCAGTACCGTTCAGCTTGCGTATACTAGCGCCTGCCGCAAGCATACCAGTTCGCGGGAAATGACCGGAGCGTGGAAATTACGATTCCCGATCCGGCACAAAACGAAGTAAGCGCTTCGTATAATCGTTTAAGAACAAATAAATCAGGAGATATTGATGGCAAAGCCGGTGTTTCAATGGGAAGACCCTCTGTTACTGTCCTCGCAACTGACCGAGGAAGAGCGCATGGTGCAGGATGCTGCGCGCGCGTATTGCGAAGAGCGTCTGATGCCACGTGTACTGGAGGCTTTCCGTCACGAAAAAACAGATCCGGCCATTTTCCGTGAAATGGGTGAGCTCGGTCTGCTGGGCCCGACCATTCCGGCTGAATACGGTGGCGCCGGTCTGAACTATGTCAGTTACGGCCTGATTGCGCGCGAAGTGGAACGCGTCGATTCCGGTTACCGCTCAATGATGAGTGTGCAAAGCTCGCTGGTAATGGTGCCGATTTTCGAATTCGGTACCGAAGCCCAAAAGCAAAAATACTTGCCTAAACTGGCAACCGGCGAATGGATAGGCTGTTTCGGCCTGACCGAACCTAATCACGGCTCAGATCCTGCCAGCATGGTCACCCGCGCGAAATCCGTGCCGGGCGGTTATTCGCTGAGTGGCGCCAAAATGTGGATTACCAACAGCCCGATCGCCGACGTGTTTGTCGTCTGGGCGAAAACCGATGACGGCAAAATCCGTGGCTTTATTCTGGAAAAAGGCTGGAAAGGCCTGACTGCACCGGCTATTCACGGCAAAGTAGGTCTGCGCGCATCGATTACCGGTGAAATTGTCATGGATGAAGTGTTTGTGCCGGAAGAAAACCTGATGCCGGGCGTGGAAGGCCTGAAAGGTCCGTTCACATGTCTGAATTCCGCCCGTTACGGTATCGCCTGGGGTGCGCTGGGTGCGGCGGAATACTGCTGGCATATGGCTCGTCAGTACACCATCGATCGTAAGCAGTTTGGCAAGCCACTGGCTGCGAATCAGCTGGTGCAGAAAAAACTGGCAGATATGCAAACGGAAATTACGCTGGCATTGCAAGGCTGTCTGCGCCTTGGTCGTATGAAAGATGAAGGTACCGCAGCGGTAGAAATCACCTCTATCATGAAGCGCAATTCCTGCGGTAAGTCGCTGGATATTGCCCGTGTTGCCCGCGATATGCTCGGTGGCAACGGCATTTCCGACGAGTTCGGCATTGCACGCCACATGGTTAATCTGGAAGTCGTGAACACCTATGAAGGTACGCATGATATTCATGCGCTGATTCTGGGACGTGCTCAGACTGGCATTGCAGCATTCTGATTCATTCCGTCAGTAGTCAAAAAACGGCAGGGTTTCCCTGCCGTTTTTTTTCGTCCCACGCTTATGAACATGTTGAAATTTCAAACGAGGCAATAAGTCACTCAGCAGAATGTCCTCAGAAACATTACAGGTGTTTAGGATAAGTTGCTTTGTCAGTAAGTTTCTATGCAATTCAATTCAATGCATGTAAAGCGATTGATTGTGAAAAAATGTAATTGATGAATGTAGCTTGTGTGGAATTAATTTAACTAAATTTATTAATAAAAAAATATTGCTAAATGTAAGCAGGTGGTATTTCCCCTGAATAACTATGCAATTTGGTTGTGCGATATGGATGTGAATCGTCTATCGCCCTCAAAATTAGAGTTGATATACTAAAAAATGAAAAAATTAAAAATTTAGTTAAGACGGAGGTGGTGGAGCGATCTCTGAACGCCGTCTTATAAGGGTTTACTTTATATGCGGAAATCAGGAAAATCTCCTTATAAAAACTGGCTCGAGTTATTGGAGAGCAGGGTGGACGAGTCACCGGATAATACGGCATTTGGTTTTATCGGCAATGTACTCGATGATGAAGTGCTGATCACCTATGCAGAGCTTGACCGGAAATCGCGCAGTATCGCCGCTAATTTGCAGCAAATGGCAAAAGCAGGTGATCGTGTTGTGCTGTTGTTTCAACCCGGTGCAGATTACATCTGTGCACTGATGTCCTGTTTTTATGCAGGAATGATTGCGGTACCAGTCTACGCGCCGCGAATGAATGCATCTTATGAGCGTGTATTGCAGGTAACACAAAGTGCAAACGCCTCTGTATTGATGTCTACCCGTCAGGTAGTATTGCAATTGCAGGATGCTGCATGGCAAGCGCTGATGCAATCAGGACTGAAAACGCTGGCAAGCGATGATGAGCATTTATTACCCGAAAGTGAGTGGAAGCGCCCTGAATTAAGGCCGGATTCGCTGGCAGTGCTCCAGTACACATCAGGATCAACCGGTGTTCCGAAGGGTGTCATGCTGACGCATGATCACCTGATCACGAACTCCCGGATGATTGCCAGAAATATGGCGTGCAACCGCGAGTCAGTCGGTGTGATCTGGTTGCCTCCTTATCATGACATGGGCCTGATTGGCGGTATTTTGCAGCCGATGTACACCGGATTTCCTGTGCATCTGATGTCACCTGCAACTTTTCTTCAGCGGCCGATGCGCTGGCTGGAAGCGATCACTAAATTCGGAGCAACCCACAGCGCCGGGCCGAATTTCGGCTACGAACACTGCGTGAAACGCGCACGCCCCGAAATTGTAGAAACCCTCGATCTGAGCACATGGCAGGTTGCCGGCAACGGTGCGGAGCCTGTGCGCGCAGAAACGCTCAGAGCCTTCTCAGAAACCTTTGCACCTGCCGGCTTTCGTTCAACAGCATTTATGCCTTGTTACGGTATGGCAGAAACCACGCTGTTCGTGACGGGGATGGCGTTTCAGGAAGGCGTTCATAGTATCGCCGTTTCGCGCACAGCATTGAGTCAGGGCTATATCAGTCAGCCTGTCAGTCCGGAAGACAGTACTGATCTGGTCAGTAGCGGAAGAGCGAATCCGGAAGTGCGCGTTGCGGTGGTGCATCCGGACTCCTTGCAGGTTTTGCCCGATGGTCAGGTCGGTGAAATATGGATTTCCGGCGCCACCGTCGCTGCCGGATACTGGGAGCGGCCGGAGGATACCCGCGATGCTTTCCATAATCATCTGGCAGGTGATGCGACACCGTGGTTACGCAGTGGCGACCTCGGCGTGATGCAGGAGCAGCATTTATACGTGACTGGCCGGATTAAAGATCTGATTATTTTGCGGGGACAGAATCATTATCCGCACGATCTGGAAAAAACGGTGAACGGACTTCATCCGGCTATTCGTGCACAAGGCGTGGCTGCATTTTCGGCGGATCTTGCAGATGCCGAACAACTGGTAATGGTCGTGGAAATTGATCGCAAATACCGCGAAGGGCAGGATTTTCTGAAAGCCATTATTCGCGATGCCATTTCTAAACACCATCAATTACAAATTGATCAGCTGGTGCTCGTCGCTGCAGGCGAAATCTCAAAAACTTCCAGCGGAAAAATTCAGCGTCTGCAAACCAGAAAACGCTGGCAGGCCGGGGAGCTTGCATTACTGGAGGAAAATCTGAGTCAGATGCAGACAGGAGCGCGTAATGATGCATGATCAGTATCAGTTAGCAGCACAACTGGATCAGCAATTCGGTGATCCGGCATTGAGCAGCAATTTGTTCTCACGCGCGACTGCGATGAAGCTGGATGAAGCCGATGCTTTTCCGGAAGCTGAAGTAAGCCGCTTACACAATTTGGGTTTGCATCAGGTCTATGTGCCTGAACAGCTGGGCGGACGCTTTGTATCTGCAGAAGCCTTTGTTGCACTCGGTCGTGTGCTTGCACGCCGGAATATGTCGGTAGCCGTCAGTTACAGCACGATGCTGTGGACCATGCTTGCCTGGATAGGTGGTAACCATGAGCAAAAACAGAAAATTGCCAAATGGGTGCTGGAGACAGGCGAGTTTCCATGTCTGGCGTATTCTGAAAAAACGCATGGCGCAGATCTGATTGCGAATGAACTGACAGCCGAGCCGCAGGCAGATGGCTCATACCAGCTGAACGGTGAAAAATGGCCGATAAACCGTGCAACCCGTTCCGGATTTTTAGTCCTGCTGGCTAAGGTGAAGAAAGACCAAAGCCTGCGAAATCATTCCTTATTTATTGTTAATAAACGCGAACTGGATTGTCGTCAGTACTACCATCTTCCACGGGTGAAAACACATGGTTTGCGTGGCTGCGATATCAGCGGCGTTGGTTTTAAGAACGCCCGCATGCCTGAATCCGCGAGAATAGGGCAGGAGGGGCACGGTCTGGAGCTGGCCCTGAAAGGGTTTCAGATTACCCGTACATTCTGTACCGCGCTTTCGCTTGGGGTCGGAGATTCCGCACTGAGGCTGGTGATGCAGTTTGCACTGGAGCGGCAATTGTATAACGGCCGTATGAGCGAATTGCCGCATACCCGCGAAACGCTGGCGAATGCTTACCTTTCCCAGTTACTGGCTGAAACGGTTTCTGTGATTTCCGCGCGTGGTTTGCACTTATTCCCGAGGCAATTCTCATCCTGGTCCAGCGTCGCCAAGGTGCAATGTACTTATCTGGTTGATTTCGCCTGCCAGAAACTCGCGTCGTTGCTGGGGGCACGCTATTTCATGCGCGAAGAGCATTGCGACGGAATATTCCAAAAGTTTCTGCGCGATGGCGCAATCGTTTCTGTATTTGATGGCAGCAGCATCATTTGTCTCGACAGTCTGGCTACGCTTCTGCCGGGAATTGCAAAGAGCCGTGCGTTAAACGCCGGAAAAATTTCAGACGACGAAATCCGCTGCTTATTTGATTTGCAGGCTGCGTTGCCACCGTTCCCGTTTGATAGTTTTGAGTTACACGGGCGTGGGCGGGATGCTGTTGCGGAGTGTCTTCCCCAACTCATTTCGGTGCTTCAGACAGAAAGCACCGGACGTCCGCAATGTGTTACGACCAAAAAGATTATTACCCATGCGCAAAAACTGCTGCAGCGCCTGGAGCAGCTCGAAGCGGAAATACTCAGCACCGAAGTTGTGCGGGGTGAGCGCAACTCACCGCAACAGTTTGCTTTTGCCGAACGTTACTGTGCGATCCACTCTTGTATCTGCGCACTCGGATTCTGGATCTGTAACCGTGGACGCCTGAATGATTTTGCTAATGACGGTGTCTGGTTGCTGGCGATTCTGGAACGTGGTGGTGTGCCTGACTTTCATACCGGAGGTTTGCAAACTGCCCATACGGAGCTGCTGTTCGGGCAACTTCTTCATCAGTACAAGCAATCGCACATGTTTTCACTGATTCCGTGGCAGTTGGCCAGGGACGGACAAACAGAACAAATCAGTTAATTATTTATTTTCGGGAATGATGTTATGCAAGCAGGAACAGATAAACAGGCACTGACAGAATTAATCAGCAATCTGCTCGCTAAAGAGCTGAGACTGAATCTTTCGGAAATTCGCGCAGATGAAGCACTGACTTCCTATGGTCTGGATTCGATCGCTGCACTGACGATTGCAGGCGAACTGGAAGAGGCTTTTCATATTGAACTGCCATCGACCCTGTTGTGGGATTGCCCGACAATTGATGCGCTCGCTGCGCATCTCGAAGGTATGCTGGCCGGAAAAGTGCAGGGTGAAGGCTTGACCGCATGAATGAGGATACAAAGCTGCAAACCAACCGTGATTTCGCGCAGGCAGAGAATACGGCTGAAAAAAGAATTCCGCTTGCTTTTGAGCAGCGCGGTCTGTGGTTTATTCAAAATATCGCCCCGGATTGTGGTGCATATAATCTGATTTTCAGTATTCAGATCGATGGTCAACACGTATCCGGCGCAAGCGTTACGACATTCTTACATCAGCTGGCGTCAGATTTTCCTGTATTGCGCTGTGCCATGCCTGCCGATCAGGAAGGCCCGTGCATGCAATTGTATGAAACCATTCAGCCTGTCGTGCTCGAACACGATGTTTCAGGTCTGGATGAGACCGCATTGCGTGAACATGCCCGCGCATTGTCTTCTGCACCATTCAGTCTGGCACAGACTCCTTTGTGGCGCGTACACCTGTTGCGTCGTGATTCGGATTCCTGCCTGCTGGTTCTGGCAGTACACCATGCATTGCTGGATTTCTGGTCCTTAGGCTTGTTGCTGCAGGAAACAGCTTCCAGACTGGGTCTTGCCAGCTCCGGCAATCTGTACCCTGATGGAAATGGCTATCTGAATTATGCAAAGGCGCAGGAAGCCATGATTGCTGCACCTGAAAAGCAATCTTCCTGGATCAAATACTGGCATACTCAGCTGAACGGCGTTCCTCCGGTACATGATCTGGTGACTGATTTCCCGCGACCTGCAGTTCAGGTGTACCGGGGCAAGTCTTTACCATTCATGCTGGACCGCGATGTCAGCGATGGCATCCGTAAGCTTGCTCAAAAGCATGCGGCAACGCCATTCATGGTGATGCTGTCAGTATTTTTCTTCACCCTTCAGCGTTTTTCCGGCAGCGAAGATTTTGTCGTTGCGTCGCCGGTTGCAGGCCGCACAGAGCGTGCACAACGTGCCATGCTGGGGCATTTCGTCAACACTTTGCCATTACGTGCCAGCTTTTCTGCGGATATGACGTTTGCCGATTTGCTGGCACAGGTCAGAAAACATGTGATTGATGGACTGCGCTATCAGCAATGCCCGTTCAACTGGCTGGTCGAAGAACTCGCACCCCAGCGTGATCCGAGCTACACACCGCTGGCACAGATTGGTTTTTCGTGGGAACGCTTGCCTTTGCTGGCAGAGTTTGCCGACTTCTTTCTTGCTCAGCCTGCAGACGTATGCATTGAGCACGGTGAATTCCGGCTCAGTCCTTTTTATGTGCCGCAACAGGAAGGGCAGCAGGAAATTCTGCTGGAAATGGGAGGCGAGAAAGATCAGTGTTTTGCCGGAACATTCAAATACAACGACCTCTTATTCAGTCAAGAATTCGCCGGAGAATTTACCGCCCGCCTGCAGGAAATCGCATCTGCTGTTGTGCGCAATGACTCGCTGACTTCGCGTATCGCCGCATCTGCTTCGGATACCGGCAGTATGTCGCGTCTGAGTGGCCCCGAAAGAAAAATACCGGATCTGACCCTGTTGCAATTGATTGCTGAACAGTGTGTCCGCACACCTGAAAGCATAGCGCTGCGCGATCAGGCTGTTGCATTGAATTACAGTGATATGTGGCAGCAGGCAGTTTTATTCCGCAATCAAATCGTTGCCGCAGGTACGGCTCCCGGCGCAATGATTGGCTTGTGTTTGCAGCGCGGAGTGACTACCGTTACCAGCATCCTTGGTTGCTGGCTGGCCGGGTGCGCGTATGTTCCACTGGAACCGTCATTTCCGGCGGAACGTCTGACGGCAATTGCCGAAGAGGCCGGACTCGCACTTATCATTACCGATGTTTCGCAACATCTGTTGTCTGCTGGCGGTGTTCCGGTACTTCTGACCGAAGACATACTCAGCGCCACTTCAGATCCAGCTTTGCTGATCTCAGAAAGCAATTCGTCAGCACAGCAGCAAACGGCTTACATTCTGTTCACTTCCGGCTCTACCGGAAAGCCGAAAGGTGTCGAAGTCGGTCACCGCTCTTTGCTGAATTTTATGCTGGGAATGCAGGCGCTGTTTCCAATGTCAGCACAAGATCGTTTGCTGGCAGTGACCACAACCGCGTTTGATATTTCTTTACTCGAATTATTTCTTCCGCTGACTCAGGGTGCGAGTGTACGCATTACAGACCGGGACACGGCTGCACAACCTGCACTGTTGATGGCGATTCTGGAACAGGAGCCAGTTACGCTGATGCAGGCCACACCGGCAACATGGCGCATGCTGACAGATGCCGGCTGGCAGGGGAAAAGTGATATGCGCATCCTCAGCGGTGGCGATGCACTGGACGCAAGTCTGGCGAGCTTATTGCTAGCAAGGGGAAAGGAAGTCTGGAATCTTTACGGGCCGACAGAAACAACGGTCTGGTCATCTGCTGCACGGGTTACGGATAGCAATATCACGATAGGTCAGCCTGTGCTGAACACCGTGATGCTGATTCTTGATCAGGATGGCGTACCTGTTCCGCGCGGAGTTCCCGGGGAACTCTGGATTGGCGGAGAAGGGCTGGCTAAAGCTTACAGAAACATGCCGGAACTGACGGCGGATCGTTTCCGCATTATTCCGGGTCTGGAATCTGAAGGGCGTTTATACAAAACCGGTGACCGTGCCCGCATACGCTTTGACGGCCAGCCTGAGCATCTGGGGCGGCTCGATTTTCAGGTCAAGCTGCGTGGCTACAGAATAGAAACCGGAGAGATTGAACATGTTCTGGGTCGCCTGTACCCCGGGCGCAATGCATTTGTCATTGTCCGGGAAGATAAACCGCGTGATCTGCGATTGGTGGCGTATCTGACAGGGGAAGCTATTCCCGCTGAAAGTATCAGCACGGCTTTGCGTGCGGTTCTTCCCGGTTACATGATTCCATCAGCTTATGTGTTTATGCCTTCATTCCCGCTGACGATCAGCGGGAAGATTAACCGGCATGCTTTGCCTGCACCGCAGGTAACAGTTGCAGCAGGTAATTTTGCTGAACCACGTGATGCGACAGAAATTCAGCTTGCACGGATTTTCGCGGAATGTCTTGGCCTCGCGGAGGTCGGTATTCATGACGACTTTTTTGCAATGGGCGGGCATTCTTTGCTGGCTGTACGACTGGTTGCCAGCATCAAAGAAACTTTCGGTGCAGAAATTGCCGTGGGTAACCTGATTCAGTTTTCGACGGTCGCTGCGCTGGCTGCGTATATCCGCGGAGAAAACAGCGTCACCAAAGGCAGCGTGATTACCCTGCGTCCGGGCACACAGGTGCAGCCCGTATGGATGTTCCATCCTATCGGCGGCAATGTGTTTTGCTATCTCGAACTGAACCGGCATCTGAATGCAGCCCGCCCTGTGATTGCGTTTCAGTCACCTGGTCTGGAACAGACAGGAGAGGCTGATGTCACCGTGGAAGACATGGCTGCGCGGTATTTGCGGGATTTGCGCGCAACTCAGGCGCATGGACCGTATTTGCTGGGCGGCTGGTGTTTTGGCGGAGTTATCGCCTATGAAGCAGCCCGTCAGTTACGGGCTGCGGGAGAGCAGGTCAGAGGTATTTTCCTGATCGATTCCCGTGCACCGGTTCCTGCCAATGTTCCTTCTGATGCCGATGACGCGACTTTACTATCGTGGTTTGCCAGAGATCTGGCGGCGCCTTTCAATAAAACACTGACGATCTCACCGGAAACCCTGCGCCAGCTCGAGCCGGACCAGATGTTCACATATGTCCTGAATTGCGCGAAAGAAATCGCTGTGCTGCCGGTTGATGCGGATGCGGAGCAGTTGCAACGCTATTTTGAGGTCTACATCGGGAACGGGATCGCCTTGCAGACTTACTTCCCGGATGGTGAAGAGATTCCCGCATTACTGATCAAAGCACAGGATGAAAAAGAAGATTTCGGCCCTGATCTCGGATGGTCGGAACTGATCAGTACATCGCTGACGCAGATTGATTTACCCGGCGATCACAATTCCATCATGTACGCGCCGCAGGCAAAAGCAGTCGCCGCAGAGATCGAGCGTTTTTATCCTAATGCAGCAATGGAAGGTTTTTTAGTATGAGCAGTACAGAGAAAGCGATGCAGCGTCAGCTGATCGAAGCGGAAACAAACTACGTGCTGAAAGCACCTTGCAGCCGTGTGTTTGCGTATTTGTCGAATCCGGCAAATGACAAAATATGGCAAGGCTCTTGTGTCGATGCACAGTTACATGCACCACAGCCGGCAGCGGGTGCGGAATACAGTATCAAGTTCAGTTTTCTGGGCCGCAAAATGGACTTTCGCGCGCGTATTCTGGAAGTGCAGCCGGAAAGTTCCTATGCATTTGAAGTGCTGGACGGCCCGTTTTATTACAAAGGGCAATATCGCTTCGAGGCAGACGGTCAGCATACCCGTATCCACTGGCATTTCGCCGCTGAACCCGGAAAATTTTTCGGCATTCTGCCTGCGTCGATCTTACGAAAAGTACTGGTCAGCCAGATCGAAAAAGACTTCATCACGCTGGACCGCTTACTTGCCGCATAACTTCCGGCAATCAGCAGTACGGTACGGAATCTGAGGTAAGCATCAGCGTAAAAAGATACTGTGCCACATCGGCACAATTCGCTGTTGCAGTTCGTCTATCCGGTTCCGGAATCCCCTGTTTATACTTCCGTTGCCAGTAAATGACTTTAGGGTCATTTACTGGAATTGTCTGATTTGCCGGTTATAAGCACCGGCCAGAAAGACTCAATTATTCAATATCAACGAATTTCTTCAAAAAGGAAATCATGACACGCTACGCTCAATGGCTGTTGCGATACCGCATTGCGGTGATCGCTGTCACGCTGGTGGTGACCGGGGTGCTGGGATTTTTCGGTGCCGGACTCAAAGTCATTATTGACCCGGCAACCCTTGCACCGCAGGGACACCCGTACATTCAGGCAACCAATCATGTCGATAAGGTCTTCGGTTCAAAATATCTGATGCTGATTGGTATTTCTGCACGCGAGGGTGATGTGTTTCAGCCCGCTGTGCTGGAAAGTGTGGAGCGCATCACGCGAAAACTGGAAACACTGGAAGGTGTGAATAAAAGTACCTTGCTGAGTCTGGCAGCACGTCCGGCAAAAGCAATTCGCGGCGTGGATGACGGACTGGAAGTGAAACCTCTGCTGGAAAAAACCAGACTGAGCCCGGACGAAATTGCACAAATGAAAGCGGCGCTGGCTGCGAATCCGGTGTATCAGCAAACGGTTGTTTCTGCTGACTATAAAACGGCTGCCATTATGGTGGAGCTGAAAGAGCGTTCTGACGGCTTTCAGAAAATGGTCGAACCCGTCAAAGCAGTTGTTGAAGCAGAGGCCGGTAAAGATGTTGTCGTGACCTTCGGCGGCAATCCTGTCTATCTGGACCAAACGGAAAAATTTGCTGAACGCATTAATATTCTGTTCCCGATTGCGCTGCTTGTGATCGGCTTACTGCATTTTGAAGCATTTCGTACCAAGCAGGGCTTGATTCTTCCGCTGGTAACTGCGCTGATGGCAGTGATGTGGGCAACCGGCATGATGGGTATGTCCGGTCAGCAAATGGATATTTTTAACTCGCCGACACCGATTTTGATTCTCGCAATTGCTGCCGGTCACGCGGTGCAGCTGTTAAAACGTTATTACGAAGAGTACGAACTGTTACGCAAGATCGAGAATATGTCGCCGGTGGCGGCAAACCGCGAGGCGGTGATTCGGTCGCTGGCAGGTGTCGGGCCGGTCATGATGATCGCTGGTGGCGTCGCTGCACTCGGGTTTTTCTCATTGCTGGTGTTTGAGATTGAATCGATTCGTGCATTCGGTATCTTCACCGGCAGCGGCGTATTGAGTGCAGTGGTACTTGAAATGACCTTCATTCCGGCCGTGCGCTCTATGCTGAAACCACCGAGTGACGCCGACCGCGCAACCGAGAAAAAACTGCGTATCTGGGACCGCATCCCGCGCTGGATTGCAGAGCAGGTGATTTCACCGGCGCGCCGTAACATCGTGTTCGCCAGCCTCGCAGCGTTGCTGGTGGTATTTGGTGTTGGCATGAATAAAGTGGTGGTCGATAACGCGACCAAAAACTTCTTCGCAGAAGATCTGACGGTGCAAAAAGATGATGATTTCCTCAATCGTCAGCTTGGTGGTACCAACAGCCTGTACATCATGGTCGAGGGAAAATCTGAAGATACACTGAAAGATCCGGCCGTACTGAAGGCGATTGAAAGCACACAACGCTATGCGGAAAGTCAGGAGTACGTTGGTAAAACCCTGTCCATCGTGGACTATCTGAAGCGCATGAACCGGGCGATGCATGCTGATCAGGCACAGTTTGATCAGTTGCCGGAATCGCGCGAACTGATTTCTCAGTATTTGCTGCTGTATTCGATTTCGGGTGAACCGGGTGATTTTGACTCTGTAGTCGATACCCAGTACAAAGCCGGTAAGATCACGATTCTGCTGAAAACGGGTTCTAATGCTTATATTAAGCAATTAGTTAACAATCTGCAGGCTCATACGCAGAAAGCCTTCGGTCCTGATATTAAAGTCAGTTTCGGTGGCGATGTGGCACAGACCATTGCACTGACCGATACCATGGTTAAAGGCAAAATTCTGAATATCGTACAGATTGCGCTGGCTATTTTCGTTGTGTCCGCACTGGCATTCCGTTCATTCACTGCCGGTTTCATCGTTCTGTTGCCACTGGTGATGGCTGTGGCCGCGGTGTTCGGTGTGATGGGGATGTTCGGTATTCCGCTGAATATTCCTAACTCACTGATTTCAGCGATGGCCGTAGGTATCGGTGCTGATTATGCGATTTATCTGCTGTACCGCATGCGTGAGCAAGTTGCATCAGGACAGGATGATGCAACCGCCACCCGTGAAACACTGGCAACAGCCGGAAAAGCAGCGTTGTTTGTGGCAACCGCAGTGGCTGGTGGTTACGGTGTGCTGGCACTGTCGTTCGGTTATAACGTACATAAATGGTTGTCGCTGTTTATCGTACTGGCGATGGTGGTCAGTGCCTGGGCTTCGCTGACACTGGTGCCGGGTACGCTGCTGATGATGAAACCGCGCTTTATTTTTGAATCGCATCGTCAGCGTCCGTGGTGGCAATTGCTGATTGCGCTGGGTCTGGGATCGGCTTTGTTGCTGTCCGTCGCCAGAATGGCACATGCAGAAACACTGACGCCGGCAGAAATCATGCGTAAAAATCTGGCGGCAACCAAGGTCAGAGATTCTGTGGCGGAGGCAACTTTTACCCTGACAGCGAAAGACGGTTCCACCCGTGTTCGCAAAACCACCGGCTACACTCGCTTGCAGGCAAACGGCAATGACAATATGCGTCTGGTGCGTTTCAATGCACCGGCCGACATCAAAGGCACTGCCAGCCTGCTGATTGAACGCAGCGGTGCAGACGATGATATGTGGATTTATCTGCCAGCACTGGGCAAAGTTCGCCGCTTATCTGCATCCAATAAAAAAGATGCTTTCGTCGGAACCGATTTCAGCTATGCAGACGTGATCGGCTACAAAGTCGATGAGTGGAAGCATAAGCTCCTGCGCGAAGAAAATGTCGACGGTGTCGCGCATTACGTGATTGAGTCCTTGCCTGAAACTGCGCAAATTACCAGCCAGACCGGATATTCGCGCCGTATCAGCTGGGTACGCAAAGATAATTTCGTGGCCAGCAAGGGCGAAGCGTATGACGCAGGCGGACAATTACTGAAAAAATTTATTCAGAGTGAGATCCGTGCCGCAGGCAGTAACGGTAAGTGGCAAGCGATGCTGTCGGAAGCGGAAAACGTCCAGACTGGTCACAAAACCAGCATTCGTCTGCAGGAATTTAAAGCAGATCAGAATGTGGCGGAATCGCTGTTCACTGCACGTGAGCTGGAGAAGTGATGCCATTCCCGCACACTTCTATGGCGGGTATGCTGGCAGCGGCGCTGATGTCGCTGCCAGCACTCCCTGTGCAAGCAGCAGATATAGCAGATACAAGCGGTTCAGACGATTCAGCACGGCTTGCGGTCTCAGCGAAGTCCGCAAAATCTTCAGAATTTCCGGAATCATTTATATCCCGTGTTTCGCTGGATCATCAGCATTCGCTGCGCACAGAGTTCTGGAGCGGCGATCGCTTGCTCAGTGATCAGGGCAGTCTGCTGCAGGCGTCGCTCTGGAGTCAGCTGAAGGTTGATGCCGGTGATGCGGGTCAGATTCTTGCGAAAGGCTGGCTCCGTCAGCAATCTTCGCAGCACGTTTCTGTGCCTGCACCGGCACATGGTGCGCTGCGCGAGCTGTACTGGCGGTATCAGGCAGGTGATATGCAACTGCGTCTGGGCCGTCAGTTGCTGGCATGGGGGCGCGCTGATGGTGTGAATCCCACCGATAACCTGAGTCCGCGTGATTTCCGCTTGCTGACACCGGAAGACAGCGATCAGCGTACCGGTAGCAATGCGTTGCAACTGATCTTCAACAGCAGTGCAGGTCAGTTCAGTCTGACGGCGATGCCAGCGCTCAACAGTCATCGTCTGCCACTGCCGCAAGTAACGGGTATTCAACTGGTACAAGCGGAAGCTGAACACCAGCGTGCGCTTGCGCTGAAATGGGATTACAGCGGCGAAGGGCTGGATGCATCGCTGTCCGTCATGCGCGGGCCGGATCTGATGCCGGGGCTGAACCGGGTCAGTATGACGGCGCAAGGATTGCAATTGCTGCTGCGTCCGGCGCAGGCGACGGTGTTTGGCGCTGATCTGAGTGCAACGGCTGGTGGTCTGATCTGGCGCGCTGAAGCGGCGTACAGCCGCTATACAGACAGCGTCAGTGCGGACAGTGTGGCGATGTTGCAGCCAAAGCGCGATCAGTGGATGCTGGTGGCGGGGCCGGAAGCTGAGCTTGGCGGCAGTACCACGCTGGGTGTGCAATTGCTGATGCAGCATGTCAGGGACTGGCGCGATCCGGCAGACTTGCCTGATACGCTGTTGCAGAGACTGGCAATGCAGCAGGCTGCATTCCAGAACCAGACCCGCGCATCGCAGACCGGATTCACCTGGCGCCTGGCTACCCGCAAGCTGAACGACAGTTTGCTGGCGGAAGTCAGCGGTGTGATGCTGGCACCGCAGCGTGCCGGTTTGTGGCGCGCCAAAGTGGATTACGCACTCGATGACCGCTGGCATTTGCAAGGTGGTGCGGAGCGTTATTTCGGGCCGCGCAGCCATTTTTTCGGTCAGCTTAAAGATAATCAGCTGTTCTATCTACAACTGCGTGCAGGATTCTGATTCTGCATGGAGGCAGTGCATGTCTATTGCTGGCGTGCAGTCCGGCCCGCCTTACTGGCCGGACTGTCGTTTGATCCGCATGAGCAACAGCGGCGCAGCCGATTGCGGTTTGCTACCTTAACAGAGCGTTTCGATCACGCCCATGCAGGCTTGCGGATTGCACTGGGCGATGCTCTGAACTGTGATCCGGCCAGTCTGCAATTTCAGTATTCCGCGCTGGGGAAACCAGCCTTACTGCATCCTTCCGGTATGCATTTCAGTCTCAGCCATGCGGGGCAGTACTGCATGCTGGCGGTTGGCGCATGTCCGCTGGGACTTGATCTGGAAGTGCATCAGGCCGGCGCTGCGGCCCTACAGCAATTGATTCCGTTTGTGATGCAGCCCGCAGAACAGCAACGGCTGGCAAATCTGAGCGAAGCCGGACAGATCAGCATGTTTTACCGGCACTGGGTTGCCAAAGAAGCGCTGATGAAACATGCGGGACTCGGGCTGCAATTGCCGCCGCAGGCGATTTTTATCCGTGATGATTTTTGCGCGGTGGAAGTTGCTCCGGCCTGGGAATATCAACTGGGTACGGACTGGTATTTGCAGGAGTTGAAGACTTTCCACGGCTATTCCGCCGCCTTATGTACGCCACATCCGGTCAGGGTGGTGTCAGCGTTTGCGGATGGCTTGTTATAGGCGAGCTACTCAGGCGACGTTGCGCTGATCGCAAAAACGGCTTGCGAGCACGGAAATTGCGCTAAATGCGGATTTCAGCATGGCAATCCGGCGGTCGTCGGCAGAAAGTCCGGCTCTCCGAAAAGTGTAAATGACGATTTCTGCATGGTCTGCGGTATTTTCGTGAGCTGAACTGACAGCAAAAAGGGCTGCCATTGCTGGCAGCCCTTCGTGTTGGTGAGACTGAATAATGCCCGAACGGATATTTCAGAACGTCAGCGCATCAGTCCATTCATCAGTGACGTGTGGCAGCGTCAGTTGCAGTCGCTTCCGGTGCTGCTGCAGGCAGGAATAATTGCGCGCAGTCCACAGCATCAAATTGCTGTTTCTGGCCGCAGAAATCGCATTTCACTTCGATACTGCCCATGTCTGCCAGCGCGGCTTCCACTTCCTGTGCGCCCAGCATTTTCAGCATGTTGCCGACTTTTTCGCGGCTGCAGGTGCAGTGGAAAGAAGGGTGCAGCGGGTCGAAGACGCGCAGGGTTTCTTCCCAGAACAGGCGGTGCATCAGCGTCTGAATATCATGCTCCAGCATTTCTTCACGACGCAATGTGTCGCCCAGCATCGCAGCGTGATTCCATGCCTGCTGTTCATCTTCTACCTGCGCCTGTGTGCCGCCGTGGCGCGGCAGTTTTTGCAGCAGCAAGCCGCGTGCTACCTGATGATCAGCCGCCAGCCACAGCTTGGTATCCAGCTGTTCTGAACGCAGCATATAGTTTTCCAGAATCGTCGCGATATCGTCGCCGTCCAGCGGCACAATGCCCTGATACGCTTGCTGGCCCGGCACTTTGTCCGCCGGATCAAGCGTGATGACGCAGCGGCCATTGCCGCCTGAGTGCACCAGATCATGCAGCGTGGCATCATCGGCAATCGGCGCATCTTCACGCAGTTTGGCAGTACCGCGCAGGCGCAGCTGGGAATCACATTCGACGACCAGCAGTTTGACCGGGCCGTCGCCATGTACTTGCAGAATCATGGAGCCGTTAAACTTCAGATTGGCTGATAACAGCGCAGCCGCTGCCATCATTTCACCCAGCAGATTGCGTACCGGCGCCGGATATTGCTGATGTTCCTGAATCTGTTGCCAGGACGCCTGCAATTCCACGAATTCACCACGCACACCGGCGTGTTCAAACATAAATTTTTGTAATGTATCGCTCATAATCTCTTCTTGCTAAAAATTGCCGTTTGCATGCTGCAGAACGACAAAACCCGGTTCATACAGCCGGAACCGGGTTGGTAACGCTGAGGCACAGGCTTAATCTATGCGTTTCAGTTCAGTTTTATACAGCTGACCACGCTCTGCGTAATTGGCGGTATTGCGCTGCATACCGGCCAGATCAGCTTCGGTCAGGGTACGTACAGCTTTGGCTGGGGCACCGATGATCAGTGAATTGTCCGGAAATTCTTTGCCTTCAGTGACCAGCGCACCGGCACCGACCAGACAGTTTTTGCCGATTTTTGCGCCATTCAGAATCACTGCCTGAATGCCAATCAGCGAACCTTCGCCGATGGTGCAGCCGTGCAGCATAGCCTGATGGCCGATGGTGACATTCGGCCCGACGGTCAGTGGATAACCCGGATCGGTATGCAATACGCAGGATTCCTGTACGTTGGAATTTTCACCGATATGAATTAACTCATTGTCACCACGGATCGTCACGTCAAACCAGATACTGGCGCGTGCATCAATCTGCACTTTGCCTATCAGTTTGGCGGTATCGGTGATGTACGCAGTGTCATCAATTTGCGGGATATGCGGACCCAACTGGTAGATTGGCATAGGAATTTCCGTAAAATAGCGGGTTTTGCGTCGCGTCTCACCAGACCGGTGTGGCGCACTGAACGGGGCAATGCTGCGAAAGACCGGTATTTTACATCTGCCGCCACTTTACTGCCCGCCAAAATCGTTTTTCTACGCCGAATGACAAATTATCTACCCGAAACACCTGCCGAGTTACGTGCAGCAGCGCTGCAAGGTTTGCTGATCCGTGATGCCGATGACAAATCCCGTTTTGTGCTGAATCTGCCGGAAGCGCTGCCCTGTGATCCTGCGCAGCAATTTGCCTGCCCTGAAGGTATTCCCGGTCGCCCGGATAAGCCGGAACTGATAGCGCCGGGAAAAGTAGGGCGGCGTGCGATGCATACGCCGGAAGGCCGCGCTGTGCTGCTGCATGCGCTCGCGCATATCGAAATGAATGCGATCAATCTGGCGCTCGATATCATCTGGCGTTTTCCACAGATGCCTTTACCGTTTTATACCGACTGGATGAAAGTCGCACGCGAAGAAGCCAAGCACTTTAGTATGCTGAATGCACACTTGCGCGACCTCGGATTCCCGTATGGCAGTTTCCCTGCGCACAACAGCTTGTGGGAAATGGCAGAAAAAACCAGAGCCGATCTGACCGCACGTCTGGCACTGGTGCCGCGCACGATGGAAGCGCGCGGGCTGGATGTGACGCCGGGTCTGAGGCAAAAGCTGATACAGGCGGGGGATATTCGGGCCGGTGAGATCATGCAAACGATTTACGAAGAGGAAATCGGGCATGTAGAGATTGGCAACCGCTGGTACAACTATCAGTGTCAGAAAGAAGGGCATGACCCGCTGGCTTACTATCCGGTGTTGTCTGAACGGTATAAAGCACCGCGTTTGCGCGGGCCGTTTAATCTGGAGGGACGGCGTCAGGCCGGATTTACCGAGTCAGAATTAGTCTGGCTGCAGGGACAATAAAAAATCCCCGGGAGGAAGCAATTCCCGGGGAGTAAGCGTCCGAAACCTGGAGAGAAGGACGCACAGAGAGACTACCGGTATTCGGGGTGATCAGTCACCGGCGCGGATGCTGCCGATGCCGTCTGCTGTTTTGCTGATATTTTTTGGTTTGCCGTAGTACGTCAGCGAACCGATGCCGTGTACAGATGCATTCAGCTGGTTTTTCGCATGGACATCGACCGAGCCTACGCCATCCAGTGTGGCGGAAACCTGTTCTGCCACCAGTTGTTTTGCATCGACCATGCCAACGCCTTTGGCATTCAGACGCAGATTAGTGGATTTGCCGCTGGCCACCAGTTTGCCTACGCCTTCATATTCAATTTCAAATTCTTTGTTGTTCAGATTCGAGATCGTGGTGGCGCCAACGCCTTCCACTTTGACGCGGTTCAGCGCCGGTACGGTGATGATGATCTGATCGTCGCTGTTGACGGTATTGTTCTTGTGTTCTTTATTCACGATGCGCAACTCGTCGCCAACGACTTCGGTGCTGATACGATCTGCAAACTGGCTGCTGCCTTTGACCACCACAGAAGGATTTTTGCCGACCTCCACTACCATATTGAACGCACCTTTTGCTTTGATGGTTGTGAAATTGGTGACGGTGCGGACAGATTCCGCCGCAAATGCAGCCTGAGAAATCAGCAAACTGGCGAGAACGAGTGCAATGCGCATATTAAATCTCCTGTTAGTAAGTTTCACGCTGTGAAGCAGCGCTGTTGTCCTGATTGGTTGAGTGGATTATGTTTTGTCTGTCGGGTAAGAACCAGCGGATTGCGACAGACTGACAATTCCGCGGGTTGAATTGAGATTTTTCACTGTCAGCCGGAGAAATGCGTCATTGACACATGACGATACCGGCATCAGCTTGCTGGTTTTTGTTTCAGATGCTGCCTCTGATTATTCAGCAGGCGAGTCCGGTGCTTCGAAATCCGGATGCAGGCGTTCAAACAGCAGTAAATCGTGCCACTGGTCGTGACGTAACACGGCGGAACGGGCGTGCCCGTACTGACGGAAACCACTTTTACGCATCACACCAACCGAAGGCAGATTGTCGATGATAATTTTGGATTCGATACGGTGCAGCCCGAATTCCTTAAAGGCTTTTTCCGTCACCAGCCGCACAGCGGCACTGGCGAGTCCGCGTCCGCCGAATGCCTCACCGAACCGGTAGCCGATTTCCCCTTTTTTGTAATACTGGCGTTCGATATTCCGTATCGTCAGGCGTCCGGCCAGCGCACCGTCAAACCACGCCAGCAAATGGTATTCGCGGCCAGCCTGCCACTGCCATTGCGCATCTTTTAAACTGTTTTCAACGATTGCCAGATGGTAGTAAGCATCGCCACGGGTAGCGATCCAGCGTTCAAAGTGGGCGCGGTTTTCGCTCTCAAATGCCAGCACCGCAGCGGCATCTTCCGCACGGGCTGGTGTCAGCATCAGTTCAGGCATAGAAAAAGTGTCTTACAGGTAAGATTTGGCATTGTATGGCAGATAACGGCACAGGCTGTGAACAGATGCTGTGTTTTTTCGCAGAAATGTGGATTCGGGGCGACAAGATCGGACTGCATCGGAAAACCGTTACAGAACGCGGGTTTCCTGCCGTAAAGAAGACAATACTGAAAAGACTTTTGCCCTGAAAGGAAGCACCATGCGCATGTACCATGTTCGCCGGATGACGCTGCCACGGCTGGCCCTGAACGCCGCACTGGCGCTGGTAATGAGTGCAGCACTTGCGGGCTTAGCACCAGCCAGTGCCGGCGTTCAGGTGCAATCGGTCACGCCGGTGCGTGAGGCCAGTAAGGCCATCCTGATGACCGGTTTTATCGTTAATAAACCCGCCCAGAGTGCCGATCTGGACGATATTGCGCAGGGCTTTCCGCGCGAACTGGCGCGCCGTCTGGAGCAAAGTCAGCAATTTTCTTTGCGCATCACGCCGGATTTTTTATCCACCGAATGGCCTGCAAAAACACCGACACCGGCTTTGCTGGCACAAGTCGCCAAAGCCTGGGGTGTGCGTTATGTGATTGCCGGAGAAGTGCGTAATACCGGCGTGCGGCAGACATCCTTACTGTTTGGTTTATGGACTAAGCATCACCGCGCCATTGAAGTGGACGTTGATGTTTATGATACGCAGGACGGGCAACTGATTGCCCGTCACCGTCTGGCGGCAGAAGCCGATGGTGAAGGGCAGGTCGGTAAGCAGCAAGTGTTCGGCGGACAGGGTTTTGCTGCCAGTCCTTACGGCAAAGTTGTGCTGGATGTGGCAGATCAGGCAGCGCAAACCATATTGCAATCGCTGGCGGGGCGCTGAGTTAGCTGAGTTAGCTGGGTCAGCAGTATCGTACTGATGGCTGGAATGCTTGATCTGAGCGTGCGGCAGAGCGTTCACAGGCGCCGAAAATGGCCAAAAACAGGCTCAAATGCAGATTCCGGCATACCAGTCTGGCGGTCGTCGGCAGAAAGTCTGGCTGTCCCAAAATGCCTGATGACGAGTTCTGCATGATCTGATTACGGGTTTGACGGGTGCTGACCTGTTATTTGTGCAGATGGTCAGAGTTTCAGACCCGGAAAATCTTGTAGCAAGATGAGCGTACGGTTTGCCGGTGTGCGGCTTGCACCGTCTTTCCGGCCGGAAAGTGCAGGGCGTAAAAAATGGCTATAATAAGCGAACGTTCGTTTTATTTTTTGCTGGCCACAGCCATTTCATCGTCATCTACAGGAAAGCTTTCGCATGTCTATCGCTACAGAACATCAGCCATCCCGTTCCGAATTTCTCGACATCCGGGGTATCCCTTATCACCTGCGTCACTGGGGGCAGGAGGGGGCGCCTAAGCTGTTCATGATGCATGGCTGGATGGATGTATCGGCGTCGTTTCAGTTTGTGGTCGATCATTTGCAGCATGACTGGCATGTGATTGCCGCCGACTGGCGTGGATTCGGTCTGACCAAAGCACCGGCAACCGACTGTTACTGGTTCCCGGATTATCTGGCTGATCTGGATGCGATACTGCAGCACTACAGCCCCGATGAACCGGTGAATCTGCTCGGTCACAGCATGGGCGCGAATGTGGTCACCATGTATGCCGGATCTCGTCCGGAACGGGTGCGCAAGCTGATCGATCTGGAAGGCTTCGGCTTACCTTCCACCACACCGGAACAGGCGCCGAAACGCTATCGCCGCTGGATGGATGAAATCCGTACCCCGATGGGCATGAAAACCTATGCCACGCAGCAGGAAGTCGCGCAGCGTCTGCAGAAAACCAATCCGCGCCTCAGCGATGATAAGGCTGCATTTCTGGCGCAGCACTGGGCCGAGCAGGGCGCAGACGGGCAATGGGCGATTCTGGGTGATCCGGCGCACAAGCGCGTGAGTCCGATTCTGTTTCATACCGACGAAATGCTGGCTTGCTGGCAGGCTGTGACTGCACCGGTGATGTGGGCGGAGGCAGAGGACACCAATGTCTGGGAATGGATGGGCGCAAAAGAGCAGGCCAGACCGGAAATCGAGCGTCGTCTCAGCGCGTTCAACAATCTGGAAAAACATTTCCTGACCGATGCCGGACATATGCTGCATCACGATCAGCCCGCATTGCTGGCATCGCTGATTGAAGCTTTTTTGCTGCGCTGATCCGGTAAAAAGGAATAAAAGGGATAAACCGTTGTTTTCGGGTTTGCGTCAGATTCAGCTTTGCCGCGTCTGCGCAGCGGTATCAGGTAATCCGTGCCAGAATGCCGGTCTTTTGTGAAATATGCGGCGGGTATGACAAGTTCTCTGGAGCAGGCGGGGCCAAAGCCTTATCAGCGTTGTCTGGTGATGTGCGGCGGCGGTTTTCGGTTTGGTTACTATCTCGGTATCTATGCAGCGATGGAGCAGCACGGGCGCAAGCCGGATTTGCTGCTGGCGACCTGTGGCGCGGCGATTGCCGCCACCGTGATTGCCGGTCTGGACAATGACAGTCAGCGCCGCGACTGGCTGGATTCCGAAGCCATGTTCGCCTTCTGGCAAAGTCTGCGCTGGAATCCGCGTCAGTCTATGGTTTCGGTATCAAAATCCTTACTGAAACGCTGGGCCACGCCACCACAATACAAACGTCTGCCCGATCTGCATCAGGATTTTCTGTTTTCGGTGCCGGGCGAATTGCCGTTGCCGTCATTACCGGCGCATCCGGCCAGCGATGTTGCCGTCATCGCCGGCAAAATTCTGTATCCGCGACAATCCGCAGGCAAATGGCACAGTGCGCCGTGGTTCGAAGAAACTATCCTGACTAACAGCCCGCATCTGCTGCGTTTACACGGTTTGCGCTCGCCGGTCAGCGCACCGTTTCTGCGTCATTCGCGGGTTGCCCCGCATCTGAACGTGATCCGCACCGATGATATGGCTGACGCAGCCCGCGCTTCGGTATCGGATATGTTTTATTTTCCATGCCATCAGTCACCGCACGGCGATTTTCTCGGCGGCGTCACCGATTTGTTTCCGGTTGAAATTGCAAAGGCACTGGCACCGGAAATCTGGATGGAGCGCAAAGCGGAATACGATTGCTTTAAAAGCTTGCCAGCAGTGCGAAGAGTGCTTGGCTTTGATGGTAATCAGCGCTTGCGCAAAGTCATGCAAAGCGATGCCGCTGCGTGGATTGACACCAGCGATATGGAAACTGCGCTGGTCGAGCACCAGATACGGATGCGTGCAGACTGGAAGCAAAACCGGATTCATTTAAGCCTGCCCGCAGATTACGCCAGTTTCCGCACCATGAATCGTCTTCAGTGGGAGTACGGTTACCAGCGCGGCTTGCAGGCGATTGCTGCATTAAAGGCGCCGGTTTGATGTCGTGAAGCTGCGCAGTGTACAGGCTTCTGCGTTACACTCGCAGTTTCCGTACAACCACTGACGTATTAGCTTATGACTTCCGCAAACAAAGGCTTTACCACTACGATTCTGCATCACGACCGCCAGAAAGAAATTGAACACGGTTCAGTACATAAACCAGTGCATACGGCTGTGATGTACGGTTATAAAAATGCGCGTGAACTGGCGGATGTGTTTCAGGGCAAAGCCAGCGGTTATCGTTATGGCCGTCAGGGCAATCCTACGGTCAGTGCACTGGAAGAAAAACTGACGTCGATGGAAGCGGGAGCTGGTTCGATTTGCTTCTCAACCGGCATGGCCGCAATCGGTGCCGTGTTTCAGGCTTTACTGCGTCAGGGCGATCACATCGTTTCATCTTCTTTCCTGTTCGGTAACACTAACAGCGTCTGGCAGACCGTTGCAACGCAGGGTGTACAGGTATCGATGGTAGATGCCACGGATGTTGAGCATGTGCGCGCCGCACTGAAACCGGAAACCCGCATGGTGTTCGTCGAAACCATCGCTAATCCGCGTACCCAGATTGCCGATCTGAAAAGCATCGGTGCATTGTGTGCTGAACGCGGCATTCTGTTTGTGGTGGATAACACCATGACCTCGCCTTATCTGTTCCGTCCGGCAGCCGTTGGTGCCGGTCTGGTTGTGAATTCGCTGACGAAGTCGATCGCCGGACATGGCAATGTGCTGGGCGGTGCAATCACTGATACCGGTTTGTTTAACTGGGCTGCATTTCCGAACATCGCGGACAACTTCCGCAAACAGCCAGCGGCAATGCAGGGTTTATCGCAGATTCGCGCCAAAGCACTGCGTGATTTCGGTGCCAGCCTGTCGCCGGAAGCCGCACACCAGATTGCAATTGGTGCGGAAACACTGGCTTTGCGTATGGAACGTGCCTGCCATAATGCCAAAACCATTGCCGAAGCGCTGGCAGCCGATGAGCGCGTTGCAGTTGTGCATTATCCCGGGCTTGCATCGCATCCTCAGCATGCGCTGGCAACGGATCTGTTCCGTCATTACGGCGGCCTGTTCAGTTTTGAACTGAAGCCGGAAATTGATTGCTTTGACTATCTGAATCGTATGCAACTGGCGATCAATGCGACCCATCTCGGTGATACCCGCACGCTTGTGATTCCGGTTGCGCACACCATCTTCTTCGAAATGGGGGCAGCACGCCGCGCTGAAATGGGCATTGCTGATTCACTGATCCGCGTGTCGGTTGGTATTGAAGATACGGCAGATATTCTCAATGATTTTATGCAGGCCTTATCCGCCTGATTCGCTGTAAAGACAGGAGCAGGGCATGATTGTATCGCTGGCCGGACGGATGACACTGCGCGACTGGCGCGCAGGTGAGCTGAACTTTTTGCTGATTGCACTGATGATTGCCGTAGCGTCGCTGGCATCTGTCGGTTTTCTCAGCGATCGTATGCGCGCCGGACTGGAGCAGAATGCGCACCAGTTACTCGCATCGGATTTACTGGTCAGTGCGGATCAGCCTCTTGCTCCTGAGTGGAAAGAAAAAGTTGCGTCCGGCAGTTTGCAAACGGCTGAAACGGCGGTGTTTCCGAGTATGGCCTTCAGTACGGATCAGGCACAGCCAGCTGCCAGACTGGTATCGCTGAAAGCTGTATCCGCCAGTTATCCTTTACGCGGCAGTCTGAAAATCCGTGATGAAAAAAAACAGTTGCAGACAGCCGGTGCGCCGCCTGCAGGTTCGGTCTGGGTCGATCAGAGTTTGTTGTATGCACTGAATCTGCAAATCGGCCAGCCACTGCGCCTGGGTGAGCAAACGCTGCGCATTTCTGCCGTTATCGAAAATGAACCCGACCGCGGTGCCGGATTTATGAATTTTGCGCCGCGCGCCATGATCGCGATAAGTGATTTGGCGGCAACAGGGCTGATACAGGATGGTTCGCGCGTGACTTACCGTTTGCTGGTGGCGGGCGATCAAAAAGCAGTGGCGAACTTGCAGCAGCAATGGCAAGTCATGCTGGATAAAGGGAAGTATCGCGGGATTCGTATGGAAAGCTGGGAAAACGGCAGACCGGAGATGCGAACGACCCTCGATCGCGCAGAACAATTTTTGTCGCTGGTCAGTTTGCTCGCCTCTTTGCTGGCTGCGCTGGCAATCGCCATGGCAGCCAATCGCTATATGCAAAGACATCTGGATGCGGTAGCAATGCTGCGTTGTCTGGGATTAACGCAGACACAGGCTACTACCGTATTTGCACTCGAATTTCTGGCGCTGGCCATTGCAGGCAGCGTAGCCGGGGTAGCGCTCGGATACGCCGGACATCTGGTATTAATCCGCTGGCTGGGCGATTTGCTGACCACCGATTTGCCGCCTGCCAGTACACTGACTGCCCTGAAGGGCTTGCTGACGGGTGTCGTATTACTGGCCGGATTCGCGATGCCGCAAGTACTGCGCTTACGCAAAGTGCCGCATACCCATGTGATCCGTCGCCAGTTGGACAGCGGTAAGCAGTGGTTATGGGGGGCGTACGCTACAGGCTTGCTGGCAATGCTTGGTTTGATGGTCTGGCATACCGGACAGATCAAAATGAGCTTACTGCTGGCGGCTGGGTTTGTTGTCGCTGGCGGTATTTTTGCACTGGCAGCGCGTTTGTTGCTGGTTGCACTGGGATTGTTACGGCACCGCTTGCCATTCCAGAGCTGGCGCTTTGCTGTCAATAATTTACTGCGCCGGCGCATGGTGACCGTTGTGCAAATGGTGTCGTTGTCGCTGGGTTTAACAGCATTACTGCTGCTGACCGTTGTGCGTCAGGATTTGCTGGCGGCATGGCGGCAGGCATCACCACCGGATGCACCGAATCATTTTGTGCTGAATGTCCAGCCTGAACAGAAATCAGAAATTGCTGGCCGTCTGGCTGAGTTTCAGCAGGCACCGATGTATCCGATGATACGCGGACGGCTGACGGCAGTGAACGGAAAAACAGTCAGCGTGGACGATTATGCGGCGGATCAGGCAAAACGTCTGGTGGACCGCGAATTTAATCTCTCGACCAGTAATACCCTACCAGCAGCTAATCAGCTGACTGCCGGAAACTGGTTTGCGCAAGGGGAAAAGTCTTCAGCCTCGCTGGAAGAGGGACTTGCAAAAACACTGGGACTGAAGCTGAACGACAAATTGCAGTTTGATGTGGCAGGCGAGAAATTCGAGGTAAAGATCACCAGTCTGCGCAAAGTCGACTGGGCATCCATGCGCGTGAATTTTTTCGTATTGCTGACGCCGGATGTCGCTGAATCACTGCCACAAAGCTGGATTTCGGCTTTTCATGTAAAGCCTGAGCAAATGCAGCGTGTCAGCCAGCTGAGCAGCGATTTTCCGAATCTGACGGTCGTGGACAGCGGTGCGATGGTCAGACGGGTGCAGGATGTGCTGAATCAGGTGATTGCAGCCGTGGAATTTTTTTTCCTGTTTGCGCTGTTGTCCGGCATGCTGGTGCTCTACGCAGCGCTGGCCGGTTCGCTCGATGTGCGGCAGCAGGAATCTGCGTTATTGCGTGCGCTTGGCGCAACCAAAAAGCAATTGCAGCGTGCGCAATGGCTGGAGTTCAGTTTGCTGGGCATGATGGCGGGTATTCTGGCTGCACTGACAGCCAGCGCAATTGGCTGGATGCTCGCGACTGTCTTTTTCGAATTTGAATGGCATTTCAGCCTGCTGCCGTGGGCGGTGGGTATGCTGGCCGGCGTAAGCTGTTCTTTACTGGCTGCCGGTTTGGGCTTACAGCGCATTCTGACGCGCCCGCCGGTTGCCAGTCTGCGCGAAGCAAGTTAATTATTTATTAAGCGGTAACAGAGGTAAACAGAGTGACTGAACAGGTAACAGAACAAGCGGCAGACGCGCCGGAGCAGACATTGTATGAGCGTATCGGCGGTGAAACCGTTGTGCGCGAACTGGTGGACAGGTTTTATGACCTGATGGAACTGGAACCTGAGTTTGCAGGGATTCGCGAGATGCATCCGACACCGATGGATAGCTCACGCGACAAATTGTTCTGGTTTCTCAGTGGCTGGATGGGCGGTCCGGATTTGTACATCAGCCGGTTTGGTCATCCGCGTCTGCGCGCGCGCCACTTGCCTTACGCAATTGGTGTCAGCGAGCGTGATCAGTGGCTGCGTTGTATGGCATGGGCAATGCAGGATGTCGGACTCAGTCAGGAAATGCAGGAACATCTGATGATGTCGTTTTACCAGACCGCAGACTGGATGCGGAATCAGGCGGGGCGCTGATGGCGGGCGCAGAGTGGTTGCTTGCAGGGCTGATCGTCGCAGTGTTGCTGATCCAGATCTGGCAACTCAGAAGGAATACGTCGGTAACAGATGCGGCTATGAATCCGCAACTGCAGCAGGCTTTACAGCAATTGCATGCGCAGATGGTGGCGGAGCATGAGCGTACTGTCAGGGCGCTTGGCGACCAGATTCAGCAGCAGGCATCGGCCGGCAGGCAGGAAGCCGCGGCGGGCCAGACACGTTTGCAGCAATTACTGATTGCGCAACAGCAGCAACATCATTTATCGGCGAAAGCCCAGCTCGACAGTTTTTCGCAGCAGCTGGAATTGTTCCGGCAAACGCAGACTCAACTGAGCCAGCAATTACGCGAAGAACAGAGCGCTGCACTGCGTCAGCTGTCGGACTCGCTACAGCAATCGGTGCTGGCACTGAGTGAAGGCAATGCCAGCCGCTTGCAGGAAATACGCCAGACGCTGGAGCAAAAAATCAGCCAGCTTCAGCAGGACAATACCCAGAAGCTGGATGAAATGCGTAAGACCGTTGATGAAAAACTGCATGCAACACTGGAGCAGCGCCTCGGAGAGTCGTTCCGGCTGGTTTCAGACCGGCTCGAAAAAGTCCATCAGGGGCTGGGCGAAATGCAGCAGCTGGCAACCGGCGTCGGCGATCTGAAAAAGGTGCTGACCAATGTGAAAACACGCGGCACCTGGGGCGAAGTTCAGCTGGAAATGATTCTGGAGCAAATGCTGACACCCGCACAGTTTGCGAAGAATGTGGAAATACGGCGTGGCAGCGGTGAGCGGGTCGAGTTTGCAATTCGCCTGCCGGGACGGAGTGATGATGCAGAGCCGGTATGGTTGCCCATCGATGCGAAATTCCCGAAAGAACAATACGAACGTTTGCAGGATGCAGCGGACAGAGCCGATCCTGATGCTGTGAATGCTGCAGGGCGTGAGCTTGAGCGTGCCATCAGGAACGAAGCGAAAACCATTTCTGAAAAATATATCTCTCCGCCGTTATCGACCGATTTTGCGATTTTGTTTTTACCGACCGAAGGCTTGTACGCAGAAGTGATGCGGCGACCCGGTCTGGCGGATGAAATACAGCGCCTTTCCCGCGTTACGATTGCCGGCCCATCCACGCTTTCTGCGTTGCTGAACAGCTTGCAAATGGGCTTCCGTACGCTGACGCTGGAGAAGCGTTCATCAGAAGTCTGGGAAGTTCTGGGGGCAGTCAAAACCGAATTTACCAAGTTCGGTGACGTACTGGCAGCGACGAGAACGGCTTTGGAAAAAGCTGCGCGTAATATCGATAAGGCAGAAGTCAGAACCCGCCAGATGAGTCGTAAGCTGAAACAGGTCGAAGCACTGCCGGAAGCGCAGACACAGAGTCTGCTGGAAACAACGGGAGACGATTCTGTCTGAATTTATGTTGTGTCAGACAGTCAATTGCGTCTGATTCGTTAGCGGGGGGCGCGTCATTTAGGGCCGGTGGTTTCCATCAGGATGACTTCGCCGGCACCTTCTGCCAGACTCAGATCCTGCAAAATCTGTTGCATATCCAGTTTTTGCTGTTGCAGTAAATGAACGCCGACAGCACGGTTACGTCCGCGGGATTTTGCCAGATACAAAGCTGAATCGGCGAGTATCAATGACTGATCGATGTCAGCGTTGCTGTGATCTGCCCACTGTAAGGGCATCAGTGCGTATCCGATGGAAACGCTCAGGGTAATTTGCTGACCTTCAAAGACCAGCGGAAATGGCTTGAAATCCTGCATCAAGCGGGAAATCTGGTTAATCAGACCTTCCTGATTCGGGGCGTCAGTAAAAATCACAAATTCTTCGCCGCCCCAGCGAACCAGTAGGTCAGATTCGCGGATATTCCGTTTCAGACGGTTGGCAATATCGATCAGTGCAGCGTCACCGGCCGCATGCCCGTAAGTGTCATTGACCTTTTTAAAAAAATCGGCGTCGATAATCATTATCGCAGCACACCGGCTACGCTGATGTTCCTGCAAAGCATGGGTCCACATCGGCGATTTTCTGTCCATCAGAAAACGCCGGTTATGCAATCCTGTCAGTGCGTCCAGATAGCGCTCACGATCCAGGTGCTGATTTTCCCGTTCCAGTAACTGATTTTTTCGGCGTGAAAACCAGATTACCTGAATTGCCGCCAGTAAAAACACACCGAGCAATCCGGCCAGCAGCCACCAGCGCTGAATACGTAACTGAGCCTCTTTTACCGCGACGCGGCTTTGCTGAGCTTGCTGACGCAGTTCCAGATTTTCTTTTTCGCGCTGTTCAGTTTTCAGTAACTCACGCAGTTCAGCTGCATCGTGTCCACGGCTGTTCAGATCGATTTCTGATCCGTAGGCGAGTTTTTTTTCCAGTGAAAGGTAAGCGCGTTTGAAATCGCCTGCAGCCGCAAGTGCTTCAGCACGTACGCCGTAATACTCTTTCAGGTCAACTAATTGCTTTTCTGATTCAAAATAGCGGATGCCTTCACGGAAATAGGTATCTGCCAGATCAGTTTGACCGAGCCGGACATGGACAATGCCAAGCGAGACTCTGGCGTAGGCTGCCAGACGTTCATCTTTCCGGCTATTTGCCCATTGCAACAGCTTTTCAGAAAGTGCTTTGGATTCCAGGAATTTACCTTCCTGATAGGCAATATCACTGAGGTTACTCCATACAACACCGGGGATATCAGCACGGGCCTGTTCGATCGCCATATCTTCTGCTTGCTGGTAGCACTTTTTTGCTTCCTTCAACTGGTGCAGCGCGGTCAGGATAAATCCCCGGTTCAGCATGTATTCCAGCTCGGATGCTGGCGCGTTACCAGACTGAGCAAGCCGGATTGCCTCGTTTATATGTGCGAGCGCATCTTCCTTATTGCCGAAATCGACTTCAATCAACGCGAGATCACGCAGAGCAGTACTCTGGCGTCGTGCATCATTATTGGATCTGGCGACATTTAAGGCGATCTTTGCAGCTTCCATTGCGTCACGTGCCCGGCCTTGCCTTGATGTCATTTCTACATACATGGTACTGATCCAGTACCTGAGTGTCGGTGCCTGAGTGGATTTAATGAAATGAAAAGCAGCAGCAACCAGACTATCGTATTTATTCCGTTCGTTATCGCCAAGTGCATACAGCTTACACAGCTCCATAGCCGCCAGCTTTACCTGACGCTGGCTGCCATCAGCGGCAAGCGCGTCAAGCTCGCTGAGAACACCAGCAATTTCCTTATTTTTGCGCATGCCGGACAGAAGACCGCAGCGATAGGCAAGGGCGGTTGATATTTCCGTGGGATTGGCTGTCTTTGCTTTTAAATCAGCCAGATGTTTCAGTGCAAGCTCTGGTTTGTCACCGTAACGATTCGCCAGTTGATCCATTTCAGTTTCGAATGGTGAAAACACTTCTATGCCGAGATGTTCGAGTTGGCGTGCCTGTGCAGTAAGCGGAGGAATCCATGAGAATGCCAGAGCAATGCAACAGAATTTTCTTAAATTCTCTGCGAGTCGCATTGGCAATCCTCCGGGGGAAAAGGAGTAATAATATATTTGATGTATTGTTCTTGTATACTACTGTGCGGCTTCAATTTCCAGGGGGACAGGATCAGCCTGATCACTGTCTTTAATATGCATCTTTCGTCATTTTGGAACGGATGCCACGGTTTTCAGAAACCGGATGTGGTACCCGTTTCGTCCGGATTGTTTGACGGCATACATCGCATCGTCCGCAGCATTCATCAATTCCTGAACGTCAAACCCTGTCTGATCTGCAAAGCAGATACCAATACTTGCTCCTATGCAGGCTTGACTTCCGTCTTCCAGCAGAACAGGTTCCGCAACCAGATTCAGGATTTTTTCGGCTACTTTCTGAGCGGTCATACTTTCTTTTACATCCCGGAGTAAAGCAACGAACTCATCTCCACCTAAACGTGCAGTGAAATCGGTTTTGCGCAGTACAGAACTGAGCAGGGTTGCAAAGTGACGCAGGACCTGATCCCCCGCATAATGTCCAAGCGTGTCATTCACTTGTTTGAAACGGTCAAGGTCAATCATCATGATGACAAATGACTGACCATTTCCGGCAAGATGTTCTTTATGCAGACGCTGAATTTCGCGCTCGAAACCCAGCCGGTTGTGTAAGCCGGTCAGGTGATCGGTGATCGCGAGGCGGTGAGCCTGTTCTTCCTGACGTTTTCGTTCCGTGACATCGTTAATCAGGCCTTGCAAAACACCTTCACTGGCGGAGTGGACAACGAGATGTATCCATTTTTTTTGTCCGCCACTATGTTCCGGTTCGATGCAGAAATCTTCTGCCATGGTCTGCTGTTGATGGATTGCCTGATAAATCATCAAATGCAGCCGCAGTTCCTGACCTTCGAGCAGACGTAACAAGGCGTCAGGAGCCTGAGAGAGTTGCTCCGGTAATCCAAGCATGCGCCGGAACGCAGGATTGGAGGCCAGCACTTCACCGGAATCATTTAACTGAAAAATGCCGGTTTCTGCTTTCTCAAAAATTGTCCGCAGTTTTAATTCACCTTTTTCGTGCTCTGTTTTCAGATCCCGCTCTTTACTGATCAGCGCAACGAGTTTGATAATTAATAAATTAATATCGTCAATGAGTGTTCCCAGCTCGTCCTGGCGATGGCGGGAAAGTGCCGGTAATTGCTGTCCCTGTTCTGCATTCAGTTTATGCAGGCCGCGTGAAATTTTCTGAATGGGTCTGATGACCTTCAACAGAATCATACTTCCGGCAACAACGGATAAAACAATCATTTCCAGTAACAGTAAGGCCGCAATAAATCCTGCATTCCGGTTGCTGTGGTTACGGATTTCGGGCTGACTCAGTTCGATAGTTGCCTGACACACAGGTTCGTGTAAATTAAACGGGGAATATATCGTCTTGTGAATCTGACCTGTGCCGGGCACCAGCCAGTCGGGTAATGCTGTGACAGTTGCATTACTTTTCCGGTTAAATTCTGCCAGAACAGCTTTGCTGTTACTGATACGGATAGTTTTAACTTCTCTGCGTTTCCCAATACCATCCACGACATCTTTTGCCAGATTTTTGTCTGACAAATAGCAGGCAATCTGCATCGTATCTTCTACCGTATCCAGTAAGCCTGCGGTATAGCTGACTGCGCGTTCCTGTTCAGCCTGCAAAAAATAAATATATGCCAGACCAGAAAACAGACTTCCCACCAGAAAACTGATGCCGAGTACCATCACTGTGGTGCGTGCAAGCAGACTGTTGGCGAAGATTTTTTTCATTCAGGGCGTGGCTTGGCTAAGGATATAAACGGGCTTCAACCGGCGATCCAGTTTTTTGCGCTCAATGTAGCCGATTGCACTTTTATTGTCAGCAATTAAGCGAATCAGCTCATCTGAATTTTCCGCTTGTATCGGCGGCATTCCCTGACCGGAAAAACGCAGGCGGGCCCAGTACGAGTTGACTTCTGCCAGTTCGCGTCCGATCAGTTGCTGATAGAACATCGCTTTTTCAGGATTAGCATTGGACAGGTCTACAGTAATTGCTAACGCGCCGTTCGGTAATTTACGGGTACGTCCCATAAACAAATCTACCACCTCGTCGCGACTCAGTTTTTCAATCCCGGAACCAGCACTGACGACCACGACGAGCTCAGCGCTGGCGGTCTGGAAAACCGTCAGTAAGCTTGCGAGCATCAGAAGCAGAAAGTAGCGGCGCATGGCTAATCAGAAAATGAAATTGTAAGTGGCACTTAGCAGCGTTGCATTTCTGTTCCAGTCCGGTTGTACCCGCCGGTGCAACAGGTTATTCCTGCTGCGCACGTAATCAATCTGAAACTTCAGATTTGATTGTGCGTTTAAGTCATAGCGAACTCCTGCAGTCAGTGATGTTTGCCACGCACGCTGATTCAGCATTTGGGTGTTCAGTGCATTTACACCTGTAACCAATTCTGGCGGTGCGCCCGGGTTGATCATCGCGGTTTCTGTTTCGGCGAGAGGGCGAATGGCGGAAACAACACCGTAGTGTGTCCATTTGCTCTTGCGGTAACTGACGCTGATAAATCCGGCTTTGTAATCCGGAATAAAGGTATTTCCCGTCAGCGTTGTTCCTATCATCGCTTCACTGAGCCATGGGCCACGCTCATAAGTTGCGCTGATTGCGCTGAAGCGGAATACTTTTCCGCGCATTTGTAATTTGTCTGCGACGGATGCTGCATTCTGAATCAGAAAGCTGATGCCGGGAGAACGTAACTGGTCAAGTGAACTTTGTAACGCCGGATTTTCATTTGCCATATGCAATTCTGCATACGATGCGCGGAATGACAATGGGTCGTGCCGGAATTCGATATGGCCGCCGTGCAGGCGTGAGTGATTCAGTAAAAAGAATGGGGTCGTTGGTGTGACTTCCACTTTTTCGTTGGTAATACCGGAATAAATTTTAAATCGCCACTCACCTGCGTTACTGCGATGACGGAATTGCAGATCAGCACCGTCAAAATGAGAAAAGATCAATGGTCCGAAAAATTCGACTGGCGGTCTTTGCCAGACATAGGAGTAGCCGATCAGACGAGAATCGGCGTTCGGATAGACATCAAAACCGACACGACCAGCGCGCATTGCCCAGTCGTCGCCTGCATACCGAATAAATGCCAGCGTCAGATCGGGCGTGATGCCGGCGTGATCTCTTTTGGCGACGACCTGTACTGCGCCACTGATAACACTGGACACAGACCGCATATCCAGTTGGAGACCAAGATTTGAATCGAGTCCGAAATCGATCTTGCGGCTGTACCCGACACCTTTAGTCTGCGACAAGTCTCGCAGCAGATCGACCTTGTCAGATGTGTTATATGCAGCACCAATCGTGCCAAATCCAGTCAGTTCAGCACCTGGTAACTCTTCGGCACTGACCACAAATGGTGCGGTAAGTGCAGAGAAAATCAGTGAGCTGCAAAGTCGCCGGAAGGGCTTACTTTTCCGGCTATCGCGACGTGCTCGTGGTATCGGAATCAAGGTTCGCATTGTTGGCGTATTGAAGGTGTCGGTATGGTTGCAGTATAGGCAGAAAGCTTGCTGCCGCTATAACAACTGAGGTTTTTTCAAGATTTTTGACTATCGGGTGTGGTTTTGACCTGACTGCTATTGAATTAAGCTGTTCGGCACCAATCTTTGTGGTGATTATTGCCTTTTATCGGGTAAGCTGAGACAGCATCCTCAGCAATCAGCCAGTCAGGATTTACAGGCTTTATCTGCTACAATACCGCCCCTTGTCCCGGTGGCACCAAATCATCTGCGCTGCCGGAAATCATTCTCCCGCTGTCAATTCAATTAAAAATCATGCAAATTCAACAAAACTCAGTTGTCACTCTGAACTACAAAATGTTTAACGCGGATGGTCAGCTGATCGATCAGAACGCAGCGCCGATCGTGTATTTGCATGGCGGCTATGACAATATCCTGCCAGCTGTGGAAGCTGCGCTGGAAAATAAAAAAGCCGGTGATCAGGTGGTCGTTGAACTGTCGCCGGAAGATGGCTTCGGTGAATACGATGCGGAATATATGCGTGAAGAAGAAGTCAGCGCATTCCCGCCGGATATCGAAATCGGTATGCAGTTTGAAACACTGGATGAAACCACTGGCGAACATCTGCTGTTCACCGTGCGTGCAATTGAAGACGGCAAAGTAACGCTGGATGGCAATCATCCGCTGGCGGGTATGCATATCCGCTTTGAAACGGAAGTACTGGAAGTACGCGCAGCGACCGACGAAGAAGTGTCGCATGGTCATGTGCATGGCGAAGGTGGTCATCACCACTGATGCCTGAACGGCGCCGGATCGGGACAGTTTGTCAGAAATCACGCTTAACAGACAGATGAAAGACTATTACATCATTCTTGGTCTCGCACCAACAGCGACGCTGGCGGATATCAAAAAAGCGTTCCGGGTAAAAGCGGCGGAATTTCATCCGGACCGTAACAGCTCGGAACTGGCACCTCAGAAGTTTCATGAGGTGAAAGTAGCCTATGACATTTTGTCAGATGATGAAAAACGGGCTGCTTATGATGATAACCGGCGTCGTAATTTGCTGGATTCGCCGCTGGAAACAGCCGGCGAAATCTGGCAGAACTATATTGCAGGAGTAACACAGTGAAGTTGTCACGCTTTTTTGATGACCTGATGGCGGTGTATCAGGCGGAAATTGAAGATCTGAAATCGGATTCCGAAGGTAAGAATGTGCTTAAAGCACGTCTGCGTGAAAAAGCGCAGCAATTACCTTTACTGTTACCGATGATGGACAGTAATCCTGAAATGCTGGCACCGGCATTCCATCAGGCATTTATTTTTATGAATCCGCTGGCTCTGGAAGGCGTTATCAGTAAAGAAGCACATCAGTTGCCGGCATGGTCTGCGCTGACGAAATCTGTGCGTCTGGAGCCCTGGGCGGAAGCACTGGCGAAGCTGGTGCTGAAAGAAGAGGGTGGAGATCGCTTTCTGGTGATCGCCGCTGCGCTGGAATATTTGCTGCGCGGTCATCGTGGTGCGCAGACTACGACGCCTCAGAGTGAGCAGGATGAGGACGATGAAAATTGCAGCGATGATGATTACGATGGCGATGATGGCAACGTAGGCCGTTACGGTCGTGATGATGGCGATGATGGTGATGACCGTGATCTTGATGAGGCCGGTGCTGACTGGCTGGTGGAACAAGGCTTTGACCGTAAGGAGTAAGCGATAAATGACTTTGCCTGCAATTATTGAAGCACAAAATCTGATTATGGCCGGTGATATTGCCGGTGCGGAACACGCGCTGGTGTCGATTGCGGACACACAGGGCGACCGTGCTCTGGTGCGCGCGCTCGACGATTTGCCATCCAAAGATTTGCTGGCAGTGATTCGTGAATACGATGCTTCGCGTGAATCGGTCATCAACCTGCTGGTGACACCGGAACAGTTTGCGCAAGCGGTGGTGCTGGAGCGTCGTTACGGCGATCAGACCCATGAGCAACTGCGCGGCATGATCAATTCTGTGATTTTCCGTGAAGGCGCTGATGCCGCGGAATTTTTGTATGAAATCGGTGAAGTTGACGGTGGTTACGATGCGCTGGCGGATTATCTGCTGGACCGTGCGCCGATGGTTGAGCATTTCTACAAGTACGCTACCTTTGATCTGCATGAGTATGGCGACAGCCGCACTGAAGCCCGTGAAGACGATCTGATGAATCTGGATCGGGATGCGGAAGGTCTGGCATCGCCGCTGGATATGGCGAATCTGGAAGATCACGACTGGATGCAGGTCACGCATATTCTGCGCAATGAATTGCCGGAAATTTTCCGCGAAGTGCTGATGAAGCTGCGTGCCCGTTATCGCGCGTATCTGGCGAAAATGCAGCAGGAAGAGCTGGAAGAGAGTGGCGGCGTTGCGGAAGATGATGGTCATGAGCCGCTGCGCAAAGAGGAAGATAAAGACGACGATGACGAAGAGTCCGCGCTCTGAGGCATTGCGCTGGCTGACATTTCGTTTTTTTCTTACTTCCCTTTTTGCTGAAGGTATTCCATGACAGGAACCGGATTACATATTGCAGTGGTCGATAACCGGCCATTTTTTGAAACCGCGCTGCGGCACGGTCTGCAGCGTGCCATTCTGACTTCTGCCCGTATGGAAACGCTGGGCACCGAAGCGGCGAAAGGTATTGTGCAGATTGCCGACGCTTTCGGCAGTAAATATTTGCGTCCTGAGCTGGAGCTGGCGCGCAAGCGTATCGTCAATCTGGTCAGTTTGTATTTGCGTGATGCGTCGGAGGGTGATGTTGATGCAGCTGCCCGGTTGATTCGCGACAATACCTTTCTGACCTTGTCCCGTGGTGGTTCGGGTTTGCTGAAAGCCTTATTCGCCATGCCGGAATTTCCTATGTTCGGTGAAGTGGCAAAAGGCAAGGTCGAAGATTTTCTCGACGCCTGGTCGTTGAAAGAAGATTACGACGCTTACCTGAAGGCGCTGGCTTACCGCAGGCAAAATCAGGAAGAGCTGGATGCGGCGGTCTGGTTTGCCGGTTATCTGGGGCTGGGGGCAGCGGATCTGAAAGAAGAGCATGTCGAAGCAGCCAGTGTGGTGCGGACAGCATTGTTGCTGATTGCATTTGGCGACAATGAAACTGAACTGCAGAATCAGGTGGATTTTGCACGGATGGCTGAATCGGTACGGAAGCTGACGGCTGCAAAGCGTTTGCAGGCGCTGGAACAGATCGATTTATCGGAAGTGCCGGAAAAATGGCTGCCCGTGGCTGAACGGGTGCGGGCAGAAATCATTGCGCAGGATGTACCGGTCTTTGCAGATAAAAAGCAGTCGCTCGACCGTCTTGTGTTCACTCTGAAAGACCGTTATTTCCTGCGCGATATCGAGATCGAAGATACTTCTGCCTACGATGCACTGGTATCGAAAGAGTGGACGCGGATCACACAGGGTAAAACCGATGTCGATTCACTCATGACCTTGTTCCTGTGTATTGCCGCCGGTGTCACGCCAAAAACTGAATTGCCGGTAAAAACCGCGAAGGCGCTGGTTAAACAGTTCCGTGAGCAAGGTTTTGCGCATGAAAAAGCTGTGACATGGATTCGTCAGCATGCACCGCATGAAAAGCAGGAAGGTTTGCTGGAAGACTGGCAAATCTTCGTGGAAGAAGCGGAGAATTACATGATGGATGAGTGGGACGATACCTTTACAGGCGCATTACGCTTTTTGGCGATGCACTGCCATATCCAGCAAAACCGCTGATTGCAGTACGTTATTGCTTCACCAGCAGCCCCGTTCGCGGGGCTGTTTGCTTTTCTGAGGTAGTTTGCGGGTGCCAGTATGCACCCCGTATCTGCTCCGCATCTCTATCGCACGCTGGCTTTTTGTGCCGCACTCCCGCCGCTCATTACTTGTTGTGTGCAGATATCGGCATTTTGAATTCCCGCAAGTCCGGACTTTCTGCCGACAACCGCGATATCAGTGAGCAGATTTCCGCATTTCGATCTTTTTTTGTCATTTTTTAGCCAATCTTTTCTGATTCCGGGAATCTCAGGCGCTTACTGACAGTGTTGTTGCACGATGTCCCGGAGGCTCGCATCAGGGAATGTCAGTGAAACCTTGCGGTGACTGTTGTCCCCTGGCCGGCTATACGGATTGTGCGGATATCAGCATTTGATAATGACGGAGAACCACTGTTTTCGCCGACGATAAGCAGATAGCTATGCAGGAATCCGCATTTTGGGCTTTGTAAAGGAATTTTGGGGCTTTTGCGGACATCTTTGACGGACGGTTTAGCGATTCAGTCACGATAGTCGAAAGTGGTCTTATCGAAAGTCTCCGATGTCGATCATCTGATATTTCCAAATTGAAAACGAAAATACGTGAATTGCCGTAAAATATGCGGCTTTGCTTGTGAAAAATCGTGAAATAAGCTGTTGTTTGTCGGTTTGGTATTGGTTAGCCGTGCTTTGTTCAGTAACACTGGTATCCGGAGTCAGGGGCATCGTTGAGCAAAATGGACGCGGTGGTCTGTATGGGGTCAGATAAAAACGAGAAAAGAGTGCTGTAAGGTGGTGAGTTTGATCGAGTTGATTAAAAGATGTTTTTCCGCAGCTTCTGAGCGGACAGGGCGCATTGCCATCGCATGCGTTTTTGCGTCGGCATGTGCGCCTGCAATGGCTTGCGGCCCGTATCAGGTTGCATTTTATGAATTCGGGGCGCTGTATTATCAAACTGAAAATGGTGGCGCCGGCATCGACAAAGATTTGATCGATGAGCTGGTGCGTCGCACCGGTTGCAAGCTGGAGAGCGGCGTGGACTCGCGCGTTCGCATATGGAATCGTATGGAAACAGGAGCGCTAGACATGACGGTGTCCGGGATTGCAACTCCGGAACGTGAAAAATTTGCCGTATTTCTGCCTTACATCACGACCAGGAATTATGTGCTGATGCAACCGGAAATTGCATCACTGGTGACAACGCAGGATGCGTTTATGAAAGATAGCACCTTACTGCTTGGCGTCGTGAAAAGCTTTCGTCATGGTAAATATTATGATGAAGTCGTTGAAACTTTACGCAAACAAGGCAGAGTTGTTGAGGCCGCAGACTATCCGTCACTGGTGCGTATATTTCAGGCGAAGCGGGTCAGCGCGATTCTTGGTTTGCCAACCAGCCTGGCACCCTTGCTGGGCGTGGTAAAAGGCATTTCTGTACAGCAGGTAGCCGATTGGGCGATGACTGATGATGTAACGGGTTCGCTGGTGCTTTCGCGTCAGCGGATGGCTGCAAAAGATATTGAAGCCTTCCGCCTGGCTTTGCAGGCTGCCAGAGAGGACGGAACGCTGGATCAGATTCTGCACCGGCATTTGCAACCGGAATTTGCCCGATTTGTACGTATGGGGCAGCATCCGGTTGCACGTGTGGCAATCCGTTGATCAGATGGCCAGTTCCAGCACCTGACGACTGATGTCAGGCGTGACGTCGCGGCGCTCGCCGAGTTTGGTCATCCGGTGCGCTTCCAGCGAAGCGATCAGCGCCGGAATATGTTCCGCGCCCAGTCCATAGTCCTGCAGACGTGTTTTAACGCCCATCGTTTCAAAGAATGCCTGCATCCGGCTGATGGCAGATTCAATGCGCGATGCTTCGTCACCGTCGCGCAAACCCCAGACCCGATCAGCAAACTGCAGCAGCTTTTCACGTTTCGCTTCTTTGCGCACGCGCAGCATGGCCGGCAGGATGATCGCCAGCGTCTGAGCATGGTCAAGGCCGTGCAGTGCGGTCAGTTCATGACCTATCATGTGGGTCGCCCAGTCTTGCGGCACGCCTGTTGAAATAACACCGTTCAGTGCCATCGTTGCCGCCCACATCAGATTGGCGCGTACTTCGTAGTTTTCGGGCGTTTCCAGTGCTTTCGGACCTTCTTCGATCAGCGTCAGCAATATGCCCTCTGCAAAACGATCCTGCACCGGCGCATTGACCGGGTAGGTCAGATATTGCTCCATCACGTGAACAAACGCGTCCACAACTCCGTTGCCGACCTGACGAACCGGCAGCGTATACGTTTTGACCGGATCAAGTACCGAAAATTGCGGGAAGCAGTGACGGCTGCCGAATGCCAGTTTTGCGTGAATCGAAGTCCGTGTAATGACCGCGCCGGAATTCATTTCTGAACCGGTGGCAGGTAATGTCAGAACGCTGCCGAAAGGCAGGGCGCTATTCACGTTATTGCCGCGTTTTTCCAGAATTTCCCACGGATCATCGCCTTCAAAAACGGCGGCAGCTGCGACGAATTTGGTGCCGTCGATGACGGAACCACCGCCAACGGCGAGCAGAAAATCAATCTGATGCGCCTTCACTTCAGCGACAGCCTTCATCAGTGTTTCATAGGTCGGGTTAGGCTCAATACCTGAAAACTCGGCAACTAAGCGACTTCCCAGTGCGAGCTTAACTTCGTCGTAGACGCCGTTTTTGTGGATGCTGCCGCCACCGTACAGCATCAGTACGCGCGCATTGTGCGGCACAAGTGTGTTCAGATCGGCTATTTTGCCTTCACCGAAGGCGATGTGGGTTGGATTGTAGAAATCGAAATTCAGCATAAAGACTCCGCTGTGCAAGAAAGTGGCTCATCTTAGCGGAAAAAAGAAAAGCCGGTCGGCGACCGGCTTTTTTGGGCGAACCCGGTATTTTGCTTACGCAGCCAGAAACAGAAAGACAGTTGGTTTTTTATGAAAATCCGGCTGGCCGGTGTTCGCAATATGCTTTTTCCATTCAGCTGCCGTGCGTGTTTGCAGTGATTCAGTGTCCAATGTCAGATCTGTCGCGATGCAAACGGACGTGGATGGATTGCAGTGCTGCAGCAGCGCTTCTAAAAAAGCGGCATTGCGGTATGGTGTCTCGATAAATAATTGTGTTTGCTTTTCTTTGCGGGAACGCTCTTCCAGTTCCTTGATGCGTTTTGCCCGCTGCGCAGCATCCGTTGGCAAATAACCGTGAAAAGCAAAGCTTTGTCCGTTCAGGCCGCTTCCCATCACTGCCAGCAGCAGCGAGGACGGCCCGACCAGCGGGCGTACCGTGATGCTGCGCTGATGTGCAAGCCGTACCAGCGCAGCACCCGGATCAGCAACGGCCGGAACACCTGCTTCGGAAATCAGACCAGCATCTTCACCATTCAGCAAGGGTTCCAGCAAAGCGTCCAGCGCATTGGCAGGCGTATTAATGTTTAACTCGCTGATCCGGATTTCCTGCAAAGTGGTTTGCAGCGGATGACGGTTTGCGACCAGTTTCAGATGAGCGCGGGCGGTTTTGGCATTTTCTGCGATCAGATAACGCAAACCGGTGGTGCGCTGTTGTACTTGCTCCGGAATAATATGTTGCAGAATATCTGAGGTATCACTGTGATTGCCGAGTGTATTCGGGAGTAAAAAAAGCGTGCCTTTTTGTGTCATGTCCTGATATCCGGTTTATAGGGATGGGGTTGCAGTTTGGAAAAACGGGATGCCGCATCGACGCAGCATGCCGGTCAGCGCAATCATCGGCAATCCGGTCAGTGCGGTCGGATCATTGCTGGTGACAGATTCCAGCAAAGCGATGCCAAGTCCTTCGTTCTTTGCGGAGCCGGCGCAATCGTATGGCTGTTCAATCCGCAGATAGGCATCCAGTTCGTGTTCTGGCAGGTTGCGCATAATAACGCGGGTTTGCACATTCACTGACTGAACGGGGTGGTTCGCGCCTGTGCGGCTGTCGATGACGCACAGTGCGGTATGAAAAATAACTTCGCGCCCGCGCATCAGCATTAGTTGCTCAAGCGCGCGCTGATGATTGCCGGGTTTGCCGATCTGCAACTGATCGAGAGTTGCAACCTGATCGGATCCGATCACGATACTGCCGGGATGCTGGCTGGCAATGTGCTGCGCTTTTTGCTGTGCCAGTCGTAACGCAGTTTCCTGTGGTAACTCGCCGGCTGCCGGTGTTTCGTCGATATCCGGGCTAATGCAGGAAAACGGTATTTGCAATCGCTGCAATAATTCCCGCCGGTAAACGGATCCTGAAGCAAGAATCAGGGGAGGTGAAGCAGAAAAGGGTGTATCTGATGAAGGCATATTGGTACAATTCGGGCTTTGCCGCACTCTGGTAAAAAAGTCAGCGAAGCCTTTGACTAGGCGGGCTGAATGCTGTTATTATCGCAGGTTTTCTGGGTTCAAATAATCCTATGCAAGATTTTGTGATTGATGCTTTCGCTTTCTGCCGTAACAATGAACAGTCAAGCGGAAGTCTGCAAGTCGCAGAGTTGCTGCGTTTGTCAGAAGACTGTGCCAATTCTGAGGGTGTGCTGGAATGGTCGCTGACAGGTGGCCAGAATCAGTACGGTCACCCCGAACTGAAGCTCACCGTCAACGGTGCAGTAAATCTGGTTTGTCAGCGTTGCCTGACGCCGTTTGCATATGAATTAGACTCGGAATCTGTATTGGTCCTCGCGAAGTCCGAAGAGGATGCGGATGAAATTGAAGCATTGCTTGAAGACGACGAGGTCGATGTTGTAGTGGGCAGCAAATCATTGAATGTCAGGGATCTGATTGAAGATGAAGCGTTGCTGGCAATACCCCAATCGCCCAGACATGCAGTATGCCCGGATACTTCCGGTAATTCAGTTCCGAAAGCGGAGACTGCTCTTGCTGACGGCAGCAAAAAAGAATCGCCGTTTGCTGTGCTGAAGAATTGGAACGGGCGTACCTAGTGGCATTATTCTGAAAAAGCACTTAGGTTGAAGTATTGTTTAAGTATTCTTGGTTGGCGATGTGTCTACTCTTCAACCAGGTGTGTAAATTTTTAGAAACCTTTCTTGAAGTATTAGGAGTTATCATGGCAGTTCAGCAAAATAAAAAATCCCCATCCAAACGTGGTATGCACCGTTCTCACGATTTTCTGACTGCACCACAGTTGGCAATCGAACCAACAACTGGTGAAACTCACCTGCGTCACCACATCAGCCCTAACGGCTTCTACCGTGGTCGTAAAGTATTGAAAACCAAAAACGACGAATAATTGTTTTCGGATCTGAAGAAGCGGCGGTTCAAGTCTCGCACTTGACGCCGCTTTTTTATTTGGTCTGTCTGGCGCGAATTCGGGGATGGATTCGCATTTTTTAACCCAGTCTGGTGCATCATGGCGGGCGGTTTTTGAAAAAAACTATGTTTTTGTTATCTTTGAGGTAATCAAAATAACTGAAATAGTCCTCTAATTTGATACACTAGCTGTTTCGCATTGAAGTTCTGTAACACTACATGACAATAAAAATTTCCATTGACTGCATGGGGGGAGACCATGGGCCAGCGGTAACAGTTGCAGCAGCAGTCGCTTTTGCAAACCGTGAACCTGATGTTGAATTCCTGCTGGTTGGACTGGAATCGGATATTCAGATGGAGCTGAAAAAGCTAAATGCTCAGCAACATCCGCGTCTGAAAATCGTTCATGCCTCCGAAGTGGTGGCAATGGACGATCCGGTGGAAGTGGCATTACGTCGCAAAAAAGATTCATCAATGCGTGTGGCGGTTACTCAGGTGAAAGACGGTCTGGCGCACGCATGTGTGTCGGCTGGTAACACCGGAGCACTGATGGCAGTTTCGCGTTACGTACTCAAAACAATGCAAGGTGTGGATCGTCCTGCGATCTGCAGCATGCTGCCAAATCAGACTAACCGTCCGACTTATATGCTCGATCTCGGCGCAAACGTCGACTGCGAACCACAACATCTGCACCAGTTTGCCATTATGGGCTCTGCACTGGTATCTGCTCTCGAAGGTAAAGAGCGTCCGACTATCGGCTTGCTGAATGTTGGTGAAGAAGATATCAAAGGTAACGATGTCGTCAAAAAGACGGCTCAGTTACTGCGTGCGGATCATGAGCGCGGATTGCTGAACTTTTACGGCAATGTAGAAGGTAATGACATTTTCAAAGGCACGACAGATATTGTTGTCTGCGATGGCTTTGTCGGAAATGTTACGCTGAAAGCCGTTGAAGGTTTAGGGCGATTTGTTAAAACCACGCTGACCAGCTCTTTCAAGAGCAGCATTCTGAATATGCTTGGCGCTGTAATTGCCCGTGGAGCGCTCAAGTCTATTTCCCGTACGATGAATCCGTCTAACTATAACGGCGGAAGCCTGCTTGGTTTGCGTGGACTGGTTTTTAAAAGCCATGGCAGCGCAGACAAATATAGCTACGAGTGGGCGATTCAGCGTGCGTTTGATGCGGCGAAAAATGATGTTCTGAGCCGGATTTCGAGTTCAATGGCAAAGCTGATGCCTGTGCAGGATCAGCCTTTAGCCGCAGATCAAGAACCACTTAACCAGAAAACCGCATGACATTTTTCAGCAAAATTGTTGGAACGGGAAGCTATTTGCCGCCCCGCAAAGTGACGAATCAGGAACTTGCCGAAGAGCTCGCTGCAAAGGGGATAGAAACATCCCATGACTGGATTGTCAGTCGCAGCGGTATTGAGGCGCGTCATTATGCAGAGAAGGGCGCGCTGGCCAGTGATATGGCTGTCGTTGCTGCGCAAAAAGCGCTGGAAGCTGCAAAAATGCAAGCCAGCGACATCGATCTGATTATTATGGCGACATCCACGCCTGATTTTCTCGGTGGTTTTCCATCGACTGCATGTGTGGTTCAGCGTAAGCTGGGTATTCAGAATGGTGCAGCAGCGATGGATGTGCAGGCGGTATGCACAGGTTTTGTTTATGCGCTGACACTGGCGGATAGTCTGATCAAAACCGGTGCTCATAAAAATGCGCTGATTATCGGTGCAGAAGTTTTTTCCCGTATCCTCAATTTTGAAGACCGCACGACTTGTGTTCTGTTTGGTGATGGTGCCGGCGCAGTTGTGCTTTCCCGCTCCGAAACACCCGGCGTGCTGGCGACAAAATTGCATGCCGATGGTAGTTATACCGATATTTTATGTGTTCCTGGCCAGGTTGGTCAGGGCGCAGTTGAGGGTAGCGCTTATCTCCATATGGATGGGCAGGCAGTGTTTAAGCTGGCCGTAACCGCACTCGATAAAGTCGCAAATGAAGTATTGGATATGGCTGGCTTGAAAGCAACTGATATCGACTGGCTGGTTCCGCATCAGGCCAACATCCGGATCATGCACGGAACTGCAAAGAAAATGCAGCTTCCACTCGAGAAGCTGATTGTGACTGTAGATCAGCACGGCAATACGTCGGCGGCTTCTATCCCACTGGCGCTGGATCTGGCGGTGCGGGATGGGCGCATTCAGGCTGGACATAAAGTGTTGCTGGAAGGCGTGGGTGGCGGATTTACCTGGGGTGCCGCCATCGTTCAGATCTGACGATATTTTTACACGAGGAAGAAAATTACTATGACGCAATTTGCATTCGTCTTTCCCGGTCAGGGATCGCAGGCAATTGGTATGCTTAACGGGTTTGGTGAAAACCCGGTTGTTGCAGAAACCATAGCTGAAGCCTCTGATGCAATTGGTATGGATCTTGCAAAACTGATTGCTGAAGGCCCGAAAGAAGAACTGGATCTGACGACGAATACGCAGCCTGTCATGCTGACGGCGGCTGTTGCCACGTATCGTGCATGGATTGCTGCTGGTGGAAAATTGCCGCGCCTGGTTGCCGGACATAGTCTCGGCGAATACTCTGCATTGGTTGCCGCAGGTGTTATTGCATTTAAAGATGCAGTTCCTCTGGTGCGCTTCCGTGCAAAAGTGATGCAGGAAGCAGTTCCGGTCGGACAGGGCGGTATGGCAGCAATCCTCGGTTTGTCCGATGAAGATGTGCGTGCCGCATGTAATGAGGCTGCGCAGGGTGATGTAGTTGAAGCGGTTAATTTCAATGCGCCAGCCCAGGTAGTCATTGCGGGCACTAAGGCTGCAGTGGAGCGTGCTTGCGAGATTGCAAAGGCAAAAGGTGCCAAACGTGCGCTGCCATTGCCGGTTTCAGCACCGTTTCATTCATCTTTGTTAAAGCCTGCATCTGACCGTTTGCGTGAATATCTTGCAGACGTTAGCTTTTCTGCTCCGTCAATTCCGCTAATTAATAACGTCGATGTTGCAATTATTACCGACCCTCAGTCTATTAAGGATGCATTGGTTCGACAGGCTGCGAGTCCAGTGCGCTGGGTTGAGAGTGTTCAGGCTATGCAGCAGAGTGGTATTACGCACATTATCGAGTGCGGACCCGGTAAAGTACTTGCAGGGCTGACGAAGCGAATTCATGCCGATTTGATCGGCGATGCGATTTACGATCAGGTAACACTCGAAAAAGTACTGGAAACACTGAAATGAACATGTCTTTAGAAAATGAAGTTGCACTGGTCACCGGCGCATCGCGTGGTATTGGTAAGGCAATTGCGCTTGCGCTGGCAAAATCCGGCGCTAAAGTTGTGGGAACTGCCACTTCAGAGTCCGGAGCTGCAGCAATTACGGCTTATTTTGCTGAGGCTGGCGTGAACGGGAAGGGCGTTGTATTCAATGTAAATGACATTGAGCGGACGTCGGTACTGGTAGATGAAATCCAGAAAGAATACGGCGCATTATCGGTTTTGATAAATAACGCCGGAATTACTCAGGATCAATTGGCGATGCGCATGAAAGAAGAAGAGTGGGATAACGTGATTTCCACAAATCTTTCGGCGGTAGCACGTTTATCGCGCGCTGTACTGCGTGGCATGATGAAAGCAAAGCATGGCCGTATCATTAATATTACTTCTGTTGTGGGTTCTTCCGGTAATCCCGGACAAATGAACTATGCTGCTGCAAAAGCAGGTGTTGCCGGCATGAGTCGTGCACTCGCACGGGAAATTGGCAGTCGCAATATTACTGTCAATTGCATCGCTCCCGGTTTTATTGATACCGACATGACGCAGGCGCTGACGGATGATCAGAAAGCTGCAATTTTGTCGCAAATCCCGATGGCTAAACTTGGTCGCCCTGAGGATATTGCTGCTGCGACAGTATTCCTTGCTTCGCGTGATGCAGGTTACATTACGGGTACAACGCTGCACGTAAATGGTGGTATGTATCTGGCTTAATTGCTGGATTTTAATGGTGATTTTGCTGAAAATAACAGCAAATGTCGCTAATTAACCCGGGGCTTGCTTTTTTGGCGTATAAACCTGATAAAATGCGCGCACCTTAAACGGGCCCCTTATTTTTGATTTTTTCACTGGAGATACACATGTCCGATATCGAACAACGCGTTAAGAAAATCGTCGCAGAACAACTGGGCGTCGCAGAAGCTGACATCAAAATTGAATCCTCTTTTGTTGACGATCTGGGTGCAGACTCTCTGGACACCGTTGAGCTGGTAATGGCGCTGGAAGATGAATTCGAAATGGAAATTCCTGACGAAGAAGCTGAAAAAATCACTACCGTACAACAAGCTATCGACTACGCGACAAAGCACGTTAGCGCGTAATCAGCACGATTATCAACATTCAGGAGAAGCGCTTGAGTCGTACGCATAAACGTCGTGTTGTCGTCACCGGCCTGGGTTGTATTTCCCCGATTGGTAACTCGGTTACCAGCGCATGGGATGCCGCGAAAGCGGGTCAGTCCGGTATCGCTACGATCACTAAATTTGATGCCACTCCTTTCTCTACGCATTTTGCCGGAGAAGTGAAGGGCTTCAACGTTGAAGAGTACATTCCTGCGAAAGAAGCACGTTCGATGGATACCTTTATTCATTTTGGTATCGCAGCGGGCGTGCAGGCGTTTCAGGATTCAGGTCTGGTCGTCACCGAAGAAAATGCCGAGCGTATCGGCGTTATCGTTGGTTCCGGTATCGGGGGCTTGCCGATGATTGAGGAGACAAAAGAAGTGCTGACTGAGCGCGGTCCGCGCCGTATCAGCCCGTTCTTTGTGCCTGCTTCGATCATCAATATGATTTCCGGCCATTTGTCGATCAGATATGGTCTCAAGGGGCCAAACCTGTCGCTGGTGACAGCATGTACAACGGGTTTGCACTGCATTGGTTCTGCAGCACGTATGATTGAATACGGTGATGCTGATGTGGTGGTTGCCGGTGGTGCTGAGTCGACCATTTCACCTCTGGGTGTTGGTGGCTTTGCGGCTGCTCGTGCTTTGTCATCCCGTAACGATGACCCAGCAACCGCTTCGCGTCCATGGGATAAAGACCGTGATGGTTTTGTTCTTGGCGAAGGTGCTGGTGTAATGGTGTTGGAAGAATACGAGCATGCAAAGGCACGTGGCGCCAAAATCTACGCAGAAGTGCTTGGATTCGGCATGAGCGGCGACGCCTACCATATCACTTCACCAAGTATGGATGGTCCTCGTCGCAGTATGATCAACGCATTGAAGGATGCGGATCTGAAAGCTTCTGATATTCAGTATCTGAATGCGCACGGCACATCTACGCCGCTGGGTGATAAGAACGAAACGGATGCGATCAAGGCAGCGTTTGGTGATCATGCAGCAAAGCTTGCAATTAGCTCGACGAAGTCGATGACTGGTCACTTGCTGGGTGGTGCCGGCGGTCTGGAATCTGTGTTTACAGTCCTCGCTGTACATCATCAGATTGCACCGCCAACGATCAATTTGCACAACCCTGATCCTGAGTGCGATTTGGACTACGTTCCGAATGTTGCTCGCGAGATGAAAATTGACTATGCAATGAAAAACTCTTTCGGTTTTGGCGGCACTAACGGTACGCTGATTTTCGGAAAAGTCTGATTTCTTTCAATTGAAATCTGAGCGCCTTGTTCATATGAATAAGGCGCTTTTTTTATGGGAAAATTATTTTGATCCCGTTAAAAAATTCGAGTCTGTTGTCGCTGATAGGTGGCTTTCAGATGATTTTATGTCTAGCAGGCATTTCTCTGATGGTTTCTTATTGGTCCAGGGGACTGGTTCTTCCGGTTGTGATAGTAGTGCTGATTTTTTGGTTGCACTACTGGCATACCAGAGTGGAATGCCGGAAGACAATTCTGCTTAAACCCGATGGAAGCTTGGGTCTTTTATTGTATGCCGGGAACGGATTGGCCGAGTTTAATTGCCTTGCATCCGACCTTAACTTGCCTTGGTTGATCTCGCTCAGGGCTGTCGATGAGCAGTCTCGGGATTATCAGTGCCTGATAACTATGGATATGATGACAAGTGAAGAATGGCGGAGACTCCGGGTCTTTGTGGCGGGTATGAAGACGGAAAAAACGCATTGAAACGAAATTTTACGATTTACGCGGGAACTTACCGGGAAGACTGTTGTTCTATATAACGTAAGCGATGAGATGCTTACCGGATTAGAGCCGGAAAATAATAAGGATAATTGAGTGACAACAGAACGCGAAATAGACCAGATACTGGTTGAACGCGTCCAGCGTGGTGATAAAAAGGCTTTCGAGCTTCTGGTTTCCAAATACCAGCGGAAACTGATGCGGCTCGTGTCGCGGCTCGTCTACGATCAGGCTGAGGCTGAAGATGTTGTGCAGGAGGCATTTATTAAGGCGTACCGCGCGTTGCCAAACTTTCGCGGGGAATCTGCGTTTTATACATGGCTTTACAGGATAGGTATTAATACAGCAAAGAACCACCTTGTGACTCAGGGACGAAAAGCGCCAACTTCGACCGACGCTGATGTTGATGAGGCCGAGGGATTTGCTGATGCAGATGGTTTGAAAGATATTAATACACCGGAATCTCTGTTGCTTAGTAAGCAAATTGCTCAGACGGTTAATGCAGCAATGCATGCATTGCCCGAAGAGCTGAGAAATGCAATTACGTTGCGCGAAATTGAAGGTTTAAGTTACGACGAAATCGCAGAAGTCATGCTTTGTCCGATTGGAACAGTTCGTAGCCGGATATTCAGAGCCCGTGAAGCGATTGCAGAAAAGTTGCGGCCCTTGCTTGGAACCAATATTGATCAGCGCTGGTAAGCGTTGTACGGAAAGAAGTGCAGGAAAATTATGAACCATATTGATCGCGAAAAAGAAGCTGTGTCAGCCCTGATGGATGGCGAAGCAGATCATGCAGAGTTAGATGCCTTGATTCGTCAGTTAGGACAGTCCGATCGTAAAGACGACTGGAACCTTTACCACCAGATTGGTGATGCACTGCGCTCAGATGATCTGAATGTGCCGATGAGTTCGTCCTTTAACGAGAAATTTGCTGAGCGGTTTGCATCAGAGCCTGTCATTCTTTCGGCTCCGTTACGCAACGCACAGGAAACGGGTGCGGTGCACAAGAACTATGCACCTTATAAATGGGGCTTTGCCGGTGCAATTGCTGCCGGTCTGATGGCCTTTGTTTTGCTGCCTCAGACAGGCGGAACGGGCAGAATGCCGGCACAGGGTGACAGCGAGATGGTTGCAGCGAAAAGAGGCTTTCAGTTGGCGTCCGCGAAACCGGAAGTACGGTCTGCACAAGCTTCTGCAAGTGAAGAGGTGGCGGTAGTCAAGTCGAATCAGCTTGAAATGCTGCGTGATCCGCGCATTGACAGTTATCTGGTCGCACATCAGCGGTTTTCTCCGACAATCAGTAAAGCAGCCGTGGTTACTCAGCCTGCTCAGGAAAAGTGAAGACGTAAACGATGCTGTATAAAAAAATTTACCTCGGAATGTTGTTGCTGGCCGGAAGTGCTTTTGCATTTGCGGCGGGCACCGGGGAAAAAAATGATCCTCAGAAAGTTCTGAAAAGTATCCAGCTTGCTGCACAAAAGCTTAACTATTCGGGCACGTTTGTTTATCAGCAAGCGAGCCAGATTCGCACGTCCCGCATCACACACGTGAACGACGGCGGTAACGAAATCGAGAAGCTGGAAATTCTGGACGGAAAGCCGCGTGAATATATCCGCCGTAACGATGAAGTTTCTTGCTATCTGCCGGAGCAAAAGCTGGTTCAGGTAGAAAAAGACGTCAACCCGGAATCTTTTCCGGCGCTGCTGACACAAAACGCGCAGGCACTTGCAGAGATTTATCATATCCGTAAAGGCGAGTCCGCCCGTGTTGCGGGTCTTGATTGCCAGACTTACCTGTTGGATCCAAAGGATGGATTCAGATACGGCTACAAATTATGCGCTGACAAAAACAGCAATTTGCTTTTGCGTGCACAGACCGTAAATACCCGTAATGAAGTAATTGAACAGATTGCATTTACCCAGTTGCAAGTCGGTGATATTGACCGTGCAAAGCTGAAGCCAGGATTTAACGGCGTCGCGAACTGGCGTATTGAAAATCTGACGGTGCAATCCAATATAAGTTCGGGATGGATCGTCAAGCAGTTACCAGCCGGCTATAAAAAGACAAAAGAAATTAAACGTCTGATTTCCGGTGGTGTTGGCGGTAAGACCCATCCGGTCATACAAATGACTTTCTCTGACGGTTTAGGTGCTTTTTCTGTGTTCGTTGAGCCGGATTCCGAGGGACGTACAGAGGGCAGTATTCAGCAGGGAGCAATGAATATCACTGCACGCAGGGTCGGCGATGCATGGATAACAGTAGTCGGTGAGGTGCCTGCCTCAGTAGTGCGCCAGGTTGTCAGCTCACTGGAATTCCGGCCAGTTAAATAATCATCGAGAACGAGTCTATGAAAGAGAATAAACTTTTTCCTTTGAAAAAAACGATCGTCGCATTTGCAGTGCTGAGCGGACTGGCGGGCGCCTTCCCGCTGGCCAGTCATCTGATGCCACAAACTCATGCAGCCAGCTCTGCCGTTGCAGGGCTGCCGGACTTTACTGAGCTCGTGGATAAAGTTGGGCCTGCAGTGGTAAATATCCGCACAACCGAAAAAATACAGGCCGGTAACGGCTTTGCAGAAGAAGATCCTGCGCTGGAGTTCTTCCGTCGTTTCTGGGGTATGCCGGTACCGAAGGCGGCGCCGAAAAAGCGCTCAACGCCGCAGCATGAAGAAGAAATCCCGCGCGGCGTGGGTTCTGGTTTTATCGTTTCTGCTGACGGCTACGTGCTGACTAATGCGCATGTGATTGAAGGCGCGTCGGAAGTGTATGTGAAGCTGACCGATAAGCGCGAATTCAAGGCTAAGGTAGTTGGCCGTGATGCGAAGACCGATGTTGCGGTGCTGAAAATTGAGGCAAAAAATCTGCCGAAAGTGAATGTCGGTGATTCGTCTAAAGTGCGTGCCGGCGAATGGGTGATTGCAATCGGTTCACCATTTGATCTGGAAAATACTGTGACCGCAGGGATTGTGTCAGCCAAAGCCCGTGACACCGGTGATTTTGTGCCTTTAATCCAGACTGACGTTGCAGTGAATCCGGGTAATTCGGGTGGGCCGCTGATCAATATGCGCGGTGAAGTCATTGGTATTAACTCGCAGATTTACAGCCGCTCCGGTGGTTATATGGGTATTTCGTTTGCGATCCCGATCGATGAAGCGATTCGCGTTTCTGAACAAATCAAAGCTGGCGGTAAGGTGTCGCGTGGCCGTCTGGGTGTACGGATCGCTGAGTTGTCGAAAGACATCGCTGAGCAAATTGGCTTGCCAAAAGTGCAGGGCGTGGTGATTGCGCAAGTTGAACCGGGTTCTCCGGCAGAAAAAGCAGGCTTGCGTGACGGTGATGTAGTCCTGAAATTCAACGGACAAGTCATCGAAAAACCGGTGGATCTGACCCGTGCAGTCGGCGCGCTGAAACCCGATACGAAAGCGAATATTTCCGTCTGGCGCAATGGCGCACAGCGTGAAGTGGCGCTGGTGATTGGTGAGGCAGAAACTGATAAAACTGCGCAAAAAGCTGATAAAAAGTCCAAGAAAGAAATCGCCAATTCGCTGGGTTTAACAGTAACGGACCTCAGCGATGCGCAAAAACGCGATTTGCAATCCGGCGGTGTCGTGGTGGAAGCGGTTGATGGCGCTGCAGCGGCGGCTGGCATTATGCCGGGCGACTATATCCTGTCGCTGAATCAGCTCGAAGTGAAAGATGCTAAACAGTTTGCTGCCATTGTGGCGAAGCTGGATCCGAAGAAGGCAGCAGTCGTGCTGGTACGTCGCGATCGTGTTTCTCAGTTCGTATTGCTTAAACCGCAGCAATAAGCATAAAATCACTCTGTTGGGAGCCAGCCCGTGCGGGCTGGCTCTTTTTTTATCCGGAAAAAACGCTCATGCTGAAATTTATCCTGTATTCCCGTAGTTACTGTCATTTATGCGAAGACATGGAAGTGGCGTTGCGCGCTTTGCTTGGTGATTTGCCGTATCAACTGGAAATCGCTGATGTGGACGCCGATCCGGCGCTGACTGAGCAATACGATGAACTGGTACCGGTGCTGACTGCTTATTCTGTAAAAGGCGACTGGCAGCAATTGTGTCACTATCATCTGGATACCCACGCGGTCAGCGCGTTTGTGCAGGAGTTCAAATGAGTACTACGCTGGATTTATTTGCGATAGAAGAAGATATTCTGCGCTGTGGTGTGGACGAGGCAGGGCGTGGTCCGTTGGCCGGTTCCGTAGTTGCCGCAGCGGTGATTCTGAATCCCGATAAACCAATCACCGGTTTGCGTGATTCCAAAAAGTTAAGTGAAGCCCAGCGTGATGCGCTGGCAGAAGAAATCAAGGCAAAAGCGCTGGCGTGGCATATCGCTGAAGCCAGTGTTGAAGAAATCGATGAACTGAATATTCTGCAGGCAACGATGCTGGCCATGCGCAGGGCGGTGGAGGGATTGGCAATTGTTCCCGAACTGGCGCTGATTGATGGCAATCGCTGTCCTGTGATGAAAATTCGTTCCGAGGCGATTGTGAAAGGCGACGATAAAGTTGCGGAAATTTCAGCCGCGTCGATTCTGGCCAAAACTGCGCGGGACGCGCAACTGATGGTGTTGCATCAGCAATATCCGGATTACGCTTTCGATCAGCACAAAGGTTACCCGACCGCACTGCATCTGGCGCGTCTGGCACAGCACGGCGTGACGCCGGTGCACCGGAAATCTTTCGGGCCGGTTAAAAAATTATTAGGTTGATATGAAACACATTACTTCTCGCGACAATCCACGCTACAAAGAGATGCGGCAACTGGCGTCGAGCGCACAAGCCCGCAAAAAAGCCGGAAAAACGATACTCGACGGCGTTCACCTGTGCGATGCCTACTTTGACCACATCAGCGCAAAAGCCATCATGATCGTCTCGGAAAGCGGCATGCGCATGTCCGAAGTGGTACCGCTGGTGGCACGTGCAGAAGACCGCGGTTCAGAAGTAATCTGTCTGCCGGATGCCTTATATGCGGCGCTGAGTCAGGTGGAAAACGGCGTGCCGGTGGCTTTGCTGATCGATACACCGGTTTGCGCTGTGCCTGACGGCCTGCACGACACCGTTGTGCTGCTGGACGGCGTACAGGATCCGGGTAATCTGGGTTCTATTTTGCGCAGCGCCGCAGCGGCAGAAATTCAGCATGTGATTTGTGGGCAAGGCACGGTGGCAGCATGGTCGCCAAAGGTATTACGTGCCGGCATGGGCGCGCATTTTGCACTGAATATTTACGAAGGACTGGAACTGTCTGCCATTACAGACAAGCTGCAGATGCCACTGTGTGCGACCAGTTCGCATACTGAAACCACGATTTATGCAGCTAATCTGGCGCGTCCGGTTGCCTGGCTGTTTGGTCACGAAGGCAGCGGTGTGTCTGCGGAGCTGATGCAGCGTGCCGATCTGACTGTGACGATTCCGCAATCCCCGAAAATTGAATCTATGAATGTGGCGGCGAGTGCTGCCGTATGTTTCTTTGAACAAAGGCGGCAATTGCTGGCCTGATCGCTCTGCAAAGCTGCTCGCTGTACTGTTATCGCAGTTCGGTGGAGCTGTTAGCGTCCGCGAACGCATAGAGTCAGCGGCGATTTGTTCCGAGTGCTGAATGACAGATTGTGCAAATATCGTCATTTGGCATTTTGTGAGAGCAGGACTTTCTGCCGACGACCGCCAGATTGCTGTGCCAGAATCCGCATTTGAGGCATTTTCAGGCCTTTGAAGCGCTGTTTCGGGCGGTTAAGCTGACTTATCCGGCAAGATCGTTTCATTCGCCGGAATTTTTATCTCAGGTAAGGCTGGCTGATGTTTTCCGGCAAAACAAAAAAGCACCGGTTCCTTTCTGGATACCGGTGCTTTTTTGTCTCTCAGATTTTGCTACAGGCAACACTTGCCTTTAGCAGCGCATCAGTAGATGCGGACGTCAGCTTTAATTTCCTGCAGGATAGTCGTTGAAATCTCTTCTATCGACTTTGCCGTCGATGACAGCCAGCGTATGCCTTCTTTACGCATCAGTGCTTCCGCTTCGTTGACTTCGTAACGGCAGTTTTCCAGTGACGCATATTTGCTGCCAGGGCGGCGTTCGTTACGGATTTCCGATAAGCGCTCCGGCAAAATACTCAGACCGAATAACTTGTGTTTATAAGCCGGAAGGCAGGATGGCAACTTGCCGCGTTCGAAATCTTCCGGAATCAGCGGGTAATTGGCGGCTTTAATGCCGTATTGCATCGCCAGATACAGGCTTGTTGGTGTTTTACCACTACGCGAAACGCCGACCAGAATCACATCGGCAGTCGACAGATTTTTGTCGGACTGACCATCATCATGCGCCAGCGAAAAATTGATTGCTTCGATACGGTTTTTATATTCTTCCGTGTCTGCAACATTGTGACTGCGACCGATGGTATGGGTGGATTTCACGCCCAGTTCCTGTTCCAGCGGGGAAACAAAAGTCTGGATCAAATCCATATGCATGCCTTTGGAGGCAAAAATCACTTTTGCCAGATCGGTTTTGACCAGTGTGGAAAAGACGATAGGGCGGGCGCCTTCTTTTTCAAAGGCTTCATTGATCTTGCGCACCGCTTCGTGTGCCTTATCCAGCGTATCGATGAAAGGCAGGCGCACTTGTTTGAATTTCATATCAAACTGGGTCAGTACTGAGTGGCCAAAAGTTTCCGCTGTGATACCGGTACCGTCAGAAACGAAAAACACGGTACGGTTGGCGATGGGCATTGTGCTGTTAGCGGATGAGTTCATACAGAATCAGGTCAAAAATAATGAAAGTGTTCGGTGAAAACAATTACTCGAATATATTTTCTAGGCTAGATCAATTTTGCAGTACAGCATGTAAAATGGAGCAACAGTAGTGCATTTTATCGTTCCCCGTGCAAAGAAGAATAAAAATATTCCGGGTGCATGATGTAAATCGCGCTGCGACAGATTTCTTATCATCAAAATGGGGTTGTTATGTCTGACGCAGTAAAAGAAGCCGTGTACGTTGCTTCGTTTGAAGAGTTAAGGATGACCGATGTGGAGTCGGTTGGCGGTAAAAATGCTTCGCTGGGTGAAATGATCAGCCAGCTGGCAACTGCCGGCGTCCGCGTCCCGGGTGGCTTTGCCACCACAGCGCAAGCTTTCCGTGACTTCTTGGAATACAGCAAAGACGGCGAAAGCTCTCTGGCAACAAAAATCGAACAACGTCTGGCATCGCTGGATATCGATGATGTCAAAGAACTGGCGAAAGCCGGTGCGGAAATCCGCGAATGGATCGTGGAAACGCCATTCCAGCCACGTTTGCTGGCGGAGATCGAAGCGTTTTATCACCGTCTGGTAGCTGACTCTGAAAGCGAAGTGTCGTTTGCGGTACGTTCTTCTGCGACTGCGGAAGACTTGCCGGACGCCTCCTTTGCAGGTCAGCAGGAAACTTTCCTGAACGTGGTCGGTATTGAAAACGTGCTGGAAGCTATCAAACACGTATTCGCTTCGCTGTATAACGATCGCGCGATTTCTTACCGTGTTCACAAAGGCTTTACGCACTCGGAAGTTGCGCTGTCCGCTGGTATTCAGCGCATGGTGCGTTCTGATACCGGCGCTGCCGGCGTGATGTTCACCATCGATACAGAATCCGGTTTCAAAGACGTGGTCTTCATCACTTCCAGTTATGGTCTGGGTGAAACCGTGGTGCAGGGGGCGGTTAATCCTGACGAATTCTATGTACACAAACCAATGCTGGAACTGGGCAAGCTGCCGGTGATCCGCAAAAATATCGGTTCCAAACTGATCAAAATGGAATTCACCGGCGAAGCCAAAGCTGGCCGTTCGGTGAAAACTGTGGATGTACCAATCGAACTGCGTAACCGCTATTCGCTGGAAGACCGTGAAATCGTTGAACTGGCGAAATATGCCGTGATCATCGAGAAGCACTACGGTCGTCCTATGGATATCGAGTGGGGTAAAGATGGCCGCGACGGCAAACTGTACATTCTGCAGGCTCGTCCTGAAACTGTGAAGTCGCAGGAAAAAGCGCATGATGCGCAGCAAAAATTCCGTCTGAAAGGCAGCGGTACAGTGCTGACTTCCGGTCGTGCGATTGGCCAGAAAATCGGCGCAGGCCCTGTCCGCGTGATTAATGACCCATCCGAAATGGAACGCGTACAACCGGGCGACGTACTGGTTGCCGATATGACAGACCCGAACTGGGAACCCGTCATGAAACGCGCTTCCGCGATTGTAACTAACCGTGGTGGCCGTACCTGCCATGCGGCGATTATTGCGCGTGAACTGGGTGTTCCGGCTGTGGTGGGTTGCGGTGATGCAACTGAAGCACTTAAAGACGGCACACTGGTGACTGTGTCCTGTGCAGAGGGCGACGAAGGTAAGATTTACGACGGTTTGCTGGAAACAGAAATCACCGAAGAAGTTCGCGGTGAACTGCCTGAACTGCCGGTCAAAATCATGCTGAACGTTGGCAATCCGCAACTGGCTTTTGACTTCCAGTCGGTACCGAATCAAGGTGTTGGTCTGGCACGTCTGGAATTCATCATCAATAACAATATTGGTGTTCATCCGAAAGCGATTCTGGAATACCCGAACATCGACCCTGCGCTGAAAAAAGCGGTTGAGTCGGTAGCGCGTGGTCATGCTTCGCCGAAAGCATTCTACGTCGACAAACTGGCAGAAGGCGTTGCAACGATTGCTGCTGCGTTCTGGCCGAAAAAAGTCATCGTGCGTTTGTCTGACTTCAAATCCAATGAGTACAAAAAACTCATCGGCGGTTCCCGTTATGAACCGGATGAAGAGAATCCGATGCTGGGCTTCCGTGGCGCAGCGCGTTACATCGCGCAAGACTTCGGCGCTGCATTTGAAATGGAATGCCAGGCAATGCGCCGCGTCCGTGACGAAATGGGCCTGACCAATGTTGAGCTGATGGTGCCGTTTGTACGTACACTGCCACAAGCAGCACGCGTCATCGATCTGCTGGCAAAAAATGGCCTGAAACGCGGCGAAAATGGTCTGCGCGTCATTATGATGTGCGAAGTACCATCGAATGCGATTCTGGCTGAACAGTTCCTCGAATACTTCGATGGTTTCTCTATCGGTTCTAACGATCTGACGCAACTGACGCTGGGTCTGGATCGTGATTCCGGTATGGAATTGCTGGCAGCTGACTTTGATGAGCGTGACCCTGCAGTACGCGCACTGTTATCGAAAGCGATTGCGGCCTGCCGTGCAGCGGGTAAATATGTCGGTATTTGCGGTCAGGGTCCTTCGGATCACCCAGATTTCGCAGAGTGGCTGATGCAGGAAGGCATAGAATCGATTTCTCTGAATCCGGATTCCGTTGTGGAAACATGGAAAAAACTGGCAGCGAAGTGATTTGTTGTAAAGTTGAACAGAAAAGAGGCTCGTAAGGGCCTCTTTTTTTATGCGCGTAAGCAATGCAGGTGAAATAGGATCAAAATTACCGGTGCAGAAATGTACACAATAACCAAGAATGGTAAGACTTCGACAAGGAGAAAATCATGGCTGACTGGATGTGGTGGGGCGTACTGACCGGCATTCTGCTGATTGCAGAAATACTGACCGGTACATTTTATTTACTGATGGTCGCAATCGGCTTTGTTGCGGGGGGTATTGCTGCGTATGCGGGTGCCGGACTGGCGCCGCAGATCATCGTATCCGCGTTTGTCGCTGCTTCTGCCGTCACCATGCTGAATAAAATCCGGCCGCAGAGCAAGGCAACATCGGCGGATAACGAAAACTCGCTGGATATCGGACAGGTAATCCGTGTCGATGAATGGCGCGATATCGGTAATGGTCGCTTTGTCACCCGTGCCAGCCATCGCGGATGCCAGTGGGATGTCGAACTTTTGGCCGGACATCCGGTGGCAGGCAATTTTCTGATTGAAGAAGTGCGTGGTAATACCCTGGTCGTCCGTTCGTAATCAGGGCCTAACAATCGTTATACGGAGGTTTTCATGGAAGGTTTTGGGATAGTTGCGCTGATCCTGTTGTTTGTTGTGATCGTGTTTGCAATGAAAACAGTGAATGTCGTTCCTCAGCAACATGCCTGGGTCGTAGAGCGGCTGGGTAAATACCATTCCACGCTGGGGCCGGGACTGAATATTGTCGTGCCGTTTATTGATCGTATCGCCTATAAACACGTGCTGAAGGAAATTCCGCTGGATGTGCCGCCGCAGGTCTGTATCACCAAAGACAATACCCAGCTGCAGGTTGACGGTATTCTGTATTTTCAGGTGACGGACCCGATGCGGGCGTCTTACGGTTCCTCCAACTATATCGCCGCGATCACGCAACTGGCGCAGACAACCCTGCGTTCTATCGTTGGCCGGATGGAGCTGGATAAAACCTTCGAGGAACGTGACCACATCAACACGACCGTGGTGAATGCAATTGATGAGTCGGCGGCGAACTGGGGTGTGAAGGTTTTGCGCTATGAAATCAAAGACTTAACACCACCGAAAGAAATTCTGCACGCAATGCAGGCGCAGATCACTGCCGAACGTGAAAAGCGCGCGCTGATTGCTGCTTCCGAAGGTCGTAAGCAGGAGCAGATCAATCTGGCGAGCGGTGAGCGCGAAGCAGCGATTGCCAAGTCTGAAGGTGATAAGCAGGCTGCAATTAACCGTGCAGAAGGTGAAGCGGCTGCGATTCTGGCGATTGCTCAGGCCAGTGCCGAAGCTTTGCGCGTCACAGCATCCGCGATTCAGCAACCAGGCGGCAGCGATGCGATGAATCTGAAAGTCGCGGAACAATATGTAGAAGCCTTCGGTAAACTGGCCAAAACCAATAACAGTCTGATCGTTCCCGGCAATTTTGGTGACATGAGCAGTCTGCTGGCAAGCGCAATGCAAGTGCTGAAGCAGAACGGTAAAGCGCAGTAATGCTAACCTCGATGCGCTGGACACATTGTTCCTTACCAGTCATCATCCCAAACAGCAAACAGCAAACAGCAAACAGCAAACAGCAAGCGGCCATCAGCAAAGATGGCCGTTTTTCTTTATGACAGTATTGCAAACGCAGGCGGGTAGGGACGTCGCGCCGGTTATCGCGGATGACGGTCAGGCATTGTGCGAAAATCCGCATTCGTGATTTCCGGAGAGCCGGACTTTCTGCCGACGACCGTCAGATCGCTATGCTGAACTGCGCATTTCAGGCAGTTTCGGGTGCTGCGGAGCACTTTCAGGTAGTTTCTGATGACGACGACGGTCCTGAGCCTGACCCTGTAGCCGGATCAGGCTCAGTGTTTTTTACTTACATGCCGATAAACAGGTTTTTGACTTCCCGTGGCTGCGAGCGCCAGTACTGGCGTGGCGCATGGATTCCTGCACCCAGTTCAGCCGCTGCGTGCCATGGCCAGTGTGGGTTGTATAACATCACACGGGCTACACCGATCAGATCGGCTTCCTGCTCCTGCAGAATTTGTTCCGCCTGCTTAGCTTCGGTAATCAGACCGACTGCAATCACCGGCATCGTCGTGATGGCTTTGATCGCTTTGGCAAACGGTACCTGATAACCCGGCTCCAGCGGGATGTTCTGATGCGCAGCCAGTCCGCCACTGGAGACGTGAATGAAAGCACATCCGCGTTTTTCCAGTTCACGGGTCAGCGCCAGACTACTGTCCAGATCCCAGCCGCCTTCGGCCCAGTCACTGGCGGAAATGCGAATACCCAGCGGGTAGTTTGCTGGCAGCACCTGCTTCATATCATCGAAAATTTCCAGTGTTAAGCGCAGACGGTTTTCCAGACTGCCGCCGTACTGATCTGTGCGCTGGTTCGATAACGGCGACATGAACTGATGCAGCAGGTAGCCGTGCGCCGCGTGCAGTTCTATGCTGTCGAAACCGGCTTCCAGTGCGCGGCGTGCACCTTGCGTAAATGCCTGGCGGACTTCCTGAATGTCGTCCAGCGTCAGTGCATCTGGAGCGGCATCGTGCGCGTAGTGCGGAATCGCCGAAGGTGCCACAGTTTGCCAGCCACCTTGTTCGGCGCTGAGTAACTGGCCACCATTCCACGGCGCCGCGCTTGAGGCTTTGCGGCCTGCATGGGCAAGCTGAATCGCCAGCGGCATGGAAGAGTACTGGCGCAGACGCTGCACCAGATCTTTTAGCGCATCACGGTGAGCATCCGACCAGATACCCAGATCAAGCGGAGAAATGCGGCCGCGGGCTTCGACGGCAGTGGCTTCGAGGATCAGCAGACCGGCGCCGGAATGCGACATCGCACCCAGATGCATCAGATGCCAGTCCGACGGCATGCCATCCTGCGCCGAGTACTGGCACATCGGGGCGATTACAATCCGGTTTGGCAGGGTTAATTGACCAATTTGAAAAGGCGAAAACAGCTGGCTTTGCATAAGAATTCCATTCTTGATAAAGACAGAATGATTATGCGCCAGCTGATAATATATTTCAGGGATACGAACGGCGGCTTGATGTGGATGCAGCCGGTGCACGCAAGTAAGTGGGAATCAGCGTGAATTTTTGCAGCTGAGCTCAGCTTTTTCTTTCTCGCGACGCAGTTTCTGGCGCGCCTTATTTTCCTGTTTCGGTCCTGCACCACGGGCATCTTCTTCAGCCCACTTTACGCGCAGCTTCGCTTTATCGCATAAAACGCGGGCTTTTTCGGAGCTGGCAATCGCACGTTTAGCTTCACGTTCACTTTTCTCTTCGCGTTTCAAACGCTGACCGCGCATCTGGTCAGCCTGTTTTTTGTCCTGATCTGCGTGCCGGCGCGCTTCTTTCTTTTGCTTTTCGGATGGTGCAGGCAAGGGCTTCAGCTGGCCCAGCGAATTCGTTCCTTTCGGGCAGGCATCGTGCTGATAGATCACTTGTCCGTTTTTTTCACAGCGCATGATATCGGCTTGTGCAGACAGGGGCGGCAGCGCAAACAATAAGCTGAGTGCCAGACTATGCGATAACAGGGAGTGTACTTTCATGGAAACTTTATTGAATTACAAGATTTTGCCCGGATTCATGATACCAGCGGGGTCTAAGGCTTGCTTGACTGCACGCATCATTGAAAGCTCAGTTTCAGACTTATAGCGCAGCATATCGTCACGCTTCATCGCGCCGACACCATGCTCGGCGGAGAATGATCCGCCAAACCGGTGAACCTGATCATGAATGAGCCGACTGACGGCAGTATCATCCAGTGCCTCCGGATTTACCTGACGGTCGACTTGCTGGGTATTGACGTTGAAGTGAAGATTGCCATCGCCCATATGCCCGAAGCACACGACTTGCGCTCCCGGACAGGCTGCAGCGAGTAGGGCGCCTGTTTCCGCAATAAATGCGGGGATGCGTCCCACAGGAACAGAAATATCATGCTTCAGATTGCGCCCAGCTTTTGCCTGCGCTTCGGAAATCGATTCGCGCAGCTTCCAGAAATCGTTGGCCTGCGCCACCGAACCGGCTAACGCACCGTCGAGTATCAGGTCAGCCTGCATTAATTCCTGCTCGAAGTTTTCCCATAATGCGAGCGTGTGACTGGCCGGATGAAAATCAGACACTTCCAGCAATATCTGGTAGGGATGCTGCTGCGGGAAAACTTGCCTGGTTCCCGGAATATGTTGCAGTACCAGTTCGGTACAAACGCCGGAAATCAGTTCAAACGTCGTGAGCGCAGGCCCGAAGCACGTGCCGGCGAGTCGCAAAATTTGCAGTGCATTTTCCGGCGAGCTGACAGCCAGTAATGCAGTGCAGCGTGTGCGCGGTTGCGGATGCAGCTTCAGCACCGCTGCAGTGATAATGCCCAGCGTCCCTTCCGCACCGATGAACCATTGTTTCAGGTCGTAGCCGGTGTTGTCTTTGCGCAGGCCGTGTAACTGCGAGATGACCTCACCGTCAGCCGTGACGACTTCCAGTCCCAGACAAAGATCGCGTGTATTGCCATAACGTAAAACAGCAGTGCCACCGGCATTGGTGGACAGATTGCCGCCTATCGTGCAACTGCCTTCCGATGCCAGCGACAGCGGAAATAATCGGTCAACATCCGTTGCAGCTTGTTGTACCGCTGCCAGCGTGCAGCCGGCTTCCGCAATCATGGTATTGCTGTCGGCATCAACTGCACGAATACGGTTCAGTCTGCGTGTCGATAAAATAATCGCAGTTTGTGGTGCGGTTGGAATGCTGCCAAGCACCAGTCCGGTGTTACCGCCTTGCGGAACAATCGCAATGTTTGCCTTGCGACATAATTTGACGATGGCGGCGACTTGCGCTGTATCGGAGGGTAAAACAACCGCCAGCGCATCGCCGCGCATACGGCCACGCCATTCAGACTCAAAGACTTGCTTGTCTTCGGCAGCCGACAAAACATATTGCTCACCGGTGATCGCTTTGCAGGCATGCAGAAAATCAGCAACAGACAGATGTGGTGCAGACAGCATTTCTTACTCCGCAGGCACGGAAGCCGCTTTTTTCGCACGTTTAGCAGCTTTTTTCATGGGATACAGATAGACCGCGATGCCGGTAAATAAACTCAGTGATAAGGCCAGTTCCGTGATTGCCAGCCACGCGGACAGCTGATTTGTATCACTGAAGCCGCGCACTATGCCTTCGGTAAAATACAACCACACCAGCATTGAGCCCCATTGCAGGGTGTAATTATCTTTTCTGAGCATGCCCTTCGCCAGAAACAGTAATGGCAGTGCCTTCAGTGCAAGCCAGGAGCCGCCCGTGCGTAACGGGGCAAGCCACATTTCCCAGACGATGCACAAAAGGATCAGCAGAATCCAGCTAACCAGCGCCAGCTGATGTCCGCGAATTTGCTTAGGCGACAGTATCATGTGCGACCCCGTTCGAGCGCAAGCGCAGTACTTGCCAGACGCTTACCGACGGCAATTGCCAGTTTGCGGGTTTCTTCGGTGATTTTTTGCTTGCCGTCCAGGCCAGACCAATGGGTTGCACCGTAAGGTGAGCCACCGCTGGACGTCAGCATCAGATCCGGTTCCGAATAAGGAATACCAAGGATCATCATGCCGTGATGCATCAGCGGCAGCATCATACTCAGTAAGGTGGATTCCTGACCGCCGTGCATGCTGCCGGTAGAGGTGAATACACAAGCCGGTTTGCCCGCCAGCGATCCTGACAGCCATTCGGCACTGGTCGAATCAAGAAAATATTTCAGCGGTGCTGCCATATTGCCAAAACGTGTCGGTGAACCAAGTGCCAGCGCAGCACATTCGCGTAAATCTTCCACTTCGACGTAAGGTGGCCCGTCATCCGGAATCGCAGGCGCAGTCGCTTCACAATTCGCAGATACGGGTGGAACGGTACGAAGACGTGCTTCACATCCGGCGACACTTTCCACGCCCTGCGCAATCAGTTCTGCCAGTGCATGTGTTGCGCCATGACGTGAATAATAGAGAATGAGGATAGAGATCGTATTCATGGCGCGTATTATATGAGCCTTTAGCTACGAAACTTATTAAAATAGCGCAGTGTATGAATGAAAAAGAATATGATGCGCTTGATTAGCTGGCGACAAACTCAAAACTTACTGAAGTTCGGATTACGCCGGCTGCGCGAAGGCAGGCTGACGCAGGTGGCAGGCAGTCTCACCATGACATCTGTGCTGGCAATCGTACCGATTATCACCGTTGCGCTGGCGATCTTCACTGCGTTTCCTCTGTTTAATACCTTCCGCACATCGCTGGAAGCGTATTTTGTACAAAACCTGATGCCAAAGGCATTTGCGAATACGATTCTCGGCTATTTAACGCAGTTCGCAACGAAGGCAACACGCTTGTCCGCGGTCAGTGGTGTGATGCTGATGTTCACCGCCATTGCCACCATGGCAATGATTGATAAAGCCTTTAACCAGATCTGGCAGGTGAAACGTCCTCGTCCTTTCTTTCAGAGTCTGCTGGTGTACTGGGCCATTGTGACGCTGGGGCCGTTGCTGATCGGCGCGTCGATCTCGGTAACTTCTTATTTGTTTACTGCAACAAGCGGCGTGGTCGGAACACTGCCGTTTATCGGCGGCGTCGCGTACACCGCCATTTCCATCCTGTTCACGATGGGCGCATACACCTTGCTGTACACCACCGTACCGAATCGCAGTGTGGACTGGCGTGATGCGGCCTGGGGTGGTTTTGTGGCATCGTGCGCATTTGAAATCGCTAAGCGCGGCTTTGCTTTATTCGTTACGCACTTTCCGACCTACACCATGGTGTACGGAGCGCTGGCGGCGATTCCGATTTTTCTGGTCTGGATTTACCTTTCGTGGATGATCACACTGATAGGCGCGGTGATCGCGGCGTCACTGCCGGTGGTACGCTTTGAACGCTGGTGGCATGTTCCTGCACCCGGCAGCGAATTCGATGACGCAATGCAATTGCTGGGCTTGCTGGTGCGTGCGCGAGAGCAGGATCAGCAAGCAATGATGAGTCTGATGCAGTTGAGGGCTGCTACCCGCTTTGGTCTGGATGAAATTGAAAATCTGCTGGAACGGATGGCTGAAAAGAAATGGGTGGCAAGGGTCGTGCCGGAAGTTTCTGCAGCCAGTGCTGCAGCGTGGCTGAAATTATCGGAAGGGCCACAGGAGTTCTGGATGCTGACGCGCAATCCGAAAGAACTCAATATGGCAGATGTGTACCGTTTATTTGTCTATGAACCTATGCACGGCAGTCATTTTTCCGCTTTCATCGAACAGCGTATCGAATCCGGTTTGCTGATCAATTTGCATGATTATTTTGTAAAGTCGCAGGACAGCAATGAAATACACACGAATCCACAGCAGTGAACTTGATCAGGCTGTGATCGCTCAATGGCTGGTCTTGCTGCAATCTGATCCGCTGTATCAAAGTCCTTATTACCATCCCGCCTATACGCAGGTGATGGCCAGCGTCCGTAAGGACGTGTACCTGCTGCTGGCGGAACAGAACGGCAGTATTACTGGCATTCTGCCTTTTCATCAGAACAATGGAAAAACCACTGTTGTTGGCGAGGGGCTGACTGATTATCAGGGCTGGATCAGAAATGGCGTTTGTGAGCCGGATTGCACGAAAGGATTACGCGCAGCAGAGAGTTCACGATTAGATTTTAATCACGTCCCGACGGCATTCAGTGAGTTCGCACCGTTCACATGGAAAACTTCGCGCAGTCTGACAATGAATCTGAGTGGTGGTTATGCTGCCTATCAGCAGAGGTTGCAGACGGGCAGGGAAGCTGGCTTATTTAAGAAAATTGAAACCAGTGTTCGCAAGCTGGGTAATAAGATCGGGCCCGTCAGGTTCGTCTGGCACAGTGCATCCGTCAGCGACTTGCAGGCGCTGCTTGCCGGAAAATCTGACCAGTTTGTCCGTACTCTCGGGCCGCAGGCCGATATTTTCCAAACCGCGTGGATTCGTCAGAGCATGGAAATGCTGCATTCAGCACAGGCCCCTCTGTTTGCCGGCGTATTGTCCGGGCTTTACGCCGGTGATGTGATGATCGCCGCACATTTCGGAATCCGTTCTGCGCACACTTTGCACTACTGGTTCCCATGGTATGACACTCGTTATTCAGAATACTCACCGGGGCTGATCTTGCTGGCACGCTGTGCTGAAGCTGCAGCACAGCAAGGCTTAGGCATGATTGATCTGGGCAGGGGAGAGCAGGCGTATAAGCAACGATTTTCAACGGGTCACATCTCACTCAGCGAAGGTGTGCTGACTGCGCCTGCGTGGCGTGGCGGGTTGCTGAGAGCATTCTGGAAAGGGCGTGAGCAATTCAAATCCTCCGCTTTCGGTGAACAACTGCGGTCCCTGAAAAAACGTCTGCGCTGATTTGCAATCAAAAAACGGCGGACATCGTAAGCTGTCCGCCGTTTTTATTCGTGTTGAATTTGTCAGTAAGCGTTTTTGTCGCCAAACAGCACTTTGATGGTACGCCAGATGATCACAATATCCAGCCAGAACGACCAGTGCTGTACATAGTACAAATCGTAATCAACGCGTTTCTGCATCTTTTCCAGTGTTTCGGTCTCACCGCGCAAACCGTTTACCTGAGCCCAGCCGGTAATGCCGGGTTTCACTTTATGGCGGAACATATAGCCACTCACTAGCTTACGATAGAGCTCATTGTGGGACACGGCATGCGGCCGTGGACCGACCAGACTCATATCGCCGGACAAAACATTGAATAATTGCGGCAACTCATCCAGAGAAGTGCGGCGAATGAAACTGCCGAATGCAGTAACGCGGGGATCGTTGACCGTCGCCTGAATTACCGGTGCATCGCGGCTCGCAACCCGCATCGAACGGAATTTATAGACGCCGATGGGTTTTCCGGCAATCCCATAGCGCACCTGACGGAACAGGACGGGACCCGGTGAACTCAGCTTCACGCCGATTGCTACAGCAGTCATGACTGGCGACAATAATAAAATGCCAACCAGAGAACCGAAAAAGTCCAGTAGGCGCTTTGGTAATGCAGCGAGGCCAAAAAATGGCGGTTCAACGGAGGCGAGTACAGGTCTTCCTGCCAGTTCGCGCAGCTGAATTCCTGGCATGCCGAAAATAAGTGCTTCCGGCACAAAATAAGTAGTGACTGTACTGTCGAACAGAATTTCAATGACTTCACCGAGTTCCGGTGGCTCATTGTTATTCAGCCCGACGAAAACAACGTCCACCCGCATTTTTCCGGTTTCAGGATCAATCAGCCATTCAATAGCATCTTCCAGTGTCCCCATCCATTTGAGGTCGGCATGCGGTCTTGTTTCTGTGCGATTGTCGAAAAAACCAATCAGATCAATGGCCGCAAGCGGAGAGCTGCGCAGTGCAGTGGTCAGGTCTGCTGTTGCCGAATTTGACCAGATCATCACTGCTTTGCGCCGGCTATCAGGGTTGGAGTAATAGACTTTAGCAGCGTAGCGGATTGCAAGTGCGCATAAAAACAGTGCGAAAGGTGTACTGCCCAGCCAGATCAGCATGACCTTACGCGATAACTGTTCGGCAGCTTTGTCAGCATAAGCAGTCAGCAATACCACCATGAAAACAGTCAGCCAGCGCCAGGTGAGGCGTGGAAAAAGTGTGATTGCACGACGGCTTTGCAGCGCGTTCAGTAAACTGTGACTGGAAAATACAATCAGACTGGTCAGACCTGCAATCAGAAAACTGGCTGCAAATATCCGGGTTTCAGTGTTATCCAGAAAGTGAATAATAAAAAACAGATTGCCGCAAACAACGCTGCTCAGGGAAATGCCGACCAGAACAGAAAATATCTGTCCGGCCAGAGATTGATGTGATTGGCTTGTACCTAGCATTATGAAATCAGCCCCGTGATTCGAAGCGGATTAGCGCCGCAACAGCAATTTTTTCAACTGGCCCAACTGCCAGTTTTGCAAATACTGACGAAAGCCCGGATAGTTATATCGCGGATCAGAACGGAATGCCGCACCCAGATATCCTGCAATAATCAGCAGGCCACCGATCACGAATGGTTTTTCACGCATGCGAAAACAGCCTGACGCAATGGCATACAATGGATGGTAGCCCATGAACCAGATTCCTCGTCCCCAGCGCAATCTTCCTTTGTAAACATTTTTATCGGAAGAACCCATTAGCCGGTGGTGGTGCAGAACAGCATCTTTGTCGTAAAAGCTTTTAGTCTCCCAACCCTTCATTCGCGACATGTGAACATCAATTCCGTCCCACATCACTTCCTCAACGAATCCGCCAATTTCTTCAAAGGCTTCGCGCCGGTAAAGTTTGAACTGACCAGCGACGTGCTCGTCAATGATCTGCTCTTCGATCAGTTCATCGCCTTCCGGGCGAAACACTTTGCCTGAAACACAGGCCAGCCGAGGGTTGCCGGAAAATTGCGCAAACATCTTTTCGAGATATTTCGGGCCGAACGACATATCGCCATCCAGCTTCGCGATATAGGCGTATTCCTGATGCTGAATCTGACTGACACCAAACTTAAAAGCTGCAACGACACCACCGCCAACTTTGCGGAAGCCACGGTCTCCCCGTTTTACAACGCGGATAAAAGGATATTGTGCAGAATACGACTGAATGATGTCATAGGTATCGTCCGTCGAACCGTCATCTACAAAAAGACACTCAACTGGTTGAACGGTTTGCCGGACAAGAGAGTCCAGCGTCAGGCGAATCAGCTTTGCTTCATCGCGTACCGGAGCCACAATCGCAAGCGGAACAACAGTTAAAGATGGATTTTGCATGGAAGTCTGATCAGACATAAATAGTGGCGGGGCTTAGGATTTTTCTTTTTTACAATGTTATCTCAGCTTAGGATATGTAACAATTGCAAACAGTTAATTATTGTTAGTCAGCTGCCGATATCGTCATCGAAATTTGCAGATTTACTTTGTTTTTATGACAAAATGCTGGCTCTGAACTAACCCGCCACGATAAAATATTTGTTCTACTTGCCTTCGCTTTCTTCAATGAATCCTGTGTTACTTAAGTCTGCATCTTCATGGCGACGCTTTCTCAGGTTGGGAATGGCTGCCGGCGCAGCATTCGGTCTGTCAGGTAACACGCTTGCACAAGAGACTGAACCGCTTCGATTGAAGCTGGATTATTGGCTGACTGCGCCAGTCCAGTCTGATTTACCCGTCATGCCTGCAGTAGTTGCTGAGGTGAATAGCCCGATGAAAGCTGCGCTGCAAAATCTCAGTAACGAAGAATCCACTGAAACTGTGACGGATTTTGCCGGAGAGGGTGACCAGATTCTGATTACCGTATTTGGTCAGCCTGACCTGAGTGCCGATGTGGTGGTTGGCAGCTCCGGACTGATTACGCTTCCTTTGATCGGTACCCTGGAAGTGAAAGGGAAGTCAGCAATCGAAATCGCACAAATGTACGCCCGAAAGCTTGAACAGGGGCAGTACTTACTGAATCCAAAAGTCGCCGCCCGTATCGGGCAGCAAGTCAGTCGGGCATTCTCCGTGATGGGGGAAGTCAGTCGTCCGGGTAAGTTCCCGATTCAGGGGCAGATATCTCTGCTTGACGCGATCAGTATTGCAGGTGGCTTTACTCAGCGAGCAGATAAGCAAATTCGTATTCTCCGTAAACATCACGATACAGACGCTGAAGGCAGCGTTGAAACGCTGAGTCTGAATTTTGATGACAGTAAAAATGCAGAACGCCTGATGCAGCGGATTCGTCCGAATGACGTGATTGTCGTTGGTCAGCAAAAGAACTTTTACGTTTATGGCGAAGTCCGGAAGCCTGGCATGTATCCGGTTGAAGAAGATCTGAATGTGATGCGTGTTCTTGCAATTGGCGGCGGTGTGAGTGAACGGGGATCATCTTCCCGGATACGTATTTTGCGGAAAAATGATAAGGGTGAAATTCAAGAGATTTCGGCCAGCATCCGGGATATTGTTTTGCCCGGAGACGTTGTATTCGTCAATGAACGTATTTTCTGAGGATCAGCATGCAAAGATCTCCAGCTGATTTTGTGCTGTCTTTCGTTCAGATAGGCGCAATGCTGAAAGCACGCCGCACATTAATGGCAACGGTAACCGCGGGCTCTGTGTTTCTGGCCGGTGGTGTCACTGTGATGCTGCCGAAAACGTATCAGGCGAGCGCGGACATTTTCATTGACTACCGCGTTAACGATCCGATTGCAGGAAAACAGTTTCATCCTATGCAGGATGAAAGCTATCTGCAGACGCAGTTTGATGTGATCAAGAGCGTTCAGGTTGCAAAGCGGGTTATTCGCGATCTTGGACTGATGGACACAATTGAAGCGCGTAAGCTGACTGAAAAATACGGCAGCCAGCGTGCTTTGCGTGATATGGCTGAAGCGGTAGCAAAGAATATCGATGTTGCGCCGAGGAAAAATAGTCGCGTAATTGAAATTTTATATTCATCAGGCAATCCGCAAACAGCGCGGGATGTTGTGAATGCAGCAATCAGGGCATATATCGATTTGTCACTCGAAATGATGAATGCGCCTGCCAGGGCACGTAAAGATCAGTACAACGCGCAGCTTGAGACATTGTCAAAACAAATCGACGATATTCAGAAAAAGCTGACGGCATATCAGGAAGAGTATCAGATTGTTGATGTTGATGAACGTGCAGATCTCGAGTCCAAGCAAATGGGCGCACTGAGCGCACGCTTAATCGAGTTGCAAATGGCCAGGGTTGAAGCGCAGTCAAAACGTCAGACGTTTGAACAGTTGATCCGACAGGGTAATCCAGGGTCTGACTTGCCGGAAGTGGCTGGTGTGGGACATATTTCCGGTATTAAAGCAGCATTGACAGCACTGGATGCGCAAATCGCAAATGCCAAAACTACGCTGGGCCCTAAGCACCCTAAATTTATTGCATTACAGGATGAGCGCCAGAATCTGGTAGATAAGCTTCAGCGTGAATCTTCCACGGCCATTGCATCCCTGAATTCTTCTGAAAGTCGTTTGCGTCAGCAGGAAAAAGAAATTGAGAATGAGCTTGCAGCTTATCAAAAGAAGACTTTTGATAATAAAAAACACAGGAATGTCATTAATTCCTATCAGCGCCAGCTTGATTCTGTACAAAAAGTGTACAACGCCGCAATTCAGAAATTCGATGAATTGCTAATGACAAGTAATGTCGCCATTGCAAATGCTTCGGTAATGCGCTGGGCAGAAATACCGGAGAAGGCGTCAAAGCCATTATTAAAAAACAATTTGATATTTGGGCTCATTGCCGGGCTGATGTTCAGTCTGAGTCTTTCATTCTTGCTCGAACTTCGCCGCCGGAAAGTACGTTGCGTGGAAGATCTTGAGAAAGAGTTTGATGTCCCTGTGATGGCACAGGTTGGTTTTAACGAGAAAGAGCGTTATTTCACGCAGTCATGAAGGCAGATCACAGGAGTTTTGAATTGAGTGCAGCCAAACAAAAAGTTGCCCGGCTTGGTGATTTGTTCCTTGAGCAGGGATTGCTCGACGCACATCAGATTGAGCAAATCGGACAAACGCAACGAGAACGAAAAATGCGGTTTGGCGATGCTGCGCTTCACCTCGGATTTTTGACGCAAAGTCAGATTGAAGCCGCACTGGGTGAGCAATTTGGTCACTCAAACCAACTGCAGTACTCCGGTCTGGCGGGTGAGAAACTGACGTTTCTGCGTCAGCCTTTTTCACGGGAATCTGAAGAAATAAGGCGCTTACGCAGTGAACTTCTGTTGAAATTCGCAAATCAGGATCAAATCCGAATCGCGGTTGTCAGTGCGGGAACTGCAGACGGAAAATCCTATATGGCAGCAAGTCTCGCCGTCGCACTTGCACAAGCCGGGCGACGTACGTTGCTGATCGATACTGACTTACGTAACGGTGACCTGCATCAGTTATTCGGTATCGAAAATCCTGACGGATTATCATCTGTTCTCGCTCAGAGGCGCACGCTGGATGAAGTAGCGTTGCCGCTAATGCCAAATCTGCACTTTTTACCAGCTGGTCCGCTACCACCAAATCCACTGGAATTAATTCGTCTGCCGGAAATTCGCCGTTTGCTGGATCAGCATGCGGAGCGCTTCGATGCGTTTATTCTCGATACTTTTCCCGCGTCGCTCGCATCTGATGCTCAGATGATTGCACATCAGACCGGGTACGCCTTACTGATTGCGCGTAAAGACCAGACAGAAATCGATGACTTACGAGCACTGAAAGAGTCGATGCAGATCGCTGGTGTGGAAGTGTTAGGTACGGTATTTAATCATGCGCCATCTACGCAAAAGAAAAACTTGACGATAAGCCGTTTCAAAACCTGGTTCAGACCAGGCCGTCGTAAGGGCTGACATCATGTTTCTCAGCGTTTGCATTTGCACTTTCAAGCGTCCGGCTTTGCTGAACGAGTTACTGCATGCTTTACGCGAACAACAATCCGAAGAGTCATTTGAAGTTGTTGTGGTAGATAATGATCCCGCTGGGTCGGCAACTGAAGTGCTTAAAGCACAACAGCAGTATTGGGGCGATCGTTTAATTTGCAGGCACATCAGTGCTGCGAATATTTCAGTTGCGCGGAATGAAGCGATATCGGTTGCGCGTGGCGACTGGCTGGCGATGATTGATGATGATGAATTGCCTGAAAATGACTGGTTGGCGCAACTCAGAAACGCGCAGCAACGTTACAGTGCGGCGGTTGTGTTTGCTCCGGTTGTTCCGCGCTATCTGCCGGACACACCGGACTGGCTGATAAAAGGCGGTTATTTCGACCGTCCGCGTCTGGCTTCAGGAACCCTCATCAATCATAAAAATGCACGCAGCGGAAATGTTTTTATAAAGAGAAACGTGCTATTGAAGTTGGGTTTACACCAAGGGTTTATCTTTGATCCCGAATTCGGACGCACAGGTGGCGAAGACTCGTTATTATTCCGCCAGCTCGAACTAGCTGGTGCAAAGATGGTCTGGTGCGATGATGCCCCCGTGACCGAAGTTGTGCCGGCAGATCGCGCTAATGCAAGGTGGCTGCTGAAACGATCTTTTCGTACCGGTGGATTATTCCTGAAGACGGAACTGATAATGGCCGCACCGGAAAAGCGCAGGCTGACTGGCTTAAAACTTGGTGTACGAGCCATTGTGCAGGCAGCGATAGCGTTTGTTCTGGCCGTAATACTCAGTCCGGTGAGGCCGCTAAAAGCGTTTCACTGGGCGCGTGTTGTCGCATCTCAAATTGGAAAGCTGGCAGCGTACTCGCACCCGCCTGCACAGGCTTACGGCACGGAAAGTGAAAAAAAATAATGTCGCATGGATCCTCAAGAATTGCCGCGCTTGACGGCTTACGCGCTGTTTCCATTTTACTTGTTCTGATCTCACACGCATGGCTCGGGCACATTGTGCCCGGCGGTCTCGGTGTAACCATCTTCTTTTTTATCAGCGGTTTCATCATTACCCGGTTGATGATCAGTGAGTGGGACGAGGCTGGAACCATGCGCATTTCGCAGTTTTACATCAGGCGCTTTTTCCGGCTAATGCCTGCTCTGACAGTATTCCTTGTGGTTTCAGTCATAACACTGAGCCTTGCAGGTCAGGAAGTGGTTTGGAAAGAAATACTGGCGGTGTTCTTATATACGGCGAACTACTATGGCATTTTCATCGGATTTTCCGGGGATACCTTTCCACCGCCACTGGCGATTACCTGGTCACTCGCAGTGGAAGAACATTTCTATCTGATTTTTCCCAGCTTGTTCGTGGCGCTTATTGCGCGCTGGAAGCAGTTTGCCACATTGATTATCGCAGCGCTGATCATCGCGCTCGGATGGCGCTGTTGGCTGGCGTATGGAGTTGGACTTGAGCAGTTGCCACATTACCGCATCTACAAAGCCACTGATACACGTGTTGATTCCATTTTGTATGGCACGCTTCTGGCGATTATTCTTGCGCGAAAACCAGCTGCATGGGAAAGGTTAAATCATATCGCCTGTTTTTTCGCCGGGATATTCCTTATTCTGGCGACCTTGCTAATACGTTCTGAAGAATTCCGTGAGTCATTGCGCTACAGTTTGCAAGGAGTGGCGTTATTTATATTGTTTCCGTACGCAGTTCTCAGTAATTCCCGTATCAGCAGCGTGCTGGCAAATCGCTTTTTCTTATACGTCGGCAAAGTCAGCTATTCGCTGTATTTGTATCACTGGCTGGCATTCGGCATTGTCGTATTCTGGATGGGTGATGCATCACTGCCATTGCGTATTTTTGTCATGCTGGTGTTGTCATTTGCTATGGCAGATGCATCTTATCGCTGGGTAGAAAATCCTGGTTTGCGTGCCGGACGAAAATTACTGAAGTCTTGAATCGTCTTATCCCGCTGAGCGCGGTTATGCGAAGTAACCGTGCACATCGCAATAAAAAAGAATACGTTCAGAAACCCGAAGCCACGGAATAAACTGCTTTCTGTAAAATTCGTCACCACGATAATCAGTAGCATCGCGGTCCAGAATGCCGCCTGAGTCTGATCAGTTCTGCGCATTTTGATCAGGCTATATGCATGAAACAGGATGACAAGAACAGTCAGCGTCAGACCAACTAATCCCTGCTCATTCAGAATATCAAGATAGCCATTATGTGATTGCAACGGAATCCAGTGCAGTGCGTCAATCACATACTGAGACAGACTGTCCGGTCCAAGCCAGAAGGAGCCATAGCCGAGCCCTATCACCCAATGCCGACGAATTTCCAGCCACACCAGCTCCCAGATATCAGTCCGTCCGGTCAGGTCTGACGCTTTCCCGAACAGGCCGGCAATCGGAGCAGTCACCTCCGCAGATGTCGGAAGACGCGACTCTTGCATGAAAAATACAAACAAGGCGATCAGCGTCACGCAAAGAATGCCCAGCAGTACGCGAGTAATGGCATATTCTGAGTCAATACGTGGTTTGCGGAGTAAATGAAAGATACTGCTCGTCGTAATTGTCACAATCATACTGGTTGAACTTTTACTTAAGACGAGCATCAGGAAAGCGAAGATCAGCGAGAATGCCATCACTCTTACATTGACCTTTGTAATGCACGCAAGTACTTGCCAGAGCAGAATCGCCATTGCCGCAACTTGTCCGAGTTCGTTTTTTTGTGAAAGAATGCCACGCCAGGCTCCACCGAGTTCGTAGTCGATTCCGATCGTGGGATTTACGACCCCCATCACAAATGACGCTGCCAGCATCACCATTAATGTATACAGCATACTGGAGATAATAAGTCTGACAGGGTGAGGCGATATCTGAAGTGCCAGCCCGATCGCAACGAAGCCATATAACTGAATTGCGCGTTTGAGGGTAACGCCGGGCATGGGTGACCAGAGAAATGATCCCAGACACCACAATAAAATCAGAATCAGAAAAGGATTAAGTGCTTTCAGATTGCGGATCGTCTGCGCCGGATACTGATACAGCAAGAACCCTGAGACTGCGAACAGGCTGCCCCACTCAAGCTTGACTGCGAGAGATCCTTCCATTGTCAAAGACGATGCACCTGTGTAATCCCACGAAATGCCGTATGGCAGCAAAGCAAATACCACAAATAAAATAACGATCAGACGCAGCAGCCAGGCTTCCGCGATGGGGCTGAGTACAGATGTGGAAGATTTCAACGGCAGTTGCATGAGAATCAGTGTGCTTTGCGTCAGGATGCGCTATTTTAACGGCTAGCAAGCTATTCAATTTCGGCAACAATGAAAAAAACGCACAATTATTTGCAACTTCTCACTGGCGCAGCGCTGAGTCTCGTCTCTGGTCTTCATTCAGTACATGCTGAAAATCTGAACTGGTATGCATTTCGCCCTGACGCCGAGCATCTGTCACCAGTGGTCGACTTCTCAGGATTGAATCGCCGAATCGGTGATGAAGACAGAATCGTTGCGCACGATGGACATTTCTTTAAAGTGGGGCGTGACCGGCGAGCCGGAACTCCGGACGATCAGCGTATCCGGATTTTCGGGGTGAATCTTTCCGGATCAGCTTGCTTTCCCGATGAAGTGCAGGCGCGGTCATTAGTGCAGCGTCTGAAAAAGCTCGGAGTCAATGCAGTCAGGTTGCATCAGATGGATGCAATGCTAACAGAGGATGGTGCCAGGCCTGACGGTTTGTTAACCAACAGTGCATTTCCGAGCTTCCATCCGGAAGCAATTGCACGCCTGCGCAATCTGATCAGTGTGCTCAGAGAGCAGGGGATCTATGTCAATCTGAACCTGCATGTTAACTACCGGTTCAGACCTGCTGTTGATCAGGTCAATCCTCTGCTGGATGGTGCGCAAATGCCGCCAAACAGCCATCCGTTGCATTTGATTGATCCGCGTATGATTGCCCTGCAATCTGAGTTTGCTCGACAGTTACTGCGGCAACTGGAGCTGAAAAATGACCCGTCTCTGGCGATGGTGGAAATCAACAATGAATCGTCTTTAGTCGGTGCCTGGCAGCGCGGAGAGCTGGATAAGCTGAATGGCGAATATGAGCGCACCTGGACAGCACTCTGGCGTAAGTGGGTGACCCGTGAGTACGGCAGCCTCGACACTGCCTGCCAGCGATGGAAGACCTGTGAATTACCTGCGCAGGGCGGTAATTATCTGAAAAAAGAAGAAGCGATCGCTCCCGAGTCTGGCAGTAGCTGGATTGAACGTATTCGTCGTTTTGGCCGGAAAATCTTTCAGAAACTCGGCGTGCCACTGCCGGGATTTCTCGAAATTCGATATCAGCCTGCAACGGAGGGACTGGGTTTACGTGCTGCGGACTTTGCCCGCTTTCTGACCGAAACAGATCAGCAGTATTTTGACAATTTGCGTCAGGTGGTAAAGCAGGAAGCAGGTGAGCAGGTTCCGGTGACCGGTACGCAACGGTATTTTGGCGGACTGGCGAACCAGTTGAGTCAGAGGAACATGGATTATGCGGACGAGCATTTTTATACTGACCACTATGATTTCCCCGGCGGTGACTGGTCTGACCAGGACTGGCGTATCCGAAACAGCTCCAGTTTGCGTGATGCAACGGGTGCATTGCTGAAACGGGCTTTTTACCGCGACCGGCAAAAACCATTTGTAATCAGCGAGTTTAATCAGGCGTATCCGAACCGGCAATCAGCCGAGATGCTGCCTGCAATGGTAACGCTGGCCAGCTTGCAGGACTGGGATGGCTTATTCTTTTTTCAGTACGGGCAATTACCGGAAGATGACGAATGGCTTAGCGCATTTAATCTGAATAATCACAGTAGTCAGCTGGTGGGTTTTGGAACGCTGGCTGCGGTATTCAGGCAATTCCAAATGGCGGCACTACCTGAGCAGCAAGTGTTGCCCGTCACAGAATCAGAAATTACGACATTAACTCTCAGCGGTGAAAGCATAGATCCTTTTGTGCTCGACGACTTTGTTCGCCGGCGTTTTGGTTTGTCCGCCACAGATAGTCTTCAGTATCGTGTTGGCTTGCAGACAGCAAATGCTGAGCAGCCGGTACTGCGTCAGAAAGCAATTGCAGCCGCGAGTCAGCCAGCGTTGCCTCTGTGGAATTTGCAGTCAGGGCATATTCTGTGGGCGGATCGTTTTGCAGCTCTGTATGCGGGTTACGGTGATGCTGTTTCGGCGTCAGGGTGGTCGGTTCAGCATGCTGCCGGTAGCAGGGGATTTGCAGTGGTCACACTGACCAGTCGGGACGGATTGTCGCTGGATAAATCCCGCCGATTGCTTCTCAGTGTCGCTGGTGCGACAACCGGTTCACAGAGAGCCGGAACGGGTTACCGGCCCAAGCATTTGCTGCCATATAAAGGGGATGGAATGTGGCAAACACTGGAGTCTGATCAGGCGGGAAATTCACAACCATCTGGCTCTCGCAGCGCTCAGGGGCCAGTCTGGATGGAAAAACTGGACATCAGTGTCGGATTGCCGGTGTCGGGCCAGCAGGTGCTTGCCTATCGTCTGGATGAGCGCGGGCAAAGAGCAGAAGTGATGCCAGCCGGTAATCTGATCCGGCAAAATGGAGGATTTATTTTGAGAGTGAATGCCGAGAGTCCGTGGTACGAAATTGTTGTGAAATAAAAAACGCGCTGTCCTTACAGAGCAGCGCGTTTTTGTTCGTAGTATGTTACCGGAAGCGCAGAAAATTCCTGCGCATTTCTGGAAACGATTACTGAGTTTGTTTGACAGACTGAATCAGTAATGGTGTTACAGGAACATTCGACATGCCGTTTTGTGTAGATACCGGAACAGCAGCGATTGCATCCATCACATCAAGACCAGAAACGATCTGACCGAACACAGCGTAGCCGGGTGCAATTGCACTCTGATAATCAAAAGCAGCGCTGTTGTCCTTCAGATTGAAGTAAAACTGAGAAGTGCCGGAATTGAAATCAGAAGTACGGGCAAGGCCAATCGTACCGCGGGTATTGCTCAGGCCAACGGCTGTTTCCAGTGAAACCGGTGAGTTAGTCGCACCTGCCACCAAATCTTTAGTATATCCGCCGCCCTGAATCACCAGTCCTGCTTCGACACGGTGGAAGATTTTGCTCGGATAAAATCCGCTTTCGACGTAATTGAGGAAGTTGTCAACCGTGATCGGCGCTTTGTACGGGTTCAGCTCGATAACGATCGTACCTTTATCAGTCACCATCGTCACTTGCGGAGCTGCAGCCAGCGCAGAGGTCAGCGTTGCCTGATACAAAACTTTGGATACAGTATCGGTAATGGTCGTTGTGACATTGCCGACGCGGAATACTTTGCAGGTGAAAGTACGTTTTGTTGCAGTGCCGCCAGCGACTTCCGTCAGGTTGTTACAGCCGAAATTCAGGACGTTAACGCCTTTATCCAGATTCTGACCATTGATGGTAATGGTGGTCAGTTTACGATAGCTCAGAGGGTCAATACTGACGCTGCTGACCGTTGCGGTGACGGTCGGTGTATCACTTTTGTTGCCACCGCAGGCGCTGAGCAAAGCTGCCGCTGCGAGTCCGCTCAGAATCCAAACTGATGCTTTCAATCTGATCTCCAGTCAAATAAATAAATATTTTACTGTGCCACAGCTGGTTTGCGTGCGCTTTTCTGTATCAAATTGCGCAACGGCATGAAAGAGCGCTTGATGATACCCGCAGTTCTGGCTGGCCGAACTTTGAACGGAACTTGAAAAGTAACGCAGATCTGGCTGTCGGAGGTCTCCAAAAGCGCAAAATATACCCAAATGCGGAGTTTGGCATAGCAATCTGGCGGTCGTCGGCAGAAAGTCTGGCTGTCCGAAAATTGTAAATGCTGATTTCTGCACAATATCGGTATTACGGATCCGCTCAATCATCCTTTACGAAAGGCTTCAACGGCTTCCGGAGTGTTCAGATTGTGAAAGCTGATATGGTCTGGAACACAGCAAACGGCCGCATTTTGTTCACGGAACCATTGCAGAACACGGCGCTGGCCATTGGCCAGGTAAGTTTCCAGTGAATCAGCCAGCTCACGGTCCAATAATGCAAAACCGGGATGATCGCGTGATTCGTCAGTTTTACTGATCGCTCGGATATAACTCAGTTGCCGGTTACTTTGCTGAAGACTATCCAGCAGCATGGTTGCCAGTTCCGGATGTACTTCGGGGGTATCGCAAGGTGTTATCAGCAACAGCGGTGTCGGGCAGCATTTCAGCGCAGCCAGAATGCCAGCCAGCGGTCCGGCAAACGCATCGTCTGCATCCTGAACAACTGGAAATCCGAACGACTGATAGGTCAGAATATGCCGGTTGGCACTGATCATCACGCCAGCGGTTTGTCGTTGTAATTGCTGCGCAAGCCACTGTGCTTGTGGAAGAGCGTGCAATTGCATTAAGCCTTTATCCAGTCCGCCCATGCGGCTGCCACGGCCGCCGGCCAGTATCAGACCGGTGATGTCATTGCGAGTCAGGGATGATAATTGAGGGGCGGGCATGTTCAGCCGCCAATGTAAGACATTTCAATGCGTTCGCGACGCGTACCCGCGCCAGCCTCGGTTCGCACAGCAGAATAGCGGTCGTCGCGCTGCTGCCAGATACCCGTCAGGGCTTCCTGTAACGCTTGTTTATCTGCACCGGACTGCAATAGCGGACGTAAATCGTAGCCCTCGCTGGCGAACAGGCAGGTGTAAATCTTGCCGTCAGTGGAGAGGCGCAAGCGGCTACAACTGTTGCAGAATGGCTGACTGATACTGGAAATGAAACCGATTTCTCCGGGCGCATTCTGATGTTGCCAGCGGATTGCGGTATCGGAGTCTGATTCGGCGGGGAGTGCCAGCAGCGTGTTTCCTGCCTCACGGATTTTTTCGAGTAAGGTGTTGCTGGAAACCACTTCCTGCATATTCCAGCCATTACTGGCACCAACATCCATATATTCAATAAACCGCAGTGCTACAGGCAACTGACGGAAGTACGACACCATGTCGACGACTTCATCTTCGTTCCAGCCCTTACGCACTACCATATTGACTTTGACGCGCCGAAAACCGGCATCCAGCGCATGGTGAATGCCGTCGAGAACATCCTGAACGGAAAAGTCTGAATCACTCATGCGACGAAAGTTTGCGTCCGACATCGCATCCAGTGAAACGGTAACGCGGTCCAGGCCAGCAGCACGTAATTCCCGTGCCTTGCGGGTCAGCAGGACACCATTGGTTGTCAGCGTTATATCCGGCTTTTGATTCTCTGTCGTACGTAATGACGACAGCATGCGTATCAGCGATTCGATATCTTTGCGCAGCAGCGGCTCGCCGCCGGTCAGCCGGAATTTTCTGACGCCCATTGCGGCGGCAGCGGCTGCGACCCGTGTAATCTCTTCGAAACTCAGAATGCTGCTGCGTGGCAGGTAAGGATAATCCGCCGTGAAAACTTCTCTGGGCATGCAGTAGCCACAGCGGAAGTTGCAACGGTCGGTAACAGAAATGCGCAGATCGGTAAAACGTCGTCCGAACTGATCCAGCGCCTCACCCTCAATTCCACGCGTCTGCGGAATCGCCTTCGCAGCAGGTCGGGCAGGCACAACGGGAATCATTTTCAGGTTCATGGAGGCGACGGATGCAATTTGCCGGGCTGATTTACTCAGCCACGCTCACGAGTGACACGTGACACACCATTCAGATGGCGAATGCTTCGCATCAATTTGGCTAAATGGTTGCGGCTCTCGACCTGAATCGTAAAGTGGATGTGCGTCATGTCATTTGAGTCGCCATCTTCCATATTCACATGGGAGATATTGATGTCAGCCTCGCCGATTTCCGCTGCAATCCGCGCCAGTGCGCCGCGCTCATTGGTGATAATCACAGAAATCCGTGTATCAAATCGCCGGTTAAGATCTTCACCCCAGGTAACATCAATCCAGCGGTCAGGTTCTTTAATCAGTAATCGTTTTGCGTGCTTGCAATCATCGGTGTGAACGACCAGCCCCTGATCCCGTTTTAACTGCCCGATAATACCGTCGCCGGGAATCGGCATGCAGCATGCAGCCAGTTGAACCGAAACACCTTCGCTGCCGTAAATAATGACCGGAGCAGGGCGGTGCGCCTGACGTTCGCCTAACTGCTGGAAAGGAATAGACGGTGAATCATCTTGTACCAAATCCAGAATATGTCGCGCAACCAGAGCAGCCATACGCTTACCGACACCGATATCGGTGTACAGCTCATCCATTGATTTTGCCGTGGATTCGTTGAGTAATTTATCCACGAGAAAATCGGGTAATTCCGGATTTAACTGAAGCGCAACGAGCGCCTGTGCCAGCAATTGCTTACCGAGTTCCGTTGATTCATTCAGGTTCGCCGTGCGCAGGAAGTGGCGTATTGCAGAACGTGCTTTACCAGTCCGCACATAAGACAGCCAGTTTGCGGTCGGACGCGAATTCGGTGACGTAATAATCTCGACTATATCGCCGTTTTTTAGTTCTGAACGTAAAGGAACCGGTTCGTTATTGATGCGGGTGGCAATGGCCTGATCACCGATGTCAGTATGAATACTGTACGCAAAATCCAGTGCAGTTGCACCACGTGGCAGTGCCACAATTTTGGATTTCGGTGTAAATACGTAAACCGACCCGGGGAACAAATCGACTTTGACGTGTTCGAGAAACTCAGCGGAATCGCCGGTCTGCTTTTGAATATCAAGCAGTGATTGCAGCCATGCATGCGTGCGCTGCTGCAAATCAGTCAGATTGGAGCCTTCATTTTTGTACAGCCAGTGCGCAGCAACGCCGGATTCCGCGACGCGATGCATTTCGCGGGTACGTATCTGAAATTCGACCGGTGTGCCATAAGGCCCGATCAGCGTGGTATGCAGGGACTGGTATCCGTTTGTTTTCGGAATCGCAATGTAGTCTTTGAATTTACCCGGCATTGGTTTAAACAAAGCATGCAGGGTTCCCAGTGCGTAATAACTTTCACGGAAGTTTTCAACGACGACACGGAATCCGTAGACGTCCAGTACCTGTGAGAATGACAAGTGCTTATCCAGCATTTTTCGATAAATGCCGTAAAGCGTCTTCTCGCGTCCGTATACCTCAGCTTCAATGCCGGCATCGTTCAGTGCATCCTTGACTGAACTCAATATTTTGTTAACAACTTCACGTCGGTTTCCGCGAGCCGCCCGAACCGCTTTCGATAAGGTGCGGTAGCGCATCGGGAATAAATGCGAGAACGCCAGATCCTGAAGTTCACGGAAAAGATTGTTTAAACCAAGGCGATGTGCAATCGGCACATAAACGTCCATAGTTTCCCGTGAAATCCGTCGTTTTTTAGCCGGCAACATCACGCCCAGTGTACGCATGTTATGCAGGCGATCCGCCAGTTTTACCAGAATGACACGTACGTCTCTTGCCATGGCAAGCAGCATTTTGCGGAAGTTTTCCGCCTGCGCTTCAATCTGACTTTGAAATTCGATTTTTTCGAGTTTCGAAAGACCATCAACCATCGCTGCTACCGGAGCGCCAAAACGTTCGATCAGTTCTTCTTTCTTTACGCCCTGATCTTCCATTACGTCATGCAGCAGCGCTGCCATAATGGCTTGTACATCCAGCTTCCATTCAGCGCAGATTTCGGCAACTGCAATCGGGTGGGAAATGTATGGCTCCCCTGATTTTCTGACCTGACCAAGGTGCATCTCATCGGAAAAGCGATATGCCTCGCGGACCAGTTTTAAATCCTGTGCCGACAGATAGGTGGAAAGTTTTTCAGTCAGTGTGGTAATTGAAGCAACGCCAACCTGAAGATTTCCAGAGGGTGCTGAAGAGTCGCGCAGATCCAAGATGCCTGTTTTATCCTGATAAGAGCCAGAAAAACGACCGGCCGGGTTAGTTGACAGAGATGACATATCTTCCGATATATGCATTCTGGAACTCCCGGCCGTTCAGTGAGGAAAGTACGGTGCTATCAGACCGGTACTTTTTTCAGCATTTCTGTTCCGACTTTGCCTGCTGCGATTTCACGCAGAGCCATTACCGCTGGTTTGTTTTTCGCTTCGACCTTTGGTGTATGGCCTTGCAGTAACTGACGTGCACGATAAGTAGCACACAGAGTCAGTTCAAAACGGTTAGGAATAGTTTTCAGAGAATCTTCAACAGTAATACGTGCCATATTTAATCCTGGATAAGTTCAGTTCGGGCTGGCGTGAATGCCAAGTTGCGCAAATAAGTCCGCATTGCGGGCTGCTTGCTGCTGGAAGCGGCATCGTGCTGATTTGACAATTGCAGACAATTCAGACAACGCGGTTCCAAAGTCTTCATTAATAATAACATACTCAAACTCCGGCGAGTGGGCGATTTCACCACCTGCTGCCAGCAGTCTGCGTGTAATAACGTGAGGTTCATCCGTGCCGCGTTTGTTCAGACGCTCTTCCAGTGCCTGAATGGATGGAGGCAGAATAAAGATGCCAACCGCTCCCGGAAATTGTTTTCGCACCTGCTGCGCACCTTGCCAGTCGATTTCAAGCAAAACATCGGTTCCCTGGCGCATTGCGTTTTCAATCAGAATGCGGGAAGTTCCGTAGTAATTGCCGTGCACTTCAGCTGACTCAAGAAATTCGCCTTTTGCGCGACGTTCCAGAAAGTCTTCGGCAGAAGTGAAATGGTACTCACGACCATTTTCTTCGCCGGGGCGTGGCTGACGCGTGGTGAATGAAATTGACAGGCGAATGTTTGGCTCTTGTGCCAGCAATGCATTCACCAGTGTCGATTTTCCGGCACCCGACGGGGCTGCCACGATAAACAGGCTGCCTGCCAGTTCAGCGCTAGAGATCATATTTTCTATTCCGGATAAGACCAACAAATAAATGAGGGCGGGAAAACCCGCCCTTAATGACCGAGAGTATAAGCAAACGGACGTGCTTATTCAAGATTCTGTACTTGCTCGCGCATTTGTTCGATTAGCAGTTTTAATTCCATAGAGGCATCTGCCAGATCTTTAATTGCTGCTTTGGAACCCAGGGTGTTTGCTTCGCGGTTGAGTTCCTGCATCATGAAATCGAGACGCTTTCCAACCGGGCCGCCTTTTTTCAGGATGTGACGTGTTTCTTTTAAGTGAGCGCCAAGGCGTGCGAGCTCTTCCGCAACATCAATTTTCACGCCATACAGTGTGACTTCCTGACGTATGCGGTCAAGTGCTTCGTCACGGGTTATGGTGGTCGTGGTTTGTGTGCTTTCAGTTCCTGCGAAACCGAGTGCTTCTTCGAGGCGGCTTGTCGCTTTTTGCTGGAACTGCTGCAGCACTTGTGGCATTAATGGCGTGATTCGCTCAACGATTTCGTCCATTGCCGCAATTTTGCTCAGCAGCACTGCAGTGAGTGCCTCACCTTCGCGTTCGCGTGATACTTTAAACAGTGCAAGGGCTTGCTGAATGGTTTGCAGAATTGCCGGTTGCAATGCTTCTCCGGAAATTTCCTGCTCTTCCATGACGCCAGGCCAGCGCAAAATGTCATGTGCCGTCAATGGTTGTGCATGAGGGAAAAGCGCAGCAATCTGCTGTTCCAGTGAGCGCAATTGCTGCAAAGCTTCCTGATTCAGATTTTTTTGTTGTCCGGATGCAGCTTTTTTGCCGAAACTAAAACGGCACTCGACTTTGCCACGGGAAATCTGACCTGAAATCAGTTCACGGAATACACTTTCGACCGCACGGAAATCATCGTTAATGCGGAATTGGAGATCAAGGAAGCGGGAGTTGACGCTTTTGAGTTCGACGGTAATCGTACCTGCTTCGGTTTCGAGGGAGCTGGTCGCAAACCCAGTCATACTTTGAATGCTCAAATTTGTTCCTTTTTGGTAACATTGCACACAAATATGCGCAATATTGGTTGTTGGTAAGGCAGATGTTTACAAATCCCTGCGGAGTCCACACAATCGCTGCTGTCAACAGGATTGGATAAGCAATGGCTGCACAAAATAATGCCCCTTTGCCAGACGGGCTTGAAATTGCCGGATATCGCATTGTAAAGAAAATCGCGTCCGGTGGCTTTAGTATTGTATACCTCGCTTCGGATGAGGATGGTAACGCAGTTGCTATTAAAGAGTACCTGCCCAGCTCGCTCGCGCTGCGTCAGCAAGGTGAACTCGTGCCGGCAATTTCTGCCGAGAATTTGCCCGTTTACCGTATTGGTTTGAAATGCTTCTTCGAAGAGGGGCGGGCACTGGCAAGGATTTCGCATCCAAACGTCGTCAGTGTTGTGAATTTCTTTCGCGCTAATGAAACCGTGTATATGGTCATGGCGTATGAATCTGGTCGTTCCTTGCAGGAGCATATTCTGCGCCGGCGCGATAAAGGCGAAAAGCCGTTGGTATCTGAGCGGTTTATCCGGCGGATGTTCAATCAGGTCATGAATGGTTTGCGTGAAGTGCATACCAATAAGCTGCTGCATCTGGATCTGAAACCGGCAAATATCTACCTGCGGCTCGATGGAACACCGATTCTGCTGGACTTCGGTGCGGCACGTCAGACACTGAAAACCGATATTCCAAAGCTATATCCGATGTATACCCCCGGATTCGCAGCGCCCGAGCTGTATCAGAAAAATGGCAATCTCGGCCCGTGGACAGATATTTACAGTATCGGTGCGTCAATATTTGCCTGCATGATCGGCGCACCACCACAGCCAGCGGATCAGCGCAAAACCAACGACAAAATGGAATCGCATTATCGCAAGCTCGAAGGTATCTATTCTGAAGAGTTGATTGAGGTTGTGCGCTGGTGCCTGAAACTGGATCCCCTTGAGCGTCCGCAAAGTGTATTCGCATTGCAAAAAGCACTCGCAGCCAAAGTGGAGCCGCAAGCGGAGCCAACTATGCTGGAGAAAATGAAGCACAAGATATCGACATTATTTGAGCGGAAAAAACGGTCCGATAAGGATGCAGATAACACCACTATTCAGGAAAGTACGCTTAATTAATATTTGAATTTAATATTTAATGGCGATGCATTAACGATCGAAATCATTCATGCGATTTTCAGTTTATCAAGAAAGCCATATCGGCGGACGTAAAGTCAATCAGGACCGAATGGGCTACAGCTTCACACGTGACGCAATTCTGCTGTTGCTGGCTGATGGTATGGGCGGCCATATCATGGGTGAAATGGCCGCGGCGATTGCGATGCAAACCGTCGGTAGTTTGTTTCAGCAACAAGCACAGCCGACAATTGCAAGGCCAGAGCGGTTTCTGGAGGACAGCTTCCTTGCGGCGCATCAGGAAATCCACCGCTACCGGACAATGAACAATTTGCCGGAAACGCCGCGTACCACAATTGTTGCATGCATTATTCAGCATGGACACGCTTATTGGGCGCACTGCGGCGATTCTCGCCTTTACTGGATCCGGCAAGGGCAGATTCTGCTGCGCACCAAAGATCACTCCCGCCTTGAAACGCTGATTGCTCAGGGTAAAGTTGATCCGTCCGCGAGACATACGCATCCGGACAGAAACAAATTGTTTAATTGCCTTGGCGCGCCAAATTCTCCGATTGTCGAATTGTCACGTCGTGCAGCCTTGCAGCCTGGCGACCTGATTTTGCTGTGTTCAGATGGCTTGTGGTCAACATTGCCTGATCATCTCGTTGCACAGCGTTTGCAGGAGCACACCATTGTCCGCGCGATTCCTGAGCTGATACGCACGGCGGTTAGCATTGCTGGTAAAAACGGTGACAACACGACAGCACTGGCAATGATGTGGGAAGGTGATGACAGGCTGGATGAGTCCTCTGTGATTACGACAAATACCTTGCCAATCGGCTCGATCACCACCACAATTCAGGCCCCTATTGATCCTGAAGTTATGGGAGAGCAAGGGGAGCAGGATGTGTTTAACGATGCTGAAATCGAAAAAGCCATTGCGGAGATCCGCAATGCGATTCACAAGTCATCGAAACTGACAGGTAAATTTTGATATGACAATTAGTTCGCGACCAAGCGGGCGTTCTGCAGATGCATTGCGCCCTGTGACGATCAGCCGCCATTTTACAAAACATGCAGAAGGTTCCGTTCTGATCGAATTTGGTGGTACACGGGTTATTTGCACCGCAAGCGTTGAAGAAAAAGTTCCTTCGTTTTTGAAGGGTAAAGGACAAGGCTGGTTGACTGCGGAATACGGCATGTTGCCACGCTCCACCCATTCCCGTATGGATCGTGAAGCTGCGAAAGGCAAACAAAGCGGCCGCACACAGGAAATTCAGCGCCTCATCGGACGCTCTTTGCGGGCAGCTTTTGATCTGAGTTTGCTCGGCGAACGCACGATTCATCTGGACTGTGATGTGATTCAGGCGGACGGGGGGACCCGTACCGCGTCGATCACCGGTGCAATGGTTGCTGCCTACGACGCAATTCAGGGATTGCTGGACAAAGGGCTTATTAAACAAACACCGGTACGTCAGTTTGTGGCGGCGATTTCCGTCGGCGTATACGAAGGTTTACCTGTTCTGGATCTGGATTATGACGAAGATTCGCAGTGTGATACTGATATGAATGTCGTTATGACCGAGGGCGGCGAATTCATTGAAGTGCAGGGCACTGCGGAAGGTGTTGCGTTCAGTCGTTCAACAATGAATCGTCTGCTGGATCTTGCGGAAGATGGCATTGCGGATTTGATCGCTCTGCAAAAGCAAGCATTGGGGTTGGGTGCATGAGTCAGCAGTTAGTACTGGCCTCCGGTAATGCGGGTAAGTTGAAAGAGTTCGGCGAAATTCTCGCTCCTTTAAAGTTCGAGCTACTTTCGCAAAAACAACTGGGCGTCAGTGATACCGACGAGCCATTTGACACTTTTGTTGAAAATGCGCTGCGCAAGGCGCGCCATGCGGCAGCATGTACTGGTTTGCCTGCGCTTGCAGATGACTCCGGTATTTGCGTCAACGCCCTTGGCGGAGCGCCGGGTGTCCTGTCTGCTCGATTCGCAGGCGAGCCAAAGTCCGATGTACGGAACAATGCAAAGCTGATTGCGGATTTGCAGTCGCATAATGACTGGTCGGCTTATTACTACTGCGTTCTGGTTTTTGTCAGACATGCAAATGACCCGCAGCCTGTTATTGCCGACGGTATTTTGCCGGGACGGATTGTTGCTGATCCGCGCGGCGAAAACGGATTCGGATATGACCCGCATTTTTGGCTGCCTGAATTCGGCTGTACTGTGGCGGAACTGGATCCGGCACAGAAAAACCGTATATCCCATCGCGGCAAGGCACTGCAAATTCTGCTTGAAAAACTGAAGTAATGATTCCGATTAAGACCGCAGCGCAGGCTGCAAAAACGGTGCGTCAGGACTTATCTGCCGTACCGCAAACCGTGCTGGTGCAATATCTATCGCCGGGAGCACTGAATCTCAGTGCTTTGCCTCCGTTGTCTCTGTATGTGCACTTTCCATGGTGTGTCAGAAAGTGTCCATATTGCGACTTTAATTCCCACGAGCATAAACCTGACAGTGATGAAGCAGCATATCTGGATGCCCTGCGTGGCGATCTGGAAGCTGCTTTGCCGCTGATCTGGGGGCGTCGTGTCCAGACAGTATTCATCGGCGGGGGTACGCCCAGCCTGCTGAGTGCGCAAGGCATGGATCGCTTATTGTCAGATATCCGCACCTTACTTCCGCTGGAGCTGGATGCGGAAATTACAATGGAAGCGAATCCGGGAACTTTTGAGGTTGAAAAATTCCGTGCGTATCGGGACAGCGGTATTAATCGCTTGTCGATAGGTGTGCAAAGTTTCAACAATGAATTTCTGCAAAAGCTCGGGCGGATTCATCATGGTGATGAAGCGCGGCGTGCGGCAGAGTTTGCAGCAAAGCATTTTGACAACATTAATCTTGATCTGATGTTCGCTTTGCCGGGGCAGACGCTGGAGCAGTGTGAGCAGGATGTGCAGACTGCCTTGTCATTTGGTACGTCGCATTTGTCCCTGTATCATTTGACGATAGAGCCGAATACGTATTTTGCAAAATTTCCGCCAGCCATTCCTGATGATGATCTGAGTGCAGATATGCATCAGATGCTGCGCGATCAGCTTTCCAGTGCGGGTTACATAAATTATGAAGTGTCTGCTTATGCCAAACCTGGACGAATGTCTCGCCATAATCTGAATTACTGGCAGTTTGGCGATTACTTAGGGATTGGTGCAGGCGCACATTCGAAGCTATCGTTTCCGCACCGTATTGTGCGGCAGATGCGTCACAAGCAACCCAAAGCCTATATGCAGGCTGTCGCTGAAGGAAATGCAGCCCAGGAATCCTCTGAGGTGGCGACTGAAGATCTGCCTTTTGAATTCATGCTGAATGCCTTACGTTTGCGCGATGGTTTTCCGGTTGCTTTGTTTCAGGAGCGCACCGGATTGGCATTGAATACGATAGAAAGAGAGTTGCAACTCGCAGAGCAAAAAGGCTTGTTGTACCGTGACTATCAAACCATCGCTCCGACAGAAACAGGCCGGAACTACCTGAATAATTTGCAGGAAATGTTTTTGAAGTAACGAGTGCTTCGGCGTTTGCAATAATGCATCAGCAAAAGAAAGGCCGCAATTCTGCGGCCTTTTCTATTTTGTACATGAAAAAAATCTATATGGGGCTTGGGTCTTTTTTGTTGCTGTCAATAATGATGGTCGGAATTCGTATAACGAAATGTACGCTTTGCTTTCAAAACGTTTTCGGAAATATTTTCCGGATTCACTGTGGTTTATCGTGCGAAGATACCTGTAAGCGATTGCTTTCGCGGTGCGCATCATTTACAGTCTGAAACATAAAAATAATGCCCGTAACAATGGGTAAATGCATTTGCCAGTTATGACTTTTCAATTTCCGATTGCCACATTCAGGCCTGTATCTAATGCACGGCAACAGATTGTTGCGCTGTTTCCTGATTTCGGAAATGCAGCGCAATATCAGATTATTCAGACTCTGCAAAAAATGCAGGAGTCAGGCTGGTTTGATCAGCTCACCGGATTAAAACTCATCGTTCCTGTTGCTGACATCGCAGATATTCCGACGGACTTCAGTCAGCGTTTACCTTCTTCCAAATTACATTTGTTGCTAGGCGAGCAGCAATGCCTGAATGCAGAACATCATACACGCTTGCGTCATTTGCGCAGCGAAGGCGTGACCTGGATCGTTGCGCCCGACGACGTTCATGCGGAATGGGATGGCGCTCAGAGTTTATGTTATTCCATACAAGATGCTTTGCCTGCGAATGCGCGGCTTCGCATCAGTAGTATGCATCGCGGCACGCATCTTGCGACCGATATTCCGGATGCGGTATCGCTGGAACAAATGAAAGCTTGCGGCTTTCAATGGTTTGAAGGCAGTTATCCTTATGTGCCTGCTCCGGTACAACATCAGGCAGATCAGTCTGCGCGTACACGTTTGCTGAAGTTGCTCGGGCTGGTTGCCCGGGACGCCGACACTCGGGAGTTAGAAGAGCTGTTCAGGCAAGACCCGAATTTATCATTTTTATTATTTAAACTTGTCAGCTCCGCTGCGTTTGCGCAGATGACGAAAGTCAGTTCGCTGACGCAGGCGATTGCACTGATTGGCAGACGTCAATTGCAGCGTTGGCTGCAGTTATTGCTGTACGCCAGTCAGGCAAATCAGGCAGGGTGCCTGCATCCGCTGATGCCACGTGCAGCTTTCCGTGCTTCGCTGATGGAATCGCTGGTCTTACGTTCCGGTGCAGGAAGAGATGCCGGCGACAGCGCATTTATGACCGGCATGTTTTCTCTGTTAGATGTGTTGTTCGGTACAGGACTGGAAAAAGTGCTGTCGCCGTTGCATCTGGAAGATGATGTCATGGAAGCGCTGCTACACAGGAAGGGGTTGCTGGGCGAATGCCTGCAAATTGCGGTGTATGCTGACCGGCGCTGGAATCCGGAAATTACGCAACTGCTGCAACGGCGTGATCTGGATAGCACTGCATACTACGAAGCAGTGCAAAGCGCGTTCCAGTGGGTCAATCAGGTTTGTAAGGAGCTCTGATTTGGCTGGCAAATCTTCGTGGCGTTTCTTCGAGCATGGATTGCGCTTCGCCAAAGCGATGGTGTCCGATTCTGACTCGCAGTTTCTGGTAAAGCTTAATCAGGAACTGAACGATGCGGGATTTGGTGAATTTCAGCTGGATATGTCCGCGCAGCATGCTTCTGCTGCCGCAGATATTTCATCGCAAGCGATCACATCAGAACATTTTTTGCGCATGCATTTGCAGGGTCGTTTGCCGGATGCGGAAGACTGGCAACACCTGCAGGCCTTGTCTGAGATCTGCTCGCAGCTGATGGCAGTACGCGCCTCTGTGCGACGTTTTTCTGATCCTGAACGGGATCGCTATATTCAGCAATTACAGATTCTTGATCAGATCCATGAGTCTGTCATTACGATGGATCTGGCCGGTTTTATTCTGAGCTGGAATGCCGGTGCAGAGCGATTATTTGGCTACAGCGCTGAAGAAGCCATCGGGCAGAATGTGATTTTCCTGTATGAAAATGAGGAAGATGATCCGCAGGCTGACTATTTCCTGACGCATGGCGGTCGCACGATGGAGGTGCGGCGTAAGCGGAAAAATGGTGAAGTATTCTGGGCGAGCCTGACCTTATCGATTCTGAAAAATGAAGCTGGACAGCCAGTGGCAATGGCGGGATACCTGACGGATATCAGCGATAGAAAGCAGTTTGAAGCAAAGCTGGATTATTTGTCTTACTTTGACGCGTTAACCAGCCTTCCGAATCGCCAGCTTTTCTTGAAACTGGCGGATCAGCAATTGCAGGCAGGTGCGCGCAAACAGCAACGTTGTGCAGTGCTGTATGTGGATCTGAATCGTTTTAAACTGATTAATGATACGCTCGGGCATCAGTACGGCAATTCTCTGCTGATCGAAGTTGGCAAACGTCTTAAAGCGACGCTGCGTGAAGAGGATATCGTCGCGCATCTGAATGGTGATGAATTTGCAGTCATGCTGACTGACATTGCTGAGGAATATCACGCCAGCGTCGTTGCAAACAAGATTCTGGAAGCCTTATTTGTGCCATTACAGATTGGCGAATTCCCTTTGCAGGTTGGTGCCAGTATCGGTATCAGTATCGCACCGGCTGACGGCGAACATGCTGATGTATTGCTGCACCGGGCAGATATTGCGATGGGCAAAGCAAAACTGAACCGTCAGGGTGCCAGCGGTGCCTACGCCTACTACAGCCAAAGTCTGGATGCTCAGGTCAGCAGTCAGCTGGCTATGGAATCTGCCTTACGCCGCGCCTTGCAGTGTAACGAGTTTTATCTGGTATTCCAGCCTAAATACCATGCACAAACCAGCCAGCTGGCCGGGTCTGAAGCGCTTGTCAGATGGCGCGATCCTGAGCGCGGCATACAATCGCCGGCGGCATTTATTCCCGCCGCAGAGAAAAGTGATCTGATCCAGGAGCTGGATGCGTGGGTGTTAGATAAGGCTTGCCAGCAAGCTGCGCAGTGGAGTGCGCTTGGAATTCATCCGACCCGCATCGCTGTCAATTTATCCGCCAAAAGTTTTACTACGCAGTTGCCGCAGCATATTGCCGGTTTATTGCAGCGCTATCGGATTGCGCCGGACTGGCTGGAGCTGGAAATCACCGAAAGCACGCTGATGCACAGCGAGGAAGAAGTGATTGCCATTATGAAAGGTCTGGTGGCGCTGGGGTTAACGCTGACACTGGATGATTTCGGAACTGGGTATTCCAGCCTGACGTATCTGAAGCGTTTCCCGATTGCATGTATCAAAATCGATCAGTCTTTTGTGCGCGGCATTCCTGCAGATGTCAGTGACTGTGCAATCGCCAGCGCGATTATCAGCATGGCGAAGCGCCTCCAGCTGAACGTGGTGGCCGAGGGAGTGGAAACCGAACAGCAGCTGGCTTTTCTGCGCGAAGCAGAATGTGAGGAAGTGCAGGGTTATTTGCTGGCAAAGCCAATGTCCAGCGACGATTATCTGGCAATTCTGCGCCGGCAAGCATCGTAAGACTGCGGAAAATGGCTTCGCACTCTTGCGCAGCTATCAACGATGCTCTATACTTTATGGCTTCGGAAGGTTGGCAGAGCTGGTTTAATGCACCGGTCTTGAAAACCGACGAGGGCGAAAGCTCTCCGTGAGTTCGAATCTCACACCTTCCGCCAGTTTCATCAAAAACGCCCTTGATTCTCAAGGGCGTTTTTGTTTTTACGGGCTTAGTTTTGCAGTGTTAAGTTTGATGGTGGGTTAGGCGCTACTGACATCGGACTTGCTCATTGTGCCTATGGTCTACTGAACATCGGCAATTCAGCTGCATAGCATTCGTAAAGCATCGCGCGAACGGCGCCAACTGTGCAAACTTCGTCATCGGGCATTTTCGGAGGCCCGGACTTTCTGCCGACGACCGCCATATCGTTATGCAGAACACCGCATTTGAGGCTGTTTATGTCGAAAATCCTGTATTTCTGAGCTTCTGATGAAGTTCTGCCAAAATTCCTGTTAAAACGGATCAAACGCCAAGATACTGCTGGTCATGGTTCCGGAAAATTTCTAAAAAGCGTTAATGAGAAGATCAATACTTTTCATTTTTATTGCTTCCACATTAATGCTCGAATAATATGCAATATAGATAATTTATTGCAATTTCAGTAAATTTTCGTCGTGCATCGGCATTTTTTAATGAGGAAATAGAATGAAGCGTTTTGTAGTTTTATCTGCAGGAATATTGATGTCATTCACTGCCTATGCAACTGATTCCTGTGCTGTACAGTCGGCCAGATTATTGTCGCAAGGAAAGCTGGGTGAGCTTACATTGAAGTTTGCGAAGCAGAGTGATTCAGTATCCCGTTCGCTTGAGCAATTGGCTGCGGGTATCGGTCCGGTGAAAAAGGTGTCACCGTTGAAGCACCAGTCATCTGGCGAATCTGTCCGTCAAACAGTTGCGGTTGATGGTCTTGCAGCAAGCTATCCGTTTGACGGCAGTTGGGCTGAGATCGTCACCAAATCAGGTGAGCGATTTCAGTTGCAGGCCTCATCCGAGCCTGGGTCGTCATGCAAATTACTGGCATTGCACCTCGATAAATTCAGTAAATAAGCACGGTGGTTTGCAGGGTTTACTTTCAAAATCCTGCAGTTTTCCTTCTAAAAGCCATTTTTGCGCATTGCTGCACAGGAAAACAGCCAGTTTTTGCGAACGTCCGCATGGATACTGGCGCTCCGGGGCGGTCTGAAAAGCCGGAAATGCGGAAATTTGCATCCCCCCGGTCGCCGATAGCGCGCTGACTCACCTGTAACCATCTACCGACGAAGGGCAGGGGTATTACTCCTATTGATAATTTTTCCAGCGCAAATGGCGCTCGTCGGTGGCTTCCTTGCGCAGTAAGCGGGCGCGTTCACGCTCTTCCGGCTTCTGGTCGGTTTCCAGCAACAGGGCGAGCTGATGTACAGCGGGCGGATATTCACCATCCGCCGCTTTTTCCAGCCATTCACGGGCGAGGACAGGATCGGCATTCACACCTTCGCCGTGCTCATACGCATTCGATAACAAAAACATGGCTTGTGCATTGCCAAGTTCAGCGGCGCGCTGCAGCCATTTCAGCGAAGTGACGGTGCTGGCGACCGTGCCATCTCCGTATTTCGCCATTCGGGCCAGCATCAGCGCTGCTTTGTGATCATTCTGGGCGGCAGCAGCCTGATACCAGCGGTAGGCCTGTGCGCTTTGTTTCTGCAAGCCGAGGCGTGCATGAAAGTACGTTTCTGCAATCTGAAACTGGGCTTCAGCGTCACCCTGTCGTGCGGCTTCAAGCAGCCAGAAAACGGCGTCAGGATATTTGTCTTCCGTGCGCGCCAGCGACAAGCCCAGCTCACGCTGCGCAGTCACCAGATGCTGTTGAGACCAGCGCTGCAGTTCGCTGATCGCGGCGAGATCGCTGGCCTGACGGGCGCGGATACCCAGTGATTCCAGATAGGCATTGTCAGGAAGCGGCGTTCTGCCAAGTGAACATGCCGACAGTGCGCAAGCCGTCGCCAGCACCAGCAGGAATTGGTGTCGTTTCAACATTTCAATAAGCTCTGTGTCCGAAAATACCTGCCCCGGCAATCGGAGCAGGTATTTGATTTACAAGGATTTATTTAGAAAGGTCGATCTGGTACTTGGCATAACCGCTGGCATCAACGGCACCTTCTGCACGTACCCGTGCGAGACCCAGTGCTTGTGCTACCGCCAGTTTGCCCGGCGTGGAGCGCAGAACGACCGGGCCTTGCGTTGCCACTTTGACGAAAGACCAGCTCTGGCCGCTGCCATTGTTCGCGAGCGTCAGCTTACCGGCTTTTTTCAGATAGGCAGCAACAACAGCCTGATTGGCATCCGGTGATTTAATGATCGTTTTACTGCCATCAATCCCCGGTACGCTGCCACCGCCACCGGCACGATAATCGTTGGTTGCGACGATGAAGTCATCTGTATCAGCAATCGCTTTGCCCTGATAGCTCAGATTTGCGATGCGGCTACCGGCAGGTTTGGTTACGTCGATCTGATACTGCAGTGCATTGTTGTCCGCGTAAAACACATCGTAGTTGTAGATGGTGCCGTAGGAAGGAACCAGGTCCTGTTCTGTTGTCAGTGCAGGGTTGATCTGTGCAAATTGCTTCGCTGCTGTTTCCAGCCATGCTTTCAGATCGCTGCCTTTGATTTTGACGGCTTGCAGATTGTTATTGCCGTACAAATACAAGTCTCCCGGATTACGTACCTGCAGCGCAAATGGTGCTGCGGCGTTCGCACCCGGCGCAACATCAGTAAAGTCGGTAGGGCCGTTGCGACCCGCTTTGAATGGCGCACTGCAGGAAATCACCGGAATCGACTTGTAAGTGCTGAGTACAGGATCTGTAGTCGTTGCCAGCAGATTTTTGACATAATCAATTTGCGCCTGATTCACGATCTGAATAGCAGTGACATCACCGGCCAGTGCGAAATAGGCTGACATTTCAAAGTCAGTAGTGGTGCCGATAGGCTGGCTGGCGTAGGCAACTGCAGCTTTGTGCTCGGTATCTACCAGCGGTGCTACGGATGCGTCTGCATCGATATTTGTCGCGCCATCCTTATATTTGAAGCCGCGCGCTTCAACGTTGGTCTGATCTTTTTGTACCACCCATTTGCCCCCCTGATATTTCAGTGTCATCTGAATGATACCCAGACGACGTCCCCAGCTTTGCGCCATCACTGCCGGCACACCATTGACCAGGCCTTTGACAACATCGACTTTATCGGCTGGCAGTGCGGCCAGCGATGAGTCAATTTTCGGGCTGCCGGCTTCTTTGGCTTGCGGGAAAATCAGGTGAGAGTGACCCAGCATCAGCGCATCAATGCCTGTGGTCGTCAGGTGGTAACTGCCGTTTTCCATTTTCGGGCTGTACGCGGAGGTATCCAGACCACCGTGGGACAGCGCTACCACCAGATCAGCACCTTTGGTACGCATTTCAGGCACATACTGCGTTGCTGACTCCACAAGGCCATTCACCATGACCTTGCCATCCAGATGTTTCTGATCCCATTCCATAATTTGTGGCGGAGCAAAACCAATAATGCCGACATTCACATTGACGTCCATGCTGGTGCCGTCCGGACGGGTTGCAGTGAAACGTTTTGGCAGAATCGAGTACGGGCTGAAGATTGGTTTTTTGGAGCTGGCATTCACCACGTTCGCCAGAACAACCGGAAACTTCGGTGCGCCGCAATTATTCGGCGCTGCAATGCCGCTGACACTGAAATCGGTATTGGTAATCTGGCTCAGGAAATTCAGGCCATAGTTGAATTCATGGTTGCCGACGCCAGCGCCATCGTAACGCAGGGCGTTCATTACTTTGTGGATTGCCAGCGTATTGCCGCAGGTTACAGGCGAGGCAACAGCCTGAAAGTCGCCGAGCAGTGTGCCCTGAATTGTGTCGCCATCGTCCAGCAATACGTTGTTCGGATTTTCTGCGCGCGCAGATGCAATCAGCGCAGCGGTACGCTCGAGTCCGAGACTGGTATCGGCTTTCAGACCGTAGTAGTCATAGCTCAGAATATTCTGATGCAGGTCGGTGGTTTCCAGTAAAGCGAGTTTGACGATCGTGCCTTCCGGAATAGCGTTCGCGGGTGGTGTGGCAGACGTATCGGACGAGTTGTTTGCACAGGCGGTAAGTATCAGAGCCAGAACAGGCGTTAAACGAAACGGCGCTTTCATCATATTCCCTTATCATGTAGTGCAAACGATTGCGTATCGTAGCAATCGTTTGCGTCTTATTGGATTTCTTGCTAACAACATGCATCAGCAAGGCGGGCGAATTATCGGATGCAAATATGTCATTGGCATGACGACAATCCATCCATGAATAAAATTCACTAAAAGCCCAACGGCATAACATTCACCCCATTGGTCGTTCTGCTGCATTTGCACAGCATTCGTCTTATATAATGCGGGGTTTTCTGAAGCAGAATAAAAGGATCAGCATGCTGCAAGGCAAATTAACAATGAGTGCGGATGTTTCCGGCAAAAGAAAGAGCGTCAGACGCCTGTTCGGTTTGGCGATGCTGAGCACAGGCTTGTCAGCTTGTGTGACAGGTAGTGCGCCGCCACCTGCGCCTATCGTCGCTCCTGCACCGGTTGCTGCACCAAAAACATTGAAACCCGTACGTATTGGCCTGGCACTTGGCGGTGGTGCAGCGCGCGGCTTTGCCCATATCGGGGTGATTAAAGCATTAGAATCGCAAGGCATCGTACCGGATATCGTGGTCGGTACTAGCGCGGGCAGCGTGGTTGGTGCGATGTATGCAGCAGGGAATAATGGCTTTGCACTGCAGAAGATGGCTCTTGAAATGGACGAAGCGACGATTTCAGACTGGTCTTTGCCTTTATTCGCCAAGTCCAGTGGCGTTCTGAAAGGGGATGCTTTGCAGGCTTACGTTAATCGTATGGTTGGCAATGTACCGATTGAGCGTCTGAAGAAGCCGTTCGGCGCAGTGGCAACAGATCTGGCAACTGGTCAGCCTATCCTGTTCCAGCGCGGCAATACGGGCGCTGCGGTGCGTGCGTCGTCAGCAGTACCGGCAGTCTTCCAGCCAGTGAAGATCAATGACAGACAGTATGTTGACGGTGGACTGGTATCGCCGGTGCCGGTACGTTTTGCACGCGAGATGGGTGCGGATCTGGTCATCGCGGTCAATATTTCGCAAGCTGTAGAAGGTCAAAGTAGTGCAGGCACGATTGATATTTTGATGCAGACGGTTTCTATCATGGGGCAGAGCATCAATCAGTTTGAGCTGAAGCAGGCGGATATCGTGATTCGTCCGGACTTACCGAATATGAAAAGCAGCGATTTCACCAGTCGTAATCATGCAATTCTGGCGGGTGAAAAGGCGGCAATGGCATTGATGCCTGAACTGAAGCATAAAATCAGACAATTGCAGGAGCGGTGACCTGACGTCACGTGCTCAGTATCAGATTGGTCGAAATAAAAAACGGAGGCAATGCCTCCGTTTTTCTTTATGCTTTATTTTTATGTGGCCTGTAGCCCGGATTACTTTCCGGCTTCCTGCTCGTTAATGCGTCGCGCACCATTGAAACGCTGCTTCCAGTAGCTCAGATCCATACTCTCAATGCGAACCTGACCGCCAGCCGAAGGCGAATGAATGAATTTATTGTCACCCATGTAAATGCCAACGTGAGAGAAACCACGGCGCAGAGTGTTGTAAAACACCAGATCGCCCGGTTGCAAATCTTTTACATCAATTTTCTCACCAACCTTGCTGATCTCAGCAGAAGTGCGGGGCAATTCAGCACCAACTGCATCTTTGAACACGAGGCGAACGAAACCGCTGCAATCAAGGCCGTTTTCGGGTGTTGAACCGCCGCGCTTGTAATGAATGCCAACAAAATCCATGGCTTTCAGCGTCAGATCCGATGCGCGCTGGCGCAATTCCTGCAATTTGGTATAGGCGGTGGAGGATTCAGGGAAGGGATTTTTTTCATCAGCACTGGCGTTAATCGCAAGACCTGCTTGCAGGCTGAGTGCAACGACGGCGTACGCGACATTTCTTTTTAATCTGGAAACGTTTGTTAGCATCTTAGCACCTGAAAACAAAAACCGTTCTACTCTAAGCGAAGTTTGAAACAATGTAAACGGTTTGGCGATGCAAATGAAAACTCGTTTTCATTTGTTTGCGACGCAGCAAAATGAATTGACCCCGTTTGGCACGCGCAATGATGAAAGATATCGGATCGTCGTTCTGGCTGGAGTAAATCCTCTACAATTTCAGTCCCTTGCAGCGGGTTTGTATCCCTCACTGCAAGATACATACGAAAATTATTATGGAGTAAAGATGTTCTCGAAACCTGTGCTGAGTCTGGAAGATGTAAAAAAGATGGCGGCAGCTGCCGAAGCTGAAGCGATAGCGAATCAATGGCCGGTTGTCATTGCCATCGTCGACGATGGTGGGCATTTGTTATATCTCGAACGCATGGACGGCGTGGCGCCGGTTTCCGCGCAAATTGCACCAGCAAAAGCAATGACCGCAGCACTTGGAAAACGTGAATCGCGCATTTATGAAGAAATGATTAATAACGGCCGCTTTTCTTTTTTGAGCGCACCTCAACTTGAAGGAATGCTGGAGGGAGGTGTTCCAGTGTTCGTCGAAGGTATGTGTGTCGGTGCTATCGGGGTTTCCGGCGTGAAATCAAGCCAGGATGCACAAATTGCGAAAGCCGGTATCGCGGCGCTCGGCCTTGATCCGAACTGAGAAAAAAGCATCCATATAATGCAATCCTGAATCGCATGACTTTCCGCTAAGTTCTTGTTTTTTCAGTATTCAGGATTGCCAAAATGACGCTGTCGGGCTATAATCTGAGGGTTTATCTAATTCAAAAATTCGCCGTAGCGCCTACCCAAATTAACATTTGCTCCAGTTATATTTCACATTCAGGCTGCTTCGGATTGGAAGAGGCTGAACAAAGTCAAATTGGGGTGCGCAGCGGCGGTAACAATACAGGAGTTGCCCTTGCTGCCCATTCCGCAGTCCCTTCTCAATTCTGGCCGTGAAACTGCAATACTTGCTCTCGCAGATGGTACCGTGTTCACTGGCTATTCGATTGGTGCTTCCGGACATACCGTTGGTGAAGTCGTTTTTAATACTTCTATGACGGGTTATCAGGAAATTCTGACTGATCCGAGTTACAGTTCCCAAATCGTTACACTGACTTATCCGCATATTGGTAATACCGGCGTCAATTCTGAAGACGTCGAATCTGAAAAGATTCATGCAGCTGGTTTAATTATTCGTGACCTTCCTCTGCTGCATTCGAATTTCCGCTCTGAATCCTCCCTTTCCGACTATCTCAAATCCCAGAACATTGTTGCTATTGCAGGTATTGATACCCGCAAGCTGACACGTATCCTGCGTGAAAAAGGTGCGCAGGCAGGTACGATTTTCGTGGGTACAGATGCAGAAAAAGCGGTTGCGCTGGCACAGGCTTTCCCTGGTCTGGCAGGTATGGATCTGGCCAAAGTGGTTTCGTCAAAATCGTCTTATGTCTGGACTGAATCTGAATGGAAACTGGGTGAGGGCTATGGTCAGCAAACGGAGCCTAAGTTTCATGTCGTTGCATTTGATTTTGGCGTAAAACGCAATATCCTGCGCATGCTGGCTGAGCGTGGCTGTAAAGTTACCGTGTTGCCGGCGCAATCCAGCGCTGCCGATGTACTGGCACTGAATCCTGACGGTGTTTTCTTATCGAATGGTCCCGGCGATCCTGAGCCTTGCGATTACGCGATCAGTGCAGCGCGTGAACTGATCGAAAAGGGTATCCCGACCTTTGGTATCTGTCTTGGCCATCAGATTATGGCTCTGGCATCAGGTGCAAAAACACTGAAAATGAAATTCGGCCACCATGGCGGTAACCATCCTGTACAGGATCTGGATACACGCCAGGTGCTGATTACTTCTCAGAATCACGGCTTCGCTGTGGATGCTGAATCTCTCCCTGCAAATTGCCGCGTGACGCATGTTTCGTTGTTTGACGGCTCTCTGCAAGGTTTTGCCCGTACGGACAAGCCAGCTTTCTGCTTCCAGGGACATCCTGAAGCATCGCCGGGTCCGCACGATATTGCTTATCTGTTTGACCGCTTTATCGGTCTGATGACAGAAGCGAAAGCCAAGGCCTAAACGAGGGAGTGAGAAGATGCCAAAACGTAATGATATAAAAAGTATTCTGATTATTGGCGCTGGTCCGATCATCATCGGCCAGGCCTGTGAGTTCGATTATTCCGGCGCACAAGCTTGTAAAGCACTGCGCGAAGAGGGTTACCGCGTTATTCTGGTCAACAGCAATCCTGCGACCATCATGACCGACCCGGAAATGGCTGATGTGACATACATTGAGCCAATCACATGGCAGGTTGTTGAACGCATCATTGATAAAGAGCGTCCTGACGCGATTCTGCCAACGATGGGTGGACAGACTGCGCTGAACTGCGCTCTGGATTTGTGGCGCAACGGCGTACTGCATAAGTACAAAGTAGAACTGATCGGCGCGACACCGGAAGCAATTGATAAGGCTGAAGATCGTCAGAAATTCAAAGAAGCGATGACACGCATCGGTCTGGGCTCCGCTCGTTCCGGTATTGCGCACTCCATGGATGAAGCGTGGGCTGTGCAGAAAGACGTCGGCTTTCCTGTCATTATTCGCCCGTCTTTCACGATGGGTGGTACTGGCGGTGGTATTGCTTACAATCCGGAAGAGTTCGAAACAATCTGTAAGCGCGGTCTGGAAGCATCCCCGACCAATGAATTGCTGATCGAAGAATCGCTGATTGGCTGGAAAGAATACGAGATGGAAGTTGTGCGCGATAAAGCGGATAACTGCATCATCGTATGTTCCATTGAAAACCTGGATCCAATGGGTGTTCATACTGGTGACTCGATCACTGTGGCACCTGCACAGACACTGACTGATAAAGAATATCAGATCATGCGTAACGCCTCGCTGGCAGTGCTGCGTGAAATCGGTGTTGATACCGGTGGTTCCAACGTGCAGTTCTCGGTCAATCCGGCTGATGGCCGCATGATCGTGATTGAAATGAATCCGCGTGTTTCCCGCTCCTCAGCACTGGCATCTAAAGCAACCGGTTTCCCGATCGCGAAAATTGCAGCGAAGCTGGCTGTTGGTTTCACGCTGGATGAGTTGCGTAATGAGATTACCGGCGGCGCGACACCAGCATCATTTGAGCCTTCAATCGACTACGTTGTCACCAAAATTCCGCGTTTTGCGTTTGAGAAATTCCCGCAAGCAGATAATCGCCTGACAACACAAATGAAGTCGGTCGGTGAAGTCATGGCAATTGGCCGCACCTTCCAGGAGTCTTTCCAGAAAGCGCTGCGTGGCCTGGAAGTCGGCGTCGACGGCATGAATGAAAAAACCCAGGATCGTGAAATTCTGGAAAAAGAACTGGGTGAGCCTGGTCCGGACCGTATCTGGTATGTTGGCGATGCATTCGCTCAGGGCTTCAGCCTTGAAGAAGTTCATCAGCTGACTCATATTGACCCGTGGTTCCTCGTTCAAATCAAAGATATTGTCGATATCGAGTTATGGCTGGATGAACAGCAACTGGAGAATATCGACCGTGATCTGATGCTGACGCTGAAGAAAAAAGGCTTCTCTGATCGTCGCCTTGCGAAACTGTTGAAAACAACAGATGCCGCGGTACGCGAAAAACGCCGTGCGCTGAGCGTTCGTCCGGTTTACAAGCGCGTGGATACCTGTGCAGGTGAATTCGCTACAAACACCGCGTACATGTACTCGACGTATGAAGAGGAGTGCGAATCTCAGCCAACTGATAAGAAAAAAATCATGGTTCTGGGTGGTGGTCCTAACCGTATTGGTCAGGGTATCGAGTTTGACTATTGCTGCGTTCATGCAGCGTTCGCAATGCGCGAAGATGGCTACGAAACCATCATGGTGAACTGTAATCCTGAAACAGTTTCCACTGATTACGATACATCTGATCGCCTGTACTTTGAGCCACTGACACTGGAAGACGTGCTGGAAATTGTCGATAAAGAAAAACCAGTTGGTGTGATTGTTCAATACGGTGGTCAGACTCCGCTGAAGCTTGCTTTGGATCTGGAAGCGAATGGTGTGCCGATCGTTGGTACTTCGCCTGATATGATCGATGCAGCGGAAGACCGTGAACGCTTCCAGAAATTGTTGCAGGACCTCGGTCTGCGCCAACCGCCAAACCGTACTGCACGTACAGAATCCGAAGCGCTGACTTTAGCGCAGGAAATTGGTTACCCGTTAGTCGTTCGTCCATCCTATGTTCTGGGTGGCCGTGCAATGGAAATCGTTCATGAGCAACGCGATCTCGAACGCTATATGCGTGAAGCGGTCAAAGTTTCGAATGATTCACCTGTGTTGCTGGACCGTTTCCTGAATGATGCAATCGAAGTTGACGTTGACTGCCTGTCTGATGGCGAACGTACGTTTATCGGCGGCGTCATGGAGCATATCGAACAGGCTGGCGTTCACTCTGGTGACTCCGCTTGCTCGTTGCCACCATATTCTCTGAAACAGGAGACGATCAACGAGTTGAAACGCCAGACGGCATTGATGGCTAAAGGCCTGAATGTGGTAGGCCTGATGAATGTACAGTTTGCGATTCAGCAATCTGAAGGTCAGGATGTTGTCTACGTTCTGGAAGTGAATCCGCGCGCATCACGTACAGTGCCTTACGTTTCCAAAGCTACCGGTCTGCAACTGGCAAAAATTGCGGCACGTTGCATGGTTGGGCAGTCGCTGGACTCACAGGGTATCGGTGAGGAAGTTGTTCCGCCGTATTACAGCGTGAAGGAAGCTGTTTTCCCGTTCGTTAAATTCCCTGGCGTAGATACCATTCTCGGCCCGGAAATGAAATCGACCGGCGAAGTGATGGGTGTGGGCAAAACATTCGGCGAAGCATTTGTTAAATCTCAGCTTGGTGCTGGTGTGAAACTGCCGACAGGCGGCAAGGTATTCCTGAGTATTAAAAACAGTGACAAGCCGCGTGCTGTGAAAGTAGCAAAAGATCTGGTAGAGCTCGGCTTTTCAATCGTTGCAACCCGCGGTACAGCAGCAGCGATCGCAGCTGAAGGTATTCCTGTTTCTGTCGTTAATAAGGTTGTTGAAGGGCGTCCACATGTTGTAGACATGATCAAAAACAACGACATTGCGATGGTAATCAATACCGTAGAAGAGCGTCGTAACGCGATTCTGGATTCCCGCGCAATTCGTACTTCCGCTTTGGCGGCACGTGCTACGACGTTCACTACAATTGCCGGTGCAGAAGCTGCGGTTGAAGGTATGCGTCACCTGTATCAGTTGCATGTTTATGATTTACAAGGCTTACATAAGTCTTTAAACTGACGTCCAATTAAGTGACGGATTCCTTCCGTCGCATTCTCCGATACAGAGGCCACACTAAACATCTTCAAGGATGTTGGCTGTGGCCTCTGTATTTTTTCTTTTTCATTTTTCTGGTAAGTAAATGAGTACAGTACCTATCACCAAATTTGGCGCGGAATTGCTGAAGCAAGAATTGCACACGCTGAAAACAAAAGAGCGTCCTGCTGTGATTAATGCAATTGCAGAGGCGCGTGCTCAGGGTGACCTTTCGGAAAATGCGGAATATGATGCTGCAAAAGAGCGTCAGGCTTTTATCGAAGGTCGTATCGCAGAACTGGAGGGGAAATTAAGCTCCGCACAGGTAATCGATCCATCTGAACTCGATGCTGAAGGGCGCGTGGTTTTTGGTGCAACGGTCGCTCTGGAAGATCTGGAAAACGGACAAAAAGTCAGTTACCAGATTGTTGGTGAGGACGAGGCAGATATTAAAGTAAGTAAGGTTTCAATTACTTCTCCGATCGCAAGAGCCTTAATCGGTAAATACGCAGGTGATGTAGTTGGTGTTCAGGCACCGGCAGGTGTCCGTGAGTACGAGATACTGGATGTTAAGTACCTCTAATCGTTATAAAAACAAACCGGCGCACGGCGCCGGTTTGTTTTTGTGATCAGCGAAGTAATGATTTCTTAGCGCTGGACTGGCGTTGCTTGGCGCGCTTAATGTTGCCGCCTTGCGTTACACGCTCATTGCCTTTAACTAATACTTTTTTCACTGTTGGCTTTTTTGTGCCGCTGGCGCTTGGTTTGACGATTGTTACTTCTCGCAAACCTTTCCCTTTCGGTGCAGAGTTGCCTGACTTTGCATCATCTTTCTGCGGACGGTATAGTACTAACAGTTTACCAATGTGCTGAACCGGTGCAGCATTCAGATTTGCACAGATCGTGTCATACATTTCGATGCGTGCTTCACGATCGTCACCAAAAACACGAACCTTAATTAAGCCGTGCGCATTCAGTGCTGCATTGATTTCCTTAATGACTGTCTCACTGAGGCCAGCTTCGCCAATCAGAACAACAGGTTTTAATCCATGTGCTTGTGAGCGCAAATCACTGCGCTCAGCAGGTGTAAGTTTCAACATAAAATTTCCTTTCAAGGCTGTATTTTACGCGAATGGCAAAGAATAAATTCAATCAAAATTGGATTCACGATCATATTAACGATCCTTACGTGAAACTGGCGCAAAAAGAAGGCTATCGCGCTCGTGCGGTATATAAATTAAAAGAGATCGATGAATCAGAAAAGCTCATTCGCCCAGGACAACTCATTGTTGATCTGGGTGCGGCACCAGGCAGTTGGTCTCAGTATGTGCGCAATAAACTTTCCGGAAAAGAGGGGGGTGGAATACACGGTGAAATTTTTGCGCTCGACTTGCTTCCTATGTCACCTGTTGCAGATGTGGATTTCATACAAGGTGATTTCACAGAAGATGCTGTGTTAAATCAACTGGAAGACCGTTTGAAGGGGCGAAAGCTGGATTTAGTATTATCTGATATGGCGCCGAATTTATCAGGCCACCCAACGGTTGATGGTGCCCGAATTGAATACATTATGGAGCTTGCTGTTGATTTTGCTAAGGCACATCTGAAGCCGGGCGGAGCATTGCTGGTAAAATGCTTTCATGGACCAGCTTACAATAACATTATGTCAATGTTTAAGAGCGAATTTAAACAGGTCTCAAACAAAAAACCTAAAGCGAGTCGTGATAAGTCCTCTGAGATTTTCTTGTTAGGAAAAGGTTTGAAAAATTCTCAATGATTTCGGGCTTGATAATTCGCAAGCAGGCCTGCATATGGCACATAGCAGGCTTTTTGTAATGAAGGTAGAATCGCCTGATTGAAAAGCCTCGTCCTGTTTTTAAGGAGTCTTCGTGAATAATATGTTCTCAAAAGCAGCAATCTGGGTCGTTGTGGCTCTGGTGCTGTTTACTTTATTTAAACAATTCGAGAGCAAGAGTGCCAATACCGGCGCATCTGTCCCGTACTCGGAATTTCTGGAGCGGGTGAAAAATAACCGTATCAAAGAAGCTACTATCGATGAGGCGGCCAGAACTGTAACTGCCGTTACTACAGAAGGAACAAAAATTAAATCGCAAATCACGATTCTTGATCGTGGCCTTGTCAGCGATTTGGTCAGCAATAACGTCAAATTTGATGTGAAAGCTCCTGAGGAACAGTCCTTTCTTTCGCAGATATTTATCTCGTGGTTCCCAATGCTGTTGCTAATTGGCGTTTGGGTGTTTTTCATGCGCCAGATGCAGGGTGGCGGCAAAGGTGGAGCGTTTTCGTTTGGTAAATCAAAGGCAAGAATGCTGGATGACACCAACAATAATGTGACTTTTGCCGACGTAGCCGGTTGTGACGAGGCGAAAGAGGAGGTGACAGAGGTCGTTGATTTTCTGCGTGACCCAAGCAAGTTTCAAAAGCTTGGCGGTCGTATTCCGCGTGGTATTTTAATGGTTGGTCCTCCTGGTACCGGCAAAACCTTGCTGGCCCGGGCAATCGCCGGTGAAGCCAAGGTTCCTTTCTTTACGATTTCGGGTTCTGATTTTGTTGAGATGTTCGTCGGCGTCGGCGCTTCCCGTGTCCGCGATATGTTTGAAACTGCCAAGAAACATTCCCCTTGCATTATTTTTATTGATGAGATCGATGCGGTTGGTCGACATCGTGGTGCTGGCATGGGTGGGGGCAATGATGAGCGCGAGCAAACACTGAATCAGATGTTGGTTGAAATGGATGGTTTCGAACCGAATTCCGGGGTCATTGTTATTGCTGCGACCAACCGTGCTGATGTGCTTGATAAAGCACTTTTACGCCCCGGACGCTTCGATCGTCAGGTGAATGTTGGCCTGCCGGATATTCGTGGTCGTGAGCAAATTCTGAATGTTCACATGCGTAAGGTGCCTGTGAGCTCTGATGTAAAAGCGGATATTCTCGCGCGGGGTACGCCTGGTTTTTCTGGTGCTGAACTGGCCAATCTCGTCAATGAAGCCGCTTTGTTTGCCGCTCGTCGCAACAAGCGTTTTGTTGAGATGCAGGATTTTGAAGATGCAAAAGATAAAATCTTCATGGGCCCTGAGCGCAAATCAATGGTAATGCGTGAGGAAGAACGCAGAAATACCGCATATCACGAGTCAGGTCATGCTGTAGTCGCAAAGCTTCTGCCGAAAGCGGATCCAGTGCACAAAGTAACAATTATGCCTCGCGGATATGCCCTGGGCCTTACATGGCAGTTACCTGAGCATGATCAGATCAGTGGCTATAAGGACAAAATGCTGGAGGAAATCGCGATTTTGTTTGGAGGCCGTATCGCTGAAGAAGTCTTTGTTAATCAGATGTCTACCGGCGCGTCCAATGACTTTGCCCGTGCAACCAAGCTCGCCAGAGCGATGGTCACAAAGTTCGGTATGTCTGGAATGGGTGTGATGGTCTACGAAGATAGTCAGGACGGTTATTTTGGCGGCTCATCAAAAACCATTTCTGAGGCGACACAACAGAAAGTTGACTCTGAAATTAAGCGCATTCTTGACGAACAATACGCGCTGGCACGTCGCCTTCTCGAAGAGAATCGGGACAAAGTCGAAGCAATGACTAAGGCATTGCTGGATTGGGAAACAATTGATGCTGACCAGATCAACGATATTATGGCTGGCATGGATCCGCGTCCGCCGAAGGTGAGTAGCGCAACTGTGAAGCCTGCCGGTGGCAATGACAGCGGATTAACCCCGGGCGCCGCCGCTCACGCTTAAGCCTGATCAACTCTTTTACAAGGTGAGTCTGACTCACCTTTTTTTATTATGACCGCTGTATTTCAGTGCGGGCGATTTGAATTTTCTCTTCCGTCCGAACCTTTTCGCCCAATTGTGATGGGAATCTTAAACGTTACCCCGGATTCTTTTTCCGATGGGGGTAAATTTCGCCAGCTCGAACTTGCACTCGATCACGCGCAAATGATGATTGATGCTGGCGTCGATATCATAGATATCGGCGGAGAATCCAGTCGGCCCGGAGCGCAGCCATTATCTCTTCAGCAAGAACTTGATCGGGTGATGCCTGTCGTTTACGCATTGAAAGACTGTGGTGTTGCCATTTCCGTGGATACTTATAAGCCAGAAGTCATGCGAGAAGTGATTGCTGCTGGTGCGGACATGATTAACGATATCAGGGGCTTTCAAAGCCACGAATCTGTTGCAGCGGTGGCGGATAGTGACGTTGGATTATGCGTGATGCACATGCAAAACACACCGGAGATAATGCAGAAAACCCCTGTGTATGAAGATGTGGTATCAGAGGTAAATGCATTTTTTACGGAAAGAGTTCAGACGTTTGTCGAAAGTGGTATCGCACTGAACAGAATTGCTCTTGATCCGGGGTTTGGATTTGGTAAGACGCTGCAGCATAATGTCGAGTTATTTAAAAAAATACCGTACTTCATAAAGCAATTTGATTTACCGCTATTGATTGGTGTTTCGCGCAAGTCTATGATTGGCGGTTTGACGGGGCGATCAACAGATCAGAGACTGGCAGGCAGTCTTGCCGGTGCGATTGCGGGCGCGCAGCTTGGTGCAGCAATCGTGCGGGTGCATGATGTCCCCGAAACGATAGATGCGCTGAAAGTAATGCAAAATTTAATCTGAGATTGAGAACATTAAAATGACAAGAAAATTCTTTGGCACAGATGGTATTCGCGGCAAAGTTGGTGTAAGCCCGATTACCCCTGACTTTGTATTGCGTCTGGGATACGCGGCCGGAAAGGTGCTTGCACAGGGTAATGTTGCACCAGGAGTGAAGCCAGCCGTGCTGATCGGTAAAGATACCCGGATTTCCGGCTATATGCTTGAAGCCAGTCTGGAAGCGGGATTTTCAGCTGCTGGTGTCGATGTGATGCTTGCGGGCCCGATGCCAACGCCAGCAGTTGCGTATCTGACCCGGGCATTGCGTCTGCAGGCAGGTGTCGTCATTTCAGCTTCGCATAATCCGTTTGACGATAACGGAATTAAGTTTTTCTCGGCTTCCGGCAACAAACTTCCCGATGAAATCGAACTCGCCATTGAGGCAGAACTCGAAAAAGGAATGGAATGTGTTTCCTCTGATGTGCTTGGCAAAGCGCATCGTTTGCGCGATGCAAATGGCCGGTATATTGAGTTTTGTAAAAGCACATTCCCTTCGGAGCTGGATTTGCGCGGCTTGAAAATCGTGGTCGATTGCGCTCACGGTGCCGCGTATGATATCGCGCCAAACGTATTCCATGAGCTTGGCGCCGAAGTTATTGCCATTGGTAACACGCCAAATGGCTTGAATATTAACGAAAAGGTTGGTGCAACGCATCCGGAGGCCCTGGCCGTTGCGGTCAGAGCAAATCATGCTGATATCGGTATCGCACTGGATGGCGATGCGGACAGACTGATTATGGTGGATAAAAATGGTCAGATCTACAACGGTGATCAGTTGTTGTATCTGATGACTATGGATCGCCTGTCGTCCGGCCCGGTTTCAGGTGTTGTTGGCACATTGATGACCAATATGGCGGTCGAAGTTGCGCTCAAGCAAAAAGGAATCGGGTTTGTGCGTGCGAAAGTCGGCGACCGTTACGTGCTGGAGCAATTAGCAGAACATGGCTGGGTGCTTGGTGGTGAAGGTTCGGGACATTTGCTTTGTCTGGATAAGCACTCTACCGGTGACGGTATTGTTTCCGCATTGCAGGTCTTGTCGGCGCTGCAGCGTATGAAAGTATCGCTGGACGAGTCATTAAAAGATCTCACTCTGTATCCTCAGTCGCTGGTGAACGTTCGTGTAGCTGCCGGAACCGACTGGAAAGAGAATGTTACTTTGGTTGAGGATAAAGCGGCGGTTGAGCAAGAACTCGGAGATCGTGGCCGCGTGCTGATTCGTGCGTCGGGAACCGAGCCATTGATTCGTGTGATGGTAGAAGCTGATAATGCAGATCTTGCGCATGCCTGTGCACATCGCCTTGCGGCTCATTTGCGCGGGTAAGTAATTTTTGGTGTCCTTATTGAAAGTGGGGATGTCATCATGTACTATTCTGCCTTCAGAAATTTTTCTGATGGAAAAATTTGCTGTCCATAGCTCAGTTGGATAGAGCACGGGCCTTCTAAGCCCGGGGTCGTAGGTTCGATTCCTACTGGGCAGGCCAGATTTCAAAGCCCGGATTTTCCGGGCTTTTTTCATTTCAAGGAGTAACTCAGGAATGGATGTTTCCGCATATATCGAAAAAGCTGCTTTGCAGAATGTTGGCGCTGATGTTGTTGAAAAAGCCGGTTCGTTTCTCATTCAGATACATCAGGCATTGAGCGCATCAACAGCCGATGCCGATATTGTTTGGCAATACAATGTTCCGGAACTGGGTGAGGGCGGCTCATGTTCTCTGTTCGGACAATTGGCTGCTGAACCTTATGATTTATTGCAGACGATGGGTGGCAACAAAGCCGAAGTGCTTTCATTGATGAGTGCAGTTACACGCATTACCGCGTTTTATCGTCAGAACAGTCAGTCTGACTGGTTTGGCATCTATCAGGCGCGGCAAGTGAATGAAGGTCGTGCGCTGGTCAAGCTTGCATACTTTGGCGCACCGTCGCGGGCTGAATTTCCTTTGACTCCCGAATTCGCCGCGATGAGCAATAACAGCTCGGTTGGTTTGTCCGGGCTTGGTCGCATCATTCACGATGTGCAGGCTTATGTTGCCGGCGGTGGCGAATACTATACTTGTGATCCTAAGGTCAATGCAGAAGCTTGCCTGCCGGTGTTGGCGAGCGACGGCCGTGTGCTCGGAATTATTGATGCAGAAACTTTCCGCCAGAATCTTTACCAGAATGATGAGCTGGCTTTGATGCTCGCAGTTTGCATCGCCTTGAGCAGCATTCTGTAAATTCCTTGCAGTCGCGAATGGTATAATTGCGGGTTGTTTCAGATTTCTATAAAAGGATAAAGCAGTGCTTTCTACCGCCAATATTACAATGCAGTTCGGGCCAAAGCCCCTGTTCGAAAATATCTCCGTCAAATTCGGTGAAGGTAACCGTTATGGTCTGATCGGGGCGAACGGTTGTGGTAAATCGACCTTCATGAAAATTCTTGGCGGCGATCTGGAACCTAGTGCCGGCTCCGTGATTCTGGACCAGAATATCCGTCTCGGTAAGCTGAAACAGGATCAGTTTGCCTACGAAGACATGCGCGTTCTGGACGTTGTGATGATGGGCCATACTGAAATGTGGGCTGCGATGTCTGAACGTGACGCTATTTACGCCAATCCGGAAGCAACTGACGAAGACTACATGCGTGCTGCGGATCTGGAAGCGCGCTTCGCTGAATTCGATGGCTATACTGCGGAATCCCGTGCCGGCGAACTGTTACTGGGCGTTGGTATTGCGATCGACCTGCATCAGGGGCCGATGAGTGCGATTGCACCGGGCTGGAAACTGCGTGTCTTGCTGGCTCAGGCACTGTTCTCGAATCCGGACGTATTGCTGCTCGACGAACCGACCAATAACCTGGATATCAACACCATTCGCTGGCTGGAAGATGTGCTGAACGAGCGCAATTCCACCATGATTATCATTTCCCATGATCGCCACTTCCTGAATCAGGTTTGTACGCACATGGCGGATATGGATTACGGCACGCTGAAAGTCTATCCGGGTAACTACGATGACTACATGCTGGCTGCATCGCAGGCACGTGCACAGGCACTGGCGAATAATGCGAAGGCAAAAGAGAAAATCGCTGAACTTCAGGACTTCGTTCGCCGCTTCTCTGCAAACAAATCCAAAGCACGTCAGGCGACATCGCGTGCGAAACAGATCGACAAGATCAAAGTTGAAGAGTTCAAGCCTTCCAGTCGTCAGAATCCGTTTGTGCGTTTTGAAGGTGAGAAAAAGCTGCATCGTCTGGCTGTGGAAGTGCAGGGTCTGGCAAAGAAATACGACCGTCAGATCTTTACCAACTTCGACATCATGGTGGAAGCCGGTGAAAAAATCGCGATTATCGGTGCCAACGGTGCGGGTAAAACCACATTGCTGCGCTGTATCGGCGGCACTGACATTACACAGCTGTCCGGCGATCATGGCATGGTGAAATGGGCAGAGAATGCATCGGTAGGCTATATGCCGCAAGATCCGGCAGAAGAATTTGCGCGCGATCTGAATCTGACTGACTGGATCGGTCAGTGGACAAAAGAAGGCGATGATGATCAGGCTGTTCGTTCGATTCTCGGTCGTTTGCTGTTCGGTGGCGATGATGTCCGTAAATCGGTCAAAGTCTTATCCGGTGGTGAAAAAGGCCGCATGCTCTACGGTAAGCTGATGCTGGGTCGTCATAACGTGTTGCTGCTGGACGAGCCAACCAACCATATGGACATGGAATCGATCGAATCGCTGAATATCGCGCTGGAAAAATACGCCGGTACGCTGATTTTCGTTTCGCATGACCGTGAATTTGTTTCGTCGCTGGCAAACCGTATTCTGGAAATCAAAGATGGCCAGGTTATCGATTTCAAAGGTACTTACGAAGAGTATCTGACCAGTCAGGGTATCCAGTAATCATTACTGTACTGATGATCTTAAAAAGGCTGAGATTTTCTCAGCCTTTTTTGTTTCTACGAACCAGAAAATACGGCTTGTGTTTCATGAAGATATGGCAGGCATTACGCTGAAATCGTCATCATGTATGGAAGCCCGGACTTTCTGCCGACGACCGCCAGATCGCTATGCAGAAAGCCGCATTTGACATCATAAACGGCTGAGTCTGCCGGATACCAGGTGTATGACGCGGTAACGCTTGACGACATGCGTATCTGCTGCCAGCCGCAGATACGCAAGAATACAAATTAGCTGAAGAACGCCTGTCTTTGCCTGATGCAGGATGCAAAAGAAAAAGCACCTGATCAACATGAATCAGGTGCTTTTTCTCACAGATTGAGATACGCAAGGCTTACTCGGCAGCGTTCTTTTTGACTTCGATAAAGCTGTCGAGGTGAATGTCGCCGAGGTAGAGCAGCGGATCTAACCTGTCGCGCAGTTTGCGAGCGGTATCGCGGTCACAGACTTTCATGACTGCTTTCAGAAACGGAATGCGCAATTGCTCAAAATCCGACATGTCAGCGGCTTTTTCCACTTTCAGTTGCAGCGTGAAGCCTCGGAAGCCAAGATTGGCTTTAATTGACTCATTGTAAAAACGATAGACAGCCTGAAACCGGTCCGCGTCACTCATACCTTCGCGGAACGCGCTGGCTGACTCAGTGGTAGCAGAATTGCTTTCGGCTTGGGGTGTGCTGGTTGCTAAGGCAGGCTGGGCTTCCGGCTCCGGAACAGCTTTCGGGCCGATAAAGTCACCTTCGATTAATTCATCGAAACGACTGATATCCAGCCCGACAGAGGAAAGCTTCGCAAGTAAATCATTGGCCGGCGTTTTGCCGTCGATCAGCAGTAGCAACGATCGGGTTTTGACAGATAAGCCAAATTTGCGCGAAGCGATTTCTTCGCGGCCTTTGTCGGTTTTATCGTAAATGGTATCCAGCATACACTGATTTCTTTGCCGTGCTTGTGACACTATCGGGGGAAATCAGCATATCTGACCTGACGGCTTTGCGCTATTGTACTTGTGGGCAATGTTGTATTTGGGTACGAACTTTGCCTCTGAATGTAGCAAAAATACCGTCAGTCAGATTTTTGTACGCGGACAGGGATGGACTTGAATTGCTGCTGATGCTGCGTGCTTTCAGTAGGACAGTCGCCGCAGGAGTCGCAGCCGCTGCCGCAGGATGCGGGTGCTGCCTTGGGAAGAAGTCGCCGGAAAATGGTATTTCCGGCCTTTTTTCGCAGCGCCGCCAGCGTTTTAGCCGGCATCCAGCGTAAAGCCAGATGCCATGCGCACAGCAAAACAATTAACGCTGTCAGAACAGTTTGCATATCAGGCTAACAAAATACGGGACAGCTGATAAACGATGAAAGAAGCGGCATACGCCAGTCCGAACAGATAGCCAGCCATCATCAGCGGATAGCGCAACGAGTTGGTTTCGCGGCGAACGATACTCAGCGTCGCAATACATTGTGGCGCGAAGACATACCATGCCAGCAATGACAGTGCAGTTGGCAAAGACCAGGATTGCGCAATCAGCGGCTCCAGTGCCTGATTTAATTGCTCACCGCTCTGTGATAACGCATAGACCGTACCGAGCGCAGCCACAGCGACTTCGCGTGCTGCCAATCCCGGCACCAAAGCAATACAAATCTGCCAGTTAAAGCCGATCGGTGCAAACACAACTTCCAGCGCGCGACCAAGATAACCGGCGATACTGTAGTAAATCTCCGGCTTGTCTGCGCCTTCCGGCGCCCCCGGGAAGCTGCTGAGGAACCACAAAATCACCATCAGCGACAGAATAATCGTACCGACACGGGTGACGAAGACTTTCGCGCGTTCCCATAATCCCAGCGCCAGATTGCGGCCATTCGGCAAACGATAATCCGGCAGTTCCAGCATTAACGGATTCGGTGCGGCATTGCCCCAGCGGTGTTTAAAGAACAGTGCAACCAGCATGGCTGATACGATACCGCCGATATACAAACCGAACAGCACCAGACCTTGCAGATTCATGATGCCAAGCACTTCGCGATCGGGAATAAAGGCCGCAATGATCAGGGCGTACACCGGCAGGCGGGCAGAGCAGGTCATCAGCGGTGCGATCATGATGGTAATCAGCCGGTCGCGCGGATTCTGAATTGTGCGGGTTGCCATAATGCCGGGTACGGCGCAGGCAAAACTCGATAACAGAGGAATGAATGCGCGGCCGGACAAACCGACTTTACCCATTAAGCGATCCAGCAGGAAGGCAGCGCGTGGCAGGTAGCCCGAGTCTTCCATGACCAGAATAAAGAAGAACAGAATCAGAATCTGTGGCAGGAACACCAGCACACTACCCGCACCGCCGATAACACCCTTGACAAGCAAGCCCTGCAAAACGCCCGGCGCCATATGGGTTTCAACCAGCGTACCGAGATCTTCCATGCTGCCTTTGATGAATTCCATCGGAATTTGCGCCCACGCAAAAACCGCCTGAAATACCAGAAACATCAGTATTGCGAAAATCAAAGGACCGGTAACCGGATTCAAAACCCAGCGATCTGCTTTGTAGCTCAGGCTGCGGAAGTGATCGAATCTGTCACTGGCAGCGTGCATCACTTCTTTCAGAATCCGGTTAACTTCTGCGTGATTCACTTCAGGGTCAGTCGCTTTTAACTCAAGCGCAGACGGTGGCTGATCCGGCAGGCTGCCAGCGAAATTTTCCAGTTCAGCGCACAGTGCGCGGATACCTTGCGGGGATACCGCTACGGTTTCAACGACAGGCATTTCCAGCAGGGCTGACAAACGCGGCACATCAACTTCCAGGCCTTTTTTAGCCGCGATATCCATCATGTTCAGCGCCAGCATCATCGGATGACCGAGTGCTTTCAGCTCCAGTGCCAGTCGCAGGCCGCGCTGCAGATTCGATGCATCAACTACGCACAGAATCAGATCAGGAACAGATTCATCTTTCTGATGACCTGTCAGAACCTGTTCTGTGATTTTTTCATCCGGCGTGACGGCACGCAGACTGTAAGTGCCGGGCAGATCGAGAATGCGCCATTCTTTGCCATCAGGGGCGAGGAAGCGACCTTCTTTACGTTCGATAGTAACGCCTGCGTAGTTGGCGACTTTTTGACGGGCGCCGGTCAGGCGGTTGAAGAGAGCAGTTTTGCCGCAGTTAGGATTGCCAACCAGCGCAATCCGGGGTGTTGCCTTCGGAAGTGTTGCCATGCATGAATACCACGTGAACTTTATTTAGTGATGCCGATCAGGGCTGCTTCGAAATTGCGCAGGGCAAAAGTGGACTGACCAACCCGTACCGCAACCGGTTCGCCGCCAAAATAGCCGCGATGCAAAACGCGAATCGATTCGCCGGCGACAAAGCCGAGTTCCTTCAGACGACGGGAGATTTCGGTGAGCTGCGCTTCCGGTGCATGAGGAGCAGCGTGGCTGCAAATGCCGGAAACAATGGCGGATTCTCCAACTTTCAATTGATCCAGTGTGGACTGGACGCCATCAGTGCGGGTGGAATTTCTCATGGCAGCGGCGGGAAAGGTTAATTCGAAATGATAATGAGAATATATCTCAATAACTCTTGTGCTGCAATCATTCTAGATTGAATCCATGAGGGCAGGGCGGGTATCCGGAAGATTCTTGTGGTGACGCAAGAAAAGGCGGGCGAAATGCCTGCCTTTTCAGAGAAAAAGCATGTTGATGTGCCTTGATCGCAGACTGAATCAGAATCAAGTGCGCACTGCCTCGGCAACCGCGGCGATCAGTCTGCTGCCGGTTTGCGGCGCTTGCGGGATGCGACGGCTGGCTTTTCTTTAGCTTCCGCTTCGGGGTGCACCAACGCGGCACTGAGATCGGCGACGGTACTCAGCAAAGTCTGATGCTCCTGCTCCCGCGTCCCCAGACTTTCCTGCATGCGCTGCATTTCCAGTTCCAGCATATGCAGGCGTTCTTCCAGTCGCGCTTTTTCGGTTGCCAGCGTCAGTTGACGCTGTTCATGCTCTTCTGCCTGCGCGCGCACCAGCTTTTGCTGTTCTTCGCTGCTTTGTAACTGCAGTTTCAGTGTTAGTGATTGGGATTTTTCCGATTCCAGCTGCTGCTTCAGTTGTGCCTGCGAGGTTAGCGCTGCTTCATACAGACGACTCAGGTTATGCAAGTCGGTTTCATGGGATTTGGACTGCGCTTGTACATCACTGAGCTGCGCCTGTGTTTTGCGCAATTGTTGTTCTGCCAGTTGCAGACGGCCTTCGTGCATCGCCGTTTCTTCCTGACGCTGACGCATGGTCGCAGCCTGAAAATGCTCAAACTGCTGGTGTGCCTGCTGTAATTGTTCTTCCTGTGTTTGCAGATGCTGCAACTTGTCGGACAGGCGCTGATTCAGCAGGGTGATTTGCTGTTGCTGCGCGAGACTTTGCAGGCGTTCGCGCTCCAGCGTTTCCAGTGTTTTACGATGTTCTTTCTGACTCAGGCGCAATTCCATCAACGCTTCCTGATGTGCCTGCGCACTTTCCTCAAGTCGCTTCTTTAGCGTCTGCAGCTCAGCCTGCATGCTTGCAAGCGTTTCTTCGTGCAGTTTTTCTGCTTCCGTGAAACGGATTTCCGCCTCCTGTTGCATGCCTTCATACAAAGACTGAACCGCAGACAGCAGGGAAGGGGGTAATTTCAGGCGGGAAGATTCGCTCTCCAGTGCATGATTTTCCCGCCACTGGCGCAGATACGGCGCAATCGTACTTTTGCTGCCGGTATCGCCCAGCATTTTGCGCACATTATCGACCGTGACCGGATGCCCGAGTTCGGTTAACTGGCTGGCGGCTTTTGCAACGTCTGAATAAAGGATTCCGGATCTGGCCATATCTGCAAATAAAGTAATGAATAACGTAATACGTAATAGTGTAGCAAATTACGATAATAATTTCAGAAAAAAATGACGTTATAACTTACGCTAATGTATATTATCGGAAGTAAGTAAAGCTCAACAACGCTGATTACCTATGTCGTTACGCAAAATTCAAAATAGTGCATTTGCCGGTATTTCCTCAGAAAAAAACAAAATCGCCTCAAAAAACGATGCGAGCGCACTGGCAAATACCGGGGAATACACCAGGCTGCACCAGCAATTTCTGGCGGCTGCCACCAGCCCGAATACACGGCGTGCGTATCAGACCGCGATCCGGCAGTTTCTGAGGGCAGGGTTTGTCTTACCTGCGACGGAACAAATGCTGCGCGACTATCTGCTCACACATGCGGCCAGCCTGAAAAGCAGCACGCTCAGCCTGCGTATTGCTGCGCTGTCGAGCTGGCATACCCTTCAAGGTTTCGATGACCCGACAGCAAAACCGGATATCCGCAAATTGCTGACCGGCATTCGCCGCACCCACGGCAGTCCGCCGAAGAAGGCAGCGCCAATTGACAGCGCCATGCTGAACTCGGTTTGCGAGCGCCTGAATAAGCAGGGTGATCTGGCCACACAACGCGATATGGCTTTATTGTGTTTAGGGTTTTCCGGCGGTTTTCGCCGTTCTGAGCTGGCAGCGTTAACAGCGGAAGATTTTCAGTGGGAGAGGCGCGGCGTCGTCATACTGCTGCCGCGCTCAAAAACGGATCAGACCGGTGAAGGTTTGCAGAAAGCCATTCCTTACACCAATGAAGCCAGTTGTGCTGCCACGCTGCTGAAGCGCTGGCTTGCGGCAGCAGACATTACGCAAGGGCCGGTTTTCCGTGCCATTAATCAGTGGGGGCAACTCAGCGCAAACGCTATGACCGGACATGGCATCAATCTCGTGATCAAAAAGCATTTGCAGGATGCGGCCGGTCCCGCGCAAGCCATTTCCAGCCACAGCCTGCGCCGCGGCATGGCGACGGAGGCTTACCATGCCGGAGCAAGTTTCCGCGCCATTAAACGTCAGGGCGGCTGGCGTTCAGATACTACCGTCCATCGCTACATTGCTGACGCGGACTTGTTCGAGGAAAGCGTGGTCACGCAGATTGCTAAACGAAAGCCGTAGGCACGCACAGATTTACGGTCGGCGATTATGCAAATATCGTCATATGGCCATTTCGTACAGCCAGACTTTCTGCCGACGACCGCCAGATCGCTGTGCCAAAGTCCGCATTTAGGGTACTTTTTAGTGTTTTCAGGCTCTTTCGGAGTTCTCCGAACACTGGCGGGCATCTGCGCCTCAAAATGAGCTGGCATTGTCGCTGGCATGACGATTGAGCATTTGAAATGAAATGGGCAATAAAAAACCGTCTGTCATCACAACAGACGGTTTTTTTGTTTCTGCGCTGTTAGCTGCATTTGCCTGAACAAACGCAGCTGAGCGCAAACAATTACCAGATCGATACGCGCTCGGTTGGTGCCAGGTAGAGTTTGTCGCCTGGTTTTACACCGAATGCATCGTAGAACGATGGCATGTTACGCAGGGTGCCGTTGGCGCGGAATTCGCCAGGGGAGTGCGGATCGGTTTTGATACGGATGATCGCTTCCTGTTCACGGATTTTGCCGCGCCATACTTGTGCAAAGCCCATGAAGAAGCGTTGTTCGCCGGTCATACCGTTGATGACTGGTGCCGGTTTGCCTTTCAGCGACAGTTTGTACGCTTTGTACGCTATGGCCAGACCGGAGTTATCCGCAATGTTTTCGCCCAGAGTCAGTTCGCCATTGACGTTGTAACCCGGAATCGGGCTGTAGCCGTTGTACTGTTTGACCAGTGCAGCAGTTTTGGCCGCGAATTTTTCGTGGTCTTCTTTCGTCCACCAGTCACGCAGGTTACCCTGACCATCGTACTGTGCGCCCTGATCATCGAAACCGTGGCTGATTTCATGACCGATGACCGCGCCGATTGCACCGTAGTTCACCGCGTCGTCCGCTTTCGGATTGAAGAATGGTGCCTGCAGAATTGCTGCCGGGAACACGATTTCATTCATTTCCGGGTTGTAGTAAGCATTGACGGTTTGCGGTGTCATGCCCCATTCATCACGGTCTACCGGTTTGCCCAGTTTGGACAGCTCAGTATCCGCTGCGAATTTGCGAATGGCGCGCAGATTACCCAGTGCATCACCTTTTTTGATTTGCAGGGCAGAGTAATCTTTCCACTTGTTCGGATAACCGATTTTCGGCATGAAGGTAGCCAGCTTGCCCAGCGCTTCTTTTTTGGTCGCATCGCTCATCCAGTCCAGCGTACCAACGCTGTCTTTATAGGCTTGCAGCAGATTACCAACCAGTTCTTCCATGCGTGCTTTGCTGCTGGCAGGGAAGAATTTTTCTACGTACAGTTTGCCGAGGCTTTCACCCATACCGGAATCGACCAGACGCACGCCGCGTTTCCAGCGTACTTCCTGTTGTGGCACACCGCGCAGGGTTTGCGCGAAGAAAGCAAAACTTTCATCTGCGTATTGCTGTGGCAATTGAGATGCAGCAGATGCCAGCAGGTTCCATTTCAGATAAACCTTGATGGTTTCCAGCGGTGTTTTCGCCAGAATATCGCTCATACCTTTCAGGTAGCTAGGCTGCGCCAGAATCAGGTAATCCACTTTGCCGGCAACGCCCAGCGCTGTCAGGTAAGCATTCCAGTCGAAACCGGTGGTCACTTCGCCCAGTTTCGCCAGTTCCACTTTGTTGTAGGCTTTTACCGGATCGCGCAGTTCAACTTTGGTCCATTGTGCGCGGGCAAATTCGGTTTCCAGTGCCAGAATCGCAGCTGCATGGGCGTCGGCTTCTTTATCGCCGGACATTTTCAGCATTTTGGCGATATGTGCCTGATACTTTTCACGTGTGCCTTTCAGTTTGGCATCATCGTCCTTCAGGTAGTAATCGCGGTCTGGCAGTGCAGTGCCGGACTGGCCAACGTCGAGTACGTATTTGGTGGAATCTTTATTGTCCTGATGCACAGAAATATCCAGCGGCGCCAGCACGGCGATGCGGTTCAGCCATGCGAACAGCGCAGGCAGTTCCGCTTTGTCTTTGATTGCATCGACTTTGGCAAATTCTGACTGCAGTGGCTGCAGGCCGGCCGCTTCAATCTGGCGGGTATCCATGAAACTGGCGTACAAATCGCCGATTTTCTGCGCATCGCTGCCGGTTGCGCCCGGTTTCTTTTGCAGATTTTCGATCAGTGTATGCAGGCGCGGAACAACCGCTTCGCGCAGATCCATAAAAGCACCGGCGCTGGAACGGTCAGCAGGAATTTCTGCTGTTTTCAGCCATTTACCGTTCACGTGACGGTAAAAATCATCCTGCGGACGCACTGTAGTGTCGCGGAAGCTGGTTTCGATACCGGCTTTGTCCATGCCTGCTTGTGCCAGACCGGAACTTGCCAGACCTGCCAGCAGGATTGCTGCGGCCTGTGCGATTTTGGTTTTCATACTGAATTCCCCTCGTAGTGAGTTTTTTGAATGCCGGACAATATAACTTTGCCCGTGCAGCAGGTCTGTGACCACGGACCGGAAACTTGGTTCCCGCAGTCACATAAAAACGCTATTCCTCGATATGTTCTACCAGTAACTGCAACCTTGTTGTCCCGTTGTATTCATTAATATCCAGACGGAAAGCAACATGCGCAACATCCGGCACATAAGTGTTATGACCGAACCAGATGGCGTCGTAACGGGTGCCGTCTTCACGCTCCAGCACCAGTTTCAGATGTCGTTCTTTCAGTACGCGCTGCTGTATCACGCGGAATTCGCCGCTGAATGTTGGTGGCGGGAAAGATTGCCCCCAGACGTACTGATCCATCAGATACACAAAATCCAGGCTGAAAGCATCGGCGGTCAGCGAACCATCCGTCGCAACAACTTTTTGTAAATCTTCTTTTTGCAGCCATTCCTGCGCAACGGTTTCAAACGCTTTGGCGAAGCGCGGCAAATCGTTCTGCACAATTGTCAGACCAGCAGCCATCGCATGCCCCCCGAATTTGCAGATCAGATCCGGATAACGTTTAGAGACCAGATCCAGCGCATCGCGTAAATGAAAACCGGCAATTGAACGGCCAGAGCCTTTCAGCAATCCGGTATCGCCCGGTGCAAATGCAATCACGGGACGGTAAAACTTATCTTTCAGGCGGGAAGCCAGAATACCTATCACGCCCTGATGCCAGTTTTCATCGAAGGCCACAATCGCATGCTGTGAGTCTGAGCCATATAACTCCAGTTGTATCAGCGCGACTTCCTGCATGTCCTGCTCGATTTGTTTGCGCTCCGCATTCATTGCGTTCAGCATCTGCGCAATTTCCCACGCACGCTCCATGCTGTCGGTCAGCAGGCACTCAATGCCCAGCGACATATCGGCCAGACGTCCGGCGGCGTTCAGACGCGGGCCGAGCGCAAATCCCATATCAAACGGCGTGGCCTGATGAAAATCGCGGCCAGCGACACGAAACAGTGCAGCAACTCCCGGACAGAATTGTCCCTGACGAATACGCTTTAAGCCTTGTGACACAAGTACACGATTGTTGCTGTCCAGACTGACTACGTCCGCCACCGTGCCCAGCGCTACTAAGTCCAGTAAAGTATCAAGACGTGGCTGGCTGCGCTGATCAAATACACCGCGCTGACGCAGTTCGGCGCGCAATGCCAGTAACACGTAAAACATGACCCCGACACCGGCCAGCGATTTACTGTCAAAACCACATTCAGGCTGGTTTGGGTTCACAATGACATTAGCGTCGGGCAGGGTGTCGCCGGGCAAATGGTGATCGGTAATCAGTACGGACAATCCTTTGTCACGCGCTGTTTTCACACCATCGACGCTGGCAATACCGTTATCCACCGTAATCAGTACATCGGGCGCATGGGTTGCAACCGCCAGCTCTACGATTTCCGGCGTCAGTCCGTAACCGTACTCAAAACGGTTCGGCACGATATACGTCATTTGCGCACCGAACATGCGCAAGCCACGTATAGCAACAGCACAGGCGGTGGCGCCATCGCAGTCGTAATCCGCAATCACGGTCATGCGTTTGCCTGTGGCAATACAATCCGCCAGAAATACCGCAGCATCCTGCACCGCTTTTAATCCGGAAGGCGGCAGCAATGCGCCGAGTTCCATATTCAGTTCAGCGCTGCTGCATATGCCACGTGCTGCGAAAATCCGCGCCAGCACCGGATGGATACCTTCGCTTTTGAGTCTCTGAGCGATCTCTTCAGGATATGGACGGGTGGCGATCGTTGTCATGCTGCCGCTCCGAACAAGGGTTCCAGCGAACCGCGCTGCCAGAATTTCCAGCCAGGCACTTTCCGGCAACGTAATTCACACAATCTGCGCGAATCCGAAATCAGGATGGTGACGGTTTGCCATTTTCCTTCGCGTATGTCCGCCAGCAACGGTGCAAACAATTGCTGATCAATCGTCTGCATTTGCTCCAGCCACATTCCCCAGTCGCTATTCAGTGCGTGAGAGCTGAGCGTGTCGATCAGTAGCGTGCTCGGATTATCAGAGGCAGCCTTGCCGTTCCAGATTGCAGATGTACGGAACGACGGCAGTAAACGATCTGCGCCGCATGAGATCCAGACCGAATTCACTGTCCGCAAGCCGCGCATTTCGCGCTCCTGATTCAGCGGATGATCATGCCAGCGCATTTGTACTTCATTCTGGAACTGGCGCCACTGACGTTCACCATCACCGCGCGGCATCCAGATATCGATGTTGTGGCCGGACGCAGCTGCGCTGGTACAAGTCCGTAATTCGCGCCACCGATCAGCACGCACAAACCATTGCTGCGCATTGCCGTATTGCAGCGTCAGTCCGTATTCTTGCGCGACTTCGGTGGCAATCGCAAAAAAAGCCTCACTTTCTTCAGGACGAATATCCAGCCTTTCAGTATCCGTCAGCACCAGATGGTCGCGTGCGACGTGAATATGGACTGGCTGCAGCAAAAACCAGAAGCCCTCGCTGACCGGAAGGCGTGCTTCCTGCATAAAATGCCACGCCAGTGGCGGACTGTTCGCTGGCGTCTCCGCTTGTAAGCCAGCCTGCCAGTATTCATGCGGCAATGCAGGCGAAAAGTCGTCAAATTCCTGTTGAGTGGATAACTCCAGACCGGCCAGCAGGCCGGAGAGGGCAGGCATATTCAGTGATTTGCGGAAATCTGCGAGGAATTCCGCAGGCGGAATCGCAAACGGCAAAATGAGTGTCAGATTTTTCATAGACGTGATTGTATGGCAAACTCTCGCCTACCTGAATTTTGTGGTTCAACACATAGTGAAAAATTTGCCTTATGAGTGGCTGGTCGGTCTGCGTTATACCCGTGCAGGCAAACGCAGTGGCCGAAACCGTTTCATTTCTTTTATCTCGACGATTTCGATGGCTGGTATCGCGCTGGGTGTAGCGGCGCTGATCATCGTACTTTCCGTCATGAACGGATTCCAGAAAGAAGTGCGTGACCGTATGTTATCGGTGGTCGCGCATATCGAAGTATTTGATCCAAGCGGCTCTGCGCCGACATGGAAAACGACGGCAACAGAAGCATTGCGAAATCCCGCAGTCAAAGGTGCTGCACCTTATGTCGACGGGCAAGCGATGATTCTGCACGATGAAACCATGCGTGGTGTCATTTTGCGCGGTGTACTGCCGGAAGAAGAGCGAAAGGTGTCGGAAGTTGCCGACAAAATTAAAGTCGGCAGCTGGGCGGATTTGCGTGCAGGTGAATTCAACATCATTCTCGGTTCCGCGCTGGCTGAAGGTTTGCATGTCGGCGTTGGCGATAAAGTGACGCTGGCGTCGCCAGAGATGCAAATGACGCCAGCTGGCGTTGTGCCAAGTCTCAAAGCTTTCCGCGTCGTTGGCATTTTTGAAGCAGGCCATTACGAATACGATTCCGGCATGGCATTTATGCAGCTGGATGATGCGCAGAAATTTTTCAGGTTGTCAGCGCCGACCGGCATTCGTTTAAAAGTCAGTGACATGCTGAGAGCGCCGCAGATAGCGCAGGAACTTTCGCGCAGCCTCAGTGGTGATTTGCTGATCCGCGACTGGTCTCAGCAAAACCGCAATTATTTTGCAGCGGTCAAAACCGAAAAAACCATGATGTTCATTATCCTGACGCTGATTGTGGCAGTGGCGGCGTTTAATCTGGTGTCAACGCTGGTGATGACGGTGACGGATAAGCAAGCCGACATTGCAATCATGCGTACACTTGGTGCATCGCAATGGTCGATCATGAAGATTTTTATGATTCAGGGCGGCATTACCGGTATCGTCGGTACGCTCAGCGGTGTGTTGCTCGGTGTTGAAGTTGCACTCCACATTGATGTGATTGTTCCTGCCATCGAACGTTTGCTTGGCGTGGCCTTCCTGCCGCGTGAACTGTATTTCGTCTCCAGCCTGCCATCTGATCTGCGTTGGGCCGATGTCTGGCAAATCAGTGCAATTGCTGTGTCGCTCGCATTTGTCGCAACTTTATATCCAAGCTGGAAAGCTTCCAGAGTCAAACCGGCGGAGGCTTTACGCTATGAGTAATTTACGTATTCAACACGGCGATCTGGTGCTTGCGGGCCAGAATCTCAGCAAAACCTTTGCCGAAGGCAATGCCATTGTGCGCGTGCTGGATAAGGTCAGCATTAATGTCCATGCCGGTGAACGACTCGCGATTGTCGGCGCTTCCGGTTCAGGCAAATCCACCTTACTGCATTTGCTCGGAGGTTTAGACACGCCGAGCGCCGGTGAAGTGCATTTACTTGGTCAGTGCCTCAACGATATCAGCGAAAAGAAGCGCGGAGAAATGCGTAATCAGGCATTGGGTTTTGTCTATCAGTTCCATCACTTGCTGGCTGAATTCAGCGCACTGGATAATGTGGCTATGCCATTGCTGATACGCCGTTGTCATCGTGATGAAGCACAGCGGCAAGCGAAAGAAATGCTGGAAAAAGTCGGCCTTGGCGATCGCATTACACATGTACCCGGCGAATTATCCGGCGGTGAGCGGCAGCGGGTTGCACTGGCGCGTGCGCTGGTGACCAAACCAGCCTGCGTACTGGCCGACGAACCTACCGGCAATCTGGATACGGATACAGCGCAGCAGGTGTTTGATCTGATGCTGGAGTTATCGCAAACGCTGGCAACCGCGTTTGTTATCGTGACTCACGATCAGCAACTGGCAGCGCGTTGTGACCGCAGACTGCGCCTGACATCTGAGGGATTAAAGGAACTGGTATGAAATGTGATGCGCTGAAAATGAGCTTTATCGCTTTCGTGCTTTCAAGTGTATTCGCTGCTCCCGTCAGCGCTGCTGAACTTGCATTGCAACTGGAAACCTCTCTGCGCACCGACAGTAATCCGTTCAAATTTTACGATAATCCGCCACCGGGCAATCCCAATCCCGGGCCTGTTCAGCAGGATCTGCGGGCGGGTGATTCGGTCACTGCAGCCAGTCTGCGTGCAGGTGTACTGATACCGCTGACATCTGATCAGACCAGACTCATTCTGACCGGCTCACTGGGATCTGTGCACTACAAAGATTACAGCCAGTTAAACCACCGCGAAGGTGCCGCCGACGCGACGCTGGATGTCAGCGTCGTCAATAACATGTTGTTGCAAGCGCATACAGGTACCGGAAAAAAACTGTTTCAGTACATCAATGGCAGCCTGACAGATCGCGATCTGGTCACGTCACGGCAGGCTGATCTGAACGCCTACTGGAAACTGATGAATGACTTTCAGTTTAACGCGGGCTTGTACCGGAATCAGACAAACTATGAATTAGCTGTTAATCAGCTTTATAACAACCGCGAAAAAGGCGGGCAGTTCTTTCTGCGCTATACATCGCCGACAGGCTCCAGCGTTCAGGCTGGCATACGTCAAGGGGAAGCCCAGTATACCGACCGCGACGTGCGGCAAATCGCCGACCTGGATCAGGGCTACAAAGAGCGCGAACTGGCAGCGGATATTGAGTGGCTGTACAGTACAAAAACCATATTCAGCGGGCATCTGGGTAAAATTCGCCGTGAGTATCATTTTGATGACAGCCGGGACACTTATCTGACGAATGTTGTACTGCGTGGCACTTACCATTTCTCGCCATCGCTGCGTTTTGACTTGCAAGTATTCAATCGGCCATATTCGCTGATTGATCCCGCGATTCAGTATGTGACTGCAACCGGACAACGACTCGATCTGAGCTGGACATATTCACCGAAATGGAAAATGAATCTGTCTTACCTGCATCAGAACAGTGAGCAGCAGCTCATTGACCGAATTATCCGTGCGAGAGGCTATTCGACGCGTAATGAAAAATTACAGCGCTTCGGTGCAGGCGCAGTATGGCAGTTTGATCCTCGCTGGCGTGTCATGCTGGACGGCATTGCCGAGCGTTCTAACCGCGATGAAGACGGATTGCGCCAATCTCAGAGAACTATCAGTCTCGCACTGGAATACACGTTTGAAAATCAGATCGGCAGTGCGGACAAATTGCGTCTGCGCCGGTATCAGCAGCATTACAGCACTGCAGAAGGGCAATAATATGCAATCTCTGATACGCCGAATCAGTCGTTTTGCTGCCCGCCATTTTGCAAAAAGCTGGTTGCCATTTCATGCACCGCGCGGTGTGGTGAGCTTCAGCTTTGATGATGTTCCGCTGAGCGCGTGCGAGCAAGGCGCCGCATTACTGGAAAAGCACGGTGTTCGCGGAACGTTTTTTGTTTGCGGTGGTTTGACGGATCATACTGAGCAAGGGCAGCAATGTCATTCAGAAGATATTTTGCAGCAATTGCATCTGGCTGGACATGAACTCGGTTGCCATACCTTTTCACACACGCATTGCGAGCGCGCTGACAGGGATCAGATTCAGACAGACTTGCTGCGCAATCAGGATTTTTTTAAACGCCTGCAGTTGCCTTTATCCGGATTTGCATTTCCGTTCGGTGCATACAGCTTTGCCTCAAAATTGCTGGCGAGATCGCATTTTGGCTATGCCCGTATTACCGGAAACCGCACCATGTTCAATGGTGCCGATGTCTACGCTTTGCCTGCAATGGCGTTGTATGAAGGCAAAATGACGCAACAGGCATTGCAGGCATTGATTCAGGATGTAGCCCATCGTAAAGGCTGGCTGGTCTTTTACACGCATGAAGTAACTCATCAACCCGGACAATGGGGAGCAACACCTGAGTTGCTGCGTTTTTGTATTGCAGAAGCAATCAGTGCTGGCTGCGAAGTAAAAACAATCCGTGACGCCATTTTGTATTTCGAACAGGCGCGACGCAGCTAAAACCGCGCTGGCAAGCTTTCCTCCTCCCACTCTGAGCACGTGCTGATTGTCATCACCGGCGCTTTGCATTTCCGTAAGGAAATGCAATTGCAGCTTGTGTATTTAATGCTGGTTTCATGATGTAAATTTTTGCCGGATTCATGCAGAGCTTCGTTAGAATAAACAGGTTTTTGCAAAAATTGAATCTACCATGAGCTCAAATAGCCAGTTTTCCCTGATGCGGCAACGGCGCTTCGCCCCGTTTTTCTGGACCCAGTTTCTGGGAGCGTTCAACGACAACGTGTTTAAGACTGCGTTGTTAACCGTGCTGACCTTTGATGCTTTGCACTGGACAAACTTGCCGGTCAGCCTGCTGAATCAGTTGATTCCGGGCTTGTTTATCCTGCCTTTCGTTGTGTTATCCGCATCCGCCGGACAACTGGCCGATAAAAAAGAAAAAGGCTGGCTGGCACGCAGAGTGAAGCTGCTGGAAATCGTCATTATGCTGGTCTGCGCCTATGGCTGGCTCCAGCATAATGTATGGGTGCTGATTGCCGGTGTTGCAGGAATGGGGATTCATTCAACCTTATTTGGCCCGGTGAAATACGCTTATCTGCCGCAACACTTGCATACTGATGAACTGATCGGTGGTAACGGCCTGATCGAAATGGGCACCTTCGTCGGCATTCTGCTCGGTGAAATACTCGGTGCAATGCTGGTTTCACATGGCGATGGCGGCGTGATGCTGGTCGCAGGCATAACGATCGGGATTGCTATTCTCGGTTACATCGCCAGTCTTGGCATTCCGGAATCTCCGGCAGCGGATCCTGGTCTGAAAATGAACTGGAATCCGGTCACGGAAACCATACGCAATATCGCGTTCAGCAAACAGAACCGGCCAGTCTTTTTATCCTTACTCGGCAATTCGTGGTTCTGGTTCTACGGCGCGATTATCCTTGCGCAATTCCCGTTATTTGCGAAAGATTTTCTGCGCGGTGATCACTCCGTTTTCGTATTGCTGCTGACGGTATTTTCTTTCGGTATTGGTGCAGGTTCTTTGCTGTGTGAAAAGCTTTCCGGTCATAAAGTGGAAATCGGCCTGGTGCCATTCGGTTCGATTGGTCTGAGTGTATTTGGTATCGATCTGGCGCTGGCCAGTCAGGCATATATCGCAGCGCAGGATGTCACCGCAATGCAGTTTATTACGCAACCGGGCGCAATCCGTTTGCTGGCCGACATCGTATTGCTTGGTGTGTTCGGTGGCTTTTACATCGTGCCTTTATTTGCCCTGATTCAAACCCGCTGCGAACCCGGTCATTTGTCACGCACAATTGCGGGCATGAATATCCTGAATGCGCTGTTCATGGTCGTAGCATCACTGGCAGCAAGCGCCATGCTGGTAAAGGGTTTCACGATTCCGCAGATTTTTCTGGCAACCGCCATTCTGAATGTATTCGTTGCTGCTTATATTTTCAGTCTGGTGCCGGAGTTCCTGATGCGCTTCCTGGCCTGGATACTGATTCATACCATACACAAAGTGCGCGGCATTGGTACAGAACATATACCTGAGCAAGGTCCTGCAGTGCTGGTCTGTAATCACGTCAGTTATCTGGATGCGGTTGTGCTGATGGCTTGCAGTCCGCGTCCGGTACGTTTTGTGATGGACCATAATATTTTCAAAATTCCGCTGATCTCCTGGATTTTCCGCACAGCCAAAACTATTCCGATCGCGCCGGCGAAAGAGGATAAATGGCTGATGGAAAAATCATTTATCGATATCGCACAGGCGCTGGAAGAGGGTGAACTGGTTTGTATTTTCCCGGAAGGTCGTCTGACCGGTAACGGTGACATTAATCAGTTCAAAGGCGGCATCATGAAAATTATTGAGCGCACGCCGGTTCCGGTGATTCCGATGGCATTGCGGGGCTTGTGGGGCAGCATCTTTTCGCGCGATAAAACGAATCCGTTTGAACGTGCATTCCGGCGCGGCCCGTTCTCCCGTCTGGAACTGGTCGTTGGTGAACCAATGTTGCCGACCGCAGTAACACCGGAAATTTTGCAAGAGCGCGTGACGGCATTGCGTGGAAACTGGAGATAAATAATGACAATTTACTGGCGTCCGGCGCTGGCACTGATTGCTGCCACTTCTTTTGTAACGGTTTCTGAGGCGGCAAATGTCGCCAGTTTCTCGCCACAGGGTGAAGTGACGCAGATCAGTCAGGTCAGGGTACAGTTCTCTGAACCGATGATTGCATTCGGTGATCCGAAAATAAAAGATCCGTTCACTGTGCAGTGCAAGCTGAAAGGCAACGGACGCTGGATTAATGAAAAAAACTGGGTATATGACTTTTCTGAACCAGCCAGTTCTGGGCTGAATTGCCAGTTCAGACTATTACCGGGCTTGAACACTTTGGCCGGCAACCCTGTTCAGGGGCAAACCTCATACAGTTTTACCACCGGCGGGCCTTTTGTAAGCCGTATTCAACCGTATTCCGGTGCCAATATTGAAGAGGATCAGGCCTTCATCCTGCAGCATTCGGCGCCAGTCGCTGAATCTGTTATTCGCGAAAAAGTGTATTGTGAGCGCAAAGGAGTACAGGAGCGCATTCCGGTCAAACTGCTGACAGGTAAAGACAGAAAAGCGATTCTTGATACGCTGAATCTGAAGATCAGTGATGACAGAGTCACGGCAATTCAGTGTCAGCAAAGTTTTCCGAGCAAGACTGAAGTCAGGGTTGTATGGGAAAAAGGGATTATCAGTACAGAAGGCGGTCCTGCAAACTCCAAACAACAGCAATTTCAATACAAAGTCCGCTCCGCATTTTCAGCGGAGATGGATTGTATCCGTGAGAACGCCCGCGCTGGCTGTACACCGGTACTGCCTGTAACTTTGACGTTCAACACACCGGTGAAGCGTGAACTGATTGAGAAAATCACCCTGAAAACACCGAAAGCAACACTGAAGCCGGTGTTGTCTGCAGAGGATAAAAAAGCGCAAACCCTTAGCTACATCAGTTTTCCTCCGCCTTATACAGAAAATGCGGAGCTGCTGCTGGATTTACCCTCATCACTGACAGATGAAAGCGGCAGAAAGCTTTCCAATGCTGCAGAGTTTCCTATGAAAATACGTACCGCAGATTTTTCGCCACTGGCGAAATTTGCGACTGCTCCGTTCGGTATTGTTGAATGGGGGCCAGATGCGGCAATGCCGCTGACCTTACGTCAGGTTGAACAGGAAATTGGCCTGAAACAGGCTGACGGCAAAAAACCGGCAGGTCAGCTGACACAGTTGCGAGCAACTGAAGATGCCGCCATTATCGACTGGATTGCGCAACTGAATAAGTATCATGAATCCACGCTGCGTATTGGCAAGGAAGATGTGCAGTCCCGCACCTTGTCTTTGCTGAACCAGCAAAAAGGCAGCGAAAAAATCAATCTGCCGGTTTCCAGTCCTGACAATAAACGCCCGTTTGAAGTTGTCGGCATTCCGATGCGTCAACCCGGCTTTTATATTTTTGAAGTGGAGTCGCGTTTACTCGGACGAGCCTTGCTGGATCGCGATGCCCCTATGTATGTACGTACCAGTGCACTGACGACCAATCTCGCTGTGCATCTGAAAACCGGACGTGAAAACAGCCTGGTCTGGGTTACCCGCCTCGATAACGGCAAAGCAGTTGCCGGTGCTGAAATCCGTATTTCAGATTGCCACGGCAAACAAATCTGGAACGGAAAAACCGGAGCACAGGGAACGGTGCTCGCTGCTGTGACTTCAGATCAGGCTTGCCCTGCCATCGCCGGAACCGAAGCAAAAATTCAGGGTTTCTTTGCCAGCGCACGTATAAGCGATAGCAAAGGCGTTGAAGACATGTCCTTTGTATTATCGAGCTGGAATCAGGGGATAGAAAGTTTCCGTTTTAATTTCCCGACCGATTTCAATCCTGTCACCACCAAACGTGCGCATACGATTTTTGACCGCACGCTGTTCCGTGCCGGTCAGACGGTTTCGATGAAACACGTTTTCCGTTCTGAATCCCGTAACGGATTCGGAAATGTGAATCCGAAAGACCTGCCGGTGAAAGCACGCATCGTGCATCAGGGCAGCGGACAGGAGTATGTGTTCCCGTTGCAGTGGCGCGGTAATCAATCCGCGCTGACGCAGTTTGTGATTCCGCAGCAAGCGAAACTCGGTACGTATGAAGTGTATCTTGAAAGCACACCGCCAACGGAGAAGCGCCCGGAATATGAAGAATGGGGTATGCCGAGTGGCACGTATCTGACTGGCAGTTTCCGTGTCGAAGAATTTGTGCTGCCGACGATGACAGGACAGATTTCCCAGCCAAACGGTTTACTGGTAACGCCGAAACAAATTCCGTTGCAGGTTCAGCTGAACTATCTGAACGGTGGTGCCGCTGCCGGACGTCCCGTCGAAGTCAGCGCGATACTGGCCGGACGAACGCTGCAATATCCGCAATTTGCGGACTTCCAGTTTGGCCAGTGGAGCGATGCGGAAGACCGGATCATCGTCGCGAATAAACAGGCGATCAGTCTGGATAAGGCAGGCTCGGGGAAAACTGTTGTGAATCAGTTGCCGGAAATCAGCAGCCCGAAAACGATGCTGGCAGAAATGAATTACACCGATCCGAATGGAGAAATCCAGACCATCAGCCAGCAATTTTCAGTCTGGCCAAGCGCTGTTGTGCTTGGTGTGAAAACCGAAGGCTGGATTTCACTGCGTGACAAAGCCAGAATCAAACTGATTGCGCTGACTACGGACGGCAAACCTGCTCCGGGCACCAGAGTGAGCGTCAAAGGCCGTCAGGAACTGACGATTTCACATCGTAAGAAAATCGTCGGTGGTTTTTATGCCTATGAAAATCTCGATGAATCGAAAGATCTCGGTGAGCTTTGCAGTGGTAAAGCCGATGAACGCGGCTACTTCCTGTGCGAAGTGGATCTCAAAATCTCAGGCAATATTAATCTGGAAGCAAAGGCGCTCGATAAAGATGGCAAAGCGTTTCTGACGCAATCCAGCATCTGGGTTTCCGGTGCAGAAAGCTGGTTCGATGGTGAAAATCAGGATCGCATTGATATTCTGCCGGAGCGCAAACATTACCAGCCGGGTGAAACTGCCAAATTCCAGGTACGTATGCCATTCCGCGCTGCGACAGCGTTGGTGGCGGTGGAGCGAGAAGGCATTATCGAAACCTTTACTGTTGATATCAGCGGCAAAGACCCGAGTATTTCTGTACCGATCAAAGCGGAGTACGGGCCGAATGTGTATGTGTCGGTACTGGCGGTGCGCGGACGTATGCGTGAAGTGCCGTGGTATTCCTTCTTCACATGGGGCTGGAAAGAACCGGTTAACTGGTGGCACGAATTCCGCGAATATCAGGCACCAACCACGACTGTGGATCTGGCAAAACCTGCCTTTAAATACGGTGTGGCAGAAATTTTTGTCAGCCATCAGGGCAATGAAATGAAGATTGGCGTGCAAACTGACCAGTCATCTTATGCTGTGCGCGGAAAAGCACGGGTGAAAATTGATGCGAAACTGGCGGATGGAAAACCAGCAGCAGGCGCAGAGCTGGCCATTGCTGTTGTTGACGAAGCATTGCTGGAGTTGCAACCAAATGATAGCTGGAAGTTGCTGAGCGCCATGTATCAGCGCCGCAGTTATGGCGTTGAGACCGCAACAGCACAAATGCAGGTGATTGGTAAGCGCCACTACGGACGTAAAGCGGTGGCGGCAGGCGGAGGCGGCGGTAAATCACCAACGCGGGAACTGATTGATACGCTGTTGCTGTGGAAACCGGATCTCGTGCTGGATGCCAATGGACATGCAGAAATTGAAGTGCCGATAAATGATGCGCTGACCAGTTTCCGTGTGGTTGCGGTTGGTACTTATGCCAGCAATGTCTTCGGTACCGGTTCTACGGCATTCACGGTAAAGCAGGATTTGCAAATCATTACGGGTCTGCCACCGATGGTGCGTGAAGGTGATAACTACACCGCACAGCTCACATTGCGCAATACAACTGCACGCGATATGCAACTGAGCGTAACAGCGAAAAATGATCAGGAAACTTTGCCTGAGCAACGCGTGAAAATCGCTGCCGGCTCATCGCTGGAAGTCAGCTGGCCTGTGACCGTACCATTACTCAAAGGCAATGCAGAAACGGACTCTTTGCAATGGGAATTTGCTGCAAAAGAAACCGGCGCGGCAACGCACGCTTCTGACAGTCTGAAATTCACGCAAAAGCGTGTGACCGCCGTGCCAGTGACGGTACAGCAGGCAACACTGGTTCAGATCGATAAAACCCTCAGTATGAATCTGATCCGTCCTCAAGAAGCATTGCCTGACCGCGGTGGTATTGCGCTGAATTACAGTGCAAGCCTGCTCAATGGCTCTGAAGGTTTGCGCCGCTACTTTGAGCGTTATCCTTACAGTTGTCTGGAGCAGCGTACCTCGAAAGCGATTGGTTTACGGGATAAACAGATGTGGCAAAAAGTGGTGAACGATTTGCCATCCTATCTGGATGAAAATGGTCTGGCATCTTACTTCCCGCTGCAAAACAGTGGTCAGCAGGGCAGTGATGCACTGACTGCGTATTTGCTGGCGATCACGCAGGAAGGCGGCTATCCGGTTCCTGATGAATTCCGCAAAAAGATGCTGCAGGGTCTGAGTGACTTTGTTGAAGGGAAAATCACCCGTAAATACTGGGCACCACTGACTGATCTGGATTTCCGTAAACTGGCTGCGCTGGAAGCATTGTCCCGTTATCAGGCGGTGCAACCACGTATGCTGGGTTCGATTTCTGTTACGCCGAATCTGTGGCCAACCAGCGCCGTACTGGACTGGTACGCCATTTTGAGTCGCAGTACATCCATTCCGAAGCGTGATCAGTTACTCAAAGAAGCTGACCAGATTCTGCGTGCCCGTCTCAGTTATCAGGGTACGCGCATGGTCTTTAATACCGAGCAAAACGATAACCTGTGGTGGCTGATGAGTAACAGCAACAGCAATGCGGTGCGTTTGTTACTGACGATGGCGGATAAACCGGAGTGGAAAGAAGATATGCCGCGTTTGCTGAACGGAGCGCTGCAACGTCAGAATTCCGGTCACTGGGGAACCACCACAGCCAATGCATGGGGTACGCTGGCTCTGGAAAAATTTGCCCGTACGTTTGAAACCGAGAAAGTCAGCGGTGTGACTACAGCGGCATTGCCTGCAATGGACAAGCCACTGGCATTCAGCTGGACGACGAATGAAGGCAAAGTTCTGGTGCCGGCCGCACAACTGCGTGGTGGTGAGCAGGCATTGCAAATGAACCATGAAGGAAAAGGTAAACCGTGGGTGACATTGCAAAGCCTTGCTGCTATTCCGCTGAAAAACCCTAACTTCAGCGGCTTACGTCTGACCCGCAAAATCACTGCGCTGGAACAGAAAACGCCGGGGCAATACAGTAAAGGCGATGTGCTGCGCATTGATGTTCAGATCGAAACCAATGCAGAACTGGTCTGGGTGGTACTGAATGATCCTGTACCGGCTGGCGCCAGTATCATGGGTTCCGGCCTCGGTCGCGATTCGGAAATTGCAGGCGCTCAGGTATCTGACAACAAAGATGCGCCGGTATATGAAGAGCGCAGCTTTGATGCCTACCGTGCGTATTACCAATGGCTGCCGAAAGGCAAAATCAACGCCAGCTATGTGATTCGCCTGAATCAGCCGGGTGTGTTCCGCTTGCCGTCTACCCGGGCTGAAGTGATGTACTCACCGGATATTTTTGCTGAAACACCCAACGCCAGTCTGACTGTGAAGTGATGCAGCGTTCTTGTGTTGTTCTGAGTTGCCTGCTGCTGACCGCAATGCCGGTCAGCAGCTGTGCGATGGATAATTTTCAGCAGGTTAAAAACCGGTATATCTCTTCGGATGCGCAGTTGCTGGATCGTCAGGGTGTTTTACTGCAAACGCTGCGTGTCGATTTTAAAGAGCGTAAGGGCGAGTGGATAAAACTGGCTGACATTTCACCCGCCATGCAAACGGCGCTGATTCTGACAGAAGATAAGCGTTTCTATGAGCACAGCGGCGTGGACTGGAGTGCAGTTGCGGCCGCTGCGTGGGGTAATTTGTGGAATAGCAAAACCCGTGGCGCCTCCACCTTAACCATGCAACTGGCGGGATTGCTGGAAGCGGACCTGAAGCGCGACGGCGCACGCCGCAATCTGTGGCAAAAGCTGAACCAGACCGTGATTGCACAGGCACTGGAACGGGAATGGCGCAAAGACCAGATTCTCGAAGCGTATCTGAATATGGTGCCGTTTCGCGGCGAACTCAGCGGCATCTATGCGATGTCGCGCACACTGTTTGAAAAACATCCGAGCGGACTTGATCAGGTCGAAGCAGCGATTGCGGTTTCGCTGATACGTGCACCGAATGCTGCGCCTGCCGTTGTGGCGGAACGTGCATGCCGTTTGCTGCAGGAGCAGAAATTACCGCAATACTGCCTGAATCTGGAAGGGCAGATTCGTATCGCATTTTCCCGCAACAGCGCGTCTTACCAATCCGGCTTATCCCGCTCAGACCGCCAGCCCGGCGCGGCGCTGCATCTTGCGCGGCAATTGCTGTCGGACAAAGAACGCAGCGTGCGCAGTACTTTATCGGCAGCATTGCAACGGTATGCGCGCGATACGCTGGTGCACCAGCTGGCGGCGTTAAAAGACCGTAATGTGGAAGATGGTGCAGTTGTCGTGCTGGACAATGCCAGCGGCGATGTGCTGGCGTGGATTGGTTCCAGCGGCGCGTTATCCGATGCGCGTGAAGTGGATGGCGTTACTGCTTTGCGTCAGGCGGGTTCCACGCTGAAACCGTTTTTGTATGAAATGGCGATCGAGAAAAAATACATCACCGCCGCTTCGCTGATCGATGACAGTCCGCTCAGTATCAATACCGGTTACGGTTTATACATCCCGCAGAATTACGATAAACATTTCAAAGGTGTGGTCAGCGCGCGTACCGCACTGGCATCATCGCTGAATATTCCGGCCGTAAAAATGCTGGTGGATCTGCAGCCTGAATCATTTTTCCAGCGCTTGCAGGCACTCGGCCTCGGGCTGAAAGAATCCGGAGGATTTTATGGCTATAGCCTTGCGCTGGGCGGCGCTGATGTCAGTCTGCTCAGTCTGACCAATGCTTACCGTACGCTGGCGAATCTTGGCAATTACAGCAATGTCCGCACCCGTATGGATAAACCGCTGGCTCCGGTCAGCAAAGTATTGCAGGCACCTGCCGCGTTTATCGTAGGTGATATGCTGAGCGACCGGCAAGCGCGGGCGATTACCTTCGGTATGGAAAATGCGCTGTCTGCCAAAGTCTGGGCTGCCGTCAAAACCGGCACGTCCAAAGATATGCGCGATAACTGGTGTATCGGTTACACCAGCCGTTACACGGTTGGCGTGTGGGTAGGCAATGCATCCGGTGCCCCGATGTGGGATGTATCCGGCGTCACTGGTGCGGCGCCAGTCTGGCAAGATATCGTCCGCTATCTGCATCGTAACGATACGCCTGTGCAAAAACGCTACCGTCCAGCACCGCCGCCCGGTGTCGAGCAAACCCAGATCAGTTACAGCAATCAGCAGGAAGCCTCGCGTAAAGAATGGTTTCTGACCGGCACGGCGCAAAGCCGGATGACGGTAGGTAATCAGAGCTGGGGAACACCGAAAATTCTGTATCCGTTTGCCGGGGAAGTGATGGCACTGGACCCGGATATCCCGCCCCCCAATCAGCGAGTGAAGTTGCGGGCATCGGTTGATACCGGCTTTCTGATCATGGATGGAGAGATCATCAGTGCGCCTGCCAAAACCAAAGGCAAACCCGAAGCGGAACAAAGTGCCTTATGGTTTCCTGTACCGGGTAAACACAAACTGTCTTTACTGAATGAAAAAGGCGAATTACTGGATCAGGTTGCGTTTGAAGTGCGTGGCGCTGTACTCGCACCAAAGAAAGGGCCCCAACGCCCGCACGCGGTGAAATAAGTCCAGCGAAAAGCACGCGGCATTGTGCAAACTTCGTCATTTTACTTTTTCGGAGGCCCGGACTTTCTGCCGACGACAGTCAGATCACTGTGCTGAACACCGCATTTGGGGCATTTTCGGACAATTTACACGGTGGCAGGTGGTTCATCGCCGCAGAGGGGGCAAAAACAAAAAAGCCAGCCAACCGGATTCCGGCTCGCTGGCTTTTTCGTTTTGTTGTCACAGCAGATCAGTGCGCGCCACCTGCATCGACCGGAGCACCGCTGCGTTTCGGCTTGGTCATCCAGACAAAGAAGATCAGACCGAGGAACATCCAGGCCGCCATCCAGAAGATATCAGTGGCTGCCATGGTGCTGGCTTGTACCGAGATAGTGCGGTCCATCATGCCGTAGGCCGCTTGCTCACCGATACCGGCACGGTGCAGGTTATCGGCCTGCAATACAAACTGGCTGGACGCATAGCCGGTGGATTCAGTCAGCCTTGAGTGGTGCAGGGTAGAGCGGTTATCCCACAGCGTGGTCATGATCGATGCACCCATACCGCCGCACATAATCCGGACGAAGTTAGATAAACCCGAAGCTGCCGGAATTTTTTCCGGACGCTGGCCGGACAAAATAATCGAGGTCAGTGGGATAAAGAACATCGACATCGCCGCGCCCTGAATCAGCGTCGGCACCATCAGGTTATAGGTATCCACTTCGGTATTGAAGCGGGCCCGCAGGAAAAACACCAGTGCGAAACCGAGAAAGGCGGTGGTGGCAACCCAGCGGGCATCAACTTTCGGCAGCAATTTACCAATCACTGGCGACAGCAGAATCGCAAAAATCCCGACTGGCGCCATCACTTTACCGGCTTCAGTTGCGGTGTAACCGAGCTGGGTTTGCAGCCACAGCGGCATAATCACCAGACTACCGAAGAACAAGCCGTAAGCGACGGAAATCGCCAGAACGCCGGATGCAAAATTGCGTCCTTTGAACAGACTCAGATCGACGACAGGATGGTCTTGCCCGTTTTCCCAGATGATGAAATACACCAGCCCGACCACAGCAATCACTGTCAGCAGCACGATTTCACCGGAGTTGAACCAGTCCAGTTCTTTGCCCTTATCCAGCATCAGCTGCAATGCACCGACCCAGATGACCAGCAGCGCGAGTCCGATTTTATCGACCGGAATTTTACGCACTACAGATTCCCGTTTGTGATAAATCGACCAGGTTGCCCACGCAGTGAACAGACCCACAGGAATATTGATATAGAAAATCCACGGCCAGCTGTAATTGTCGGAAATCCAGCCGCCGAGCAAAGGCCCGACAATCGGTGCGACCAGTGTGGTCATCCCCCATAGTGCAAGTGCCATCGAGCTTTTCGCGGGCGGATAACTGGATAACAGCAAGGATTGCGACAGCGGAATCATCGGTCCGGCCACGGCGCCCTGAATAATCCGCGCCACGATCAGGGTTTCAATATTCGGTGCCATACCGCACAGCCATGACGACAAGACGAACAGCAATACTGAGGTCATGAATAATCTGACCTGACCGAATTGCATGGTCAGCCAGCCAGTCAGCGGCACTGAAATCGCATTCGCGACGGCGAACGAGGTAATCACCCAGGTGCCTTGTTGCGGAGAAACACCGAGATTACCGGAGATCGCCGGAATCGACACGTTGGCAATCGACGAATCCAGCACGTTCATAAATACCGCCAGCGACAAGGCCAGCGTTCCCATCGCCAGCTCGCCCCCTTTCAGGGGCGGGTGATGGATATGCGCCTGCTGACTCATGATTTGCCTGCGCCGGAATGTTCGCGAATAATTTTCTGAATACGGCTGTCAGCATCAGCCACTGCATGATCAAATACGGCAGTCTGATACACCGTTGTCTTATTATCCGCAGCAGTCACAGCGACTGGTTTGCCGGACTGGTCAGAAATATCAACCTGCACATGCATGGACAAGCCAACGCGCAGCGGGTTTTTCTCCAGTTCTTTCGGATCTAAGGCGATACGCACCGGAATACGCTGCACAACTTTAATCCAGTTACCGGTGGCGTTTTGCGCTGGCAACAGAGAAAACGCGGAACCGGTACCGGCCGACATACCGGCAATTTTGCCATGGTAAGTAATGTCGTCACCATACAGATCTGCATGCAGCGTGACCGGCTGACCGATACGCATTTTGGTGATCTGACCTTCTTTAAAGTTCGCATCCACCCACAGCGAATTCAGCGGCACAACAGACAGCAGCGGCGTACCCGGTGCCACGCGCTGACCAACCTGTACCGCGCGTTTAGCGATATAACCGGAAACCGGCGCCGGAATTACAGTGCGGCTTTCCTGCACCAGCAGTTCGCGCAAACGCGCCGCAGCACGCAATACGTTCGGATGCTGGGCTACGCTGGTGTTATCGGTCATTACTTTATTGGAAGCGAGCTGATCTTTCGCTGCTGTCAGCGCTGCTTCCGCTGCTTTCAGACCGGTTTTTGCATGTTCGATTTCTTCCGCAGAAATCGCACCGGTATTCGCCAGACCCTGACGGCGGGATAAATCCGCTTTGGCACGTTCCACATCCACGGCGCGGGCATCTGCCATCGCCTGCAAACCGGCATTATTGGCAAACAGCACGCGCACTTCGCGCACCGCCTGTGCCAGTTGTGCTTCGGCTTGCTCAATCGCGACTTTGCTGTCGGTCTTGTCCAGCGCGATCAGCGGTTTGCCTGCTTCGATGTATTCAGTATCGTCGCCATTGACCGCCAGCACGGTACCGGCGATTTGCGGTGTGACTTGCACCACATTGCCTGCCGCATATGCATCTTCGGTTTGCTCATATTTGCTGAGCACGGTTTTCCAGTAAGCGCCGTAACCGATACCGGCAACTGCCAGCACGGCAGTCACGAAAATCAGGCGGGTTTTGCGACCGTTGGATGGAATTGGCTGTTCATTTTCTTGCATGGTATTCATCTGTATCCCTGTATTTTTCTGAATTTTTCTAAATTGATCTTAGTGTTCTTGCAGCTTGCTCAGTTTGTGGCCGGTAAATCACCGCCGATAGCGCGGATCAGGGCGATCTGAGAAAGCGTCATCTTGCTTTGAATGTCATTCAGGTTTTTCTTTTGGCCGACTTCATTGATTTCAGCTTGCAGGACAGGCAGGTCAGTGCCTGTACCGGCGCGCTGACGCAGCGTTGCCAGTTGCTGCAGCTGATTCGCTGATTGCCGTGCAGATTCTGCAATCTTGCGCTGCTCATTCAGCTTTTGCAGACTTTGCACTTGCTCCGCAGCATCTTTGAAGGCGCTTTGTAAGGACTGGTTATAGCTGTAGACCGCCGTGTCGTACTCCGCCACATTGCGGCTCAGACTGGCGCGCAGACGACCACCATCAAAAACCGGTAAAGAAAGCACCGGGCCGGCACCGGCAATCGCACTGCCGGATTTCAGCAAATGATCCAGTCCCAGACTGGATAAGCCGGCAAATGCATTGATATTGATATCCGGATAGAAATTTGCCTTTGCCTGCGCAATACCTGCATCGGCTGCTTCAACACGCCAGCGCGCAGCAACGATTTCCGGTTTGCGGGCAATCAGATGCAGTGGCAGGTTTTCCGGTGGCAGCGTCAGACCCTGTACAGGTGCAGCCGGCACTGCAATGCTTGCAGCGTAATCCGGTGTTTTACCCAGCAATAAAGCCAGTTGCAGCTTTGCGCTGTCGATACCGTCTTTCCATTGCTGTATTTCTTGCAGCAGTGCGGATTCGCTCAGTTCGTTCTGGCGGATTTCCGTCTGATTTTCCAGACCGGCTTTGGCGCGTGCTTTCGATAATTCGCTGATACGCTGACGCAGTTTCAGCTGAGTGATGGTCAGTTCCAGCGCCTGCGCATGGTGATTCAGCTGTACCCATTGCGATGCAATCGCTGCCGCCAGACTCATACGGGCAGCGGCTAATTCGGCTTCGGTGGCTGCTTTCTGGCTGATCGCAGATTTCAACGCTGCCTGATGCTTGCCCCAGAAATCCAGATCGTATTTAACACCAACCGTCACCTGATTATTGGTATCCCAGGTGCCGCCCAGTGGCGGCGGAATCATGCCGGTTTCCGTGAATCGCTGATAAGTGCTTTCTGCCTGCAATCCAGCGGAAGGCAGTGTGCTGGCGCGTGCCAGTGCTTCTGATGTTGCAGCGGCGCTGATGCGGGTGCGGGCCATATCGATACCCGGATTGTCTTTCAGGCCGGTTGCAATCAGTTGCGCGAGATTTTCGCCGCCGATGCGCTGCGGCCATTGCACTGCATCCCATGCAGCATCGTTCTGCGCTGCGGTTTCAGGAGCCTGCATCAGCTTCGCCTGCGGGGAAATTCCCTGAAAGTTTGCACAGCCGTTCAGCAGCAGTACGCTGGCCATGGCCATAACGCTCAGCGCGGGTTTTAATTTGCCTGGTTTGTTCTGATTCATAAATCACTCATTCATTGCTTGGGTTTTCATTGCCTTGGCAACTAAAATCTTTGGCGTCCAGTAAAGGGCGGTTTGCCAGCAGCTTGCGTAACAGGCATTTCAGGAAACCCAGTTCCTCCTGCGTAAAGCCATCCAGCGCCACATCCAGTACTTCGCGGTACAGCGGCGGCAGACTGATCGCCACTTCGCGACCGGCTTCGGTCAGCTCCAGTTTCAGCGTGCGGCGGTCAGCAGGATCGGCCACGCGACGCACCAGACCTTTTTCTTCCAGCTTATCGAGCGAACGCTTCAGCGCTGCCGGATCGATAAACAAATCACGCGCCATCGTCGCGGCGGTGACGTTCTCATGCATAGACAGCGTAATCATGATGCTGCCCTGTGCATGGGTAATGCCCGCGCGGCTGAGCGCCTGATCCACCGAGCGCGACAGCATGGTGCGGGAGCGTGCCAGCAGATAGCCGACGCTGTTCTCTACCTGCGTGACATCAAACTCCAGCGGCTTGGGTGCTTGCTGCATATCATTCCCTCCGGAAATTCATTGACTAGGCAATAGTCTACATCAGTTTTATTTTTTGTGCAGAGTACGGCGATTTTTTGTATTAGGCAGCACATAAGCCTCATCACCATCAGAAAGTGAACTGCTTTTGTGCTGAATTTCTCTGATTTTTCGCTTACTTCGTTTATTTCGCTGATTTTTGGAGTTTTGATGCGGGAAGGCAGGGGGATTTGCCTATCACTGGCACAGCTGCATTTAGAAAAACGCTTCAAATGTGAGAAGTGCAGGTCAGAGGCGCATACAGTTCAGACCAACGCGGACAATGAATACGAATCGCAGCCTGACGTCACATGCCAAACTACTGCTGCCGGTCACTTCGATTGTGCAAATATCGTCATCAGGCATTTGCGGAAGCCCGGACTTTCTGCCGACGACAGGCGGGGTGCTGTGCCGGAGTCCGCATTTAAGGCATTTTGGGCTCAAAAATCGCCATGAACTGGCTTTCAGGAAATGACGGACGATGCAGCACTACACTCGGAAAGAAGGAGGGAAGGAGATAAGACCAACAGCGGACGACCTTTTTGGGCACAATGACAGTACCTCACAAACCGCAAGGCGAAAAAAACGCTGCCGAAGCAGCGTTTTTAAACAGGCATCTGCAATGCTTACAGAATCTCGCTGGCGTGATCTGCCAGACGCGAACGTTCGCCGCGTGCCAGTGTAACGTGACCGCTGTGCGCCCAGCCTTTGAAGCGATCCACCACGTAAGTCAGACCGCTGGAACCTTCGGTCAGATATGGCGTATCGATCTGCGCGATGTTACCCAGACACACGATTTTGGTGCCCGGACCTGCACGGGTGACCAGCGTTTTCATTTGCTTCGGCGTTAAGTTCTGCGCTTCGTCGATGATGAGGAATTTATTCACGAAGGTACGTCCGCGCATAAAGTTCAGCGATTTGATCTTGATCTTGGAGCGGATCAGGTCCTGCGTCGCTGCACGTCCCCAGTCACCGGCATCGTTATCAGACTTGTTCAGCACTTCCAGATTGTCGTCAAACGCGCCCATCCATGGCGACATTTTTTCTTCCTCAGTGCCCGGCAGGAAGCCGATGTCTTCGCCAACCGGCACAGTTACACGGGTAACGATAATCTCGTTATAGGTTTTGCTTTCCAGCACCTGCGCCAGACCGGATGCCAGCGCCAGCAGCGTTTTACCGGTACCAGCCTGACCAAGCAGCGTCACGAAATCGCATTCCGGATCCATCAGCAGATTCAGTGCGAAATTCTGTTCGCGGTTACGCGCGGAAATGCCCCAGATGCTGTGCTTGACGTGGCTGTAATCACGCAGGGTTTGCAGCACGGCAGTTTTGCCATTGATCTGACGCACCTGACCATAAAACGCCGCTTCGCCGTTTTTCGGTTCCAGATATACAAACTGGTTCACCAGCAAACTAGGAATCACAGGGCCGGTAATACGGTAGAAGGTGGTACTGATACCGTTTTTGTTTTCCTGCCAGGTTTCAATGCCTTTGCCATGCTTATTCCAGAAATCATCCGGTAACTGCACGACGCCGGAATACAGCAAATCAGAGTCTTCCAACACATGGTCATTGAAATAATCTTCTGCAGCCAGACCCAGCGCACGCGCTTTGATGCGCATATTGATATCTTTGGAAACCAGTACGATAGGACGTCCCGGATATTCTGCTTCCAGTGCCTGCACCACACCCAGAATCTGGTTGTCGGCTTTCCCTTTCGGCAAACCGGCAGGCTGCGTGATTTCGGATAATCTTGTCTGGAAATACAGTTTGCCGCCGGCATCACGGTTGCCCAGTTTGGACAGCGGAATCCCTTTTTCAATCGATTGATGATCAATATCGGCGACCAGCGCATCGAGAGAACGGGACACCTGACGCGCATTCCGAGCAACTTCGGACATACCTTTTTTATGATCATCCAGCTCTTCGAGTGTGATCATCGGCAGGTAGACATCATGCTCTTCAAAGCGGAACAGGGATGTCGGATCGTGCATCAGCACATTGGTATCCAGCACAAACATTTTCGCCTGACCGGATTTGTCCGCAGCGCGGCTGATCTGCGATTTTGGCTTGTTGCCGGATTCTGTTTTCGCAGGAGCAGCCGCAGCAGGGCGTTCAGCAATAGTTTTTTTGGCTTTTTTTGCCACAGCCTGCGCTGCATTAGGAGTAGCGGCAACCGGTGCAGCCACCACTTCCGGCAAGGCTTTCGGTGTCGCTGCTTTCTTCGCAACGGTTTTAGCAGGCGCGATTTCCGGCGTATCTTTCGCTTTCACCTTCGCCGGCTTCGTGTCAGATGCCTCTGGCACGTTGTAATCTTTTTGCGCGAGCAGGGCTGCCGGCTTCGTTGGCATCTTGGGTAATGGCATACGGACCTCGGAAAAATGTGAGGAGACAGAAAATAAAAAACCGCACTGACAGCGCCGGAGCGTCCGGCTGGCTGTGGTAGTGCGGCGGCAGTAAGATATTGTCTGTAATCAAGCTGTTGGCAGTGTGCTAACGAATTGCAGAACTTCTTCGACGTGATTTGCAACTTTCACGCCTCTCCATTCTTTCACCAACACACCTTTTGCGTCAATGACAAACGTGGAGCGTTCAATGCCACGGACTTGCTTGCCATACATATTTTTCAGCTTCATCACCTGAAAAGTCTGGCACAGCGCTTCATCCGGATCGCTGATCAGTTCGAATGGCAAATCCAGCTTTTTCTTGAAACCTTCATGGGAGCGAAGGCTGTCACGGCTGATCCCGACGATGACGGTGTTATACGCATCAAACTGGGCTTGTGCATCACGGAAAGCAATGCTTTCTGTCGTGCAGCCGGGGGTATTATCTTTTGGGTAAAAATACAACACCAGATTTTTTCCGGCAAAGTCGGACAAGCGAAATTCTTTCTCACTGGTCATATTTGCGGAAAAAGAGGGAATCGGGCAATTCACCGCGATTGTATTGTCAGCCACTGTTTTCTCCTTGTTTAAACTGAGGGGGAAGTGTATTGCTGACAAACTTCCCGCCAATCAGTTCACTGCAATCAGTTCACCTGAACGCCCGGGCACGCTGGCCCACAGTAGCGGTTTGGTTGGAAAATCCTGATTTGCAATTTGTTTAAAGTAGTGCTCCATCGAAACGCAGTCATAACCCTGCGCTTTCCATCCTGACAAAAGCTGCTCGAAGATGGGGGCAAGTTTCTGACCTTCAAGTTCCGCATGCAAAGTAAATACGTGGTCACGCGGCGTTGCCGTCAGGCTCAGAATGTGTGCAGCAATATTTGCGGTCGTGATTTGTTTGCCGGCGATATCGCGACCCAGCAATTCATCCAGTGTGGGAAGCGTGGTCGGCATTTGCAGACACTGCATGGTCTTACCATCGACACTCAGGCGGTAGGGGCCTGTTGCCGGGTTTTGCAGTGAGCCATCGTCATTCAGAAGAGCACGGCCATCGGATGCATACTGCATTCCTGCACTGTCCAACTGACGGAATGCGTCACCGTTCATTTGCCAGCCAGCCGCACCGTGTGTCGGTGCCGCGTAGCCGAAAATATCGCGGAAACGTTGTTCAGCCTGCTGCATCTGACGCTGAGTCCATGCTGCATCTTTGTAGCGGACAGCATCCTGCCACAACACGTGATCCCAGGTGTGGATACCGCATTCAAATCCCTGGTCGCGTACCAGATGCATTTCTTCCCGGCACTGACCGATATCCGGCCCGGGCAGAAACACGCCGTACATCAGGGTTTTAAAACCATAATGTTCGACAACCGAGGTACGGGAAACTTTTTGAAAAAAACCCGGCCGGAAGGCGCGTTTCAGCGCCCATCCGGTGTGGTCTTTTCCCAGCGAGAACAGGAATGTTGCTCCGGCCTGATGTTTTTTCAGTATCCGGACCAGATTCGGCACGCCTTCTCTGGTTCCGCGATAGGTATCAACATCAATTTTTAATGCAATAACCGGCATCAGAGGATTAATCCATCAGTGCGCGTGCTTCGGCTACCTGAGAACGGTAAGCATCGAAAATATTGCGCATGGTGTCTTTCATCGTGGTGCTTGGATTCCAGCCCAGTTCTTCGCAGGTATTGGTGATTTTCGGAACGCGGTTTTTCACGTCCTGATAACCGTTACCGTAGTAAGCATCGGAAGTAGTTTCTACCAGCTGAACTTTTTTCGCATTTTCTGCGTATTCAGGATACTCAGCAGCCAGATCCAGCATCATGTGAGCCAGTTCACGGATAGAGTAGTTATTGGTCGGGTTACCGATGTTGTAGATTTTGCCGGAAGCGACACCGTTTTTATTGTCGATAATACGCATCAGCGCATCGATACCGTCATCGATGTAAGTGAAAGCACGTTTCTGTGCGCCACCGTCCACCAGAGAGATGTTTTCACCGCGCACGATGTGACCGAAGAACTGTGTCACAACACGGGAGCTGCCTTCTTTTGGTGTATGGATGCTGTCCAGACCTGCACCGATCCAGTTGAAAGGACGGAACAGTGTGAAGTTCAGGCCTTCCATGCCGTAACCCCAGATGACGCGATCCATCAGTTGTTTCGCGCAGGAGTAAATCCAGCGTGGTTTATTGATAGGACCGCAGATCAGTTCGGACTGGTCCGGATCGAACTCTTCGTCGTGGCACATGCCATACACTTCAGAAGTGGATGGGAATACCAGATGTTTGCCATATTTAGCTGCGGAACGAACGATAGGCAGGTTGGCTTCAAAGTCTAGTTCGAAGACGCGCAGCGGCTGTTTAACGTAAGTGGATGGTGTTGCGATCGCGACCAGCGGCAGAATCACATCACATTTTTTGACATGATACTCAACCCATTCTTTATTGATGGTGATGTCACCTTCAAAGAAGTGCATGCGCGGGTGATTAATCAGGTCGCCCAGACGCTCGGTTTGCATGTCCATGCCATACACTTCCCAGTCTGTTGTTTCGAGAATGCGTTTGGACAGGTGGTGACCGATAAAACCGTTCACGCCGAGGATGAGGACTTTTTTCATAGTATGTTCTTCTTAAAAAATGATTACTCAGGGATTTGGGTAAAACACGGTTCAGAACAGCTTTGTGAGCTGTTCCGCAGAAACCGGCTTCCCATCCAGCAGTAATTCGGAAATACAGATTGCACGACCATCGCCGCACACACCGAATATCGTATTATCTATCACTTGCAAGCCAATCGGCAAATTTCTAACTTCCTGGTCAGTTAATCTTGCTTTACCAATAACGAAGCGATGTCCGTTCTGATCGAAAAATGCACCGGGGTAGGGCGGCGCCACCGCTCTGTGCAGATTGTAGACATTCTGTGCAGACTGAGACCAGTCAACACGACCATCTTCCGGCTTGCGTCCGCCAAAATAACTGCCTTCGGCCAGGTTATTTTGCAAGCGCGGTGCTGTACCCGCAATCAGACCGGGTAAGGCATTCCACAAAGTTTGCTCTGCCGCAACGGTGAGCTTTCCGAATACTTCAAATGCAGTGTCATCCGGCAAAATCGGCACAGCTGTTTGCGCAATAATCGCGCCAGCGTCAGGCTTAGCAGCCATTTCATGCAGGGTTGCACCGGTTTCTGTTTCGCCGTGTAAAACTGCCCAGTTCACCGGAACACGGCCTCGATACTTAGGCAGTAAGGATCCGTGCAGGTTATATGCACCGCGCTTCGCGAGTGTCAGCAGGGTAACCGGCAGCATATGACGGTAGTAGAAGCTGAAAATAAAATCAGGGTTGCAGGCGGCAACTGTCTGATGCAAGGCTTCTGTCGCAGGATCATCCGGTGTAATGCAGCGTATGCCTTTTTCGGAGCACAGCGCAGCAACCGATTCAAACCAGATATTTTCTGCAGGATTGTCCTGATGGCTGACTACCAGTGCGACATCAACGCCACGCGCCAGCAAAGTACGCAGGCCACGGACACCAACATTGTGATACGCAAATACGACGGCAACCGGTTTCGTCATCACACACCATCCTTCTCAGTCAGTTCCTGGCGCTCCAGTATGGTTTGAACAACAAAACGTGGGCGACCGCGAACCTGCTGGTAAATACGACCAACGTACTCACCGAGTAAGCCAATACCAAACAGAATCACGCCCATCAGGAAGAAAGCAATCGCGAACAGGGTAAACAAACCTTCCGCTTCCGCGCCAAACGCAAAACGACGAATCAGCAGCAACGCGACCAGTCCGCCGGACAACAATGACAAGGCCATTCCCAGCATGGAGAACCATTGCAAAGGCATGATAGAAAAGCCGGTCATCAGATCGAAGTTCAGGCGAATCAGACTGTACAGCGAATATTTGGACTCGCCGGCAGCACGCTCTTCATGCTCAACAGTTATTTCAGTCGGTTTGCGTGAGAACGTATATGCCAGCGCTGGCACAAAAGTATTTACTTCGCTGCACTGGTTGATCAGATCAATCACATTGCGGCCATAAGCGCGCAGCATATTGCCCTGATCGGTAATTTTGATACGGGTGATTTTCTCGCGCAAACGGTTCATTGCTTTAGAGGCATAAGTACGCCATGCCGAATCCTGACGTTTGCGGCGAATGGAACCGACATAGTCATATCCCTCGCGCATTTTATCAACCAGCGCGCCTATTTCTTCCGGCGGGTTCTGCAAATCCGCGTCCAGCGTTACAACGATGTCACCACGGGTAGCTTTAAAGCCGGCGAGGATCGCCATGTGCTGGCCGTAATTGCCGTTAAACAGCACAACCCGCGTCACGTCCGGACGTACACGGAACTGATCCGCCAGAATCAGCGGCGTGTTGTCACGGCTGCCGTCGTTGACGAAAACGACTTCATAGCTGACACCGCGCTCAGCAAGTTTATCCAGAGCAGGGTAGAGACGGGCGAATAACTTTGCCAAACCTGCTTCTTCATTGTAAACAGGGATAACGACGGATAATTCTGGTTTCATTCTGATGCGTACCGGATATTAAAGGAGGCAGGATTTTACAGCAGACACTACCCGTTCTGCATCAGCTTCTGTCATTGCCGGAAATAATGGCAGGGTTACGATTTGTTTTCCGACACGTTCCGCTACCGGGAACATGCCATCCGTAAAGCCACGCTGGCGATACAGCGTAAACAAGTGAATCGGACGATAGTGATAACCGAGGCCAATTTTCACATCCAGCATTTTCTGCATGAATTCGGCGCGGTTAATGCGTTCTGGCAACACAATATGGAACATATGCCAGTTAGAATTTTCAAAATCCGCGACCGGCAATTCAGCGCCGGTTTGTGCGGTGAAATCGGTACCGAATAATTCAAAATACTTCGCCGCCAGTGCTTTTCGCTTGGCGTTAAATTCTTCCAGACGACGCAGCTGGCCCAGACCGATTGCTGCCGACATATCAGTCATATTGTATTTGCCGCCCAGCACATCCACATCGATACCGTCCAGACCACTGCGGCTAACGCCTTGCAAACGATAACGCTCAGCCAGTTTCGCTTCTTCCGGTGTATTCAGCACCAGACAGCCACCTTCGCCGGTCATGATATTTTTGTTGACCTGAAAACTGAAAGAAACAAAATCGCCGAAAGAACCAATACGCTTACCTTTCCAGGTCGATCCGATTGCTTGCGCCGCATCTTCGATGACGCGCAGTTTGTATTTCTCAGCAATAGCGTACAGCTTGTCCATGTCGCATGGCAGGCCGCACATATGGACCGGAATGATGGCTTTCGTGCGTGGCGTAATAACTGCTTCGACTTTATCCAGATCAATGTTGTGGGTTTGCGGATCGATATCAGCAAAGACCGGCGTTGCGCCGGTTTCGATAATCACGTTCGCAGTTGCCACCCAGGAATTCGGGGTCGTAATGACTTCGTCGCCGGGGCCAATACCGGCAATGCGCAGTGCGATTTCCATAGTGCAGGTGCCGGAATTGAAGGTACGTACCGGACGACCACCAAAAAATTCAGAAAGCTTCGCCTCAAATTCCTGCACTTTCGGGCCACTGGTCAGCCAGCCGGAACGCATGACATCCGCAACTGCAGCGATCATGTCTTCGTCTATGGTTGGCTTGGTAAAGGGCAAAAAACTCAGTTCTGTTGTCATGGAATTATCCCATCCGGAAAACCGGTATTCATCATAGAAGGCGTCAGATTATGCTGGTCTGAGCGCCGGAAAAACGGAAAAAAGCGGCAAATTGATACTTGTCAGCTTTTGACGAGCAAGGCAACACCAATAATGATGACGCCGATAGCGAGCAAACGCTGTACTGACATGATCTCGCCGAGGAAATACCATGCGCCGATCGCATTCACGATATAACCGATCGACAGCATAGGATACGCAATCGATACATCCACGCGCGATAAGCCGATAATCCAGACAACCACCGAGATCACATAGCAGCTCAGTCCGCCGATAATCGGCAATTGCGTTGCCACCTGCAAGCCGGTCGCAAACCAGTTATCCGCAGTCAGATGGATTGCACCAATCGCGTTGGTACCTTTTTTCAGTAAAAGCTGAGCAAGTGCATTCAGTAAAATGCCGCTGATAATAAAGCCAAAAGTGGAAATATTCATTGATCCGTATTCTTTTTATGTCAGTTGTGTGTAAAAACGATTATTGCGCGCTGATCACGATACGCTTAGGGTCATCACCGATCACACGCATCGGTATCCCCCGGGCACGGAAATCATCATAAATATCGCGGCGCACCACTGCAACCGCAGCTTCTTTGTTTTGCACATGCGCCAGCCAGCGATGTACAAAATCTTCACGTTGCGGTATCCACAATTGCGGCTCAATGCTGAGACCAAACTGCATTTCATCCGGGAATTCCACCAGTGTCATAGTGCGTTCCACATAGAAAGGCATGGCCTGTTCATAGCGTCCTACACCGTAAAAATGCGATCCCGGCGTCTTCAATACTTCACGCATTGCAGGTAAATGTGCGGTGCCGGCAATATATTTTCCGAACTCGTTATGGCCGAGGAAAGCGATTTGTCCGGCGATAAATCCTGTTAAACCCAGCGCCAGCAGGCTCCAGTCTTTCATTTGCTTTTGCAAAAATACCCAGCCCGCGACTGCAGCAAGCAAAAACAAAACGCCGGCAATCTGCAACCAGACCGCATAACCCTGATACAAGGGAATTTCATATTCAGGCTTACCGGCGAGCAGCGACGGCAGTTTCCATTGCACACCGGCAGTCAGTGCGATACCGAGAATGGCGGAAGTTGCCAGAGAAATTTTCTGCCAGACTTCACCGCCTTGTGCTGCCTGACGGGCACCAATCAGTGCCAGCGCCGGGAAAATCGGTACGATATAGCCCGGTAATTTGGAGCCGGAAACGCTGAAAAAGACAAAGAAAAACACAGCCCAGATCCACGCCATCAGCAGTGGCTGAAAGCGGCTCGCTTCTTTTTTCCAACCTGCGCCGACACTGCTGAACAAATAGCCCAGCCATGGCAGGATACCGAGCACCATCAGCGGAATAAAGTAATACCACGGGCCGCCGCGCTTATGCACGCCACTGGTAAAACGGTCAAAATGTTCGTGGATGAAGAAAAAATGCGGATGTTCAGGATTGCGCATCGCAATCAGGATGAACCACGGCGCCGTGATTGCAAAAAACAGCAGCAATCCTTTGCCGAAGTGCAATTTCGTCCACATGCGCAAATCGCGTGCAAGCAACGTATATAAAGTCAGTACAGCACCCGGCAATACGATGCCGATCAAACCTTTGGACAGAGTTGCCAGCGCCATCGCGGCCCAGCACAGCAGCATATAGTTGCGCTGTTCTTTTTCACTGACGCCGTCACGCTGCCCCAGAATCAGTGCGCATAAGGCAACGGCGAAAAAGCCTGAGATACCCATATCGAGGCTATTCACGTGACCCATACCAGCCCAGTAAAAACCACTGCCCAGCATCAGTGCAGCAATCCAGCCAGTGCGGCGGTCATATAACTTTGCTGCAGTAAAGCCGACGGACACGATGCCCAGCAAGGCGGTTAAACCAGTCCATAAACGCGCCTGCCACTCGCCAAGTCCGAATAAGGCAAAAGTCAGCGCATTCATCCAGTTTTGCAGCGGCGGCTTTTCAAAGTACTTAATGCCGTTTAAGCGCAAGGTAATCCAGTCACCGGTTGCCAGCATTTCACGCGCCATTTCCGCGTAACGCCCCTCATCGGTAGGCACCAGCACGCGCGCACCGAGCATGTAAAACCAAAACAACAAAAACGCGGCAGTCAGCGTGCGTACCAGCGTAGTCGATTCAAACGGTGATCGCTTCATGCCGGCTCCACGATCAGCGCCAGAGCGACTTTACGGCCTTCTGCCATCAGAATATTGTAGGTGCGGCATGCAGAATGGTTGTCCATGCATTCCACGCCGATATGACGCTGCATCAGCGATTGCATCAGGCGCGGATGCGCGAAGCGCTGCTTCTGTCCGGTGCCGAGAATCACAACATCAGGCTTGAAGGCTTCGATCTGTTCAAAGTGGGTGTTACTCAATTGTTCAAAACTGACAGGCTCCCAGACCACCGGCTTCATTTCCGGTAATACGATCAGACTGTGCTTGTACCAGATGGCGTTGATTTCTACCGCGTCTTTTTCGTAGGCGGTAATAGTCTGATATTGCTGAGTTTGAGTAGAGTGCAGTTTCATGCGTAAATCCCGGAAAGACGAACAGAAAAACGTGCGGCATTGTAACTGTTTTTCCTGTTTTTGCTGCCTGCATGCAGATAGCGCACTGCAATCGACCGGGACTTGCACAAAAAATCAGCAAACAAAGTTGCTGATCGCTTACATATGCGAAATCCGCATAAGCATATTGCAACAGAATCTGGCAAACATGCCGCCTGACTATGTGCTGATGGACGGTTTTCGGCGAAACTTGAGGACTTTCCGAAGAATTACGGAAACAAGGGCAAGGCTGTGATTGCTTTCGATGCATTCCTTGTGCAAAATGGCTTGTACGGCAGTGCAGCATTTTGCAGCACAGGCCTTCATTCGTCCTGCTCAGTCTCTTGAATAAAAAGGAATTTTCGCGTGCGCCCGATTCAGAAATCTCAGAAGTTAGCCGATGTATGTTACGACATCCGTGGTCCGGTGCTGGAAAAGGCCAAGCAGATGGAAGACGAAGGCCACAAGATCATTAAGCTGAATATCGGCAATCTGGCTGTATTCAACTTCGATCCGCCGGACGAAATCGTGCAGGATATGATTCGTAATATGCAGGGCGCAGCCGGTTATACCGATTCCAAAGGTATGTTTGCACCGCGCAAAGCGATCATGCACTACAGCCAGGAAAAACATATCCATGGCGTCACGATTGAAGATATTTATATCGGCAATGGCGCGTCTGAACTGATCGTGATGGGCATGAATGCCTTACTGAACAGTGGTGATGAAGTGCTGGTACCGGCGCCGGATTATCCGCTGTGGACAGCAGCTGTCAGCCTCTCCGGTGGTAAGCCGGTGCACTATGTCTGCGATGAAAGCGCTGGCTGGATGCCGGATATGGATGATATCCGCGCCAAAATCACACCGAACACCAAAGCGATCGTCATCATTAACCCGAACAATCCTACCGGCGCACTGTATCCGCGTGAAGTACTGGAACAACTGGTGGAAATCGCCCGTCAGCATCAGCTGGTGGTGTTTGCCGATGAAATTTACGACAAAACTTTGTACGACGGCGAAGAGCATATTTCTATCGCCTCGCTGGCAGATGATGTATTGTTTGTGACTTTGAATGGTCTCTCTAAAAATTATCGTTCTTGCGGCTACCGTGCCGGCTGGATGATTGTTTCCGGCGAAAAACGTCACGCCAGAGATTACATCGAAGGTCTGAACATGCTCGCATCGATGCGCCTGTGCGCCAACGCGCCGGGCCAGTTTGCGATTCAGACCGCGCTGGGCGGTTATCAGAGTATTCAGGATCTGGTTGGCCCCGGCGGCCGCCTGCTGAAGCAGCGCGATCTTGCGCATAAGTTGTTAACAGAAATTCCCGGAGTCAGCTGCGTTAAACCCAAAGCGGCTCTGTATATGTTTCCGAAACTGGATCCGGAAATCTACCCGATTGCCGATGATCAGGAATTTATACGCGAACTGTTGATCGAGCAGCGCGTATTGTTGGTGCAGGGAACAGGCTTTAACTGGATCAAGCCTGACCACTTCCGTGTGGTGTTCCTGCCTAATACGGATGATTTAACGGAAGCCTTCGGTCGCATTTCGCATTTCCTCGAAGCTTACCGAAAGCGTCACGGTACTAATTAACTTTTATATTGTCGAAAATCTTATGAAACCCATCAAAGTCGGTCTGTTAGGTATAGGAACTGTCGGTTCCGGAGTATTTCACGTATTACAGCGCAATCAGCAGGAAATTATGCGTCGCGCAGGCCGTGGAATTGAAATTACCATGATTGCCGCACGGAATACGGAACGGGCTCGTAAGATTTGCGGCGATACGATTCAGGTCGTCGCGCAGGCATCTGACGTCGTCAACAATCCTGAAATTGACATCGTTGTTGAACTGATCGGCGGTTACGAAACCGCGCGCGAACTGGTGCTGCAAGCGATTGCAAATGGCAAGCACGTGGTCACAGCCAACAAAGCCTTGCTGGCAATCCACGGCAATGAAATTTTCAAAGCGGCGCAGGAAAAAGGTGTGATGGTCGCGTTTGAGGCCGCAGTTGCCGGCGGCATTCCGATTATCAAAGCGCTGCGCGAAGGTCTGACAGCGAACCGCATCGAATGGATCGCCGGCATCATCAACGGTACAACCAACTTCATATTGTCGGAAATGCGTGACAAAGGCCTGAGTTTTCAGGAAGTGCTGAAACAGGCGCAGGAACTCGGCTACGCAGAAGCAGACCCGACTTTCGATATCGAAGGCGTCGATGCCGCCCATAAAGCCACGATCATGGCATCGATTGCTTACGGCATTCCTATGCAGTTTGATAAAGCCTATGTTGAAGGTATTACTCAACTGGAAGCGGTTGATATTCAGTTTGCGGAAGAACTCGGTTACCGTATCAAGCTGCTCGGTATCGCCAAACGCGTTGCTGAAGGCGTGGAACTGCGTGTCCATCCGACACTGGTACCGGCAAAACGCCTGATTGCCAATGTTGAAGGTGCTATGAATGCGGTACTGGTGCAGTCGGATGCGGTTGGCACCACACTGTATTACGGCAAAGGCGCGGGTTCTGAGCCAACGGCATCTTCCGTGATTGCTGATCTGGTTGACGTGACCCGTCTGGCAACGGCGGATCCTGAACACCGTGTTCCGCATCTGGCATTCCAGCCGGATGCCATCAGCAATCTGCCGATTCTGCCAATCGAAGAAGTCACCACCAGCTACTACCTGCGTATGCATGTGGAAGACCGCCCGGGCGTACTGGCCGATGTGACACGCATTCTGGCGGACCTGACGATTTCGATTGATGCGATGCTGCAAAAAGAACCGGGCGATGGTGCAACTCGTACCGATATCATCATCCTGACCCATCAGACCAAAGAGAAAAATATCATTGCCGCGATTGAAAAAATCGAACAACTGGCAACAGTCAGCGGCAAAGTCACCAAGCTGCGCCTGGAAGAACTGAACTAAGCTGCACTAAGCGGCAATGTCTCAGCAAACAGCAGGCTCCGGCATAAAAAACGCCCTCATGAAATAATGAGGGCGTTTTTACATTCAGACGCCACTATGCCGCTCAAAACCCTGCTGCAGTACGGATTACCCGGATTCCCGCTGGCATTGCTGTCCTTACCGGTGTATGTCTATGTGCCGCAACTGTACACCGCCAGTTACGGCTGGTCACTGACAGCTATTGGCCTGATTTTGCTGGCATCCCGTGTGGCAGATGCTTTTTTTGATCCGTGGTTTGGTGCATGGCTGGATAAACAACAGCATCCGGCGCGCTTTGCGCTCATATTCACACTGGCGACGCTGCCGGTCAATCTTGGTTTCTGGCTGTTGTTTCACCCTTTACAGACCGTACCGGCAATCAGCCTGTGCGCAGGCTTGCTGCTGGTGTATCTGGGATTCAGCAGCGCAACGATAGCCTTGCAAAGCTGGGGCGCGATTCTGGGCAATACGCCGCAAACCCGCTTGCAACTGACGTCTGCGCGGGAATTTGCCGGTTTGTGTGGCGTCATCACCGCTTCATTGTGGACTTACTGGTTTTCTGCAGCGGCAGTGTTTCAGATTCTGATGGTCTCTTGCGTGTTATCTGTTTTCGCGATCTGGCGTTTGTACGCATCCCATCCGGCAGAGATTGTTCACGCAAGCAGCCAGAATGCCGGCTCTTCACACTCACTCTCCATTTTTCAGGCAAATACCACGCGCCATCTGTATCAGACGTTTGCCCTGAACGGCATTGCATCCGCGATTCCCGCAACGCTGTTTTTGTTTTACGCAGCCGATGTGCTGCAGCGTCCGGATCAGGCAGGCTTATTGTTGCTGCTGTATTTTGTCTGTGCCGCGCTTTCCGTACCGGCATGGAACTGCCTCGGACGCCGCTGGCATGAGGCAAGGGCATGGCAGGCCGGTATGTGGCTGGCCATCGCATCGTTTAGCACGGTGTGTTTTCTCGGCGCTGGTGACTTGCTGCTGTTTGCACTGGTGTGCGCCGGTTCCGGCTTTGCGCTGGGCGCCGATCTGGCCTTACCGTCCGCCTTGCTGGCCGGCGTGATACGCCAACAGCAGGATAGCGGACAGGAGGGCTGGTATTTCGGCTTGTGGAACTGGCTCAGCAAAATGAATCTGGCGCTGGCAGCCGGTTTGGCCATGCCTTTGCTGAGTCTGGCCGGTTACGCGCCCGGCAGGCAGGATGCACAGGCAGTCAGCGCGCTGATACTGGCGTACGCAGTGCTGCCTTGTGCCTTAAAACTGCTGGCATGGCTGCGCTTATACCGGTCTTCACTGACAACGGTGTAAGGCGGCAATTTCCGGAAAAACACCGGTCTTCAGGCAAACAGATAAGCAAATCCAAAGCGTACCCAGCCTCTGAAAACGGCTGTTACTTAACGCTGTACGAACACACAATTGTGCAGAACTCCGCATGGGCGTTTTCTGAAAGCCCGGACTTTCTGCCGACGACCGCCGGATCGGTGTGCTGAAGTCCGCATTTGGGGCAAAAACAGGCATTTTGCAGCCAGAAAAACGGCGTAGCGGCTCGGTATCATTCTCAATTGGCGCATTGCAATGCGCCTTGCGGGGTACGGCTTACGGCCTTGGTGTTGTTGGACAATTTAAAACAATGTTTCCAAATTGACCTTCCCTCGATAATTAGTTCTCCATCAGATGAAAGTCATGCAGCGAGATTCTCTTGATTTTATTTCTTCATCCAGTTTTCCAAATATTGAACTGGAGAGCGTCAGTTACACGTTTGACTGCCAGCGCTTTAAACTCGGTCGTATAAGCTTTTTTGGGTATCCTGTTCATCATTTGTCTTTCCAAAGTTTCGTTGATTTTACGTCACCTTTGGGGGACTAAATTTCAGGGGAAGCTCACTGCAATATGGAAAATAAAATGAAAAGTGCGATTAAACGTATTCAATCACTAAAGACGCTTCCTACTAACAGTGAAGCGTCTCCGTCCGATGTGCTGATCGCTAGGGAATATCTTCGTAGGGTTGCGCTCATGGCGAAAGCGCTTCCTGAATGGAAGTCAGATCCTTTTTTTGATCCAAAGATAGTTACAGAAGCAGAGCTAGACGCTACTGTGAAAACAGAAATTGAAGCAGTGTTAAATCCAGTAATGCAACCAAATGCTTACGTGCGGAAGTTATGTGCGGATTACATTAAGTGGCAGGCATATGTCGATATTGGCAACGTGGTCGCATCTTCATACGCAGATATCTATGAGCCACTGTTGATACTGTTCGAACGAGGCCAAGACATTGGTTTGCATCATGGTGAACTTATGATCGGTAGTTTTGCAGTTCCATTAAATCGTTGGTTGGAATTTGCCAATTTGGCTCCCGTAGATTTAAGTAGTGAATCGTCAGAAGGATATTAGAATTTATTGGGGCAAATACAGCAGGCGAGATTGAGGCGCTTGATGCAGTAAATGCTGGCTGGCCTGGAACAGGTGGCGCTGGGCCGGTACCTGGAACTATCGGAATTTCGGATCAAACATCTGTTGCCGCATTGCGGAATTACTATCCGAAAGGTGGCGGCGTTGAGTTTGTTTATGATCCCGCCACGAATACCTTTGTTACAGGTCGTCCCGCCAGCGGGTTGTTTGAAGGATCGCCGCACCAGCAGCTTGCTCAATCGTCCGAGTAACTGTAACCCTCCCCTAATCAGTGCCAGGTATTACTAGAGTTTTGAGGCTGATGGAACAATCGGTATTCAACAGGTGTCATCCGGTTGAGTGAATCATGTTGACATTGCTCGTTGTAATCGTTCATCCATTGCCCGGATCTGACTTGAGAGTGGTCATATCAGACCGCATAAGCTCGATATTGAAGCTGGTAAGTTGAGGGGAATAGATTTCTCACTAGTCCCTGTTAGTTGAGATTTGATACCTGTCCTGACAATACGCAACTGGGTTAATCACATGTAAGGCGTATTGCAATGCGCCTACGGGCTAATGTCACCCATTATGCTTGCCGGATTGCAGGTCTTATTCGTTCCGGCGTTGTTGCGTAAGCCTGCGCAACTCGCCATTCTGGTAACGCAACGTCTAGCGCCGTCACTTTATGCTAATTTCCGCATTTGCCTTTTGCGGATAGCCAGACTTTCTGCCGACGACCGCCGGATTGCTGTGCTGAAGTCCGCATTTGGGGCAAAAACAGGTATTTTACAGGCTTGCTGGCGGGCTGAAACGATTTCCGCTCAGGTTCATCCGTCATACAAACAAAAAGGACAGTCGCCTTTATGGGAACTGTCCTCGGTGATCGTGGGGTCGATGCCGCCTGATTTGCAGCGCGTAAATGTCAGCGCAACACTTTTTCAATCAGTTGCGGCGCACGGTCGTCAAAAATGCGTACCAGCGAGGAAACCCGCGTGCCGTAATCTTCTGAAACGATGCAGGGCGAAGATAACAAGCGTTCGCGGTCGAAGGGAATGCCGGTATCCGGCAAACGGCAATCCGGCGCGGGATTGGTATTGCCCAGCATTTCAAAAAACGCATCTTCCGGCGCCAGCTGACACAGCAGGCTGCAAAATTCTGCTTTGGTACGCACTACTTTATGCCAGCACGAATCCAGCGCAGCATTGGAAACGCCGTAAATGCCCGGCGCCAGCGGCTTGCCGTTGCGCGCATCATCCTGATAGCGGTTGGAATGCCAGATCAGATCCTGTCCGTCGTACAACAACAGATTAAAGCCGTTGTACACATCGTCTTTGTTTTTCAGGCTTTGCAGATAGGCTTCGGCCGACAGGTCATTGCGCAAAAATTCGCTGACCAGATCCCCGCGACTGTGCGCATCGGCGCGGAACTCGGACGGGGCGCGTACATTGGTCACAGCGGCAAATTTACGGGCAGGGGTATTCTGCTGCGGATCCGCCTGCAAGCCCATCCATGTCCCGCCGGAACGTAAATCGCGACCCGCCAGAATCTGCGGTGCGTCCGGCCACCAGTGCGCTGCCTGCGCAGGACGTTCGTAGAACTCGTCGCGGTTTGCTGCCACCAGTAATGGCATGCCCGGAACCAGGCGCCAGGCCAGAACAATCAGACACATATCAGCAATCCACAAAAAGTTCCTGATGACGAGGAACGCTGTTCAGTAAAGGTAACGACTGGCTGGCCAGCAGGGCGCTCAGGCGGGCAGGGAAGTCCGGCGGTACATCGCGATAGACTTCCATCCAGGTCTGCAAACCGTCACGGATTTCCGGACGGCGTTGCAGCTTGCCCTGACAGCCGAGTTGCGCCGCGATTGCCTGTTGCCACAGCGCCTGTTCCTGCAGAACCTGCGCGGCTTGTGCTTGCGGCGTTTTGAAATAAACGTAGCAATCCATGCTGTCCGGCGAAACCGGCTGATGCTGACCGGATGTCATTCGGGCGTGCGGGTGATGTCGTGAATCACGTAAGGCAGTTCGCGGAATTGCAGGGCAGGGCCATCAGCGGTACCCACACGAATATCGCCTTGTTCTGCATCAGCCATGGTCATTTCTGCCAGCAACAGACTTTCACCGGCATTCAGCAATTCGACATTGACGACGTGACCGCAAGGCTGTTCCGGACTGGCCGGATTGAATAATTCCTGACCTGCCTGCAGACCGGTAGCGGCAACGCTGGCGAGGAAACTGCGGCGTTTGAGCTTACCCAGATACTGGCTGCGCGCGACGATTTCCTGACCCGGATAGCAACCTTTGCGGAAGTTCACACCACCAGTCAGTTCAAAGTTAATCATTTGCGGCACAAACAATTCCTGCGTTGCTGCCACCACGCGCGATACGCCGGACAGAATATCGCCCAGATACCAGTCGGATGAATTACTCAGCACCAATGCGTTTTTTAGCGTCTGCCAGACAGCGGCAAATTGTTCCGCTGGCACCAGCCACTGATAACGTGCCACTGCACCGGCATCTTCATGGCGCAGCAACATGCCGTTGGCTGCATCATGCACATGCTCGCCAATGGCTGGCAAAGTCGCAAAATACGTGGTCAGTAAAGCTTCTGCTTTTTCACCGCCTAAACCCAGCGGTATCAGGCTTTCTGCCAGCGATGCCAGTTTGACTTTTGAGCGCAGCACAAACATTTGCAAGCGTTTTTGCACAGCTGGCTGCTGGTTTGCATCGCATTGCAGATAAATGGTGTCGCTGTTTTTCCAGTAACTGAAACTGGTAATCATGCGGCCTTTCGCCGTGCAGTAAGCGGCGCGGCGCACAGGACCTTGCGGCAAACGTTCGACGTCGTTACTCAGCTGACCATGTAAAAAGCTTGCGGCATCGTCACAGCTTGCGCTGAAAACTGCCATATCGCCGAGAGTGGTAAAGAAACCCTGTGCCCAGTCTGCCTGCGCCGATTGCGGTGCCAGATGGGTGATGCGGCCCGAGGTGAAATCTAATGCTGTTATTGCGGAAATATCCTGCCAGTTCATGCGTCTTCCTGCGAAATCAACTAAACCAATTCACTATACCTGAATCCCTTATCTTTTGCTCAGGGCGGCGGAATTCAAGTCCGGCGCAAAAACTTGTTGCACAGACAGGCATCCCGTTCTGAACCCCCATGCGGTCTGCTACACTACGCGCCTTGTTGTTTGCAGACCTGATAACGCAGCATGAAACTTTTGAAATTTCTGATTCTGGTAACGCTGATTGTCGCTGGCGGCGCTGTTGGCTATGGTTGGCACTGGTCGCAACAACCGGTGTTTACCGAAGGCAAACCCGTGCCGTTTGAAATTAAAGCGGGCAGCTCGGTACGCGCTGTGTCGCGTCAGATCGAACAAGCCGGTGTGCCGGTACCGGCGCTGTGGTTTGAAATGCTGGTCAGAGTCAGCGGAACCGGTGCGCGTCTGAAAGCCGGTGCGTATGAACTGGAAGCCGGAAAAACGCCGCTGCAACTGATGGCTAAACTGGTGGACGGTGATTTTGCCTATGTCAGCCTGCCGGTGATTGAAGGCTGGACGTTTGCGCAAATGCGTAAAGCAGTCAACGCACATCCTTACATCAAACACGATACGGCAGACTGGAATGAAGATAAGCTGATGAAGGAAATCAGCCCAGATTACAGCCGTGGCGAAGGTTTGTTTTATCCGGACACCTATCGCTTTGCGCGTGGCAGCAGCGATCTCGATATTTACAAACAGGCACATCAGGCTTTACTGAAAAAGCTGAATGATGCTTGGGACAGCCGCTCTGCCAATCTGCCGTATAAAAATGCCTATGAGGCGCTGATCATGGCGTCGATTATCGAAAAAGAAACCGGCAAACGCTCCGAGCGTCCTTTGATTGCCGCTGTGTTTGTGAACCGCCTGCGCTCCGGTATGCTGCTGCAGACCGATCCGACTGTGATTTACGGTCTGGGTGACAAATATAACGGCAAAATTTACAAAAAAGATTTGCTGACCGATACACCGTATAACACCTATACCCGTGGTGGTTTGCCACCGGGACCGATTGCCTTACCGGGTCTGGAATCGCTGACAGCAGCCCTGCATCCGGCCAGCAGCGATGTGCTGTATTTTGTGGCACGCGGCGACGGCAGCAGTCAGTTTTCAACCAATCTTACCGATCACAACCGCGCTGTGAACAAATACCAGCGCTGAGAAGCCATGACAGGAAAATTCATTACTTTTGAAGGCATCGACGGTGCCGGTAAATCCACCCATCTGGCCTACGTTAAAGCCCGCGTTGCCGAACATCTGGCTGCCAGCGGACGTGAAGTCGTGGTATCGCGTGAACCGGGCGGCACACCGCTGGGCGAGCAGTTACGCGAGATTCTGCTGAACCAGAAAATGCATCTGGAAACCGAAGCCTTGCTGATGTTTGCGGTGCGCAAAGAACATCTGGTGCAAGTGATAGAACCGGCGCTGGCACGCGGCGACTGGGTGATTTCCGATCGTTTTTCCGATGCCAGTTTCGCGTATCAGGGCGGCGGTCGTCATTTGTCGCTGGATAAACTGAATGCGCTGGAACAATGGGTGCATCCGCATCTGCAACCGGATCTGACCCTGCTGTTTGATGTGCCGCTGGAAGTGGCGCGTGCGCGTCTGGATGCCACTCGCGAACTGGATAAATTCGAGCAGGAAAAAGCGGACTTTTTTGCTGACACCCGCAAAGAATATCTGCGCCGCGCCGCCGAATTTCCGCAACGTTTCCGTATTATTGACTCATCGCAAAGCATCGCCGCGATTCAGGCGCAGATTGATCAGATTCTGACAACGCTCTTTACGCAAAGCAGCCTATGAGCACATTGCAGGTTTATCAGTGGCAGCAGGATGCATGGCGCTATTTCACCGGCCTGCAAAGCCGTTTGCCGCATGCGTTTTTGCTGCACGGGCCAGCAGGCACCGGTAAGCGTCATTTTGCGGAGCGCATGGCAAAAGCTTTGCTGTGCGAAACGCCGGATGCGGCAGGGCAGGCTTGCGGACATTGCGGTTCCTGCGGCTGGTTTGAACAATACAGCCATCCGGATTACCGCCGGATTCGTCCGGAAGTGCTGGAGGAAGACGAGGGCAGTGGTGATGCAGACGCAGAAGCCAGCAGCGCGAAATCCAGTCGCAGCAAAGCGCCATCGAAAGAAATCGTGATTCATCAGATTCGCGCACTGGCCGAAATGATGAATATTTCCACGCACCGTAACGGTAAGCGCGTGATCGTGCTGTATCCGGCGGAAGCGATGAATATTCCGGCAGCGAATGCCTTGCTGAAATCACTGGAAGAACCGCACCCGAACACGGTGTTTATTCTGGTGTCGGACAGTCTGGATAAACTGCTGCCAACCATCGTATCGCGCTGCCATCAGTTAGCACTTGGTATGCCAACCCGTGAAGCGGCGCTGACATGGCTGCAGCAGCAGGGTGTGGCCGATGCCGCAAACTGGCTGGCTTTGCAGGGCGGGGCGCCACTGGCAGCGATGGAAATTGCGGCTTCCGAACAAAAAGCCGAGCTGGAAACCATGCTCGGTATGCTGGCGCAACCATCGGCAGATCTGAGCTTAAAACTCGCGGACAAAATGCAGAAAACCGATTTGCCGCTTGTCGTTTCGTGGCTGCAACGCTGGGTGTACGACGTGTTTTCCGTGAAGCAAACGGGCATAATCCGGTATTATCCGCGTTACGATAAAGAAATCCGTTCGCTGGCAAGCCGTTGCAACTTACATGATCTGATGCGTTTATCCAAATCACTGGGTGAACGTCAGGCCATCGCCAGCCATCCTTTGTCGCCTAAACTTTTTCTGGAGGATGTATTCCTGGAATACGCCTCTGCATTTTCATCCTGAGAAATTGACGTATGTCTGATATCAGCAATGACAGTGGTTCCGGTTCGCAGCACCGTCCTTCGGTGCTGTCGCTGGGTATTCGTGAAAAAGCTGCACTGTTTGCAGCGTACATGCCGTTTCTGGAAAACGGCGGCATTTTTGTGCCAACCAATAAAACCTATCGCTTAGGCGAAGAAATTTATCTGATTCTGACCTTGCTCGACGATCCGCAGAAATATCCGGTAGCGGGCAAAGTGGTCTGGATCACGCCGCAGGGCGCTGGCAACAATAAAACACAGGGCATCGGTGTGCATTTTCCCGGCGATGAAACCGGTAAGCGGGTACGGATTCGTATTGAAGAAGCGCTCGGTGCAGCGATTCGCTCCAGCCGCGCAACCCACACGATTTAAGGGCTGCCGACATGACTCTGCGTACCCGTCTGGCGACTGCTGACGATTTACCGGCAATCGTCGCCATTTACAATTCCACCATTGCTTCGCGCATGGTGACTGCCGATACGGAACCAGTCAGCGTGGCTTCCCGCGAAAAATGGTTTGCAGATCACACACCGGACAAGCGTCCGCTGTGGGTGAGCCTTGCAGACGATGATACAATCACGGGTTGGTTATCGTTTTCTGACTTTTATGGTCGTCCGGCGTATTCCGGCACGGCAGAATTGTCGATTTACATCCATGAAAATGCACGCGGCCAGGGTCTGGGCCGGCAGTTTCTGGAACTGGCGATTGCCCATGCACCCAAAGTAGGCGTGCATACCTTGCTGGGATTTATTTTCGGCCACAATGCCCCGAGTCTGGCGCTGTTCCGTCGTTTTGGTTTTGATACCTGGGCAAACATGCCACGGGTTGCTAATCTGGATGGCGTTGAGCGCGATTTGCTGATTCTGGGGAAACGTCTGAGCGACTGATCTTTCAGCGCACAGCACTGGCTGATGTTGACGGCAATCTGCATTGCAGGTTGCCTTTTGTTTTTAAGGAGTTTTGTTATGTTCAGTTATCGTCACGGTTTTCATGCCGGCAATCATGCCGATGTGCTCAAGCATTTTGTGATGGCGCAGATCATGGCGTATCTGAATCAGAAAGAAACGCCATACACCTATGTGGATACCCATGCCGGCGCCGGTGTGTATCAGCTCAACACCGGTTACGCTGCCAAAACAGCGGAATACGAAACCGGTATCGCCAGATTATGGAATAAAGATGATTTGCCAGCGCCGCTGGCAGACTATGTGGACATGATCCGCAGCTTCAATCCGGAAGGCAAACTGCTGCATTATCCGGGTTCACCATTCTGCGCAGAAAAACTCTCGCGTGATGAAGACCGCCTGCGTTTGTTTGAAATGCATCCGAACGAAGTCAAAGTGCTGGTACAGAACTGCGGCGCGCTGGAAGAGCAAAACCGCGCCGCCGGTTTGCGTCGCGGTGTACGCGGTAAGCGTGTCATCATCGGCGATACCGACGGTTTTGACAGCCTGAAATCGCTGCTGCCGCCACCGTCACGCCGCGCATTCGTGCTGATCGATCCACCGTATGAAGTCAAAGATGATTACCGCAAAGTCAAAGTCACGCTGGATGAAGCCATCAAACGCTTCCCGGGTGGCGTGTATGCGGTCTGGTATCCGGTGCTGCAACGTCTGGAGTCACGCCAGTTCCCTGACAAACTGAAACGCATCGCCTGCAAAGACTGGCTGCATGTGACACTGACCGTCAAAACCCCGACACCGGATGGCGTCGGCGGCTTCCACAGCAGCGGCATGTTTATCCTGAACCCGCCGTGGACACTGGAAAACACCCTGCGCGAAGTCATGCCTTATCTGACCGCTGCGCTGGATCAGGATGGCGGTGCGCGCTTCACGCTGGAAAGCGGTTCCGGCACGCCGCCAAAACCTGCAGCTCCAGCCGGCTCCCGCCGCTGATTGCAGTCCGGCGAAGCAATACGCTGGAAACAAAAAGGACAGCTCCGCGAGGAGGCTGTCCTTTTTTACTGCCTGAAAATGCCCAGAAACCTCATTTTTTGGCTCAAATGCGGTATTCAGCACAGCGATCCGGCGGTCGTCGGCAGAAAGTCTGGCTGTCCGCAAATGATGAATGCGGATAGCTGCACAATCTCAGTGCACATTCACGCCTGAAAAGCGTGCAGCGGCAATTGCCAGTAACCGACATCCAGCCATTGATTCTGTTTGAAACCGACTTCCTTAAACATCGCAGCCGGTACAAAACCCAGTGCTTCGTGCAATCCGACACTAGCGGGATTCGGCTGGGCGATACCGGCGATCACGGTACGGCGGCCACTGTCGCGTAACTGACGGAGCAGGGCGGTGTACAACTGACGACCAGCACCGCGACCTGTTTTTGCCGGATCCAGATACACCGATGTTTCCACCGAATGCCGGTAAGCAGGGCGCTCGCGCCATTTGGTGGCATACGCATAACCGGCAATACCATCTTCAGTCTCCGCCACCAGCCACGGAAAACCCGCTTCCAGACAAGCACTGATACGACCCGCCATTTGCGATTCGGTGACAGCCTGTTCTTCAAAACTGATCGTGGTATTCAGCACGTAATGGTTATAAATAGCGGCAATGGCGGCGGCATCAGCGGTGCTGACAGCGCGAATCTGCAATGCGGAAGCGTGTGTTTCCATAGATTTCCCTGTATTTCCTTGTGTTTTCCGGAAGCGTTGATGATTGTTGTATTTTTATGTTGCTATTACTGTCGTTGTCGCTGACTAAAGACCATGCTGACGCATCAGCAGATACAAGTCTTCTTTAAACGTAAACCGCCGCGCCATCCTTCATTCGAACGAACGACACGCCCGTATTCGGACAGGCTGCGGCAGCAATGGTTCCTGTAAGCAAGATTCCTGCCGTCTGTGACCAAACCCAAGACCACAGCAGCCAGCCAGCGTCACAGAGTGCGCCAACACTGGCAAGTAAGCAAAGTAAGATTTTTCCGGTCAGATTTTTCAGAACGCCGGAAAACCGTCCGCAAATCCCAAAATAGGCCCAAAAACAGCCCGAATGCGGACTACAGCACAGCGATCCGGCTGTCGTCGGCAGAAAGTCCGGGCCTCCGGAAAACGTGGATGCGGATAGCTGCACAGAGAAAGCGCCGGAACGACAGGAAATATCGCCAGCGACACAAGATCCGAAAGGCAAACGGCAAATGCATTTGGCGGATGTTTTTACCTGATGACAGGCAAGTTTTGAAAAGCACTGTTGCTGGAGGCAACCCGAAAGCTCAGAAACTCAATATTTCCGAAACCCGAAAACTTTGCAGCGAACGCTGCAAAAATCATTCGTAAACCCGCAGCGAGCATGCTCAGACCTGAATTTCAGCGCAATAATTCACCAAAAATGATCAAAAACACGCATAAAATACCTATTTTATTTAACATAAAGTAAGTTTTATTGCTCATAATCGTTATTTTGAGACTATTTAACCTACTTTATGTCAAATAATGGCGATTTTTTGGGAAATTTGGAGAAGGTGAAAGAATGGTACGGGGATTGGCGAATCCATTCTATATTTGACATAACATAAATTATACGGTCTATTAACTTAAAGCTGGCACCATTAAAGTAGCCAGCTTTTAAGGAGATTTGGAGCCTTTTTTGCTTACTCGCTGACAAATATCCGGACGAATTCCCATGGTTTCCATTTTTTTATATCGGACACCTGCCCATCTCCCAGTTCGATCAACCGAAGCTCGCCGGATTGCGCCGTAACGACATCGACAGAAAAAAACGGACTCTCTATTGCTTCGCCAATGTCTTGAACCATTGCAGGAACGATGCCATCGCGTGCGTATGCCGTTCCCTGAAAAACAAAATATCGCTCTTCGGTTTCCGGTAGTAAGTCTTCGAACTGGCGGATGCAAATTCCGCCTTCGATTGACCCGCGATATTGTTCGATCAAGCAAACGATCTCATCAATTTCGCTTGGGACGTTTGCCACAGAACCGCGTTTTGTCGTCAGTGATTTTACGAAATCTTTGACGAAATATGCTTTCCATTCTTTGTCCCGCACCAGCGCTGTGAAGTCATCGTCTCTCATTGCAAAAATGGTTTCCGGCGTCCATTGAGCACATATTGCATACCATTCTGGTAAATAATGGCATTGCCGGTACTGAGCAGCATTTGTCATTAACAGTGCGCCAGACGATTGCACTGCTGTTTCCAGCTTCTGATATGTTTCAGGCTGCATCATCCAGCCACGATAGACGATCTTTGCATCGGAAGTCAGTGCCGGACGTGTACGAAAAATACCTGCTTCAAAATCCTCAAATGAAAACAATGCACAAGAAATTCCGCGCTCACAAGCTGCGGCATATTCGTCTGCGTAGTTTTCATCAACCGTGTTTTTGCTGAACGGATCAGATGGATAAAGCAGATGCATTTTTTGCGACTCACTGGGTTGAAAGAATGCCATTATATTGCGGTAGTATTTTTTCATCTTAGCTTAAACGCAATCTCGGATTATCAGTTCAGTTGCTTTTAACGTGTTCGAAAGTCAAAAACTATGAAAATCACCGAAACCCGCATCGTTCTGGCTGTTCAAAATCTGTCTGCATCTGTTGCCTATTATCATGATGTACTCGGGCTGGAGATCGAATTTGACAGCTCCGGCTGGTGTTTTCTGTCGAGGGGTGCATTTTCTGTGATGCTCGGCGAATGTCCGGGTACACCGCCTGCATCGGCGATTGGTGATCATTCCTATGTCGCTTATTTCGTCGTGGATGATGCGCAGGCTTTATTTCAGGAATTTGCAGCGCGCGCAGTCAGCCTGATCAAGTCGATTACCGATGAGCCTTGGGGAATGCGCGAATTCGGTATTTGCACGCCGGACGGGCATCGCATGATGTTCGGACAATCGCTGGATTGATCCCGATAAAAACTGCCGCCACTCATCCCCGCCCTCACCCGTCTAACCCCGCAAATCTGCTGTTCATCACTATCCGTCTTTTTTGCTGTTGCTCATCTGCGTAGACTGCGCAGCTGTTGGCGGCGGGCGGGTTTTGTTCGCTGCGGTCTGAAAAAATCAATTCAATAAAACACAGCGGGGATGCGATGAAAAAAAGTGTGATGGCGGTTGCTGGTCTGGTAGTTGCGGGTAGTTTGTCTTTCAGTGCGATGGCTGCGGGGAATTTTCCGGCGGGTCAGTTTGATCCCAGTGGTTTGAAAGGACCTGCGCAAGGGCCGGCGACTGAGGTGTTTGTACTGGGAACCGCCCATTTATCCGGTTTGCCTGCGACATTTCAGAACAAGTCGCTGAATCTGGTGCTGGATAAACTGGCGGCGTGGAAGCCGCAGGTGATTGCGATTGAAGCCTTGTCCGGAGCGCAGTGCGATTACATGCGCCACTACCCTGCCCGCTACGCCGATACGGTAAATCGCTTCTGCCCGTCCACAGAAATCGCCAAAGCCGCTACCGGACGCGATGTGCCTGCGGCAACGGCAGAAATGGAAAGTCTGCTGGCTGCATTGCCTGCACAACCGCCTGCAACGCAGCGCCGGCAACTGGCTGCCGTGATGTTAGCCGCCGGTGAACCGGCTTCGGCGCTGGTGCAGTGGCTGCATTTGCCGGAAGCGGAACGAAAAGAAGACGGGATGCTGAATCAGAAACTGGTGGATATGCTGAACCGGATGACCCAGCGCCGTGATGAGAGTTATCAGATTGCCGTACCGCTGGCGGTGAAAATGGGTTTGCAGCGCGTCTATGCGGTGGATGATCACACAGCCGATCTGGAGTTTGATGCGGCGGAAGAAAAAGCAGCCGGTGAAGCGATTCAGGGTGCATGGAATAATCCGGCCAGCGCCAGACGCCGTGAGCTGGATAAGGCGCTGTACGCGAAACTGGATAGCAGCGAAGGCGTGCTGGATTTGTATCTGGCGTATAACGAGCCATCCGCTGCGGATCTGATTTTTAAGGGCGATTTCGGTGCGACGATGAATGAGCCCTCCGCAAAACATTATGGCCGCATGTATCTGGGTTACTGGGAAACCCGCAATCTGCGCATGGTGTCGAATATCCGCGATGTGATGGGCATCACACCGGGCAAGCGCACGCTGGCGATTGTCGGCGCATCGCACAAGCCGTATTACGAAGCCTATCTGCACATGATGCATGATGTGAAGGTGCATTTCGGGAATGCGGTGCTGAAGGCAAACGCCGGAGCTGATGCTGGTAAGGCGCCGTAAGCCACACTGAGTTTCATCCGTATTCTGCCGTCAGTCGCGGCGTTGAGCGCGACAACGATAGCTTACAGATTTCAACATCACCGGCTGCCACATGGTCTGATGCCATGTCGCAGCCGGTTTGGTTTTTAATCCAAGCGGATGTAATTGGATGCGGCCGGATGTGATGTGACTGGATATAGCTGCTGATATTTGCTGAAAATTTCAGCAAATTCCTGCATTTTTTACAGCTTGCATGAGGTTTTTTGTCAGCCCTGCAAACCGGATTTTGTTGCAATCAGGATTGGGTTCGTTTTTTTTACATTCCTGTACAAGCTGTTGCGATTTTTGCTGTTTGACAATGATAAACTCAGGCCGTTGTGGCGAAATGTTTGTCTCGGTGCTGTGCACCGGATCTTTTGCTGATGTTTTTATAATAATTCCAATCCAGGCAAAATTTTTTATGTCTCTGAGCAGTTTGTCGCCCTCTGAACACGCTATTTTGTACGGACCAGATCGTCCGGATTTCTTACAGCAGGAATGTCTCGCTGATTTACTCGAAGCTACCGCCGCCCGCAGCCCGGATAAAACCGCGCTGATCGATGGCACACGTTCGCTGACCTATGCTCAGCTGAATGCACAAGCCGCGGTCATTGCCGCCGGTTTGCTGGCCGCCGGTGCAGGCCCCGGCAAAATCGTCGGTTTATGGATGCCACGCGGAATTGACTTACTGGTGGCGCAGGCTGCCATCGCCAAAACCGGTGCGGCATGGCTGCCGATGGATGCTGATGTACCTGCAGAACGGGTACAGGTGTGTCTGGATGATGCGAATGCCTGCGGCTTGCTGAGTTCTGCGAGCTTTGCGGCGCAAACCGCGCCGATACAGCAAACGGTCTGGACAGTGGAAGCGCTGGCGCAAACCACGGAATCGCTCACCCGCCCTGTCGTAGAGGGTAGCGATCCGGCTTATGTGATTTATACCTCCGGCTCTACCGGCAAGCCGAAAGGCATTCTGGTCAGTCAGGCGTCGATTTGCCATTTCCTGCGCAGTGAAAATGCGGTGCTGGGCATACGCAGTGATGACAAGGTGTATCAGGGCTTTTCTGTAGCCTTTGATATGTCTTTTGAAGAAATCTGGATTTCGTATCTGGTCGGCGCGACGTTGTGGATTGCGCCGCGCGAGATTACCGCCGATCCGGACGCCCTGCCCGCTGCGCTGGACGCAGAAAAAATCACAGTGTTACATGCAGTGCCAACCTTGCTGGCTTTGTTCACCCGCGATATTCCGTGGCTGCGTCTGATTAATCTGGGCGGTGAAATGTGTCCGGAGAGTCTGGTCAGTCGCTGGTCTTGCGCTGGCCGCCAGATGTTCAATACCTATGGCCCGACCGAAGCCAGCGTTTCCGCCAGCCTTGCTGCGCTGGAAGCGGGAAAGCCAGTCACGATTGGTTCAGCATTGCCGAATTATGTGCTGATGGTGGTAGCAACCGAAGGTGAACTGCGTTTGCTGAAACCGGGTGAAACCGGCGAACTGTGTATTTCCGGCCCCGGTGTGGCGGTGGGTTATCTCGGCCGTCCTGATCTGACGGAACAAAAATTCCTGCCGAATCCATGGGCGCGTTCTGCGCAGGAAGCACGTTTATACCGCACTGGTGATCTGGCAGTGATTCAGGAAGATGGTTCCGTGCAATGTCTGGGCCGTGCCGATGATCAGGTCAAAATCCGTGGTTTTCGCGTAGAGCTCGGTGAAATCGAAAGCTTACTCGCTGCCGAAGCCGGTGTCGGTACGGTGGCCGTGGTGTTGCGCAAAGATGGCGGCATCGATCAGATCGTGGCATTTTTAGCGCGTGATATCAATGCGGATGCAGCGACCCTGCTGCTGAATAATGCAGAACTGGCTGCGCAACTGCGTCAGCATCTGGCCCAGCGTTTGCCACCTTACATGGTGCCTTCACGTTTTGAGTGGATGGAAGAAGTTCCGCGTTTAACGTCCGGCAAAATTGACCGCAACACCCTGAAAGCCTTGCTGCTGGCAGCACAGGCTGCATCCGGCGAATCTGACGTCGCTGAAAATGATGCGGAGCAGGTTTTATTTCCTGCGCTGGCGGCGCTGTTTCCGGGGCAACCCATTGTGCGCAGCGCGGATTTTTTCCGTGATCTGGGCGGACATTCTTTGCTGGCTGCAAAGCTGGTATCGGCAGTCCGTCAGGATGTGCGCTTTGCCGGTTTAAAAATCGCGGACATTTATCAGCACCGTCAGGTTGGTGCGATTGCTGCCGCACTGGCAACGCAACAGCGATCAAGCGTGAATGCGACCGTGAAGCCGCGCCGTATCGCACCTGTCTGGCAGCGTCTGGCCTGTGGTGCTGCGCAAGCGATGGCAACGCCGGTGCTGGTGGCGATTCGCATGATTCAGTGGCTGGCTCCGTTCTTTGCATATCACTATTTCACCGGCGATCCGGGCGATTCGATTGCGCGGGCGATGGCATTGTCAGTTCTGGTGTTTCTGGGTCTGACGGTCGCAGAGTTTTTTGTGGCGATGGCCGGTAAATGGCTGATTGCCGGTAACCTGCGTCCGGGTCGTTATCCTTTATGGGGACTGACGTATTTCCGCTGGTGGCTGGCAGATCGTCTGGTTGAAGCTGCACCGGCGTATATGCTGTCCGGTTCATCACTGTATCGCTGGTGGCTGCGTGCGCTGGGCGCAAAAATCGGGCGTGATGTGAGCATCGGTTCCATGACAATTCGTGCACCCGGTTTGCTGTGCATCGGCGATGGCGCTTCGGTTGGTAATGCCTGTAATTTCGAAAATGCGCGCGTGGAAAACGGCGAGCTGGTGCTGGGCGAAATTGTCATGGAAGCGGATTCGTATGTCGGTTCGTATTCCGTTCTGGAAGGCAATACCCGCTTAGAGGCATTCGCTCATCTGGATGGCCAGTCTGCGCTGGCTGACGGGCAAACCGTGCCTGCCGGCAGAATCTGGAAAGGTTCTCCGGCGCGGGATGCCGGTGCATTTGACCGCAGCGTGTATCCGCCGCGTCCTCCGGTCAGCAATCTGCGTCACACGCTGGAGGCACTGTATTTTGCAGCAGGTGCGCTGCTGGTCGCCGCCTTATTCTTTATGCCGGTATTCCCGGTATTTGTGATGATTGACTGGTTCGACAGCCTGGATATTCTGACACTGTTGAATGGCAATGTCGTGATGCTGCAATTGCTGAAGTATTTCCTGCTGGCCTTCCCTGCTACCGGCGTCCTGATTATCGGCACGGCCTTGTTGTCTGCCTTTATCCGCTGGGCGTTTTTGCCGCGTATGCGTAGTGGCTTGTATCCGGTACACAGCGTGACTTATTGCGCTAAATGGCTGGTGAATCAGATTCAGGAATCCAGCCTGCACGTGCTGCACGGCGTATATGCGACGGTGTATGCCCCGTTCTGGTATCGTCTGCTCGGTGCCAAAGTGGGCAAAGGCGCAGAAATTTCGACAGCGCTGGGCGTAGTGCCGGACATGCTGACGCTGGGCGAAGATACCTTTATCGCCGATGCGGTGTTGCTGGGTGATGAACAAATCGATTGCGGCTGGATGGAAGTAAAACCAACCGTCGTATCGCGCCGCAGCTTTGTCGGTAACGGTGCCTACATTCCGGATGGCACGATTCTGCCGGAAGAAGTGCTGATCGGTGTGCATACGGCTGCGCCGGAGAACGACAAAATGCAACCCGGCGATACCTGGCTGGGCTCTCCGGCGATGCATTTACCTGCACGCGAAGAAGTCAAAGGCTTTCCGGAATCGCTGACGTTTTCACCTTCGGTATTTCGCCGTATCGGACGTGGTCTGGTAGAAGCGTTCCGGATTATTTCTCCGCATGCTTTAGTCACTGCAGTGGGTTACACCGTAGTGCTGGATCTGATGCCGATGGCGGGTGATGAACGCTGGACAGAAGTGATTGTGTATCTGATTCTGGCCGGTCTGGCATATGGTTTTGGCTGCTTTGTGTTTGTGCTGGTGCTCAAATGGCTGCTGATCGGGCGTTATCGTCAGTCTGCCGTACCGATGTGGACGCCGTTTGTGTGGCTGTCCGAAGCGATTACCAATCTGTACGAAGGCATTGCCGTACCGAACTTCATGCGTTATCTGCGCGGCACACCGTGGCTGCCAATGGCGTTTAATCTGCTCGGCGCACGGATCGGTAAAGGGGTGTATATGGATACCACCGATATTACGGAGTTTGACTGCGTACACATCGGCGATCACAGTGAAATCAATGCTTTATGCTGTCCGCAAACGCATTTGTTTGAAGACCGCATCATGAAAATTGATCAGGTGGAAATCGGTTCCGGCGTGTATATGGGGCCGCGCAGTTGCGTGCTGTACAGCGCGCAGGTCGGCGACAATGTGACACTGGGGCCGCTGACACTGGTCATGAAAGGTGAATTCATCCCGGCGCAAACCCGCTGGCATGGTTGTCCGGCGGAAGTACTGTAAGCCACCCGCCGCGCCAGTCGTTCTTGTCTGGCGCGCGTGAATGCAAAAACGGCACCTGTATAGACGGTGCCGTTTTTTTATGCGGTAAGCCTTCAGCGATTCATGAGCAAGTATCAGCTTAGCTTTAGGTTCGGATTCAGCCTCAGTGTCCGGCAAACATGCGCGGTTAACAACATAACCAGGTACCAGCATGCACAGCCGGAAAACACCATCAGCGCATGATTACCATTTCGCGCAGGACAAAATCACCAGCCATTTACGCGCCAGCAAAATTTCCAGATGGCCTGGCTGCACGCCGGTGCTGCAATCCACCAGCGGATTCACCGCATACGGACGCTGACGGAAATCGCGGCAGACAAATAATTCGCGGCGGCCCAGACGCATAACGAATGCGTTAGGAGATAGTTGCAGGCTGAAGCGGGTATTCAGAGATTGTTCGAGGTATGCCATTTTTCAAACTCCAGTAAGGATGCATTGAGATCAGGGATGAACATGCCTTTGAAAAGATCGTTTGCTGCGTGACCGGTGTTGTTCGTCCATGAACAGTACTTTAGCACAAACTACTGTATATCCAATCAGTATTTTTATCAGTGTCGCATATTTCTGACGTCCGCTGACAGCGCCTCAGAGGGAAAGCCACCTGCCAGCCCCTGAGAAACTACTGTATTTGAAAATACCGGCAACTGATTTTATACTGTACATACATACAGTATTTATGCCGAGCATATCATGAATTCCCCTGAACAGATTCACCCCGCCCTCTGGCGCGCCTCGCAACTGGGTAATGCCCACGGGCGAACGCTGGATTCCGGCTTTCGTATGCTGAACCGCGAATTGCCCGGTCAGGGCTGGCCGCTGGGGCAGTTGATGGAATTACTGGTTGATGAACCCGGCACGCTGGAATGCCGTCTGCTACTCCCCGCTTTACGCCAGTTAGCGCAGGGTGCGCTGATGCTGGTAGCGCCGCCGTATGTGCCGCAAATCAGTGGTCTCAGCCATGATGACAACTTCCGTCAGCGGCTGGTCTGGGTCAATCCGGCATTGCTGAAAGACCGCCTGTGGGCCACGGAACAAATATTGCGTCACCGCAGCAGTGCGGCGGTGCTGTTGTGGGCAGATCAGTTACGCAATGATCAGTTACGCCGTCTGCATTTACTGGCACAGCAGACCGAAAGCCTGCTGTGTTTAATCCGTCCGATGAGCGTGGCGCAAACGCCTTCGCCAGCCGCGTTGCGCATTGCCGCCCTGCCCGCTTCATACGGCATGCAAGTGCGTATTCTGAAGCGACGCGGTAAAGCCATGGATGAACATTTGCCGCTGTATCTGCCAGCGCATCCGTATCTGTCGGATTTGCAGCACGACCGTCAGCCTGCCGTGGTGCAGCCAGCGCAGCGTGCTTCCCGTTTGCTGCAGTAAATCCCTGATCATGATGTCTGCGACAGCATCCGCGCCGCCTGTACAACGCAGCGGCAACGCCCCGCCAGCCACGACAGCCATCACCGTGCGCAGACCGGTGTGGGTGGCTGTCTGCCTGCCGCAGCTGGGGATGGAAGCTTTTTTTCCGCGCAGCGAGTGGCTGCACAGCCCGCAAGCCATCGTAATTATGGAACAGCAGCGGAGCTGGCTGATGAATCCGGCCGCCATACAAGCAGGTGTGCGCAGCGGCATGCGCCGTGCCGGCATCACTTTATTGTGCGAAGACGCCCGTTTTCAGCAGCGCGAACCGGCCAGAGAACAACAGTTACTGCAACAGTGCGCCGAAGTATTGCTGCAGTTCACCCCTTCGGTGTGCATGATGTCTCCAGCCACCGTGCTGATGGATGTGACCGCCAGTCTGCGCCTGTTCGGTGGCATACGCCTGTTACGCCAGCGCATACGGCATGTGCTGGCAGCGCTGGATGTCAGCGCCTGTATTGCGATTGCACCGGTGGCCATGGCCGCTGCTTTACTGGCACGCCATGCTGCCAGTCGTGGCAGACAGAATGCGCTGTGCTTATCGCCGCAACGTCTGCCCGCCCGTTTAGACCGCTTACCGGTGCATGCTTTATTGCAGGCTGCGCCGTATGTATCGCTACTGGAAGGCATCGCCTGTCACAAGCTCGGGGACTTACGCCGCCTGCCGCGCGCCGGTTTGCAGCGCCGTACCAGTGCGGCTTTGCTACAGGAATCTGACCAGTTATACGGCGAACGGCCAGCGCCGCTGGTCTGGCATGTGGAAGCGGAACACTGCGAATTCACGCAGGAATTGCCCGACCGGATGGAACGCAGCGACCAGTTACAGCCGTATCTGCAACGCTTACTAACCCGTTTATGCAGCTGGCTGCAACGCCGCCAGCTTGCCACCAGCGCACTGATCATTCGTTTGCCATATGAACGCGGCCGTCAGGCAATTGATCCGGCAGTGCTGACACTGGAACTGACTTCCGCAGGCTGGCAAATGGCAGATTTCTGGCCGCTGCTCACAGAAAAACTCGCGCTGCTCAGTCTCAGCCATCCCGTGATTGCCCTGCATCTGCAAGTGCCGCAAACGCAGGCGCTGCCTGCTGGCAATGGCGATTTGTTTCCGGATGCCGGAGTGCAGACGGCAGATCATCAGCGCCTGTTAGCTTTGCTGGCTACGCGCCTCGGTGCGGATCAGGTATGCCGTCCTGCACATTCGGATGAACATTTACCGGAACGGGCCAATCAGTGGGTTTCTGTGATGCAGCCCGTGTCTGCCCGTCAGCGCCGCCAGATCAGCGACCACACAACGGCACTGTACCGCCCCGCGTGGTTGCTGGCACAACCGCAAGCTTTAAGCCTGCGCGATGAAAAACCCTGGTGGCACGGGCCTTTGCAGATTATCTCTGCCGCAGAACGGGTGGAAACCGGCTGGTGGAGCGAACACGCCGGTCTGCGTGACTATTTCATCGCCGTTGGCAGCAACTATGTGCAGTACTGGATTTTCCGGGAGCGGCCTTTGCATGCAGGCGATATCAGCCGCTGGTATTTGCACGGAGTATTCGGATGAGCCGCGAACGCCCGCTACTGCCGGATTACGCAGAACTGTTCTGCCTCAGTAATTTCAGTTTTCTGGAAGGTGCATCGCATGCAGCCGAACTGGTGCAACGCGCGGCAGAACTCGGCTACCGCGCACTGGCAATCACCGATGAATGCTCAGTAGCCGGTGTGGTACGGGCGCATGATGCCCTGCGCAGTTACAGCCAGCAATATCACCGTGGTTTGCTGAATCCGCAAAGCCGCAGCGAAGACGGCACGCCGGACGCTGCTTTTCCGCCGCCGCAATTGCTGATCGGCAGTTATTTCCGGCTGGACGATGACGACCCCGCGCTGGCCGGTATGACGCTGGTCGTGATTGCGCAAGACCGCATCGCTTACGGCCATTTGTGCGAACTGATTACGCTGGGCCGCAGCCGTTGCAGCAAGGGCAGTTACCGCCTGCACAGCACGGATTTTTCTGCGCCGCCGGAAGATCTCAGCCATTTACGCGCCCTGCCCGGCTGCCATGTGATTCTGATTCCCGCTTATCCGGCAGAACCTGCGCAACTGGCGCAGCAAGCAGTCTGGCTGAAAAACCTTTTCGGCAATCGCGGCTGGATGGGCCTGCATTTACCGCTGCAACAAGCAGACGATTACCAGCAACAGCATGTACAGCATATCGCGCAGGAACACGGCTTGCGCGTGGTGGCGGTTGGTCACGTGCTGATGCATGTGCGCTCACGCAAACCCTTGCAGGACACCTTAAGCGCCATCCGCCACAATCTGCCATTACAGGAATGCGGCCACTTGCTGCAACCGAATGCTGAACAGCATTTGCGCTCGCGTTTTCGTCTGAGCCGCATCTACAGCGCCGACGCGCTGGCTGCTACCGTCGCACTGGCCGAAAGCTGCCATTTCAGTCTGGACAGCCTGCGTTATGAATATCCGGATGAACTGGTACCAGCCGGATTCACGCCCGAAACCTATCTGCGCAGTGAAGTGTATGCCGGTGCGCATCAGCGTTACCCGCAAGGCATCAGCGCCCGTCTGCTGAACCGTATCGAATACGAACTGGCGCTGATTCACGAACTCTCGTATGAAGCCTATTTTCTGACGGTGTACGACATCGTGCGTTTTGCGCGTGAGCAAGGCATTTTGTGTCAGGGACGCGGCTCAGCGGCGAACTCGGTGGTGTGCTACTGCCTGCATGTGACCGAAGTCAATCCTGAAGTGAATACCCTGCTGTTTGAACGCTTTATCTCGCGCGAGCGCGGCGAACCGCCCGATATTGACGTGGATTTTGAACACCAGCGGCGCGAAGAAGTGATTCAGTACATTTACCGTAAATACGGCCGCCGCCGTGCCGCGCTGGCCGCCGCAGTACACACTTTCCGCGCCCGTGGTGCGCTGCGTGAAACCGGCAAGGCGCTGGGGATTGATCCCGATCTGATCGATCAGGTCGCCCGCTCACAACGCTGGTTCGACAGCCGCGACGACTTCGCGCTGCGGCTGGCGGAATGCGGCTTACAGGCAAACAGTACGGTGGCGCAACGCTGGATTGCGCTGACCTGGCAACTGATGGGCTTTCCGCGCCATTTATCGCAACACACCGGCGGCTTTGTGATTGCGCGCGATCGCTTATCGCGGCTGGTGCCGGTAGAAAACGCCGCCATGCCGGAACGCTCCGTCATTCAGTGGGACAAAGATGATCTGGAAGCACTGGGCTTACTCAAGGTCGATGTGCTGGCGCTGGGCATGCTCAGCATGATCCGTCGCGCCCTCGATATGATGGCCTGCTTCCCCGGCAAACCCGCCAGACTGCAGGACATTCCGCGCGAAGACCCCGCCACTTACGCCATGATTTGCCGCGCCGATACCATCGGCGTGTTCCAGATCGAATCGCGCGCCCAGATGAGCATGCTGCCGCGCCTGCAACCGCAAACGTTTTACGATCTGGTGGTGCAGGTCGCAATTGTGCGCCCCGGCCCGATACAGGGCGGCATGGTGCATCCTTACCTGCGCCGCCGTCAGGGGCTGGAAGAAATCGAACATTACCCGAACCCCGGCATGCAGGAAGCACTGGAACGCACGCTCGGCGTACCGATTTTTCAGGAACAAGTCATGCAGATTGCCATGGCCGCCGCCGACTTCACGCCCGGCGAAGCCGATCAGCTGCGCCGCGCCATGGCAGCATGGAAACGCAAAGGCGGACTGGAAGGATTTCATGAACGCATCGTCAGCCGCATGGTACACAACGGTTATGACGCCGCCTTTGCCGAACGCATTTTTGAACAAATGAAAGGCTTCGGCGATTACGGTTTTCCCGAAAGCCACGCCGCCAGCTTTGCGATTCTGGCGTATTTAAGCAGCTGGATAAAATGCCATGAACCGGCAATTTTTTTATGCGCGCTGCTGAACTCGCAACCCATGGGTTTTTACAGCCCCTCGCAACTGGTACAGGATGCGCGCCGCCACCGCGTGCATGTGCTGCCCGCCGATGTCAGCGACAGCGAATGGGACAGCAGCCTGCGCACGCCGCATCCGGACAATTCCTCGCAACCCGCTGTACGGCTGGGTTTATCGCTGATCAGCGGCCTTTCTGCCGATTGCGCCCGCCGCATCAGCCACGCACGCGCACAAGCGCCGTTTGCCGATGTACCGGATCTGGCGCAGCGCGCCCGCTTAAACCGCCACGAACTGCAATGTCTGGCCCATGCGGATGCCCTGCACAGTCTGGCCGGACACCGGCGGCAGGCACTGTGGCAAGCCAGCGCCGCCGTCGCCAGCAAAGATTTGCTGCAACAAAGCCCCGTCCCCGAAACCGCACTGCAACTGCGCGCCCCCGGACTGGCAGAACAAATCCGGCAAGACTACGCCGCACAAGGCTTCAGCCTGCGCAGCCATCCGCTGGCGCTGCTGCGCAAAGCCCTGCGCGAACAGGGTTTTCAGGCTGCCGCTGTATTACAGGATTACCGCCACGGACAAGTCGCCAAAGCCTGCGGACTGGTCACCGTGCGCCAGCGCCCCGGCACTGCAAAAGGCGTGTTGTTTATGACACTGGAAGATGAAAGCGGTACGGTCAACATCATCGTCTGGCCCGCCGTATTTGAACGCCAGCGCCGCGAAGCCCTGCACGCCAGCCTGCTCGCCGTGCACGGCGTATGGCAATACCAGAACGGCGTCCGCCACCTGATCGCCGGCCGCCTAGAAGACCTCAGCCACTGGCTGCAATCCCTGACCACCCACAGCCGCGATTTCTGCTGAAAACCCGCCAAAATACCCTCAAATGCGGATTCCGGCACAGCGATCCGGCGGTCGTCGGCAGAAAGTCCGGGCTTCGGAAAATATCAGATACGGAGATTGGCACAACAATGTTGTGTTTCTCACTATTACTCAGGCGCAACTGACATCAGCGACAGCATGAATAAAAGAACACTCCGATTCAGAAAATTAAACAGCAGTCCGTAACAAAAGCCTCTCAAAGTGAGTTGATGCTTGAGCACCAGACTGGCTAAAACAAAGAAGAATGGTAGTTCTATCAAGGCATTCCAATGCCCATAACAGTAAAAATAAGCAGAAGACCCCGCAACACCAATCAGCAAACACTGTAAAAATGCCGGCAATCTGGTGCGGGCAAAGAAATTCAACATCGTAAATACGACGAAAAATTCAAACAATGGAAAGGAATATAAGAATAAATTTTCACTCCAATCTGGCAGTGACGAAAAAGACTTGCTGATCACAATAGCGGGCACTTTTTCAAGTGAATTGATGGATTCTTCAGGGTTGATTAATACACAAAGAATAAACCATATAAGCCGCGAATATGTAAAAACAGCCCACTTCGCCATTACCTCCAAAGTAGGATTAGGCCAGTTTAGTGGTGGAAAAATAATGCGAAATTTTTTTATCAGAAAAGAGAAAAAAACTGATCTACGGCTGAAATATTCCATAAAAATAAAAAATAAAATCAAAATTCCTTAAGGCATACGCTCTATGCAAACTGCAATCAAAAAAATTGTGCCATTCCAAAGAGCATGAAAACAAACTGTCCGGATATAGGCATTTATTGAATGATACCAGTTCAGATAGATTCCAGCCTGAAGAGAAAAAGACAAAATTGCATGTATCCCCAGCCATCCAAACAAAAAAATATGGAGTCCACCAAACAAAAAACCGAAACTAAGGGAAATCAATAAATCATTCATTCGAAAAAATTGGCATAAACGGCAGTACAGCGCCATCAAAGCATTTTCAATCAGTGGCGAAATTACTACAAGCATTACAAAACCGAGGAAATTTGTGCTTCTGGTTTCATGGGTATCACTTAAAGTATTTGGATCAGAAGAATCGCCAATTGCAAAAAATGAAAAACCAATGCTATAAGTAAGAACAAACAAAACACAGAATTTAATAATCAATTCTGTGTACCAGCGCTGCCCCGGCGTTAAAAAACAATATCTCAAAAACAAAATTACTTTATCAGGCGCAAACATTAATTTCACAAAAAAATTTCCTCACAAAAAAAATCAACCCACCCAATACTCAAAGAAACGTCCGAACAACATAAGAAAGACAGTCACATTAAAATTCCACAGTCCGTGAAATAAAAGAATAATTAAAAAAGCATTTTTTGAACGGTACCAACTAAGATACATCCCCGTCATTATCCAAAAAGAAAAAATTGAATGGATATAAGAAATATTATGCTCAATAATATGGAGGCCACCGAATAGCAACCCCCAAAGAAAAACCGTCCAAAAATCCCGAATATGAAACCGTACAGCGAAACGGCATACCAACATCAGCAACACATTTTCGACAAAGGCACCACCTATAAACGGGGGGATTAACTCACGAAGAAAAAAAAGGAGATTCCTTTCTTCAAATGCAAATTGCCACATATCAACGGAAACACCACCAAATACGAAAATACAATGTAAGACTCCCTGAACTACGCTATACACGCAATATTTAATTGCAAATTCCTGCTGCCACGTTTTCCCTGGCATTAAGAAGCAAAAAGTAAAAATGCGATGAAATTCTTTCAAAAAAGAAAATACAAAAACTGGCAAAGCAATCTTCATAAAAATATTCAGGAAAAAGTAGCCTCTGGAAAATAAAGCATTCTGTACATCGCTAACAGCGCCAGTAATTGAATTGCCCGTGTCAGCCATAAAATCACCAGAACATCGCGGAATGCGGACATGTTCTGCTTTTCTTTGTTTACGATAGTTGCGAGCAGTACCATGAACGGCACTTCGATCAGTGCGGTCAATTCACCAAAGTAATAAACATAAGCACTCCCCAGCACCACACCAGTCAGCGCGTGCTGAAGCCCTAGCTTTACAGGAAGTCTGCTGGTAACACGCGCCGATACGAGTACGATCAGGGCCTCAATCACCGGATATGGCAGCAAGTAAGCGTAAAAAGCCCAGTCCGTCCAGTCCGTGTCAAAATCCAGCGGCATCGCGTAACCGGCGATCGCTGGCGCAAATCCAAACCACAGTAACAGCCAGTAAAAACGGAAGACGGTAAAAAATACCCACTTAGCAGTCATTTCAGCCAAACGGTTTGGCCAGTCGAACGAATACAGGAGCGGGAATCGTGAGGAAGAAGGAATTTCAGTATTTTGCATAATTAGCAATAAAAATTGCGTGAGTACACCTGAGCGCACTCTGAAATAAAACGGAAAATTCAAAAAAATCCCGTTTCCGCAGGGGGATCAGCGGCGCGGTAACGGGGTAAGTGGGAGAGAAAAGCGTTTAAGAAAACCGTACAGAAGAGTTTGAGGACATCAGGGAAAACAACTTCACTAGCTGCGTTCGCAAAACAGCATCAACAACATCACAAAAAACACTGGCAAACATACATTGAAACTTTACATTTTTTAACAATTGGCGCTCATCTTACTGATCAATTGCAAAATTGCATATAGGCAAACATAAACACTCTTCCCCTGTAATTACAAATCACATGAAAAAATATCTCTAATTCATTGTTTTTAAATGATTAATCAGTTTTAGAGAAAATACTTTAAGTTTTTGCACAACAAGCAATTATTTCATCGAAGCAACATTACAATACGAAATGCCTGCCTCCCTTCCTCCTTTAGGCATCCCGTATCCGCCCATCCCCAAGCCCCGCAAAACTCACCGTCAAGCGCCGGATTGCTGTGCTCAGCTGCGCAACATGCTAGTTTTCTGGCTGGTTTTGTTATGATTTTTGGATATTGTCTGCGGGGTATGCGCTGTGCCTGCCCTGCTTTGTTCAACCTGACTGGTGATTCCCGATGCGTAAATCCTGTTCTGTGCTGATCAGCACTGTGTTGATGGCCTTGCCTTTGCTGGCGAAGGCGGAGCCGCCGAAGCAGCCGCCGCGCTGGGTGAATGCGGATGATGTGCGGGTGCGCAGCGGGCCGTCGGCGGAGAAGGATGTGATCGGGCGGATGTCGCGCGGGACGGAGCTGATTCTGAAAGCGCCGCCGTACGGGGATTTTTGTCTGATTGAAGGCGAAGGTTATTACGGCTATGTGGCTTGTCGTTTTCTGAGTGAGCAGAAAATCCTGCGTCCGGCCGCCGGAGTGAATGGCGTGGATGCGGCGCAGCGCTGGGTGAACGGGAATGGCGTGGTGCTGCGTGCCGCGCCGAACCGCGATGCGGAAGTGTTGCAACGCATGAGCCTGAACCGCGCGGTGAAGCTCAGTAATGAGCAAGCCGGAAATGGCTATTGTGAGGTGATGACTGCCGATGGCATCAAAGGTTTTACGGCTTGCCAGTATCTGAGCAATAAACAGGTGGTGCTGTCGCATATTCGCGGTGACCGATACGACAATCAGCCAGCGCATGCGGATTACAATCCGGAAAAAATGTTCTGGCTGAATCCAAGCTGGCCGGCGCTGGAGCAGTACGTTGCTTATATCAAAGAGCGTAACCCGGACTTGCCGCCCGAAGGCCCGTGGCCACGCAATGAAGCGTTGGAAAAAATGAAGGCGCATCTGGCGCTCGGCATACAGGGGGCGAAGCCGGAGCCAATGAAGGACTGGGATACGCTGAAGAAAAAAGCGCAGAAAGCCACAAAAGATGACACGCTGGAATTGCAGAATGCGATCGGTATCAGCGGCAGCTTACACGATACGATTTCCGCAGAAGGTGGTGCAGACCGCGTGCGCAATCTGGTGCTGGCGCTGGAGTTTCCGACGATCCAGCCTTCGTTGTTTCAGACGGAAGCGGAGCTTGCGCCACCTGCCAGCACAGCGAATATCAGCGGTCGTTTCGGCATTATTCACCGTTATGTGGTCACTCCGCGGCCTGTCAAAAAACCGAATCCTGACGAAGGCAGTTCCGCCGGTTACTACGATATGCTGGCGTACAGCACGGTGCTGGTAAAGCCGGTGCAGCAGCATTTGCTGTTCCGTAAAGGACAGATTCAGTCGCAGGCCAGTTATGTGAAACAAAAAGAAGTCTTGTGGCGCGATGTGGATGAACCTATGTGTCAGGGCTGGATTGCCGGATTCGGTATGGGCGATGCAGATCCCGCCATCTGGCGTTACTTCGACAGCGAAGCTGATAAACAAGGCGGCAAACAGGCGCAAAAGGAAAGCCGAGCTCGTTTGCCAGCCGACAGTTTGCTGCGCTTTTATACGCCGTCAGCCTTGCCGCAGCAAATGGCTGTCGTCAGTGAAACCCGTGTTCCGATGGACAGAAAGAAAACCGGCTTCGTACAGGGCATACAACTGACCTATGACCTGAACGGCGATGGCATACCGGATCTGGCAGTGTGGGAAGGCATGGGCAAAGGCCCCGGCCATCTGGGCGACATGAGTCCTTACGATGACCGCTGGTATCGCCTGTTTATGGTGAATATCGCCGGAAAATGGAAAATCCTGACCGCCGATCAGTTTGGCTATGGCTGCGGTTGCTGAGAGGATTCGGGCGATCAGCCCCCCTGCCCTGTGCAGCTATCGTCATACGCCTGTTTTGCAGAGCCGGACTTTCTGCCGACGACCGCCGGATTGCTGTGCTGAACACCGCATTTGGGTGTTTCAGGCAGGTTTTCCGGCACCTTCAGACAGTTTTTGAAAGAAGTTCAGTAAAGCCATGTTCCCGACAAGACATAAGCCGATGCTGAAAACATAGGATAATAGGCGCCCTTACGAAGTAAAGCCGCGTCTGCCACGCTGACTGGCTGGTCTTACGTCAATACATCGCAATTCAATCAAGGAAATACCATGGCAAAGAAAAAAGAAGAACTGGACGAAGAGACGCTGGCGCTGATCAACTGGTGTATCGAAGTAGAAGGCTTTCTCGTGAAGGGTGGAGCGACGCAGGCACAGGCGCAAGAGTTTATCGAAGAGGATATTGAAAATCTGACGGATCAGTTTTACGACGGTTTGACGCCTGAAGAAGCAGCAAACATCGCGCTGAGTGATTAAAGCGCAAACAAGATGCTGAAACAAAAACGCCTGCATTCAACGCAGGCGTTTTTGTTTGTGAAGCGAGCAAGTAATGGTCAGGCAGCATCCATGGCCTGTATATGTTGCAGGATCACGCTGGCGCTGGTTTGCAGGGCCGCGTGTTCTGCTTCGTTCAGCACGGGTTTTAAGGTGCCGGTTAAGCCGTTGCGGCCGATGATGCCGGGCAAGGATAACGAAACTGACGGAATCCCTTCAACTTCGCTGTGCATCGCGCTGACGGTATACACGCAGCGTTCATCAAACAGCACGGCGCGGCTTAAGGCGGTAATGGCGGAAGCGATACCGAAGTAAGTCGCGCCTTTGCCCTGAATGATCTGATACGCCGCGCGGCGTACACCGTGATCGACTTCGGCACGAAGCGCATCATCCAGCGCAATACCGCGTGCGGCAGCAAAATCCGCCAGCGGAATGCCACCGATATGCACGCTGGACCAGATCAGCACTTCAGAATCGCCGTGTTCCCCCAGCACATACGCATGCACTGAACCGGAAGCCACACCCAGACGTTCGCCCAGCAAGGCGCGAAAGCGTGCGGTATCCAGCATGGTGCCGGTGCCGATCACACGGCTGGCAGGCAACCCGGCAGCCACCGCAATGCGGGTGGCAATGTGGGTCATGATGTCGAGCGGATTGGTGGCGATGATCAGCACAGCGTCCGGTGCGGCTTGTACGATTTGCGGAATCAGTTCCCCGAAAATCGCAGCATTCCGCTGCAACAGCGCCAGACGGGTTTCGCCCGGTTGCTGATTGACACCGGCTGCCACCACGACCAGATCGGCACCGCGTAAATCGGCGATGTCGCCGGAGCGGATTTGCACCGGATGCGAAAACGGCACGGCATGCAGAATATCCATGCCGTGCGCCTGCGCCAGTGCGGGTTGATGATCGACCAGCACCAGTTCGCTGCCCACGCCTTGCATAGCCAGCGTGTAGGCGGCGGTACTGCCGACGAATCCGGTTCCGACTACGCCGATTTTCATGAGCGATCCTTTCAGCCGGCTTTTTTGCTGCGGATGGCCAGATCAATCAGCGCTTCCATCGCGGTGAACGATGCAGCGTGGACATCATCTTTTGCCAGATTCAGATTGGCGTCGGCAATCATGGTTGGCGATGTCAGGAAACGGCCATCAATCACAAAGCTCGGTGTGTATTGCACCGCGTACTGATCCAGTGTGCGCGGCAGGCGGCGCATGGTGGCTTGTACCGAAAAGCTGTTGTACACATCGAGGAATTTCTGACGGTCGATGCCGTTGGCGACAACAAACGCGACATTGTCATCATCCGTGCGCAGGCGTTTGCGTTCTACGTGCCATGCATCCAGAATTTTCTGGTGTAGTTTTTTGTCCAGCCCCATGGCTTCCAGCGTCACAAACAAATGCGCTTCCGGATCGGTGACACCGTGATAAGGCAGATGGAAACGACGAAAATCAATTTTGTCGCCCATTTTTTTCACCCACGCCATCAGCTCCGCTTCCAGTGCATTACAGGCCGGGCAGTGATACATAAAAAATTCGATCACTTCAATTTTGCCAGCCGCAGCGCGTACCGGCATCGGTGCCGGTAACTGAATGTACTCAACACCCGCCAGCGGTTTGGCAGGCGATGCAACAGACCACGGCGCCACCAGCATGCCAGCGGCCAGACCCAGTACAGAACGGCGTTTCAACTGCATAAATTAACCTTCCTTATAAAAACAGCGTTGCGAACAGCAAAATCAGTCACATCAGCAAAACTGCCAGTTTGCCTGAAACCATGATGATGTCACAAGCCCGTGCATACTGCAGGCCGACAAAAGCCACAGTGCAGCAGATAAGCGAGCGGATTAATGACCGTGTTCGCCCGGTAACATCAGGCGACCGGTGTGGTAATCGTACTCATACACTTCACCGTAACGCCCCCATTCAATCGCCACTGCCAGCACACGCTGCGCTTCTTCCGGCTTCAGGAAATCTTCCAGCATTTCCAGCAAAGGTTGCTCCGGCATACTGCCCGCCGGATCTGATTCCAGTGCGCGACGGATATGCGCTGCCAGCGGCACATGCATCAGCAATTGCTGACCGAACAATTCCTGCTTACGCGCCTGATCTGCGGTCACATAGTCTTTGCCCAGCGCCGTCAGCATGATGTCGCCCTTCTCCAGTATCGCCAGACCCAGCAGACTCATGGCTTCATACACAGGGAACAATTCTTCGTCCGGCAATTCCGCTTCTTCTGCCAGTTGCGGCAAATCGGCGCGACCATCAAACGGCGCATCCATCAGCATATCCAGCACGCCTTCGATGCGGGTGACATCGGTATCCGGCAAGCGGTAACCGATATGGCGTACCAGTCCGGTTTCAGGATGCAGATCACCGGACGAGCGCATGGTCATCAGGCCATACACTTCATCAATCAGCGCGCGCACTTCGGCAGAATCCGGATCACGCGGACGTGGCAGATTGACCGGAATTTCACAACGTACACGACCGGGATCGCTGGATAACAGAATGATGCGGTCTGCCATCATCACCGCTTCTTCGATATTGTGCGACACCACCAGAATGCCTTTGGTGGAAATACGGCGCTCCTGCCAGAGTTCCAGCATATCGTCGCGCAGGGTTTCGCCGGTCAGCACATCCAGCGCGGAAAAGGCTTCATCCATCAGCAAGATATCTGGATTCATGACCAGCGCACGCGCAATACCGACACGCTGTTTCATCCCGCCGGACAATTCACGCGGCAAGGCACCGCCGAAACCGGCAAGGCCGATCAGTTCCAGCACCGCATCGGCACGCTGCGCACGCTCTGCCGCACCAACGCCCTGCGCTTCCAGCCCCAGTTCCACATTTTGCTGTACGGTCAGCCACGGAAATAAAGCAAACGACTGAAACACCATCGCAATGCCAGGCACAGGGCCGCGGATTTCCTGACCGCGATACACGGCGCTGCCTTTATCTGCGCTGATCAAGCCCGCCATCACACGCAACAGTGTGGATTTGCCGGAACCGGATTTACCGAGCAAAGCGACGATTTCGCCATCCTGCAGACTGAAATCCACTTTATCCAGAATCAGACGGGATTGGCCGTCTGCCGCTTTAAATGATTTTGCTACCTGTGTTAATTCGAGTAATGCCTGACGGGTCATATATCCTCCGTATTGCCGCTGTGCGGCGCAGATGCGGTATGTCGCATTGTTTTTGCAGCAGACCGGCGTGGTCTTGTATGGTGTTGCGCAGCCAGTCTGCAGTGATTTATTGATGTATAGGCTGAATGCTTAACAAGTTCAGCGATCAGCGAAGGTGGCGCTCTGCCAGATCGTATAAACGACGCCAGAAAAAGCGGTTCAGCAGCATCACAAAAATACACATCATGCCGATGCCCAGCGCGATACGCTGAAAGTCACCGGCTTCAGTCATTTGTTTGATATAGCTGCCAAGGCCATCCGCCACCAGCGTTGTTTTACCCCAGGTCACATATTCCGCGACGATGCTGGCATTCCATGAACCGCCGCTGGCAGTAATCGCGCCGGTAATGTAGCTCGGAAAAATCGCCGGCAGATAAACACGCTTCCATTTCAGCCAGCCTTTCAGCCCCAGATTGTCTGCCGCCAGCCGCAATTCATTCGGAATGGTCGCCGCACCCGCCACCACGTTAAACAGGATGTACCACTGCGTACCGAATACCATCAGCGGACTGAGCCAGATATTCGGCGACAAATCCAGCGTTACCATTACCAGCACCACGCCGGGGAATAAAAAGTTGACCGGAAACGCCGCCAGAAACTGCGCCACCGCCTGCACTTTTTGCGAATACGCGGGCCGCAAACCTATCCACACCGCCACCGGCACCCACACCAGCGAAGCAATCGCAATCAGCACCATCACCCGCACCAGCGTAATGCTGCCCAGTACCGCCACATGCCCGACTTCTGCCCAGCCGACTTCGCTGTGAATAAAAAAAGTTAAACGGATAAAACCAGCCAGTATCATCAGCCCGATCAGCACTTCAATCCAGAAACCGGAGATTTGCCAGCGCGCCCAGAATGCAGGCTTGTTGCTGCGCTGACTGACCGGCGGCAGCACAAACCAGCTCAGGCTGCGGCCCAGCCAGCGCCAGAAACGGTTGCCCGCGCGGCGGAACCAGTGGCTGTTGCGCATCCAGTCCAGCAACCACGATTTCTGCGCGGTTTCGCTCTGGGTTTCTTCAAAACGGAATTTATCGGCCCACGCCAGCAAAGGCCGGAAGAACAGCTGGTCGTACAGCAGAATGCCGCTCAGCATCGCAAAAATCGCCCACAGAATCGCGGAAATCTGGCGCTGTTCAATCGCCACCGCAATATACGAACCGATACCGGGCAGTTTAATATCCTGTCCCGCCACCGAAATCGCTTCAGCAGCCACCAGAAAAAACCAGCCGCCGGACATCGACATCATCATATTCCACAGCAAACCGGGCATCGCAAACGGCAACTCCAGCCGCCAGAAGCGCTGCCACGCCGACAAGCGGAACACCCGCGCCGCTTCCTGTAATTCCGACGGCACGGTGCGTATCGACTGATACACAGAAAATGCCATATTCCAGGCTTGCGACGTAAAAATCGCAAACACGGCGGCACATTCCACACCAAGCAGATTGCCGGGGAACAAGGCAATAAACGGCGCAATTGCAATCGCCTGAAAACCGAGAATCGGCACCGATTGCAAAATATCCAGTAAAGGAATCATGATGCGTTCCGCCAGCCGGAAACGCGCAGCAATCGCTGCAAACACCAGACTGAACACCAGCGACAAAAACAGTGCAGTGAACATGCGCAATATCGTGCGCAGCAGGTAATACGGCAGCACCGCAGGGTCCAGCGACACCGCCAGCGTCTCGCCCACCGCAAACGGCCGGCTCATTTGCATCGCCGCATACGCAAACAGACTGAGCACCGCCAGCACCACCGGCAGCAAAGCCCAGTCCCAGCGATTCGGTTTAGCGGCGACAGAAGTCGCAGACGACGGATTTTGAAAAACAGAAAACACAAACACTCCTTACCGCCACGCACGGACGGAATCACCTCTCAGCGGAGGAACACAGGAAAAACGTGATTTGTGAGCAGAAGATAAGGAAAACTGCTCTTGCTTACGGCAAGAAGCAGCGACAGTGCTGACAGCTTGCCTTTATTGACGATACGGTCGGGGGCAACTGTGACTGTCCATGGAAATGTCCTTAAAACATAGAGACCAAAACTGTAACATGCATTCCGCATCGCAGCCAAGATGCTGCGCCGCAAAAATTTGCTTCGCTTTGTATCAGAATCATCGGTTACGGCATCAAACCCCGCATATTGCACCGCGAAAACAGCAGTAACTTCACACAACACCAAGCCGCCTGAGCGAACCGTTCCAGCTTGCGCTGGCATACATTCATACGCAGAACAGACAGGAAACCTTGTGCAATTATCGTCATCCGGCCAATTCGAAAGCCCAGACTTTCTGCCGACGACAGCGGGGTTGCTATGCCGGAATCCGCATTTTGGGTGAAAAACGCGGAAATCCGGGAGTCAAAATGTGATTCACCCGCAGCTTGGGTTTCTTAAATCTACGTCTATCTGCGTGTTGCCCAACTGTCTTATTCCGTTGGCTGGGCCATTTTTACCGTAACCGTGTCCAGAATTCGGCGGACCGTAATTGTTTGAGAGAAGTGTGCGCGGAGACTGGCTCTCATCGTACAGCTTGATTGCCAGTAAGCTGTGAACTTTATTTTTCACTGCAAATTTCTTATTTATTTCTGAACTCGCCGGTTCTACGAGTACGCTCAGAACACGATTATCGACAGAAAAAGACTGCAAACCCGCACCCAACTTCCATTTCTTAATTTCTTTGCCTTTAGAACTGACAATAATTTCCTGAAACTGCCTATCTACAGTGCAAGTTGCATGAGCCGGGGCATTAAAAAACACCGCAAAAAGCACAATAAGAAAGATTTTCATTGTCAGACTCCTGTCGTCAATCACTCGCTGCATTCAGCATCCGATATGCTGTTACACCTGCTTGAACTAATACACCTAATTCCATACTAATTACCCTCAGCGGAACATATCTTTTCGGGCACTCATCATCGTTCTGTCTCTCAGAGCACAACGCTCCCGCATAAATCCGACCATGCATCGCCAGCATTTCGTTGCAAACCGATATATGCGAAGGAAAGTACCGATACGGCAAATTGGCTCACAGAGATCGTGCGCTGGAATGTCTGATTATTTTATTATCACCCATTTGGCGTATATATTGTGCAACTATCGTCATCCGGCAAACACGAAAGCCCGGACTTTCTGCCGACGACAGCGGGGTTGGTATGCCGGAATCCGCATTTGAGGCATTTTCGGGCAGTTTGAGCTGATTTTTGCCGGCTTTGAGAAACTGCAGACCAAAGCAAAAACACCGGCGTCTGGATTCAGAGGCCGGTGCTTTTTGTGTGCCAGTCGGGCTGGCAAAGCAAGCGGTGGTCAGCGTTTGACGGCGGTACTCAGGACTTCGATTAAGTCTTCGCGGGCGTTTTGTTTTGCCAGATCCATGGCGGTCTGGCCTTTCTGGTTGCGCAGCGCGGCATCTGCGCCCTGCTCCAGCAATAATTCGACCACAGCTCTTTTGCCGAACAGCACGGCCATCATCAGCGGTGTGAGGCCGTTTGGCGCTTCTGCGTCGATATAGGCGTGATTTTCCAGCAGATAGGCGACGACTTCGGTGTTGCCGCTGGCGGCGCCGTAATGCAGCGCTGTCCAGCCTGGCTGATTCACTTCTGCTTCGGCTTCAACCAGTATCTTCACGGCTGGCAAAGAGCCGCCGAACGCGGCCAGCATCAGCGCGGTGTCGCCGTTACTGGCGCGGGCTTCTTTATCCGTTTTCGGGTGTCTGGCCAGATAGCTGAGTGCCTTCAGCGATTTTTCGCGGGCGGCGATCATCAGCAGGGTTTCACCACGGGCTTTTTCGCGGGTATTCACGTCAAAACCCGCTTTCAGCATGGTTTCTATCGTACCCGGATCATTGAAGCGCACCGCGAACAGTAAATCATCGACGGTCTCCTGCGCCATGGCAGCCACGGCAAACAGGGACAGCACACAACTCAGCAACAGGCGGCGCAGGCTCAGCATGGTTTATCCCGGAATCTGAAACAGACGGAAGAAGTTGTCGGTAGTGGCGCGTTGTACTTCGGTGCTGGGCACGCCTTTCAGGTCAGCGATGAAATCGCCGACATGTTTGACGAACGCCGGTTCATTGGTTTTGCCACGGAAAGGAACCGGTGCCAGATACGGCGAATCGGTTTCGATCAACATACGGTCCAGCGGTACGGCGCGCGCTACTTCCTGCAAATCCTTTGCGCTTTTAAAGGTGACGATGCCGGAGAAGGAAATATAAAAGCCCATTTCCATTGCTGCCAGCGCCACTTCCATCGATTCGGTAAAGCAGTGCATTACACCTGCCACGCCGCCATCCTGCACTGCAGCGCCCTCTTCTTTCAAAATCCGCAGCGTATCTTCGGATGCAGAGCGGGTATGAATAATCAGTGGTTTGCGGCTCAGGCGGGAAGCGCGGATATGCTGGCGAAAGCGTTCGCGCTGCCATTCCAGATCGCCGGTTAAGCGGAAATAATCAAGGCCGGTTTCTCCGATCGCGACGATTTTCGGGTGTTTGGCGGTCTCGGCCAGCATTTCTGCGCTGGGTTCCGGCGTATCTTCATAATCCGGATGCACACCAACCGAAGCGTAAATGTTGTCATGCGCTTCTGCCAGTGCCAGCACCTGCGGGAAATCCGGCAGATTCACCGACACGCAGAGTGCGTGACTGACCTGATTTTGCTGCATTTTTTCCAGCATTTCAGGAAGGCGGGCCGCCAGTTCAGGGAAATTAATATGGCAATGGGAATCGATATACATGACAGACAACAAAAAAAGAAATTCCGGTACGAAGACCGGAATCATACTTGAAATACGGAACGGGCGAAAAACGCCGAAGAAAACCGGCGTCGACACAAACAATGTGCTGCAATCAGCGTGACTGTGCGATCACTTTCATCACGGCTTCAGCAGTGACATTGGCGCTGTCGCGCAACAGGCTCGCGTGCATCGCACTGAAACGCTCGGTCAGATGAGCGCGGTTAGCATCATCGGTGAGTTGCGTCCACAGTGCATCTGCCAGCGCCTGCGGCGTCGCAGCGGATTGCAGTAATTCCGGCACGATAAAGCGTTGTTCCAGAATATTCGGCAAGCCCACCCACGGCTGATAACCCATATGACGCAGAATCTGCCATGAGGCTTCCATCATCTTATAGGCAATGACCATCGGCTTTTTGTACAGCGCCACTTCCAGCGTGGCTGTACCGGACGCCACCATTACAGCGTCAGCTGCGGCGATGCAAGTGTGCGATTTGCCATCGGTCACAATCAGTGGCACGTCGTCGAGTTTGTTTTCGACCAGCAGGCGGATAAAGTATTCGCGCTGTTTTTGCCCTGCCATCGGTACCAGAATCTGCAGATTCGGTTCGCGCTGCATCAGCAAACGGGCTGCGCCGATAAAAGCGGTGGTGTTGTATTTAATTTCCGACATGCGGCTGCCAGGCAGCATCGCAATCACCGGAAAACGCGGATCCAGCCCCAGCTCCTGACGTGCTCCCTGCACGTCGACTTGTTCAGGAATCACCTGAGCCAGCGGATGACCGACATAGGTGGCCGGAATACCGGCTTGCTGATAAATCGCTTCCTCAAAAGGAAACACCACCAGCATATGGGATACGGCTTTTTTAATCTTTTTGATGCGTCCGCCACGCCAGGCCCAGATCGACGGGCTGATGTAATGCATGGTCGGAATACCGGCTTCGCGCAAATCGGTTTCCAGCCCCAGATTGAAATCCGGCGCATCAACACCGATAAACACATCCGGACGCTCTGCCAGCAGACGTTCGCGTAACTGATTGCGGATACCGCTGATTTCGCGGTAATGCGCCAGCACTTCAAACAAGCCGCGTACCGATAGTTTTTCCATCGGCCAGTCGTTCACGAAGCCGTATTCGGCCATACGCGGACCACCGATGCCATGCATCAAAGAGTCCGGCAAGCGCGGACGCAGGCCGGACAATAAACGGGCAGCAAGCATGTCGCCGGAGGTTTCACCGGCCACCATGCTGATGACCGGATGCTGACGGGATGCGCTCATTTCAGCGAACGATGCCGCGTTGCGACAGATCGAGGAAGCTGCGCATGCGCTGTACGGAATCGGCAGCATCAGCCGGTAATTCAGCGATTTGCTGCTCCAGCGCGGCTTTCGCCTCGTCCAGAGTCAGCCCGGATTTGTACAATGCTTTGTACGCATGACGAATTGCATGAATCTGATCGCGGCTGAAGCCACGACGTTTTAAACCTTCGAGATTCGCACCGTGTGCTTCGGCAGGATTGCCGGATACCAGCACATACGGTGGCACGTCCTGCGTCAGGCTGGTGTTCATGCCGACGAAGGCATGTTCACCAATCCGGCAGAACTGATGGACTGCGGAAAAACCGCTCATAATCACCCAGTCACCAACGTGCACATGGCCCGCCAGTGCGGCGTTATTCGAAAATACGGTATGACTGCCCACTACACAATCATGTGCGATATGCACGTAGGCCAGAAACCAGTTATCGCTGCCTACGCGAGTGACACCCATATTCTGAGCAGTACCGCAATTAAAAGTGCAAAATTCACGCACGAGATTGCGATCGCCAATCTCTAAGGATGAATCCTCACCAGCATATTTCTTATCCTGTGGCGGACCGCCAATCGATGAGAATGCATGAAAATTGTTCTCTTTACCGATCGTGGTGTGTCCGCTGATCACAACATGCGGACCTACTTTCGTACCGGCGCCGATGCTGACATCGGGGCCGATAATCGCATACGGCCCGACTTCGACAGTCGAATCCAGTTGTGCTTTAGGATCAATGATGGCGGTGGAGTGGATCAGCATTATTTCTCCGCTAATTCGTCAGTGGTGCGCATCGTACACATCAGTTCACCTTCGACAACCAGCTGGCCGTCAACGGTACCTTTTGCCGCATATTTCCAGATGCCGCGTGCAACTTTAATGATTTCCACATCCATTTTCAGCTGGTCGCCGGGACCTACCGGACGTTTGAAACGTGCGCCGTCAATGCCGAGGAAAAACACCACTGTTTTTTCATCCGGCTTCACATCCATAGTCAGGAAAGACAAAATCGCCGCGGTTTGCGCCAGCGCTTCAATCATCATCACACCAGGCATAACTGGCTTGTTCGGGAAATGACCGTTAAAGAATTCTTCGTTAACGGTCACGTTTTTGATCGCAGTAATACGCTTACCGCTTTCCCAGTCGAGCACGCGGTCAACCAGCAAAAACGGGTAACGGTGCGGCAGATATTCTTTAATCTGGGTAATGTCGAGGGACTTCGTCGTCATAAGTTGCTATTCCTTGTTTTTCGTTATTTTTTCCAGCTGGCGCAGTTTTTCACGCATGGTTCCAAGATTACGCACGATGGCGGCGGTCTTTTCCCAGTCTGCATTTTTTGCCAGCGGGTAAAATCCGGTGTACTGGCCGGGCTCAGAGATGGACCTCGATACCAGACTGCCGGATGAAATATGTACATTGTCGGCAATGGTCAGATGTCCGAGGATCATTGCTGCACCACCGAATGTACAGTGTTTGCCGATTTTTGCACTACCGGCAACACCTACACAGCCTGCCATCGCTGTATGCGCTCCTATATGGCAGTTGTGACCTATCTGAATCTGATTATCAAGTTTGACACCATCTTCAATGACTGTATCAGCCAGCGCGCCGCGATCGATACTGGTATTCGCGCCGATTTCGACATCGTTACCGATCACAACACGGCCTGTTTGGGGAATTTTGACCCAGCTGCCTTTATCATTCGCGAAACCAAAACCATCCGCACCGATCACAGCGCCGGAATGGATTATGCAGCGGTCACCGATGACACAGTCTTCATATACGGATACGTTGGGATAAATACGGCTGCCGGCACCGATACTGACGCCACGCGCCAGCACCACACCCGGTTCAATCAGCGTATGTTCGCCAATGACAACTTCTTCGCCGATGACGGCATTTGCACCGATAGTCGCTGTCGCGGCAATCACGGCCGTTGCAGCTACTGATGCATCCGGATGCACACCTGCCACCGGAGCCGGTGTATTCAGCGTAACGAACCACTGTGCAACCCTCGCAAAGCAGACATACGGGTTAGGTACAATCAGGCAAACGCCCTGAAAATCAGCACCAATTTGCGCGTAATCTGCTTCAGTCAGCATCAGTGCAGCCGCTTGCGATGCAGCGGCAACATGCCGGAGTTTGGAATTAGAAAGAAAGGTAATGTGACCGGAGCCAGCTTCGCTGACCGGTGCAATACCCGAGACTGCAATGTCCGGCGAGCCGGTCAGCCGCCCTCCCAGGCGATCTGCCAGCTCACCCAGACGAATACTCGTCGTGGTCATAAATTATTTTGTGAGTGCTTTGAGAACTTTGTCGGTAATGTCAACGCGGGCGTTGTAGTACACCGCATCCTGCACCACGATGTCATATTTTTCCTGCTCAGCAATCTGACGAATCGTTTTACGCGCTTTTTCGATAAATGCATCCACTTCTTCGTTACGGCGCAGGTTGAAATCTTCGTTGTAGATACGCTGTTTGCGTTTGAAGTCCTGATCAAGATCAGTCAGCTCACGCTGGCGGCGCAGACGCTCTGCATCAGACAACGAGGCTGACTCGCGATCCAGTCTGTCCGCCAGTGTTTTGATTTTCACCGATATGTCCTGCAGTTCTTTTTTTTGCTTCGCGAATTCACTGTCAATCTTCGCTTCGGCTACCTTCAGCGCCCCGGACTCCTTCATGACACGGTCAGAGTTGAAGAAAGCAACGCGAATGTCCTGAGCGCTTGCAAAACCAGCACTGGATAAACCGCCTACGCAAAATACGACATTACGGATAAATCTGGATACGTTCATAGCCTGACTCAATCAAAATACAGTCAAATACATCTTCACCGCTAACCGGATCAGAAACCGGTACCCATCTGGAACTGGAAGCCTTGTTTCTTATCATCCGGTTTCGCATTCAATGCTTTACCAAAACTCAGCTTCAGCGGACCGACAGGAGAAATCCAACTGATACCGATACCGGCACCAAAACGGAAGTCCTGCGTACGCATTCTCTGACCTTCATCAAACACCTGGCCACCATCAAGGAAAGCGAACCAGCGCAACGACTTGTCAGCGCCCGGGAACGGGATCTGTAATTCTACATTACCGATAATCCGTTTAGCACCCCCTTGCGACTCGCCGAACGCATCTTTCGTGCCGAGAGAGCCTGGTTCATAGCCGCGTACAGATCCGATACCACCGGCATAGAAGTTTTTAAACACCGGATATTTCTGACCTGACAGACCGTGACCGTAGTCAAACTCACCATTCAGCGCCAGAACCACAGAACGGTAAATCGGCTGATACAACTGTGCCTGATAAATTGCGCGGTAATAACGCGAGTTACCTGCCGCAGCCAGTTCCAGATTGGCGCGTTGAAAACGGCCAATGGTCGGTGTCATGACGCTATCGCGGCTGTCACGTTGCCACGCCACGGTCAGCGGGAAGGAATTGGTGGTTGCCTCGCCAAGACCGTAAGTATCCGAAATCGGATTAGTGTCAATACCAACACCATTTGTTGCTACAAAATTACGATAAGAACGCGGACTGATACCAGTTGTAAATACGTGGGTACGCTCAACACCAAGGCCAAAGAAAACCGTATCAACCTCAGAGAAAGGGACGCCAAAGCGCAGATTGCCACCCATAGACTGCACTTTATAGTCCTGGGAATAACCGGCGAATGGCCGCTGTGTACGGAAGAAACCATCAACACTGCGGCTGACACCGTCATCCGTAAAGTAAGGATCGGTATGCGCAAGAACAATGGTCCGGTTCTGACGGCTGGTGTTCAGCTCCAGCGCCATCGTGTCACCACTACCGAACGCATTTGCCTGAGAAATCGAACCTGAAAGTGTCAGACGCTCCGCACTGGAATAACCTGCACCGAACATCAGACTGCCTGTCGGTTTTTCTTTCACAGACAGGTTGATATCCACCTGATCAGCACTGGTCGCGACTTCCGGTGTTTCCAGCTTAACGTCTTCGAAGAAACCTAAGCGTTCAACACGGTCTTTCGACGCCTTAATTTTTTCACCGTCGTACCATGAACTTTCGAACTGACGGAATTCACGACGAATCACTTCATCACGTGAACGGGTATTACCAGCCAGATTGATACGACGCACATAAACACGCTTACCTGCATCGACCTGAATCGTGAATGATGCTTCGCGTGTTTCCTCGTTAATCTGAGGAACTGCGTTCACATTTGCAAACGCATAACCAAAATTACCCATACGCTCAGAAATGCGCTTTGTACTTTCTGTCAGACGCCCGGCATTGTAAGTATCACCTTTTTTCAGCAACATCAGCGAGGCAAGTTCGGCATCCCGTCCGAACAAATCGCCGTCCAGCTTGATCTCACCGATCTTGTATTTCTCACCTTCAGAAATATTTACGGCAATATAAATATTCTTCTTGTCCGGACTGATAGAAATCTGCGACGAAAGAATCTGCATCGTCAGATAGCCACGGTTCTGATAAAAAGAGCGAACGGACTCAAGATCGCCAGACAATTTCTGCTTGGAATACTGATCCGCTTTGGTGTACCACGAGAACCATGTTGATGTATTCAGCGCCATCAGATCGCGCAACTCGCCGTCCGAAAATGCTTTATTTCCGGTGATCTTAATTTCAGCAATACGGGCGATCTCACCCTCTTCTACTGCGAAAGTCACACGGACACGGTTACGCTCAAGCGGCGTAATCGTCGTCGTGATCTGCATGCCATACAAACCTTTGGAGAGATACTGACGTTTCAGCTCCTGCTCTGCACGTTCAACAGTCGCCTTATCCAGAATACGGGATTCGCCGATACCGATATCTTTCAGTGCCTTTACCAGCGCATCTTTTTCAAACTCTTTAGTGCCGGTAAATTCAACGCCGGCAATTGTAGGACGCTCTTCGAGAATGACAACGAGCACACCATCCTGCTCTTCAATCTGAATGTCTTTGAAGAAACCTGTTCCGTAAAGGGATTTAATCGCGGCAGTACTTTTCACATCATCAAAGACCTCGCCGACTTTCACAGGCAGGTAACTAAAGACTGTACCAGCCTCTGTACGCTGCAATCCTTCTACACGAATATCTTTGACGGTGAAAGGCTGAATCGCCCAGGCACTGCCAGAACATAATGCCAACGCAGCAAGAGAAAAGGCGTGACGGCGAAATTGAGACAAAGAGAAGTGCTCGTTAGATAATTTCATTGGTTGTATGGATCTTTGATTGAGCTTATTTTGCGATCTGAACGATTTTTTATCAGCCTGCTATTTTGACATATTGACGCGCAATGTCATTAAAAAATGCTAATGCCATTAACATCACCAGAAGTGCTATTCCAACCTGCTGCAGCCTTTGGGTTGTCAGGTCAGATAATGCCTTTCCGCGCAAAATTTCCAGCGAATAATACAACAAATACCCCCCGTCCAAAACCGGCACAGGTAGTAAATTCATGACGCCCAGGCCAATACTGATTGCCGCCAGGAGTGAAATGAAACTTTCAATGCCGACTTTTGCCGCTTTGCCGGCATATTCAGCAATCGTTACCGGGCCGGTGACATTCTTGATGGATGCTTCGCCCGTCACGATTTTCCAGAGTAACTTCAGATTTAAAATGCTGCCTTCCCAGGTCTTACTGACACCGCGCAGCAACGATTCAAAGGCACCAAAACGCACGATCGTCATTTCAGGCGGCTCAAGCGCAACATGCAGTTTGCCAACCAGTTTACCGTTTCGCTCTTCTTCAGCAGGCGTTGCCGGAAGCACCAGCGCCTGACCATTACGCAAAACACCGATTTCCAGTTTTTGACCCGCCGAGCGACCGATCAGATCCACAAACACTGTCACATCCGGCACAGCCTTGCCATCAATAAACTGAATACGATCACCTGCGAGAAAACCGCTCTTGGCAGCCGGGCCATCGGGCATCACTTCATGAATGACGGCGGCAGGCTTCGCCAGTGTCATTCCTGTTGCCTGAGAAAAATCCTTTTCAAGATCTTCCAGCTTGAATGCACCTGCAGGAATGGATGCGCTACGGCGCACCTGCAATTCACTTTCGACTTCGAAGTCGATAGCGCGACGCTCTAACGCAGCATTCACAATTGCATCAGCTAACTGAGACCAGCCATGTAATTCATGCCCGTCAACGTTGCGGATAATATCGCCGGTTTTAAAACCCGCTGCAGCAGCGACACCTGTTTCCGAGGTCAGCGCGATTCTTGGAACAGGCTCGGTTATGCCGCTAAAAAACAAACCTGTAAACAGCAGTATTGCGAGTAAAAAATTAGCGGCAGGCCCGGCAGCAACGATCAGCATCCGCTTCCAGACTGACTGACGGGTGAATTCCCGGCTTAAGTCGTGTCCGGAAAGTTCTTCAGCGCTCATCGAACGGCCATCAAGCATAGAAACATAACCACCGATAGGCAGCATCGAAATCGCCCACTCCGTCTGATCCTTACCGAACTTCCTTGACCAGAGAACTTTACCCATTCCGAGCGAGAAACGAATCATTTTCACGCCACACCAGCGTGCCGCAAGATAATGGCCGAGCTCGTGGATGGCGACGAGAATACTGATTGCAATCAGAAAGTGAAATACGCTGTACAAAAACATATCAGCTAATCCGGCTCACAGTAAATTCACGGGCGCGGCGATCCGCATCAAGAACGCTTTCAAGCGTATCTGCAGAACCGGATTCCACTTTTTCTAATGCACTGGCGATCAGTCTGTCTATGTCGCGGAAACCGATTTTGCGTTGCAAGAATGCTTCTACCGCGACTTCATTAGCGGCGTTCAGAATCGCTGGCGCTGTGCCGCCTGTCCGGAGTGCCGCGTATGCGAGATCAAGACAGGGAAATCTGGTGAAATCTGCTTCATGAAATTGCAACTGACCTACTTTGATCAAATCCAGCGGAGCAACGCCGGAAGCGATCCGCTCAGGATAACCAAGTCCATATGCAATGGGCGTTCTCATGTCCGGATTACCCAATTGAGCAAGGACAGAACCATCTGAGTAAGACACCATAGAGTGAATCACGCTTTGCGGATGAATAACGACTTCGATCTGATCAGCAGGTGCACCGAACAACCAGTGCGCCTCAATCACTTCAAGGCCCTTGTTCATCATGGTAGCGGAATCAACAGAAATCTTTCTGCCCATGACCCAGTTCGGATGTGCAACGGCTTCTTCAGGCGTAACGGATTCCAGCGTAGACACGTCTCGCTTCAGAAATGGCCCGCCAGATGCTGTCAGCAAGACTTTTGTGACGCCAAAATCCGGATCATACGCACGCTTCTCTGCTGGCAAACACTGAAATACGGCATTATGTTCACTGTCGATAGGCAACAACGCAGACCCGCTTGCCGCGATCGTATCCATAAAAATCTGGCCCGACATGACCAGTGCTTCTTTATTGGCAAGCAAAACTTTCTTACCCGCTTTTGCTGCAGCCAGCGTCGGCTTCAGCCCGGCCGCGCCGACAATCGCTGCCATCACAATCTGACATCCAGCGTCTGACGCAACCTCAGAAAGTGCTGATTCGCCATGCAATACATTTGTACCAGTCAACCCGGTCATTTCCAGTCGCTGCCTCAGCTGTCCAGCAGCCTCAGGACTCCCCAGCACGGCAAATTGCGGTTTGAACTGCAAACACTGTTCAAATAATTTATCCACCTGCTTGTGCGCAGTCAGTGCAAACACAGCATATTTTTCCGGATGACGTCCGATCACATCCAGCGTGGAAACACCAATTGAACCGGTAGAGCCAAGTATCGTTACGTTCTGCATTTCAGATTTCTTCACAACAAATCAATTAACATTGCCAAAGGGAGAACAGGCACCAATGCATCTACACGATCAAGCACACCGCCATGCCCCGGTAACAGCTGACTACTGTCTTTCATTCCGGCATGGCGCTTCAACATCGATTCAAACAAATCGCCAGTGATGCTAGTCGCAACCAGTAAAACCAGTAAAGCAACAGTCACCCACCAACCAAACCGCGCTACCAAATGGACCGTGAAACTATCCGCCAGCACCGGAATATGCACTGAAGCAGAAGCAATTAACAGCACGGCGATACCGCCACCGATTGCACCTTCCCAAGATTTGCCTGGGGAAATTGTCGGCGCGAGCTTACGTTTCCCAAAAGCTTTTCCTGAAAAATAAGCCCCGATATCTGCAATCCAGACCAGCGCCATCACCGACAAAAGGTATATCGCAGAGTGCCGGAAATAGAACATGGCGATTGCCATGAAACAGGTAAATACCGTCAGCGTGTACATCGTTGAAATTGCGCTGTGCGCATAGCTTCCCTGCTCGGGCATCCCTTTTTTCAGCAGCGGAAGAATGCGTACAACCCAGAATGCAGCACTCATCGCAAACAGAATCTGCGGCACCTTATTCGTTGCATCCCCCATAAATGCCTGAAAATTCCAGGCCAGGTACGCCATCAGCCCACCCCAGCAAACACCAACCGGAAGTGCGAATCGCTTCTTAAAGAGTCGCTGAGTCTCCCATATGGCTGCGCCAAAAAAAACGGAAATAACAGCTGTGAAAAGAATCTGGTTACCCAGAAACAAAGTCGGCAATAACAATGCCAGCAGCGCGATTGCTGTAATTACGCGAGGTATGAGCATGAGTAAGCTGAAAAGTACAAAATAAAAACGAGCCGCAAAACAGTTCCGCTTTGTCAGGAATTGCTTCGAGCTCGTTAGTGATTCAAACTGCAGTCGTGATCAGACCGTCATCACGTCTTTTTCTTTTTCTGCAAGAACTTTATCGATTTCAGCGACGTATTTATCAGTCAGCTTTTGCACATCATCCTGCGCACGACGCTCATCATCTTCGGAGCACGCTTTATCTTTGAGCAGCTTTTTCAAGCCTTCATTCGCGTCACGACGAATATTACGGATCGCAATTTTCGCGCCTTCGCCCTCAGACTTAACCAGTTTCACCAGCTCTTTACGACGCTCTTCAGTCAGTGCCGGTGTAGGAACGCGGATCATATCGCCCTGAGAAGACGGGTTCAGGCCCAGATCAGAATCACGAATCGCTTTTTCGATTGCGGACAGCATCTTCTTTTCCCATGGCTGCACACCGATAGTACGGGCATCAATCAGCGTCAGATTGGCAACCTGACCGATTGCAGTCGGACTACCGTAGTAATCTACCATGACGTGATCGAGAATACCTGTATGAGCACGACCGGTTCGCACTTTTGCGAGGTCTGCCTTCAGGGTCTCAATCGACTTCTGCATCTTCTGTTCACTGCTTTTCTTAATATCTGCAACGGTCATACCGCCCTCCATCCATCTGCCACCGTAAAACGGTGGCAATTATTACTATGAACTAACAAACATTCAATTATACGTGCACAAGTGTGCCTTCGTCTTCACCCAGAATCAGGTTTTTCAGCGCACCCGGTTTAACGATAGAGAAAACTTTAATCGGCAGCTTCTGGTCACGGCACAATGCAAACGCGGTTGCATCCATTACCTGCAAGTGACGGGAAATCGCTTCATCGAATGAAATTGTAGAGAAACGTGTTGCCGTCGGATCCTTTTTAGGATCTGCGGTATAAACGCCGTCAACCTTTGTTGCCTTCAGAACGATTTCCGCACCGATTTCAGATCCGCGCAATGCCGCTGCTGTATCAGTCGTGAAGAACGGATTACCAGTACCTGCCGCGAACACAACAACCTTTCCTTCTTCCAGGTATTGCAGTGCTTTAGGGCGCACATATGGCTCTACAACCTGATCGATAGCGATTGCAGACATGACGCGCGCTGTAATACCAACCTGACGCATAGCATCCGCCAACGCCAGAGAGTTCATCACGGTTGCCAGCATACCCATGTAATCAGCGGTTGCACGATCCATACCCTGCGCACCCGGCGCTACGCCACGGAAAATATTGCCGCCGCCAATGACAATGGCCAGTTCAACACCCATACGGGATACTTCTGCCACATCGGCAACCATACGTTCGATCGTGGCGCGGTTGATGCCAAAAGGGTCGTCGCCCATCAGCGCTTCACCAGAAAGTTTTAAGAGTACACGCTTATAAGCTGGTTTCGTCATCACAGACTCCTTCTGGAAATTAGTTGATTGAAATGATTTGGAATACTGACTGCCTGACAAACTGCAATCCGAATCATCCTGCAAAGCAGGCTTACCCTTAAAAAAACGGGCCTTTGGGGCCCGTTTTTTATTCGCCTTAGTTAGCTTGTTTTGCTGCAGCAACCTGTGCCGCAACTTCAGCTGCGAAGTCATCAACTTTCTTCTCGATGCCTTCACCAACCACAAACATTACGAAAGACTTAACGCTGGAATCAGCCGCTTTGAGCATTTGCTCAACAGTTTGCTTGTCGTTTTTAACGAAAGACTGATTCAGCAGAGAAACTTCTTTCAGATATTTCTGAACGGAGCCTTCAACCATTTTCGCAACGATGTCTGCTGGCTTACCGGATTCAGCTGCTTTCTGCTCTGCAACAGAGCGCTCTTTATCGATCAGATCTGCAGGAACGTCTGCGCCGGAAACAGCAACAGGTTTCATCGCAGCAATGTGCATCGCCAGATCTTTACCAACTTGCTCATCAGCACCGTCAAACTCAACCATTACACCGATACGGGAACCGTGCAGGTAAGAAGCCAGTTTAGCAGTTGTTTCAAAACGTTTGAAACGACGGATAGACATGTTTTCACCGATTTTACCAACCAGTGCTGCACGTACTTCGTCAACAGTTTTGCCATCCAGTGGCAGTGCATTCAGGGCTGCTACGTCTGCAGGATTGTGTTCTGCAATCAGTTTAGCGCAAGTGTTTGCCAGAGCGATGAAGTCGTCGTTTTTAGTAACGAAGTCGGTTTCGCAGTTTACTTCGATCAATGCACCAACGTTACCGGAGACATAAGCTGCAACAACGCCTTCTGCAGTAATACGGGAAGCTGCTTTAGAAGCTTTGCTACCCAGTTTTACACGCAGAATTTCTTCTGCACGATCCATGTTGCCTTCTGCTTCTGTCAGCGCTTTTTTACATTCCATCATCGGCGCATCAGTTTTTGCGCGCAGTTCCGCTACCATCGCTGCTGTAATTGCTGCCATGTTTTTCTCCTAATCTAGTGACACAAACCGTGCCAGAATCAAATTTTGGTTAAAAAAAGGGGCGACCTTAAGTAGCCCCGATTTTTATCCGGCTGACGCCGGACGGATTACAAAAACAATTATGCCTGTTCTACTTCAACGAATTCTTCTGCGTCTGGTTTTACAGCTTCCAGAACTTCGTTAACTGCATTAGCGCGGCCTTCCAGAATCGCATCAGCAACACCACGTGCATACAGAGCGATTGCTTTAGAAGAGTCATCGTTACCAGGGATAACGTATGCAACACCTTCAGGAGAGTGGTTAGTATCAACCACGCCGATCACCGGGATGCCCAGTTTCGCTGCTTCAGTAACAGCACCTTTGTGGTAGCCAACGTCAACAACGAAAATCGCGTCAGGAATACCGCCCATATCCTTGATACCGCCGATGGATTTTTGCAGTTTTTCCATTTCACGCTGGAACATCAGCGCTTCTTTTTTGGACATTTTTTCAACTGTACCGTCTTCGATCGCAACTTCCATGTCTTTCAGGCGTTTGATAGAAGATTTAACAGTTTTGAAGTTAGTCAGCATACCGCCCAACCAGCGCTGATCAACGTAAGGCATGCCTGCACGCTGAGCTTCACCGGAAATGATGTCGCGGGATTGACGCTTAGTACCAACCAGCAGAACCGTGCCACGGTTTGCGGACAGCTGACGAATGAACTTCATCGCTTCCTGGTACATACCCAGAGTTTTTTCCAGGTTGATGATGTGAATCTTGTTGCGGTGACCGAAAATAAACGGAGCCATTTTCGGGTTCCAGAAACGGGTTTGGTGACCGAAGTGGACGCCTGCTTCCAGCATTTCACGCATTGTTACGGACATTTAATATCTCCAGGGTTAGGTCTTGAACCCGGTCAGTTATCCTGTGACGGACACCCTTTTTGACCAGATTCGATGATTAAACAGAAAATTTGTTTCGCGAGAATGACAATCACAATTCAAGCTAACCATCGATTCTACTACGAAAACAGGACAATACTCAAGCATTCCGATTGCCGCGCATAGGTGGTTCGCTGCGGCTCGTCTATAATGATGCTTTTGGAAAACTGCGCCGACCAGCGCGGATATTACGTTATCAGCATGGAATCAATCACTATTAAAACCGCCGAAGATATCGCAGGTATGCGTGTCGCCGGTCGCCTCGCTTCAGAAGTACTCGACTACATCACACCTTTTGTTAAACCCGGCATCACCACAGCAGAGCTCGACAAACTGTGCCACGACTACATGGTGAATGTTCAGGGCACCGTGCCTGCACCGCTGAATTACTGCCCACCGGGCTATACGCCATATCCGAAATCTGTCTGCACATCGGTAAATGATGTGATCTGCCACGGCATTCCGAATGACAAACCACTGAAAGACGGCGACGTTGTGAATATTGATGTCACTGTCATTAAAGACGGCTATCACGGCGACACCAGCCGGATGTTTCATGTCGGCAATACCTCGATTCTGGCAAAACGTCTTTCACAGATTACTTACGAATGCTTATGGATAGGCATCGCCAAAGTCAAACCCGGCGTCCATCTCGGCGATATCGGTTTTGCTATTCAGCAGCACGCTGAAAAAGCCGGCTACAGCGTCGTGCGTGAATTCTGCGGTCATGGCATCGGCAAAATTTTCCATGAGGCACCGCAAGTAATGCATTACGGCAAACCCGGAACCATGGAAAAACTCGAGGCCGGCATGATTTTTACCATCGAACCCATGATCAACGCCGGTAAGCGCGACATCAAAACCATGCCGGATGGCTGGACAGTGAAAACCAAAGACCGCAGTCTGTCGGCACAATGGGAACACACAATCGTTGTCACCGAAGATGGCTTCGAGGTGCTGACGATGTCAGATGGCTACCCTGCCCTGCCGGATTTCATCACACTGAAATAAGTTACGAAAGCGAACATGGTCAGCAATATTATTTTGTTACGAGACAATCTCCGGCGTACGCAACAGGAAGCGATTAGCGGATACACGCTACGATCGCGTCCGGACGCGCTATTGGAAAAGCTCTGCAAAAATGTTGACCAGACTTTGCAGCAAATCTGGAAGCAAAACGAAATCCCCGGCGACATTTCACTGATTGCCGTTGGCGGCTATGGCCGCGGCGAATTGTTTCCGCACTCTGATGTGGATGTACTGATTTTGCTGCCCGCAAGTCCGGACAAACTCACTGCCGGCAAGCTGGAAAATCTGATCCAGTCGCTGTGGGATATCGGACTGGATATCGGCCACAGCGTACGCACAGTTGATGAATGTCTGAATGAAGCGGCGTCAGACATCACGATTCAGACCAGTATGCTGGAAGCGCGCTATATCTGCGGCAGTCGTAAGCTGTTCCGCGAGTTACAGCAACGCTATGCTGATGCGATGAATCCGCAAAAGTTTTTTCAGGAAAAACTTCTGGAAATGCAGCAGCGGCACGTGAAATATGAAGACACGCCTTACAGTCTGGAGCCAAACTGCAAGGAAAGTCCCGGTGGATTACGGGATTTGCAAGTGATTTTGTGGGTTGCCAAAGCAGCCAATCTCGGTAACTCATGGCATGAACTGGCAGTTCGCGGCCTGATTACTGAAACCGAAGCCCGCCAGCTGAAACGGAATGAACGTGCTTTCAAAGATATCCGGATCAGGCTGCACAATCATACAAAGCGCCGTGAAGACAGACTGGTGTTCGATGTGCAGACACCGATCGCCGAATCACTTGGCTTCAAAACAACGGAGTCCCGCCGCTCCAGCGAATACCTGATGCAGCGTTATTACTGGGCAGCGAAGTCGGTTACGCAGTTGAATCAGATTCTTTTGCAGAATATTGAGGCGGTGCTATTTCCCAGAGACACCACTCCGCGTTCCATCCATCCGCATTTCAACGAGGTAAACGGCCTCATTGATATTGTGGAAGATGACACTTTTGAGCAGCATCCGGAAACCTTACTGGAAGTGTTTCTGGTGATGGCGCAGCACAGCGAACTGAAAGGCATGACAGCCCGCACACTCCGTGCTCTGTGGCATGCCCGCGAAAAAATTGATGCAGAATACCGCCACAATATTTTTCACCGCGCCCTGTTCCTGAAACTGATTCAGTCACCACGTGGCATTACCCATGCACTGCGTCGCATGAATCAAATGAGTATTCTCGGGCGCTACCTGCCAAACTTCCGCCGCATCGTCGGCCAAATGCAGCATGATTTATTTCATGCTTACACGGTGGATCAGCATATTCTGATGGTCGTGCGCAATTTGCGCCGCTTTACGCTGGCAGAGCATGCACATGAATATCCGTTCTGCAGCCAGCTGATGGCAGACTTTGATGAGCCCTGGGTTTTGTATATCGCCGCACTGTTCCACGATATTGCCAAAGGGCGTGGCGGCGACCACTCCGAGCTCGGCATGGCAGATGCACGTAAATTCTGTTACGACCACGGTCTGAATCGCCGCAATACAGAGCTGGTGATTTTCCTCGTGCAAAACCACCTGACGATGTCGCAAGTCGCCCAGAAACAGGATTTATCCGATCCGGATGTGATTCAGGCTTTTGCAGACCGCGTTAAAGATGAGCGCCATCTGACCGCATTGTATTTGCTGACCGTCTGCGATATTCGCGGAACCAGTCCGAAAGTCTGGAATGCGTGGAAAGGCAAACTGCTCGAAGACTTATACAAGATGACGCTGCGCGCACTGGGCGGCGAAATGCCGACCAAAGACCGCGAACTGCGTAACCGCCAGGAAGACGCGCTGAAAGCACTGCGTCTGGCCGGATTGCCGCACGATGCGCATCAGGAATTCTGGAAGCAGCTGGATGTTGCCTACTTCCTGCGGCACGACGCCAACGACATTGCGTGGCAAACCCGCGTATTGCACGACAAAACCCGTGCTGAAACGCCGGTTGTGAAATGCAGACTGGCACCAATCGGCGAAGGCCTGCAGGTCACCGTCTATTTACAGGATCAGCCGGATTTATTTGCCCGTATCTGCAATTACTTTGACGGTAAAAATTTCAGCATCCTTGATGCGAAAATTCATACCTGCAAAAACGGTTATGCGCTGGATAGTTTTCTGATTATCGAGCCGAATTTTGCGCAGCAGTACCGCGACATCATCACACTGATTGAGCATGAACTGAGTGATGCACTGACACGTCAGGCGCCGTTATCGGCACCGAATCCCGGCAGGCTGTCGCGCTTATCGCGCCACTTTCCGGTGGCACCGAGTGTCGATTTACGACCGGACGAACGCGGACGTTATTTCCTGCTCTCGATTACCGCAAATGACAGAAACGGCTTGCTGTATTCCGTTGCTAACTTGCTGGCGAAGTACAAGATTAACTTGCACACCGCAAAAGTCATGACACTGGGCGAACGGGTTGAAGACGTCTTCATCATCGATGGCCCTGCATTGAATGTCCCGAAAACACAAATTCAGTTTGAAACTGAATTACTTGAAGCACTTAAAATTAATTAAACAAATATGAATGAATTAGTCCGTCTCTCAAAACGCATGTCTGAACTGGGTTTAAGCTCACGTCGGGAAGCGGATGAGTGGATCGCAAAAGGCTGGGTAAAAGTCGATGGCAAGGTCGTTTCTGAACTTGGCAGCAAAGTATTACCAAGCCAGAAAATCACGATCGAAAAACAAGCCTCTGCCGAACAATCGCGTAAAGCCACCATTCTGATCAACAAACCGGTCGGTTATGTCAGTGGTCAGGCGGAAGATGGCTACCAGCCCGCAGTCGTGCTGATCAAGCCGGAAAACCGCTGGGAAGAAGATAAATCACCGATGAAATTTCATCGTGATCAGTTAAAAAGCCTGGTACCGGCCGGCCGTCTGGATATTGACTCGGTAGGTCTGCTGGTGCTGACCCAAGATGGCCGTGTTGCTAAAAAACTGATCGGCGAAACAACGGAGATCGAAAAAGAATATCTGGTTCGCGTACGCTACACCAAACCCGGTAAATTGCCGGACGCCGATTTGCAGCGCTTAAATCATGGCCTGATGATGGATGGCAAAAAACTGTTACCGGCAAAGGTGACCTGGCAAAACGATGATCAGTTACGCTTCATTCTGAAAGAAGGCAGAAAACGTCAGATTCGCCGCATGTGTGACATGGTCGGTTTGAAAGTCACCGGCCTGAAACGGGTCAGAATCGGTAATGTTCGTCTGGGTAATTTACCCGAAGGTCAATGGCGCTATCTGCGCGATGATGAGCAATTCTGACGCCCTCATTCGTGCAAATGCACACTAATATTGCCTGAATGGATTACGGGATCAGTCACAGCAATCTTCTCAGACAAAGCAATTTGCAAAAGCACTGTTTTTCCGGTCGGAAAGCAGTGCTTTTTATTTTGACCAGCACAAGAGTTGTGCAAATATCGTCATCAGACACTTCCCAGGGCCCGGACTTTCTGCCGACGACAGGCGAATTGCTATGCAAAAATCCGCATTTACGGGTTTTTCTGCCTGAAATAGCATCGGCCACGATCTGTCGCAGTAAGCCATCCCGTGAGTCCGTTTAAACATCCGGTAACGGCACTAATTGCAGCGACATCAGACCAGCTTTGCTTCCGACTTCTCACTGGCACCTTCCGTTGCTTAGCCAAGCACGCGAATTGGAATTATTGATGACTGTTTCCATTCTAAACAGGCCTGCATTTTAAAAACCCTGTCTTCTACTTCTGCTATCCATTAAGAAGGGGATGATTGCCCAAGGACTGTGACAAGCGGGTGAAGAGTTTTAGCTTTAGAGTAGCGTAGTAAATTCACGATTCAAGACCTGTTCCGCTCCTTTCCCTTTTGATTTCCAGCAAACGATCAACCGTCTGTTGAGCTTTTTCGCGGAGATCTACCTCGTTAAGATAAAAATCGGGATTCTCAGCCAATAACTGCGTATCTGTCGTAAAAGAATCCACATTACCAAAAAGTTCGTCTAACAATAAAAAGAAAGGTTCATCTAGATGTCTTTCTATCTTGAAACGATTTATAAAAGTCTCACTAAACACATCCACCGACATAGTCCCATTAAGAAACTGTTCGCATAACTGCTCATATTCAACTAAATACTTATTCATTAGCCGCCTCCTAACTTCCCAAGGCCGTAAGGCGTATCCTGCACCGCGTAGGACGCATTGCAATGCGCCAAACTTTATTAATTTACCTTTTTAACATCAAAATGCGGTGTTCAGCATAGCGATTGGCGGTCGTCGGCAGAAAGTCTCGGCTTGTGGGAAATTGAAATGACGATATTTGCACAGATGTCAGAACCGACCGCCGTTTTGCGTTTTTTAGCCGCGGCCCGGCATCATTCCCATTCGGCGCATTGCAATGCGCCTTACGAGGTAAGGGATACGCCTTAGCCTTTTTCTGACTACTGGCATCGCGCAGCCGTGAGCGACTTTGGAGCAAACTTTCGTGACTCTGTTTAGGTTCTTTGCTCATCGAAGTCGCAATGATTCAGCTTCGCGTAGCACTAGCTTGGCGCACTCCTTGCCCCGTGTGCCTAATCAGATTCTTTGCACGGCTTGCATGGAGTGTGACAAGCGGATTGATGGGGTTAAATTCAATCGTAAATGTGACGTATCAAAACGCAATCACGTACACTTTTTCATTCATAAATTTTTGCAGATCTATGCAATGACCCAGTGAATTCCTGCTCAGGTGATAATACGGAAAGGAAATCACATGAGCATGGTCATGGAAGAAGAAGTCAAGCGATGGACGGCGAAGCGCAAGGCAGCGCTGGTCACTGAAATCATTCAA
>NZ_JAGSPN010000259.1 GCF_018139685.1 Cognatundibacterium luofuense
GGTCTGGGTGGTGATGGACATCACAGAGCGTAAGCGACTGGAGACCCAATTACAGGAAAGTATGGCAGAGCAACTGCGTTTGCGTACTTTGCAGATGCAGGCTGAACTGAAGGAGGCTGAGCGAGCACGGATACACGCCGAAGAGGCTACCGCTGCAAAATCGATGTTCCTCGCCAATATGAGTCATGAAATCCGCACGCCGATGAATGCGATTATAGGAATGGCACATCTGGCCTTGCGTACCGCTCTCGACGATAAGCAGCGGGATTACGTAGAAAAAATCCACCATGCCGGCATGTCTTTGCTTGGGATAGTGAATGACATTCTGGACTTTTCTAAAGTAGAGGCTGGTAAGCTCAGTATCGAGCATATTGATTT
>NZ_JAGSPN010000260.1 GCF_018139685.1 Cognatundibacterium luofuense
ATGTCGATTACCGCGCGGTTGTCGACAGAAACGGAGTCATCAGTATTCCGACGATAGGCAATATTAATCTGGCCGGTGTCAAAGCCGCTGATGCTGAGGCAATAATTCGGTCTTCCATTGCAAAGCTGTATCGCGATGTGACTGTTAATGTGAGTTTTGGTCGTCTGCGCGCAATTACCGTATATGTAGTTGGGCAAGCTAAAAAGCCAGGTTCTTACACAGTGTCCGGGTTTTCTACATTAGTCACCGCAATGCTTGTAAGTGGTGGTCCAAATGCAGCAGGTTCTATGCGCAATGTGCAGGTGAAGCGCAACGGTAAGGTGCTGGGTAACCTGGACTTGTACGCCTTTATTGCAAAGGGCGATAAAAGCAGTGAT
>NZ_JAGSPN010000261.1 GCF_018139685.1 Cognatundibacterium luofuense
TATAGAAAGGTAATTGCACCATTTGTCCATGTACAGCGTCAGCTATGCTTTTGCGTCCGTAACCTACATTCGTACACCACAAGCCAGCCATACCATCGAGCAGGCGATTACCTTCCGAGTCCCACAAATAAGCGCCTTCGCCTCTAACCATGATGCGTGAGGTCTGCTCCTTTTTTAAACGATAGTCGGCAAACGGATGCAAATGATGGGCTGCATCTGTCTCTTGCATACATTGTGTATCTATTTTTTCATGATTATTCATACGATTTTCCTCTCTAAGTTCCATACATGGCGATAACTGACTAAGGTTGACGATCAAGTCGTTCATTCATCCTGATGGCGTCAACACACTTGTTCGTTGTGCAGGTCACACGTCG
>NZ_JAGSPN010000262.1 GCF_018139685.1 Cognatundibacterium luofuense
GCGGTGACTTGCTGATTGATGGCGACCTGATCGCAGAAGAAGTTTTTTGCCTCGGCAAACTGACCGTGACCGGCGATGTACAGGTCCAGTCCTTATACGTCGGCCATACGCTGGACGTAGGCGGACATATCGATGTGGAATTCCTCATCAAAACCGGCTGCAGCGCCGAATGGATGGCGCGTGTATTAGAGCTGGATCAGCGCAAACTGGCTGAAGGCCAGAGCTTCATTGACCTGCTGGTCCATCCGGCGATTGCTGCACGCCAGGCACATCACGATGTGTTCGGCGGTTTTGGCGATATTCAATGCCTGGGCTATCTGTCCTGCGCCGATCTGGATTGTCACGGCAACCTGCAACTGGATGAAGATCTGGAAG
>NZ_JAGSPN010000263.1 GCF_018139685.1 Cognatundibacterium luofuense
GTACACTCAGAACAGCCATCACCGCAGCTTACCGTCGTGACGAAACTGAGGCTGTCGAATGGCTGTTGTCACAGATTAATCCACATACCAGCTTACAACAACATGTTGCGAAACTCGCACACAAGCTGGTCAGTTCGGTGCGTACTCAACGTACCAGAGCGTCTGGTGTGGATGCTTTGATGCATGAATTTTCTTTGTCTTCCGAAGAAGGCGTAGCGCTGATGTGTCTGGCTGAGGCCTTATTGCGAATTCCGGATCATCAGACGGCAGATCGCCTGATTGCAGACAAAATCAGTAAAGGAGACTGGGCTAAGCATCTGGGCGAATCACCTTCTCTGTTCGTGAATGCCGCGACCTGGGGTTTGCTGATCACTG
>NZ_JAGSPN010000264.1 GCF_018139685.1 Cognatundibacterium luofuense
GTGGTGAAAGTCGTGCTCGATAAACAGGGCAAGGCCTTGTATTTTTCTCGCGCCACCATCCCATGGCATCGTGATGGCTTTGCGCAAGACCGAACCCAGTTGCCCGAGGCTTATCAGCCTCTGCGACATATCGGTTTATATGCGTATCGTAATGACTTTCTACAGAACTATCCTAAGCTTGCCATCTCACCACTGGAACAGATTGAAGCACTGGAGCAATTGCGTGTGTTGTGGCACGGCTACGCGATTGCAGTTCATGTGACAGACAGCAGTCCGGCCGCCGGTGTGGATACCGCGGAAGATCTGGAACGGGTTCGCGCGTTTTTCCGGAAATAAGCAAATTACGCAAAAAAAGCACTAAGTTTGCGCTGTTTT
>NZ_JAGSPN010000266.1 GCF_018139685.1 Cognatundibacterium luofuense
GGCTGATGCAGTTGCGGGCTGGTTTGTACCAGCGGTGATTGTCATCGCCCTTGCTGCGTTTGGCCTGTGGGCCTTTTTCGGCCCACAACCCGCACTGGCTAACGGTCTGATGGCTGCAGTGTCAGTGCTGATCATTGCCTGCCCATGTGCACTGGGACTGGCAACGCCGATTTCTGTCACCGTTGGCATAGGACGTGGAGCATCCGAAGGTATTTTGATTAAAGATGCAGAAGCCCTGCAATTGCTGGAGCGCGTCAATACCCTGATCATCGATAAAACCGGCACCCTGACCGAAGGTAAGCCACGTCTGCAAAGCTTCCAGGTCCATCCGGCGGCTGATCGCCAACAACTGCTCAGCCTGGCTTTGCAACTG
>NZ_JAGSPN010000267.1 GCF_018139685.1 Cognatundibacterium luofuense
CATAGATGCACTGCAGTATGACCCGGGGTATTACCGGGAAACAGGTAAAGCAATCAAGCGCATCATTGATCAGGCCAGCCATGCTGTGATTGATAGCGGAGAAGGTGCACAACTAGTATTCAGCGGCGTCTTAGAACCCGCCAAACTGAATGTAGGCGACTACAGCGAAATGGCCAATGTTGGCGGTCAATTCCCAATCGGAGAGGTATTCACAGAATCTGTCAGACTGGAAGATGTGAACGGCAAAGTGCGTATTTTTATTTTCGGCGATACCAGTTTCCGTATCAATGAACCACAGGTGCCGATCACGCTGATTGTGGAACGGGGTCAGGTGGTAGGCACTGAAAACAGCACGGAAGAATTTGATCGTGT
>NZ_JAGSPN010000268.1 GCF_018139685.1 Cognatundibacterium luofuense
GGCTTCAGGTTGATAGTAATCATAGTAAGACACGAAGTATTCCACCGCGTTACGCGGGAAAAACTCCCTGAATTCGCTGTATAACTGGGCCGCCAGGGTTTTATTGGGTGCAAAAATAATGGCTGGTCGCCCGCAACGCGCGATCACATTCGCCATGGTGTAAGTTTTACCAGAACCGGTCACCCCCAGCAGCGTCTGGAAAAACAAGCCATCATGCACGCCCTCTGTTAATTGCCCGATGGCGGCAGGCTGATCACCCGCCGGCGGGAAGATCTGATACAACTGAAATGGGGAATCCGGGAAAGAAATAAACTTCTCCTCATCGAATTCATCAGATAAAGCAACTGAATTCACTGGTGCGACTGCCATGGT
>NZ_JAGSPN010000269.1 GCF_018139685.1 Cognatundibacterium luofuense
TTTTATTTACCTGCTTTATCTTCGTTCCCGAAAGTCATTTCGGATTCATTGCGCGACCATCCCATCACCATGACTTGCAACGCCGGTGCGACGACTAACAGCATGATGGGCCCCAGCAGCATGCCGCCGACCACCACGACCGCAAGCGGTCTTTGAACCTGGCTGCCAATGCCGGTCGAGATCGCCGCTGGCAGCAAACCTATGCAGGCGGAAAACGCGGTCATCAGCATCGGCCGCATCCTTTGCTCAGCGGCTTCACGCATCGCTTCCAAAGGCGCTTTACCCTCCACGATCAAGTGATTGAAATAAGTAATCACCAGAATGCCATTCATTACCGAGACGCCGAACAAGGAAACGAAACCGATCGCAGC
>NZ_JAGSPN010000270.1 GCF_018139685.1 Cognatundibacterium luofuense
TTTATTTTTTTGCTTTTTTCAGAACAGCTTTCTGTGCTTCCGGTACCGCTGCATAGGCAGATGGCTCACCGGAGTCAGTCGGCTTGGCGATTACTGCTTTCAACTGATCAGACATCGGCAAGTTCAGTGAAATGCCTTTTGGTGGTATCGGTTGCAGGAACCACTTATGGTAGATACGGTTGATATCACCCGAAGTCAGTACATTGCTGATCGCAGTATCGACTGCTTTTTTGAACGCTGCGTCCTCTTTGCGCAGCATGATGCCGTAAGGCTCAACCGACAAAGCTTCTTTGCTGATTTCATAGTCACCTGGCGACTTAGAGTTAGCTGCCTGAGAAATCAACAGGATGTCATCCATCACCCATGCCAC
>NZ_JAGSPN010000271.1 GCF_018139685.1 Cognatundibacterium luofuense
TTTCCAGATCACGGCGTAAAATGGTGGATACCGTCATCAGAATAAAAATACCCAGCACACTGACTTCGATCAAGACCATCAGACCGCTGCGTATCATCTCCTGCCGCAATACCGATTTATCGATCACCAGCTCCAGTACGCCTACATGACCATTCTGTTCTGCGGGAGCAGGAATAGAACGGACGATACGTTCTGCATTAAAAATTTTTTCGACGTCACCGCCCACAAATTGCTGGCCCGTGCTGGTCTGGATAACGACATAGGCGATATGCGAATTTTCAAGCAACAGATTGATTTGCTTCTGTATCGCCTGTGGTTCAATATCCCAGATCGCAACCGAAAGCATAGGCAGATGCGTGGCGGCCACATG
>NZ_JAGSPN010000272.1 GCF_018139685.1 Cognatundibacterium luofuense
GAAGGTCTATCCCACATCCGGGTAAGACATGTTTAAACTGTTCTTCGGTTCCTGCCTTCCAGGACTCCAGACACAGGGTTTTGGCCGCTTCGCTGTCATAGGGGGCATCCAGTTGCTGCCAGCGGAACAGATTCTCACCTGCCGGCGCTGCGACTATGCCAAGCAAAAAGCGTATATCTGCCAGGAAGGGCACAGTTTTTTCTTTTTGTGCCTCAGCCGCTGACTGCGTTTGTGTGACCAGCGCCTGCGCCTGTTTTTCCAGCAGGCTGAAGGTCTCACAATGATTGCGTGGCAACTGATCGATAGAATACAGATTGGGCAGCAACTGCAAACGTGTGGCACTTGCCAGTACATGGGTCTGCATTTGCT
>NZ_JAGSPN010000273.1 GCF_018139685.1 Cognatundibacterium luofuense
GAAGCAGCACTGACTGCCAAAGATGCAGCGTATTACTATCAGGCTTATGAAACCGCAATCCATGCCATTGGTAAGGCGTCGGCAGGGCGTGGCATCAAGAATGGCCCAGGTATTTCTGTCAAATTATCTGCACTGCATCCACGCTATTCTCGGGCTCAGCGTGCGCGGACGCTGGACGAGTTACTGCCACTGCTGAAAAAGTTACTATTGCTGGCTAAACAATATAACATCGGCCTGAACATCGATGCGGAAGAAACAGATCGTCTTGAATTGTCGCTCGATTTGATGGAGGCACTGGCATTTGATGCGGATCTGAAAGGGTTTGAAGGTATCGGTTTCGTCGTTCAGGGCTATCAGAAACGTTGCCCG
>NZ_JAGSPN010000274.1 GCF_018139685.1 Cognatundibacterium luofuense
GCCGAGCATGGTTCAAAGGCACTGTTGAGGCTATTCGTAAGGTATTTCCAAAGATCGATTTTTGGGTGCTTGGTGGCGGTGCTGGGAATAAGATCAGAGTTTGCGCAGGGAAGAAAACGAGAGAAGCGTTCAAAGGGAATCGCGTGTTCATTTTTCGCCAAAAAACTGGGAACAAGCCATTTCATATACAAATAGTCAAACAAATTAGCGGGAAATTCGTTAAGCATCCTATAGAAAAGAGCGATTTTCCAACGTCATCTGATATAGAAAAATATTTGACTGAAAACAGAGATTTGTTCTCAGACGTCGAAAGCAACCTTGCGGGCAATAGTTTAGATCCGGATGATTATTCTTCAATTGAAATAGGTC
>NZ_JAGSPN010000275.1 GCF_018139685.1 Cognatundibacterium luofuense
CTGTGGCAAGACTATCTGCAAAAGTTACAGGCCGCAGGGCATCCGGGCGAGACTGGCCGTGATGCACCTATGATGAGTGCAGGACGCGCCTGTGGCAGCGCTCACTAAGCGCTTGTTACAGGCTGGACAGCGGCAAGTGCAGCGTCACGGCCGCACAGCCAGCGTCAGCGTGGCCGGGGTGCTGCTGATGAGTGCCTGCAGCAGCATTTCCGATGCACCCTCTGACCGTAGCGGGTCTGCGCCTGGCGCTGCCAACCCTGCCATCAGTTCTGGCAATACGAATGCTGCTCCAGCTGAGATACCAGCACGTTCGCTACCACCACCGGCACCATCGCAGGCGGGCAGCATAGAAATGTATAAGCGCGAGG
>NZ_JAGSPN010000276.1 GCF_018139685.1 Cognatundibacterium luofuense
CTTGCGCTGACTTTTCCGGCATTAAAGAGCAGGCAACAGAAATCAAAGTCAGCCTATCGGGCCAGACGGAGTCCGTGCGCTGGCCCGATGCCAGCTGGAGTGAAGAACTGGGCGGCAGCCAGCTCAGCCAGCTGATACAAAATGCGCTCAAGGACAATCCTGGCATACAACTGGCTGCCACGCGTATTACCAATGCCAGAGCTTTACAGGATCAGTTCGCCGCAGACCGTCAGATTAGTCTGACCGGTAACGCCGAAAGTACCTATCAGCGCTTTACCAAGAATGGTATGGTGCCGCCTCCTTTGGCAGGCAGCTCTGAATCCAATAATCAGGCCACCGTCAATCTGAGTTATGAACTCGACTTCTGG
>NZ_JAGSPN010000277.1 GCF_018139685.1 Cognatundibacterium luofuense
GTGATTCTGAATCGGGATGGTGATGATGAGCATGATGATCAATACCAGCATCACGTCAATCAGCGGGGTCATGTTCATTTCGATCATGACTTCCGGATCAGCCGATGAGCTGCCTGAACCTACTTGCATTCCCATGTCAGATCCTTTCTTAGTTACGTGGTGGGGGTTCGATCACGAAGCCCACTTTGGCGATCCCGGCTCGCTGGGCGGTCAGGATGGTTTTACCGACAAATTCGTAGCGGACGTTCTGGTCGCCACGGATGTGTACTTCCGGTTGCGGTACTTTGACGGCTTCGACTTTGAGACGGTCGAACAGGTCTTCTGTGCCGCCTGGCAGGGGTTTCATCATGCCGTTCCAGTACACGTC
>NZ_JAGSPN010000278.1 GCF_018139685.1 Cognatundibacterium luofuense
TCATACATCTGTGCATAAAAAATCGGTGACAAACCGACAATCACGACACCGATAAATTCACCATCGCTGCCGGTCAAGCGATGGCTTAAAAAAAACAGCCACTCACCAGTCGCTTTACTTCGTACTGGATTGCTGAGGTAGATGCCAACAGAAGGACTGTCGCGTTGGACCTGAAAATAGTCGCGATCCGCCAGATTATATTTTGGCGCGGGAAACATTCTTGAGCTACTCACGACGTTGCCATGTACATCCAACACAGATATCACTTCAATGGCGGGGAAAAATACCACCTTTTCGCTGAGCATCTGATGAAAATCTTCTGTACTCAGCTGCTTAGTCAGATAGTCAGCACTCACACTCCAACGAT
>NZ_JAGSPN010000279.1 GCF_018139685.1 Cognatundibacterium luofuense
GGATTATTGTTGTAGATGTAGCCTTGGATCTTTATATCGAACGGCGCCCCAGCAAAATAGGAATTACCCTCAATTTCCAGCAACCAGCTAGTACCGTTTGGGCCGGAAAAATCTATGCTGGTGCGGATCAGGGTTCCGTCAATAAAGTTACGACTGGATTGCAAGCTTTGCGAAGACTCGGTGAGTCGCGCGGCAAATTCAGTCGATGCTAATTGTGTGCCGCGTGTTCCTGGTGCCGCCGTCGGCGCCGTCGGTATGCCAGTAAGCGCAGGTGATGTCAACGGCGCTTTGGTCGCCAGCAAATTCGTCATGGTGGTGGAGAAATTGGCGTCATTGCCCAGGGCGGCAGCCAGTTCATTGAGCGTAT
>NZ_JAGSPN010000280.1 GCF_018139685.1 Cognatundibacterium luofuense
CTGACACCAAATGGTGAAGTCCCGGAAGCGGGGAAAATTGATGCTTCCAGTGTATTGCAAGGTCTGGGTTCTTTATTCGGTAAATAAGTTTTACCCTTATCCGAAGAAGCTGCGCAGCAAAAAAAAATCCCGCAACAGCCCAAAGCTGTGCGGGTTTTTTTGAGAGGCCTGCTGTGATTATTGGGCAAGCAAAGTCACATCGTCAATCAGAAACGCCGTTGCTGTCACGCTGCCTTCCACACCTGTGAATACGATGCGGATAGTCTGCCCTTTATAAGCCGACAAGTTGAAGGTCTTATTCAGGTAGCTACTGCCCTTATCCAGATTCGAATAGGTCGCCAGCGTTGCCAATACCGTACCGCTGCTG
>NZ_JAGSPN010000281.1 GCF_018139685.1 Cognatundibacterium luofuense
TGTTCGGCCGGGATATTTCTGACGCACAGATTTTTCGCGCGGTCTAAACGGCTGTTCATCTGCTTCCACCAGACATCGCTGGCACTGGCATAGCTGTACACATACACCTTATCAGAACGGCCGCAAGCCTTTAACAAGCGGCGGTCATCCGGCTGGCCGACTTCTATCCAGGTCTGGATCGCATCGGTATAGTCTTTTTCCCATAAATCGGGTTCTTCTGTATCCGAAATCCCTTTGCCGAATTCCAGCCTTTCTGCGGCATGAATAGCGAAAGCTAAGACCCGCACCATCATGCGTTCATCGGTTTCCGACGGATGTCTTGCGATGGTCAGGTTGTGATCCGCGTAGTAGCCGCGGTCCATATCAG
>NZ_JAGSPN010000282.1 GCF_018139685.1 Cognatundibacterium luofuense
GTGTCGAAAATGCTTACTGAGCGTCTGGAGCTGGAAAGTCTGCATGGCCGCCAGATTATCAGCATCCTGTTATTTCAGGATCTGGCTGTGGTGCCGCTGCTGATTTTGGTACCGGCGTTGGCTACCCACTCAGACAATATTGTCACGACCTTGTTGTGGGCTGGTGGTAAAGCCGTACTGGTGCTGGTCTTGTTGCTGGTGGCAGGACAGCGCATGATGCGTAGCTGGTTCAAGCTGGTCGTGAAGCGGCGCTCTCAGGAATTATTCATGCTGAATCTGCTGCTGATCACGCTGGGTGCAGCCTGGCTGACCGAGAAAGCTGGCTTGTCGATGGCGCTAGGTGCCTTTGTGGCAGGAATGCTGAT
>NZ_JAGSPN010000283.1 GCF_018139685.1 Cognatundibacterium luofuense
GTTGCTGAACTGGGCTGATTACAGTTGGCTTGAGTTAGCATGAAATACCCGTGGATAGTCAGCCAGCCTGCTATCCACCGAGGACAGAGTGAGTGGTTTGTCGCGCGATTGACAGCATAAAAATTGTTGTTGTGACACATTGCTGATTCTGTCCTTTTTTTACGACCAGCGTTTGTGCGTGTTGCTGTCAGCACGTTGAGCAAGGTTTGAATAATTGTAGGTCCTCACTATTTTGGGAAAAGCTATGAGTTATGTTGCTCCTGTAAAAGACATGCTGTTTGCGATCAATGAACTTGCCGGTTTGTCAGATGTGAACGTATTGCCGGGTTGCGAAGACGCCACCGCGGAAACGGTTGAAGCCGTAT
>NZ_JAGSPN010000284.1 GCF_018139685.1 Cognatundibacterium luofuense
GCTGGATCGCCTGACTTTATCTGATCAGGCCATTACGACGATGGCAACCGGACTCGAACAAATGATCGCCTTGCCTGATCCGGTCGGTGAAATCTCTGACATGAAATTCCGCCCCAGCGGTATTCAGGTCGGCAAAATGCGCGTGCCACTCGGGGTGATCGGCATCATTTATGAAGCCCGTCCGAATGTCACGGTGGATGCGGCCGGCCTGTGCATTAAAAGTGGCAATGCGACCATATTGCGCGGCGGTTCAGAGGCAATACATTGCAACCGCGCACTCGCAAGTCTGGTCATGGAAGGTCTATCCGGCGCCGGTTTGCCAGCCGATGCGGTGCAAATTGTGGAGACCACGGATCGTGCAGCG
>NZ_JAGSPN010000285.1 GCF_018139685.1 Cognatundibacterium luofuense
TAGGCATAGCGAACCTGAATTCAGCGTCCAGACCACTTCCCGCTTCACAAGAAAGAGATGCGTCTGCGTAGCTCAAATAGGTGTTATCGCCGAACAACGCCTGCCCTCTGTGATCTTTAATGGAAAACCCTATGATAGGGTTGACTAATTCCTGATGCGCCTGCGCAAATATTTTTAAAGTGACGACTTCGCCACCCACTACCCAATTTAACGGATTGCCATGCACATCGTTAAACTCGACATTCTTTATTTGTGCTCCACCTTGCCCAAACGCAGATGCATCATGATCAAAAGTAAATATACGCAAGTCGTTTCTCAAATTACTGGCGTTGACTAAATCCTGACGCTGATCACGAAACAATAC
>NZ_JAGSPN010000286.1 GCF_018139685.1 Cognatundibacterium luofuense
AGCGATGTGCCATTGGGGGCAAGCATTCAGGGCAAAGAAGGCGAGGATCCTTTAATTGTTCTTAACGGCGGTGAGCTTTATTTTCCTGACTTGCCGTCCGCCACTCGTACGCTCCAAGTGTCCCTACCAGGTGATATTGCGCGGTGTACAGTGGATTTACCTGAGGGTTTAAAACTGAATCAGGCAAACACGCCGGAAAAACCGCAGTTCGTTTGTAAAATAATTAGTAATTGATTGAGCTATCATGAAAAAATTTTCTTATCTGTTAATGATGTTGAGTGTATTGATCGCCCAGCAATGCTGCGCATTTGGTGTCGATAAGTTGAAACTGGATCTGGATGCTTCGAAAGGTTTTAAAAAGGTT
>NZ_JAGSPN010000287.1 GCF_018139685.1 Cognatundibacterium luofuense
GCACGGCGAAGTTTCATTTCAAATTTGTTTGGAATGTCAGTCTGCTTCTTCAGCTTCCTTCGGAAAAACTCATACTTTCTTTTGTAATCTCTGGAGTAGGGCACTGCTGGTCCAGTTATGGCCACATTCTGCATCCGAGGATCTTCCCACTGTGTCTTCTTTATATTGTGATTTATGAAGAAGACCCTTCCATCTGTGTGCGTTCTTTCTTCCCAGCCTGGAGGTAAAGGTCCCAGGTCATTGGAGTCGACTGGTGTCTTTCCTCTCAGATGAGCAGGAATTTTCGATCTTGGATCATCCTGCATGGTGGGCTTGGACCATGTGGTTGTCTTAGAGTTGTGGTCTACATAGTACGATCGTCCTC
>NZ_JAGSPN010000288.1 GCF_018139685.1 Cognatundibacterium luofuense
GTTCGCTCTTTCACCTCCTGCAAACTCCTGAACACGTACATATCCAGCACACCTTGCCGGTAACTGCAGTTTAAACGTTCAATGAAACCATTTTGCATTGGCATGCCCGGCTCAATAAATTCCAGATGAATCCCATGCTTTTGCGCCCAGTCCGCAAGGCTTGCTGATATAAATTCCGGCCCGTTATCCGTTCGGATTTGCGCCGGAAATCCGCGCCAGGCCACAATAGGCTCCAGCACACGAATCACACGCGATGCAGGTAAATTCAGATCAATTTCAATCGCCAGTACTTCACGATTAAAATCGTCCACCACATTCAGCGTACGGAAGCGTCTGCCGCACCATAGTGCATCGCTCATGAAA
>NZ_JAGSPN010000289.1 GCF_018139685.1 Cognatundibacterium luofuense
GGCCATCCTGTTTGGGATCATGAATCTGTTTCCTTTAATGGCGCTGAACCTGCAGCAAACCAGCAGGGAAGCGACCTTACTGGGTGCTGCATTAGCGATGTGGGAAAAGGAAATGCACGTCTTATCGTTATTGGTGATGTTGACCACGCTGCTGGTCCCCGCGTTACAAATTGCGTTAGAAATCTATGTCACTGTGTTGGCCTTACGCGGCCATATGTCTGCACACAAACTGGCTGCGCCGATACTGATTTTGCAGAAAATCCGCCCCTGGAGCATGATAGAAGTGTTCATGCTGGGCTTGCTCGTGTCACTGGTCAAACTCCAGGATTTAGCAGAAATCATCATTGGGCCCGCATTTTGGTC
>NZ_JAGSPN010000290.1 GCF_018139685.1 Cognatundibacterium luofuense
GGGTCAGGCTATACGCAGATACTGATCAACGGCGAGCCTGCTCCAAGCGGCTTCTTGCTGGAACAGATCAATCCGGCGCAAGTTGAGCGTATCGAGATTCAGAAGGCCGCCACGGCGGACCAGAGCACGCAGGCGGTGGCAGGCAGCATCAATATCGTTCTGAAAACTGTAGCAAAGAAACGCCAGGCCAGTGTCAAGTTGGGTGTCGCATACAGCACCGGGCGGCCGACGGCGAATGTGAGCGCGCTCTATAGCGAGAGGGCGGGCGACCTCTCTTATTCATTACCCGTCTCAGCCTACGAGTATGACAGCAGTGCAGAAATGAAGGTGTCGCGGTACGTTGCAGGCAGCTTGGGTACTGTC
>NZ_JAGSPN010000291.1 GCF_018139685.1 Cognatundibacterium luofuense
TGAACAATATGGTCTTTTATCACGTGCTTTACGTGAGCCCCGCGCCACTCAAGTATCTGCCAGCTATTGTTAATTTTACTCAGCTTCTTAGCCCATTGATCGCAGAAATTTTCGTTTGCTTGATAAAGATTGCGACTAAAACGGATTGATTTCAGCATCCATTGAGGTATTTGTTTCCCTTTTTGCACATAGCTGGGCATAAGGGCCAATAACTCGGCCCATGTATGGCAATGCTCTAAGGATTGACCGTACGCTCCCTTATAGTGCTTCAATTCCCGCAATGACAACTTACTGAAATTCTCGGGGTAGGTAGCCCCAAACTCGGGAGCAACAATCGAAACACTGCAAAGTGTTGCTATATT
>NZ_JAGSPN010000292.1 GCF_018139685.1 Cognatundibacterium luofuense
TCCGGAAGCGCATTTTTTTTGCAGATCGCCTCAATACGTTTAGCTACTTTCTGGTTACCGTTTTTAAGCGCTTGTTGATACCAGTTTAAGGCTAGAGCCAGATCTTTGGTATGACCCAGGCGACCATGCTCGTAGGCGAGCCCTAACTGCTCCTGGCTGAGCGGGTGACGTTGATAGCGCAGGAACCAGTAATTCGCTTTGTCATTGTCCCATTTCAGGTTCCACCAACCTTCCTGAAAGCCTAGGCCTAAATAGCTTCCTGCGATGGCATTGCCCTGCTGCGCTGACAGCTCCAGCAGCTCGGTGATGCGCTGATTATCTTTCTTAGCCAGTTTGTTACTGTCTAATAAAACAGCGAGTCG
>NZ_JAGSPN010000293.1 GCF_018139685.1 Cognatundibacterium luofuense
CGGCCACTGCGTGGGCGGGCAGCTTTACGTCGGATAATAATCCTTACTACACGCGCTTGTACTACACCACACCGACCAATGATGCATGGAAAAAAATTCTTGGTGCTTCCGTTAGTATCAATAATGGGATTTTCGACATGCGCGCGATGATGATGCGGCATGAAGAAACCGTGTCACAAAATGATCCGGTCGCGGGCACTACCTTCTTGCTGCAAGATCAGCCGACCCGGATTATGGGCTTATCCATCAATATGGATTACAAAAACTGGCTGCTCAAATCGGAGTTTGACCGTTTCGAACAAAAGGATGCGTCTAAGGGGATTAACAATATCTATAAGTACGCCTTGTTTGGTATTGGTTAT
>NZ_JAGSPN010000294.1 GCF_018139685.1 Cognatundibacterium luofuense
TTACCCAGTTCGACCAGTTGTTCCAGATTCTGACGTAAGCCCAGATCGTTGCCATTCGATTTACGTGCGTCTTTAATCGACTTGGCAAGTGAAAAAAACTGGCCTATGTATTGCGAAATATCAAGCGGATTGGCAAACACCAGACGGATGTCTTTACGCGAAATCCTGGCGATTTCATCTTGCCATTCACGATTGTAAGGATCTGTGGTCGCAACCACCACGGTATTGCCTGATAACTCTACCGGCAAAATATTGAAACGTGTCGCATAGGTGGCTGACATGACCTCGGAGACCGACGTGAAATCTATCTTCAGCGGATCGATACGGTAAAACGGCAGATGGACTTTACGGGCTGTCCATTC
>NZ_JAGSPN010000295.1 GCF_018139685.1 Cognatundibacterium luofuense
AGAGCTATCGCGCGAACCTGCCCTACCGGCATAGTGTGGGCGAGGGCAGGGATCGCACGCTGACCCAATCGGGTAAATATGGCCAACTGCTCGGTGACGCTCATCGTCTGTCAGCCGGATGGGAATTTGAATTCCGCCGCCGCGACGACGAGCGCAATGTTACAGTGCTTGGATTGCAGCAATTGCCGGGAATGGATACGCTTCCCCTGCATGCGAAGATAGACCGGCAGGCGTACTATCTTCAGGACGAATGGGAGTTGTCGGACCAGTGGTTGCTGTATGGCGGTTTACGGCACGAGACGATTGCTACGCGCAGCGACACTTTTGATGGTGCAGTGAGTAACCGCAGCCAGGTCATCTC
>NZ_JAGSPN010000296.1 GCF_018139685.1 Cognatundibacterium luofuense
GGATGAGCCGGATTAAGCATAAGTTTAAGCCAATAAAAAACGCCGCTGAACGAAATCTCAGCGGCGTTTTTATTAGTGCTGGGTATCTACATCAGCCCGGTAAAGCGATCTGGTTATCGGTACTGAATTGGTAATCACGGAATACATGTTCAGCACTCAGTAACTGGTAGCTGCCATCCGGATTTTTACGTGTGGTGTCTTTCAGACGATACGTGGTTTGGCCGCAAGTCCAGCATTTGAAGTTACGCATATGGGTACACAGACAGGTCTTGTCCATCACCACGACTTTTTTCGCATCCGGATGCGCAGCGACTTCGCGGTTATACGAGGTAATGTAGGCGCAATTGCCGTTGCCATCGAG
>NZ_JAGSPN010000297.1 GCF_018139685.1 Cognatundibacterium luofuense
CCAGCCGGAACATTCTGACGCACGATCGCAGAGAATTCAGCCGGGCTCAGTTTGAAAGCGAGCTGGTTGATCTGATACATCAGCAGCGCTTCTTCGCAGTCATTCATGATACTGGTGTTATCCCAGTCAAACACGGCATAAGGCTTACGTTGTGGATTGTAGCTCTTGCTGGTAATGCCATGTTTGGCAATCAATGCAGCGATCAGTTCACGATTGCGCGGTGCCCATTTAGCACTGTCCAGGATGACGGCCGGTGCAGCTGCTGCAACTGGGCGAGCCAGCGCTGGTGCAGCCAACGCGGCACCAGCTGCCGTTGCCATCAATCCCTGAATAAAGCCACGACGTGGTTTGTCTGTGTGTT
>NZ_JAGSPN010000298.1 GCF_018139685.1 Cognatundibacterium luofuense
AGCGCAGGCAGCGGCTGCAGATTGCGGGCTCTCCCATCTCGGTTCTCTGGTCCCGGCCCTCCGATTGCCCCCGCCGCATCCCGCCGCCATGCGCTTCAGCTGCCTTGCGCTGCTCCCGGGCGTGGCGTTGCTGCTCGCCTCGGCCCTCCTCGCCTCCGCCTCAGACGTGTTGGAACTGACGGACGAAAACTTCGAGAGTCGCGTCTCCGACACGGGCTCAGCTGGGCTCATGCTAGTCGAGTTCTTCGCCCCATGGTGTGGACATTGCAAGAGGCTTGCCCCTGAGTATGAAGCTGCAGCAACCAGATTAAAAGGAATAGTCCCATTAGCAAAGGTGGACTGCACTGCCAACACAAACACC
>NZ_JAGSPN010000299.1 GCF_018139685.1 Cognatundibacterium luofuense
GCCAGCGTTCAATCTGAGCCAGGATCAAACTCTTCAGTTTAATCTCTGTTTAAAGACATTTCTGTCTGTCGCTCACTCAAAATACTGACAGTTCAATTCTCATTTCTGAAAATCGTCTTGTTTTATTTCTTGTGAAGCAGTTGATATTTTTTAAGCTTGCCGCTCAGTTAAAAACCAAGCGGTGCGCTTTCATCAAGTGCTCACATTTATTGACTGTTAATTGTTAAAGATCACAGAATATTGAATTCTTTTTTCTGCTTGCCTTCCGGCTTTTGCTTCGAATCGTTTTGTTCGTCAGCAGCAGAGAAACGAGATTATGAAGGACTCGCTGACTCTTTGCAAGCCCCTCGTTCAAATAAT
>NZ_JAGSPN010000300.1 GCF_018139685.1 Cognatundibacterium luofuense
GGCACAGGTCGCCGCATCCTTGGTTGGTCGTGTATTGCTTGCGCTCGGTATGTCCTACGTCACTTATAAGGGCGTAACAGTTGCGACTGATTGGCTGGTCGAGTTGATGAAAAGCAGTTATGCCGGCATCGGTGGGGATATTGGCGGGCTGGTGCAATTCCTCGGCGTTGACAAGGCTTTGTCTTTGATTGTGTCGGCTTTTGCTGCGTCGCTGGCGGTCAAAACGTCAACGGGCGCCATTACTAAACTGGTCGTTAAAAAGTAGCTTATTCAAAACGTCGCATGTTACGAAAAACTAGGTGCAATCATGGGTAGAAAAAAGCTCTATTCGTCGGATGCAGAAAAACAAAAAGCCTATCG
>NZ_JAGSPN010000301.1 GCF_018139685.1 Cognatundibacterium luofuense
GTGACAAGGAGCGTTGTCAGTGGTATCGGTTGAGGACGGCAGGTCAGGGGTAAAACGCACCAACGTGATAGCCAGATGCTTTGAGCTTAGGCAGTTCAAAATAAATTTTGATATTCTTGTCTGAACCGGCAGCAATACCTTTGCCAAGCTCGTCCACCTCGCTTAAATACTCTTTTGGACTAAAGCTTTTCTGAATGACGGTTTTATCCTTGGCATCATTCAAAATCAATTCTATGTGTGGCCAGCTCATAGGCATCGTGCTGTGATTTTGTAATTGTACGGTCAGTTGAAACAGGTTCTTGTCACTATCCTGAGAAATCAATTCATTCGCTTCTATCGTGATCTGATCAATTTTTGCAG
>NZ_JAGSPN010000302.1 GCF_018139685.1 Cognatundibacterium luofuense
TCTGAATTCGCATCTGTTCTGACTGCCTTGGCAGCAAACAGTTATCACGCTCCGCCACAGCAAATCTGGCTACAAACAGTGTTTTCATCGTTGCGAAGCGAAGGAATTGACGTGAGGCGTCAGGTCTGCAAAGCAGTCCCATTCCAGCCATTGACTCAGGCCTTGCGCCACATCAAACTCAGCCTGAGTTTGCAATGCGACTTCAAATGCCTGCTCCAGACTTGCCCCCTTATGAATTTGCTCCAAAGCCCGCCAAGCCGCTTCGTCGACAGAATGCACCTGAATCTTCCAGTTTACCCGGCTCACTACGCCGAAATTCGGCTCCAGGCTGACTGGCCGAACCCGATCTGGACTTGTCT
>NZ_JAGSPN010000303.1 GCF_018139685.1 Cognatundibacterium luofuense
TACGGTCACTCCGTATTTGCGGAGGATTTCTTTACCCTGATACTCATGGATTTTCATACGACTTCCCTTCAGACACTGAGGTATAAATAATAATTAAACAAACTAGCTGGGTGATTTTGCATCAGGCGAAGATTTCGCCCAACGCGGGTAATACTGAACAACGGCCGGTCCATCCAGACGCAATGCGTGGCAGCGGTCTAACTGGAAAGGCTGGTTGGAATCAGTGGAATTGCTGGCGGCGTCACGTGTATCGATCACGTCACCGGCGAATGCTTGAATTGCTGCGGTAGGTAGAATCTGTGCTAACTCTGTGAGGTGCGTACACCCATTGGTACCGGATAGTCGCTCTTTGACGCCCT
>NZ_JAGSPN010000304.1 GCF_018139685.1 Cognatundibacterium luofuense
TTTTGCGTCAAAATCACTCCGTCCTGAAGTCTCTAGGCTCGTACGATAAAGATTTGGGGCGTGTGCTACAGGGTTTTGCGCATGCCATCGACGCCTTAAATTCGCTGCGAAATAATGGCAGCGTCGCACATCCCTCTGAAGATCTACTGGGCGAAGCGGAAGCTCATTTGGCTGTGAACGCGAGTCGCACCATTTTCAATTACATCAGCACCAAGGTAGGTCATTAATTGCTACGTCGAAACTGGAACGGCATCGCAGCAACTTCTTGCTTTGATCGATGCTGTCACGACAAACAAGCTAGCGCGGCTTAACGTTTTTCTGCCAATTTCAATAAACGCTCAACGCCGATCGGCTCTTCC
>NZ_JAGSPN010000305.1 GCF_018139685.1 Cognatundibacterium luofuense
TGCTCTGTGACAGTCAGGGGCTGAGTCTAGCGGTGTTCTTCATATCACTGCTGTCGTTTGACTGACAATCTGAGTAATTGAGACAACTTTCGGTGGTGCGTTGCACAAACATGACTACATCCAACAGCGATCCAGAACTGCGTTTTCAACACACCATGTGGGCCAGCATGCTGGTACCGGAACACATGCAAAAAGTCAGGGACGAAGTAACAGAGCGCTTTGTACCGGCCGGCGCGTTTGTGTGTCGTAAAGGTGATCCTGTCGATCACTGGATGGGTGTGGTCGACGGTTTTTTAAAAATGAGCAGTATCTCGCCGGAAGGAAAAACCGTGACCTTCAGCTGTATGCTGGCAGGTGGC
>NZ_JAGSPN010000306.1 GCF_018139685.1 Cognatundibacterium luofuense
GTCACTGGAGAATCATGCATTTAAAGAGGTGATCGGTTTAAAGCGCTGACCCCGGACCAGAAGCGAGATTACGTCAGGCAGTTGCAGGAGGTTGGTTTGAGTCAGCGCCAGGCGTGTAAAGCGATGGTGCTCTCGCGCTCCACCCTGAATTACCAGCCGAAGTACGTGACGGATGACGACATCATCGCCGCTTTACAAGAGCTGGCCGAACGATTTCCGGAACGGGGATTTGGGAAGTACTTTCAACTACTCAGACGACGTGGTCATTGCTGGAATCATAAAAAGGTATATCGCGTGTATTGCCAGCTAAAAATGAATCTCCGGCGCATTGGGAAGAAACGATTACCCAGCCGATACC
>NZ_JAGSPN010000307.1 GCF_018139685.1 Cognatundibacterium luofuense
GTGGGCTGAGCAGTTTCGCACTGCGCCCACACCACCACGACCAATTAGGAATTAAGCAAACACATCTGGATAAGCCGTATCGGCTTCAGGCCAGGCGGTCAGCACTTCGCAGCCGTTTTCTGTGACGACCACCATATGTTCCCACTGCGCGGACCAGGAGCCGTCGCGGGTTTCTACGGTCCAGCCATCGGCCAGCTGGCGGGTCGCCGCTTTACCGGCATTGATCATGGGTTCTATGGTGAAGATCATACCCGGCTGCAGCAGCAGAATAGCCACGATAGCACTGTGCTTTGTAATATCGACATAGGCAGTATTTTTTTCTTACACTACGCAGATATTTGTCTGTACAGATGAAGGT
>NZ_JAGSPN010000308.1 GCF_018139685.1 Cognatundibacterium luofuense
CCACCATCGCCAAACGGGCTTCAAACTGCTCCGACTTATTACGCGTAAACTTAGGCCATGCCTGCGCACCAGGGATGATGGATTTCAGATTACTCATCATCTGACAGCCATTACAGATACCCAGACCAAAAGTATCATCACGATGGAAGAAACCAGAGAACTGCTCAGCCATCATTTGGTTAAACAGGATGGTTTTCGCCCAGCCCTCGCCCGCCCCCAATACGTCACCGTAGGAGAAGCCACCGACGGCGATCAGGCCTTTAAAGTCTTGTAAATTGGCGCGGCCAGCGATCAGGTCACTCATGTGTACGTCAACTGCTTCAAAACCAGCCTTGTGCATGACATAAGCCGTTTCGAT
>NZ_JAGSPN010000309.1 GCF_018139685.1 Cognatundibacterium luofuense
CGATGGTCAGCGCTTCACTCTGGCTGATACTGGCCGCAGGTGGAGCAGGCATGGCCTCGCTGCGAGACTGTGATCGGGCCGGTGAGCTGGCAAGTGAGCGCGCAGGCGGTACTGTGCTTGGCGTGATCGCTGCTGTGACGGGAGGCCGGACACGCATTTGTACGGTCATGGGAGCCGGCTTGGGACTGAGCGCAGGCGTGGGCCGTATGCTGATTGCACCCCATTGCCACAGCAGCAGATGACCCGCCAGCGCCAGGCCGGCAAACCACAGATAGTGCATGCGTCCGGGCGGCGTCGCGGTCATCATTTGGCTGGGTGTGTAAGACATACCCGCAGTGTAAACTGACTTCAGCAGGAT
>NZ_JAGSPN010000310.1 GCF_018139685.1 Cognatundibacterium luofuense
TAATCCGCTGGAATATCTGACCCGTTACAGCGGCGACTGGGCCTTGTATTTTCTGGTGCTGACACTGGCGGTCACGCCGCTGCGCAAACTGCTGCAACAGCCGTGGTTATTGCGTTTCAGACGCATGTTGGGTCTGTACACGTTTTTTTATGCGGCCCTGCATTTTCTGATGTTCTTTTGGTTCGATCATTTTTTCGATTTACTGGAGATGTGGGCGGATGTGCTCAAGCGTCCGTTCATTGCGGTTGGGTTGATCGCTTTCTGTGCTTTAGTGCCACTGGCCATAAGCAGTCACAATGGTGTGATCAGGCGCATGGGTGGGAAAGCCTGGCAGCGCTTGCATCAGTTGATTTATGTG
>NZ_JAGSPN010000311.1 GCF_018139685.1 Cognatundibacterium luofuense
TCTGTTCGGCCATGCCAATCCACGTATCAATGCCGCACTCAAAGAACAGCTGGATCAGCTCGAACATGCGATGCTGGCTGGCTTCACCCATGCGCCAGTGATCGAATTATCTGAACAGCTGGCGGCACTGACTTCGCATCAGCTGGGACATTGCTTCTATGCCTCGGATGGCGCTTCGGCAGTGGAAATCGCCTTAAAAATGAGTTTTCATGCCTGGCGCAATCAGGGCCAGACGGAGAAGCAGGAATTCATTTGCGTGCAGGGCAGTTATCACGGCGAAACCGTCGGTGCGCTTGCCGTCACCGATGTGAGTCTGTTCCGCGACGCCTATGGACCTATGCTGCAAAGAGCACATGTG
>NZ_JAGSPN010000312.1 GCF_018139685.1 Cognatundibacterium luofuense
AGGCCTCACCATCGAAATGCTGAGACTGCCGACATTGTATGGCGAAGGTGGCGGCGGTATTCACTGCGTTACACAACAACAACCTATGCCGTAAATGAAACGCGGTTTTTTAATTCGGTAAAAATGCGCTTGCACAGCATTAATGTGTTGTGCAAGGCTGCGCTGCACTTATAGAGAAATCGACATTGCCAAATCGGGAAAGCAGGAAAATTCGTTTTATCCACGTACGACTGATAGCGCATTCAAATGCGAAACCTGATGGGTTTGCACCTCAAACTTACCGCGAGAAGAAAAAATATGATGTCATCCATGTTATCTGGCCGACGCTGGATGTTGATCTGTTTGGCAGGCGTGATT
>NZ_JAGSPN010000313.1 GCF_018139685.1 Cognatundibacterium luofuense
GGCAGACATAGCTGCTGCTGATGCGCAATTGCTCTACGCGGACATTCGTCCTTTGATTGCGCAAAGGGCAGATGTGAAGTCTGCTCAGGCCAGGCTCGATGCCGCATTATCGGCGCGCCAGCTCGCGTTGGCCGCGAAAACCAGAGATGTGTCAGTTGGTCTGCAGTTCGAGCATTATCCGGTCAGTCCGACAAATACACTGGGCTCAGGTAACAGCTTTGGCATATCGGTACAGATACCTTTATTTGCACGTTATGCCTATCAGGGCGAGATCAGTCTGGCTGAAAAGAACGTAGACAGCGCGCGCGAGATACTCGAAAAGACCAAAGAAAACGCCAGATTTGAGCTGTTGAACAT
>NZ_JAGSPN010000314.1 GCF_018139685.1 Cognatundibacterium luofuense
ACCTACCGTGGCGTACATATCGGTAAAACCATGGGGGAAAAATGGAAGCAGGGCCGCTTCCGTAATGTGTATCTGCGCAATACCTTGTGGCAGCACGGCTACGCGATTGATACAGTGGAAACGGCCTGTGACTGGCCCAAAGTCCGCGCCATGATGCAGGGTGTGGAGCTGGCCGCGCAGCAGAGTTTTGCAGAGTCTGGCGAGCAGGTGCATACCTACACCCATTTATCGCATTTATACGCGCAGGGTGCCAGTGTTTACACCACTTTTGTATATCGCCTGAGTGGTGACTATGATACCGATCTGGCTCGCTGGACCAGTCTGAAAGCCAGGGTGTCCGAGACCATCGTACGGTTG
>NZ_JAGSPN010000315.1 GCF_018139685.1 Cognatundibacterium luofuense
TATGCGCGCGATTCCGCCTAAAGGCGCGAATCTGTCCATGCCGATGAGTTTTTTATTGCGCGATTCATTGCGCTTTCCGAGTGATCAGGTAGGTGATTAATGGCCCGTTACGCGCTTTACTTTTCCCCCATATCCAACCCGGCCTGGCTGCAAGCCGGTAATCTGTGGCTGGGTCGCGATATCCGCGATATGCGGGAAGGGCAGCAACTGCGCGTCACGGACGTTGCTCCCAAGGTCTTGCATACCCTGACGCGCGATGCCAGACGCTATGGTTTTCATGCTACGCTGAAAGCACCTTTCCGGCTGGCGGAAGGTTATCAGCGTGCCGACCTGGAGCAGGCACTGCAAACCTTCTG
>NZ_JAGSPN010000316.1 GCF_018139685.1 Cognatundibacterium luofuense
AGGATTGGGCTGGTTTTTTTACTGGAGCACCCAAACCGAAGAAATCGAGGCGCGTCAGCAGGAAGAGCAGGCCCTTAAGCAGCAATACCGTGACAAGATGCAGCAGGCGATCAATCTGGATGCCTTGAAAGACCAGCGTGCCTTAGTGCAGCAATATGTAGCGACCATGGAAAAGCAATTGCCGAGTAAGGCAGAAATGGATGCTTTGCTGTCTGATATTAACCAGGCTGGTGCTGGCCGGGGTCTGCAGTTTGATTCGTTTAAGCCGGGTGTGCCTGTAATTAAAGACTACTATGCAGAATTACCCATTGACGTAAAACTTTCAGGCAATTACCACGACTTAGGCGAATTCGTGT
>NZ_JAGSPN010000317.1 GCF_018139685.1 Cognatundibacterium luofuense
CTTTATGCGTAATGCGGAAGTGTTGCATCAGACGCATGGCGGGGGAGAGTATCGTGAGCAGGGCGGTTGTCATTGCAGATGTGTGTGAGGGTGAAACTTGATTTTCGGCAATATTAGTTACGAAATGTTACAGTGCGATGACGCAAGCTTGGGTTCCGTGAGAAATTCAGGAAATAGATTTTGAATTGTCGGAAAATCTTCTGTCAGGATTGGGCATTCTTAGCGAATGGCATGGTGCAAGAATTTCTTACTGGAAAGGTGGGGGCTTGCGTAATCGTGGCCAGGAGAATGAGTGTTGGGAAAAAGCTGGCCACAACTTTAGCCGCAACAATTACTCACTCAGATTACGCAAGTTG
>NZ_JAGSPN010000030.1 GCF_018139685.1 Cognatundibacterium luofuense
TCATGGTGTGCCTCTTCTTAAAAAATCAGTTAAGTATGTTCGCTTTATCTTGCGGCGCAGTGTGTTGCTGCGTGCTTCCTTAACGGGGCCGGAGACAAGGCGGTTGACGATTTTTTCTGAAAGAAGCACAGATCCGGTCAGGGATCAGTTTTCGATACCATGGGTACGCAGAATGCGGGCTACATCACCGTTTTTCAGTAACTTTGCGTAGGCCTGATCAATTAACTGAACCATCTCTGCAGACACATTTTTACTGGCGGCAATAAATGCCGGGCTGGGATCAAACAGCACAGGTAAAACTCTGACCTGACGGTCTCCGCGACTGAGAAATTCGGTACTTTTAAAATACGAATCACGGGCGTAGAAGAAACGGGCACGTCCGCCGATCAGTTTGATCAGATTCTGTTCCGCCGAAGGAGCACTGCTGTCCAGTTGTATTCCCATGGCAAGCAAACGCGGAATATCTGCGTGCCCCTGCAAAATCAGTACGCGGTCTTTGGTTTGGCGGACATCGTCCCAGGTTTTTACCTGAACATTGTCACTTGAACGGACTGCAAGGCGATATCCTGTGATATGAAGATAGTTTTTCAGAAACTGAAATCCTGCCTCTTCACGTACGGCACTTTTACGGGCGCCACAGACAATATCACGACGACCAGCCTGCATCTCATATTCAACACGGCGTAAAGGCATCGGTTCCGGATCTGTCACAAAACGAACTTGGGGTTCGATTTCTTCAATTGCCCGGAAAATATCAGTACAAGGCCCTTTCCAGCCAGTCTCCGTTTTCTGGAAAAATGGCGCAGCGCCTTCCCATACAGCAACTTTTAAGTCAGTCGCACTACTTGCTACAAGCGGCGTCAGTAAGAATAACGCTGGCAGAATGGCCTTCATCATGATGAACATGAAATTTAAGATGAACCTGATTAAATCATATTCAGTCCATTCTGCTGGAATTTCATGACGCTTTCTTTACACTTATAGGAAGGCACATGCTTTTTCCTGCACAAGGTGTCGGTACGGAGCCACATCTGATGCCCGGACATTGAGAAAAGTGACCGAAAAACGCTGTCCTTGTCTGAGGAATTTACAGACAACCAACCAGACCATGACCGACGATTCAGACAGATCTGCGCTGGCGAGTACCATAAAAAAACCGGGCAAAGCCCGGTCAAAACATGGAGAGAGATGCTTGCTGTTTATTTGCCAGCCACTGGTTTTGCTGCGTCAGCTTTGACTTCCGGCTTCACTTCCGCACCGCCTTCAGCGTGCTTTTTCGCTTTCTTTACTTTCTTTGGTTTCGCTTCTGTTTTAGCTTCAGCCGCTTTCGTTTCTGTTGCAGCAGGCGTTGCCACTGGTTTCGGTTCTGCTTTCGCGCTGGCGG
>NZ_JAGSPN010000318.1 GCF_018139685.1 Cognatundibacterium luofuense
CATAACACCAATTGCGGTTTTTTTAAGCTTTGAAGTTCAAGGAGGTGAAGTTTTGTCAGAAGCAATGACTTCAAATCCGCATTTGTCTCGTAAGCAATTGATTGCCTATTTGAAGGAAACCTTCCCGAATCAAGCTGCGTTAAGGCTGTAAGGCGGAACGAATTGTAGAGCGGGTAGGGCGCATCGCGATGCGCCGCATGGAATCGTTACCGTCATCAAGACTGATCAAAACACCGGCTGCCTAATCGTAAGGATAAACCACACTTCAATCAATGGCTGAGAAATATCGCGTATATTTTTTGTGATGTGTTTTTTGAAGATGAATTAATTGAGAGGAGTGTAAAATGTCTATTTTT
>NZ_JAGSPN010000319.1 GCF_018139685.1 Cognatundibacterium luofuense
TCGGCGTACTGGGCTATATCTATGCCGGTAACAAACTGGATCAGGTCGGCTTGAAAGATGCGAATACGCTGGAACTTTACGGCCAGCTGAATTATGGTCCGGCCTACCTCAAGTATTCACATGCATTCACCCCCTTGTTCGGTATTGTGGATAGCAAAAACAGCGGCTACCTCGACCTCGGTGCAAATATTGTACTGCGTGAAGGCCTGACGCTGAATCTGCATGCTGGCTACCAAAAAGTTCAGGGCATCAACGCCAGTGCTGCAAGTTATAGCGATTACAAAATCGGAGTCAGTCAGGATGTCAATCTGCTGGGTGGCATGACATTTAGCCTGGCCGCGATAGGCACGAATGCC
>NZ_JAGSPN010000320.1 GCF_018139685.1 Cognatundibacterium luofuense
GTAAAGCTAAATCGTTTAGGTTGGATAGCGTTGGTAGGCACGCAAATAGTGGGCGCCTTTGTTGTTTTCTTCGGCGCAGACTTCGTCGCGAAATATTATTTCGGCGCGGCCTTCGAGGGAATTAGTATTTATCTCAAAGCGTTTGCATTGCTGCCAGTGGTGATCGCCGTTGCTACAGTTTTTGCTCAGTGGCGATTGTTAGCGTTGGGTGAGGGGGCTGCGCTTAGTCGTATTTATATGGTAGCGGGTCCTGTGCATATCGTGTATGCGATTATTGCGACTAGCTATTGGGGATGGGGGGGATTATTAGCCAGTGTTTATCTGACCGAAATCATGATTACGCTGGCCATGTACTT
>NZ_JAGSPN010000321.1 GCF_018139685.1 Cognatundibacterium luofuense
CTTGCTCTCAAACGCAATTAAATTTTCCGGACAAAGAGCCCGGGTTGACGTGCGGCTGTCGATGCGCGGTGAATGGGTGAAAGTAGAAGTACAGGACTACGGCATAGGCATTTCGGATGACTTCAAATCCAGTATTTTCCAGAAATTTACCCAGGCAGAAGCCAACTCCGCCCGCAAATATGCGGGTACCGGTCTGGGCCTGAGTCTGAGCAAAACCATGATAGAAAAAATGGGTGGAAAAATCGGTTTTAAGAGCGAAGAGGGCCATGGCTCTTTGTTTTACCTGTTATTGCCGCTGATACCAACGCCTGATCAGCGCAATCCAAAAGTATAAATGCGGCAGAAAAAGCAAAGCA
>NZ_JAGSPN010000322.1 GCF_018139685.1 Cognatundibacterium luofuense
GTAAATCGCCTCCGCCACCGGATTGACTGCCTCTACCTGGCCTTGATCATCGATCATCACAATACCATCCGCTGCATTTTCAAATATCGCGGTCAAACGATCTGAAGATGCTTTCAGCGCTGCTTGTTGTTCAGTCAGGTTTTCCAACAAAGTAGTTTGATTTTGATTGATGACGTCCGCTTCGCGTTTTAATGCAGTCATGACTTGCATATCCTGCTCACGCTGCAGGAATAACTGTATCAAAATACGGAATGCCGCAATCACCGCCGCAATCGCGCCAGCTGTAACGATGGCAATGGCCATACTGATTTTGCGCCAGTCGGCCAGGTAAAATTCTTCATCCACAGAAAAATTC
>NZ_JAGSPN010000323.1 GCF_018139685.1 Cognatundibacterium luofuense
GATAAGCCTGTCTATCAATGAACCTGTACCTGAAGTCCTGATTTCTGTCGATAGTCAGCGTTTCATGCAAATTATTTCTAACTTGCTGTCCAACGCCATTAAATATTCGCCTCAACAAGAAACCGTGACTATTTCAACCAGTTTGCAGAATGACTATGTGCGTATCAGTGTCACGGACCGGGGCAATGGCATTCCAAAGGAATTCAGAAGCAGAATTTTTCAGAAATTTGCACAGGCAGATTCGTCTGATACCCGTGAAAAAGGTGGAACCGGTCTGGGCCTGGCCATTACGCGTGAACTGGTTGAACATATGGGAGGACAGGTGGGTTTCGAATCCATACCTGGTCAGGGTGCT
>NZ_JAGSPN010000324.1 GCF_018139685.1 Cognatundibacterium luofuense
TGAGTTCCTGCATCTGTAACTGGGAAAACTGTTCCGGCAAGGTCAGGCTGACCGGGACATAAGCACCGGCTGCGGCAGTCAGATCGCGTTGTAAAGTATGGATCAGTGTATCCGTATCCGCCACCTTAGTCTGGTTAAAGGAATTCAGATACAACTTGAAGGACTTCGATTCAATGATGTTTGGCGAATCTGCCGGCACGTGGAAACGAGCAATTGCAACTTGTGGCTTACCGCGTTGATTGAGCCAGGACAGTTCATAGCCATTCCAGATATCCACCCCAAAGAAAGGCAGGGTGCCACTGATGCCGATTTCCTCGCGTTTAGCGCTGCGCGGAATCGGAAACAGCAGGGATGC